>CBFIAX010000007.1:0-157939 GCA_965660685.1 Yoonia sp. | reverse complement strand
CGAACGGGTGGAGGCGGGGCCTTTCTCCGTCAGCTTCGTGCCTGTGTCACATTCGATCCCTGAAAGCTCGTCCTTGTTGATTGAAACGGCGGGGGGGCGCGTCTTTCATACGGGCGACTTCAAGATTGATCACAACCCGATCGTTGGAGAGGCCTTTGACGAAGCGCTTTGGCAGGAGATTGCCAAAGACGGGATCAAAGCTCTGGTTTGCGATTCCACCAATGTCTTTAGCAAAAGTGCGGGCCGCTCGGAGAGCGAGCTTGGCGACAACCTCGAGGCGCTGATCAAAGGTGCTGAGCGTATGGTTGTGGCAACCACCTTTGCCTCCAATGTGGCGCGTGTGAAGACGCTGGCCGAAGCGGGCGAAAGGGCCGGGCGCTCGATCTGCCTTATGGGGCGCGCAATGCGCCGTATGGTGGAAGCCTCGATTGAAACAGGCGTTCTGAAGAGCTTTCCGCCTGTTGTTTCGATTGATGATGCGCGCGATGTGCCACGCGAAAACCTGATGCTTCTGGTCACAGGCTCGCAAGGCGAGCGCCGCGCGGCCTCGGCGCAGCTCGCACGGGGCAAGTTCAACGGCATTGAGATGAAAGAAGGGGATATGTTCCTCTTTTCCTCAAAGACCATTCCGGGCAACGAACGTGGCGTGATCTCGATCATGAACCAGTTCTCGGAAATGGGCGTTGATGTTGTGGATGATAATGACGGGATGTATCATGTCTCTGGTCATGCCAACCGCCCTGATATTGCTAAGGCGCATGAGCTGATCGACCCTCAGATGATTATTCCGATGCACGGCGAGCACCGCCATTTGCGCGCGCACGCCAAGCTTGCGGAAGAAAATGGCCGCGCCAGCGCTGTGGCTGTGAACGGTATGATGGTCGAGCTTTCGGGCAATAAGCCCAAGGTTGTCGAGTATATCGAGACGGGCCGGCGCTATCTTGACGGCTCAACCCAGATCGGTGCGCTTGACGGGATTGTGCGCGACCGCATCCGCATGGCGCTCAACGGGCACGTCATTGTCACGGTCATTCTAGACGAAGACGGCGCGCCGCTTGGCGAGCCTTGGTGCGAGCTGATGGGGCTGCCTGAAACGGGCCGCAGCAAGGCGCCTTTGGTCGAAGTTCTGGAAGAAGATCTTGGCCAGTTCCTCGGGCGCGCGAAAGCTGCGACGCTGAAGGACGATGGCAAGATCGAGCAGGAGCTGCGCAAGGTTGCGCGCCGCACCACGCTTGATGAGATTGGCAAGAAGGCTGAAGTGAGTGTGATTATCAGCCGTTTGGCCTGATCGCGACGCTATTTAGTCGAAAAGACTACAGAAGACAGAGGCCTGAGCCGCTCTCCTGAAGAAAACAGGGAGGGCGGCTTATGTCTGCGCAGAGCTATATTAATCTTGAAACCTATCCAATCGGAGGCGAGGGCGCGGCCCGCGAGGCCTTGCTTTTAAAGGTGCGGGCCGATTTGGCGCGCGACGGATGCGCTGTTTTGAAAGGCTTTCTCACCGAGAAGGGCGTTGCGGCTCTGACGGCGGAGGCCGAGAGCGTGTCTGATCAAGGTCACCGCTCGTTTAACCGCACCAATGCCTATTTTACCAAAGATGATCCGAGCTTGCCCGAAGATCATCCGAAGCGGCAATTTTTTGACCGCTCCAATGCATTTATCCCTGCGGATAATTTCCCTACGGATGGGCCGTTGCGGCTGATCCATGACTATGAGGGCTTTGACGGCTTTATTCAGGCCTGTTTGCAAGAAGAAAAGTTCTATCGCTATGCCGACCCGTTGGCTGATGTGATTGTCAACATGGCCGAGGAGGGCGAGGGCTTTCCTTGGCATTTTGACACCAATAACTTCACTGTGACCTTGGCTATTCAGAATGCGGAGGCGGGCGGGGCCTTTGAATATGCGCCTGCGATCCGTGCGGAGAGCGAGAACTTTGACGAGGTTGCCCGTGTGCTTCAGGGGCGCTCTGACAGAGTGAAAGTGCTTGAGCTTGAGCCAGGGGATCTACAGCTGTTTCGCGGGCGATATTCGCTCCACCGGGTTGCGCCGCTTAAGGGCAAGCGGCGGCGCTATGTTGCCATTTTCTCATATGTGGAAGAGCAAAATATGGTGGGTGCGCCAGAGCGCACAGAGCAGCTTTACGGGCGCACCCTGCCCATTCATCATGAAAGAGCAGGGCAGCGGCTTGACGCTTTGATCGACTAGCTGTCCATCCGTTCTTCAAAGCTTTTGGCAATGAAACTTGGCATATCATCGCCAAGGCCGACGGGGGCACCGCCGCGTTGGGTGGTGTTGCGGCTGTTGTCATGGCCGCCACGTGCGTTGCTTTTGCGTTCGTTTTGCTGTGAACGGGGCTGGGGTTGCTCCTGTTGCGCGTCGCTGTGCTGGGCTGCGAGGGGCGCGTCTGCCTTTGGGGCCGCGTCTTTTTGAGCGTCGGCTATCTCGGCCTTGGGCGCCGCAGACTTGGGCTTGCGCGTGCGGGAGGGGCACTTGGGCTTTTCCTCGGTCTCGGGCTTGCTTTCGGCTGTGCTCGCCTCCAGCGTAGGAGCTATCTCTTCGCCGCCGCGTGGGATCTGATGATTCACCAAGGCTTCGATATCTGCAAGGTTGCGCTCGTCGCGCGGGTTGCAGATCATGATGGCGGTGCCTTTTTTGCCTGCGCGGCCTGTGCGGCCAATACGGTGCACATAGTCTTCGGCGTGGCTTGGCACATCGTAGTTAAAGACATGGCTCACGTTGGGAATATCAAGCCCGCGTGCGGCGACATCAGAGGCCACGAGGAAGCGCAAGGTTCCATCGCGGAAGCCATCAAGCGTGCGCATCCGGTGTGATTGCTCAAGGTCGCCGTGAATCGCGGCGGCATCGAGGCCGTATTTTTTCAAGGATTTGGCAACGGTATCGACATCAACCTTGCGGTTGCAAAAGATGATGGCGTTTTTGCAGGCTTCGCCTTCGCTCTGGATCAGATCGCGCAAGAGCTTGCGCTTTTCTGTGCCTTCACGGTCTTTGCGCGAGCCTTTGAACATGATCACGGATTGGGTGATGTTCTCGGATGTTGTCGCTTGGCGTGCCACTTCGACCCGCTCTGGCGCGGAGAGGAATGTATTGGTGATCCGTTCGATCTCAGGGGCCATTGTGGCGGAGAAGAACAGCGTCTGGCGGGTAAACGGCGTCAGGCTGAAAATACGCTCGATATCGGGGATAAAGCCCATATCGAGCATACGGTCGGCTTCATCCACAACCATGATCTGCACGCCTGTGAGCAAAAGCTTGCCGCGCTCGAAATGGTCGAGCAGACGGCCCGGTGTTGCGATCAGAACATCTGCGCCACGGTTGATCACGGCCTCTTGTTCTTTGAAGCTGACGCCGCCAATGAGCAGGGCTTTGTTCAGCTTTACATATTTTGCATAGGCGTCGAAGTTTTCGGCGACTTGTGCGGCCAGCTCGCGGGTCGGGCAGAGCACGAGGCTGCGCGGCATTCTTGCGCGGGCACGGCCACGGGCGAGAAGCGAGATCATTGGCAGCGTGAAGGAGGCTGTTTTGCCTGTGCCTGTCTGGGCAATGCCCAAAACGTCACGGCCCTCCAAAGCGGGGGGAATCGCGCCAGCCTGAATCGGAGTGGGTGTTTCGTAGCCTGCATCGGCCACAGCTTTGAGAACCTTTGGGTCAAGATTCAGATCAGAAAATTTTGTCATGTGTATCCGTTATTTACGGACACATCTGGGCCCGTAGCATCTTGTTGAAGTCAGGCCCGTTTGGCCCAGCCTATCGCTTGATCGACTCCTGTCAGGCTCTTTAGCCAAAAGGGGGCGTAAGGTCAATCAGTGTGCAAATTTACCGCGTTTTTAGGGCCTTCTGCGGCGAAATTGATACGCCAGAGCGGCCCCGAAACAGTCGCTGGTGCTTAGCGAGCGAAGTGTTTTTCGCGTTTTGCCTCTAGCGCCAGATCGTATGTCCGCAAAAGCCCATGGTCTTTCAGGCGGGATAAAAGCGCGGGTGTTGCTGTGCAGACCTCCTCATAAAAGGCTTTTAGCCCTTGTTCGCCCTCAGTGTCCTCTATGGTTCTTAACACTTCATGAAGACTTAGCCCGCCCAGCTCTCGGGCGCGGTTTGGCTTGAGTTCGGCGCGGTAGACGCCGTGGGCGAGGCGATAGCGGTAGTTTTCCATCCAATGGGCATAGCTTTGGGCGTGCAAATGGCAGAGCTCTGTGCCGAGCAGCTCTTCTTGTCCGGGATTTTGAGCGCCATTGATAAAAATGTTGTGGATGCGAAAGTCCAACTCGTCGGCCCCCGTGCGGGCGAAGAGCTTGCCTGCCACATGGCTGAGGAAGCCGCCGTTGAGGTGCCTCCCATAGGTCGGATAGATCGTGTCTGTCTCGCGCTGGCGCTGTTTGCGCTCGTTGGTCATTGCTTTGAAATATGTGCCGGTTTCGCTCGCCAGAGCCTCTACGGGGCGCACTCGCGCCGCCATGCAGGCGGGGGGCAGTGCTGCGAGCTGTTCTGCTATGGGCTGTTTGAGAGGCCAGAGGAACTCGTCAACGTCAATATGGGCGAGCCAGTCCAGCCCGTCGGCCTTGCGCCTGTAGGCGTGGCGCGCGTTTGCGCCTTGACGGGCTTGATGCTTTGCGGGGCGGGTCTTGCCGCGCCAATGCTCTGCGTGGGTGCGCAGGACGCGCAGGTTTGGATGTTTCTTGAGGCTTTGGAAGGCGGCTTCATTGTCGTCGTCAAGATAGAGGATAAGCCTGTCTGCGCCCAGCTCCAAGTGATGCGCGGCGAAGCGTTCTATCTCGGGGAGTGAAGCTTTTATTGTGCTGACGATACCCCATTTCATTTCAGGTTTTCCTCATGATTACGGGCCTTTGCGCGGCGCTCTTTCATCATGCTGAGGCGGCGGAAGACTGTGCCGTCCTCAGAATTGAGGGCCTGAAGCAAGCTCAGTGCGAGGGGCTTGAGCACGGGGGCGTCCTCGGCCAGCAGGTAGAGCGGGGCGAGCAGGGCCAGATCAAGGCCGCCGTGGTTCAGCGAGTATTGATCCATCGCGAGGGGCATGGCGGCGCTTGAGCGCTTGCCAAAACGGTGAGGCTCGTCGGGCGCAAGACCTGTGAAAAGACGCTCGAATTCATAGAGCTTGATGAGGCCAAAGAGCATCTTGAGGGAGGCCCCCAGAGTCTGCTCGGGGCCGGCGATGCCGTGGTCGGCAAATGTCATGGCCGAAGAGACCTGCCAGCGCAGGTCAAGCTGGGTAAGCAGGTGCTCGCTTTCTTCGGCCCAGAGGCGGCGAAAGAGCGGCGCGGCCTCTGCGGGAGGCTCAGCGCGGCGGAGCAGGGCAATGAGGCGGGCATTGAGAAAAGAAAGCTCGGAAAGCCCCGCGAACTCGGGGGCTATCATGCTGGATTTTAACGCAAATGTGCCGTGTTTGCCTTGAGGCTCGACCGCAGGCCCAGACAGCAGGCGGGCCTTTAAGGGGCCAAGCTTGAGGGCGGGATCGAACGATTCGCCCGCCATGTGAAACGGCGAACGACGTTTCATCCAACGGGCGATAATCTCTTCAGCGCCGCCTGCGTATGTTACTGGGTGCGAACTCATAAAAAAACACTGCCACGCGGTGGAAGACTAGACCATCATTTCCTTTGTCGCGGTGAGCGTGATCTCTTTGTGATCGCGCTCGACACGGTCGATATCCCACTGGAGGCGGGTGAGATAAACGATATCACCGTCGTGGTCGTGGGCGATATGTTGTTTGTTTAAATTTACAAACTTATCAATATCTTGCCGCTCACCTTTAATCCACCTTGCAGACTTGAACTGCGAGCCTTCAAAGCGCACAGGCAGGCCATATTCCAGCTCGATACGGCTTGCGAGGACTTCAAACTGAAGCACGCCGACCACACCGACGATAAATCCCGAGCCAATACTCGGCTTGAAAACCTTGGCGGCCCCGTCCTCGGCGAATTGCATCAGCGCCTTTTCGAGGTGCTTTGACTTCATCGGGTCCATGGCGCGCACGCCTTGGAGAAGCTCGGGCGCGAAGGAGGGGATATTGGTAACACGCAAAAGTTCCCCTTCGGTTAACGTATCGCCGATGCGCAATTGGCCGTGGTTGGGAATGCCGATGATGTCGCCAGCCCAGGCTTCCTCCGCCAGCTCGCGATCCGAGGCGAGAAAGAGCACAGGGTTGGTGATTGCCATTGGTTTTTTGGAGCGCACATGGGTCAGTTTCATGCCGCGTTTGAAGTGCCCAGAGGCCATGCGGACAAAGGCAACGCGGTCGCGGTGCTTTGGGTCCATATTGGCTTGGACCTTGAAAACAAAGCCAGAAACCTTGGTTTCTTCGGGCGCGATGGCGCGCGGTTCGGCTTTTTGGACCTGCGGCTCGGGGCCGTATTGGCCGATGCCGCTCATCAGCTCCTGAACGCCAAAACTGTTGATGGCGGAGCCAAACCAGATCGGCGTCATGTGGCCTTCAAGGACAGAGTGGGGCACCAGCTCGGGGAGCAGTTCGCGGGCCATTTCGACCTCTTCGAGCAGCTTCTCCAGCAGATGTTTGGGCAAGTGCTCGGCCAGTTGCGGATCATCCAAGCCCTTGATTTTGATGGATTCGGCACGCTTGTTTCGGTCGGCGCGGTCCATCAGCTCAAGGCGGTCATTCAACAGATCATAACAGCCCATAAACTCGGCGCCGACCCCAATGGGCCAGCTGGCGGGCGTCACGTCTATCGCCAGCATCTCTTGGATTTCGTCAATAATTTCAAAGGTATCGCGGCTCTCGCGGTCCATCTTGTTACAGAAGGTCAGGATCGGAAGGTCGCGCAGACGGCAGACTTCAAAGAGCTTTTGGGTCTGGCTTTCGACGCCTTTCGCACCGTCTATCACCATCACCGCGGCGTCGACGGCTGTGAGCGTGCGATAGGTGTCTTCGGAGAAGTCCGAGTGGCCGGGTGTGTCTACAAGATTGAAGCGCAAGCCGCTGAAATCAAACGACATTGCAGAGGCCGAAACAGAGATGCCACGGTCCTTTTCCATCTGCATAAAGTCCGAGCGGGTGCGGCGGGCTTCGCCCTTGGCGCGCACTTGTCCGGCCATCTGGATGGCGCCCCCATAGAGGAGAAATTTTTCCGTCAGCGTGGTTTTGCCAGCGTCGGGGTGCGAGATGATCGCGAAGGTCCGACGGCGGGCAATTTCGGGCGGGAGCTTGGGGCGGTTTGAAAGGTCTGTAGCCATGAGCGCGCGTATAGGTAACGAACGCGACTTTGGCAAGAATGCTTGCGATTCTAGGGGGGTGAAAAGCGTGCACAGGGCGTGCACCCCCCGTGCACCCCCCAAACAGGCGTTCGCAGGTCTCGCAAAAGGTTAACAGCTTGATGTCAGGCTGCCTCAAAATAACGTGAGGTGAGACATGACACAGAGTTTGAAAGCCAAGGCCGAGCGCGAAATGATGATGGAGCTGCGCGCGCTTCAGGAGGGGCTGAAGGCAGAGTGGATCGACACGGCGCTGCCAGAGGACTGGTATGGGCTGGACGATAGGCCGATTGCGCGGGCTAAGACGCGGGTCACGGTGCGGCTGGACGCGGATATGGTGCGCTGGTTTCGCAAGATGGGGCCGGGGTATGGCGCGCGGATCAATCAGATTTTGCGGCTCTACTGGCTAGGCCTCGCCTCGGGAAAACTGCGCTCGCATTGGGACGACAACACCCATGTGCCGCGCTTTGAGCGCTATATGGAGGCCAAGATCGCCAGTCAGATTGCGCTGGCCGCGCGGCTACGGGACACTGAGGCACAGGCTGAGAGCGGGACCGAGGCGGAGGCCGAGAAGACTTAATTGCCGCGCGAGGCGCGCAGCAAGAGTTCGGCCGCGTCGGGGCGGCGCAGCAGGCTTGCGCCAACCTCGAATTCGCCCTGCGCGCGGCTCTTGTGGCCCGAGGGTGCGCCAGAGAGCGCTTCGGCGATATGGGCCGGCAGGGCCGAGCGGGTGCGCGGCTCCATCAGGAGGGTTTCGGCGGCAATGCCTTCGGCAAAGACGATTTGATGCGCATCAAAGAGGATCTGGTAGTAGTCCACAAAGCCGCCTTCCTGCCGCGTGACGCTCTCGCCATTGACGAGATCGCGGGCCTTGAGGAGGACTTCGGCCCGACCTGCGCCGAGCCTGTCTTCGCGCTGGTAGACAAAGAGGCGGTGATCCGGGGAGACGAGCAGGTCGTTTTCGTTGTGAAGGGTGCCTTTGCGGATCAGAACGGGGGCAAAATCGCCTATCGCGCGGACGGTGTGATGCCCGATCCAGCGTAGGGTCTGCGGGCCGTCGTCACGGGTGAGCAGAGTGTCGCCTATTTTGAGCGTTTCGACAGCGCGCTGCTCGCCTGTGGCGAGGCTGAGGCGGGTGCCGCGTGTGAAAGAGGCGCAGGCGAGCTGCGAAAAGCGCAGGGGCGCAGATTCGGTATCTATTCGCACGAGGCGGTAGTCTTCTTTTGGCCGAAGCGGGGCCAGCGGCATGGCGTAGACCTCGGCGACATGGCCCAAGTCGGTGACTTCCACAAGCAGGAGCACTTCTATGGCGTGGCTTTTGCTATCCATCAGGGTGAGGCAGCTGTCGAGCACGACAGTGGCCCCGATCTGGCCTGTTTGGGTGTTTGAGGCGATACGAAACTGGCCGTTTTGAAGGGCGTGAAGGCTTAGGCGCAGGGGCATGGCCTTTGGGGCGAGCTGGTAGAAATCATCGAGCATGAGGTCTGCCGCGAAGCTCAGGCTGTCGCCAAAATTGGCGCCACTTGAGACCGGCAGCATCGGCGCGGGATAGACTTGCAAGGCTTGGGCCGTTTCACTCATCACTCAGGATACTCTTTATATCGGGGACGTCCCCAAGCTCTAGTATAGGATTTGGGCAAAAGCGCGGCAAGTCTGCGGCTCTGCTCTGGCCTTTGGCGGCGATTTGGGGTTTTGTGGTGCGAAACATTTAGGAGAGCGCGACATGGATTTGGGAATTGCAGGTAAGAAGGCGCTTGTTTGCGCATCCTCCAAGGGCTTGGGGCGCGGTTGTGCCGAGGCGCTGGCCGAAGCGGGGGTAAACCTTGTCATGAACGCGCGCGGCGCGGAGGTGCTTGAGGCGGTTGCGGCGGATATTGCTGGAAAATATGGCGTCGAGGTTATCACTGTGGCCGCGGATGTGACCACAGACGAGGGGCGCGTAAAAGTGCTGGCGGCGGCGGGGGATGTGGACATCCTTGTGACCAATGCGGGCGGGCCGCCTCCGGGGATGTGGACCGACTGGGGCCGTGACGATTTTGTGGCGGCGCTGGATGCCAATATGCTGACGCCGATTGCTCTGATGCAGGCGCTTGTGCCGCATATGCAGGCGCAGGGCTGGGGCCGTGTTGTGAACATCACCAGCCAGTCGGTGAAAGCGCCGATTCCTGTGCTGGGGCTGTCAAACTCGGCGCGTGCGGGGCTGACCGGCTTTGTGGCGGGCACGGCGCGTCAGGTTGCGGCCTCTGGTGTGACGATCAACAATTTGCAGCCTGGCATTCATGCGACAGATCGGGCTGTGTCTTTGGATGCGGGCGTGGCGAGTGCGCAGGGGATCAGCTCTGAGGAGGCGCAAAAGCAGCGTGAGGCGACCATTCCGACGCGGCGCTATGGCACGGCGGAAGAATTTGGCGCAACCTGCGCGTTCCTGTGCTCCCAGCACGCGGGCTTTATTGTGGGCCAGAATATTTTGCTGGATGGTGGCGCTGTTAACTCCACTATGTAAGCCATTGTAATCAAGTATTTTTGCGCGCTGGAGGCTTTGGAATAAGCGTCTGGCGCGCAAGGTTTTTGAGCACTTCGACGCCGAAGGATTCGCTGCCGTGTTTGCCGTCTTCATGGGCGAATGTGGCGGGCAGTGCGCCTGTATTGTCGGCCATATCGCTGTTGGGATCATAGAGCGGCAGGCCACGGGCGCGGATGAGCTGGCTCAGGGCGTCATTGAGCGCTGTGAGCAGCGGTTTGGCTTCAAACTGGGGCGGTGTGACCACCACGAGCGGCGCTTGGGCGGCGATTGTGGCGAGACCGTCCAGCGCCTCGGCGCGCGCCTCTGCGAGCCAAGCGGCGAGAAAGGCTGGCGAAAGCTGTGTTTCGGCAGATTTGGAGGGGACGTGGCTGAGCCCCAGCTTTTTCATGCGCATTTCGGTCAAAAACTGGGAGCTGTGATAGCCGATACTGGCAATCACGGGCGTGCCCGAGAGAAGCGGGTTGGGATGCGCGGCCTCTTGCTGGAAGCTCTCGATCTTCTGGCGGGCGCGAAAGCGCTCGCTCGTCAAGGTTCCGTCGGCGGCGAGGCGCATGACGCCGTCGCGCCAAGCGGCGGCGGAGGTGGCGAAGCTGAGGCACTCATAGCCAAGGGCTGTCGCGCCAAGGGCAAGCGCGCGGGCGTGGCTGTCACCGACAACAATCACGCGGGTCATGGTTTGGCTCCCGGATCAAGCAGAATTTCTTCGCAGGCCAGCTCTTCGGCGGCGGCCTCTGCGGCGACGCTGGCGCGGTGACGGGCCTCGGCCTCGTCTTTGGGGAGGATTTTCTTGGAAAACCGCATCCCGCGAAAGAAGTGCTCCATCACGAGGGCCACGCCTTCGGGCGCGACCGAGCGCATATTGGGCGCAAAGAACTGGGCGCGGGTCGGGGGCGCGGCGATGATCTCGTAGCTTGGGAAGTAGTCGACATCGGCGGCCATATCCGCGAGGTCGCCCGCGACGGCGCGCAGGACGGACTTGGAATATTGGGTGGCGAGCAGGACATGAGACCCCGTGGCGGTTGCGGTGAGGGGCACGGGGGAGACTGTGAGCAGGATTTTGATTTTGGGATTGAGCGCGCGCAGCCCGCGAATCGCCGTTTTCATCGACTTCAGGATCGCGGGGTAGCGGTAATTGACGAAGTTGTGTTGGGACGGGTCATAGGTGCCCGCAAGGGTTCCGGGGCAGAGGGCATAGGGCTGGCCTGTGTCGCTGTGCTCAAAGCCTTCGGTGAGGCCCATGGTGAAGACAAAGACCTGCGCCTCGCGCACCGAGCGGCCAAAGGCGCGGGCTGTGGCTTGGAGCATCTGAAGACAGTCGGCGCGGGTGTCAAAGCCGTCTGGCTCGATTGTCGGGCGCAGGCTGTCGCGGAAGCGGCCTTCGTTTTCCCAGATTTCGATTTCAGCGCAGCGCTCAGGGTCTTGGGCGAGGGCGACCCAGAGCTCGAGCATTCGCGCTGTATAGATATTGGCGGTGCGCGAGGAGTAGACGCCATAGCCAAACCGCGCCGCCAGCGCGGGCGAGGCAGAGGCGGGGGCGGGCTCGGCGTTGACCCATGGTTTGCCGTTGGCTTGCACGGCGCGGGAGATGTGCTGGGCAAAGCAGCTGCCATAGGTGGCGAAGGCGGCATTGGCGGGGAGTTTCCACTTGGAGCGGAAGAGGCTGTTATAGCCCCAGATGCCTGTTTCGGCGACGGCGGTGCGCCAGAAGGCAGAGGGGGGCTGGGAGGAATAGGGGGTGTCACTCATAAAACGGCCTCAACTTTTACAACAGTTTCGGGCATCGGCCATGCGCGGTCAAGCGCTTGAATGCGTAAGCTTTTTATGGGCTGTAAAGAAGTTATTCATCGAAAAGAATATGACGGTATACAAACGCGATTAAATTCAATATTGTGAATAAGACTAAAAACAGGGAGGCGAGATTCGATGTCAGAAAGCTCGGGAATGAAGGCGCCATCGCGCCGCGCTTTTTTGAAAGCGGCGGCAGCGGCGGTTCCTGCGGCGGCAGTGGCCGGCGCAGCGCGTGCGGATGATCCGCTCATTACAGAAGTGCAGGAGTGGGCCTCAGGCCTTGGCGCGGGGGTCGATGAGACGCCCTATGGCCTGCCGATCCAGTATGAAGGCGATGTTGTGCGCCGCACTGTTGAATGGCTCACGGCGGATCAGATCAGCTCGATCAACTTCACGCCGATCCACGCGCTTGACGGCACGATCACGCCGCAGGGCTGCGCCTTTGAGCGCCATCACTCTGGCGCGATCGAGCTGAAGAAAGAAGATTATCGTTTGATGATCAACGGGTTGGTCGACCAGCCTTTGGTCTTTACATACGAAGACCTTGAGCGCTTTCCGCGCGAGAACCATGTCTATTTCTGCGAATGCGCGGCGAATACGGGCATGGAATGGGCTGGGGCGCAACTGAACGGTGCGCAGTTCACGCACGGTATGATCCACAACATGGAATATACTGGCGTGCCGCTGCGTGCGCTGTTGCAAGAGGCGGGTGCTGATATGTCCGCTGACAAATGGGTTTATGTTGAAGGTGCTGATGCGTCTTCCAATGGCCGTTCCATTCCGATGGAAAAGGCGCTTGATGACGTGCTGGTCGCGTTCAAGGCCAACGGCGAAGCGCTTCGAATGGAACACGGCTATCCTGTGCGACTTGTTGTGCCCGGTTGGGAAGGCAACATGTGGATCAAGTGGATCCGCCGTATCGAGATCGTTGATCGCGCCGTTGAAAGCCGCGAAGAAACATCCAAATACACTGACGTTTACGAAGACGGCACCGCGCGCAAATGGACATGGGTCATGGATGCGAAATCCGTCATCACATCGCCAAGCCCGCAAATGCCAATCACACACGGCAAGGGGCCGCTGGTTATTTCAGGCCTTGCATGGTCCGGCCATGGTCAGATCACCCGCGTTGATGTGTCAAAAGACGGCGGCATCACTTGGGAAACGGCCCGTTTAGGCAAGCAAGGCGATACCAAAGCCCTGACCCGTTTCTATCTGGATACCGAATGGGACGGCGCGCCGATGCTGCTGCAAGCGCGTGCGATGGACGACACAGGTTACGTCCAGCCGACCAAGGACCAGCTGCGCGAAACACGTGGCGAAAACGCCGTATATCACAACAACTGTATCCAGACTTGGTACGTCAACGTAGAAGGGATCGCCGAGAATGTCGAAGTCTCCTAATATTTTCATTCCCGCCGTCAGTGCGACTGCTTTGGTCCTTGGATTGTCGTATGGTTATACGTCACGTGAATACGCGGCGGATGAAATCCAGATGTTGGAAACACGCGTCACGCAGGCAGAGGCCTCTGCGGTATCCGCCCGTAATAATGCTGGTGCCGCCGCTGATCGTGCTGCATTGCTCGAACAGCAAATCGCCGAAGTGCAAGCAAACGCCAATCTAACCGCGCCCGCACCTGTGCACGACGCTGCGTTGAGCATTGGTCGTATGGCATTGCCGGAAGAAATCGCCGCGTGGGATGTTGACGTTCTGCCTGATGGTCGCGGTTTGCCAGCTGGGAGCGGTGACGTTTACACAGGCGAAGAAGTGTTCGTAGATCGCTGCGCATCATGTCACGGTGATTTCGCCGAAGGCGTTGATAACTGGCCCGTACTTGCCGGTGGTTTTGACACGCTTGGCGACGAAGATCCTGTGAAAACAGTTGGCTCTTACTGGCCGTATCTGTCCACATCATGGGACTACATCAGCCGCTCTATGCCGTTTGGCGAGGCAGGCACACTGACCGCAGATGAAACATATGCGATCGTCGCTTATCTGATGTATTCCAACGACATGGTTGATGATGACTTCGTCCTAAGCCAAGACAATTTCACCGATGTTGAAATGCATAACGTCGACGGTTTCGTTGTCGATGATCGTCCAGAAACCGAATATGCGGCGTGGAGTTCCGAGCCGTGCATGGAAAACTGCAAAGACGAAGTGTCTGTTACGATGCGGTCCGTCTTCCTCGTCGATACGCCTGCAGAAGGTGGCACGGATTCCGTGATGAATGACGCAACACCAGATGGCTTGCCAAGCTTTACAGCCGCTGGCCCGTCGTTCATTCCCGCTGCTGCTGAAACGTCTACTGAAGAAGTAGCTGAAGCACCAGAACCAGCGGTTGTTGAAGACCCAGCAGGGGCAGATACCGCATTGGTTGCCGCTGGTGAAAAGCTGTTCCGTCGTTGTTCATCCTGCCACGCAGTGGGTGAAGGGGCGAAAAACAAATCTGGTCCACAGTTGAATGGCTTGTTTGGCCGCACAATCGGGTCAGTTGACGGTTTCCGCTATTCCAATGTCTTCAAAGATGCGTTGGCCGAAGGTCGCGTTTGGGATGATGAAAGCCTCGCTGGTTTCATCGAAGATCCAAGAGCTTATTTCCCGGGTACAAAAATGTCGTTCCGCGGGTTTGCCGATAAGGAAGACCAAGATGCGATGATTGCCTACCTAAAGTCAGTGGGCGAGTAACCGCATGCGAAACACCTATCTACTTGGCCTAACTTTGGCCATCACAGGCTCTGCGAACATAACGTTCGCGGAGCCTTTGGGCGATGTTGAGGCGGGACAAAAACAGTTCCGCCGTTGTGCCAGTTGCCACATGGTTGGACCTGATGCGAAGGACCGTGTTGGTCCCGCGCTCAACAACATTGTGGGTGCAGCCGTCGCAGGCTCCGCTGACTTTCGGTACTCGAATGCGTTGCGGGATGCGGGTGCGGAAGGGCAAGTCTGGGATGTCGCTGCGCTCGACGCTTTTTTGACCAGTCCGCGCGATTATATTCGCGGCAATCGCATGTCGTTTAGCGGCCTGCGTGACGCGCAAGACCGCGCAGATGTCATTGCGTATTTGCAATCGTTTTCCGACGGCGAAACTGCTGGCGAAGTCGAAGCAGGTTTTGTGGTAGCCCCCGAAATTTTGGCAATCGAAGGCGATGTCGAATACGGCGAATACTTGGGGAGCGAATGCAAGACGTGCCACCAGACCAGCGGCACCAACGACGGCATTCCAAACATCATCGGCCTATCGACGGACGATTTTGCAACCGCGATGCACGCGTATCGTGAAAAATTCAGGGACAATCCGGTGATGCAACTTGTTGCGAACCGGTTGGACGACGAAGAGATTGCGGCCTTGGCTGCATATTTTAAGGACCTAGAAAACTAGGCCTTAATTCAAAAAAGGGAGAGAGAAATTGACACTTAGCAGAAGAAAATTTTTGGGCACATCCGTTGCGGCATCCGCCACAATGGCTGCTCCAATGTCGTTTGCGGCAGGTCACGGCAAGCCGCATGTGATCGTTGTTGGTGGCGGTGCCGGTGGTGCAACTGCTGCGCGCTATATCGCGAATGACAGCAAAGGTGAGGTCGCGGTAACGCTGATCGAACCAACACGCACGTATTACACATGCTTCTTTTCGAACCTGTATCTTGGCGGGTTCAAATCTATGGACGACCTTGGTCATTCCTATGGCGGCCTTGCTGCGGGTGGCGTGAACGTCGTGCATGACTGGGCTGTCGGTGTTGACCGCGAAGCAAAGACTGTCACCTTGGCTGGCGGCGCCACATTGTCGTATGACAAGCTGGTCCTGAGCCCCGGCATCGACTTTGTCGAAGGTGCGGTTGAGGGTTGGGATCTGACATCCCAGAACGCCATGCCACACGCCTATAAGGCGGGTTCGCAGACAGAATTGTTGAAATCCCAGCTGATGGCGATGCCACAGGGCGGCACATTTGCAATGGTTGCCCCACCAAACCCATATCGCTGCCCTCCTGGCCCATACGAGCGGGTGTCCATGGTTGCGCATTTCCTCAAAGAGAACAATCCAACAGCCAAGATCATCGTGGCTGACCCGAAAGAGAAATTCTCTAAGATGGCGTTGTTCCAAGAAGGTTGGGCGAACCACTATGACGGTATGATCGACTGGATCGGGTCCGACTTTGGTGGTGACAACGTGTCTGTTGATCCGAATGCGATGACACTGACCATCGACGGTGAGGTCACCAATGTCGACGTTTGTAACGTGATCCCTGCGATGAAGGCTGGCAAGATCGCCGAAATCGCTGGTGTGACCGAAGGCAACTGGGCACCGGTCAACGCGATCGACATGTCCAGCAAGGCAGACGCTGACGTTTACGTCTTGGGCGATTCCTCTCAGCAGGGCGACATGCCAAAGTCTGGCTTCTCTGCCAACAGCCAAGCCAAGGTTTGCGCCAACGCAATCCGTGGTGCGCTGACAGGCAGCCGTGTGTTCCCAGCTAAGTTCTCGAACACATGCTGGTCGTTGATCGACACCAATGACGGTGTGAAAGTCGGCGCGACATACGAAGCCACTGACGAGAAAATCGCCAAGGTTGACGGGTTCATTTCCGCGACAGGTGAAACCGCTGATGTGCGCCAAGCCACATATGAAGAGTCAGAAGGTTGGTACGCTGGTATCACCGCTGACATGTTCGGCTAAATACGACAACGCTCTTGGACTGGTCCACTGGTCCAAGAGCATCCAAAACGGGGGATCATATGCG
Source organism: Yoonia sp. (assembly GCA_965660685.1). Lineage (GTDB taxonomy): Bacteria > Pseudomonadota > Alphaproteobacteria > Rhodobacterales > Rhodobacteraceae > Yoonia. The sequence goes on along the minus strand of CBFIAX010000007.1, from coordinate 141,647 downwards.
CAACGCAATTTTTGCACTGGTAATGACAGTTTCGCCCGCATGGGCAGAAGCCCCGATCCAAACCCCATTTGACGGCAGCTTTGACGACGCGACATTTGCAGTTGAAAACGCCATCGTCGGCCGTGGTCTTGTGATCGATTATGTCAGCCATGTAGGTGATATGCTGGGCCGGACCGGCGCAGATGTGGGCAGCGACCTGACCATTTTCGACCAAGCTGATATTTTCTTGTTCTGCTCCGCTGTTGTGTCGCGCAAAGTGATGGAAGCAGATCCTGAAAATATTCAGCACTGCCCTTACGGCATTTTCGTCACGCAAGTCGGCGACCAAGTCATGATTGGTCACCGTGATTATCCGCAGGGACCCATGCAAATGGTTGAAACCCTGTTGACCGAAATCGTAGCAGAAGCGACCGCATTCTAATGGATTACAACGCATTTTTCGCATCCGAACTAACCGCCCTGAAAGACGATGGGAACTATCGTCAGTTCGCAGAGCTAGAACGCCATCGCGGTGCGTTCCCAAATGCCACTTGCCACAATGGCCCGGGCGAGGTGACGATCTGGTGTTCCAACGATTATCTCGGCATGGGGCAACATCCTGCTGTATTGGGCGCGATGCATGACGCGCTTGATCGCACTGGCGCAGGCGCTGGGGGCACACGCAATATTTCGGGCACCACCCACGACCATGTCTTGCTCGAGGCCGAGTTGGCTGATTTGCATGGAAAAGAGGCGGCTTTACTATTCACCTCCGGCTATGTGTCCAACTGGGCCGCACTTGGCACATTGGCGTCGCGCATTCCCGATTGCGTTGTGCTGTCGGATGCGCTGAACCACGCGTCCATGATCGAAGGCATTAAGCATTCCCGCGCTCAAAAGGTCATATGGAAGCATAACGACCTTGCGGATTTAGAGGCAAAGCTGGCCGCGTTGCCTGCCAATCAGCCCAAGTTGATTGCCTTTGAAAGCGTCTATTCCATGGATGGCGATATCGCCCCGATCAAGGAAATCTGCGACCTTGCCGACCGCTATGGCGCAATGACCTATTTGGATGAGGTGCATGCCGTGGGCCTTTACGGTCCGCGCGGCGGCGGCATTGCCGAACGCGAAGGTTTGATGGACCGTCTTACAGTGATCGAAGGCACGCTTGGTAAGGCATTCGGTGTAATGGGCGGCTATATTGCGGCGACGACGGAGCTATGTGATTTTGTGCGGTCGTTTGCCAGTGGGTTTATCTTTACCACCGCAATTCCGCCTGCTGTCGCAGCAGGTGCTGCGGCGTCGATCAAACATTTGAAGTCAAGCAATGACGAACGCATTGCCCAACAAGAGCGCGTCGCATTGGTCCGAAGGCGGCTTGCAGAAATTGGCGTTCCACATATCGAAAATCCGAGCCATATCATCCCCGTGATGGTGGGCGATCCGGTGAAGTGTAAATTTATCTCTGACATGCTGTTGCAGGATCATGGCATCTACATTCAGCCGATTAATTACCCAACGGTTCCCAAAGGGACCGAGAGGTTGCGGATTACACCGTCGCCTGTCCATACGCCCGAAGATGTGGACCGGTTGGTTGCCGCACTTGGGGAATTGTGGACGCAGTGCCAATTGGCACGCCAGCCCATGGCCGCGCAATAGTGAAGGGGTTTCCCGATCTTCCACCGATTTGGTGGGCCGCTAGCATTGCCATAATTTATGCAGTTAAGTGGATGGCACCCGATCTACATCCGCAAACAGTCGCGTTTGACTGGATATCGCGGCTTGTGTTCATCGCGGCGATCGGATTGATCCTTTGGTCAGCGGTTTGGTTTTGGCGCAAGAAAACACCGATTGAGCCACATCACACGCCAAAGTCGTTGATCGTTGATGGCCCTTATCGGCTGTCGCGCAATCCAATTTACCTTGCGCTTATCATGCTGACGGTGGCATCTACTATCGGCCACGGGTCTGTCGTGGGTATTCTATGCTCATTTGGCCTGTGGAAGGTTCTGGACCAAAGGTTCGCGGCCCCTGAAGAGGTTTTGTTGCGCGAAACTTTCGGCGCACAGGCGGACGTCTATTTGCGCGAAACGCGTCGCTGGATTTAAGGCTTGTAGGCTGCGTTTTCCAACCAGCCATGATAGCCGGTTTGTAAGACCAAAACGTTCTCGCGCCCCAAGACCCGCAGACCGAATGCAGCTTGGGCTGACAAGGCACCTGTGTTGCAAAACAAGATCACCTTTTGATCTGATGGCACTTCATCGATGCGGCCGAAGATCTCTCTCCATTCAATGTTCACTGCATTTGGAATGGTCGCTGCGCCAAATTCTTCTGCCGAACGCGTGTCGATAAACATCACATCGTCAAAGATATCTTGCGTCACTTGTGCGGGCAGGATGATCCCCGCGTCATAGGGGGCAAATTCAGCATAGTCTTGCATCGCCTCTTGCACAGGGTCCGCGGCAACGGCCCCCGCCAAGGTTAGCAATGCGATTGATAAAAACGTTTTCATCTCTCTATTCAAATTCCATCTGTTCATACACACGGCCCGCATTGCGTGTCGCCAGTTCGTCGAATGTATCAAGCCCCTTATAGGCGCTTTGATCGACGTAATATGCTTCGGCCAAGCCGCGGCCTTCATCAAGATGTGCGCCGATGACAGTCCGCAAATGCATCAGGTAATCACGTGTATAGCGGCGCACCTGCGCCATATTTGTCGGGTGACCGTGGCCCGGAATGACGTAGGTCGCATTCAGCGCCTCGAACCCGTTGTCCCAAGTTTCGATCCAGTCGTAAACAATCGTATCCTCGAATATCGGCAGCATGCGTTCGTGAAACGCCATGTCACCCGCGATGACCAAGCTTTGTTCTGGTAGCCAGACTTGCGTGTCACCGGGACCATGCGCCGGGCCAAGGTGCATGACCTCGATGGTGAAATCCCCCATTTCGATCACGCGCTTTTCGTGGAATGTGTCGGTGGGCAGGGCAACAAATGTCCCTTCGGCCTTATCGCGGTTATAACGCTTCATGCCTTCAAGGATTTGGTGGCCGCGTTCCTCAAATTCATGGGCTGCATCGACATGGGCAAGGATGGGCACGCCTTGTTCTTGCCAATAGGAATTGCCAAGCATCGCGTGGCCTTGGCCGTTTTCATCGATCACAAGTTTGACGGGCTGATCGGTGACCGCCTTGATTTCATCGTGCAAGGCCTTTGCCAAAACATAAGCTGCCCCGCCATTCACGACGATCACGCCATCACCCGTCACGATGAAGCTGAGGTTGTTATTGTGGCCCGCGTTTTCATAAGTCGGCGGCGCAGTGGCCCCGATGGCGGACCAAACGTGGGGGATCACCTCGACCGGCTTGGAATATAGCGCGGATGCAGGGTATTGATCCGCGATGTCTTCGCTGGCGAATGCAGGCGCGGCGAGAAGGGCAAGTGTTGCTGCGAGACGCATGATTACGCTCCTATAAACCGATAGCCGTCGCCATCGACTTCGGCACGCCCGATGCCACCGTCTGGCAAGTGAAAGCCCACAACAGACATCTGCTCGTTTGTTAAACGGTCGAATAGCATTTTGCGTGTGGTGATGGCTGTGTCAGCGTCTTGGTCAGACCCGCTCACCCAATCGGGGCGCCGGAACGCGACGTGGTGATTGCCAATCGCATCGCCGAGAACCATCGCGGCGTCAGTCCCTTGGCGCACTTCGAATGCCATGTGACCGGGGGTATGGCCGGGGGATGACACGGCGGCGATGCCGGGCAGAACCTCGTCACCATCGTCAAAGAAGACAACGGAATTTTCGATTGCCTCTAGTCGGCGTTTTGCACCCACAGCAAATGCAGCGCGCGCGTCTCCGATGGTGTTCACTGTTTCTGGGTTCCACCAATAGTCCCATTCCGCGCGTCCAATCATATAGGTCGCATCATAAAACAGCGGTTCGTCAAAATCATCCAAAAGCCCCCAGATATGATCTGGGTGGGCGTGGGTGAAGACGACATGGGTAATGTCATCGGGCGTCAGACCGATGGCGTCTAGCCCGTCTTGGATCGTGCCAGCGCTTGGGACAAAATCTGGTCCGGAGCCTACATCAAACAGCACCGTATTGGTTCCGTCGCGGTAAAGCGCAAGGTTACATTCCGGCGTCACAGTGTCCGCCGACACGCCGTATTCAGTTAAGATCGGCGCAAGCTCGTCTTGTGGCATCGGGGAGAAAATGAATTCTCCGGGCAGAATGAGGTTCCCGTCACTTACAGTTGTAAGGGTGGCAGACCCAAGCGCCAGATCGGCCCGTGCCAAGCTGGGCAGTGATCCGATCAAGGGTGCGGCTGCGGCTGATTGCAGAAATCTGCGGCGAGACAGTGACATGGCGTTCTCCATTAAATTCTTGTATTTGAATATGAATTGGAAATGCTGTTTTGGCAAGGATTTGCTGTTTCAACGCGTCACACTGATGTGAGGGGACTTTAAGTGAAATGCCCGCTGATTTAGGTCAGTTTGAACCCGACCCAAACGAAGTGATTTGAAACATGGAATTTGTCTTTGCCTATCTCGCGGGCCTTCTGACCCTGATCAACCCTTGCGTCTTGCCGGTGCTGCCGATTGTGATCGTCGGGGCGCTCAATGCAACGCGAGCGGGGCCAGTTGCATTGGCGGCGGGGATGAGCGTGTCGTTCGTCGCCTTTGGCGTTTTCGTCACAGCGTTCGGGGCGAGCATCGGGTTAACCCAAGACAAGCTGGCCCAAGCGGGTGCGGCCATGATGGTGATCTTTGGGGTGATCCTGATTGTGCCCATGTTTGCGCGCCGGTTCGAGACTGCGACAGCAGGCATTGCCGCCAGCGCCGATGGGCGCATGGATGCGATTGATGCGGGCACAGTGCGCGGGCAATTTCTGGGTGGGCTATTGCTCGGGACTGTCTGGTCGCCCTGCATTGGCCCCACATTGGGCGGCGCGATTGCGCTTGCATCGCAGGGCGAAAACCTTGGCTATGTGACATTGATCATGGTGGCCTTTGCGCTGGGCGTGTCCACATTGATCATCGGTTTGGGCCTTGGCGCACGCGAAGCGATCAGGACGCGTGCGACGGCACTCCGCGGCCTTGCATCACGATCAAAACCCATCATTGGGGCCACGTTTGTCGCCGTGGGTCTTATGCTGCTTTTCAACATTCACCACATCATCGAAGGCTGGCTTCTTGATGTAATGCCTTACTGGCTTCAGGACCTATCGGTCATTTTGTAAAAGGAAAATCTCATGAAAAAACGGACATTCATTGGCGCGGTCGCAGCCCTTGCATTGGCGCCATTGGGCGCGCTGGCAGAGGGGTTCACCGACTATACGCCCGGCATCATTCAATCCGCGTTAGATGAAGGTAAAACAGTCTTCGTCGATTATTCCGCGACGTGGTGCGGCACATGTAAACGCCAAGAGCGGGTGATCGCGGAATTGCGAGCAGAGAACCCTGCCTATGATGACGCGATGACGTTTGTGAAAGTGGATTGGGACACCTACAAGAACCACGACGTCACCCTATTTCGGAGCATTCCACGGCGTTCGACCCTGATCGTTCTGCGCGGCGACGACGAGCTGGGCCGCAATGTCGCGGGCACAGCCAAGGCTGATATCATGGCGCTGATGGATTTAGGCCTGTAACCAGAACCTGATACAATGGGTCGCCGATTTGAAAAATCCGGTGCGCCATCAGGCATTGATCGTTTCGCAATTGCACATTGTCAGAGTTCCATGCGTGCAGTGCATGGCGCCGTTGATAAAGATGCAATTGCGAAATGCGCATGGTTTTGATAATCTCATGTCAGATCAAGGAGGTCTTGATCGCACAACAATCGCAGCGGAGGTCGCGCGAGATGAGCAAGATGCACACATTGGCCGTATTCATCGGCCGTTTCCAACCATTTCACACCGGACATTTAGATGTCGTCGAAAGCGCCTTGGCGCAGGCGGATAGTTTATTGATGCTGGTGGGCAGTTCGTATCGCCCGCGCAGTTGGAAAAACCCATTTACCTATAATGAGCGCACCGCGTTTATCCGTGATGCGACGCAGGGCTTTTCCAAGCCAATCGCGACTTTGCCGCTTGTCGATACGCTCTACAACGATCGCGCGTGGACGACGAATGTGCGCACAGCCGTCACATTGCATATGCGCAAGGCTGGATTGAATCCGGATCAGACCCAGATCCTTTTGGTCGGGTTAGAGAAAGACAAATCATCCCAATACCTCAATTGGTTCCCGTCTTGGTCGTTGAAATCCGTGCCGCCATCACTGCATGCGGCGGGCGTCATTAGTGCGACTGATTTTCGCGAAGCCTTGTTTTTCGCGGACATGGACGACGAACACATAAACCGGTTCGGTGCACAGCAGGTTGCGGCGGTGCGAGGGTGGATGGCCGACATGCCAAATGCTGTTGATACCATCCGCAAAGAAGGTGCGTTTGTGCGCAGCTATCAAGATCGTATTGCGGCGGCCCAAGAGGTGTATGGCTATCCGATCCCGATCAACACGGCAGACGCCGTTGTTATCCAATCCGGTCATATCTTAATGGTCGAACGTAAGATGGAACCGGGTAAGGGGCTTTGGGCGCTGCCAGGTGGTCACATCGACCCTGGTGAAACTGCGGAACAGGCCAGTCTGCGCGAGCTTTATGAAGAGGCGGGGTTGGATATGCCCAAGGGCGCGATGCGTGGGCGGCTGCGGGCACGGCGTGTGTTCGATCACCCCGAACGATCTGAACGGGGCTGGGTCAGAACAGAGGCCTTCGTATTCGAGCTGCAAGACCGCAAAACGCTCGAAAAACTAAAGGCTGGTGACGATGGCGCCAGCGCCCGTTGGGTGCCGATAACAGAAATTACGCCAGACACAATTTTCGAGGACCACTTTGATATTATCCAAGCCCTCGTCCCTGATGTGCCTTTTGCCTATTCGTCCATTTTGATGGCGCAAAGCTAAGGCCGTTGCCCGCAAAGAGCATATCTTTGCATCCCTGATCTGCGGGAGGTCCGCAGGTTTTACATCCGTCCAAATCCGAGGAGGAACAGGACAATGACTTACGACCCAATGGGCGCAAATGCGCTTTTCCCAAATGCTGTGAGCATCGACAATATTTTGTTTGATACTGACAGCTACAAGCTTTCCCATTTTTCCCAATATCCTGAAGGCACTCAGTTTGTGTCGTCTTATGTGGAACCGCGCCGTGCGTGGGGCCAGATAGATCGGGTGATGTTTTTTGGGTTGCAGATGGAACTGGCTAAGCTCGCTGGCGCGGCCGTCACCCAAGAGATGTTGGATGAGGCCACCCCATTCCTAAGGGCCCACGGCTTTGACATCTACGTCGATGGTTGGCAGCACATCATCGATGCACACGGTGGCCGCTTGCCGATCTTGATCGAGGCTTTGCCAGAGGGCACCTTGGCCCCTGCGTCTATCCCGCAATTGCGCATCGAGAATACTGATCCGAAATGCTTCTGGTTGGTGTCCTATCTGGAAACACGGCTTTTGCGCGCGATTTGGTATCCGTCTACTGTGGCCAGTCTGTCGTATTTTGTGATGAAACAAATCCGCGACCGGCTTGTTCAAACCGATGGCGATGTCGCTGGGGCAGAGTTCAAGCTGCATGATTTCGGGGCACGTGGCGCAACCTGCTTTGACGCGGCTGGGCTTGGGGGCGCTGCGCACCTTGTAAGTGCGCAGGGAACTGACACCATTGCCGGACTGGTCTATGCCCGCAACTTCTATGGCGCTGATATGGCTGGGTTTTCCATTCCTGCAAGCGAACACTCGACCATGACTGCGGCGGGGCGAGATGGTGAATTGGACCAGATGCGCCGGTTTTTGCAAAAGAACCCAAGCGGGATCATTGCCTGTGTCAGCGACAGTTATGACCTGATGAACGCCGTCAAAAACTATTGGGGTGGCGCGTTGAAAGACGGTGTTTTGGCGCGTGATGGCGTGTTGGTCGTGCGACCCGATAGTGGTGATCCGTTGGAAATCGTGCCTGATGTGATCGAAGCCTTAATGGCCAAATTCGGCTATGATCTGACCGAACAAGGCTATCGCATTTTGCCCGAAAAGGTCCGCGTGATCCAAGGGGACGGGGTCAACAAGGACTCTATCCTAGAAATCATGGACGTGATGATCGCCCGTGGTCTGGCGATCGGCAATATCGCGTTTGGGATGGGCGGCGGTTTGCTGCAAAAGCTCGATCGCGACAGCTTTGGGTACGCGATGAAAGCCTCAGCCGTTTATTACAACGATACATGGCACGATGTGTTCAAGGATCCGATCACTGCAAAGGGCAGCAAAACCTCCAAAAAGGGAAAACAAGGCGTGATGCGGTCGGACTCCGGTGCGTTCGTTGCCAGACCGGCAAACAACATTCCCAAAGGTGCGGACGCGTTGGAATGTGTATTCTTAAATGGCGAAATCAAGCGCATCCAAACCTTTGACGAGGTCCGCGCAACTGCTTGGCCCGACGCATAACGATGTTGTCCGATCACGAAAAACATGGCGGCCCTTTCGGGGGGCGCTATGACATGGCAGCTGGTCATCAGCCCGTATTCCTGTTCTTTAATGGTGGGCGCGCAAATTAATGACTGGCATGGCATGTATTCGAACCCCCAAACCACACGCGTTAACGCCTTTCTTGACGACATTGCAGATGTCGCAACACTGCATGCGGGCGAGACGTTTACCCAAAGGCTAGAGGCGGAAATCGCCGCGCATCAAGGGCAAATTCACGCTGAAAACTTGCTGCTGAACACCATCGCAAGGTTTCGCGGGATCGCGCGGGCAAAGGGGAAATCCCGCGAGTGGTTTAACCAAGCAGTTCGCGACGCGCGTTACGATCTCACGTTGCTTCGACAAGCAATCAGTGTAATTGCCGATGGGGCAGATATGGACCAACTGCCGACGGGCGGGGTCATCGACACAGCCAATCTGATGCGACAGCGCGCGGCCATGTTAGGCGCCGTAATGTCATCGACGCCTGTTTTGTTGCGTGATCCATGGGGCGGCCAACCGGTCACAGCCAAATACGGGTTCAAGGATGCTAAGGCGACGGTCGGCAACATCGGTTTCAGCGCAGTTGCGACACCGCGATACAACGGAATCCCTTATCGTTTCGCGGTGATGAAACACGAACACGACGGTTTCATTGACCACAATCCGGCAATCGTCTTATCCAATGAGTTTTGCGACGCTTTTGAGCATTACAGGGCGCAAACCGGTTGCGCTGCACACGATCACCCCCTGATGCGCGCCATGGTTCTTGCGCTCAAACCCAGCGTGCATGACCGTTTTCACAATTGGCTGCTTTATGACACCGACGCAAAAAGCCACGCGTTCAAAGCATGGGGGGACGATATTTTCTTTGTGGATCACAAAGACACCAACCCGCTGCTCATCAACTACGAACAGATCGCGTTGTGTTTCCATCTTTATGTGCATCAGGCCCTGTGCCGCCTTGTCCCTGATCATAGTAAAACGATCTATGCACTGTTTGAAAATTGCATCGCAGAGATCGAAAAGTTCCGTCGGTTCATGATCGGGCAGGGCACCCTACAGGCCGATGATATTGCTGACGCGACGCATTACCTCATCGCGTCAAACATATGTTTCGTGCTTGATCCATTTACGCAGAGGTTCCAAGACTGCCTCGCACATGTGCCTGCGGTTCATGATCGTATCGTGACCGCACAACCAAACGGGCGCGGGATCGCCCATACATTGCGTATGCTGCATGGCGGGTCAGACACGGTGCCATCGCGGCGTTTCGGCGGCGCGAAAGAGGCCGTGTTCGTATACATTTTGCGTTATCCACTGGTCGAAGAAATCCAAGCGCGGCAAGGTGCTGCAACTATCGCGACGGGTTCTGGAGCCATTGCAGACATACTAGAAGGCATCCCCCAGCAATTATCCCAAAAGCTATCCGACAGGATTGTTGCGGATGACAGCGGGTTTCTGTTTCTGCGGCTTGACCGATCTGAAATCGACTACACCAGTTTCACCACGCGCAGTCAGCAAAAACGGGTTTTGCTCGTCGATATCCCCGTCGGTCAAACCGTCACCTTTGAAAGCACACGGCGTGTGTCATTGCTTGAAACGGTGACAAAACAGCGGTTCGCATTGCGTGGTGGGCGCGACATAATTGCGGTGAATTTGCGGGATGAAAAGGTCGCTCAAGACATCCTGACGCAGGCAACGACACCCGACGGGGTTGATCCGGCTTTGGTTGTCAAACAGGCCCAGTATTTGGCTCAGCTGACAGGCAACACTGAAGTCGCAGACCTTTATGGTCTGTCCAAGGCGAAGGCCCAATCCGACACGCTTTATGGATTTCGCGGAACAGGTTTCTATGTGCAAACATTGCAAAAACGGGTGGCATCGTCCGTCGGGCCGATCATTCTGAACCTTGAAAACGGGGATGATCAGCGGCTACTTCGGGGCGTTTTCGTTTATATTCCTTTTGGCGCCCCGATCGCAAATGATCCGACCCCAGACTGCCACCTGATGGAAGAGCGCGATTATCAACGCGACTATGAAACCCGCGAGCCAACGCAAGCCCTGCCACGCTTTGCAATGACCTCAGGCAATCTCATCGACGGTCAAAGCGATCAAGGCGCAGTCCATGAAGTGTTAGAACGCTTGTTGGCCTATAATATTTCCGTTGCCCATCAAGGGGATAGCTTCGCGCAAACCCAAGGCGGTATCTTTTTCTAATAGCGCCCAAGGGCTGATTTAGAGGTCGATAACAAGAGTATCTTCACCCGCCGCAGCGCGGGATTGGCATAATATGATTTGGCCTTCTTGTTGGGCTTTGGACAAGACGTAATCGCGGTGTTCCACATCGCCTGAAACCACCCCGCACTTGCACACGCCGCAAATCCCGTCGTCGCATTTCATGTCCACATGCACACCCGCATCAAGCAATACATCCGTGATCTTTTGGTCCGTCGGGATGCTAAATTCCTTGCCTGATTTGGCAAGCTTGACGGTGAAGGTGTGGTTCACATAGTCGGGCTGCTCGGGGACTGCGAAATATTCCAAGTGCTTTGCGTCTTCGGGAAAACCGGCGCGTGTCGCAGCCTCTATCACACCGTCCATGTAACGATCTGGCCCGCAGGTGTAGACATGATGTCCTTTACGGTAACCGCCAAGAATTGCGTCCAAATCGGCGCGATTGCCCTGGTTGGAAAAGTGGAAATGCACGTGGGCGGCCCATGGCATCCCCTGCAAATCGGCCACATATCCCGCACCATCGCGCGTGCTTGCGGAATAATGCATCTCAAACGGTTGGCCCAAGGCGTGCAATCGGTGGGCAAAAGCGATCATCGGTGTGATCCCGATACCGCCGCCCATAAGATAAGTTTTGGTCGCATCTTCCACCAAGGCAAAATGGTTGATCGGTTTCGAGATAAACACCCGCCGCCCTTCGGTAAAAATGCGGTGCAGGAATTTGGATCCACCACGACCTTCGTCCTCTCGCAAGACCCCAATCTGATAGCTGCGCCGGTTCGCCGGATCACCCGACATGGAGTACTGGCGTAGAAATTCTGGCGCGACGACAATGTCTAAATGCCCACCAGCTGTCCAAGGGGGGAGGTCCGATCCGTCCCATGCCTCGAACTCGTATTTGGTCACATCAGATGTCATCTGTTCGACCTTGGAAATACGCGCCGCGATGACGGGTGCGTCGTCAAACGATGGGAGTTCATGGGCCAAGCCATCTGTGTCCCCAGCAACCAGTCGTGCCCGATAGTCTTCGGCGCTGATCATATCCTTATAGGCTTGAATGCCGGCCTCGCGGTCCATCGGGAACGGGTAGGGCCAAGGGTGCGGCGCAAGGTTGGCAGGATAAACCGCCATGGTCTGGTCTTCGTATTTTAAGTCCAAATCACGTTGCAATTCGCGGCGGTTCACAGGTTTTGTCGTTTTGCGATAGGCCCCATCGTCCTGCACCTCGATGTCCCACCACCATTTTTTCGCATCGTTCAGCCCGCCATTGCCAACCGCATCATCCAGCTTCGCCAAAAGCGGCGCGGCCTTGGGCATATTCATCGCGGCCCAGCGGAATGGTTTTTCGGCAAATAGCCCTTCAAGGTTCCACGGGCAGGTTTTCATGCAGCGCCCGCACATGGCGCCGCCTTCGGTCGTGATCCGGTAGGTCGTGCATTTTTGGCTGTCGGATTTCCAAATTTCATAGCCGTTGAACATCAGCTTTGGCCCCGCCGTGATCGCCCCAGCCGGACATTCACGCGCACATTTGTTGCAGCTTTCGCAGAATTTCTGCAGGCCGAAGTCGATCGGCTTGTCATGGGTCAGCGGCATGTCTGTGGTCACGGCGCCTGATTTCAGGCGCGGCCCAAGCAGCGGGTGCAAGATCACCTCGCCAATGCGGCTGACCTCGCCCAGACCTGACAGCAGCAACAGGGGCGGCTGCAAAACCTCGCCATCCATGACCGTATGCGCCTTGGCCTTATAGCCTATGTTGCGGATTTGTTTGGCGATGACACCACCGAGTAGGGAAAACCTCAAATAGGCGCGCATGCTTTGGGCAACGGCAACCCAATCGTCGCCACTGGCACCTTCCATGGTTTCATAGCCTTGATCGATGATCATGCTGATCGCGTTGTGATGTGGCGGGGTGATCGGCTCGCCCGTCGCGTCGTGGCTATACCACGTCCATTCGGGGCACCGCGAAATACCCACCGCATCGATGCCAAGGAAATAGCTGGCGGCCTTGACGTTATCCGCATTGCGCTGTGCGTCGTTCGGGGGGGGCACGGGTTCAATTGGCCCATCTTGGAGCAAGACAAACGCACCTAGAATACGCCGCTGCGCAGCGGACAGCGCAGATTTGCGGGCGTAATGCCCACCCGCCGCCGCCTTTTGTTGTTTCTTACCCAGCTCGCCGAATTGGGCGCGTGCGAACATATCGGTGCGCTTGGGGACACGGGCCACGCGGTCTTCATCGATGAAGGTCGTGGGTTTGTCTTTGCGTTTGAGCGTCTCAAACGGCAAAGCCCCATCTGCAAAATCGCGTTTGGCAAAGGGGTCGCGGTTCATTGCATTCTTGGATGTCGATGTGCCAAGCCACCACGCAGGTCCACGCGTTTTGAACCAAGGTTGGTCCTCCATTGGGGCCAATGGGGCGTCGGTTTCCATTTCAAATGTCGTGGTCACGACTGCAAGACCAAAGCCCGTGCCAACATAGGGGGCAACCAATTTTCCGTCTTCGACCGTTGCCAATCCTGCAGCTACAGCAAGCTTGTTCATATCCACGTCAGAGGTTGAAATAGAGTGTGACCGACTGTCATAGCCCAGTAGGCGTAAGTAATTCGCCACGCCAACCGCCGCCTCATTTGCGCGCAGGCAGGCGCGGTGGTCTTCGGCACCGATGATCCATTCCGCGCCCTTTTCGTCGGGACGCACAGCACGGTTCTGTTCGAACAAGAACACAATCGCATGGTCATGCCCGTCGATCGAACTGGGTGGGGCCTGCATTGAATCGCGTAGATCGGCCATAATCACATCGATGCCAGAGGCCAAGGTCTTGGTTTGCTTGGTCCGAAGGTCTTCGGCCAGTTGATCAATCGCAGGATTGCGGGCCGGGGTATGCAACAGTGCAGCGCTGGGCAGCCTGCAAATGCCCATCATGGATGCATCGCCGAAATAGCCAAATGCCTTAATGTGCTGTGCACGCTCTGTCAGATCTTCGGGAACTTCCGCCTTGGCCTTGTTGATAAGCCCATCGCGCACGGCATCCATCATCGCTTGATAGTCGCCCATAGCGTTGACAAGCGAATGGGGTGTATTCAGGTCGCTAAATGACAGCGGCTGCATTGGTGGGACGTCTGTCACATCCATCCCGCGTGGCACGCGGGTCAGCCGTTCAAGCGGGTAGGGGCCCATGTGGAACGGGCGGTTTTTGGTCGAGAAAAAACGGTGTCCCAAAAGGCTCTCCAGCTGATGCGATAGGCGCAACCGTAGTCATCGACTTTGGGGCCGTCTAGAGGGCGTTTGGGCGCGCAAATGGCTGGGTAACGCAAAACTGATCGGGATTGGCGTTACAATGTTTGGCTCATCAACTAGTGTTGCAGACAACAATTTGAGGGTGGAAGAATGCGCACGATCGTCATCGGGGTCTTAGCCTTGGTTGGGCTTGGTTTGGGTGTTGTGGCCTGTAGCGTACCGCCTGCGCAAATGGACCTTGCCGCAAAACCCGCCGCGGCGCTACGGATCGGCACCTATAACGTGCATTACATTATTCTTGGGAAAGACACTGGCGCATGGTCCGTCGGCGATTGGGAACGGCGTAAAGACCCACTGGACGCAGCGTTTAAAGCTTTGGACGTGGACGTGATGGGCTTTCAGGAAATGGAAAGTTTCGCAGGTCGCGGAATGCACAATGTCAATTTGACCTTGTCGCATCTTTTGGCCGAAAATCCTGAATTTGCCGCCGCCGCCGTGGGTGACCCGACTGAATTTCCGTCCACGCAGCCGATCCTTTACCGCAAAGACAAGTTGCGCGTGATCGACCAAGGCTGGTTCTTTTTCTCTGACACGCCGGATGTGATTTATTCGCGGACGTTCAATGGATCATTCCCCGCCTTTGCGAGCCTTGCACAGTTTGAGGTGATCGAAACAGGCGCGCTGTTCCACGTGGTCAATGTGCATTTTGAATACAAAAGCAAATCCAACCGCGTGCAGTCCGCGGCATTGGTCGCGGACCGAATTCAACCGCTGTTAGACGCAGGCGAGCGGGTCATGGTGATCGGGGATTTGAACGCGCGACAGGGCGCGCAATCTTATACAATGCTGGCCGAAACTGGTCTGTCATTTGTGCAAGTCGACGGGTCCACCTATCACTTTAATCGTGGGTTGAACCTATTTGGTGCGATTGACCATTTCGGCTTGTCAGAAGGACTGTCCGCAACTGGTTCAGCCCATGTCTTGCGCGACAAATTCGGGGGCGAATGGCCCAGTGATCACTATCCGGTCGTAGCAGATATTTTGCTGAATTAGGCGGGACCGAAATTGTCGGCATAGAACCGATACCAATTGTCACCCATGATGCCCGCGACCTCTGCGTCTGACAGACCTGTGGCGCGTAACCCATTATGAATGTTGTCAAAATTGCGGTTGTCATTAAACCAGCTTGGCATCGGCGGAAAGCCAGCGTCGCTGGCCGACCCTTCGCCGTAATCGATTTGTTTGGTCCAGCGCCCGACACGCATCCATTCCACGATGCTGTCAGGTTGATCTTGGCAGAGGTCAGTGCCGATCCCAAGGTTTTCCGCGCCAAATTTGCCCGCCGCTTCCGCGATCATTTGGCAAAAGCTTTCTAGCGTGCAGTCAGATTTTCCGGCCAAATGATGCGGATAAACTGAAAAGCCTAACATCCCGCCGCGTGATGTGACCGCTTGGATCACCTCGTCGGTTTTGTTGCGCCTTGCAGCGTGCCAGCTGGCTGGGTTGGCGTGGGTGATTGCAATAGGGCGGGTCGATATTTCGGCAGCCTCGATGGTGGACCTGTCCGCGCTATGGCTCATGTCCACGACCATGCCGACACGGTTCATTTCGGCGATCACTTCGCGGCCCATCCGGGTGATGCCCGGATCATTGGCCTCGTAACAGCCCGTCGCAAGCAATGATTGGTTGTTATAGCTAAGCTGCATAAACCGCGCGCCCAGACGGTGGAGCACTTCGACCAACCCTATGTCGTCTTCGATTGGGGAAGGGTTTTGAAAACCAAAAATAATCGCGGTACGCCCAGCGGCTTTTGCGGCGTCAATGTCGGCGGCGGTAAAGGCCTGACAAATCAGATCGGGATAGGTTTCAAACCAGCGATTCCACTGTTCGATGTTCAATACGGTCTCGCGAAAATTTTCGTGATAGGCGATTGTGACATGCACAGCATCCACGCCACCCGCACGCATCTGGCGAAAAATCGTTTCTGACCAATTGGCATATTGCAGATTATCGATGCGCATGAGGATGGTCCTTAGTCGGTGATGGCGTAACGGGTGTTTCAGAGTTGATTTGGACAGTGAAAAGTCGGACGTGTCCATGCAGATTCCACATCAATTAGTCTAGTTACGGACAATTTTAGCTCCATGAGCATAACTCAGTACAAAATACCCAAATTTTGTTGGGTATTATCCCATTTATCGTTGAAAAAATGGCACAGACAGCGGGAATAGACTGGCCATGCGATCGACAGCTTGAGCAGGCGCGAAATTGGTGTGAGGTTGTGTTGCATTGAAAGGCCGACGTTAGGATGAAAATGCAGAAGTTTGTATCACAGCTAGCGGCGGCAGCGGCTACGTTCTGCATAGGCTTACTGGGGCAGGCGGAATCGCCCAAGAGCAGACGGGTTCGTGGACAGCAACTGGGGGTTATACGTTCGCTGACGGCACAGTTGCGCAGTGGACCAATAATGCGGGTAGCAATTTTTCCGCGAACAATTTCAGTAATATTCCGGCGTGGACACCTGGTAGTATTGCAGGTGACCGGTCGCTGGCCAAAAGCTACGCCTTCGACACCTGCGAAACGCTCACGTTCACGGATGGCGCGGGCAATCCGGCGCCACAGCTAAGCCCTGTTATCCATTTGGACCGTGTCGGCGGTAGCGTTAATCGACGCGGTAACTCTGCCGAGGTCACACTGACCGCGTCCAATATCGAATTGGCAACGGGCAACCAGATATTTTGGACAGAATTGTCGGGCACTGACGATTTCCAAACGACGTCGACAACTGCGATCGACAGTAGCGTCGATCAACGTAACCATAACCGAAATTTCCAATCCACCTTGGGCATTGCAAATGGCACTGCATCTGGGTCACTGCAGTTAAACGGGATCATCGCCACAATCGAATTGTGTTTTGTTGGGCGTGGGCCCCGTGGCAGAAGCGGTGGTTTGGACGGGATTGAAATGATCATCGTGTCCGAAACAATGGACCCGTCGATGACCATGGAAAAGGCGTTGCAGGCTGGATCGCCCAATCCGTATTCCACCGTTTCAGACACGCTGACCTATACCTACACGATTGAGAATACGGGCAATGTTGACCTAAGTTCGCCTTCGGTGACTGACGATAAGATTTCTGTAAACTGCCCTGCCGCAATCATTCCTGTCGGGCAAACTATGGTCTGTACGTCCGACCCGTATCAAATTACCCAGACGGATCTGAACAATTTGTCGGTGACAAACACCGCGACCGCATTCGCCAAAGACCCGATTGGTGGCGATGTCAGCTCTGCGTCTGATCAAGTGACTGTGCCCGGTTCCCCGCCGCCGCCGCCATCTATTTCGCTGGAAAAATCGGCTGATCCCGTGGCCCCTGCTGATTTCATCCAAGGCGGGACAGTGACGTATAGCTATGTTGTTGAAAATACAGGTGGCGTGACCCTGACCGACACGATTACCATCGACGACAACAAATTCCCCAATCCGATCAATTGTCCGGCTGGCGATGTTTTGCCCGGCGCTTCGGTGACTTGTACGGCGATATATACGCTAACCGATGCCGATATCACGGCCGGTTTAGTCACCAACACGGCAATTGCCGATTATAATGGCACTAAGTCCAACACGGATTCTGTCACTGTTAAGCAAACTGGTACACCAGAGTTGACGTTGGTTAAGTCTGTGACCTCGGGTTCGCCGTTTAGCTCGACCGCGGATACAATTGGCTATCGCTTTCGCGTGACGAACACGGGTGATGTGACACTTGCATCTGATGACGTGATTTCAATCAATGATCCGCAGATTTCCAATGTATCTTGCACGCAGCCCGCGTTTTTGTATCCGCAAGGCTCTGGTCAGTCGCCGACATTCATGGATTGCACCGGAACGTTCAGCTCACTGACCCAACAGCATCTTGATGATGAAGAATTCGTCAATACCGCGACGGCTTCGGTTGACTATACTGATCCTGACGGCGCGGCCGCGACGATCACGTCGGACCCGTCCACGGTGACTGTCCCCGCTAATGTCACGCCAAGCATGACCTTCGCCAAATCTGCCCCAACCCCAGCGCAGTTCGCGAATTTGGGCGAGGCGGTCACATTTACCTTCGAGGTTACAAATACAGGGTTGTAGACAATCGCATCTGCCGTGGTCACCGACCCTGACATTCCTGCTCTGAACTGCACGTTAACAAATATCGCGCCGAATGCGTCCAAAACTTGCACGGGTGACTATATCGTTACCCAAGATGACATGGACGCGGGCACCTACACCAACACCGCGTCTGCGTCGGGCACATCGCCAACGGGCGCTGCAATTGCAGGCAATTCGGATAGTGCGACTGTCACGTTGCAAACCCGTATCGAGAGCGCTGTTTTCGATAAAATCCCATCGACCACAACCTATACGGCTGTCGGCGATAGCATTGATTATGTGTTTAGCGTGCGCAATACGGGTAATGTTACCCTGACGAATGTTGTTGTTGTCGATAGCCCGCTTGGGTTTACTTGCCTGATCGCGCGGGTTGATGTTGGTGCGACCGACAATACGACCTGT
This sequence comes from Yoonia sp., assembly GCA_965660685.1. Classification (GTDB taxonomy): domain Bacteria; phylum Pseudomonadota; class Alphaproteobacteria; order Rhodobacterales; family Rhodobacteraceae; genus Yoonia. The sequence goes on along the minus strand of CBFIAX010000007.1, from coordinate 123,123 downwards.
AAAGTCACCAAGACCATCACCCAAGAAGACATCGACGAAGGTCAATTCGTCAACACGGCCACGGCGGAAAGCCCAACAGGTCTGAATGAAGCTGACACCGAAACGGCCACAGGTCCGATCCGTAGCCCGTCGTTTGAGTTCGAAAAATCCTCTACTGATAGCTTTGCGGCTGTTGGTGATCAGGTGGAATTCGATTTTCTTGTGCGCAATACCGGCAATGTGACGCTTACGAATACAGTGATCACGGACAGTTTCTTTAATCCCAATTTGTCTTGCACCATTCCAACACTGGCCCCGACGGCAACAGACAACACAACTTGTTCAGGTACTTATACGATCACCCAAGCCGATCTTGATGCGGGCATTATTACCAATACAGCCACGGCCAACACCAATAGCCGTCAAGGTGCTTTGCCGGCGAAGACATCCACCGAAGTTGTGAATGCCCAGCCGGAAGTCGCATCCTTTACAGTTACCAAATCTGAAACTGACGGCGGTGGTACGTTTGGTGCGGTTGGCACATCCCAAGGGTATCAAATTCGCGTCCGCAACACTGGCCTCGTCACGCTGTTGAACATCACTGTGGTCGATCCGTTAACAGGTCTAAACTGCACCGTGGCGACCCTTGCGCCCGGGGCCAGCACCACAACATGTGACGGTGGTGCGCCATTCGCGGGCAGCTGTACAATCGATCAAGACGACGTCGATGCCGGAAGTCTTAGCAATACGGTTAAGGCCACGGCGACGACCACATTGAGCACCAATTTGGAAGATGACGACACGGTTGTATTAACAGGTCCGCCGCAGGCCCCCGTATTGGGGCTGACCAAAACTGCAACAAGCGGGGCCAATTACGCCGCCATCGATGATAAGATCGCGTATGATTATGTTGTGACAAACAACGGCAACGTGACCCTCACCCAACCGATTACGATTGCGGATAACCGCGTCAGCGTGAACTGTCCCGGACTGCCATCGGGTGGGCTTGCGCCGGGTGGCACATTAACCTGCACTGCATCGGAAACCATTACCCAAGCAGAGCTCGACGCAGGCAGCGTTGTGAACAGGGCGCGGGCATCTGTCACCCAAACCCTGACCAATCCGGCGGGATCGACAACGGTCAATTCGAATAGGGCGAGGGAAAATGTCACCGTGAACCAAACTCCGAAATTGACAATTAACAAATCGGTCAAGTCCGGCACTGATGCGACATATGCGCTGCCGGGTGACACTGTGACCTATACATTCGAGGTTACCAATACGGGTAACGTGACGACCACGGGCCCGATGACCGTGAACGATCCAGATTTGACGCCTGCAAATATTACTTGTGGCCCGGCCAGTGGTGTGGCCCCTGGCGCGACTGTGACCTGTGAGGGGACTTGGATCGCTTCGCAAACTGACATTGATACGGGCCAATTCACCAATTCGGCCACAGTGTCGATGCCTTTTGGGGGGGCGACGATCCCCGGCGACGCGCCGTCGTCCGCCACGGTTTACGCGGTTCAGCGCCCAGAGCTGACAATCGAAAAGGATTTCCGCCCTGGCACGTTGAATCCCGGTTACCAAGATTTGGCTACAGCGACCTATGACTATGTGATTGAAAACACAGGGAACCAAACCATCTTGGGGCCTGTGACTGTTAACGACAACCTCATTGCTGCCGTGGATTGTTCTAGCTTTACAGGTAACTTGGCACCGGGTGCTACGATGACATGTGAAGGGACCTATACCCTGAACGCGGATAATGTCAGTCTTGGTTCGACGACGAACGTGGCCTCTGCCCAAGGTCAGGCGTTTGATGCAACATTGGGTGCGAATGCGCCGATTGAAAGTGTAACTGACGCAGAAACAATTCCGCTGAATGCCGTTCCTGCGCTGTCGATCGCAAAGACATCTGACATCTCGGCCTTCACCAAGGCTGGCGATATCATCAACTATACATATATCGTCACCAACACGTCGACTGGCGCGGCTAACCCTGCATTCGCGAATCCGATCACAATTGAAGATGATAGATTTGGCGCGCCAATCAATTGCTGGCAGTCTGGGCAATCGGGTGCATCGACTGGTGCGCCTGGAACGGTTTTGAACAATTCCGCAAACGTCACAGTCGGTGAAAGCGTGTCCTGCACAGAGCCTTATACCGTTACGCAAGATGACGTGGATGCGATTTCGGCGGATGGATCAACGTCATCATTCGTAACAAACACGGCCTTTGCCCGCACAATGTTCGGTGTCGTTGACGTGGTCTCTGAACCCAAGACGGTCACAGTGACAGGCGCGCAAACCCCGTCGCTGAACGTGGACAAAGTTGCGGCGGGTCCGAATGATCCGGCATTGGTTGGCGATACGATCACCTATACAATCACTACAACCAACAACGGCAACCAAACAATCTCTGGCATTGTCGTTGATGATCCGATGCTTGCGAACCTAAGCTGCACTGTCGGCGGTGCCGCCGCACCTGCAAATCTGGTGCTGGCCCCAACGGAAGCCGCGATTTGCACAGGCACATATGTCGTCACCCAGGACGATATCGATGCCCAAGAGCTTGAAAACACCGCAACGGCCACGGGTTCTGATCCGTTGGGCGATCCGGTCACGGACAATGACACGGAAACCTATGATCTTGACCCGATTATGGCATCGGTTGATCTAGACAAAACGATGGCCGTGGGCAGCCCCGCAGCGGCGTTCACGGCGGTGGGTGATCAGATCACCTATGCTATTTCGGTCACCAACAACGGCAATGTGACCTTGACCCAGACAGAGGTCACGGATGTGCTGTTCCCCGGCCAGACGTGTGTGATCGGGTCGTTGGCGCCAACGGACACGGACACAACGACTTGCCAGTTTACTTATACAGTGACCCAAGCTGACGTGGACGCTGGGCAGGTGGATAACACTGCAACGGCCACGTCCCAACCCGCGACACCGGGCGCGGCAGAGGTGGACGACACCAGTGGCATCACGGCATTCGGAACGCTGCGCAGCCCGTCCGTCGGGATCGTAAAATCCGCAGACGTCAGCGATTTCACCGCGCCCAACCAGCCGATTGTCTACACATATGTTGTGACCAATACGGGCAACATCACCCTAACCACTGCGCCAACAGTCACCGACGATAAGATCACTGCACCCAATAGCGTGACCTGCGACCCATTGCCCGCCGGCGGGCTCGCCCCGCAAGCTACGTTGACATGTTCGGCCACGTATCAAACCACGCAAACAGATGTGGACACTGGCAGCGTGACCAATCTGGCCACCGTGTCCATTCCAAATCCATTGGGCGGCGCGGCCCTGACCGATACTGACACAGTGACTGTTGGCGGCACGCGCACATCGGAGCTGGTTGTTACCAAGATGGCATCAGATGACACCGATGTCGTTGCGGGCCAAATGGTGACATATACCTATGTTGTGACCAATAATGGCAACACCACTCTGACCAATGTGACCCTGTCGGATGAACATGTCACCCAAGCAGGCACGGCCAATCTGACCATTGCCAACAATGTGATCGCAACCCTTGTGCCGGGTGCCTCTGACACGCGTGCGGCCACATATACCGTGACGCAGGCCGATATCGATGCGGGGTCCGATCTGACCAACACAGTGACTGCATCAGGGACTGCCCCAACTGGCGCGCGCCCCGTGGGTGATGCGACTGCCGAAGAGGTCGTCACCGTTGCTGGCCCAGAGCCAGAGCTGACGACGATAAAAACCGCAGCGGCGTTACCCGCCAATCCTGTGCCGGGCACCACGGTGAACTTTACGATCACTGTCAAAAACACTGGCAACGTCACGATGGAAAATATTGTGCTGGTGGACACCCTGCGCCGGTCCGACGGCAGCCTGATTTCTCCACGTCCGGTCCCTGTTTATGACAGCGGTGATGCGGGCGTGGCTGATAAGATGGAAATCGGCGAGACGTAGACTTATCTGGCGAACTACGCGCTGACCCAAGACGATATTGATGCAGGCGGCATCGACAACTCTGTCCGCGCTACGGGTGTCGACCCGTTCGGCACCCGGGCATCTGATGTGTCTGATACAGGAACTGGAAATGGATCATCGCCTGTAGTGCTGACAATCACGCCTCGGCCAGACATCGAAACGACCAAACGGATCACAGCCAATCCCAAAACTGTTGGATCCATCGTGCGCTTTGAAATTGATGTGGAAAACACTGGGAATGTGACCCTGTCGAATGTGACTGTGACCGATAACGACCTGACCCGCGCGGATGGGTCGCGACTCACTGTGACATCTGGCCCGTCCTTCTTTAGCGCCACGATGTCGTCGTCGGACGGCAATTTGAAAGTTGGCGAGGTCGCGACCTATCGCGTTACCTACGTGCTGACACAAGAGGATGTGGACGCGGGCGGCATTGCGAATACAGCAGTGGCCACAGGCACGCCGCCCATCGGATCAGCTGTGCGCGATGCCGTGGATACACCCGTACGTTTGCCTATCAGGGCACAACCGTCGTTTGATATGAAAAAGGCGCTGACCGCAGGTGGGCCCACGTATAATGCGGTCAATGATCCGCTGACTTATACGTTCACCATCACCAATACGGGCAATGTGACCCTGACCGATTCGTTCACAATTTCTGATCCGTTGATCACGAATGCGGGCGGCACGATCACCTGTGACGCCCCGCCGCTTGCCCCGAATGCGAGCCTTGATTGCACAGGCACTTACCGTGTCACTCAGGACGATCTGGATGCGGGCAAGGTCGACAATACTGCGCGTGCCACGAACGCCGTGGCCAATAGCGGCAGGTCCAGCACAAGCACACCGGCATTGCAGGAACCGTCACTCGCCACCGTCAAGAAAGGTGAAACCATTACCGTCGATGGCACGACCTATACCGATCTAAAGTCTGAATACTTCGTGACCGGTGCCGTCGTTGGATATTCATTTACGGTGACCAACACTGGTAACGTCACAATTACCGACCCGATCACGGTATCTGACAACCGGATTAGCAACGTATCTTGCCCTGCATTGCCCGCAGGCGGGCTTGCCCCGAATGCGAGCCATGTCTGCACAGCCAACTATACAGTGACAGCTGCTGATGTGCGATTGACCTCTGTCACCAACGCGGCTGTTGGGTCATCAGGTGGGGTCAGCTCGCCTATCGTGACCGAAACAGTGCCAGCCGATGGCGAACCGCTTTTGACACTGGACAAAAGCCTAAGCAAAGTGACCAACCCCGACGGGTCAGTCGACGCCAATGACACGTTTGATGAAGTCGGTGACGTGCTCACTTATAGCTTCACGGTCACTAATGACGGCACCATCGCCTTTGTCGAAGACGTCACAATCGAAGATGCGCGCCTTTCTGCGCCGCTTGTTTGTTTCCGCTCTTCCAACGCCGATCCGGATTTACGCAGCGGTGAAAGCGTGACCTGCGAGGGTACATATACAGTCACCCAAGACGATCTGGATGCAGGTGAAGTCTTTAACGAGGCATTGGCCCAAACCCTGTTTGGTGCCGATGATACGCCCGTGATTTCAGACCCAAGCACTGTGACCACACCGGCCAACCGCGAACCCCTATTGACCATCGAAAAGTCGGTGGCGACCTTGCCGGTGACGCAAATCAATCAGGCGTTGACTTATACACTGACACTCACGAACGAGGGCAATCAGACGCTGACCAATGTGGTCGCGACCGATCCACTGTTGCCGAACCTGTCGTGCGAATTCGCAAGTTTGGCGCCGGGCAGGGTGGAAACCTGTTCGGGCGTGTACCGTGTTACCCAAGACGACATCGATGCGGGTGAAATCGTGAATACGGCAGCTGTAAAAGCGATCACGCCGGATGGCAACGCTGCGACAGATAACACATCGCTGACAACGGCCATGCCAAATGCGGCCCCTTCTTTGGATATGACCAAGGTTGGGTCACCTGATCCATTTGGTGCGGTTGGGTCTGCCGTGAACTATGTGTTCACGCTCACCAACAGCGGGAATGTCACGCTTTATGACCTGACTGTGACGGACGGGATCGTCAGCCCAGCCTATGATTGCACCGTGCCCAAGCTCGAGGTCGGTCAGACCGATGACAGTTGTTCGCTGTCCTATGTCGTTACACAAGATGACAAAGACGCTGGGAAAATTCTGAACACGGCTACAACGACTGCTCGCGATCCATTTGGTCCGATCACGCCTGTTCAAGCAAGCTCTACTGTTAACAGCGGCGACCCTCGCCCAGAGCTAGAGGCGACCAAAATCGCGAGCCTTGGCGGCGTTATTGCAGGGTCTGTGGTGACCTTTGAACTATACGTTGAAAACACCGGTGATGTGACCCTGACACCGAATGCTGTAACAGACACGATGTTCCGCGCCGATGGCACGCCTGTCACGCTGACCCAGCCTTTCGTTTATCAGTCTGGGGATGGGGATACCGACAGAAAATTGGATGTTGGCGAAATTTGGGTTTATCAGGCTTCTCATACGCTAACCCTTGGTGATGTGAACGCGGGCGGGCTGATCAACTCTGTGCGCGTGGATGCGGCGGACCCATCCGGCAAAGGGGCATTTGATATTTCCGACAACGGCAATGATGCCGATGGGAACCCGACCGGCGACGCGACAAGCGTGGCTATTGTCCAAGGTCCAGCGATTAACGCAGTTAAAACGCTGCTGTCTGCTGGTCAGTCCCAAGGTGATCAGGTCGTGTATCAAATCGCGGCCACAAATGTCGGGAATGTGACCCTGACGAATGTGACACCAACAGATGAATTGCGCCGCGCGGATGGCACCGCGATTGATGCGACATTGGTGGAAATTGCACAAACATCGGGGGCAGGGACCGCCTTTGCACCTGGTGAGACTTATACATGGACTGCGACATATACGCTGACCCAAGAAGACGTAGATTCCGGCGGGCTTGTGAACAGTGCAACCATTTCAGGGCGGTCGCCCACAGGACAAAACGTGTCTGATGTGGCTGACAATGGCGACGATACTGATGGGAACACAGAAGACGATCCAACCTATTTGATCATTGCGTCAGCGCCGGCGTTTGATGTGGTGAAAACCGCTGTGCCATTCGCGGACGATCAGGTTGTGCTTGCCGGCGATGTGGTCACGTTTGAAATCGCTGTGTCCAATAATGGTAACGTGACGTTGACTGATCTTGTGCTCACCGACACGCTGACGCGGTCTGATGGCACTGTGTTGACACCCGACAGTATTGCACTGACCCAAGGTGCATCCGAAATAGAAGTCGTCGTGGGCGAGACCCTGATATTCACGGTGCTTTACACATTGACCCAAGACGACGTTGACGCGGGTGCGATTGAAAACACGGCAACGGTCAGCGTCGTCACGCCGTCAGGCGTCCCGCTAACGGATGTATCTGACGACGGGGATGACGCGGATGGTAACACGCTAGATGATCCCACAGTTGTTGTGATCCCCGAAGTGTCATCCATCGCAGTAACCAAAGAGGCCGGCGTGCCGACCCGGCTTGGCACTGATCTATCGCAAGTCACGTTTGAAATCACCGCGACCAACACTGGCAACGTGACCCAACGCGAGTTGATCATCAATGACGACCTGATCCCATTTGTGACCCCTGCGGAATTGTCGGGTGATCAGACGGCGGTTGTGTCTGGCTTTGATGGCACGGGCGGGGTGAACCCTGCGTATGATGGCGAAACGGTCATCAATCTCGTGACTGATGGTGTCGATTTACTGCCCGGCACCATGGGCACAATCGTTTTGACTGTGACCTATGATACATCCGGCGGGAACTACCCCACGGGCACCAACACGGTTGCTGTCATTTCGGATCGGTTGAGCCAAGCAACCACGGCCGTAGCGTCGATCCTTGCTCAGCGAGAACCTGATATCATCGCGATCAAAACCGTGACGCCATCAGATGTGATGCTGGGTGATACGGTGACTTATACGATCACCTATGAAAACCGCTTGGACACATCCGAAACCAATTTGACAGCCGTCGACGACTTGCCCGCGGGTGTGATTTTCACGCCTGATACGGCCTTGGTCAACGGGTCTGCGACGCCGGCACCACAAGTTACCGGACGCCGATTGCAATGGGCTGATCTGACACTTGGTCCGCGCGAAACGATTACGATTACATTCGATGCCCGTGTCGTGGGAACCGATTATGAAATGGTGAACCGTGCCTATATGCTTGATGGGTTTGGCAATCTTGTGTCGAACGTCGCAACCGCCACGATTACTCGCAGGCCAGAGGCTGTGTTCGAATGTGCGGACATCATTGGGCGTGTTTTTGATGACAGAAACATGAATGGTTACCCCGACGGGGCCGTTGCTGCAGACAGGCGCCAGATCACTGATCAGACCTATGATGGCGGCAAAGGAAAAATCGCCACGGCACCCGCGGAACCATCCCATGAACCGGGCCTGCCCAACGTGCGTCTGGCAACGGTTAACGGGACGATTATCACAACCGATGACTATGGCCGTTTCTCTGTACCTTGTGCTGAATTGCCTGCAGAGATCGGGTCGAACTTCTTGCTTAAACTCGACACACGGTCCTTGCCAACGGGCTACCGCGTGACCACGGAAAACCCGCGCGTCATTCGGGTAACACCGGGCATAGCGGCCAAGCTGAACTTTGGCGCGGCGATTTCTAATGTCGTGGATATTGATCTGATGGGGGCTGCGTTTAACGGGTCTTCTGCCGATCCGTCTGCCGCATTGATCGCAGGTGTGGAACAGCTTGTGCGCCAATTGAAAGATACCCCATCGGTATTGCGCCTAAGCTATTATCGTGGGGCAGAGGATCAGTCTCTTGCGCGTGCGCGCCTTGATGCAGTCGAGGCTTTGGTGCGTGACCGTTGGCAAGCAAATGGACGTTACCGGTTGTTGATCGAACGCACGATCCAGCGGATGCAATAGGAATATGATGATGTCGCATAAGACCCAAACCCTATCCCGCTTGTTGGGCGCAACTGCTATCAGCTTGCTTGCCACAACTGCCATCCCGCAAACCAATTGCGACGCAGATTTCATCACGTTGCCCGGTGGCTGCGAGCCAGCCAACGCAGGAAGCGCGGTGACCATTCCGGTTGCCGCTAATACCGAAACTGCCGTTGCCCCGACCACAGGCGCGCAGGGTTTCGTGATCTCGATCAACGGAAACGCCATCGCCGGCGATACCGAAACGGCCAGCCCCATTGTGAAGGCCGCGCGCCGCACAGATGTGGCGCTTGCGAATGCCGATGTGCAGGTCACATTCGACGGGCTGGGCGCCGTGCCGCGATTGGACCTCGAGGTGGTTGAAATCAATGCCAATGGCACAGCCACGCTGCAATCTGCGCTGAACTATCCGGCGTTTGTGGCAAAGGCAGAGGTGCGGGTGATTGATCTGGACGCTATCGGTGGACCGCGCACAATCGGCGTGACTGCCATGTCGCCAAATGGCACGATCAACGTCGACGTCCCCGAAGGCCGAAATATCGTGGCTGTGCACCGTGTTTACGACGCGGCGGGTCGTTACGATGAAACATTCCCAGTCTCCTTGGCCAAAGCAGGCGGTGCAGGCCGCGCGGCCAATGTCGAAGAGGGAATCGACAACACCGCGCGCCGTCGCATTCCAGTCGCGGGCGGGGCGATCACCGTTCGCGGGTCCGATGTGGCCTCAGGTGCGTCGGTGATTGCGCTTGGCGAAGTTGTGCAGCCTGACCGCGACGGCGGTTTCGTCATTCAACGCATTCTGCCTGCGGGCGATTATGGCGTTGATGTTGCTGTAAACGGGGGGGCAAAAGCTGAACCTGACCCGCGATGTAACGATCCCGCAATCCGAATGGTTTACAGTGGGGACGGTCGATCTGACCTATGCACAAAAACTGGACGGTCTTAGCGGCGAAACGACAAATGATACATCGGGGCGTGTGGCGTTTTATGCTGATGGCAAAACCCAAAACGGCATACGGATAACGGCGTCCATCGACACTGGCGAAGGTAAGCTCGACGAGATTTTCCGCGACCTTGGTGAAAGAGATCCACGGACGCTTTTGACGCGCATCGATCCGCGTGATTTGTATCCGACATATGGTGATGACAGCACATCCGAAGACCGGACTCCGACGGCGGGCAAAATCTATTTGCGGATCGAAAAAGACGCGAATTACTTGCAGTGGGGTAACTTCAAGAGCGAGCTGGGCGACAATGGATATATCAGTAATGATCGGGCGCTGTATGGGCTGTCCGCTGGGCTGGCGACGCGCGATCTAACCACGGCTGGGGACGCCCGCGCGAGCTTGTCAGCCTATGCTGCGCAGCCCGATATGCTGCCGCAACGCGACACCTTCTTGGGCACCGGCGGCACTGTGTTTTTCTTGGAAAAACAAGACATCGCGCTAGCCTCTGAAATCATCAGTATCCAATTACGTGACCCTGACACCGGACGTGTTGTGGAAACCCGAGAGTTGGCGGCGGGCCGCGACTATGAGATCAATTATATTCAAGGGATCGTGACCCTTGCGCGCCCATTACAATCTGCCATCAACGAAGGCCTGTTTTCAGACGGGGCGACTGGCACATCTGATGTTGTGTTGGTGGCGCAATATGAATACCGCCCCGACGCGACGGACATCGATGGCTTTGCCTATGGTGGGCGCGTAGAGGGATGGGTGTCTGACAATCTGCGCCTCGGTGTTTCTGCGATGAAAGATGAAACCGGTGCGACGGACCATGAAACCATTGGTGGTGATGTCCGGTTTCAAGTGTCCGAAGACAGCTATCTTCAGCTTGAATATGCGCAAAGCAAAGGCACTGGTTTCGACAGCACGTTTTCGCCCAACGGCGGTTTGATCGTCGCAGATGAGGCCGCCGCAGGCACGTCTGGCACGGCTGTTAAGCTCACCGCACGCGCCAACATGGCCGATATCGGGCTTGGCGCTGACGGCGTGATCGGTGGTTATTTCGAACAGCGCACCGAAGGGTTTAGCACGCTTGGCACCCAAACCACGGCGGCCACTGGCGACGAGACATTCTGGGGTGTCTATGCCAATACGGCCTTGTCTGAACGGATCACATTGGGGCTGGAACTGGACAGCTATGAAAATGCGATCGGCACGACCGATATTGATGCAGTTGCTGATCTGACGTTTGAGGCAAATGATCAATTCACCTATGCCGTGGGTGTCGAACATCAAAACCGCAAGGGCGATGCAGATGCAGGTAGCCGGACGGATATTGCCGCGCGGATCACCTATGCGCCTGACGAATTGCGCAGCATCTATGCCTTTGGCCAAGCGACAGTTGCGCGCGACGGGCTGGCCGCGAATAATCGTTACGGGGCAGGGGGCAGCTATGGTTTTGGCAATGGCTGGGCGCTGGCTGCCGAAATGTCTGACGGAACTGCGGGGATCGGCGGGCGCGTTGGTGCCGAATATGCCGATGACGCTGGCAATACGCGCTATGCGGCCTACGAGATTGACCCGACGCGCAGCCTGAATGGGATTACGCTGTCGGGCCGCGATAAAGGGCGCATTGTGGTCGGTAGCAGTCAGGAAATCTCTGGTTCCGTTTCTGCATTCGGCGAAAACGCTTATGATTTGTTCGGGCGCCATAAATCGCTAACCGCGGCCTATGGTTTGACCTATGCGCCCAGCGATGCGTTTAGCGTGACGTCGGCGTTCGAACTTGGCCAAGTCGAAGATGGCAGCGCCTATGACTTTGACCGCCGTGCAGTGTCTGTGGGCATGTTGTATAGCGATGACATGATCAATGCATCAGGCCGTTTAGAATATCGGATCGAAGATGGCATTTCCAATGGCATTGATGTGACGTCCGATACGTTCCTGTTTGCCGGCGCGATTGAATATAAGATCGACGAGGTGCAGCGTGTAGTGATCGACGCTGATGTCGCGCGGTCCGATACAACGCAAGGCCCGCTGCTGGATGGCAACTATGCTGATGTGGTGCTTGGCTATGCCTACCGCCCAATCGAAGATGACAGGCTGAATATTCTGGCACGTTATCGGTATCTGTATGATGTGTTCGGCTTGCGGGATGCGACCGAAGACGACGGGCCGCGCCAGAAAAGCCATGTCGTTTCTGTCGATGCTTCCTATGATCTTGACCGCAATTGGACAATAGGCGGCAAGCTTGGCTATCGGTCGGCGCAATCTGCCGCTGATGGCGCTTCTGCGTTCAACCAGAATAACGCGTGGCTTGCTGTTGCCAGCGCGCGTTACCATCCTGTGCATGATTGGGACGCGTTGCTAGAGGTGCGGTCATTGGGCCTTGAGGCTGCAAACACCACGGATACAGGCGTTTTGGGCGCTGTTTATAAGCATCTTGGCAATAATCTAAAGGTTGGGGCAGGGTATAATTTTGGTCGTTTTTCCGATGACCTGACCGATTTGACCTATGACGATAAAGGCGCATTTGTGAACCTCGTCGCGAAATTCTAATCGCTTCAACCTGTTTCGTGAAAACCCGTGTATCCATTTGGGATACGGGTTTTCTTTGGCTTTTCGTCATTTTCTAAATCGTTATGGTGAAGTGAACATCACTGTCATGGAAAGCTGATGCTGGTATCTGACGGGCCCTGCGGGGCACATATTTAGGGCGACAAAAAGTAAGAGGTTATTGAATGACACGTATTCGCTTGGGCATGGTAGGGGGCGGCAATGATGCATTTATCGGTGGGGTGCACCGCTTTGCCAGCCGGTTGGATGGGCGCTATGAGCTTGTTGCGGGGGCTTTGTCGTCGACACCTGTAAAAGCGCAAGCCTCTGGCGCGGCATTGGGATTGCATCCTGATCGCACCTACGATGACTTCAAGGCAATGGCGATCCGCGAGGCGCGTTTGAAAAACGGGATTGATGCGGTCGCGATTGTGACCCCGAACCATGTCCATTACGCCGCCGCGCGCGAATTCCTGAAGCGGGGCATTCACGTGATTTGTGACAAGCCCCTAACTGGCACATTGACTGAGGCGCGAAAGTTGGTGAAGGCTGCCGAGGATAGCGATGCCCTGTTCATACTGACCCACAATTATACCGGCTATCCGATGATCCGGCATGCGCGTGAAATGATTGCGGCGGGAGATTTGGGAGAGATCCGTGTCGTCAATGTGGAATATGCGCAAGATTGGTTGACCCAAGCCGATGACAGCAAGCAAGCCGCATGGCGCACCGATCCAGCGAAGTCGGGTGCTGGTGGTGCGACGGGAGATATTGGCACCCATGCGTTTCACCTTGCTGGGTTTGTCACTGGGTTGACGTTGGACAGTTTGGCCGCTGATTTGCAGTCATTCGTTGCTGGTCGCACGCTGGATGACAATGCCCATGTTATGCTGCGATATCAGGGCGGTGCGCGCGGTATGCTATGGTGTTCGCAGGTGGCACCGGGCAACGAGAATGCATTGCGCTTGCGTATTTATGGCGCAGCGGGCGGGCTGGAATGGGCGCAAGAAAACCCAAATCAACTCTGGTTCACACCCTTTGGCGCGCCCAAGCGGTTGATCACCCGTGGTGGCGCGGGGGCGGGGCATGCCGCCGCGCGGATGACGCGTATTCCTGCGGGCCATCCCGAAGGTTATCTTGAAGGCTTTGCCAACATTTATGCTGAAGCCGCAATTGCGATCGAGGCCCATCGCACCGGCGCGCAGGTGCCACCGGATGTGCATTTTCCGACGGTCCAAGACGGGCTTGCCGGCGTCCAATTCGTGGATGCTTGTGTCCGGTCGTCAAAACGCGATGGGGCTTGGATGAGCCTAAGCTAGCGGGCGATTTTTCGGGCGATCCGTTCTGATAGGGCCAGAATGGCGCGGGCTTGTGCGTTTGCAATTGCGGCGGGCGTTGGGGTGCCATAGGGTACTTTGATCGCGAAGCTATTTGTTGTGTCGGTGAAATTGATCCCGTCACCGCCCACAAAGAACTGCCCTTCGAGGTCAAACACACCGTCGGCGCCCGCGACCATGCGTGTGATCCGCACGTCGATTGCCACATCAGGCAGACCGACAAATGGCCAAGGGTCGGGGCCAACCTTCGCGCGGGTGATGTCCCCGATGTTATGGGCCAATGTGAGGGTTAGCGCGCGCGCTGGATCGTCTGCCCAAAGCACCTCTTCGTTGGAAATGATCAGACCATCTGCTGTTTCTACGGCCAGTTCTTCGGCGGCGGCATAGGTGGGCAAGGATACTGTGCGAATGATTGCGGTGCTCACCGCAGAGCGCAGACGCAAGTCCGACGTCAAATGCGCCATGTCTAGGCGGGCTGTGTTGCTGGAACAAGCGGCCATAAGAGCCATCATACCGATAAGAATAAGTGGTTTCATCATCTGCGTTATCGCCCTGTGAGGAGTGAACTTGGATTGCGCTGGATCGTGCGCGCAAGATTTGTGACTGCATCGGCGGCTGCTTGGATGTCGCGCAGCGTGCCCAGCGTTTCGGCGTTAAACCGTGATCGGTCGCCGTAGGATTGGATAAGATCTTCGGTCTGGTCGATCAATGTTTGTGATTCCGCGATGAGGCGCGTCGCGCGCTCGGACAACGCGGGCAGGCCTTGGACCGATGTTTCCAAGGCTTGTGCTGCAGCGCTTGCGCTGGCGAGGGCCGTGTTGACGTTTTCGACTGCGCCGCCTTCGCGGACCTCGCCCAAGAACAAGCGCAATTCATCAAGTGCTGCTGACACAGAGGCGGGAAGATCAGCGGTTGTATCGCTGCCAATCAATGCGTCGATTGACGTAAGGGTCTCGGTCGCCTGATCGACCATGCTTTGGACTTCGACGTCTAATAACTTGTTGGTCAAATCCTCAATCCGCGCGGTTATCGCGGGCAAATTGCGTGTAGCCTCTTCGATATAGCCAACCGTTGTGTTAACGGTGTCGATGGTGGTCGCCAAACCTTTAATAATTTCGGCCTCGTTCGCACCTGCAAGTGCGGTATTCATCTGCGTGACCGTTTCAGAGATTTCGGCGACCGCGCCGCGCAAATCGGCTGGAATCGCTTGCATATCTTCGCCGCCCACAAGGGCGCGCGCCTCGTCAAGCAATGCGGACACAGAACTCGGCACTGCCAAGATGTCTTCGTTATCGGCAAGCCTGCGGAAACTGTCCATCATCGTGATCGCACCGTTCATCAAATCTTCGACCGGTAGATCATTGATCCGCGCAAGCACCCCTTCGGCAGAGGCAGCGACGTCAGTGATTTCGGATTGGGTGATCGGAAGGATAAGCCGACCATCTGTATCGGCTTCGATCACAACGGGGGCTGCATCCGCGACTTGAGTCAGTTCGACTTGGAGCGCGCCGGATAGAATGTTGCCCGTGATCATGCGCGCGCGTAGCCCGTCCAAGACCAATTTTTCGATGAATAATTGTGCCTCTTCGACGGATGTGTTGTCGCCTAGCCCCAAACGGCTTGGTTCAATGGCGAGGCTGGTGCGCAAGCGCACGGCTTGTTCTTGTTGGGTTTGGACCACGAAGGCGCTTAGGTCCGTGACCTTGCCGATGCGAATGCCTTGAAACCGGACGTCGGACCCGACAGTCAAACCCCGTACGGACCCGTCAAAAAGCACCGCAACGTTCAGCAAGTCCGTATCGAGGGTTGAATTCGACAAAGCGCTTGACCGCGCCGCGTCTTCATCGCCAAACAGCTCGAAGATTTGGCCGTCACGCACAGGTCGGCCGCCCGAAACGACTGTTTCATAGGCGATGCCACCTTCGATCAATGAAGCAATAGAATTCACGTCAAGCGATACGCCGCCGGTCCCAAGCCGCAAGGAAAACCCAGATGTATCCCAGAACCGTGTGTTCGATGTAATCCTTTGGTCATATGGGTATTTGATAAAGGCCTCGACGATGACATCTTCGCCGTTGAACGACAGTTCGGGGGTTTCCAGATTGCCGACTTCAATGCCTTTGTGCAGGATCGGGGCGCCTTCGGCCAGTGCGCTGCCGTCAGGTGCGCGCAGGTTGATCACGGTGCCGCGTTGGCGCGAGCTGTTCAGAGGAGCGTCTTCGAGCCCGACAAATTCGGTCTGGGCGACATCAGCTTCTGTATCCCACGTACCTTGGATGTAGACACCACCAAGCACGGTATCCAAACCGGAAATGCCGCGGACGCTTACGTCTGGGCTAACGACCCAGAATTGTGCATCATCGTCCAGATAGGGGGCGACGGTTTTGTCGATGCGCGCATAGACCAAAAGATCGCTTAGCCCTTCGGCAAAGGCCATTTTTTCCACGCGGCCCACGGTCACATCTCTGTATTTAATGACGGTTTCATCGGCGGCGACGCCTGACGCATTTTCGAACGAGATTTCGATCAATGTGCCTTGGTTGGTGTAATTGGAATAGGCCACGGCCAGCGACACGATCAGCGCAAGAATAGGCACAAACCAGACCACTGAAACGCGCTGCCAAAGCGGGCGTTTCACAGGGCGCACGTCTAATGGTGCGGGCTGCGGGTTATTGGTGTCAGTCATCTGGCAGAATTCCTGTCTGCGTCCCAAATCAGGCGCGCGTCAAAACTTTGAGCGGAAAGCATGGTAAACACAACCGACAAAGCAAAGCTAACGGCTGCAATTCCCGGGTTAATCGTCGCAAGGCTGTCCAATTGCACGAGCGCGGACAGAATTGCCACAACAAAAACATCAATCATCGACCAGCGCCCGATGAATTCCACGATTTCATAAAGGTAGTGGCGTTGGTGTTGGTCCAGCGCAGACCGCCGCTGCACCGACCAAGCGAGATAGGCTACGGCTATGAATTTCCCGATAGGGATCACCACAGAGGCCACAAAGACCACCGCCGCGATGCCGAAATTGCCATAATGGATCAGGTCGATCACACCGCCAATAATCGTGCTTTCCGACTTGCTTAGTAATGTGTTGGTTTGCAGCATCGGGTAGGTATTCGCGGGGATATAAGCGATCAGCCCCGCGATCAGCCACGCCCAGACCCGTTGCAGGCTGGTGGTGTCGCGGCTTTGGATATGGCTGCCGCAGCGTGTGCAGGTGCTGGCAGCCCCGTCATGCACACGGCCACATCGGCGGCAGGCGATCAGCCCGGCCTCTCGCGCGGTGATCAGCGCGTCGGATGATCCAATGCTTGCCAAATTGAAAACCTACAAATGAGTTGGTCCTTCAGGACCGTGATAATAACGAGCGCCGCAAAGGCCCAGAATGCGGGGCCAAATGACACAGTCGCAATGCCCGCAACCTTGATCAAGGCAACGGCGACCCCCACGATGAAAATTTCAGCCATGCTCCACGGACGTAAATGCTCTGCCAGTGCAAAGGCTTGGCGCGCGCCATTGGGGGGCGGGGCATCGCGTACCAACGGCCCAATCGCGTAAATGATTGCCGCCAAACGTATTAATGGCAGAACCACAATGAACCCCGCGACGGCAACGGCCAGAAATAGCGCAAATCCGTCGTCAAAGGCCAAGACGGCTTGGAGAACCGAAATGTCATTATGGCGGCCCTGCGCATCAAGCCCCAGAAAAGGAAAGCTGACCGCCGCGATCATGAGCACAAAGGCCGCAATCGCAAGGCTAAGGACCGTGGCAATGGCAGAGTTGCTGCCGGTCGCAATCACCAAACCGCAGCGCTGACAATGGGCCCGCGCACCATGGGGCAAATCGCCCGCAATATGCAGGGTGTCACATTGTGGACAAGCCACAAGGTCGTTCAGAGGTGGCAAAGCGTTTGGCAGCGCGCGAGTCCTTCGGTCCGTCGGATCCTCGCCGCAGCGGCAAGGATTCTACGCCTGATTATACCCTTGGGATGTGGGACTTGCCATGCCCCACGTCGGGGCAAGTCAGGTGATCACGTCAGGCGTGTCGCGTCCCAACCGCGCTGGCAGATCAGTGATCATATGGGCTGCGGCAATCAAATCGGCCAATGCGGCTTGGGGGTCTTTATGCAGCTGGTTTGGATCGGTTTCCAACGTCTCAAGATAAACGCGCAGTGTCGCCCCTTGCGTGCCCGTGCCTGATAGGCGGAAAACAGCACGTGCGCCGCCCTCAAACTGAATGCGCATGCCTTGGCCGGTGGAACGGCTGCCATCCACAGGATCGTCGTAGGAAAACTCATCCGCTCGCGCCACGTTAAGCGGCCCGAATGATTGACCTGCTAATACGGGAAGCTTGGCGCGCAGGGCGCTGATCAGATCATTGGCTGTTTCGACTGGTACATCCTCGAAATCGTGGCGCGAATAATAGTTGCGCCCATAGGTGCCCCAATGCTGTGCCATCAAATCCGCGACTGACAATTTGGTGACTGCAAGGATGTTAAGCCAAAGCAACACGGCCCAAAGCCCGTCTTTTTCGCGCACATGGTCAGACCCCGTGCCAGCACTTTCTTCTCCACATAAGGTGACTTTGCCAGCGTCGAGCAGGTTGCCGAAAAATTTCCAGCCCGTCGGGGTCTCGAATGCTTTCATGCCTTTGGCCGTCGCAACGCGGTCTACGGCGGCGGAAGTGGGCATGGATCGCGCCACGCCTGCAAGCCCGCCCGCATAAGCAGGCGCCAAATGGGCGTGGGCTGCTAGAACGGCGAGGCTATCGGAGGGGGTCACATAGGCGCCGCGTCCGACAATCATATTGCGATCCCCGTCACCGTCGCTTGCCGCGCCGAAATCGGGGGCGTCCGGGCCAGTCATGATCGACATCAGCTCGTGCGCCCAAATTGGGTTCGGATCAGGGTGGCCTTGGCCGAAATCCACAAGCGGCGTACCGTTCATCACTGTGCCAACAGGTGCGCCAAGCTGATCTTGTAGGATCGCAGTGGCATAGGGGCCGGTGATGGCATGCATGGCGTCGAATTGCATGCGGAAACCAGTTTGAAAGAGTTCACGGATCGCATCGAAGTCAAACAACGTGTCCATCAAAATCGTGTAATCTGCGACAGGATCAACAATGCGCACTGTCATACCCGCCAAAGCTTGTTTGCCAAGGATACCGAGGTCGATATCAGCGGTGTCTGTGATACTGTATTCAGTCAGCGTTGTTGTCTGCGCATAGATATCGTCGGACACTGTTTCTGTCGCAGGGCCGCCGTTCTCCATATTGAATTTTAACCCGAAATCCGCATCAATTCCGCCCGGATTATGGCTAGCAGACAGAATGAAACCGCCATCGGTTTTGTTCAGTCGAATAAGGTGCGATGCGGCGGGGGTCGATAACAATCCACCTTGGCCAACAATCACCTCGGCCGCGCCATTTGCGGCCAGCATGCGTAGGATGATCTGGATCGCCTCGGCGTTATAATAACGCCCATCACCGCCGACCACGAACCGTTTGTCGTGCGCCCCGCCAATCGCGTTGATCGTAGATTGCACATAGTTTTCAAGAAAATGCGGGACCATCCAATCACGGGTTTTACGGCGGAGGCCTGATGTGCCTGCTTTTTGTCCGGCGATCGGCGTGGTGGTCACGGCTGTCATAATATGTCCTGTCTGTTTAGGCTTACCAGCTTAACGAGACTTTGCCCGTTGGGCTACCCGTTGTGCGCCCATCGCAGATTTACGTCGCAGGGAAGGGCTAAATCGATGACGGATTTCGCGTTCGGGATGTCATTGCTTTCAGCGCGACGCTTGGCGATGATGGGGCTGTGGTTGAGCGATATCCACCGTTGGATAAGCCGCGCGCGCAATTCGGGAAGCGGCACATCAAGCCGCACAGTCACATCCCATAGCGGTGCAAGATCACGCCAGATCGGCGCGTCATACATCAGATAGTTGCCTTCGATGATAATCACGGGCGTTTGGGCCAATACCGGAATTGCGCCTGCAATGCTAAGGTCGCGGGCACGATCAAAGCGAGGAAAATAGACGTCAGCTCCATCGCGCAATGCGTTCAAAAGGCGCAAAAAACCAGCGGCATCAAATGTGTCCGCCGCCCCCTTGCGCGGCAGCAGATTGCGACCCTCAAGAATACCGTTGTCCAGATGAAACCCGTCCATTGGGACCACTACAGCAGGGCATTTTTGATCGGTCAACCGGCGGGCGACTTCGCTGGCCAATGTTGATTTCCCCGATCCTGGCGCGCCAGCAATGGCGACAAGCATTTGTTTTTCGGGAATTCTTTGCGCGTGAATGTGATCGGCGACATCGGAAGTATGCTGGGACAAGAGGGTCACGAATTTTGGGCCTGTATTGATTTTGTTGACCTTAGGGTAAGCTGCGCAAGGGGGCCCGCGCAATCGAATTCGCGGCAAGTTTCGATTTGCGCATTGAACCCGCAATTCTATAGTCATTCAAACCGTCCCAAAGGCCACAGATCACTATGTATTCAATCGCACAGAGCTTTTGGCAGTTTTCGGTTCGGGTTTTCACGATCATTGGCGATAAACAAGTGAGCCTCATTGCCGCGGGCGTTGCGTTTTTCGGAATGTTTGCTGTGTTTCCGGGCATCGCGGCGGTGATCGCGATTTTTGGGCTACTGGCCGACCCGATTGTGGTCAGCGAACAGCTGGCATTGATGGAAGGGATCATACCCCCAGACGCCTATGACCTCTTTGCAGGGCAGATCGGACGGTTGCTTGATGCGCAGACCAATACGCTGGGCGTCGCGACGCTGGTGTCAATCGCGCTGGCGCTGTGGTCGTCGCGGGCGGGCGTGGCGGCGCTGATGGGGGGACTAAATGCCATCGCTGGCACCCGTCCGCGTAACGGCATTTGGCAGGCCATCGTCGCGTTGGGCTTGACGATATGTTTGGTCACCTTGGCGATTGTTGCGTTGATGGCTGTTGTAATCGCGCCGGTCATTTTGGCATTCGTCCCAATGGAAGGGGCCAGTGTTTGGCTTCTCCAAGGGTTGCGCTGGGCCATCGCGTTTACCGTTCTTATTTTGGCCTTGGGGCTGCTTTACCGGTTCGGCCCGTCGAGCAAGGGGCCACGTGGGCGGTGGTTCACAATCGGGGCTTTTGTGGTTGTCATGCTTTGGATCGGGGCATCCGCCGGATTGTCGTTCTATTTAACCAATTTCGCGTCCTATAATGAGGTATATGGATCCATCGGGGCGGTCATTGGGTTGCTGTTGTGGCTATATCTGAGCGCGTTTTTGGTCTTATTTGGCGCCGTGTTGAACACCCAGCTGCATCGCAGGTCGGCTATGGAAATACAAGGTGAGGCTGCGTGATGTTCCTGCAACAAAACGTCAAATTCCATTATTATGGCCGAAATGTGGCCCTGATAAGACCCAATTGCCCCATTTACCTCTAGAAATTGAAAAATATCGCAGATAGTGTGGTCTCAATTAAAATAAGCATACGTCCATGATGGCGGTGCAATGAGGCGGAGCAAGTATTATGTCAGCGATTGATTTCGTTGTTCGCGGTGACGCGGGCGTTGTGGAGCGTGGGTCTGTAGCAGGTGCGACGGGCGACACTACTATCATTGTCGGCGCGGGTCAGGATATCTCTTTGAACCTGAACCGGAATAACATCCTTTCATATGTGCGACAGGGCCAAGCCTTGCAGATCACATTGGTTGATGGTCAGACGATCACAGTCGAAGGATACTTCAGCCCCGAAGGTGCTGCAGAAAACGAATTGTTCATCTCTGCGAATGGTCAGCTTTCAAAGGTTGATCTGGTCGCGGGTGAAGGCAACTTGCTGTTCTCTCAATATATTGACGCCGATAACTTCGGTAAATGGTCCCCAGACGACGAGCTGTTCTTTGTGCAGGGCTCTGAAGTCATGGTTGCAGGTGTTGAAGCGGCTGGTGCCGAGGCGGGCATGATGTTCGCACCAGTGCTTGGCGGTTTGGCCGGACTTGGGTCCACGCTTGGTATGGCAGGCGCTGGTGTTGGTGCTGCGGTGCTTGTCGCGGGTGCTGCGGGTGCCGACGAGGCTGGCGAAGATCCAGCGGAGCCGGTTGTTGACCCAGCAGAACCTGTTGTGGTTGGTGGTGTCGATCCTTCATCTGGCGGGCTTGAGGTCGCGATTACCTCCGGCACAGAAAGTGCTGGCCATGTGGTGAACGCCGAAGATTACGCTGATGGTATTGAAATCGGCGGCACTGGCACACCTGGTGCGTCGGGCATTATCACAGTCGGTGGCGTTTCTCAGGCGGTTGAGGTTGACGGTGAGGGGAACTGGGTTGCTCATTTCGATAGCTCCGAACTTGCCGATGGTGAGTATGAAGAAACCGTCCAAATTGTATTGACTGCAGATGGATTGTCGGCAACAGCGACAGACGTCTTAGTCGTTGATACTGTTGCAGAAGTCAGCGTTCAGGCCGATATCGTCGAAGGCGATGGCATGGTTAGCAATGACGAGGAAAGCGATGGCGTGACGCTGACTGGCACAACGCAGCCAGGCTCCACAGTTGTCGTTTCGGTCGATGGTACGGACTACGACGCTACTGTAACGGACGCCGGCGAATGGTCCGTTGATCTTGCAAGCGGCACGCTGGCGCAGGGCGAATATGATCTTGAGGTGACTGTCACAGCGACAGACGGCAACGGTAACACCGCGTCGACGACAGATACTGTGCATATTGATACGGTCACAGACGTAACGCTTCGCACTGCGGGTGTCGGCGGCGACGATGGAGTTGTCAACCGCGAAGAACATAGCGAAGGCATTGCCGTGAATGGCTTGGCAGAAGCGAACGCAAGCGTTGTTGTTACGCTGGGAGCGATTTCCCAGACGGTGAACGCGGATGCAAACGGTAATTGGTCAGCGTCATTCTCTTCTGCTCAGGTGCCAACCGGCACGCTAGAATTGCCAGTGACGGCTGTTTCGACTGACGCGGTTGGTAACACCGCAACGGCGACGGGCACTGTTCAGGTTGATACTGACCTTGACGTGGCGGTCGATACCTCTGCTGCGGGCGGCGACGGTATTGTGAATGCGGTTGAACATGCAGCCGGTGTAACTTTGGTAGGGACTGCTGATGCGGGGGCTCAGGTTTCTGTGACCTTCGGCACAGGCACACGTGTTGTAACGGCTGATGATAACGGTCAGTGGACAGCTGATTGGCAGTCCAGCGAGATTCCAACAGGCGAATTGAACGCGCCAGTAAGCGTCACGGCAACGGACAGCGTGGGGAACGTTTCGACAGCATCCGGAACGGTGGCAATTGATACGGTTCTTGATGTTGCCGTGGATACATCTGGTGTTGCAGGCGACGGCGTTATCAACGCGGTAGAGCACGCAAGCGGTGTCACCCTAAGCGGCACAGCAAGCCCGAACGCAGAGCTGAGTGTGACTTTCGGCACTGCGACACGTGACGTGACAGCCACATCTAGCGGTACATGGTCCGTAGATTGGGCGTCGTCCGAAATTCCAGCAGGCGAGATTGCAGGCGAAACCGTTTCCGTCACAGCAACTGACGCGGCTGGCAATACGGCGTCTACAAGCGGCACCGTGGAAATCGACACAGTGATTGAAGCGACGGTAACCACCGGCAACTTTGGCGGCGATAACGTTGTGAATGCGGTCGAACAATTGAACGGTGTGACTGTTTCAGGAACAGCGCATGGCGCGGAAACTGTTGAAATCAACTTTGGCGGTGCGGTGCATACGACGGCTGTCGATGCGAGTGGCAACTGGACCACACACTATAACGACAGCGAAGTCACGACTGGCGAGACCAATGTCGCTGTCCAAGTTACTTCGTTTGACGGGGCAGGGAACTCTGCCACGGCTAGCACAACTGTTGAAGTCGACACTTATGTGAACGAGCTGGATAACACGGGCGTCGTCGAAGGTGATGATGTCGTCAATATCGTCGAAGCATCTGATGGGATTACTTTGCGCGGTGTTGTCGAAGAAGGCTCTACCGTGATGGTCGATTACGTTGGTGGACCACGTGCCGCCACCGTGAATGCCGATGGCACTTGGTTCGTCGAATACACTGGCGCTGAAATTCCAAACGGTCCGGCAACAGCCGAAATCACCGCGACGGATGAAGCAGGCAACACACGCACAATCGAAGATACGTTTACCGTTGATCTGGTTGCACCAGAAATGGCTGACGTCGAGGCGGTAACAACCGCTGATAACGCGACACGCGGCTTTGCTATGGTGAACACCCAGACTGGTGAAACTGTTGAGGTCGATGCATTCGTCGACGGTGCAGGCACATCGACAGGGGTGGATCAGGGGTCCTATGTTAACCCGAATACTGGCGAGCTGAATGTTGATTTCGACCGCAGTGACTATGTCCCGGATGGCAGCCACTTGGTTGTCACAACCGAAGACGCAGCGGGCAACACCAACTCCACGCTTGTTGTTCTCGATGAGGACGGCAACTCTGTTGTTGATATGGGTGCAGCCGCACTTGATGACTTTAACATCGGTGCCATTGATCTGGAATTTGCGGACGACAGTGAGGTCACCATTTCGGTTGCAGATCTTGAGGCGCTGTCAGGCAACGACAATTCGCTGGTTGTTCATGGCGATACCCAAGACTCGCTGACTTTGGACGGCGTTGCGACTGCAACTGGTGACACACAGATCATCAACGGCCAGACCTATAACGTCTATTCTGTTGGCACTAACGGCGGCGAATTGATCGTGAGCGATGATGTCCGGTTCGACGACACCAACACATTGCATCAGAGCGTGATCTAAACAAACGCGAACGAAACGGGCCGGCAACGACCGGCCCGTCATGCCAATTATAATAATAAAACCGGCAGGCTAGGCATAACGTGTATCGGCAAAGCACCATAAAACTCACAGCACTGATTTGTGCACTCTCGACGGCGTCGGGGTGTATGGATGCAGGTATGGACGCGGTCAGCCGCGCGCCAGATGCGCTGTTTGGGTTGTTTGATGGTGGTGCGGACCAGGCGCCTGCCACACAAAGCGCCGTGCTTGACCCAACAATGGAAAACGGCGCCCAATCCGATATTATCAATGGGCTGCTGAACCGGCGTTCCATGCTTGGCGCGGGGCCGTTTACCCAAGTTGCAAATGCCGTGCTGGCCGCGAATTCGCGCGCTGCCGAAGCTGATTTGCGAGCCGCCAAACTGCGCGCCGAGGCCCGTGCAAACAACTGGCTGCCAACCCTAGGACCATCGGTGTCTTTGACGTCGCTTGGTGCAGTTGTATCATCTTTGGTCGTGGAACAGGTGTTGTTCGACAATGGCCGCAAGAAAGCCGAACGCGATTACGCTGCCGCCGACGTGGAAGTTGCCGCAGTCACCTTGGCTCAAGACACAAACGACCGCGTTTTGTCCGCGCTAGAGCTGTATTTGTCGGCCCAAGCCGCGACAGCCCGCGCCAATGTGAACCAAGCCGCGATGAAGCGCATGCGCCACTACGAATACGTGATGTCCGAACGGGTCAAGGGCGGCGTGTCGTCCCGCGTTGACCTGCAAATCGTGCAGCAGAAATTGAACCAGATGCAATCCGACATGGCGTCTGATCAGGAAACTGCAATGGGCGCGATGTCTGAGCTAGGCGCGATGTCCGCCGGATCGCTTGACGGCGTGACTGGCCTATCACCGCTGAATGATGGTAACGCCGCAGTCACCCCATTGTCGGTGCTCAAGGCCCAAGCCGAAAGCACACGCGCCATCGCCGAAGCCACGGCAGCGCGCGCCGGTTTCCTGCCGAGCCTGACGGCCGCGGGCAATATCGGGCAGGGCGGTTCTGACTTTGGTCTGAATTTGGGGTCCGCAAATGGGTTTGGCTTTGGGACAGGCGCATCGTTACGCGCCGCTGACGCACAAAAAGCCGCAGCGGCTGCGCGTGTGGGGCAAGTGCGTGAAAGCGCGAACCGGTCCTTGCGCGCGCTAGAATCCGAACTCGCATCGTTGCAACGGCAAGCCGTGCAGTCCCATACGTTGGCGTCCCAAGCCGCAGCAAACTATGATATTTACGCAGCCCAGCAAAAGGAAGGTCAGCGCGCCGTTCCTGATGTTGTCGGCATATTCGAGACCAAAGTCCGCACAGAACGCGAAGCGGCAAGCCTGAAATTCGAGGTCATCCGAGTACAGTTAAAAATCGCCGCTCTCAAAGGCGCGCTCGTAAATGGTGAACAAATATGACCGGACCGGTTTTGTCCTTTGATATGAATGCGACACGCGGCGGCAAGCTGACGAAAATTGAACCCGTCCAGACCACCGCCGCCGAAATCGCCAATGAGGCCCCCGCGCCAACGGCACGGTTTTCTGAAAAGGCCGTGGCCCGCGCTGAAATCGCTTCGCTTTATGCGGGGCTTTTGGGGGTGGAACTACAGCGTACCGACTTGCTGGAACGGCTAACCGCTGACGCGGGCGAAGACCTTTCTTCCGACTCCATCGCCGCCGCATTGTCCAGCGTGGGTTTGGTCGCCAAAGTAACGAAGGCGCGCAAAATCAGCGCGAAACTCTGGCCCGCCTTGGCCGAAATGACCTCTGGCCAAGTGATCCTTGTGATGGGCCAAGAGGGCGACACGCTAACGGTGTATGACACCACGCAAGCGGGCAATCAGGCCGAAGTACCGGTTACCGACTTCACGCCTGTGTTCACCGGGCACATCATCCGTGCGGATGTCGCTGTCGATGAATTGACGCGCCGCCACGCCAACAAGGGCCAGCAAGAACATTGGTTCTGGGGTAAGATCAAATCCTACCGCCGGATCATTTTTGAAGTGGCTTTGGGGTCATTTGTCGCCAATTTATTGGCGGTGGCTGTCGCGCTGTTTTCTTTGCAAGTCTACGATCGTGTGATCCCGCATCAATCCACGGCAACCCTGTGGGTGTTGGCGATTGGCGCGGGTTTCGCGATGCTGCTCGAGGCGTTTTTGCGTATCGCACGTGCCCGTCTAATGGATGGGGCAGGGCGGCGGATTGAATTGCAGATCCAAGAGCTATTGATGGACAAATTGCTGGGCATGCAGTCCGGCCAAAAGGGGCAGACACCGTCTGGCACCTTCGCGGCCGTCCGCGAATTTTCCGCGATCCGCGAATTTTTTACAGCCTCGACCATCGGGTCATTGACCGACCTGCCGTTCATCGTGTTGTTCCTCGCGCTTGTGGCGTCGATCGGCGGCAATGTGGTGTGGGTGCTGTTTATCGGGGGCATCCTGATGGTGCTGCCATCATTCTTTATGCAAAAGAAGATGATGGAACTCACCATGGCGACCCAAGGCGCGTCGACCAAATCTAGCCGTTTGCTGCACGAGGCGATCTATGATGCCGACACGATCAAAGCACAGCGCGGCGAAGACCGTTTCCGCCGTCTTTGGTCCGAATTCACGGCCTTGTCATCATTGGCGACATCCGAGCAACGCAAACTGGCATCAACCCTCACGTTCTGGTCTCAGGGCGTGCAGCAGGCGACCTATGTTTCGGCCGTGGTTGTGGGCACATTTATGGTGTTCCAAGGCCAGTTCACCGTGGGCACAATCATCGCCGTGGGCATTTTGACAAGCCGCACACTTGGCCCGTTGACCCAACTGGCCGGCACATTGGCCCGCTGGTCAAACGTCAAAGCCGCGTTAGAGGCATTGGACAAAATCGCCGAAGCACCGCAAGACACCGAAGAGGGCCGCAATTATCTGCGCCGCGAGACGATTAACGGGGCCTATGAGCTGCGGGAGCTAAGCTATAGCTATGATGAAGAGAACGGGGCGACCTTGGATATTCCCGCGCTGACGATCAAAGCCGGACAGCATATCGCGATTTTGGGTGCCAATGGGTCTGGTAAATCGACGTTGCTCAAGGTCTTGTCTGGCCTGCACCGCCCAACGTCGGGCCGCGTGTTGATTGACGGTGTGGACATGGGCCAAGTTATGGCGCGCGATTTGCGCCGTGGCATTGGATTTTTGTCGCAAGAAGTTCGCCTGTTCGCGGGCACATTGCGTGAAAACCTGAACCTGACATTGCTGGAGCGTGATGACGAGCGTCTATTGGCCGCGCTTGATTTTGCGGGTCTTGGCCCGTTTGTGCGTAACCATCCCAAAGGTCTGGATCTAGACATCCGCGACGGCGGCGAAGGTCTATCCATCGGGCAGCGCCAGTCGATTGGCTGGGCGCGCTTGTGGTTGCAGGACCCAAAGGTGTGCTTGTTGGATGAACCGACTGCCGCGCTTGATCAGACATTAGAAAGCACATTGGTCAGCCGTTTGGAAACTTGGCTAAAGGGTCGGACGGCAATTATCGCGACGCACCGCGTGCCGATTTTGCAGCTGACAGATCGCACAATGATTTTACAAAACGGTCGTTTGACCGTGGACGGGCCGCGTGAACAGGTTTTGGCCCATATGCGTGACAAGAAAAAGGCGGCTGGTTGATGGCGACGATTGATGCAGAATTTTCGGGACGTATGCGCGGCCCATCGATGACAATCTGGCTTGTTGGTGCGACTGTGCTGATCTTTCTGGCTTGGGCGAAATTCGCGTGGATCGATGAAATCGTGCGGGCCAATGGCGAATTAGTGTCCGCGTCCCGCCCGCAGATTATTCAAAACCTTGAAGGCGGCATTTTGGCGGAACTGCTCGTGTCCGAAGGTGATATCGTGCAGCCTGGTGATGTGCTGGCGCGCTTGCGCGGGACAGGGTTTCAGACATCTGTTGCTGATCTGGAAGATCAGATTTTGGCTGCCGAAATCCGTCGCCTCCGTTTGGAAGCAGAGATTGCTGGCGCGTTTGATTTCACAGTGCCGTTCGAGATCGCAGAGCGCAGCCCCAACATAGTTGCTTCAGAGCGCGCGTTGTTGAATGCGCGTCAATCTGACTATTCATCCAAAGTCGAAGGTGCCCGCCGCGTGAAAGCGGAGACAGAGCGCGAATTGGCGATGATGGAAGATATGCTGAAACGCGAAATCGTGGCATTGGTCGAAACGACCAAGGCGCGCAAGGCGCATGCGGATGCGGAAATTCGTTATAATGAGATCGTGACCGGAGCAGAGCTGGAACGTGCCAGTGCCTATTCTGATACGCTGCAAGAATTGGCCCAATTGGGGCAGAACCTGCGGATGGCAAATGACCAATTGCAGCGCACAGTGATCACGTCCCCGATGCGCGGTATCGTCAACAGCCTGGGCATCACGACCATTGGCGGTGTTGTCCGCCCTGGTGAAGAGATCGTGCAGATCACGCCCTTGGGTGACGAGCTGTTTGTCGAGGCGCAGGTGAAGGTCGAAGATATCGCCAATGTGATTGCCGGTCAAAAGGCAACGATCAAGTTCAGTGCCTATGACTATACGATTTATGGCAGCCTTGATGGTCATGTGCAGTTTATTTCTGCAGATACCTTCAAAGACGAGCGTCGCCCAGATGTGCCGCCGCATTATAAGGTCACGCTGGCCGTCGATTTGGCCAATCTGGATGAGCGTCAAAGCAAGATTGCCATTCGGCCGGGTTTACAGGCGTCTGTTGAATTGCACACAGGCGAGAAGACTGTGTTGCAGTATTTGACCAAGCCGCTTTATCGGTCGCGCGAGGCCCTGCACGAGCCATAGGGTGATGGGTTAAAACCCATCCTACGTCACTGCGGCCCGTATCTTAAACTGTGGCTGGTCCCAAGTGCGGTTTGTCATAATGTCACACAAGATGTCTGCCGCGCCACGTATGTCTGCCTCGTCCAGATAGAGTGGCGTGATCCCAAAACGGATGATGTCGGGGGCGCGGAAATCGCCGACAACACCTTGCGCGATGAGGGCTTGGACGATTGCGTAGCCTTCAGCGTGGTGAAAAGAGACTTGGCTGCCGCGCATGGCCCCATTGGTGGGCGAGGCCAAACGCAGGTCGGGGCATCTGGATGAGACTTCTGATATGAGTATTTCGGACAATGCGAGGCATTGGCTGCGCACGGCAGTCATGTCGACAGTGTCCCAAATGTCCATTGCTGCGTCGAGGGCTGCCATTTGGATAACGGGCGGTGTGCCGACGCGCATCCGTTCGATCCCGGTGCCTGCCTGATAGGTTGGTTCAAATGCAAAGGGGGCTGCGTGCCCGAGCCAGCCAGAGAGCGCGGGGTTTAACGTGTTGATGTGTTGCGGTGCAACGTAAGTGAAGGCGGGTGCCCCTGGGCCGCCGTTGAGGAACTTATATGTGCAGCCGACCGCGAAATCGGCATTGCATGCGCTGAGGTCAACGGGGACGGCGCCCGCGGAATGGGCGAGATCCCAGATTGTGATGATCCCGTGGGCTTGCGCGGCCGCGGTGATTGCGGCCATGTCATGCATGCGCCCCGTCCGATAGTCGACCTGTGTCAGCATCAACACGCCGATTTCATCACTCAGCCTGTCCATGATCGCATCTGGGGCCACGGTGCGGAGTTCATGTCCACGGCCCAATGAGCGGATCAATCCTTCGGCCATGTAAAGGTCGGTGGGGAAGTTGCCGGTGTCAGAGAGGATCACTTTGCGATCTCCGCAAAGGTCGAGAGCGGCAGCGAGGGCTTGATAGACCTTGATCGACAGCGTGTCGCCAAGCACCACGTGACCGGCCTCTGCCCCGATCAATTTCCCAACCCTGTCCGCCAGCACTGTAGGTTGCGCCATCCACCCTGCCTTGTTCCAGCCAGTGATCAGCATATCGCCCCACTCATCCGTAACGGTCTGTCCGATGCGCACAGCCGCATTGCGAGGGAGGGGCCCTAACGAGTTGCCGTCGAGGTAGATCATCCCTTCGGGCAAATGGAACATGGCTTTGGTCGCGGCGAAATCAGTCAAAGGGTGACCCATCCTGCGATCAGTGCTGCCAGCGCGGGAAGCGTTTGGGCGTAAAGGGCGGGCCTGATCCCGCAATAGGCCGCGTAAAGGCCTGCAATGGATACACATGCCAGCAGGTAAACTGACATGGCTGCGTTGCCGGTGACCATTGCTACAATCAAGCCCGCAGCGATAAACCCGTTATATAGCCCTTGGTTCGCGGCCATCACGCGGGATTCCGCCGCGAATGCTGCGGTCGTACCAAACACGGCGCGCGTGCGCGGGGCTTCCCAT
The DNA here is from genome assembly GCA_965660685.1 of Yoonia sp. Lineage (GTDB taxonomy): Bacteria > Pseudomonadota > Alphaproteobacteria > Rhodobacterales > Rhodobacteraceae > Yoonia. Next base: position 92,257 of record CBFIAX010000007.1, on the reverse strand, counting down.
TTGACCATTTCCAAATAGAGGAAATAAAAATGCACTACGGCGACGATCAGGGTAAGGATGGTGATGAGCATTAGACTTGGCCTCCTGCGATTTCAATTGTTTGGCCGTTTACCGACCTCGCGCCGTGCGAGCAAAGCCAGAGTGCTGCGGATGTAATTTCATTTGTGTCTAGCAATGCGCCGTGCCGGTTCCCCTGTGCAAAAATTGCCTCGGCAGCGGCTTCATCTATGTCGCGCCGTTTCATGAGGGCAGGGATTTGGGCGCGCACAATGTCGGTGTTCACATAGCCGGGGCAGATGGCATTAAAGGTGATCGGGCCGCGCATGTATTCCTCTGACAGGCCACGGATCAAGCCGATGACCCCATGCTTGGTAACCGTATAGGGGATCGCCCCCTTGAGGCCGCGCACGCCTGCGATCGAGCTGATGACGATCATGCGCGCAGGCATGTCGACGGGCAGAGTGGCCATGGCTGATTGCAGGGTTAGAAACACGCCGTCGAGATTGGTGGCCATCGTCCGCCGCCAGTCGGTCAGGCTGGTTTTTGCAAATGATCCACCTTCCGCGATGCCCGCATTGGCGATACAGATTTGGATGGGACCATGGGTATCGGCTGCGGCGGTGATCCCCGACCGCACAGATGTTTCATCCGCCACGTCCATCACGCAAGCGTGGATATTAGCGTGCGCGGCGGCAAGCGCGTCCAACGGGGCGCTGCGCCGTCCTGTGATTGTGACCTGTGCACCCGCCCGTGCCAATGCGACCGCGATATCGGCACCGATTCCCGTGCCACCGCCAGTGACCAGAGCGTGTTTACCTGCGTGTTCCACGATGATTTCCTTGATTGTTCGGCATCATGCTAGCGGTGCTGCTGCGAAGCGCAACCATACAGGCAACAATCGCGCTTTGTTAGCGTATGACATTGCGTTTCTTCTCGTCCTGCGCTTGCGTAATATTATTGCGCGGGCTACCCCTTGCTGCACTGCAAAATCGCGTAGGAGGGTAACCCATGAAAATCGGGACACCAAAAGAACTGTTCGACGGCGAGAATCGCGTGGCAATGACGCCAGCATCCGCCAAGGACCTGCAAAAGCTAGGATACGACTGCGTTATCGAATCCGGCGCTGGGGAGGCTGCTGGCTTCTCTGACAAAGCTTATAGTGACGCTGGCGTGGAGGTCGTGAAAACCGGCACAGCGTTATTCAAAACGGCAGATATTGTCGCAAAGGTCCGCCCGCCATCGGATGCCGAAGCCAAACGGCTTCGGGATGATCAAACACTGATCTCGTTCTTCTACCCGGCGCAAAATGAAAAGCTGATGGGCACGGTCAACGCCAAGGGCGCGACGGCCATCGCCATGGATATGGTGCCGCGGATTTCGCGTGCACAAAAAATGGATGCGTTGTCGTCGATGGCCAATATCGCGGGTTACCGCGCGGTGATCGAGGCATCCAACAACTTTGGCCGCTTCTTTACGGGTCAGATCACGGCTGCGGGCAAGGTCCCACCGGCCAAGGTTCTGGTCGTGGGGGCCGGTGTTGCTGGTTTGGCCGCGATTGGGACGTCCACATCATTGGGCGCAATCACTTATGCGTTCGACGTGCGGCCCGAAGTGGCCGAACAGGTTGAATCCATGGGCGCAGAGTTCGTGTTCCTTGATTTTGAAGAAGACCAGACAGATGGTGCTGCCACTGGCGGTTACGCGGCGGTTTCTTCGCCAGAGTTCGCTGCAGCTCAGCTTGCAAAATTCCGCGAAATTGCACCGGACATGGATATCGTGATCACCACGGCCTTGATCCCCGGGCGCGATGCGCCGGAACTATGGACCAAAGATATGGTCGACAGCATGAAGCCCGGTTCGGTCATCATCGACCTTGCGGCGGAACGTGGTGGCAACTGTAAGTTGACCGTTATGGACGAGAAGATCGTGACCGACAACGGTGTGACCATCATCGGCTACACCGATTTCCCGTCCCGCATGGCGGCGCAATCTTCGACGCTATATGCGACCAATATCCGTCATATGATGGCGGATTTGACCCCTGAAAAAGACGGCAATCCGAACCATGATATGGACGACGATGTCATCCGTGGGGCGACGATCACCCATGCGGGCGCCGTCACATTCCCACCGCCACCACCCAAGGTCGCGGCGATTGCGGCGCAGCCTAAAAAGGAAGCGCCAAAGGAACTGACCGCGGAAGAAAAGCGCGCAGAGGAAACAGCAGCTTTCCGCAAGCAAACGGTCACCCAAGTCGGCATGTTGGCCGCTGGTGGGGCATTATTGTTGGCGGTTGGGCTTGTTGCCCCTGCCAGCTTCATGCAGCATTTCATCGTGTTCGTTTTGGCTGTTTTTGTCGGTTTCCAAGTCATTTGGAACGTCGCACATTCGCTGCACACACCATTGATGGCTGTGACCAATGCGATTTCGTCGATCATCATTTTGGGCGCATTGGTGCAAGTTGGATCAGGGTCATTCCTTGTAATCCTTCTGGCGTCGCTCGCGATTTTTATGACCGGTATCAACATCTTTGGCGGGTTCCTCGTCACACGGCGCATGCTTGCCATGTTCCAGAAATCTTAAGGGGGACTGAACAATGGAATTTGGTTTCACAACAGCGGCTTATGTGGTCGCAGCGGTTCTTTTCATTCTGTCCTTGGGCGGTTTGTCAGGGCAAGAAAGCGCAAAACGGGCCGTATGGTACGGCATTGCAGGCATGGCCTTGGCTGTACTCGCAACGCTCATGGGGCCGGGGGCTGGGCTTTGGTTCTGGTCACTGATCTTGATCGCGGGTGGCGGCGTCATCGGCTACCAATTGGCGACAAAGGTGCAGATGACGCAAATGCCGGAACTGGTCGCGGCGATGCATTCGCTCGTCGGTCTGGCGGCGGTCTTTGTTGGCTTCATCGCGCATTTTGAAATTGGCAATGCGGCGGCGGGCGGCGATCTTGGCACCTTTGCTACAATGATCGCGAAAAAGTCAGTCGTAGAGGTGAACATCCTGCGGGTTGAGCTGTTCTTGGGCATCTTCATTGGTGCCATCACTTTTACCGGATCGGTGATTGCTTATGGCAAGCTCGCGGGAAAAGTTGACAGTGCGGCAACAAAATTGCCGGGTGGTCACCTGCTCAATATCGCAGCAGCGGCTATCGCTGTGCTAACGCTGATCTGGTATTTCAACTCTGGTGGTTTCTTCCCGCTGTTCATCATGACCTTGGCCGCATTGTTCATCGGGTATCACCTGATCATGGGCATTGGCGGGGCGGATATGCCTGTGGTTGTATCCATGCTCAACAGCTATTCTGGCTGGGCAGCAGCGGCGATCGGCTTTTCCCTTGGGAACGACCTGTTGATCGTGGTTGGTGCATTGGTCGGCTCGTCTGGCGCGATCTTGTCATACATCATGTGTAAGGCCATGAACCGGTCTTTTATCAGCGTGATCTTGGGTGGCTTTGGCGGCCCTGCAGGCGAACAGATGGCTGTTGAAGGCGAGCAAGTCGCGATTGATGCAGACGGTGTTGCAACCGCGCTGAACGAGGCCGACAGCGTTGTGATCATTCCGGGTTACGGGATGGCTGTGGCGCAGGCGCAGGCCTCTGTAGCGGAACTGGTTCGTAAACTTCGCGCGCAAGGCAAAAACGTGCGATTTGCAATCCACCCTGTTGCTGGGCGTTTGCCGGGTCACATGAACGTGCTCTTGGCAGAGGCCAAAGTGCCCTATGACATCGTGATGGAGATGGAAGAGATCAATGATGATTTTCCTGATACGGATGTCGCCATTGTGATCGGGTCCAATGACATCGTGAACCCCGCAGCCCAAGATGATCCGAACAGCCCAATCGCAGGCATGCCGGTTCTGGAATGCTGGAAAGCGAAACAAGTGTTTGTGTCCAAGCGTGGCCAAGGTACCGGCTATTCCGGCATCGAAAACCCGCTGTTTTTCAAGGACAACACGCGTATGTTCTATGGGGATGCGAAGAAGTCTTTGGATGAGTTGCTGCCTAAAATCGATTAACTTATCTTAATCTAAGAGAATTGGGGTTCCGCCATGTCTGGTGGGACCCCTTTTTTTATTTTAGACTAATTTTCGCCGGAATTCGATTTTATGGAATTGCGATAGAGACTGCTTGATTACGCGGAGTAAATTGATGGCTATTATAATGAAACTCACTTTATCTACGGCGATTGTCACCTGCGTTGCCGCTTGTGGCGGCGGGACAGTAAAAAGTGCGCAAGAGCGTTTCGAAGAGGATATTTTGGCGATTGATGCGCAAGCCGCCAGTCTGATTGATACGCCGGGCACAAGATTCACTGCAATGCCATCAAATGGCGTGGCCGAATTTGAAGGATCAGCCGTCATTGTCATTCTGCCCGACGAGAACGACGAAAGTCAGGATATCTTCGTGATCGGAGACGCGGAAATCACGGCAGATTTTCAGGCCGCTACTTTGACGGGTGAGGTGACAAATCTGGAAGCTGGTACAAATTTCGTCTCGGACACGAACTTTGACGTGGTTAATGTCGAAGGTACCGTCGAAATTGGGGGCGAGCAGTCGCTGATCGGTGTTGATCCTGACGATAACCTCCTAGACCGACCCAACCAGTGGCTTGCCGACTACAGCGGGGATTTGGAAATTCAGGGCGACACCTATACAGTTGGCGGCACGTTGCTGGGCGATTTTCGCGGGACGCGCTTAAACCCGCAAGCAGGGCAAAGTGTTGTCAAAGGGCTCGTTGGGACCAGCCCCGAAGGTTATGCCGCGATCAATGGGAATATCGAAGAGGTTCCTGCCCCGATGTTGATCATCGGCACCAACAATTGACTTGTGTAGGTTGTAGGGCTTCCATGCTTCACCACCAATGACAACAAAAACAAAGACGGTTCCGCACGTAATCTCGGGTCCTTTTGCCACTTGCACAATCCGACCGATCAAGGTCCAATAACCTTAGCGAAGAGGGCCGCACAAATGATCAAAACGCGCACAATTTCGATTCTTTCGATCCTGATGACTGTTGCATCCTGTGGGGCGATTTCCGATGTGATTGACGCATTGGATTTCAAAGATATTGCAGATGCCAACTTTGGCATACGTTCAGATTTCGACGACTTGCCGGGCACGATCCCAGCGAGTTTGCCCCAAGGCGGCACAGCCAGCTTTGACGGCGCGGCGCGTGTGTTCATCGACCCTGAATTGGCAAGCACTAGTGACAACATCCTGATTTACGGTGATGCTGAAATGATCGCGGATTTCGATGCGGGGACCATGACGGGCAGTGTCACGAATCTACAGGGGGCCGATGGCATTAGTGCGACTGGCGCCAACACTTTTGACGTTACCGGTGAGATTGAGATCGGTGGCCAGAATAGTTCCATCGGTGGCGTGCGCGACAATGATTGGTCCGCTGATTACGCGGGTGATGTGACAATTCCCTACGGGACTTATGCGCTAAGCGGGCAATTGGATGGCCAATTTGTTGGCACAAATCCCGATGCCGAAATTCAGATCCGCGGCATTTATGCAGAGGATAACGAAGGTGTCGCAGAGCTGGATGGCACTGATATCCCGCTCTTCGTGGCGATTGGCGGGCCGGTTGTGCAGCCTTAACCGCGCACCCAAGCCCCGCTTTTAATCCCGTCCAATGTCCAATTTCCAATTCGCCAGCGCACAAGGCGCAGTGTTGGGAACCCGATATGGGCGGTCATGCGGCGCACTTGGCGGTTACGGCCCTCAGAAATTGTAATCTCTATCCAAGTATCCGGTACGGATTTTCGAAACCGCACGGGCGGATTTCGATCCCACAGTTCGGGTGCATCAATCAGACGCACCTTGGCGGGACGGGTTGGCCCGTCTTTCAGCGTGACACCATCGCGTAATGGCTGAAGATCGCCGTCCGAGGGCGCGCCTTCGACCTGTACGAGATAGGTCTTTGACATCTTGTGTTTCGGATCAGCAATCTTAGCTTGCAATGTGCCGTCATCCGTTAACAACAACAACCCTTCGCTATCGCGGTCCAGCCGGCCAGCGGGGTAGACATGCGGCACGTCTACATAGGCCGACAAAGTCGGGCGCGCTGTCGGGCTTTTGGTGTCCGTGAACTGGGACAATACGCCAAAAGGTTTATTAAGCAAAATAAGCTGTGACATATTGGGGGTTTAACGGGCAGAGCAACAAGAGGCAATTCATCGCGACAGACAGCCGCAAAATGTATACAGTGGTATTCTTATAACTTATTGTTAATAATGCATTTACTGGAGTTTGTGTTCGGCTATGGTCGTGTGAAACGACATGTTGGACGAGCAGATGCCCATTCTTATTGACCACCCATCACGGCAAGCCATGGCCGAAGAGCTTCATGCGCGACCGTTTCCCAAAATCGGTGCGCCTGCACGCGTGGCCTATTTGGCGATGTCATCTGATGGCAATGATCGTGCCCATCTTTGTGCGCTGCTTGACGAATTCGGGGCGGCGCATCCGGACCCTGAAATGACCCATTACTCTGGTCCGCTTGGAAACCGCTTTCTTAAGTGGGAAAGCCATACGGAGTTTGTAACCTACACGTTGTTTGATGAAGCGGACGGGCAGGACGGGTTTGATGGCATCGCGGATATGTTCAGTGCAAAGTGGCTGAAAGCGGGCGCAGCTGTGCGGCTGGCAAGTGCTGTGATCCGCGTGGACAACAGTGATGCCGACGACGAAATCCTGCAACAGGCACAGGCATGGTTCGCGGCAGAAAGCCTCGCCATTTCGCGGGTTCTTGAAGACGATTTGGTTGTGGCTTCTGATTTTCGTATCGACAGCGGCGGTCATATGCGGATGGCCGTTTTTGCCCGTCAAGCCACAGGGCAGCGCCGGATCGGGCGGGTGGTGCAGCGTCTATGCGAAATTGAAACCTATCGGGCGATGGCGATGCTGGGCCTTGCGCAGGCGCGCGAGATGGGGCGCGAACTGGCGCAGCTTGATGCACAGCTGACGGAACTCGTGGCAAAGTTGAACGGGGACCATCAATCGGACGCAACGCTTAGCCAATTGCTTGAAACCTCTGCAGGCTTGGAACAAGCGGTGGCGCAGTCTTCTTTCCGGTTTGGGGCAACGCGCGCGTATGAGGCCATCGTGAACCAGCGTATCGAAATCTTGCGTGAAACCCGTTTCTTTGGCCGTCAAACATGGGCCGAATTCATGATGCGTCGCTTTGATCCGGCCATGCGCACCGTGCAATCGACAGGCGCGCGCTTGCAAGGATTGACGGACCGTGCTGCCCGCGCGTCTGATCTGTTGCGGACCCGTGTTGATGTGGAACGGTCCGCGCAGAACCAATCATTGCTGTCCGCGATGAATGACCGCGCTGATACGCAATTGCGGTTGCAACGCACTGTCGAAGGCCTGTCCGTCGTCGCGATCAGCTATTACGCAGTAAACCTTGCGCTTTATGTGCTTGGGCCGTTGGGGGTCGGGAAAACAACACTGGCCGCGATTGTGACCCCTTGCGTGGTGCTCGGTGTCTGGCTGGCGTTGCGCCATATTCAGCGCAAGCTTCACTAAAACCCGCGAATACGTGGGTCGTAAGTTTTTCCTGTTTGCGTCCGATGTCGAATGCAGCAATGTTCAACACACAAGCTGTTTCCAATGACAAAGAGAACATCCCGATGGACCTGACGGCGCGCGCATTAATGGAAAAACTGATCAGCTTTCCAACGGTCAGCCGTGACAGTAATCTGGACCTGATTGACTGGGTCGAGGCTTATTTGGATAGCCACGGCGTGAGGTCTGTGCGTGTTCCCAATGAGGATGGGACCAAGGCCGCGCTTTATGCCCATATCGGCCCTCAAGTCGACGGGGGTGTCGTGTTGTCTGGTCACACGGATGTTGTGCCCGTTGACGGGCAAGCATGGGACACGGATCCGTTTGCGGCCACAGAAATTGACGGCAAAATATATGGGCGCGGCACCTGTGATATGAAGGGGTTTGACGCACTGGCGCTGTGCGCCGTGCCCTTGGCGATCAAGGCCGATATCAAACGCCCGTTGCAAATTGCCTTGTCTTATGACGAAGAGGTCGGCTGTCTTGGTGCGCCGCCCATGATCGACCATATGGTCAGCCATGGGATGCCCCGCGCGGACACTGTGATCGTGGGCGAACCATCGATGATGCAAGTGGTGACTGGCCATAAGGGGAGCATGGGATGGCAAATCCACGTGCGCGGTTTCGAGGTGCATTCATCGCTGGCCTATACCGGCGTCAGCGCGATTATGATGGGCGCAAAACTGATCGATTGGGCGAACCAAGTGAATGCCCAAAACGCGGTTGCCACCCCTTCAAAGGTGAACGCGCCGTTCGATCCGCCCTATACGACGTTGCATTGTGGCGTCATCAGTGGCGGCACAGCCAATAACATCACGGCCAAAGACTGCCATTTCAGTTTTGATATCCGCGTGGTGCCCGGTGATAGTGTCGCGGCATGGAAAGCCCGCGTTATGGACAAGATTGCAGAGATTGAGGCCGAAATGCAGGCCATCCGTCCAGAGACCGGCATCGACGCCACCCCGTTTTTCAACCTACCTGGTTTGGTCCCGGAGAACATGGGGTCCGCCGAGGAATTGGCGCGACGGTTGACCGGTGACAATGGCACCCATGTTGTGAGTTACGGGACCGAAGCGGGGCAATTCCAAGAACGCGGCTATTCCGCCGTGATTTGTGGCCCCGGCAATATCGCCCAAGCCCATCAGCCCAATGAATTCATCACCGTGGATCAATTCGCACAGGGCGAGGCATTCATTCATCGGCTCATAGCGGAACTTGCCCAATGACCTTTCCATTTTCAGTGAAAATGCCCCCAGAACATCAGCCTAATCTGCCGTCCGACACCGATGTGGTTGTTATCGGGGCGGGGATCATTGGTGTGATGACCGCGTGGGAGCTTGCAAAATCCGGCTTGCGTGTCGCGGTGTTGGAAAAGGGGCGTGTGGCAGGCGAGCAATCTTCGCGCAATTGGGGCTGGATCAGATCGCAAGGGCGTGATGCGGCAGAACTGCCGATCATGGCAGAAGCGGCAGCAATGTGGCGTCAAATGGCCGCCGACATTCCCGAAGATCTTGGTCTGCGCCAATGCGGCGTGACTTATCTGGCCGCGAAAACGGACGAGATTGGCCGCTATGAAGAATGGCTTCCTCATGCCAAAGATCATGGGTTGGATAGCGTCATTCTGACGGAAAAACAAACTGCTGATTTGCTCCCGCAGGCGACGACGGGTTGGGCCGGCGCTTTGCACACAGCATCGGATATGAAGGCCGAACCTTGGATCGCCTTGCCCGCCATTGCGCGCGCTACAGTGCGCGATGGTGTCGTGATCGTGGAAAACTGTGCGGTGCGCAGTTTGGTTATTTCTGCAGGGCGGGTCACTGGTGTGGTGACAGAGCTTGGGCCGATCAATGCGCCCGAGGTGGTGCTCGCTGGCGGGGCGTGGTCACAACTGTTTTTGCGCCGCCACGGCATCACCATTCCGCAGCTTTCCGTGCGGGCAACGGTGGCGGCAACGGTCCCATTGCCACAAGTGCATGAAGGCGGCGCTGTGGATGACAGGCTCGCCTTTCGCAGGCGTGCCGATGGGGGCTATACGCTCGCGCCTTCAGGGTTTCACGAGCTTTATGTCGGACCTGATGCGTTCCGTGCGTTGGGCGGTTATGCCAAGGCGCTTTTGGCCGATCCGCTCGGCACGCGGTTGCTCCCCGCCGCACCAAAGGGCTTTCCTGATGCGTGGGGCACACCGCGTAGCTGGGCCGCGGACGAAGTGTCGCCGTTCGAGCGTAACCGCATCCTGAACCCCGCGCCAAACAAGGCCAAGATTGCGAAACTGGCCCGCGATTTCGCGGCCACGTTCCCCGCATTGGGCGAGGTTAAGATCAAGACATCATGGGCGGGTATGATTGACACGATGCCCGACGTGGTGCCCGTTGTTGACCGTGCGCCATTAGACGGGCTGACGATTGCGACGGGCATGTGCGGGCATGGGTTTGGGATTGGTCCTGCATTTGGAAGGATCGTAGCGCGGATCGTGCGCGGTGAACCTGCGGGCTATAACATGGACCGGTTCCGGTTTGGCCGGTTCACAGATGGATCAAAGCTGATCTTGGGGCCGAACCTCTAGACCTACTTGCAACTCTTGCGGGGCTGGATCAGGTTGAAAGAAATTCCCATTCCATCGGAGCTACTGTCATGCCTGTTAAAAATCGTTTTGCCGAACTTCTGCCCGAAATCACTGCATGGCGGCGCGACCTGCACGAACATCCGGAAATTCTATTTGAAACGCACCGGACGTCGGCAATCGTCGCGGAAAAGCTTGCAGAATTCGGGTGTGACACGATTGAAACGGGTATCGGGCGCACGGGTGTTGTGGGTGTGATCAAAGGCAAGACCAACACATCGGGCAAGGTCATCGGCCTGCGCGCCGACATGGACGCATTGCCGATCCACGAGGCGACAGGGCTGGATTATGCGTCCAAGACCGATGGGGCGATGCATGCTTGCGGGCATGACGGGCACACGGCGATGCTGCTGGGGGCTGCGAAATACCTATCAGAAACCCGTAATTTCGACGGCACAGTTGTCGTGATATTCCAACCCGCCGAAGAGGGCGGCGGCGGTGGGCGCGAGATGTGTGAAGACGGCATGATGGACAAATTCGGCATCCAAGAAGTTTACGGCATGCACAATTGGCCTGGGCGTCCTGTGGGGTCTTTTGCGATCCGGCCCGGTGCCTTTTTTGCGGCCACGGATCAGTTTGAGATCATTATCGAAGGGAAGGGTGGCCACGCAGCCAAGCCCCAAGAAACCGTCGATAGCATTGTTGTCGCGGCCCATACGGTCACCGCCTTGCAAACCATCGCCAGCCGGAACGCGGACCCTGTGGATCAGGTTGTGGTCTCCGTCACATCTATTGAAAGCTCGTCCAAGGCATTCAACGTCATCGCCCAACGGACCCATTTGAAAGGCACGATCCGCACCCTGTCAAAAGACCTGCGCGCCTATGCCGAAGAGCGCCTGATCGATATCGCCACATCCGTCTCTAAAACCTTTGGTGCAGTGGCAGAGGTGAAATATTACCACGGCTATCCCTGCATGGTGAACCACCCCGAGCAAACCGATTTCGCAGCCGCAGTCGCATCCAAAGTGGCAGGCGCATGTGACGAGGCGCCATTGATCATGGGCGGCGAAGATTTCGCCTATATGCTCGAAGAACGCCCCGGTGCCTATATACTTGTGGGCAACGGCGACACGGCAGCTGTGCACCACCCAGAATATAACTTCGAGGATGAGGCCATTCCGGCTGGCTGTAGCTGGTGGGCGGGGATCGTAGAGGAACGAATGCCGGTGGGGTGATTGTTGATGGGGTTGGAGCAAAAGTTGGCTTCGAGCCCATTTTCATCGAATGCTGCGCATTCGATGAACGGCAGCAATGTAAACAGAACGCCCTCTAAACCTACTGGCGCAAATAGATACGAGAGTAGCCTTGGCGCGAAACTCGGTATTGTCTAACATTTGGAAAAGTCGGTCCGGTACAAATAATAAAGGTCACTTCTCAGTGAGAAAAGGTTCAATTACTCCGCGCTGGCAGCTAGATCCTAATATATTCATACCAAAAAAGATTCCACATTGCCTAAGCGTTGTGAGAAAGCACCGACCACTTCTCTCGGATCAGGTTGTCTTTCCGCTTGCGCACATTTGGGATGAAGTTGTTCACAGGATAACTCTGGAACTGATGGGGTTAGCGAACTCTACTGAATTTGAGCCCCACATCAATATACGCGGTGAAATGACTTTGGAACTTGCACGCCTCCAAATTTGGCTAGGAGAACGCGTTGTGGAACGGCGCATTAACAATAGGCCTCTAAACACCATTAATCCTGATGAAGAGCGAGAAGCCTGTCTTGGTCCGAGAAGCCTGTCTTGGTCCGAACGGAGCTGAAATAATTTCAAGGACAGCTCAAATAGCCTATAATAATATATGGAAAAAGGTCACGGACGAACGCTGGAAACCAAAGTCGGCAAAGGCTTTTGAACGTGAAAAGACCCCTAGAAAATCAAAGCTTGCCGTTAAGCCAGTCGGGAAAAATCATTTTATCCCCAAGTCATTTTTGAAAACGAACTGGGCTACCGACGGCAAAATTCTGCGATGGAGACCCACAGAGGAGGGTTGGACATCGTCGTCAAGAAGCTTTGGACAATGGGGATATCGCGAAGGCCTCTATAGCGATGAACTTGAGGCATACTTCAGCTTGCTAGCAGGGGATGCCACGCAGCCAATCCAAATGCTTCTTGACATGCGTCCTCTAAACGATCCGCAAAGAAGTTCATTCGTTGGCTTTCTGATTATCCAGATGCTGCGAAACCCGGACGTCATTGAAGGAATCACAAAAGCCCTCGCTCCCGTAATCGCTGAAAGCGGTCATGGAGACGATCCGACAATGGTAAGTCGCGCATATGAAACGCTGTTTCAAAACAATGAGTTTTACGACCGATTTGCTCGGCCAATCATGTGGAGTCGCTGGGCAATCGTGGAGGCGGAGCAGCCCGTCTTCGTTCTACCGGACCGATTTAGTATAAGCAGGGATTTCGGAGATGGTTTGCGGATGATGGTTCCGCTGACGCCAAAGACTTGTTTTGTAACACTGTTAGATTGGGAGAAAGAAAAGGATATCATTCCGCACTATCTTCCTGCTGATCAGTCGCTGGCCAAACGAATTTCAGCAACCTTAATTGAGGGGGCTGGTTCAGAATTCGTGTCGCATCTTGATTTTGTACCAGATCAAACGAAAGCGGTTGAACTTGAAGATCTTCTGAATGACATCGCTGACGCGATAACGGCTAGAGTTCGCGAGCGCGGTTAGGCTTGGGGAACGCGTATCAATCCGGTAGCGCAATATGGCGGCGCTGATTTTGACTGTGCGTCTCGAGCAAGAAGCGATCATTGTCTTGGTCTATTTGAATGACGGCAAAGTCCGCATAGCGGACACACGACTACCCACCCGTATGGCTCATATGCCGGCTAACCTGTCCATCAACCTGCTGGCGTGAATAGTCGAAATCGTGGCCTTTGGGTTTCAGCGTGATCGCGTGGCGGATGGCGTCTTCGAGCACTTGGTCGTTCTCTGATGCGCGTAAGGGGCCGCGCAGGTCGGAATGGCCTTCTTGACCCAGACAGGTGTAAATCTCGCCAGTGCAGGTGATCCGCACGCGGTTACAGCTTTCGCAAAAATTATGAGACAGCGGGGTGATAAACCCGATTTTTTGGCCTGTTGCATCCACACGCACATAACGCGCAGGCCCGCCGGTGCGGTCTGGCAGGTCGGTCAGGGTGCTGCGGGTCTCTAGCTGTGCACGCAGATCTTTGAGCGACCAATATTGCCCGATCCGGTCCTCGTTCCCTAGATCGCCCATGGGCATGACCTCGATGAACGTCATGTCGATATCTTGGGAAGCGGCCCAATCTGTCAGCGTAAACAGCTCTTCTTCGTTGAAATCCTTCAGCGCCACGGCGTTGATTTTTACGCGAATGCCAGCCGCTTGGGCGGCGGCAATGCCGCGCAACACTTGGGGCAGGCGACCCCAGCGGGTGACGCGGGCAAATTTCTCTTCGTCGAGAGTATCAAGCGACACGTTGATCCGTTTGATGCCCAACGCGGCCAATTGATCGGCGTATTTTTCCAGCTGACTGCCATTTGTGGTCAGTGTCAGCTCTTCCAGATCGCCGGATTTTAGATGCCGCGACATGGTTTCAAAAAACGTCATGATGCCGCGCCGGACCAATGGCTCGCCGCCGGTGATACGCAATTTCTTCACGCCCATGCGGATAAAGGCCGAACACATGCGGTCCAGCTCTTCGAGCGTGAGCAGTTCCTTTTTGGGCAGGAACGTCATGTTTTCAGACATACAGTACACACAACGAAAATCGCAGCGGTCCGTGACAGAGACGCGCAGGTAGTCAATGGTGCGGGCGAAGGGGTCAATCAAGGGTGTCGTCATGGTCTGAACCTAGGCGGGGGCGAAAGGCTGCGCAAGGTGTGCAGACGACCTTGCACCCAACGATAACGCACAATACGGTCACGAACATGAAATATGTTGTCTTGTTCCCCGCCTTTGTCCTTGCTGGCTGCACGTCCCAGCAATTCCAATCTTTTTTCAATCCAGAAACTATCACGCCAGAGGCGCCCGTCATCGAAGCTGTCGCGCCGCCGCCTGTGGTGGAAACGCTTGACCCCACACCGCCGCCACCGCCCCCTCGTGAAGCGCGCACTGTCGAACAGTTTGATACCACCACCGCCGAAGACCGCGCAGAGGCAACCGCCGCGCCAGAGCCAGAGGGCGAAACCCGCCTGGGCACTACGATTGCCACACTTGGATCACCGGCCGATCCTGGGATATGGTTGAAAACGCCATTGGTGACTGAATTGCTCGCAGGCCGTGTGGAATACAAAGGGAAGTCCGTAAATCTCGAGCTGCGGCCGTCGGGCGGTGAAGCCGGATCAGGCAGCCAGATCAGCCTGCCAGCCATGCGTCTGTTGGACGCGCCGCTGACAGGTCTGTTGGAATTGACGGTTTACAAAGACTAGCCCAGGTTGCGGCTGGCTTCTTTCACGGCGAATTTCTTCATAAGCTCGCCGTGAAGATCAATGAACTGCGCAACACGGTCATGGTCGTGTTTGGATAGATCACGCAGCCATCCGGCAATCGCCGTTTGGATCATGAAGTCGTGATCATCGACGAGTTGCGCCGCCCAGCCCATAACGAGATCACGCATCGCAAGCTCTGCGGGTTTGGGGTGGTTTTGCTTGGTCCATGGGAGGGTCATCATGAACACCGCGCGGCGGGTCCACATATGTTCATCCTCAACCCAAGCGCCCAGATACCGGATCCTGTCAGGGTCGGCGACCAGCCGTTTGGCCCCTGCAACCGCAACCAAATCGGCAATCACGCGACTGTCGAATTGTGGCACCCATGATGTGATCAACTCCCATGCCGGGGTGTCGTCGGGACGAATGCGGGCTTGGTTCAGCAACTTGGCCGCTGCGACACGGCCCTCATGTACATTGCTGTCCCAAAGCCCAGACGCCAGTTCTAGTCGCGCATCAATATCCAGCGCATCACGCCAGCGTTTGACTGCCGCATCGACGTCGGCGTTTGACGTGCCTAAGTAGGTCCGCTCTGCCTTGTGATAGGCGGGCATTTCGGCCGCGCGTGCGGGGTCGGCTGGCAGTTGGGCCAGCGCCTCAGCCGCGGTCACTCGACGGTCACAGACTTGGCAAGGTTACGCGGTTGGTCGACATCTGTGCCCTTGGCGATGGCCGTGTAATAAGCGATCAATTGGGCCGGAATAGCGTAAAGGATAGGGGCCAACATTTCATCGATTTCTGGCATGATGATCGTGTCCCAAACGCCTTCGGATGCTTCAGCCGCGCCTTTTTGGTCTGTAATCAAAAGCACTTGTCCACCACGCGCCATGACCTCTTGCATGTTGGAAACAGTTTTTTCAAACAATGCATCACGCGGGGCCATGACGATGATCGGGACGTGGTGGTCGACCAATGCGATTGGCCCGTGCTTAAGTTCACCTGATGCGTAAGCTTCGGCGTGGATGTAGCTGATTTCTTTGAGTTTTAGTGCGCCCTCATGGGCGAGTGGATACATCGCGCCGCGGCCGAGGAAAAGAATGTCGCGGGCTTCGGCCAATTCGGTCGCAACCGCCTTGCACTTCTCTTCGATGGCCAATCCGGTGTTGATGACACCGGGCATAGCGCGTAGCGCGCCAAGCTTTTGTGCCAATTCCGCTTCCGTGATCTGCCCCATGTCTTTGGCTGCTTTTAAGGCCAACAGGGCAAGGGTGGTCAATTGGCAAGTGAACGCTTTGGTGGACGCAACACCGATTTCGGCGCCCGCCAGAATGGGCAGGGCCAAGTCGCTTTCGCGCGAGATTGAGCTTTCGGGCACGTTGACGACGGACAGGATCTTGTCGGCTTTGCCTTGCATATACCGCAACGCAGCCAGTGTATCGGCTGTCTCGCCAGATTGGCTGACGAAGAGGGCGGCTGTGCCTTTGGTAACGGGTGGTTCGCGGTAACGGAATTCGGATGCGACATCGATTTCGACGGGGATGCGGGCGATCTGCTCGAACCAACATTTCGCGACCATGCAGGCATAAAACGCCGTGCCGCATGCGACCATTGTCAAGCGCTCGATTTTGGTGAAATCAATGCCGGGATCAGGCAAGGTCACTGACGTGGCATCTTGGTCGATGTAATGAGCCAAAGCCCCTTGCAAAACGGTCGGCTGTTCGGCGATTTCCTTGGCCATAAAGTGCTTATAGCCGCCTTTGTCGGAAGAGGTCGGGTTAATGATGATCGTACGCCGGTCGCGGTTGGCAAGCTGACCTTCTGCGTTGCGGATGCCTATGGTTTCACGGGTGATCACGGCCCAATCACCTTCTTCGAGATAGGTGACTTGGTCGGTCATCGGGGCCAGTGCAATGGCATCGGATCCAACGAACATTTCGCCATCACCGTGACCAATCGCCAAAGGGGACCCTTTGCGCGCTGCGATCAGCAGGTCGTCTTCACCATCGAACAGGAAACACAGGGCATATGCGCCTTCGAGGCGGGAAATGGTAGACTGAGCGGCGTCCACAGGTGACATGCCTTGGTCGCGGAAATACTGTGCCATGAGGGCGATGGTTTCGGTATCCGTATCGGTTTGATAGGAAATGTTGTGTTCGGCCAAAAATTCACGCAATTCGCGGAAGTTTTCGATAATGCCGTTATGCACAACTGCCACGCCACCCGCCTTATGGGGGTGGGCATTTTTGACGTTCGGCACGCCGTGGGTCGCCCAGCGGGTGTGGCCGATACCGGATTTTCCAGCCAGCGGGTTGTGCACGAGCATGTCGGACAGGTTCACAAGCTTCCCGATGGCGCGACGACGATCCAGTTTCTTATCGTTAATCGTGGCAATACCCGCACTGTCATAACCGCGGTATTCTAGCCGTTTCAACGCTTTAACCAGAATTGGCGCTGCTTCGTGTTTTCCTAGGACCCCTACAATTCCGCACATTTCACGATCCTTTTCCAAGTTTTTTCTTCGCAGACTTTAACTTTTCGAACATTTTTACAGCAAAGCCTGTTTTATTCTCTTGGCGGGCCCGCCCAACACCTAAGTCCCCAGCAGGGACGTCCTTGGTGATCACAGACCCACTGCCTGTCATGGCATCTTGGCCGACTTTAACGGGGGCCACCAGCATGGTGCCAGAACCGATGAATGCATCCGCACCAATTGATGTGTGATGTTTGAACACACCGTCGTAATTGCATGTAACCGTGCCAGCGCCGATGTTTGCGCGCGGCCCAACGTCCGCGTCACCGACATAGGTCAGGTGGTTCACCTTGGCGCCTTCGGCGACGACTGTATTCTTGATTTCGACGAAATTCCCGACCTTGGTTTTTTCTTGAAGCTCCGTACCCGGGCGCAGGCGGGCGTAGGGGCCAACAATGGCGCCTTGGGCCACATGACACCCTTCCAGATGGGAAAACGCGCGAATTGTGGCGCCGGATTCAATCGTCACATTTGGCCCGAACACAACATTTTGTTCAATAACAGCATCGCGGCCGAGCACGGTGTCGTAAGCAAAAAAAGCAGTTTCAGGCGCAAGCAATGTCACACCATCGTCAATGGCGGCCACACGGGCGCGGGCTTGAAAATCGGCTTCTGCCGCGATGAGCTCTGCCCGAGAATTCACGCCCAGCGTTTCGGCCTCATCACAAGCGACCACAGTGGCGGACAGCCCCTTATCTCGGCCAATGCCGATGATGTCGGTCAGGTAGAACTCGCCGGATGCGTTGTCGTTCCCAACCGCGTCGATAAGCTCAAACAGCGTTTTTGAACTCGCCATTATAACGCCGCTATTGCATAGTGTTACGGCGCGTTCTTCATCCGATGCGTCTTTAAACTCTACGATCCGTTCAAGCATTTGACCATCCGTGATCAACCGGCCATAGCGGCCAGGATCAGCGGCTTCGAACCCGAGCACGATAATGTCGTGCTTGGCGCGGGCTGTTGCCATCGCCTCTAACGTTTCGGGTTTGATGAACGGAGTATCGCCGTACAATACAACTGCGTCGCCATCGAAGCCATTTAGCGCTCCACGTGCTTGGGCCACTGCGTGGGCTGTGCCCAGTTGTTCAGATTGCAGAACAGTCTGCGCGTCGGGATCGTAGGCCAAGGCTGCTTTGCTTACGGCCTCAGCCCCATGGCCCGCGACAATCACAGTTTTTTCTGGTGATAGACCTGCGCCTGCGCGCATGGCGTGCACGATCAAGGGCGCGCCGCCAATGGGGTGCAGCACCTTTGGCAATTCGGAATTCATCCGCGTGCCCATGCCAGCGCCCAAAATAATCAATGCTGTGGTCATACATTACCCTATGTGTTTTGTTCGCGTTCTAACTGATGCGGCGATATTCACAAGTGTTAGGGGTTCACTTACCATGTCGTATCGTTACAGAGTGACATAACGCCCAAAGGAGCCGCCCGCATGCCCACCGTCGTTTTTGATCTTGATGGCACATTGGCCGACACCAGTGGCGATCTGCTTGCCGCAGCCAACGCCTGTTTTCGCGACCTTGGTTTGGGTGATTTGCTCGGGCCCGATGACAAAGGCACCGCGTTGAAAGGCGGGCGCGCGATGTTGCGATTGGGGTTTAGCCGCGTGACTGGTTTCGACGAAACCCATGTCGATGCGCAGTACCAGCCGCTGCTTGTGGCTTATGCCCGTGCAATTGACACCCACACATATCTTTATGATGGCGCGATGGAGGCCGTTCGCGCATTAAAGGCCGCCGGTTATAAGGTCGCGATTTGCACCAATAAGCCCGAAGGCCTTGCGCAGACTTTGATGACAAGCCTTGGTGTGCGCGATGAATTCGCCGCGCTTCTAGGGGCCGATACGTTACCTGTGCGCAAGCCTGACCCGGAACACCTGTTCGAAACCGTGCGTCGTGCTGGCGGTGATATCGGCAGATGTTTGCTTGTTGGCGACACTTTGACCGATCGCGATACATCCAAAAACGCGGGCGTTCCGTCTATCCTTGTGACCTTTGGGCCGTCTGGCGAGGATATGTCGGCGTTAAACCCCGAAGGCTTGATCAACAGCTACGCCGAATTGATGGGTGAAGTTCGTCGTTTGATCGGCGATCCATAATCATTGTTGACGGGGCATAATTGCCCGCCCACTGTCCGGACTATGACAGAGAGATTCACAGGCAGCTTCACCCAGCAAGAAACCATCCCGCAAGCGGGCATTGATGCGGCATTAGCCGTGATGCAGCATGGGCGCTTGCACCGTTACAATATTGCTGGCGATGAAATTGCCGAAGCCGCTTTGCTAGAGGAAGAGTTCGCCGCCCAAACCGGCGCGGCCTATTGTTTGGCTGTGGCGTCTGGTGGTTATGCAATGACCACCGCGTTGCGGGCTTGCGGGGTTGGTCATGGCGATAAGGTTTTGACCAACGCATTTACGCTGGCCCCTGTGCCCGGTGCGATTGCCGCTGTGGGTGCAGCGCCTGTGTTTGTCGGCGTGACAGAAGATCTGGTGATCGATCTGGATGATCTGGCCAGCAAGCTGGATCAGGCGTCGATTCTGCTATTGTCACACATGCGCGGGCATATCTGCGATATGAATCTGCTGATGGATATGTGTAATGCGGCTGGGGTCACGGTGGTCGAAGATTGTGCGCATACGATGGGTGCATCTTGGGATGGCATCTCTTCGGGCCGCTGGGGCAAGTTTGGCTGTTATTCTACCCAGACCTATAAGCATGTGAATTCGGGCGAGGGCGGTTTGCTGATTTCTGATGATGCCACAGGTATGGCCCGCGCAATCATGTTGTCGGGTAGCTATATGCTGTTTGAAAAGCACCGCGCCGCACCGCCTGTCGAAACATTCGCGCAGATCAAATACGAAACGCCGAATATTTCGGGCCGTATGGACAATCTGCGCGCCGCGATCCTGCGTCCACAGCTGCGCGAGTTGGACGTGCAGGCCAAACGTTGGAATGACCGCTATGCCGTGCTTGCTGATGGATTGGCCGGCACGACAGGGCTACGGTTGCCGGATCGGCCTGCAAAAGAGAAATTTGTCGCGTCTTCGTTTCAGTTTTTATTGCTCGATTGGGAACCCGCGAAAGTGCAGGACGTGCTGGCCCGGTGTGCTGCGCGCGGCGTAGAGTTGAAATGGTTCGGTGGGGCAGAGCCCGTTGGCTTCACCAGTCGCTATGACAGCTGGCGCTATGCCAAATCTGCACGCATGCCCGCATCGGACCGTGTCTTAGCTGGCATTGTTGATATGCGCCTGCCGCTGACGTTCAGTCTGGATGACTGCGCACTGATCGCGCGCATCATCCGCGCAGAGGTGGCGGCAGTGTATCAGGGATCATAGCAATGCGCTGGCTTTGGTTCTTGCCCGTTGGTATGTTGACCGTCTTTGCTGGATACCTAGGGTATAAGGCTGGGCGGGTTTTGTCCGAAAGCGATGTGATTGCGCGTTACGCCAGTATTTACGTCGAAAAACACGGCGGGGATCCTAGCGACTGCGTTGCGCGATTATCCGATGACGCGGCGATTCATATGCGTGTGACCTGCTTGAATGACAGGGGGGCGGGCATCTTATTCGATGTCGGACCGCGTGGCAGTCTTTTGCAGACAACGTTGATTGGAGATAACGCCACTTGATATGCGCGCAGACGAAAGTTGGTCAATGATAGCATGGTATCGCAAACTTGTTGGGATGCGGTGCCCGACTTGTAAAACGCCGCAGCCGGTTTTGAACCTGCGCGCAACCTATGCCGGAGGAACAGGGGGCATCGTGCTTCATGATGATGTTGCCTGTATCGGGTGTGATGCGCGATTGCGGTTGGTTTTGCGTCATACCGCGGTTGGGACATGGACATTGCGGATCGTCATAGGTGTTGTGCAATTAGTCGTAACAATTGCGTTGTTTTTGGCATTTTGGGTTCCGGTCATCAACGTATCTGGTGCTTGGGGTATGTTGGGGTTTCCATTTTACGTGGTTATTGCAAACCTTGTGGGGGCTTGGTTCGCGGGAAAGGTCTGGCCATGGACCCTAAGGATCGAACAGGTTTGAAAGGATACATTATGAAATATCTCATTGCCGCGATTTGCATTTTGCCAACGCTCAGCTTTGCCCAAGTTGCAGCCTTTGACACTGATGCGCTTGTAACCTGTATAGATGTGCAAGATGACCCAACAGAGGCGCAGTCATGCATCGGCCAAGCGTTAGAGGTGTGTTTGAACGCCGATGAGGTCAATACAACAGCCAGTATGCGCGCCTGCATTGCGGGCGAAGTGGCGTTTTGGGATGAGATGCTCAATACGGAATACCAACGTTTGCGCCAAGACGCCAAAGCAGTGGATGCAGAGGGCGGCGCAGATGCGCCAAGCCTTGCAGATGCATTGCAACAGATGCAGCGCGCATGGATTGCCTACCGCGATGCAAGCTGCGCCTATGTTGGGCTAAGCTATGGCACGGGCACATTGGGCGGCACATTGGCATATGACTGCGTGATGCATGAGACGGGCAAGCAAGCATTGCGCCTGAAATTCGAGAGCCTCTTGTTTGAATGAAACATATTGATGCGAATGGATATGCTTATGCGGTTTTGCTTCTATTTGCGCTGGTCGGAATAGCCAATTGGCTCGCCCCATATGAAAGCCTAACGGCGGAAGGCTGCACACTGAACTATGTATATGATGGGGACACGGTTGCGCTCGATTGTGCGCGTGGGCGCAAGACGGCCCGACTGGTGGGCTTTGACACACCGGAAACGCGGGACGCGGACTGTGGTGCGGAGAAAGCGCTGGGCGACCGGGCCACTCTGCGACTGCGTGCTTTGGCCAAGGGCGACGTTACATTCGACGCCAAAGGCTATGACAAATACGGGCGTATTCTGGCTGTGATGAAAGTCGACGGCGTTGATGTCGCCACCACGCTGGTTGCCGAAGGCTTGGCGGCTCCTTACCTAGGAGGGGCGCGCATCAATTGGTGCCGTAAGCTAGGAGCGGGATAGTGGACGACAAACCATCATTGAAAGACCGCTTATCCGCCGCGGTTCCGTCTGTTGGGTGGCCCAGTCTTGGGCGCACTGTCGAAATCCCAGTATATGTGGTGCACAACACGCCGGATGCCGAAGACTATTTCTTTATCTTTGATTTTGAGCAATTCGTTGAATTGTCACGTGGCGGCGTCTTTGTGCGCCCAAAGCTAAAAGTCTGGGCGGGCAGGGATGATTTTGATCGTGCGACCTTCGCGCGTCAGTTCCGCACCAGCTTTGCCAAAGAATTCGACGCCGCGCGGTTTGCGCTCGCGGAGGATCAGCCTGCGAAGGGCAGTGGTTGGTTTGGCTGGGGGATGGCGAGCGACCTGTTCGGGTTCAATCTGGCAAGCTTTGCCGCCAATGTTGTGCTGCTTGTTGGGGTGTCAGCTGGAAAAATGGTGTGGAATGCCCTGCCGTTGCCAAGCCTGTGGACCAAGAAAAGCGACGCGGCCAAGTTGGAGCAAAGCATTCAAGACACTCAGACTAAGGTTGATGCAGCCTTGTCGGGTATGGCGGTCACCATTCACCGCGAATTGTGGACCCATGCCTACAAGGGCACGTCACCCGGTCGCATGACAGGCATGGATAAAGACGCTTGGCCGCTGCCAGAGTTTGTGCGGACCCATTTGGATCAAGAAACATCGACCTCGTGGTGGTAGACGTACGCAGGAAGGGTGTAAACCAATGACAGTTTCACTGACCATTGATGACCGTGGGGTTGCGCAACTGAATTTGGCGCGCCCCGACAAGCATAATGCGCTGACTGGAGCGATGATTGCGGATTTGACGCGACATGCCCAAGACATCGCCGCCAATCCCAATATCCGCGCTGTTGTGCTTCGCGGGCAGGGGGCGTCGTTTTGTGCGGGCGGTGACTTGCGATGGCTCGTGGAACAGATTTCAGGTGATGCGTCGACGCGTCATGCGGGGATTGCCGCGCTTGCCGATATGTTATGGGCGCTGAATGAAATTCCGCAGCCTGTGATTGGGCGCGTGCAGGGGAATGCCTTTGGCACGGGTGTCGCGCTCATGAGCATTTGTGACATCGTTGTCGGGATTGAAACTGCAAACTTCGGCATCACCGAAACCAAGCTTGGGATCACACCCGGTGCGCTGGGTCCGTTCATCGTGGCGCGGATCGGGATGGCGAATGCGCGGCGCACATTCCTGTCATCCCATCTGTTTGATGCCCAAGCCGCGCAAAACATGGGGCTATTGTCCAAGGTTGTAAGTGCGGACGACTTGGACGCGGCCATCGCCCAAGAGATCGCAGAGATGCTGTCTTGTGCCCCGCAGGCCGCCGCCGCGACCAAAGCCCAATTGCGGAGTCTTGCCCCGCAAATAACGCGTCAAATCGTCGATCAATCGGTGACAGCTACGATCAAAGATTGGGACAACCCAGAGACGGCAAATGGAATCGCCGCCTTTTTCGCAAAGCAGTCGCCGCCTTGGGTCAAATAGGTCGCTAAAAATCGGCGCGTTTGTAGGGGCTGGGATGGTTGACCCCCATGGGGCGTGGGGGTAAGTGTGGCCCAACAGATTGTTGCACCGCGCATCGCGTGACCAACCAGCTTAAGGATAGACCCTTGCAAGAGATGCTGAACGAATACCTGCCCATCATGATTTTTCTAGGGTTGGCCATCGCGCTGGGCCTTATTTTGATCCTTGCGGCGGCCATTGTGGCCGTTCGTAACCCTGATCCCGAAAAAGTGTCGGCCTATGAATGTGGGTTCAACGCATTCGACGATGCGCGGATGAAATTTGACGTCCGATTCTATCTGGTGTCGATCTTGTTCATCATTTTTGACCTTGAGGTCGCGTTCCTGTTCCCGTGGGCCGTCGCATTCAAAGACCTGTCCATGGTCGGGTTCTGGTCAATGATGGTGTTTTTGGGCGTGCTGACAATCGGCTTTGCATACGAATGGAAAAAGGGAGCACTCGAATGGGAGTGATGACCGGGGCCAATACGGCTGGCGCAGATAAAGAGCACGCAACAAGCGCGCTGAACGCGGAATTGCAGGACAAGGGTTTCCTTGTCACAAGCACCGCCGACATGGTGAACTGGGCCCGTACCGGGTCACTTCACTGGATGACATTTGGTCTGGCCTGCTGTGCGGTTGAAATGATGCACACATCCACACCGCGTTACGATCTGGAACGGTTCGGTACAGCGCCGCGCGCTAGCCCGCGTCAGTCTGACCTGATGATCGTCGCGGGCACTTTGACCAATAAAATGGCCCCAGCCCTGCGCAAGGTTTACGACCAGATGCCGGAACCACGCTATGTGATCTCTATGGGGTCATGCGCGAATGGCGGCGGCTATTATCACTATTCTTACAGCGTTGTGCGCGGCTGTGACCGGATCGTCCCTGTGGACGTTTATGTGCCAGGCTGCCCACCCACAGCAGAGGCATTGATGTATGGCATCATGCAGCTGCAACGTAAAATCCGCCGGACAGGGAACATCACGCGATGACAACTGCACTGCAAGAGCTTGGCACCCATATCGAAATGAAGCGCCCCGATTGCGTTTTGTCTTGGGAAGTTGCCAATGACGAATTGACGGTCACGCTTGCGCCGTCATCCATCGTGTCCTTTGTGGAATTTCTGAAAACCGACGGGGCATGCAAGTTTTCGTCGCTCATCGACATTACGGCCGTGGATTACCCGACGCGCGGTAAGCGTTTCGATGTGATTTACCACTTCTTGTCGATGTATCAGAACCACCGCATCCGTTTGCGCACCCAAATCCGCGAAGACGAAATGGTCCCATCCATCATTGATGTGCACCCATCGTCCAATTGGTTCGAGCGCGAGATTTTCGACATGTTCGGTATCTTGTTCACAGGTCATCCAGACCTGCGCCGCATCCTGACCGACTATGGCTTCCGTGGCTTCCCGCTGCGCAAGGATTTCCCAACCACAGGCTATACCGAAGTCCGTTACGACGAAGTGCAAAAGCGCGTTGTCTATGAACCGGTATCCTTGGTGCAAGAATACCGTCAGTTCGACTTTATGTCGCCATGGGAAGGGGCCGAATACATCCTGCCCGGTGATGACAAAGCCAAGGAGGCCGCGAAATGATGGACGGCGATATCCGCGTGAACAAATATGACGACGGCACATCTGACGCGATGACCGGCGAACAGACGATCCGCAATTTCAACATCAACTTTGGCCCGCAGCACCCTGCGGCCCACGGCGTTTTGCGTCTGGTGTTGGAGTTGGACGGGGAGATTGTGGAACGTTGCGATCCTCATATCGGTCTGCTGCACCGTGGCACTGAAAAGCTGATGGAAAGCCGCACGTACCTTCAAAACCTGCCGTATTTCGACCGGTTGGATTACGTGGCCCCAATGAACCAAGAACATGCTTGGTGTCTGGCGATTGAAAAGCTGACAGGCACCGAAGTGCCGCGTCGTGCGTCGCTCATCCGTGTGCTCTATTCCGAAATTGGCCGAGTGTTGAACCACTTGCTGAACATCACCACACAGGCGATGGACGTGGGCGCAATGACCCCGATTTCTTGGGGCTTTGAAGAGCGCGAAAAACTGATGGTGTTTTATGAACGTGCCTGTGGCGCGCGTCTTCACGCCGCATATTTCCGCCCTGGTGGTGTGCACCAGGACCTGCCAGCGCAGCTGATCGAAGACATTGATCAATGGGCCGAGGAATTCCCCGCCCTGATCGACGACATCGACGGCTTGCTGACTGAAAACCGTATTTTCAAACAGCGTAACTGCGATATCGGCGTGATCACTGAACAGGAAATCCTTGATTGGGGCTTCTCTGGTGTGATGGTCCGCGGGTCCGGCCTGCCATGGGATTTGCGCCGTTCGCAGCCTTACGAATGCTACAATGAATTCGAATTTGAGGTGCCGGTTGGCGTCAATGGCGACTGCTATGATCGGTACCTGTGCCGCATGGAAGAAATGCGTCAGTCCACATCGATCATTCGCCAAGCCTGTGAAAAGCTGCGCAATGAACCCGGTGATGTGATGGCGCGTGGCAAAATGACCCCGCCGACACGTGGCGAGATGAAGACGTCTATGGAAGCCTTGATCCACCACTTCAAGCTTTACACCGAAGGGTTCCATGTACCTGCTGGTGAAGTTTACGCCGCTGTTGAAGCCCCTAAGGGTGAATTTGGCGTGTTCTTGGTCGCAGACGGGTCCAACAAACCATACCGCGCCAAAATTCGTGCACCGGGGTACTTGCATCTGCAAGCGATGGACCATGTCGCGACTGGTCACCAACTGGCCGACGTGGCCGCCATCATCGGCACCATGGACGTTGTGTTCGGGGAGATCGACCGATGATCCGCATTGCTGTCATCGCTACGTGCGCATCGCTTTCGGCCTGTGGCACAATTACGGATTTTCGTAATATGGCGACAACTGTAGCCACACCTGCGCCAACGCCTGCCGTGGCCCCTGTGATGCCAGCACCTGCGCCGCAACCAACCGTGTTGACGGCCAAGGAACGCCTGATGGCTGCGATCGACGGGCAGGGCTGTGAATTGAACGCCACTAATGTGGGTGCAATTCTGACCGCCGCCGTCATCACCCGCGAAGAATTGTTGCAACTGACACCTCAGCTGCAATCCGAAGGTCGGGTTGCTGTGTCAGGGTCCGGATCGATCCGGTCAACGTCTTCAACTTGTATTAACGCTTAAGCGACCGGAACACTTCTTATGCTGCGCAGACTTCACCACGATCAGCCCGAAACCTTCGCGTTTACACCTGCCAACCAGCAGTGGGCCGAAGCTCAGATCACGAAATACCCAAGTGGTCGCCAAGCCTCTGCGATTATTCCGCTGTTGTGGCGCGCCCAAGAACAAGAAGGCTGGCTTACCCGTCCGGCGATCGAAGAAGTGTCCAAAATGCTGGACATGGCCTATATTCGCGGCCTCGAAGTTGCGTCATTCTACTTCATGTTCCAATTGCAGCCCGTCGGGTCTGTGGCCCACATTCAGGTTTGCGGCACATTGTCTTGCATGATCTGCGGCGCCGAGGATTTGATCGGTATCTGCAAGGAAAAGATCGCGGCAAAACCGCATGAGCTGTCTGCGGATGGTAAGTTTTCATGGGAAGAAGTCGAATGCTTGGGGTCATGCGCTAACGCGCCAATGGCCCAGATCGGCAAGGATTACTACGAAGACCTGACTGCCGCGCGGTTCACCGAAATCTTGGATGAATTGGCCGCAGGGCAGGTACCTGTGCCAGGCCCACAGAATGGCCGCTATGCCGCCGAACCACTTTCCGGTCTGACGTCTTTGAAGGACTATGACAGCGGCAAAACCCAGTATAACGCCTCTGTTCAGCTCGCTGTTGATCTTGGCGACACTGTTAAACGTATCGACGGAACTGAAGTGCCGATCTTGACCCCATGGTTGGGCAAGGGTGGCGCTAAGCCCGCTGCGAAAAAACCTGCTGTGAAAAAGCCAGCCGCAAAGAAACCCGCGGCGGCGAAAGCACCAGCAAAGGCGAAAGCCGCGCCAAAGGCACCGGCCAAGGCGAAGGCCGCACCTGCAAAAGTCGCGGATGCTTCAGCGGCGGCGGAAAAGAAACCACGCACGATGACTGCGGCCCGCAAATCCGGCGCTGACGATTTGAAGCTGATCAGCGGTGTTGGTCCGAAACTTGAAGGCGTTTTGAATGACCTTGGTTTCTGGCACTTTGACCAGATTGCCAAATGGACGGCCGCCGAAATCGCATGGGTTGATAGCCGGTTGAAGTTCAAAGGTCGTATTGAGCGGGACAATTGGGTCGCACAAGCGATCACACTTGCGCAAAAATAACGCTCAATAGGACTGCGGCACCACAAATACCCACAAAATATGGTGCGAGAGTCGCAAAATGCTTCATTTTTAGGAAAAGTCCTGTTTATCTTCGCACAGCACCTCTGCGCCTTGGCTGTCACCTTGGTGGAATAGTTGTGAAACAGACTGGGAAGGCGTGGGACAAACAGGCGCCCCCGAGGGAGATTGAATAAATGAGTAATACTTCGTCAAGAAAGAACGGGATCATCGCGATTTCGGCTTTGTTCGGTGTGTTGGCCGCTGCGGTCGCACTTGTTGCCTTTGCCTATAGTTGGCTTGGCGCTGCGTTGATCGGTTTGATCGTAGCAATCATCGTTGCGATCATTCTTTGGTTGGGATGGAAAGATGCGGGCGCTGGCGCGGTTGCTGCTGGCACTGCAGGTGCGGTTGGCCTTGGTGCCGCGGCAAAGGCTGCGGCTTCATCTACTGCCGGTGCTGTTGCATCTGGCGCATCCGGTGCTGCAAATGCGGCTGGCAATGCAGCTTCTGGTGCTGCGAGTGCTGCAGGCAACGTCGCATCAGGTGCGGTTGACCTTGCTGGCGACGCGGCATCCGGTGCTGCGAATGTAGCCGGCGATGTTGCGTCTGGTGCAGCGTCGGTTGCAGGTGATGCGGCGTCCGCAACGGGCCGTGCCGCGTCTGCTGCGGCATCCGCAGTTGCAAGCGCGCCTGCAAAAGCTGGGTCTGCTGCCAAGGTTGCAACAGCCAAGGCGGGGGCTGCAGCAAAGTCCGCGACGACGAAGGCCGGTTCCGCTGCATCTACGGCGAAAAAGGCGACGAAGTCTGCGGCATCGAAAACCACAACCGCTGCCAAGAAGGCGACAAAAACCGCGGCATCCACATCGACGGCTGCTGCTAAGAAGGCGACAGCTGCCACGGCGAAACCAGCGGCTGCTGCCAAAAAGGCTGCAAAGACGACGACGGCGAAGGCAGCTTCAACTGCGACAAAAGCGGCTGCAAAACCAACAGCTGCTGCCAAGAAAGCCGCGTCTGCGACAACTGCAAAAGCCAAAACAACGAAAGCTGCGGCAACGAAGACGGCTGCAAAACCCGCCGCTGCTGCGAAATCTGCGGCTGCAGCCGCCAAGCCGGCTGTGTTGAAAAAGGCACGTGCAGGCGGACCTGACGATCTAAAGATGATCAAAGGCGTCGGTCCGGTATTGGAAAAGGCATTGCACGACAGCGGCGTGTTCCACTTTGACCAAGTTGCGGCTTGGACCAAAAAGGACAGCCAGT
This sequence comes from Yoonia sp., assembly GCA_965660685.1. Classification (GTDB taxonomy): domain Bacteria; phylum Pseudomonadota; class Alphaproteobacteria; order Rhodobacterales; family Rhodobacteraceae; genus Yoonia. Next base: position 63,053 of record CBFIAX010000007.1, on the reverse strand, counting down.
GGTTCGAAGACAATGTCAAAGGCGCCAATGGCCGTGTTCTGCGCGACGAGTGGAAAAAGCAGGCCAAGATCTTGGCAAAAGGCGGCACCACTGAATTTGCAAGCAAAGTAAAGAAGGGTGGCGTTTACTAAACGCTGACTAAATATCAATGGCGCAGAATCAAAATGTATCTCAGGCCGGCCAACGCGTTGCGATTGTGGTGGCCGCAACTGGGGTTCTTTGGATCTGCGCCAATATTGCGGGTGAATTTTTGGGGCTTAGCGTGCGAACGCGGGCCTTTTTTGATCTTGCGGCGCTGGCAGGTTTCGGCTTTGCCCTATATATGACATTCAAACTCTGGCGCGCGCGCCAACACGACAAGGATGACAGCTGATGCTGAAAGACCAAGACCGCATTTTCACGAACCTTTACGGCATGCATGATCGGACCCTGAAAGGGGCGCAATCGCGCGGTCATTGGGATGGCACCGCCGCCATCATCAAAAAGGGTCGCGACTGGATTGTGGACGAGATGAAAGCATCCGGCTTGCGTGGCCGTGGTGGCGCGGGTTTCCCGACTGGTCTGAAATGGTCGTTCATGCCAAAAGAAAGCGATGGGCGTCCGGCCTATCTTGTTGTGAACGCGGATGAATCCGAGCCGGGCACATGTAAAGACCGCGAAATCATGCGCCACGATCCACATACATTGGTCGAAGGTTGCCTGATCGCGTCTTTCGCCATGAATGCCAATACGTGTTACATCTACATTCGCGGCGAATACATCCGCGAACGCGAAGCCCTGCAAGAAGCTATCGACGAAGCCTATGCCGCTGGTCTGGTGGGCAAAAACGCCGCTAAATCCGGTTGGGATTTCGACATCTATTTGGCCCATGGGGCAGGGGCATATATCTGCGGTGAAGAAACCGCATTACTCGAATCCCTTGAGGGCAAAAAAGGCATGCCACGCATGAAGCCGCCGTTCCCTGCGGGTGCCGGTCTTTATGGCTGCCCGACCACTGTGAACAACGTGGAATCTATTGCTGTTGTCCCAACAATCTTGCGTCGTGGTGGCAGTTGGTTCTCGGGCATTGGCCGTGCAAATAACGCAGGCACTAAGCTGTTTGCGATTTCCGGTCACGTCAACAACCCTTGTGTTGTTGAAGAAGAAATGGGCATTTCTTTCGAAGAGCTCATCGAAAAGCACTGCGGCGGTATTCGCGGCGGGTGGGATAACCTCAAGGCCGTGATCCCTGGTGGGTCGTCCGTGCCAAACGTGCGCGGCGAAGACATGCGCGACGCGATCATGGATTTCGATGGCCTGAAAGAAAAAGGGTCGTCGCTCGGCACTGCGGCCGTCATGGTCATGGATAATGACACCGATATGATCAAAGCCGTTTGGCGTCTGTCCAAATTCTATAAGCACGAATCTTGTGGTCAGTGCACGCCGTGTCGGGAAGGCACTGGCTGGATGATGCGCGTCATGGCGCGTTTGGTCGAAGGTAACGCATCGGTCGAAGAAATCGACATGCTGCTTGATGTGACCAAACAGGTCGAAGGCCACACAATCTGTGCGCTTGGCGATGCGGCGGCTTGGCCAATTCAGGCGCTGATCAAAAACTTCCGCGGCGACATCGAAGACCGCATCGCTCATAAGCGCGCGGCGATTGCGGCTGAATAAACCATGATGGTGCGGCATCTTTGGGATGGCTTTTCGAGCTTTCTTGAGGCTGCCGCCACTATTGTGATCTGCGGCATTCCTGTCTGGTTTACCTATCAATCAATCTCTTCTGGCGCGGCGCCGTCTCGGGCTTGGGTCGGGGTGATTGGCCTTGGGTTTGTTGGAATTCTGATGACATTCAGTTTCCTGCGCAAAGCCGTTGATGGCGTTAGCCCATCACGCGAACGGCGGCGGCGGTGATGCATCTCGCTGAACTCAACATTGGCCGCCTGATCGCACCAAAAGAAGACCCGCGCGTTGCGGATTTCATGGATAACCTCGAGCTGATTAACGGGCTGGGCAAGCGTATGCCCGGATTCGTTTGGATGATGGAAGGTGCTCCGGGTGAGGGGAACACGGCGACTGCGATTGACGGTGACCCGCAATATATTCCGAACCTAACCGTTTGGGAAAGCGCGGCAGAACTCGAATCGTTTGTTTTCAACACGCTGCATGCCAAGTTTATGCAGCGCCGCGCTGAATGGTTCGAATTCCTCGGCGAGATGCATTTTGTCATGTGGTGGGTGCCAGAGGGGCATAAGCCAACTTTGGCAGAGGCTTTGGCCAAGCTTGATCAGCTCCGCGCGAATGGGGACAGTGCCGATGCGTTTGGTTGGGACTATTTACGCGCCAACCCACTTGCGCCGGCCGAAAATCGCCAGTGAATTCGGGCTGTTATTGAATAGCAGTTCGATTTGTCTCAATGAGGCGTGAAGGCGGACCAATAATCCGCAGCCAAATTGAGAAAGACCACATCATGTCCAAGACATTTGCAATCATGACCGCCGTAAGCATCGGGTTGGCCGGACTTGGGGGTATGGCTTCTGGTCAAACTGCGCTGAAAGATGTGACGTTCGTGACCGAAGGTATCATTGCGACCGGCATGGCCTATGAGCTGTCAGAAAAATGCCCGACGATCAGTGCACGGCGCATACGTGGCATTAGTTATCTGATTTCGTTACGGAATTACGCGATGGAACAGGGGTTCACCTCTGCTCAGGTCAAGGCTTATACCGAAGATAAATCCGAAGAAGAACGCTTAAAAGCGATCGCATACAGTCGTCTGGACGCGCTTGGTGTGCGCCGCGGAAATGCCGACAGTTATTGCACCGTGGGGCGCGCCGAAATCGCACGCGGCACGGCCACGGGGCGCTTGTTGCGTTAAACATCTGTTCATAAGATCACCGATCATATCCCACCGTCCCGAAAGAACCACTTTTGGGGCGGTTTTTTTGTCAATCTGACTGGCATCGCGGGGCATGTCGCGTTAGAACGCGAACAATACGGCGGCCCAACGATGGGTCTGCTGTGCAATGGGAAAATAAAGGCGCGCCATGTCTGATCTTCGCAAAGTTGTTATTGACGGAAAAGAAGTCGAAGTTGATGGGGCAATGACCCTCATTCAAGCTTGCGAAGAAGTGGGCATTGAAATCCCGCGTTTCTGTTACCACGAACGTCTGACCATCGCTGGCAACTGCCGCATGTGTTTGGTCGAAGTTGTCGGCGGCCCGCCAAAACCTGCCGCGTCTTGCGCGATGCAAGTGCGCGATTTGCGCCCCGGTCCGGAAGGCCAGCCACCACAGGTGAAAACCAATTCGCCCATGGTTAAAAAGGCCCGCGAAGGTGTGATGGAGTTTCTTCTGATCAACCACCCGCTGGATTGCCCAATCTGTGACCAAGGCGGTGAATGCGATTTGCAGGATCAAGCGATGGCTTATGGCGTCGACTTTTCCCGCTTCCGCGAACCGAAGCGCGCGACAGACGATCTGGATCTAGGTCCATTGGTCGAGACGCATATGACCCGCTGCATTTCCTGCACCCGCTGCGTGCGTTTCACGACCGAAGTCGCAGGCATTCACCAAATGGGCCAAACGGGCCGTGGTGAAGATGCAGAGATTACTTCTTACTTGGGCGAAACGCTTGATTCGAATTTGCAAGGCAACATCATTGATTTGTGCCCTGTTGGTGCGTTGGTTTCCAAGCCATATGCCTTTACCGCCCGTCCTTGGGAATTGACTAAAACCGAATCTATCGACGTAATGGATGCGCTTGGTTCCAACATCCGTGTGGACACCAAAGGCCGCGAAGTCATGCGTTTCTTGCCGCGCAACCATGATGGCGTGAACGAGGAATGGATTTCGGACAAAACACGTTTCGTGTGGGATGGCCTGCGTCGTCAGCGTCTCGATACACCTTATATCCGTGAAAACGGCAAGTTGCGTAAGGCTGGCTGGGGCGAAGCCCTGACCGCTGCTGCGGCGGCGATGAAGGGTAAGAAGACTGCGGGTCTTGTGGGCGATCTCGCCCCGACAGAAGCTGCATTCGCGCTGAAAGCGTTGATTGAAGGGCAAGGCGGCAACGTCGAATGCCGTACCGATAATGCGGCACTGCCCGCTGGCAACCGGTCAGGTTACGTCGGCAACGCTGCGATCGAAGACATTGATGCCGCGCAGACCATCATTCTGATCGGCGCGAACCCGAAAATGGAATCGCCCGTGTTAAACGCACGCATTCGTGCGGCATGGTCACGCGGTGCCAATATCTCGCGTATCGGCACACCGGTTGACCTGACGTATCCTGTTACGGAACTTGGCGCTGGTCGCGATGCGATTGCGTCTATTGGTAAGCTTGATGACACCGCATTGGTTATTGTTGGCACCGGCGCGCTGACTGAAGCAGATGGCGAGGCTGTTCTTGGGTCTGTCATGACCGCAGCAGGCGACGCGAAATTCATGGTACTTCATACCGCCGCTGGCCGCGTTGGCGCGATGGATGTAGATGCGACAACTGACGGTGGCATGAAGGCTGCGGTCGCTGATGCCGACGTGATCTATAACATGGGCGCAGACGAGCTTGATATCGATGCGGGTCCATTTGTGATTTACCAAGGATCGCATGGCGACCGTGGTGCGCACCGTGCGGATATCATTCTGCCATCGGCTGCATATACCGAAGAAAACGGGTTGTTCGTGAACACCGAAGGCCGTCCACAACTTGCGCTGCGTGCGTCATTTGCACCCGGTGAAGCCAAGGAAAACTGGGCCATTCTGCGTGCATTGTCGGCCGAACTGGACGCGACACTGCCATTCGACAGCCTTGGTGCATTGCGCACGGCCATGATCGCAGCGCATCCGCATTTGGGTGATGTTGATGTGGTTGCCGAAAATGCGTGGACACCTGTCAAGGCCAAGAAGATGGGCAAGGCAGACTTCCGTTATGCTGTCGGTGACTATTACCTGACCAACCCGATCGCACGGGCCAGCCAGTTGATGGGCGAGCTTCAGGCCAATGCGAAAGAGCGAGCAACCGCCCGCTTGGCAGCCGAATAAGTGATCCGAACTGCGATCATATCCGCGCTTGCGCTGACGGCCTGCACAATGTCAGAGCCAGAGGTCGCACAAGGCCCGTTCAACCCAAGCTATGCTGGGATTGAAACGCGTTTGCTGGATGGTGATTTGGTCAATTTCCGCGTGTCGATGAAGGGCGCGCAAACAGTGAACGATGTGACGAAATACGCCGAATGCGCGGCGGCACAATATACGCTGATCCGTGGGTACGGATTCTTGCGGCACGTGCGCACGCAAGCAGCGGAAGATGGCGGGCTGTGGTCCGCTGATGCCGTTTATACGATCTCTCCTGCGCTTCCGCGCGGGCTCAAGACAATTGACGCCGAAGTGGTCGTTGCCGATTGCGGCACGGCTGGCATTCCAACGGTGTAAGGAAACAGAACTATGGTCGAATTTTTCACCAACACCAATCTGGGCATCGTGCTTGTGATCTTGGGGCAGTGCCTTTTGGTCCTGATCCCGCTGCTCGTTGCACTCGCGTTTTTGATGTATGCCGACCGTAAGGTTTGGGCAGCTGTGCAGATGCGCAAAGGGCCGAATGTCGTTGGTCCATTTGGCCTTCTTCAATCCTTCGCGGATTTCTTGAAATACATCGTGAAAGAAATCATCGTGCCTGCGGGCGCTGATAAGTTTGTGTTCTTCCTTGCCCCGATGATCGCCTTTGTTTTGGCTGTGATCACTTGGGCCGTCATCCCGTTCAACGACGGTTGGGTGATTTCAGACATCAACGTCGCGATCCTCTACGTCTTCGCGATTTCGTCGCTCGAAGTTTACGGCGTGATCATGGGCGGTTGGGCGTCCAACTCTAAATACCCGTTCCTCGGGTCGCTCCGGTCTGCTGCGCAGATGATTTCTTATGAGGTCTCCATCGGTTTGATCATCATCGGTGTCATTATCTCTGCGGGTTCCATGAACTTTGGCGATATTGTCGGCGCCCAAGAAGGCGGCATCTTTAGCTGGTTCTGGTTCGCTCATTTCCCAATGCTTTTCCTCTTCTTTATCAGTGCCTTGGCCGAAACGAACCGCCCACCATTCGATCTGCCAGAAGCGGAATCAGAACTGGTTGCTGGTTATCAGGTTGAATATTCATCGACGCCGTTCTTGCTGTTCATGATCGGCGAATTGATGGCCGTGGTTCTGATGTGCGCGCTGATCTCGCTGCTGTTCTTTGGCGGCTGGTTGTCACCTGTTTCATTCCTGCCAGACGGCGTGTTCTGGATGGTGCTGAAAATGGCGGCCTGCTTCTTTATGTTTGCGATGGTGAAAGCAATCACGCCGCGCTACCGCTACGACCAATTGATGCGGATCGGTTGGAAGGTCTTCTTGCCACTGTCCTTGTTCTGGGTCGTGCTTGTATCTTTCCTTGCAAAATTCGAAGTGTTCGGCGGCTTTTGGGCACGCTGGGCGATGGGAGCCTAATCAATGAGCCAACCAATGGATTATACCCGCGCGGCGAAATACTTCCTTTTGATGGATTTCTGGAAAGGCTTTGGCCTGACCATGAAATACTTTTTCAGTCCCAAGGCGACGGTAAACTACCCGCATGAAAAGGGGCCGTTGTCCCCGCGTTTTCGTGGCGAACACGCATTGCGCCGTTACCCCAATGGCGAAGAACGCTGCATCGCATGTAAACTGTGTGAAGCCGTTTGCCCTGCGCAGGCGATCACAATCGACGCGGAACCGCGCGATGACGGATCACGGCGCACAACACGCTATGACATCGACATGACCAAATGCATCTACTGCGGTTTCTGCCAAGAAGCCTGCCCAGTTGATGCGATTGTCGAAGGCCCGAACTTTGAATTCTCTACCGAGACCCGTGAAGAGCTTTTTTACGACAAAGACAAGCTTTTGGAAAACGGCGACCGCTGGGAAGCTGAAATTGCGCGCAACCTCGAAATCGACGCGCCATACCGCTAAACCCCCTTTATCAAAGGGGTCAGGGGCCACGGCCTTTGCAATGATACCGGCGTAACCGCCACCGACGTGATGAAAAAGGACGCAGGCCAATGACAGTTGCCGCATTCACATTCTACCTCTTCGCAGTCTCGACGATTGCTGGCGGTTTGATGACAGTTATCGCCCGAAACCCCGTGCATTCGGTATTGTGGTTGATCCTTGCATTCTTGTCTTCGGCAGGTTTGTTCGTGCTTTTGGGCGCGGAGTTCGTCGCGATGTTGTTGATCATCGTCTATGTGGGCGCGGTCGCGGTGTTGTTCCTTTTCGTTGTTATGATGCTAGATGTCGACTTCGCAGAGCTAAAGGCGGAAATGGCGCGCTACATGCCGCTGGCCTTGCTGATCGGTGTCGTCATCCTGATGCAGTTGGCGATGGCGTTCGGTACATGGGGTTATGCGGATGCGGTTGCCACCAATGTCGCGGCCCCACAGGGCGATGCGCAAAACACGGCGGCCTTGGGCCTGCTGATTTACGACAAATACATCATGCTATTTCAGCTCGCTGGCCTGATCCTGTTGGTTGCCATGATTGGTGCGATTGTCCTGACCCTACGCCACCGCGTGGATGTTAAGCGTCAGAATGTCGTGTCCCAAATGCACCGTGATCCGGCGAAAGCCATGAAAAACATCGACGTCAAACCAGGGCAGGGGCTTTAATCATGATCGGTATTGAACATTACCTAACCGTATCAGCGGCGCTATTTGTGATCGGCATTTTCGGCCTGTTCCTGAACCGTAAGAACGTGATCGTTCTGCTGATGAGCATAGAATTGATGCTGCTCGCAGTGAACATCAACTTTGTCGCCTTCTCCAGCTTCCTTGGGGATCTGGTTGGCCAAGTGTTCACATTGTTCGTGCTGACTGTCGCCGCCGCAGAGGCCGCGATTGGTCTGGCGATCCTTGTATGTTTCTTCCGCAACCGTGGAACGATTGACGTTGAAGACGTCAACGTGATGAAGGGCTAAGACCATGGAAACCACTATCCTTTTTGCCCCTCTGGTTGGCGCGTTGATCGCGGGCTTTGGCTGGAAATTCATCGGTGAAACAGCCGCACAGTGGGTCACCACTGGCCTGTTGTTCCTTGCCGCGTTCCTGTCTTGGATTGCCTTCCTGACATTCGATGGCGTGACAGAGCACATTCAAATCCTGCGCTGGATCGAGTCTGGCACATTGTCCACCGATTGGGCGATCCGCATGGACCGGTTGACCGCGACAATGTTGATCGTCATCACCACAGTGTCCGCGCTGGTGCATCTGTATTCATTCGGCTACATGGCGCATGATGAAAACTTTGGCGAAGGCGAGCATTATAAGGCCCGTTTCTTCGCCTACCTGTCGTTCTTTACCTTTGCGATGTTGATGCTGGTCACAGCTGACAACCTTGTGCAAATGTTTTTTGGCTGGGAAGGGGTGGGCGTCGCGTCATACCTGTTGATTGGCTTCTATTACAAGAAACCAACCGCGAATGCTGCGGCCATTAAGGCGTTTGTGGTTAACCGCGTTGGTGACTTCGGCTTCGCGCTTGGTATCTTTGCGCTGTATCTGATGACAGACAGCATTAAGTTCGACGATATCTTTGCTGCCGTGCCTGCCTTGGCTGAAACAGAGCTGTCATTCCTTTGGGCTGACTGGAACGCCGCCAACCTGATCGCGATCTTGCTGTTCATCGGCGCGATGGGCAAATCGGCGCAATTGGTGCTGCACACGTGGTTGCCTGACGCGATGGAAGGCCCGACACCCGTGTCCGCGCTGATCCACGCCGCGACCATGGTGACGGCTGGTGTCTTCCTTGTTTGCCGCATGTCCCCATTGATGGAATTCGCGCCAGAAGCGAAAAACTTCATCGTGTTCTTGGGGGCCACAACAGCATTCTTCGCAGCGACTGTTGGTCTTGTGCAGAACGACATCAAGCGCGTCATCGCATATTCCACATGTTCGCAGCTTGGCTATATGTTCGTGGCGGCGGGTATCGGGGTATACTCCGTGGCCATGTTCCACTTGCTGACACACGCGTTCTTTAAGGCGATGTTGTTCCTTGGCGCGGGTTCTGTGATCCACGGGATGCACCATGAGCAAGACATGCGGAACTATGGCGGTCTGCGACATAAGATGCCCAAAACTTTCTGGGCCATGATGATCGGCACATTGGCGATCACCGGTGTCGGTATCCCATTGCTTTACATTGGTTTCCCTGTTGGGTTCGCTGGCTTTGTATCCAAGGATGCAATCATTGAAAGCGCCTATGCGGCCCACGCGTCATATGCATTCTGGATGCTTGTGATCGCTGCCTTTATGACAAGTTTTTACAGCTGGCGTCTGATGTTCCTGACGTTCTACGGCAAGCCGCGCGGCGATAAGCACACGCATGAGCACGCCCATGAAAGCCCCAATGTGATGTTGGTTCCGCTTTTGGTATTGGCATTTGGTGCGATCTTCTCTGGCATGGTGTTCTACAAACCGTTCTTTGGGTCTGATGCCTCCGTCGGAAAATTCTTTGGGGTTCTTGAAGCAACCAAAGATGACCACGCAGATGCGGGCTTTATGTTGATTGCGCCGGCCTATGCCGCAGGGTCTGACACAGATGACCACGGCGATGATCACAGTGCCGACTGGCCAGCAACACCGGGCAAGGGCGCGATCTTCAAAGCGCCTGACAACCACGTCCTGCACGAGGCACATAATGTGCCGGTTTGGGTAAAGCTGTCGCCGTTCATCGCAATGTTGTCTGGTTTGGCACTTGCTTACCTGATGTACATCCGTCGGCCCGATCTGCCTGCCAAATTGGCGAAGCAACAGGCGCCGCTGTATAACTTCTTGCTGAATAAGTGGTATTTCGACGAGCTCTATGACGTGATCTTTGTCAAACCAGCGTTGTGGATTGGTCGTTTCTTTTGGAAACAAGGCGACACCAACACGATTGACGGCGGGATCAACGGGCTTGCCATGGGCATCGTGCCATTCTTCACCAAATGGGTGAACCGCGCACAGTCCGGTTACATCTTCACTTATGCCTTCGCCATGGTGATCGGGATTACGATCATGATCACATGGGTAACTATGACCGGAGGGGCCAAATAATGGGCAACCTACTTTCGCTCACAACGTTCATCCCACTGTTGGGCGCTGTTATTCTGGCGCTGTTCCTGCGCGGTGATGACGAGGCCGCATGCGGCAACGCAAAATGGGTTGCGATGGCGACCACCGTGGCCACATTCCTTGTGTCATTGTTCATCTTGTTCGGTTTCGATCCGTCGAACACTGATTTTCAGATGGTCGAAGAACGTGAATGGCTGCTTGGCCTGAATTATAAAATGGGCGTCGATGGGATTTCGGTTCTGTTTGTAATGCTCACCACGTTCCTCATGCCAATCGTGATCGCGTCCTGCTGGAACGTCACGACACGCGTTAAGGAATACATGATTGCATTCCTCCTCTTGGAAACGCTGATGCTTGGCGTGTTCATGGCGCTGGACCTTGTGCTGTTCTACCTCTTCTTCGAAGCCTGCTTGATCCCGATGTTCTTGATTATCGGTATCTGGGGCGGGGCGAACCGCATCTATGCGTCGTTCAAGTTCTTCCTTTATACCTTCCTTGGCTCTGTGCTGATGCTGGTGGCGATGGTCGCGATGTTCTCTTATGCAGGCACCACAGACATCCCAACACTGATGACCACAGAATTCGCGTCCGAGAATTTTTCCATCCTCGGCGTTCAGATTATCGGCGGCATGCAGACATTGATGTGGTTGGCGTTCTTTGCGTCCTTCGCTGTGAAAATGCCGATGTGGCCTGTGCACACTTGGTTGCCCGACGCGCACGTGCAAGCCCCAACGGCGGGGTCCGTGGTTCTGGCCGCGATCTTGTTGAAAATGGGTGGTTACGGGTTCTTGCGGTTCTCGCTGCCAATGTTCCCAATCGGGTCCGAAGTCATGGGCGATCTTGTCCTGTGGCTGTCCGTGATTGCAATTATCTACACATCGCTTGTGGCCTTGGTCCAAGAGGACATGAAAAAGCTGATCGCCTATTCATCTGTTGCCCACATGGGTTACGTGACGATGGGCATCTTTGCGGTGAACCAGCAGGGCATCGACGGTGCGATTTTCCAGATGATCAGCCACGGCTTCATCTCTGGCGCGTTGTTCCTTTGTGTCGGCGTGATCTACGACCGGATGCACACACGCGACATCGACGCCTATGGCGGTCTGGTGAACCGGATGCCGGCCTATGCGCTGATCTTCTTGTTCTTCACCATGGCCAACGTCGGCCTGCCAGGCACATCTGGGTTCATCGGCGAATTCCTTGTGCTGATGGGCATTTTCCAAGTGAATACGTGGGTTGCGATGTTCGCCACAACAGGGGTGATCCTGTCTGCCGCCTACGCGCTGTGGCTGTATCGTCGCGTTGTGATGGGCGATCTGATCAAGGAAAGCCTGCGCACCATTTCGGACCTGACAACGCGCGAGCGGTTCATCATTGCGCCACTAGTCGTGATGACATTGCTGTTGGGCGTCTATCCGGCATTGGTGCTTGATATTATCGGGCCAAGCGTCGCGGCGCTGGTTGAAAACTACGACATGGCGACAGCAGGCATGCAAGCCGCTGTAACGCAGTAAGGAATAGATCCCATGATCTCAGCTGATATCCAAATCGTTCTGCCAGAAATCATTCTGTCGGTCTATGCTATGGGCGCGCTGCTAGCGGCCGTTTACACAACCAAAGACGGCATGGCCCCGTTGCTTACATGGGTGACAGCTGGCTTGTTCGTCGTGCTAGCGTTCTGGATCGGGACTAGCCCCGCGACAACGACCGTTGCGTTCGATGGCATGTTCAACAATGACGGTTTTGCGCGATTTGCCAAAATCGTGATCTTGGTGTCCGCGGCGGCTGTTTTGATTATGTCGCAAGACTACATGCAAAAACGCGACTTGCTGCGGTTCGAATACCCGTTGTTGGTGGCCTTGTCCGTGGTCGGCATGATGGTCATGGTGTCGGCAGGCGATTTGATGGCGCTTTACATGGGCTTGGAGCTGCAATCCTTGGCGCTTTATGTCGTTGCATCCCTGCGCCGCGATAGTCTCAAATCGACCGAAGCGGGCCTGAAGTATTTTGTGCTTGGTGCCTTGTCATCGGGTCTGCTGCTGTACGGCGCATCCTTGGTCTACGGCTTTACTGGCACGACATTGTTCTCCGGCATCTATGCGGCGACCGTGGATGGGTATTCCATTGGTCTGCTGATCGGCCTCGTATTCCTGCTCGCAGGGTTCGCGTTTAAGGTTTCCGCCGCGCCGTTCCACATGTGGACACCAGATGTTTACGAAGGGTCGCCAACACCTGTCACAGCTTTCTTTGCAACCGCGCCAAAGGTTGCGGCGATGGCATTGTTTGCCCGTGTTGTGCATGATGCATTCGGTGGAATTGTCGGTGAATGGCAGCAGATCGTGGCGTTCTTGTCCGTCTTGTCCATGTTCTTTGGCGCAATCGCGGCGATTGGCCAGCGCGACATCAAACGTCTGATGGCTTATTCATCCATTGCACACATGGGTTTCGCCTTGATGGGCTTGGCCGCTGGCACCGCATTCGGTGTGCAGGCGATGCTGATTTACATGGCGATCTATGTGACAATGAACATCGGCACATTTGCCTTTATCCTTGGGATGGAACGCGATGGGCGCCCAGTGACAGACATTCATTCGCTGAAAATGTATTCCAAGAAACAGCCACTTTTGGCGCTGGTCGTTCTGGTGATGATGTTCAGCCTTGCTGGTGTGCCGCCGCTGTTGGGCTTCTTTGGTAAATTCTATGTACTGCGCGCGGCTTATGACGCTGGCCTTGGCTGGTTGGCTGTGGCTGGCGTGATCGCATCCGTGATCGGCGCATTTTACTATATCCGCATCGTCTATTTCGTCTACTTCGGCGAAGAAAACGAAGGGCTGGACGGCAAGATGCCAGCGGTTCTGTGGATTGCAGCTATTGTCACGGCGTTGATCGTGGGCCTCGCTTGGGTGCCTGGCATCAACCTGTTCGGGATTGAAACAATGGCGCAAACGGCGGCAAGCACACTTGTTAACTAACATGTCCCAATGGCCCAAAGGGGTCGACCGGATTATCCACGACAGCGTAGACAGCACAATGTCAGAGGCCGCACGCGTTGCGGCCTCTTGCACATCCCCCACTTGGATCATGGCACACAGCCAAACCGCTGCGCGCGGGCGCAGGGGCAGGGCGTGGGTGACCCCGAACGGCAACCTGAATGCAACGCTGGTGTTCAAGCCGAGGGCTAACGCCGCGGAGGCTGCACAGCGGTCGTTCTTGGCGGCGAATGCGCTTTACAACGCGCTGGCGGTCTATGTGCCTGCGGAAAAACTCTCTCTCAAATGGCCCAACGATGTGTTGCTGAACGGCGGGAAGGTCGCGGGCATCTTGCTCGAGGCATCGTCGAATGGCGTTGCTCTGGATTACCTGTCGATCGGAATTGGCGTGAACCTTGCTGTGGTGCCCGACGGCGTGCAAGACGCCGCATTCGCCCCCACCAGCCTGAAATCCGCAGGAGGCTGGGACGTGGACGCGGAGAGTTTTCTGACGACCTTGGCCAACGCTTATGCTGGCCAAGAAGAGTTATTTGCCGCCCATGGGTTCGATCGCATTCGCGCCGATTGGTTGGCGCATGCGGCGCGATTGGGCGAGGTCATCACCGCCCGTACCTCAAACGCCGAAATGACGGGCACCTTTGACACCATCGACGAGCACGGGAACCTTGTGTTGGTCACCAGCGCGGGGCCGCAATATATCCCCGCCGCTGACGTTTATTTCTAAGGAGACATCCCATGTTACTGGCCATCGACTGCGGCAATACCAATACCGTGTTTTCCGTCTGGGACGGGTCCGAATTTATCGCCACATGGCGCACATCTACGGAATGGCAACGCACGGCAGATCAATATTACGTTTGGCTGAAAACCTTGATGGATGTGGCAAACCTCGACGTGCAAATCGACGAGGTCATCGTGTCGTCCACCGTGCCACGGGTTGTGTTCAACTTGCGCGTTCTGGCTGACCGCTATTTTAACTGTCGCCCGTTAGTGGTTGGCAAGCAGGACTGTGCATTGCCCGTGGCGCCGCGTGTGGATGAAGGCACGGCAGTAGGCCCTGACCGGCTTGTGAACTCCGCAGGGGCATTTGACCGTCATGGCGGCAACTTGATCGTTGTCGATTTTGGCACAGCCACCACATTCGACGTCGTTGACACAGACGGGGCCTATGTCGGCGGGGTGATTGCACCCGGGGTGAACTTGTCGCTCGAGGCGTTGCATAACGCGGCGGCCGCACTTCCTCATGTTGATATTTCCAAACCCCAAGCCGTTGTAGGCACCAACACTGTGGCCTGTATGCAATCGGGTGTCTTTTGGGGTTACGTGGGGCTGGTCCGTGAGATATGCGCTCGGATTAAGTCAGAACGGGGCGCGGCGATGCGCGTGATCTCGACCGGCGGGCTTGCGCCCCTGTTTGGCCAGACCGAGACGTTGTTCGACGTTTTCGAAGATGATTTGACGATGCACGGATTGACCGTCATCCACCGATATAACAAGGATACGAAATGAGCCGCAAAAAAGCAGCTGACCGCCTGATTTATCTGCCCCTCGGCGGGGCCGGAGAGATCGGCATGAACGCCTATGTCTATGGTTACGGCCAGCCAGGCAAAGAGAAACTAATCGTTGTCGATTTGGGGATCGCTTTCCCAGACATGGACACAACGCCGGGTGTGGATATTATTCTGCCCGACATTACATGGTTGAAAGAACGCAAGGCAGATATCGAAGGTATCTTTATCACCCACGCCCATGAAGACCACGTCGGTGGTGTTGGGCACTATTGGGAAGAGCTGGGCGCGCCGGTTTATGCGCGGCCTTTCACGGCTAATATCGCAGCGCGCAAGCTTGCTGAACACGGTCATCCTGAAAGCGTGATCCGCGTTGTAGATGTATATCCGCAAGTCATCGATTGCGGGCCGTTCAAGATATCTTACGTACCGATTTCGCATTCCATTCCTGAAAGCGCAGGCCTGTTGATCGACACGCCCGAAGGGCGCGTATTGCACTCTGGCGATTTCAAGATTGACGAAAATCCCGTTGTGGGTGACCCGTTCAATCACGCGCTTTGGGAGGAGATTTCGAAAGATGGTGTAAAGGCGCTGATTTGTGATTCCACGAACGTGTTTTCCACAGCTCCGGGTCGGTCGGAATCTACAATTGGTGACGCGATTGCGGACATGATGAAAGAGGCGACGGGCTGCGTTGTCGCAACCACATTCGCATCCAACATCGCACGTTTGAAAACACTGGCGCTGGCCGCGCAAAAGGCGGACCGTTCGGTTGTCCTGTTGGGCCGGTCTATGCGCCGCATGGTCGAAGCCGCGACAGAAACTGGTCTGCTCACTGGCTTCCCGCCATGTGTGTCGCCCGAAGATGCGCTGAACATGCCGCGCGAAAACTTGATGTTGCTGGTCACTGGGTCCCAAGGTGAACGCCGCGCGGCGTCTGCCCAATTGTCACAAGGCAAATATTTGGGCCTGACGTTGAAGGAAGGGGACACCTTTTTGTTCTCGTCCAAAACTATTCCAGGTAACGAGCGCGGCGTTATCCGAATCATGAACCAATTGTCCGAATTGGGCGTCGATGTGATCGATGATGCTGGCGGTAAATACCACGTATCGGGCCACGCAAACCGTCCTGATTTGGCGACGTTGCATGAAATCGTGAAGCCGCAAATCTTGATCCCGATGCACGGCGAACACCGGCATTTGCGTGAACATGTGAAATTGGGTGCCGAGCGTGGGCTGACAGGGATCGTGGCCGTCAATGGCATGATGATCGACCTGTCAGGCAATGCGCCGACAGTGTGTGAACATGTTGAAACTGGCCGCACCTATCTGGACGGATCGGTCAAAATTGGCCAATTCGACGGTATTGTGCGCGACCGTATTCGCATGGCGTTGAACGGTCAGATGATTGTCACATTGATCTTGGATGAAAACGACGAACCTTTGGGGGATCCATGGGTCGAGCTGTCAGGCTTGGCTGAAACGGGCCGATCTGACGCGTCATTGGTTGAAGTTGTCGAAGCGGATTTGGCCCAATATTTGGGACGGGCGAATGACAAAACGCTCACAGATGATGTGAAGCTTGAGAAAGAGCTGAAAAACGTTGCGCGTCGATCAGCGCAGGGCGAAATCGGCAAAAAGCCGGAAGTCACCGTGATTGTTTCGCGACTAAGCTAAGTCCAGGCAGGGTGGGTTAAAACCCACCCTACGATGTTGTGGCCCGAACAAGTGCCAGCAAGAAAAATGGCCCGTCCTGATGAACAAGGCGGGCCATTTTTGCATTATTTTGGAAGGGTTTATCCCTTTGCGCGCTCGATAAAGCTTTTGGCGATAAAGGCGGGGGTATCGTCGCCGAGGCCGACGATTTTATTGTCGTTCCGGCCACCACGATCATTGCGTCCACGGTTATTGCCGCGGTCATGTTTTGGCTTGTCGTCGCGTTTTCGATCTTCACGTTTGTGATCATCACGCTTTTTCGCTTCACGCTTTGGCTTTTCTTCCGGCTGTGGCTTGGCCTCTGCGACGGGTTCGGCGACGGGTGTCTCTACCTTTTCCTCGCGTGGCTTGCGAGTCCGGCTGCGCGTGCGCTTGGCCTCTTTCGGGGCGTCAGATTTTTCATCTGTGGCGGGTTTTGCAAGCGGGTTTTCGAGGCGTGGAATTTCAGACTGCACCAAACGTTCGACATCGTCGAAGTTCTTCTCGTCGCGACCCGAACAGATCATGATTGCGGTGCCCTTACGGCCCGCGCGGCCCGTGCGGCCGATGCGGTGCACGTAGTCTTCGGCGTGACTAGGCACATCGAAGTTGAACACATGTGTCACGGCTGGAATATCCAGACCACGCGCCGCCACATCAGATGCCACGAGAAAGCGCAATTTATTGTCGCGGAATTCTTCAAGTGTACGTGTGCGGTGTGATTGATCAAGGTCGCCGTGAATTGGGGCGGCGTTATAGCCGTTTTTATTCAATGACTTGGCAACAATATCCACATCGGATTTCCGGTTGCAGAAAATAATTGCGTTGGTGCAAGTGTCGCCTTCGGCGTCGATCAACGCCCGGAGTACGGCGCGCTTTTCGCTTGGTTCTTTGGGCTTGGACGAGCCACGGAACATCAAAACGCCTTGTTTGATGTTGTCGTTGGTCGTGGCCGCACGGGCGACTTCAATCTTAGCGGGATTGGACAGGAACGTGTTCGTGATCCGCTCAATTTCAGGTGCCATTGTCGCGGAGAAGAACAGAGTTTGGCGCGTAAACGGCGTGCGTTTGAATATCTCTTCGATGTCGGGAATGAAGCCCATGTCGAGCATCCGGTCGGCCTCGTCGATGACCATGACCTTCACATCTGTCAGGATCAATTTGCCGCGTTCCAAATGGTCAAGAAGGCGACCGGGTGTCGCGATGAGCACGTCGACGCCTTTGTCGATCAGCTTGTCTTGGTCTTTGAACGATGTGCCGCCGATCAGCAGCGCTTTGGACAGTTTGGTGTATTTCGCATAAGCGTCGAAATTTTCAGCAACCTGTGCGGCCAATTCGCGGGTCGGTGCCAACACAAGGCTGCGTGGCATCCGTGCACGGGCGCGCCCACGGCCCAAAAGGGTGATCATTGGCAGAGTAAAAGCGGCTGTTTTGCCTGTGCCTGTCTGGGCGATCCCAAGGACGTCGCGCCCTTCTAGTGCAGGCACAATCGCGCCAGCTTGGATCGGGGTCGGGGTATCATAGCCGGTCTCTTCGACGGCTTTGAGAACCTTGGCATCAAGGTTAAGATCAGAGAATTTGGTCAAGTTCGCCCTTTCAATATGTAGCGGCTGATAAGCCGCTCATATCGCGCGGCTCGCCTGACCGAATTGTCAGGTCGTTCGACTGCGCAATCTCATAGCGTTAAGGGGGGGAAAGGTCAAGGAAACTGCATTCAGGGCGGTCTTGCGGCCAGTACGGATCGAAATAGTCGCGCGGGCACCACAATCTGGTAATCCCGTCGCTTCCCATCTATCGAGTTTTTCATGCCGTCGCGCGTTGCGGTCTCAAATGCCAAGGCCGACAGGTTAATCGCGCCGATTTCGGATTTATGGCAATGGTCGATACAAAACCGCCGCAACCGGTCGTGCACCTGATAAGCGAGCTCTTGACCGTTTTGATGCATTGCCCTTAGGCGTGGCCCATTTGGTCCGCCGCGCAGCACCGTTAGAGACAGGTAATACCTCCGGTAACGCCCTCGTACCAGAATGATCGTGCGTGCGTTGATGTGGTCCTTACCGTCGCGAAACGCCTCTGTATCGCGCGAAACAATATGTTTGGTTGCGCCGTCGTGCCATTGGTTGCGATCATGAGGCGCACATCCGGCAAGGCAAATCAACAAAAGTACAAACCTGAACATCGCCATAGTTTGTGTGATGGCAGTTAACGAATTCTAAACGGCAGTTGGATGAAGCATGGGTTTGTAATCATTGTTCAAAACCGCCACCGATGGGGCAGGGGTTAGCACGGTCACCGTTCCACAGCGCGGGCGGGGCACAGCGCTGTCATAGCCGCCTGGCGTATAGGGATGCATCCGCCTGTCGGACAAAAGATGCGGCGTGTCATCCGCGATAATCATCGTGCCAACAGGTAGGGTGGCGATCAATGCGTCATGGTATACGGCTGTTCGATCACGGCGAACGCGGGCAGTGTGCAGGGCCGTGTCCATGTCGGGGGCTTTGGGTCGCGTCCCTACGGCCCGTTCCCATGCATCGACATAACGGATGTAGTCGACCCGTCTACATTCCGCGCAAGGACGGTGCCCTGCGGCCAAGGACACGGCTTCGTCCAAAAAGAACAGTTCGGTGTAATTATTTGGGGCCATTAGGCTGCGTTTCCGGTTCTTGAACTCCAGCAGACAACAGACCCAAGCCTTATGCTTCCAACGGGCGCTGCCCAATTGGCGGTCATCGTTATGCAATATTCCGCGATTGCCCATGAAAAGCCCGCGGGCCGGATTTGCGACAATATCGCCGTTTGGTTGAACGCGGTTTTGTAAGGGCATGAACGTGTCCTTAAAACGAAAATGGGGCACCTTTGTAGATGCCCCATTTTGTCACATTATGAACCACTTGATTAGCGTTCAGCGACGTAAACGCCATCAGTAATGATCAGGTTTTGATTATCGATAGATACGTCACCAGCGACAATCCCGATGACTTGCTGATGATTATTGCCGACAAAGTCGCCGAGAAGAACTGCGTCCACATCCACCGAAGTGCCGCCACCTGTAACTGTCCCCGTCATTTCCATGCCATAGGTGTATTCGAATGCAGTATTAGCACCACGATCTACAACGGAATTACCAAGGTCCAGCTCACCGTTGTAATATACTGCGTCTCCGTCAACGATGTTATAAACGCGACCGTCGATCGAAGGCGTTCCAGAGAACGCGACATTCATTTCCATTTCGCCAGCAACTTCGGTGCCATCTGACAATGCAATGGCCATCACGCCATCATATGATGCGCTAGAGCTTGTTGGCAAAGTGGATGGATCAGTAAATCCGCCCAATTGCTCTGTTGTTTCTAACAAGCCGAGACCTTTGTCAGCGATTTCGTCTAATGTCGGTGGCACCGGAACAGTTGTTCCACCACATGCGGCTAGTCCAAGAATTGCAGGCAGCATCAATGCAGTAAGGTTTTTCATGATTAAATTCTCCCAGGTTAACTTTCGGTTACCTTGGACAGGACTCAACCAGAAGAGTCAACGTAATCAGACCATCATTTCCTTTGTTGATGACAATTTCACATCAGGATAATCGCGGCCCACGCGGTCGATGTCCCATTGTAAACGGGTCAAGAATACGACGTCGCCATCATTGTCAGTGGCGATGTGCTGTTTGTTGGCTTCTGTGAATTTATCCACGGCGGATTTTTCACCCAAGACCCAGCGAGCAGAGGTGAACTGGGACCCCTCGAACCGCACAGGCAGGCCGTATTCCATTTCGATACGGCTTGCCAGAACCTCGAATTGCAATGCACCCACAACGCCCACGATGAAGCCGGACCCGAAGGTTGGTTTAAACACTTTGGCCGCGCCTTCTTCGGCGAATTGCATCAGGGCTTTTTCCAAATGTTTGGCCTTCATCGGGTCGCCCGCACGACAAGATTGGAGCAATTCAGGCGCGAATGATGGGATGCCAGATACACGGATCGCTTCGCCTTCGGTCAATGTGTCGCCGATGCGCAATTGGCCGTGGTTGGGAATGCCGATGATGTCACCAGCCCAAGCCTCTTCGGCCAGTTCGCGGTCGGCGGCAAGGAACAGCACTGGGTTCGAAACCGCCATGACCTTCTTACTGCGCACATGGGTCAGTTTCATGCCACGTGTGAAATGCCCCGATGCGAGCCGCACAAACGCCACGCGGTCGCGGTGTTTGGGGTCCATGTTGGCCTGCACTTTAAAGACAAAACCAGCAACCTTCTTTTCCTCTGGCGCCACGTCGCGGGGCTGCGCGGTTTGGACCTGTGGTTCGGGGCCATAATTGGCGATCCCGTCCATCAGCTCTTTCACGCCAAAGCTGTTCATCGCAGAGCCGAACCAGATCGGCGTCATCGACCCGTTGAGCAATGCCTCTGGATCCAATGCGGGTAGCAATTCGCGGGCCATTTCGATTTCTTCGAGGAACTTTTCTAGTAAATGCGCAGGCACATGTTCAGCGAGCTTAGGGTCATCTAAACCGCTGATTTCGATGCTCTCGGCGACCTTGTTGCGGTCGGCGCGGTCCATCAGTTCCAGCTTATCGCGTAAAATGTCGTAGCAGCCCATAAATTCACGCCCCACACCGATGGGCCAGCTTGCGGGTGTCACGTCAATCGCGAGGTTCTCTTGAATCTCGTCAATGATATCAAACGTATCACGACTTTCGCGGTCCATTTTGTTACAAAACGTCAGAATGGGCAGGTCGCGAAGCCGGCACACCTCGAACAGCTTCTGCGTTTGGCTTTCCACACCTTTCGCCCCGTCGATTACCATGACGGCGGCATCAACGGCCGTAAGCGTGCGATAAGTATCTTCGGAAAAGTCAGAGTGACCGGGGGTGTCGACCAAATTGAACCGGTATTTTTCGAAATCGAACGACATGGCGGATGCGGAGACGGAAATCCCGCGGTCCTTTTCCATCTGCATAAAGTCTGATCGCGTCCGGCGGGCTTCACCTTTCGCGCGTACCTGACCCGCCATCTGAATAGCGCCACCATACAACAGGAATTTTTCAGTCAATGTCGTTTTACCAGCATCGGGATGCGAAATAATCGCAAACGTCCGGCGGCGGGCAATTTCATCGGGAAGGGTCGGGCGATTTGTCATGGCAGTGCCATACTGCGTCGCGCGACAAAGGGCAATCGGTCCAAAACTATCGTTGGCCTTCATAGGTTTTTGAAAACTGCGAAGACAAGATGCTAGAGTTGTCGCTCGAATGCCGCTACGCTTCAGACATCATTTGGAATCGTGGGTTATGGAATGATGAATTTTGCTAAATTGTCGACGACAGCAATTTTGCTAGTGACGCTGACTGCATGCGGCGGGGCCGCAACGACACCTATGCCAAACCCAGCGCCTGACCCCGTTGAAACGCCTTAAGAAGAGGCATTTGCGCAAAGTACAGTGGAATTCGAGAGCATCTTGGCCGATACTTCCGGCGAGGCCGCATCAGGGGCTACTGCCATGAACGCCGCACCCGGGAACGCAGATTTTACAGGCGCGGCGGTCGTCATTGTAAACCCTGTCGCATCGGGAAACAATTTGGCCAATGCAGATGCGAGCTTGATTGGTGATGCGACGTTTAATGTGAATTTCGCAACAGGCGCAATTTCGGGCAGTGCGACTGATTTCTACGGCACGAATGGATTTAGCTCTACCGCTTCGGTCGATGACTATACGGGCACGGTCAGTTTATCCGGTGGATCGATTGGTGCTGTCGACCCGAACGATGTGTCTGTTGACTACGACGGTACATTACGGGGTAATGACCAAGTGATTGGCTTGACCGGCACCGCATCTGGCGAATTTGTCGGCAACCCAGAGATTACGGCGGTCGAGATGGCCACAACTAGCGCTGGCTCGTTGGATGGGGCAAATGCTGATGTGTTTGTTTATATAGTCGCACAGTCCGATTAAATCCTATTCCAGATTTTCCAAAAGCGCCCATCGTAGGGCGGCTTTTTGTTTTTCAGACGAATGGTAACCGAGACGTAATCAGTTTGCTCCATACTGCCCTTACACAACCCGAGGGTAGCTATGCGCTTATTTCTGATTGGAATAGTTGTTCTCGGGCTGGGCGGCTGCAGGGGCGAAGTATTTGTAGAAAATGTTTCACGTAGCAGCGATGTCAGCAGTTTGAACGCAATCCTTGAAGCCAAAGAGATTTCTGACCCTGCGGCACTGCCGACGGTAGGGGGCGCAAACTATGTGGGTTATTCCCGTATTAAGTTCCCGATTGCCGGAGAAATGACTATCCATACCGGCGACTTAGAAATGGCCGTAACCTTCGCGCCGTCCGATACAGTTGTTTCGGGCACGATCGGAAATTTCGACGACCTGTCCGGCACGTTGGTTTTGGAAAATGGCCTTTTGTTACGGCACAGTGATGTTGAGTATGATTATACGCTCATCGGTGAAGTGAACGGCGGACTTGCCGCTGGTGACGCGGTTTTCAATTTCTATGGTGAATTTGGCGCGGATTTCCTTGGAAGCGGGCAGGATGGCCTGCAAGGCATGCTATACGGAACTACCCTTGGTCCCGATGGGGCTGTTTTGTTTCAGGGGGATTTGGGCGGCCTGCGAGAGGATTAATGCGACGATGCTTTTCGCAGGACTTCAATCAGGTCTTCTTTTGGCAAGTTGTTTTCCTGCATTTCATAGTCCAAATGTGGACGATGCGCATGCCTATCGCGCGTGCCATTCGCTGCGCGCACATCATCAGGCAGGGCTGCGCGGGTACGCGGGTCAATCAGCAATGATTCAGCTGCAATGCCTTCTGCGTAGATAATTTGGTGATCGTCAAAAAGCAGTTGGAAATAATCGACAAATCCACCATCGCGCCGATAAACAGTCGTATCATTGATCAAGTGGCGGACTTTTACCAGAACTTCGGATCGACCGGCCTGAAGCTTGTCCCGTCTTTGATAGACAAATAATCGGTGGTCTGGGCTGACAAGCAAATCATTTTCATTGTGCAAGGCGCCTTTTGTGATGACAACAGGGGCAAATTCACCGACGGCACGCAGCGTGGTTTGACCGATCCAACGCACAGCTTGTGCGCCGTCATCGCGGGTCAAAACCTTATCGCCAACTTGCAGATCCTCGATAGGACATTGCTTGCCGGACGCCAATGTAATGTGTGTTCCCCTAGTAAATGAAACACAGGCGACCTCGGCAAATCGCGTTGCTGCTGCGTCGCGATCTACGCCAACAAGACGATAATTGGCGTGGCTTTCCAAATTGGCCAAAGGCAAAAGAAACGTCTCTTCCAGCGCGCCATCCGATACCTCGACCAACACAAGAACTTCATATGTTGTGCTGTCGTCGCCCATTAATGTCAGACATGAATCGAGGTAAACAATGTTTCTTGCCGTGCCGATGGCGGTGCTTTCATCAATAATGAAACCATTCTCGCCATCGCGCAGCCCAAGGCTTAATGGAACGCGTTTTGCGGCTGAAGATAATTGATAGACGTCGTCCAAGACCAATTCATCTGCGAAAGTGATGCCTTCACCCTCGGCCACACCTTCGGAAACCCGAAAATCGTCGGACCGCAGTACAGCGACGGTCTGCATCATGGACAGGTTGTTTTCCGGTTGTGACATACCAACAAGCACTTATTCCTAAACTTGACAAAACCTATGGTTTGTTTCCCCAAACGTCAACGCGCCCAACCTGTCCTATTGTCAATCCAGCCAAGTTAAAGCATCTATTTTCTTTACAACTGATTGGGAGAACGACATGGATTTGGGAATCACTGGCAAACGCGCCTTGGTCTGCGCATCATCTAAAGGATTGGGCCGCGGCTGTGCAGAGGCATTGGCCGCCGCAGGTGCATCCATCGTGGTGAATGGCCGAACAGAGACATCGGTCAACGAAACCGCCGCACATATCCGTGACACATTCGGTGTGGAGGTCGACGCAGTTGCTGCTGACGTCACCACCGAAGAAGGGCGTGCCGCATTGTTGGCTGCCGCTGGTGATGTCGATATTTTGGTTAATAACGCAGGCGGCCCGCCACCAGGCATGTGGTCGGATTGGGACCGTGACGATTTCATTTCAGCACTCGACGCTAATATGCTGGCACCTATCGCACTCATGAAAGCTGTGTTGCCTGGTATGATGGACCGTGGTTGGGGGCGGGTGGTGAATATTACCTCTGGCTCTGTCAAATCGCCGATCCCGCAGTTGGGCTTGTCGAATGCAGCGCGTGCCGGTTTGACCGGATATGTCGCGGGCACATCGCGCCAAGTTGCAGCCAAGGGTGTGACGATCAACAACATGTTGCCAGGCATCCACGCGACAGACCGCGCCGATAGCCTTGACCAAGGCGTCATGGCCGCACAAGGCATCGACATGGACACAGCCCGCGCACAGCGTCAGGCCACAATTCCCGCATCACGTTATGGCACGCCATCTGAATTCGGCGCGACATGTGCGTTCTTATGTTCGCAACACGCGGGCTTTATCGTTGGTCAAAATATCGTGCTGGACGGCGGCGCGATCAACGCGACGATTTAATGGCGAAGGGTGAAAGCCTTGCCGACCAGCTGTTCAACCGAGATACGGTTGGACAGCTCGCCGCGCATTTCATCGGTGCCATTGATACCGAAGCGTTCCTGCACGATGTTATGGTCGCGTTGCATGATCTGGAGCTTAAGGCGAGGATCAACCATATCGCTGCCGTGCTGGCGAGGTATTTGCCACAGGATTTTGCGGCTGCTGCGCTGGTCATTGATGCCGCATTACCTGCGCCCTTAGACCCAAATCTGACAGATAATGATTTTGGATCATTCACCTTTGCGGCCTTGGGGGTTTTCGTTGAAAACCACGGGCTAGAGGCACATTTTTCAACCGGTTTGGACCTCATTGAGGCGCTGACGATGCGGTTTTCGATGGAGTTTTCGATCCGTGCATTTTTGAATGCGGATCAACCCCAGACGATCGCGCGGGTACACCGTTGGGCGCGCCATGACCATTACCATGTGCGCCGTTTAGCATCTGAGGGGACGCGCCCGCGGCTACCGTGGGGGCAAAATGTTGGGCTGACAGCCGCGGATACCTTGCCTGTTTTGGATGTGCTGCATGCCGATCCGACCCGATTTGTTACACGATCTGTTGCCAACCATCTGAATGATATTGCGAAAATTGACCCTGACGCAGTGATCGACCGACTGGAAAATTGGCAATCTTTGGGGCTGCAATCGGCAAAAGAGCTGGATTGGATGCGCAAACACGCGCTGCGTAGCCTGATCAAATCCGGCCATCCACGGGCGATGATCCACCTTGGATATCGACCGGATGTAAAAATAACCGCGCCAAAAATCACTGTGCCATCCGAGATTGAGATGGGGAACAAAGTTGCGGTTGAGGTGGCTTTTATCCCCAATGATACCGCACCACTGATCGTTGATTATGTGATAGATTACGTGAAGGCCAATGGAACCACTGCGCCAAAGGCGTTCAAACTGAAGGGCCTTAATGCGAAAGCGGATGTGCCTGTCGCCATCGCCAAAACGCATTTCTTTGACCCCACGGCGTCAACTCGCAAGCTTTATGCCGGTGCGCACCGCATTCATTTGCAAATTAATGGGCGCATCATTGCGTCGCAGGATTTTACGCTGAGCTAAGCTTGCCCCTTTGGGCGCGGCTTGCTAGGGACGGGTATACCCAATTGTTTTGCTCGGGGATTACCCACCGCCATGTCTGCACCACGTCTTGAAATTTGCAATATCGCCAAGGCATTTGGTGGGCAACGCGTCGTTGATGATGTCAGCTTGACGGTGATGCCCGGGCAGGTGACCTGTCTTCTCGGCCCGTCCGGCTGCGGTAAGTCCACGACGCTGCGGATCATTGCGGGGGTCGACCAACAAGACAGCGGCACGATCCATGTTGATGGCCAACTGATCTGCGACACGGTCACGCGCGTTCCACCTGAAGGACGATCAATTGGTTTGATGTTCCAAGACTTTGCGCTGTTTCCGCATTTGTCGGTGGCCGAAAACGTGGCGTTTGGGCTGCGCGGCGGGGTCAAATCCAATGGTGCGCGGGTTGGCGAACTGTTGGAAAAGGTGGGCATGACACGCCATGTGAATGCCTTTCCGCACGAGCTGTCGGGCGGCGAACAACAGCGCGTCGCATTGGCTCGTGCCCTTGCGCCACGCCCCAAGATTATGCTGATGGACGAACCGTTTTCCGGACTTGATGACCGTCTGCGTGATGGCATTCGCGACGAGACTTTGGCAGTGCTCAAAGAAGAAGGCGCGGGTGTGCTGCTTGTCACCCACGAACCTCATGAGGCGATGCTAATGGCCGATGAAATCGCATTGATGCGCGGCGGTCAGATCGTGCAGCGCGGTGCGCCATATAATATTTACAATACGCCAGTGGACAAGCTGGCTGCGAGTTTTTTTAGCGATATCAATGTGATCGGCGGTACTGTTCATGGTGCGTTGACCGAAACGCCTTTTGGTCAATTTCTTGCGCCTGGACTTCCAGAAGGGACGGAGGTGGATATAGTCATCCGTCCGCAGCATCTGAAAATTGATTTTGATCGCGCAGGGCGCGGCCCCAATCCGACGGCCAGTGACGGTGCCCCAGCGCGTGGCATTGTGCAGCGCGCGCGGTTTATGGGCAATGAAAGTCTTGTGGAATTTAAAATGGATTATGACGGGTCTATTTTGCGCACCATCGTTCCGTCTGTGTTTTTGCCGAAGGTGGGCACGCCCTTGTGGCTGATGATCCGGCGGGATCGTTGTTTTGTATTTCCGCGCTAAGGCCCAATAGATTTTAGGCCTCCGGCGGGGATATTTGGAAACCAAAGAGTTTAAGGTTTTAACCTTGCCGCGCGGCCACCGCGGCGGCGTGTGATTTGACCCGCGCGTGATGGTAGGTCTGCCATGATTGCGCGGCGGGCGTCGGGTGTCATGCGTGACCAGTCGCCGATTTCATTGATTGAGCGTAAGCAGCCCGTGCACAACCGGCTTTCGGGATGGATGACGCAGATTTTGATGCAGGGGCTTTCGACCTCTGCGCGTTTCCAGATGTCATCAGTCACGAGGCGTTCCTTATATGGGCCAATCGGTCGAGAAGCCCTTGTAGGATAAAGCCAGCAGCAACGTGGTCGATCAGTTCAGACCGACGTTTGCGCGACATATCCGCCTCTAACATGGCGCGTTCTGCGGCCACGGTGGACAGGCGTTCGTCCCAGAACGTGATTGGCAAAGGCGTAAGCTTTTCCAGATTGCGTGCGAAGGCGCGAGTGGCTTGTGCCCGCGGTCCTTCTGATCCGTCCATATTGCGCGGCAGGCCGAGCACCAATCCCTTTACATCTCGGCTGCTCGAAAGTTTGAGGAGCGCCGCAGCGTCGACGCCGAATTTCTTGCGTTTGATCGTTTCTACAGGTGTCGCCACGCCGCGCATGATGTCTGAAAGGGCAACGCCGATGGTGACCGTGCCAAGATCCAGCCCAGCGAGGGCGCCAAAGTCAGGGAGGGTGGCTGCGAAGTCTTCTGGGGTTTGGTAGATCACTCGCTCACTCCGGCGCGGTCGGCGGCGGCGCGCAGTGTCGCCATGGCGCTGTTAGATGCAGCGAACACTTCGCGTGCTTCGAGCCAGACCTCTTTGGCGGAGTCTGTGTTGCCCAAGACACCATAAGCGTTGATCAGACGCGCCCATTCGGATGCTGGCCCGCCTTCATCTGCCAGCCGTTCGGCGAGGTTTGCGACCATGTTTGTGATCATCGCTGTGCGGTCTTCAGCCGATAGGTCAGACGCGTTTGCAATGTCTTCTGCGCTTGGGCCGCGTTCCTCGGGTAGTGTGTATTTTTCACCTGCGCGAAGTGCTGCGTCTTCGATTTGGGCACGGGCGGCGGTGGTATGATATGTGGTTGGATCGCCGTCGGAGACAACGCTGCGCCACATGCGCAGAGCCACATCAGGGCGGTCGGTTTGATTATACAGTTCGCCCAAGTAATAGCGGGCGACAAGGTCATTGTCGTTGGCGTTAAACAATGCGCGGGCGAGATCCTCTGCCTCTGGCGAGACTAGCCCGCCTGCCGCCGTGACCATGAGATCCAACAAGCGGTGGGTATCGGCGGGGTCGGCCGCGTTCCCTTTGATTGTGATGACGCGCGCTTGCGCATCTGCGGAGGCTTGGAAATTCCCGACCTGCGCTTCGTGATAGGCGAGCAGTTCCCAGCCTTGCAAATCATCGCCGCGGGTGGGCACGACGGCGCGCAATTGGGTCACGCTTGCAAGATAGTCTTCGGGCAAGTCCACAGACGGCACGGCGGGGGCGGCGGCTGCCATGGCCGTTTGCGATGGTCGGTTCGTACGCATATCTTCAGACGCTGCCAGTCGGGCCTTAAGTGGCAAATCAGGGTAGCCAGCCGCGCCAAGCCCGAAATAACCCAGCAGTCCGACGACGCCGATCACCGCAAGCGACATGGCAGCAATTGCGGGCGATTTTTGGGTTGTTAGCATCGCACCTGCATCTTTGTCTGCGGCAAGCAGGCGACGTGAAATCTCTATCCGGCTTTGGCCCGCGTCGTCTTGAGCGATGACGCCGCGCGCGACGTCGCGGTCAAGCTCGTCTAACTGGGCGCGGTAAAATGCGACATCAGCCGAGGATTCGGGTGCCTGATCCGCACGCCACAACGGGGCCACGACCAAGGCGCCAACCACCAAAGCCAAGATGATGCAGATTATCCAGAAAACCATCGTTATTCCCCCAAACTCCTCCCCTGTCTAAGCTTCTGTGAAGCGCGTGAAAAGGGGCTGCGACAATTGACCATTTCCAACAGATCGGGCCATGTCGTAAATAGACGTTCAAATGACGCGGGCAGTATCCTCATTTCCCGCCAACGCGTCACAACCAAAGACAACACCCCGCCGCCATTTCCATAGGGATTCGCCAATATGAAACGCTATTCAGCTTTTGCCGTCGCACGTGAAGCATTTCGCAACCATACAGGGTGGGAACGCGCATGGGCGAAACCGACCCAGCCCAAAAAGAAATACGATGTGATCATTGTGGGCGCTGGCGGGCATGGGTTGGCCACGGCGTATTATCTTGGCAAGAACTTTGGCATCACCAATGTCGCGATTTTGGAAAAGGGCTGGCTTGGTGGCGGGAATACAGGGCGTAACACAACCATCATCCGTTCCAATTATCTGCAAGACCCGTCCGCCGCGATCTATGAAAAATCACGCAGCCTGTATGAAACGATGTCCCAAGACCTCAACTATAACGTCATGTTCTCCCCGCGCGGCGTGATCATGTTGGCGCAAACCCAATCCGAAATCCGAGGCTATCAGCGCACCGCACAGGCCAATGCACTGCAAGGTGTGCAGACCGAATGGATAGGGCCAGAACGGGTGAAAGAGCTTTGCCCGATCATGAATATCAGCGGGCCGCGCTATCCGGTTTTGGGTGGGTTGTGGCAAGCCCGGGGTGGCACGGCGCGCCATGATGCGGTGGCTTGGGGCTATGCCCGTGCCTGTTCTGATATGGGCATGGATGTGATCCAACAGTGCGAAGTCACAGGCGTGCGGTCAGCGGGCGGCAAGGTTGTGGGGGTCGACACCACGAAGGGCGCGATTGATTGCGACAAACTGGGCATGGTCGTCGCAGGCCACGCATCCGTTCTGGCGGAAAAGGCGGGCTTCCGACTGCCCATGGAATCGGTCGCCCTGCAAGCGCTCGTGTCCGAGCCGATTAAACCCTGCATGGATGTGGTCGTGATGGCCAACACCGTGCACGGTTATTTGTCCCAATCGGACAAGGGCGAAATGGTCATCGGCGGCGGCACAGACGGCTATAACAACTACACCCAGCGCGGGTCGTTCCATCATATCGAGGAAACTGTGCGGGCCTTGGTCGAAACATTCCCCATGCTGTCGCGCCTGAAAATGCTGCGCCAATGGGGCGGCATCGTGGATGTGACCGGCGACCGATCCCCGATCCTGTCGAAAACCCCCGTCGACGGCATTTTCGTGAACTGCGGCTGGGGCACCGGCGGGTTCAAGGCGATCCCGGGATCAGGTTGGGCCATGGCCGAATTGATCGCGAAAGGGCAGTCCCCGCTGACCGAAGAGTTCAACATGTTCCGCTTCCGCGAAGGCAAGTTCATTGATGAATCAGTGGCAGCAGGGGTGGCGCACTAATGGTTGTTACCAAAATAGGTGCGATTGCGGATTTCGTCCTCGATCCGAATTTGCTCGGCCGTTTCTTGCGGGGCGATGTCTTCGCCGGTGCGCTCGATCTTGAATGCACTGCCACGGCGACGTTCAACGATTGTCACGCCGGTGCCAAGGGCCGCCAGAATGCCCACAATGATGTAAATCAATTCCATGCATTGACCCTAGGGTGGATCGCCGCCCCGTTCAATGCACCGATCAAAACGGAGGCTGCGCCATGCTGACCCTGAACTGCCCATATTGCGGCGTGGGCGTTGATGAAACGGACCTGCACGGTGAAGGCGAAGCGCATCTCAAACGCTTTGGCCCCGACAGCACGGATGATGAATTCCACGACTACCTGTTCCAGCGCCAGAACCCCAAGGGCGTGCATTTTGAACGCTGGCGGCATGTTTACGGTTGCGGCAAATTCTTTCATGCGGCGCGCTGCACGGCGACGCTCGAGGTATTCGGAACCTATCCCGCCCAGACGTTAGAGCCGCCACAAGCGATCAAAGACACCATCACTGCAAAACGACCCGGTTGGTCGTGGGGAGATTTCTCATGAGCACACGTCTTGCGACCACGGGCCGTTTGGTCAACAAAAACAAAGCGGTATCGTTCAAGTTTAATGGGAAAAACCTGAACGGGTTTGAAGGCGACACGCTCGCCTCTGCCTTGCTGGCCAATGACCAGATGCTAATGGGCCGTTCGTTCAAGTACCACCGACCACGGGGCGTTTTGGCGTCGGGTGCTGAAGAGCCGAATGGCCTGGTGAACCTTGGCACTGGCGGCGGGTTTGAGCCGAACCAGCGCGTTACAACGACCGAATTGTTCGACGGGTTGACTGCCACGTCACAGAACCACTGGCCGTCGCTGGAATTCGATGTGGGCGCGGTGAACAAGCATTTGTCGCGCTTCCTGCCTGCTGGTTTTTATTACAAAATGTTCATTCACCCGCGTCCGTTTTGGAAATACGTGTATGAGCCGATCATCCGGCAATCCGCCGGTCTGGGCAAAGCGCCCAAAGACCGCGATCAGGACACTTACGAGCATTTCAACATTCACGTTGATGTGATGATCGTCGGTGGTGGTATCGCTGGCCTGTCAGCCGCTTTGGCCGCAGGGCGCACAGGTGCCCGTGTTCTGCTGGTTGAACAAACCGCCCATTGGGGTGGTCGCGCGGTCGTCGATCAGCCGATGATTGATGGCATTGCCGCAGAGGATTGGGTGAATAACGCCCTGCAAGACCTTGAAAGTATGAAAAATGTGACCGTCCGCAACCGAACCCAAGGGGCGGGCGTTTACGACCACGGCTATGTGCTGGCATACGAGCGGATCACCGATCATGCGCCAGAAACTGACGCCCCGCGCCACCGCTTGTGGCGTATCCGCGCCAAGCAGATTGTGACCGCAACAGGTGCAATTGAACGGCCATTGTCCTTTGCGGGCAACGACATTCCGGGCGTTGTTCTGGCTGCGGCTGTGCGCGATTACGTCGTGAACTGGGGCGTGTCTATGGGCGACCGCACCGTGGTTGTGACCAATAACGATGACGCATATCGCACGGCCATCACGCTGAAAAATGCGGGTCTTGAAGTGCCGGCAATCATCGACGCGCGGACCGATGCGCAGGGTGATTTGATCGATCAAGCGCGCGCCTTGGGGATCCGCATCGAATTTGGCAAAGGCATCGCAAAGGTCAAAGGCGGCAAGCGCGTTACATCGGTTGCGATCTGTGCGCAGGCCGGCGAAGGCGCTGAGTTAGAAGAGATATCCTGCGATTGCGTCGCCATGTCCGGTGGCTGGTCTCCTGTGGTGCATCTGTGGTCGCATTGTGGTGGCAAGCTGACCTGGGACGACAAGCAGGCCATGTTCCGCCCCGATTCGGAAAAGCCGCCACTGGGTGCCGATGGGCAAGGTTTCGTCACCACGGCAGGTATTGCCAACGGGCATTTGTTCACGGCCGAAGGTATCGCGGATGGTCATGCCGCCGGACGTGCGGCAGCGAAGGCTATTGGCGCGGCGGGCAAGGCGGGCACCGCCCCGATGGGCGAGGATGCAGCCGAAGGTCCAATCAGCCCCGTCTGGTTGATGCCGCAGGGCGCCAAGCAATCGCTGCGGTCGAAGGCATGGCTCGATTTCCAGAACGACGTGAAAGTTAGCGACGTGCAGCTTGCCGCCCAAGAAGGGTTTGAATCCGTTGAACATGCCAAGCGTTACACCACGCTCGGCATGGCGACTGATCAGGGTAAACTGAGCAATATCAATGGTCTCGCGGTGCTTTCTAAAGCGTTGAATGCTGACATTCCGAATGTTGGAACGACGACATTCCGGCCGCCTTATACGCCGATCTCGCTTGCGTCGATTGCGGGGCCAGCGCAGGGCGACTTGTTTCAGCCAACCCGGTTGACCCCAATCTCTGACTGGTCGAATGCCAATGGCGCGGACAATGAGCCGGTTGGGCAGTGGCGCAGGCCATATGCCTACCTGCGCGACGGCGAGACTGTGCATGACGCCGTGAACCGCGAAGTCAAGAACACCCGCGACAACCTTGGTTTGCTTGATGCGTCGACGCTCGGCAAGCTGATCGTTAAGGGGCCAGACGCGGGCAAATTCCTTGATATGATGTACACGAACATGATGTCGAATTTGGCCGTTGGCAAATGCCGTTACGGTCTGATGTGCACTGAAAACGGGTTCTTGTCTGACGATGGCGTGGTCGCGCGTATCGATGAAGAAACTTGGTTGTGCCACACAACAACGGGCGGCGCTGAACGTATTCATGCGTGGATGGAAGATTGGTTGCAGTGCGAATGGTGGGACTGGAAGGTCTATGTTGCCAATGTCACGGAACAGCTAGCACAGATCGCCGTGGTGGGACCAAACGCCCGTAAGGTATTGGAAAAATTGGGCGGCATGGATGTATCACGCGAAACCTTGCCGTTCATGCAATGGGCCGATGGGACGCTTGGCGGCTTTGACGTGCGGGCCTATCGCATCAGTTTTTCCGGCGAATTGTCCTATGAAATTGCGGTCGCCGCCAGTCAAGGACGCGCCTTATGGGACGCGCTGTTAGAGGCGGGCGAAGAATTTGGTGTGATGCCGTATGGTACGGAATGTTTGCATATTTTGCGCGCCGAAAAAGGCTTTATCATGATCGGGGACGAAACCGACGGAACCGTGATCCCGCAGGATTTGAACCTGCAGTGGGCCTTGTCCAAGAAGAAAACCGACTATCTTGGCAAGCGGGCCCATGCGCGGTCCCATATGGCTGATCCGAACCGCTGGAAGCTGGTGGGGCTGCAAACGCTTGATGGTTCGGTCCTGCCTGATGGGGCTTATGCGATTGCCGAGGGAGATAACGCCAACGGCCAGCGCAACACCCAAGGACGGGTCACATCGACCTATTATTCTGCGAACCTGGAGCGTGGGATTGCCATGGGGCTGGTGTTACACGGTCCGGACCGCATGGGCGAGGTGATTGAATTTAACAAGGTTGATGGGTCCACGGTGAAGGCCAAGATCGTCGATCCGGTTGTCTATGACAAGGATGGGGAGAAGGCGAATGTCTAATGCTGTCAGCGCGTTACAAGGCGCAGTTGCCATGGGCGAAGTCACTGTTCGCGAGGCGGGATTGCAAGGCATGATCACCCTGCGCGGCGATTTGGCGAATGCGAAACTCAAAAACGTTTGCAAGGCCGTTACCGGTGCCACGTTCCCGAAGGTGGGTCAGGCAAGCATGTCTGGCGACAATGCAATCTGCTGGATGTCACCCGACGAAGCGCTGATCTTGCTGCCACACGATGACGTCGCAGTTGCGATTGCGAAAATCGACAAGGCGCTCAAGGGGCAACATTATCTGGCGGAAAATCTGTCGGATGCGCGAGCCTTGATCATGGTTGAAGGCACGTTTGCGCGCGAAGTCATGGCCAAGCTGGCGCCAGCTGATCTGCACCCCGACACCTTTCAGGTCGGTGATTTCCGCCGGACGCGATTGGGTCAGGTTGCCGCTGCGTTCTGGATGAAAGACGATGACACCTTTGCAGTCATCTGTTTCCGGTCGGTCGCGGACTACACGTTCAAATTGCTGGCTGCTGCGGCCAAGGGCGGGGCTGTCGGGCATTTCTGACCCTTGACCTTCACCCGTCATGGTTACATCTATGCGGTAACCATTCCTGCAATCTGAAAGAGAATTATCATGGCTTTTGAACTTCCTGATCTGCCCTACGCCCACGACGCGCTTGCATCTAAAGGCATGTCCGCTGAAACGCTCGAATTCCACCACGACCTGCACCACAATGCCTATGTCACCAATGGCAACGCGGCGATCGCGGGCACGGAATGGGACGGCAAGACGTTGGAAGAGATCATCGTCGGCACATATGACGCATCATCCGTTGCGCAAAACGGCATCTTCAACAACATCTCCCAGCTTTGGAACCACAACCAGTTTTGGGAAATGATGGGCCCAGACGGGGGCGCAATGCCATCCGAGTTGGAAAAAGCATTGGTTGAAAGCTTTGGCTCTGTCGACGAATTCAAATCCCAGTTTTCAGCAGCAGGCGCGGGCCAGTTCGGTTCCGGCTGGTGCTGGTTGGTTAAAGACACAGACGGCGGCCTGAAAGTCACGAAAACAGAAAACGGCGTGAACCCGCTGTGCTTTGGCCAAACAGCACTTTTGGGCTGTGACGTGTGGGAGCATTCTTACTACATCGATTTCCGCAACAAGCGTCCGGTGTATCTGACCAACTTCCTCGACAACCTTGTGAATTGGGAAAACGTCGCATCCCGCATGTGATCTGTTGAATGTTCAAAAAAATGGCCCGCCGCAGCACTGCGGCGGGCCTTTTTGTTTTGATGCCGGACTAATCTCATACAGCCTGGCGCAGCAAATTCTGTTCCCAAATTGTGGGCGGGCAGCCAACTTCGGTCATTTTGTTATAGCGTCCACGCGAACCCGACAGCTTTCTGCGATTCATCCCAAAGCCGCGTCATGACCGCCTTGTCATAGGCGTGCGCATTCAACGTCCCCTTGCCGACAGGGCCGACCGCTTCCATCGTGCCGGTTGGGCCGTAAAGGGCACGTTGATCTGTCAACGCCTCTTCGCTCGCGCACATGACCTCTGGGTATGAGCCCTGTTCAGCCGTCTGTACCATCGGCGTCTTGGTCATCAGCCACCAGATTGCGCGCATCATGCGGCTGCCGCTCGTCGTGATCAAGGATGTCGCTGAAGACCCGGGATGGCAGACGAAGACCTCTACATCTTTGCGGCCTGCTGCGGCCAGACGGTCTTGCAATTCGTAGGCGAACATCATCTGCGCCAGCTTGCTTTGCGAATAAGCGGCGTTTGCACCGTACCCTTCATCCCAGTTCATATCGTCGAACTTGATGGTCTTCAGGCCCATATTGTAGCCGAGGCTGGCGACGACCACGATCCGGCCATTGCCTTCTGCGATGCGGTGAAACAGCAGGCCATTGAGCAAGAAATGCCCGTAGTGGTTGGTGCCGAGCTGGCTTTCAAACCCATCAACGGTCAGTTTGCGGGTTGGCACCTGTGCAATGGCGGCGTTGTTGATCAATGCATCGATGCGGGGCACGGTTTTAAGGACCTCTTGCGCAGCCGCGCGCAAGCTGTCCAAAACGGACAAATCCATGCGGATGAAGCTTACGTCCGCATCGACGCCGAATTCTTGTTTTAGATCGGCGATTGCCGCCTCGGATTTCTCGGGCGAACGGTTCAGCATCACCACCTTGGCGTTCTTTTTCAAAAGGGTGCGCGCCGCTTGAAAACCAGCACCTGCGTTGGCGCCCGTGATTAGGTAAGTATTGCCCGATTGATCGCCGAGCCGCTCGGGCGTCCAGCCTTTGGGGCCAAATGTCGTGTCTGCCATTATCTGTCTCCTGCCGGCCCATGCCGGCGGTTTCGTTTTCATTGTCTGATAGAACAGATAGTGCCAAATGGGGTCGGGAAAAAGACAATATAATCTCGATTACTTGCCCATTCGTCTCAACCGAATTGCAATCAGCTAATTTATCTGACATTTCTTATGCATGAGCAAAGTCCAGATCAAAGCCATCATTGAGCGCCATCTGCCTGCGGCAGGTCTCTTAGATACTCCCCTGAGGGGCGTCCAATTTTTTCGCGTGACCGAGGCTATGCCTTGTGTTCCCGCGGTCTATGCGCCCACTGTTGTCGCAATCCTTAACGGCAAGAAGGAAGCAGTGTTGGACGGTGAACATCACGTTTATGGCAGCGATAAATATCTTCTGTGTCCTATGACCCTACCGGTGGAGGCAGGAACACCGCAAGCGTCCGAGGCGGATCCGCTTATTGGTGTGATGATTACACTTGATCCACGCATGATGCGCGAACTTACCATGGAGATTGAGACCGCAGCCATTGGTAAACGACAGCCGCGCGACGGTGTGCCACCGGCGATTGCCTTGGCTCCTTGGGATAACGGTTTCGCGCAGGCATTGTTGCGGCTTCTGGAGTTGCTGGATAATCCGGTGGATATGAAGGTCTTAGGAACGGGGCGTCTGCGTGAGTTATGCTACGCTGTTCTGATGGGCGTGGCCGGTACTGCCGCAAGACGAGCCTTTGGTGTAGGCAATGAAATTGCCCGCACGATTGAGTATCTTTCAGAGCATCTGAACGAACAGGTAACCATCGACGATATGGCCGACCATGTGGGCATGAGCCGCCCCGTATTTCACCGACGTTTCAAAGAAGCGACCACCATGTCCCCGATACAGTTCGTGAAATCGATGCGGTTGAACAATGCAGCAATGAAGATCGCCGAAGGAAAGACCGTGTCAGAGGCGGCATGGGACGTCGGTTATCAAAGCTCTTCGCAGTTCAGTCGTGAATTCAAGCGGATGTATGGACAATCACCGCGGCAGTGGAGCCATCATCAATAACCGACTATGGGTGGGGGCTAGCGCCGAAAAAAACGGACCTAGATAAATGCAGATCAAACGGAAATTCCGTTCGTATCACTAAATCCTTGCATTGAGCGCGTGCCTCCATCGCTAGCACTTCTACCAATTTATTGGAAATGATGGTCCCAGACCAATTTACAACTTGTCCGATCTCATCGACCTCCATGTGCTATAGCTGTTCTCGAGCCGAGCAATTTTCCCCGATTGAAAGCTGATAATGTCAAAGCCGCCATCATACGGCGCAAGCACAGTTTGAGAATCTTCAGAGAATAGAATCGCTCGCTGTTGGTCTTCAGCTATTTCACGAAAAAGTCGGTCTAAAGAGTTTTGCTCCCATAACCACCGAGACGCGAAAAATGACATCTTGGATTGGTCCAGCTGTTCGCAATTCTGATCGATCCAGTCCATTGATTTCGACATATTCATACGAATAGGCAGATCGTCGTTTTCTAATTCAAAATCCGAAGGGTATCCGGCACATACCCAAACATTCGCCTGCTCACCAAAGCATTCAGTCGCTAGTGTATTGGCTCGTTCGACAATAGTCCCAGTCTCTTTATCACATTCCGCATATCGTTTGGATTCTGGCAAGGAATGAAATCTCGTCCACGCATCGATGTTTTCATATCTCAGCACATGTCCTAGCGGTAGGCTGCACCCAAAAATTTGGTTCCATGCTTTGGAAAACTCACTCGGATGATCACTGTGTTTGCTTGCTGACATGTCAAAGGAGTATCCGTTTGCGCGAATGGCAGCAATGTCAGCTTAGCAGAGCTCGGGAATTCGGCGCGAACACAAATGGCTCGCACTTCCTCTGATACGATGGCATTGATGAAGGCATGGGCTTTTTGCCCCAAGATTTTTCAGAAAGCCTCAATCATGCGCGACGATCAAAAAGGTGTTTTGGCGATGGTCACGGCGTGCACGGTCTGGGGCCTGTCGCCGCTTTACTACGCTCATGTCGCCCATGTCCCACCGCTGGAAGTGTTGTGTTACCGCTGTCTTTGGTCGCTGTTGTTCTTTGCCCTGATTCTAGGCGTCCAAGGGCGGTTGGCAGAGGTGCGGGCGGCATTGGCGTCGCCGCGCCGCTTAATGATCATTTTGGCAGCTGCGGCGATGATTTCGGCCAATTGGTTCGGCTTTATTTACGCCATTTCCACCGGCCAAGGGTTAGAGGCGTCACTGGGTTATTACATTTTCCCATTGGTCGCTGTCGTCATTGGAATGGCCGTGTTCGGCGAGGTTTTACGCCGTTCGCAATGGGTAGCAGTGGCATTGGCCACGGTCGCGGTCGTGACATTGACTGTGGGCCTTGGCGTGGCCCCGTGGATCGCGCTGGCCTTGGCTGGGACGTTTGGCGCATATGGGATGATCAAGAAAACGCTCGACATCGGCCCTGTGGTGTCGGTCACGGCAGAGGTCGCGTTGCTTGCGCCCTTGGCGATTGCGTGGCTTTGGTTTAAGGGCACAGGGGCAGGGGGCGGCAATGAGTTGTCGACCCATGCGATCCTTGCACTGTCCGGCCCGTTGACCGCCAGCCCTTTGATCCTGTTCAGCTTTGCTGCGCGCCGTGTGCGTATGGCGACAGTGGGTTTGGTACAATTCCTGAACCCCACGCTACAATTCGCCTGCGCCATTTTCATGGGAGGCGTATTGACCATGTGGCACGCAATTGCCTTTCCAATGATCTGGGTCGCATTGGTGATTTATTCGGTGTCGATCTGGCGTCAGGACGCGGTCAAGCCTGCTTCTAATGCTGCCACATCATCGACGACCTGAATGAAATCCAGCAGGGTTTTATCCGCAAACCCTTCGGCCACGAAGTGATCGATCAAACCCAGCAGTGGTGTCCAGAACCCTTCGGTATTTAATACGAAAATGGGCTTGTTATGCAGCCCCAATTGCCGCCATGTCAGCGCCTCGAACAGCTCGTCGAGTGATCCGGCCCCACCAGGCAATACGACAACCGCATCGGCGTTCATCAGCATGACTTTTTTACGCTCATGCATGGTTTCGGTGATGATGAATGTATCAAGGTCGCGCTTGCCGACTTCCCAATCGAGCAGGTGCGTCGGGATCACCCCAAACGTCTTGCCACCCGCCGCTTGGGTCGCATTGGCAACGCGGCCCATCAGCCCCACATCGCCCGCGCCATAAACCAATCGCCAGCCATTGCGTGCCAGCATTTCGCCCGTGTCCGCCGCCGCTTGGGCATAGGCGGGGCGGACCCCATCGCGTGACCCGCAATAGACGCAAACCGATTTGTGTATTTTTGTCATAGTTATCGCCCTTGCTGCATAGATCCCTTTGACCGGTGATAACCCTGTTGCTAAGGTCGCTCAACCCGCGTGAGTGCGGGGATTGGGGTTGGGATCACACATGGCACTTACGAATTTAATGCAGCTCGGTTTAGGGACCGTTGCAGCCGGCGCTGTGGCTGTGACCGGCGTGACCGTGGCCCCGATGATCCAAGGCGAAGAACCCGCCGAAATCGCGGCCCCCGCACCAGTGATCGTGGACACACCCGTACCAGAGGTGATTGAAACACCTGCGCCTGAAATCGCGCCACTTGCTCCTACGCTGGACACCTTTCGCGTTGAAAGCGATGGCACCACCGTTTTCGCGGGTCGCGCAGAGCCGTTTCAGGTTGTCGATATCATGTTGGATGGCGAATTGGTCGAACGCGTGACTGCGGATGGGAACGGCGCATTCGTGGCGTTCCCCTTGTTGTCTTTTTCCGATCAATCCCGTGCCTTGTCCCTGATCGCGGACCCTGAAGGCGCAGCGACCGCATCGGCAGAAACCTATCTCATAGCGCCGATCATAGCACCTGTTGTGGCAGAGGTGGTGCCAGAACCAGCGCCAGAGCCGCTTGCAGTTGAAGCTCCCGAACCGACGCCAGAAGAGACACCTTCCGCCGCAACAGTCATCGCGATCCCAACCCCGCAGGTTGCCCCAGCGCCCGCCGCCGCACCCGCCGTTCTGGTCGCGACAGCCGAAGGCGTGCGTGTGATACAAAACACGCCCAGCGATACCCCGCCCGAGGTGCTCTCCAATGTTGCTTTGGATAGCATTACCTATGATCCCAGTGGTGATGTGCTGATTTCGGGCCGCGCGACGGGCGCTGGGTCTGTTCAGGTCTATTTGGATAACCAACCTGTGACGACCTCCCGTATCGTTGAAGGTGGCAATTGGCGGACGGACCTGCCTGATATTGATACGGGCGTTTACACCTTGCGCGTTGATCAGGTCGACGCGGCAGGCGAGGTCGTGTCGCGGATCGAAACCCCGTTTAAACGCGAAGAACCAGAGGTCGTCGCCGAAGCCTTGGCCGAACAAACCGAACAACCCGATTTTCAAGTTGCGATGATGACCGTTCAACCGGGCACGACCTTATGGGCAATTGCGCGCGACCAGTTCGGTGAAGGCGTGATGTATGTCGAGGTGTATGAGGCCAAC
Organism: Yoonia sp.; assembly: GCA_965660685.1. Classification (GTDB taxonomy): domain Bacteria; phylum Pseudomonadota; class Alphaproteobacteria; order Rhodobacterales; family Rhodobacteraceae; genus Yoonia. The sequence continues at coordinate 22,158 of CBFIAX010000007.1, read as the reverse complement.
CGCGACCGTATTCGCGACCCTGATCTGATATATCCGGGCCAAGTTTTCCGTATGCCGGACGTCGATCAATAGCGCGTTCCCTCTGGTAATCCGCGGTCTCGCTTCTTAGGTTGGGGGACTGCAGTATCGGAGAAGAATATGCGTCGCCTAGCCCCCACAGATCAAAATATGTCCGATGCGCGCATCCAAGGGTGGAATGTGATCCGCAGCGTGACCCCATATCTTTGGCCTGCGGGCAATATGGGCGTGAAAATCCGCGTTGTGGCTTCGCTGACGGCACTATTGTTGTCACAAGTGATCGCGGTCTATGCCCCCTTATTATTTGGCCAAGCGGTTGATTCCTTGGCACCCGAAGACCCCACAGCGGTGACGTTCATGGGCTTGGCCGCGGTCGGTTTGACCTTGGCATTCGGGTTGGCAAGGCTTTTGACGACGGGCCTGATGCAATTGCGCGATGTTATTTTCACGCCTGTGTCCCAAGGGGCCTTGCGCACGCTTGCGCTGGAAACCTTCACCCATATTCACCGCCTGTCCATGCGCTATCATATCACGCGCAAAACCGGCGGTCTAAGCCGCATTATCGAACGCGGTGTCAAAGGTGTTGAATTCCTGCTGCGGTTCCTGCTGTTTTCCGTCGGGCCGCTGATCTTGCAGCTTTTGATGATCATGGCTGTTTTATTCGGGAAATTTGACTTTTGGTATGTTGTGGTCGTGGTGATCACAATCGGACTTTATGTTTGGTTCACCTTTGCTGTGACCGAATGGCGGGTGAAAATCCGCAAGCGGATGAATGACCAAGACACGGATGCCAACCAAAAGGCGATTGATAGTCTGCTGAACTTTGAAACCGTAAAATATTTCGGTGCCGAGCAGTGGGAGGCGGACCGATATGACAGCGCGATGAAAAAGTATCAGACCTTCGCGATCCAAACGAATTATACGCTCGCGTTTCTGAATTTCGGGCAGGCCCTATTGATCACTGGTGGCCTCGTTGGGGTCATGGTCATGGCGGCCATTGGCGTGCAAAACGGTACATTGACCGTTGGCGATTTTGTCTTGGTAAATGCCTATATGATCCAGATCACAATGCCTCTGAATTTCCTTGGAACCGTCTACCGTGAAATCCGCCAAGCCCTGATCGACATGGGGGAGATGTTCGATTTGTTGCAGCAGCCTGCCGAGGTTGTCGATAAAGCAGATGCCGATATTCTAAATGTGCAATCGGGTGAGGTCGTGCTGGAAAATGTGCATTTTGGCTATGATGCCGAGCGTGCGATCCTAAAGGGCGTCAGCCTGACCGCCAAACCGGGTGAAACAGTTGCGATTGTTGGGTCGTCTGGGTCTGGTAAGTCCACCATTGGTCGTTTGCTTTTCCGGTTTTATGATGTTGGTTCAGGCGCTGTGCGCATCGACGGGCAAGACCTGCGCGATGTGACCCAGAACAGCCTGCACGCCCAGATCGGCGTGGTTCCGCAAGATACTGTTCTGTTTAACGACACCGTGCATTACAATATCGCCTATGGCCGCCCGACCGCGTCGGAAGACGAGATCATTGCCGCCGCGAAAGCCGCCAAAATCCATGATTTCGTTACGAGCTTGCCGGACGGCTATCAAACCACCGTAGGTGAGCGCGGATTGAAATTGTCAGGCGGGGAAAAGCAACGCGTTGGCATCGCCCGTACATTGCTAAAGAATCCGCCAATCTTGCTGTTGGACGAGGCGACATCTGCGCTTGATACCGAAACCGAAATGGAAATTCAGGCGGAACTGAAAACTATGGCGAAGGGGCGTACTGTGATAACGATTGCCCACCGTCTGTCGACCATCGCAGAGGCAGATCAAATCGTCGTGCTAGAGGCCGGACAGATTGTCGAACAGGGCACCCATGACGCGCTTTTGGCAAGCGATGGGCGTTATGCCCATCTATGGAACCGTCAGTCAGAGGACGAAGAACTGCCTGCCTAAGGCAATCTGTCGCCGCTGCTGGCCGCTTGGGACTTGGCAAGGGGCGGTGAATGGCGATATGAACCTGCAAAGGGTTGCGCGAACTGCGACCCACTATAAACATGAGGCCCGCCCGTGAGCGATACAGACAGCTTTATCGACGAAGTTTCCGAAGAGGTTCGCCGCGACGCATTATATGGTTATGTCCGCCGCTACGGCTGGATTGCTGTTTTGGTTGTTTTCGGCCTTGTGGGCGGTGCGGCCTATAACGAATATGCAAAGGCGCAAGAGCGCAACACAGCCGAAGCCACGGGTGACGCAATGCTTGATGCATTGAACGGCGACGACCCAGAGGCGCGCGCTGCCGCATTGGCGGGTATCGACGTCGACGGCCCTGCCGCTGCGGTCAACGCGCTCCTAACTGCTGCGACCCAACAAGAGGCGGGTGATAACGCCGCCGCTGCAGCAACATTGGGTGCCTTGGCTGTGAACCTTGACGTGCCGGAAATCTACCGCGACTTGGGCGCGATGAAGGCCGCGATGCTGCCAACCGACGACACCGAAGGACGCATGTCCGCGCTAGAGGCATTGGCCCAACCCGGCGCGCCATTCTACCTGATCGCGCTGGAACAAATTGGCCTGATGCAAGCGGACGCTGACGACACCGACGCCGCATTGGCCACAATGGCCCGCATCGCAGAGGATGCAGGTGTCACGCGGGGCTTGCTTGAACGCGCGCAAACACTGATTGTTGCATTAGGCGGTGAAGTTACTGCCCCAGCCGCCGAATAATTCCGCAAGAGGATACGCCAGTGACTGTTAAATCAATTTACGCCGCTGGCCTGATGGCCGCCTTGCTAGCCGGTTGTAGCGAACGTGATGTAAGACTCGAGGGCGAAAAGATTGCGATCCGTGGCGATGCGGCGATCGAAAACCAGACCGCGCCTGTCAAACTGGCCGCTGCACGCACCAACGCGGATTGGACGCACCGCAATGGCGGGCCGGATCATCAGATTAACCATCCAGCATTGGGCGCGTCCTTAGCGCAGATTTTTGCCGTGAATATTGGCGAAGGTAACAGTCGACGCGCCCGTATCACCGCCGAACCTGTTGTGGCGGGGGGCGTGGTCTATACCCTTGATGCCCGTTCGCGCGTGACTGCAACATCCACTGCTGGTGCACCACTTTGGTCTGTTGATGTTGCCCCACGCACCGATAATGCCACGGATGCGTCCGGTGGTGGTGTATCTGTGGCTGGCGACATTGTTTTCGTGACAACGGGCTTTGGCGAGCTGACGGCGCTGAACGCTGGAACTGGCCAAGAGCTGTGGACTCAAGATTTGGACGCACCAGGCACGTCGGCACCAACCGTGCGCGGCGATCTGGTTTATGTCGTTGCACGCAACAACATGGCGTGGGCGCTTGATACGGACACTGGCCGCATTCAGTGGCAGGTCGCAGGTGCCCCATCTGTCGCCAATCTTGGCGGTGGCGCGGGGGCTGCGGTCGCGGGCGATCTGGCGGTCTTTCCTTTTTCATCCGGCGAAGTCATTGCGACCTTCCCAGAAGGCGGTACGCGCCGTTGGCAAAGTGTCATTTCCGGCAAACGTAATGGTCTGGCCTCTGGGTTGATTTCAGATATTTCCGGTGATCCGGTGATCGACGGAAACCGTGTTTATGTCGGTAACTTTGGCGGGCAGCTTGCAGCGCTTGATACCTTTAGCGGCGAACGCATCTGGACCGTGCGCGAAGGCGCGTTAGGCCCAGTCTGGCCTGCGGGCAATTCTGTCTTCTTGGTCAATGATCTGAACCAGCTCACCCGTCTGGATGCGGCAAGTGGCGCCCCAGTCTGGCGGATCAGCCTTAACGATGAAATCGTTGAAAGCACGACTCGCCAGCAGCCTGTGACCGCGCATTACGGCCCGATCCTTGCCGGTGGTCGCCTGATTGTTGCGTCAACTGACGGTTTGATCCGACAGTTTGATCCGGCCTCTGGCGCGCTGATTGGCACCGTGGCTGTGGCTGGTGGTGCGGCGGCCAGTCCCGTGGTAGCGGGTGGCACGTTATACGTGATTACAAAGTCCGGTCAGTTGGTGGCTTTCCGTTAGCACCATATTGGTGTAGCGAGGCGACTTGAACCCGTCAGGAGCCTGAACAGATGTCCTTTACCCTTGCCGTTGTGGGCCGCCCAAATGTGGGGAAATCCACGCTTTTCAACCGGTTAGTCGGCAAAAAACTGGCGTTGGTCGATGACCAGCCGGGGGTGACTCGCGATTTGCGCGAAGGGGCGGCGCGTCTGGCCGACCTGCGTTTCACCGTAATCGACAGTGCGGGCCTAGAAGACGCGATGGACGACAGCCTGCAGGGGCGCATGCGCCGCCTGACGGAACGCGCCGTGGAAATGGCCGATGTTTGCCTGTTCATGATCGATGCGCGTGTCGGCATTACTCCAACGGACCAAGTGTTCGCGGACATCCTGCGCAAGAAAAACGCCAACGTCATTCTTGCTGCCAATAAGGCAGAGGGCAAGGCGGGTGATGCGGGCTATTTGGAAGCGTATTCGCTGGGGCTTGGCGAGCCGATCCGCTTGTCTGCCGAACACGGCGAGGGGATGGACGAGCTATATTCTATCCTTATGCCCCTGTCGGACGCATTCGAAGAACGCGCCAAGGCGGACACGCCGGAAACCGATGTGGATGTGGGCGAAGATGACGTGGACGCGCCGCGCATCCCGACCAATGACAAACCGCTGCAAATTGCTGTTGTTGGCCGCCCCAATGCGGGTAAATCCACGCTGATCAACCAGATTTTGGGTGAAGAGCGGCTGTTGACTGGTCCAGAAGCTGGGATCACTCGTGACGCGATTTCTGTGCAAAAAGACTGGGCGGGATCAGATGGCGTTGGCGTTCCCATGCGTATCTTTGATACGGCGGGCATGCGTCGTAAAGCCAAGGTGCAGGAAAAGCTGGAAAAGCTATCTGTGTCTGATGGTCTGCGTGCCGTGAAGTTTGCCGAAGTGGTTGTTGTTCTGCTCGACGTTGAAATCCCGTTTGAACAGCAAGATCTACGCATCGCCGATCTGGCCGAACGTGAAGGTCGCGCCGTGGTGATTGCCGTGAATAAATGGGATATCGAGGCTGAAAAGCAAAACAAACTCAAAGAGTTGAAAGAAGAATTTGCGCGTTTGCTGCCGCAGCTGAAGGGTGCCCCGTTGGTGACGGTATCTGCGAAGACCGGCAAAGGGTTGGACCGTCTGCAAGAGGCGATTATGCGCGCCCACGAGGTATGGAATCGCCGTGTCACAACCGCACAATTAAACCGTTGGTTGACGGGTATGTTGGAACAGCACCCGCCGCCCGCACCGGGCGGTCGTCGCATCAAGATGCGTTATGCAACACAGGTGAAAACGCGCCCTCCGGGCTTTGTTGTGATGTCGTCATTCCCTGACATGGTGCCGTCAAGTTACACGCGCTATTTGGTCAATGGCTTGCGCAATGATTTTGATATGCCGGGGACGCCGATCCGCCTTACACTGCGCGATCAAGGGGATAAAAACCCCTATAAAGACAAGAAGAAAAAGCAGACTGGCCGTTTGTCTAAACACCTAAAACAGAACGACGGTAACAAGTTCTAAGCGGGCAGGGGTTGCCGCCATTTCAGTGCGGCCCCCGTCACGATCACGATGCCTATAGCGGCGATGATGCTGACGCCGAGAATGGCTGTCGTATTTGCCACGATGATGCCCACGAGTGCCCACACAACCGTAAAACCGTATTCGGGGGCGGTTGGTCGGCGTGCAAGTACGGCCAAGGTCGTGACGAGTGCGAGTGTGATGCCAAGGTAGGCCCAGCCCATCGCGCCCATCAAAATTCCATACCCAGCTGCCGTGCTGCCGAGCGAGACAAATGACGCTGCCGTCAGCCAGCCCGCGTAAATTCCTACGGGGGCCTGAAACCACCAGCGATCAAATTTCGGCGCATTCAGTAGCGCCCAGATGGCGAAAATGGCCATGGCGAAGATGGTGATTGTCGCCCAAACCGCGCTTTGGTTCGCGATCCATAACCACGGTGTGCCGATGGCCAAGCTAACGATCAATGGCAGGCGGGCATGGTCCCAATTCGGACTGTCTCCCCGTTTCCAGAGGCCGAAAACGGCGCTGACGACTAACCAGCCATAGATCAATCCCCAAATCGAAAACGCGTATCCGGCGGGTTGGATTGGCGGATCAATTTGCGGGATGGGCAGTTGGTTTTCTGTAAATCCCATAAATGGGTTCACAAAGGCAGGAGAGACGACAAATGTCGCGGTGAATATCAGCGTGAGCCATGCGTAAATCTGTTTCATGCGAACCAAACGCACCATCGCGCATTTGGTTCACATGTTTTTGGGATTAAACCAATGTGCCTTTGGCATTGATCGTCGTTTTTCCGCGCAGGTAAGGGTGAAGCACCTCTGGCAGCGCAACAGACCCGTCTTCTTGCTGGCCGTTTTCCAAGACCGCAATCAAGCATCGCCCGACTGCGAGGCCAGACCCGTTCAGCGTGTGCAGAAATTCGGGCTTGCCGCCTTCAGATGGCTTAAACCGCGCATTCATGCGGCGCGCTTGATAATCACCACAGGTCGAAATCGACGAAATCTCACGATAGGCGTTTTGTCCTGGCAGCCAGACCTCGATATCATGGGTCCGGCGCGCACCTGCGCCCATGTCACCGGTGCAAAGCACCACTGTGCGGTATGCAAGACCCAGTTTTTCAAGGATACCTTCGGCGCAAGCAGTCATGCGCAGGTGTTCTGCGTCCGAATGATCGGGGTGGCAAATTGTGACCATCTCGACCTTTTCAAACTGGTGCTGGCGCAACATGCCTGACGTGTCGCGGCCGGCAGAACCTGCCTCGGAGCGGAAGCAAAGCGTATGTGCGGCAAAGCGGCGGGGCAGGACGTCTTCGTCCAATGTCATGCCGTTCACGATATTGGTCAGCGTGACCTCTGCCGTCGGGATCAACCACCAGCCGTTGGTCGTTTGATAGCTATCCTCGCCGAATTTTGGCAATTGGCCGGTGCCGTACAGCATTTCTTCGCGCACCAGAACAGGTGTGTTGGTCTCGATCAGGCCGTTTTCTTCGACATGGGTGTCGATCATGAATTGTGCCAATGCACGGTGCACGCGGGCGACAGCGCCGGACATCAGTACAAATCGCGAGCCAGACAGTTTTGCGGCTGTCTCAAAATCCATACCGGGGGCCACGCCGCCAATTTCGAAATGCTCGACCGGATCAAAGGCAAAATTCGGCAATGAGCCGTGCTTTTTGATTTCGACGTTATCAGCCTCGTCCGCGCCATCAGGGATGTCATCGTATGGCAGGTTCGGCAGGGTCAGCATCAAGGCATTCAACGTCGCATCGGATTCTTTGGCCTCATCATTTAACGCGGCAATCTCTGCTTTCTTGGTCGAAACCAAGGCGCGCAGGCGCTGGAATTCTTCCTCATCGCCACGGCCCTTGGCGGCACCGACTTCTTTGGCGGCTTTGTTTGCGTCCGCTTGAGCGGTCTCGGCGGCTAGAATTTTGGCACGGCGAGCCTCGTCCAGCGACAGAATCTCTGACGATACAGGAGCCAATCCACGACGGGACAGTGCGGCATCAAATGCGGCGGGGTTGTCACGGATCATGCGAATATCATGCATTGGATTGGTCCTTTGGTTGGCAATTTTCAACTATGCCCCCATATGCCGTAAACAAGCCGTGCTGTGAACCTCTGAAATGCGCCCAATTCGGTTGCCATTCCATGGGGGCGGTCATAATGTGCGGCGACTTTGGCCCCCATGATGGTGGGCCTGCAACATAACTGACAAGGGACCACCATGCAGGGTATTGAATCGCTTATTCCACTGATCCTGATCTTCGGGATCATGTATTTTCTTCTTATCCGTCCACAGCAGAAAAAGCTGAAGGAACACCAGATGATGGTCGAGGCCCTGCGCCGTGGCGACCAAGTGATTACCCAAGGTGGTATCATGGGTAAAGTGACCAAGGTCAAAGACGGCGCTGCCGAAATTGAAGTTGAAATCGCATCCGGCGTGACTGTACGCGTTGTGCGTTCAACAATCGCGACTGTCGTGAACAAAACCGAACCTGCGAAATAATAACTTTCGCCTTGGGGGCGTGTGACTGATGTTGAATATCTCACCGATCAAGCAAGCGATGATCTGGTTGACCGTTGTGGTTGGCCTGCTTTTCGCGATGCCAAACGGGTTCTATAATAAGGTCGAGGCGCATAATGATGCGGTGACGGCGGGTGTCGAAGACACCACATGGCCGTCATTCTTGCCATCTGGCCTTGTGAACCTTGGGCTTGATCTGCGTGGAGGCGCGCATTTGCTCGCCGAGGTGCAAGTGTCGGATGTTTACGCCACGGTGATGAACGGGCTTTGGCCACAGGTGCGCGATGCGCTTGCGGCCGAACGCGCCACCATTGGGTTTGTCACCCGCGAAGACGGGCCAGATGATGTGCTGCGTGTCCGTATTTCCAATGTTGAAGCTGGCGATCAGGCTGTCACAATTGTGCGCGGTTTGGCCCAGCCAGTTGCGTCGCTTGCCGGTGCTGGCCAGAACAATATCGAAGTGTCGCGCGATGGCGCGATCCTTACGATTTCTTTGTCTGCGGCTGAACAGCAGGCCGTTGATGATCGCACGATGCAGCAATCGCTGGAAATCATTCGCCGCAGGATCGACGAGGCGGGTACACGCGAACCCACAATTCAGCGCCAAGGTACCGATCGTATTTTGGTGCAGGTGCCGGGTGTCGGATCTGCCCAAGAGGTTAAAGACCTGATTGGTAAGACCGCGTTGCTGACGTTCCAACCTGTTGTGAACCGCACAACAAATGCAGATACGTCCCCTGGGGCCGGCAATGAATTGGTCCCATCCATCGACGAGCCAGGCACATATTATGTGCTGGAGCGTAGCCCTGTTGTGACCGGCGAAGAACTAACCGATGCGCAGCCAGCGTTTGACCAGAACGGCCGGCCCGCGGTGAACTTTCGGTTCAACCCGACGGGTGCGCGCAAATTTGGCGACTATACAGCCGACAACATCGGGTCACCTTTCGCGATTGTTTTGGACAACGAAGTGATTTCTGCGCCCACTATCCAATCCCACATTTCGGGCGGGTCGGGCATTATCACGGGCCGCTTTTCGGTAGAAGAATCAACGGGCCTTGCGATCCTTTTGCGCGCTGGGTCCTTGCCAGCTAGTCTGACATTCCTCGAAGAACGCACCATCGGGCCAGAATTGGGCCAAGACAGCATCGACGCCGGTAAGATCGCCTGTATCGTCGCGGGTCTTGCCGTGTTGATCTATATGGCGCTGTCTTACGGACTGTTTGGTTTGTTCGCAAATGTGGCGTTGATTATCAACGTCGGTTTGATCTTTGGGCTGTTGTCCATCGTTGGGGCCACGCTGACGCTTCCGGGTATTGCAGGCATCGTTTTGACCATTGGTATGGCCGTGGATGCAAACGTGATCGTGTTCGAACGTATTCGCGAAGAACTACGCACCGCCAAAGGCCCCGCGCGCGCAATCGAGCTGGGCTATGAAAAGGCGCTGTCGTCAATCATTGACGCCAACATCACGACATTCATCACGGCCACGATCCTGTTTGTTATGGGCTCTGGCCCTGTGCGCGGTTTTTCGATCACGCTGGGTCTTGGTATCATCACATCGGTCTTTACCGCCATTTTCGTCACACGCGCATTGATCGTGCTGTGGTTCGCGCGGAAGCGCCCCAAAACAATCGAGGTTTGATATGCGTCTGAAACTGGTTCGCGATAATACATCCATCGACTTTTTCTCTAAGGCGCGGATTTGGCTGGGGATTTCCATGATCATGATGGTCGTGGCTTTCGCGTCATTCATGATCCAAGGGCTGAACTATGGTATTGATTTCCAAGGTGGCACCAGCTTGCGTACGCAATCCGAAGTGTCAGTGGACGTGGCAGCATATCGTGCCGCGTTGGAGCCGCTGGAATTGGGCGATGTGTCCATTACCGAAGTGTTCGACCCTAGCTTTGACGATAATCAAAACGTATCCATGGTGCGGATCGCGGCGCAAGACGGGCAAGAAAGCGTGACGAATGACACAATCACCGCAGTGCAAGATGCGCTGCGCGGTGTGTCGCCAGACATCACATTCCCGTCCGTGGAATCTGTCGGTCCAAAGGTATCGGGCGAGCTGATCAAATCAGCATTCATCGCCGTCGCAATGGCTGTCGTTGCGATCCTTTTGTATATCTGGCTGCGGTTCGAATGGCAGTTCGCGGTGGGCGCGGTGCTTGCACTGACCCACGATGTGATCCTGACTATCGGTATCTTTTCTGCGATCCAGATCAAATTTGACTTGGCGATTATCGCCGCGCTTTTGACCATTGTTGGTTATTCGATCAACGACACCGTGATCGTGTTTGACCGTGTGCGTGAAAACCTGCGCAAGTATAAGAAAAAGTCGCTGAAAGACGTGTTGAACCTGTCAATCAACGAAACTTTGGCGCGCACATTGATGACATCTGTGACCACGATGCTGGCGCTTTTGGCGCTGTTCATCTTGGGTGGAGACGTGATCCGTGGGTTTGTCTTTGCGATGATGTGGGGCGTTGTGATCGGGACGTATTCGTCGATCTTCGTGGCTTCTGCCGTGCTTTTGGTGCTGGGCGTGAAGCGAGATTGGTCGAAAAAAGCCACGACGACTGGCAACCAATATTCCAACATCGACGCCTGAGCGGAGACACCCAATGCGCCTGAACGAAGTCCAATATGACAACAGCCTTCCCATTGACGGCTATGGTCCGGATTTCTTTCGCGTGGGCGGGGATGTGCATCATGGCGCTGTCGTTGTGACGCCCAAAGGTGTGACGCCGTGGGGCGGGTTTGATGACACCGCGACCTTGCTTGCCTTGGGCGACATGGTCGATGTGATTTTTATCGGGACCGGTGCGGATATTGCCCATTTACCCGCCGATTTCCGTGCGGTTTTTGACGATGCGGGCATCGGTGTCGAACCCATGTCGTCGCCATCCGCATGCCGCACCTACAATGTGCTTTTGTCTGAAGGGCGCCGTGTTGCGGTTGCCCTGATACCGGTCTAACGCATGTTGGCGGTGCGCGATCTTGCCGTGGCGCGTGGGGGGCAAACTGTTCTGACGGGGCTGACCTTTGATGTGGCCGCTGGCAGTGCGCTCATTTTGCGCGGGGCCAATGGTATTGGCAAAACGACATTGCTGCGCACATTGGCTGGGCTACAAGAGCCTGTCGCAGGCAGCTTTGAGTATCCAGATGACGAAGGCGCATATGCAAGCCACGCGGACGCTGTAAAATCCGCACTGACCGTCGAAGAAAACCTTGCATTTTGGGCAAGCATTTACGGTGAGGATATTCCAGACACGTTGTGGGATCAATTCGACATTCGCGATCTGCGTACGCGGATCGCGGGCACACTATCGGCAGGACAGAAACGCCGATTGGGACTGGCCCGTTTGGGTGTCATCAAACGTAAGGTGCTGTTTTTAGACGAACCGACAGTGTCGCTCGACGGATTTTCGGTAAAGCTATTTGCGCAGTTCATTCAAGCTGAGCATCTGGCCAAGGGCGGCATTGCTGTTATCGCAACCCATATCGATCTGGATATCGCGGCTACAACGCTTGACCTGACGCCGTTTGCCGCCACGGATCAACCCGATGATGACAGCGACGAGGCGTTCCTATGATCGCGGTCCTGCTGCGTGACCTGAAACTGGCCACGCGGGCAGGGGGCGGTTTCGGACTTGGCCTTGTCTTTTTTCTGATTGTCGTGGTGCTGGTGCCATTCGGCGTGGGGCCGGAAACGGCGGTGCTGTCACGGATCGCGCCGGGTATTTTATGGGTTGCGGCATTACTCGCCGCACTTTTGTCGCTGGACCGGATTTTCGCGCTGGATCATGAAGACGGCACACTGACATTGCTTGCAACCGCGCCGATCCCGTTAGAAGCCGTCGCCGTCGCAAAGGCTGGTGCGCATTGGCTCACCACCGGTGTGCCGCTGACAATCGCGGCCCCGATTTTGGGCGTGTTATTGCAATTGCAGCCCACGGCGTCAGGGGCCGTAATCATAACACTGGCACTGGGAACACCCGCATTGTCGATCATCGGGACATTCGGAGCCGCGTTGACGGTGGGAGTGCGGCGTGGTGGGTTGTTGCTTTCCTTGCTGGTGTTACCATTATACGTACCAACGCTGATTTTCGGGGCGGAGGCCGTGCGGCGGAGCGCAGATGGTTTAGACGCGACAACGCCATTGTTGATGCTCGCGGGGATTACAACAGGGGCAATTGCGTTATTGCCATTCGCAACTGCGGCAGTTTTGCGCATGAACCTGCGTTGAAGCAGGCAAACAAGAGGGCTACATATTCAACATGTCGATGTGGGAATACGCAAATCCAAAGAAATTCATGGGCTGGACTGGCCCACTGTTGCCGTGGTTGTTCGGTGGGGCGGCGCTGTGCCTGATCACCGGATTGATCTGGGGGTTTTTCTTTACGCCCGATGATTTTCGCCAAGGGTCGACAGTCAAAATCATCTATTTACACGTGCCCTCCGCGCTGATGGCGATCAATGCTTGGATGATGATGTTGGTGGCATCGCTGATCTGGTTGGTGCGGCGGCATCATGTGTCGGCGCTGGCTGCAAAGGCGGCAGCACCGGTTGGCGTGGCCATGACGTTGATCGCGCTGGCGACCGGCGCGATTTGGGGCCAGCCGATGTGGGGCACATATTGGGCCTGGGATCCGCGGCTGACGTCGTTCCTAATCTTGTTCCTGTTTTACCTTGGTTACATGGCGCTTTGGGCGGCGATTGATGACCCTGACACGGCGGCCGATTTGACGTCTGTGCTGTGTATGGTTGGGTCGGTTTTTGCGTTGCTGTCGCGTTATGCAGTCAATTTCTGGAACCAAGGTTTACACCAAGGGGCTTCGTTGTCCTTGGATAAGGAAAAGAACGTGGCGGATGTGTTTTACCAACCGCTGTTGTTATCGATTGCCGGATTCGTTTTGCTTTTCATCGGGTTGGTGCTGTTGCGCACACGGACGGAAATCCGGTCACGCAGATTGCGCGCGTTGTTGCGCAGGGAAGGATGATCATGCCTGATCTTGGAAAATACGCTGTTGAAGTGTTGATGGCTTACGGTGTCAGTATTGCGGTTTTGGCTGGTTTAATTGCGATGAGTTGGCGGCAATCGCAGACGACGAAGCGGCAATTGGAAGAGGTCGAGGCGCGGCGCAATGGCTAAGCTTTCACCGATGATGTTGGCACCGCCGATTGTGTTCGCGGCGCTTGCAGGCTTGTTTTTCGCTGGGATGATGCGCGAAAATCCGGACGACATGCCATCGACAATGGTCGGCCGCGCCGCCCCTGATGTGGCGCCCGAGCCTGTTGCGGGAACTGATTTGTTGACTGGCGTGGACCTGCGCAGCGGTGAAGTGACGGTGTTGAATTTTTGGGCGAGCTGGTGCCCACCATGCCGCGCAGAGCATCCTGTTTTGTTGGATTTAGCTGCGCAGGGGTATCGCGTTGCGGGGCTGAATTTCCGGGATGATCCAGACAATGCGGCGACCTATTTGATTGAGGACGGTGACCCGTTTTTCGCGACAGGTTTCGATCCGCGCGGACGCGTGGCGATTGATTGGGGTGTGACTGCACCGCCAGAGACGTTTTTGGTTGATGGGGATGGGACCGTGCTGTTCCGTTTTGCCGGACCACTTATCGGGTCGGACTATGAACAACGGTTTTTACCTGCTTTGAAGGCCGCGACGGGCGGTTGATCTGAAGGACCGCAGTGCCTGCGGACTATATTGTTTTTGGTGGGATTGGCTTGGCCATCTGGTCCGCAATCGCTGGTGCGGGCGGCGCATTGGTGAGCCTCCGGCGGACATATTTATGCTCTGAAAAAGAGAAAGGGCCCGCAGATATTCTGCGGGCCCGATTTTGTTTTAGGATGCTTTTGCGAGGTTGCGTAGCACGTAATGCAGGACGCCGCCGTTTTCGATGTATTCGATTTCGACAGCTGTATCGATGCGGCATTTGACGGTGATTTCTTTGGTGTCACCATTGGCAAATGTGATCGTTGCAGTGGTTTCCTGCAGCGGTGTGATCGTATCGAGACCTGTGATTGATACGGTTTCATCGCCGGTCAGACCGAGCGTTTTACGTGTATCGCTACCTGTGAATTCGAATGGAACCACGCCCATGCCAACAAGGTTGGACCGGTGAATACGCTCGAAGCTTTCGGTGATCACGGCCTTCACACCCAAAAGTGCTGTGCCTTTGGCAGCCCAGTCACGTGAAGAGCCAGCGCCGTATTGTTCACCGCCGAAGATGACCAGTGGTGTGCCTGCTTCTTGATGCGCCATGGCCGCGTCAAAGATCGATGTTTGCTTGCCGTCAGTGCCTTTGGTGTAGCCACCTTCAACGCCGTCAAGCATTTCGTTCTTGATCCGGATGTTGGCGAATGTGCCGCGCATCATAACCTCGTGGTTCCCGCGACGGGCACCGTAAGAGTTGAATTCACGCACGGGCACCTGACGTTCAATCAGATACTGACCCGCTGGTGTAGTGTCCTTAAAGGAGCCTGCAGGCGAGATGTGGTCGGTTGTGATCATATCGCCCAAGACCGCCAAAACTTTGGCATTTTCGACGTTGGAAATTGTTCCAGCGTCTTTTGACATGCCTTTGAAGTAAGGTGGGTTTTGCACGTAGGTTGAGGTCGCAGGCCAGTCGTAGGTCTCGGAATCGGTGACCTCAACAGCTTGCCATTTTTCGTCGCCTTTGAAGACATCCGCATATTTCTTTTGGAAGGCTTCGCGTGTGACTGTCTTTTCGACCAGCTCGTTGATTTCCGTGGACGTTGGCCAGATGTCTTTCAGATAGACGTCGTTGCCGTCACGGTCTTGACCGATTGGGTCAGACGCGAGGTTAATGTCCATTGTGCCAGCTAAAGCATAAGCCACGACGAGAGGAGGGGACGCGAGGTAGTTCGCGCGCACGTCCGGTGAGATCCGGCCTTCAAAGTTGCGGTTGCCTGACAGAACAGATGTCGCAACCAGATCACCTTCGGCGATGGCGTCGGACAGTTCTTTTTGGATCGGGCCAGAGTTGCCGATACATGTCGTACAGCCGTAACCAACAAGGTTAAAGCCAACCTTATCAAGGTCTTCTTGCAGGCCAGCTGCCTCGAGGTATTCGGACACAACTTGGGACCCAGGCGCGAGGGATGTTTTGACCCAAGGCTTGCGGTCCATGCCCAATGCAGCTGCTTTGCGTGCCACGAGGCCCGCACCGATCATCACATATGGGTTGGATGTGTTTGTGCACGACGTGATGGATGCGATCACAACCTTGCCCGAGGACAATGTGTAGTCTTCGCCGGCGACGGCCACTTCTTTGTCCATCGGACGTTTGAAAGTGTTTTCCATCTCGTTTGCGAAGGCAGATTTCGCGTCGGTCAGTGCCACGTAGTCTTGTGGGCGTTTTGGACCAGAAATCGCAGGCACGATTGTGCCCATGTCGAGAGACAATGTGGTTGTATAAACAGGGGCGTAATCCGCGCCGCGCCAGAAACCGTTTTCTTTGGCATAGGCTTCGACCAATGCGATGCGGTCTTCGTCGCGGCCTGTGTTGCGAAGGTAACGCAGGGTTTCATTGTCGATTGGGAAGAAACCACATGTCGCACCGTATTCAGGTGCCATGTTCGCGATTGTTGCACGGTCGGCCAAAGGCAGACGATCCAGACCTTCACCGTAGAATTCAACGAATTTGCCAACAACGCCAAGTTCGCGCAGCATTTCGACGACTTTCAGCACGAGGTCGGTGCCTGTGGTGCCTTCGACCATTGCGCCTGTCAGCTCGAACCCGACAACTTCTGGGATCAGCATGGAAACCGGCTGGCCAAGCATCGCGGCTTCAGCCTCAATCCCGCCGACGCCCCAACCAAGAACGGCCAGACCGTTCACCATAGTTGTGTGGCTGTCTGTTCCGACGAGTGTGTCAGGATATGCGACTTCTTCGCCGTTTTGGTCGGTGTCTGTCCAAACCGTTTGGGCCAGATATTCGAGGTTTACCTGGTGGCAAATGCCTGTGCCCGGCGGCACAACGCGGAAGTTGTTGAATGCGCCTTGGCCCCATTTCAGGAATTGATAGCGTTCCATGTTGCGTTCATATTCGCGGTCCACGTTCATTTGGAACGCGCGTGGCTGGCCAAATTCATCAATCATTACAGAATGGTCGATGACCAGATCAACAGGGTTCAACGGGTTGATCTGCTGAGCGTCGCCGCCCAAGGCCACGATGCCGTCGCGCATGGCGGCAAGGTCCACAACAGCAGGTACACCGGTGAAGTCCTGCATCAAAACGCGGGCAGGGCGATAGGCGATTTCGCGCGGGTTTTTACCACCATTGGTGGCCCATTCGGAAAACGCCTTAATGTCGTCTGTAGACACGGAAAAACCGCCATCTTCGAAACGCAGCAGGTTTTCAAGAACAACCTTCAGCGCGGCAGGCAATTTTGAGAAATCACCAAGACCGGCCTCTTGGGCGGCGGCGATGGAGTAATAGGATACAGACTGCGACCCAACGGTCAACTGTTTGCGGGTTTTTGCGGTATCTTGGCCGACTGTAATCGTCATTGGCTATTCCCTTATGATAGGCGCGTTAAAAGGATGGATTGACTGGCTTTTGCCCCATGCGGCAGTGGTTTTCAAGGGGGTTGCGATAATTTGTATACCATTGCACACCGAAAATTCACCAAGTCGGCGGTAAACTGAAACATCCCTCGCGAAACTCTCGCGATTGGTTGATTGGTCATTTCAGGAAATGATCAATACACAGTAAACATCAACAACAGCTTTTGGGATTCCCATGCGATATTTTTCACTGATATTGGCCTTGATTGGCGCGTTTCTGGCAGCCCCGGTTGTTGCGCAGCAAAACAAGGTTGTGGTGGAATTGTTCACGTCGCAAGGCTGTTCGTCTTGTCCGCCCGCCGATGCGATTTTGCATGAATTGGCGGCGCGCGATGACGTAATCGCCTTGGCAATGCATGTGGATTACTGGGATTACCTCGGCTGGAAAGACATTTTTGGGCGGGCCGAAAACACTGTTCGCCAAAACGGCTATGCGGCTGCTGCGAATGCGACCACGATTTACACGCCGCAAATGATCATCGGCGGCCAAGACCACGTGATCGGGTCCAAGGCGATGGAAGTCATGGACCGCATCAACGCCCGTAAATCCGGTCAAAGCCCAATTGGGTTGAATGTGACCCGTGCCAACGGCCAGTTGCAGATCGCAGCAACATCTGCGCAAGGCCGTTTAGGCAATTTGGTTGTGCAGGTTGTACGTTTCCGACCACAAGCCGTGGTGGCGGTGAAACGCGGCGAAAACGCCGGTAAATCATTGAAGTATAGTAATATTGTGACGTCATGGCAGGCAATTGGCCGCTGGAATGGGGCAAGCCCGCTTGCGCTGAATGCGCCGATATCTGGGGCCGATCCGGTGGTTGTGATTGTGCAGCGCGATTCTTATGGGCCGATTTTGGCGGCGGCGGAATTACGCTAGACCTTGGGCATTTTCCAACGGCGATGCACCCAGAACCATTGGGCAGGGTTGGCCGTGATCTGACGTTCCAACCGTGCATTCATTTCATTGGTCATTGTGACAGGATCGGATGGCTTAATCGGCGCGTCCAGAATTGCGGTGAATGTTAGCCCATCAGCGTTACGCACCCCGAAGTATGGCAGAACAAGCGCGTCGACCTTTAGCGCGATTTCCGCGGCAGAGGTGGCTGTCATTGCGGGTTTGCCGAGGAATTCCAGCTTTTTGCCTTCCGCTACATAGACATCATAGAACAACACCCCGTGGTTGCCCGCGCGTAGATATTTGATCAAGCCAATGGTGCCGCGTCGACCTTTGGCAAACACGGTGCCGCCCAATGCGCCGATGGTGCGCCGGTAGTCTGCGTCGAAATAGGGATTGGAAAAAGGGCGATATAGGCCGCACACACTATATCCCATGCGGGTTAGGATTTGCCGCGGGGCCTCGTGGTTGCCGAAATGGGCAGTGACAAAGAGAACAGGGCGCCCTGCGGCTGTCGCCTCCTCAAGGGCGGGTAAACCGTCGCCAACGAGCTCGGTCTTGGCTAAATGTGCGGCGAATTCGGGGTGCGAATAGTTTTCGATCAGAGTGCGGCCAAAATTGTCCAAAACCCCATCGGCAATCTGGCGGCGAGTCGTGGTGTCCATATCGGGATAGACCATGGCGAGGTTGGCCTCCGCCCGTTTGCGATAGCCCAAAACGCCGCCAAGCCCCTTGCGCATCACGGCACCCATTGCGGGAATGCGGCGGGAGTAGGGCAGCAGTCGCGCCGCGCCAATAATTGCGCGTGCAAGCTGATTGCTCGCCCAGTCCGATGGCGTTCCGTTTTTCATAATAGGGAGTTAGCCAAGATGAGGCTGCTTGGGAAGCCCCGTGCCGATCATGCTGTCGCGGGTGACCAAAAGCGCGAGGTCTTTGGGCGACCAACCATCCGTGCCAGCGGGGCGGGCAGGGATCACGATATAACGCATATCAGCTGTGCTATCGTGCACGCGGACTTCGGTTGTGTCGGGCAAGGTCACACCAAACTCGGCCAGAACGCGGCGCGGTTCGCGCACTGTGCGCGACCGGTAGGCCCCCGATTTATACCAATCAGGCGGCAGGCCCAAAAGGTTGCGCGGGTAACATGAACATAATGTGCAAACGATGACGTTGTGTAAGGTATCGGTGTTCTCAACCGCGATCAGATTCATTGGGCCGATATCGAAGCCCATTTCTGCGGTGGCTTGACTGGCGTCTACTTGCAGGGCCGCGCGAAAGGCGGGGTCGGTCCACGCGCGGGCCACAACCATTGCACCATTTGCGGGGCTGCGCGCATCCATCGCGTCGATTTGGGCCGCAATCTCTGCCGCTGAGGTCACACCTTTTTCGATGAGCAATTCACGGACAGCGATTTCCATTGCTTGCCAATAGCTTAGCGGGTGATCGTCGTCGGCGCGATACGGATGGCCAGAAGGTGACATGTGATCATGGGGCATTAGATGGGCTCCAGCCAATGGGCGTAAATCTCTGCTTCAATCGTGTCATCGGGGTTTTCGGCCTGCGCGCCCCAAACCTGCGCCATCGTGAACCGAACACGGTGCAAGGGCAGACGGTCACCAGCATGGCGATAGGCAAGTTGTTCGGGGTTAGGGAATGGTCCAAGCGTGCGCTCGATCACGCCGCATTTGCCGCGCAGATAGGCGGGGGTCCGGATGTGGCCTGGGGGCATATCGCTGCGGACACGAACAGTTTCAGCCATCTGCGGCCTCGCCATATGTGGCGCCACGGCGTTGCACGTCGGACATGCGTTGCCCGATTTCTGCGGTGGTCAAAACGCCAGCCTCGACGAGATTTTGCGAGATCGAGGCGATCCAACGTTCGTAATAGGTCATTTCCGTAAAGCTGCTGGGCGGCATATCTTCGAGCACGCGGCGCAAGCCGTCGACAGTGAAATGCCCTTTGGTTGAACATAGGATCATCAAGGCATCGACACGTTTTTCCCAAAGGGAAAAGTCGTGTTCGGCTTGGGGCACGACACCAGCGTCCGCGCCGCCCATATCATGCCAGCGTTTCCCGTCTAGGAATGGTGTTGGGTCAGTCATCCGCCCAGCCTAGGCGGCAGGTTAGTCCGTGTCCATATCGTCGTCCTCGTCTTCGACAATCATTTGGATCGTGCCGTCATCAACTAGCGCGCGGATCGCAGAGGAAAGCGCGCGCATCGCCTCTTCGGCGACTTTTGGCTTGATGGGGCCTTGCTCTTGCGCCTCTTCACGGATTTGAGCGGACATGCGTTGTGAGATATTGGAAAGAATAAATTCCGCAGCCTCTTGCATTTCGGCGTCACCAGCAAGCGCACCTGCGATCGCCGTGGCAAGCTCTTCAGGGGAAACGCCGCGAATACAGGTTGGGATATCGGTCGGGGTGAGGCGGAGCGGAATATCTTTAAACGTAAAGATGGATTTGCGCACGCTATCGGCAAATGCAGGGTCATCGTCGCCCAACCCTTCAAGCAGACTGTCGCGGGTCGTGGCTGGACTGGAATTAAGGATCGCACCGACACGGGCATCCGGCGCCTTTTCAAATGCGACAGGATCGACGCCGCAGTGATCTTTGATTAATCCGGTTCCGATACGCAAAACAGCCTCTGGCGGGATTTTTTCGGTTTGCGAAATAGCATAGGTAATTCTGCGGGCCTGCGGCCCTGCGAGCCTGCCCAAGATATCCGCCGCACGTCCCACCGGCAGTTTTGACAGGGTCACCGCGCCGATTTCAACGCTTTGCCGGTTCATCAAATCAACCATCGCGTCATCAGAAATGGCAAGCACAACGGCCCAAGGGTCTGTCCCTTTGGCATTCGCACGCTCTGCGCGCAGGCGGTTGGCCAAATTTGGGCTAAGATGTTCAGATAAAGCTTCTATCGCGCCATCGGCCCCACCAGGGGACATGAGACCCACAGCCCCCAGATCGCGGACGAATTCGCTGGCGACCGCATTTACAGTGTCGCGATCAATCAGTTTTATCGCGCCCACCTCGCGGGCGAGCAGCATCTGCATGTCTTCGGGGAGTTGGGACAATTCCAGCTTACCGCCATCGCCGATAAGCAATTGGACGATCATCGCTGCCTTACGTTTGCGCGTAAGTGGCGAGCTGCGAAGGGGCGGGTCAATGGTCGGCACTGTCATAACGCGACATTGTCACGACATGATAAATGAACTGTTACCAGTTAAGCAGAATGGGTGAATTGCACTGACATTGTGCGCAGGGCTTCACTGACTTCTGGACGCAGCGTTTTCAAGTCAGACGTTAGCTGGTGCAGCGCTTCAGAATGAGCTTCTAAAGTCTTAGATTCGGCATCCGTAAACGGGCGATCCGCGCGGGCAAAACCACATAGGCTGCGGTTTTCTTGTGTACCCGCGACGCAGCTCATGCCGTACATAAGGCCAAATTCGGCGGCCTTTGTTAAGACGCCTGCAACATCTTCACCCTTTAATTGGTCCCAGCTTGTTGACCCCATATTGGAGAATCCCCATGCAACGGTCGGGTCAGACATCACAAGCCCATTTTGAGAGTAATAATCGAGCCAATCTTTAGGGTAGGTTTGGAACAGAAAGGTTGGTGTCGTGAATCGCACATGAAGGGCAAGAGCAAATCCCGCAGGCGCAATTTCTTGCAGTTCACCCAAGATTGCGCGTATTTCTAGTTGTGACGCCATCTTTTTACTTCCGTTAAGGTTGCTATCAAGTTAAATTAGGAAATACACTCATAAAAATACTATAAACGAGCCATCTCGTTACTGGACAAAGATGCAAGAATCCTTAGGTGATGGCAAGCCAAATGACCGGACGTAAGCGATGCAAAAACTCGAAACTGCGCAAATTCAGGAGATAGCCAATAGTGGCTACTACCTTGCGTTGCGGATTGGGTTTGCATTTCCTGTTGAAGAGGTGAATGCCTTACCGGCTGAGTGGGTCGAGCATTATACTAAGAATGGGTTTATGCTTTTTGATCCGGTGATGAAATGGGCCTATAGCAACATCGGGGCAAAACGTTGGAGCGCGTTGGAGGTCGATGATCCGCGCAATGTGTTCGGACAGGCGCAGACTTTTGGCTTGCGTTTTGGCATTGTGATTTCGGTTTTTGATGGCAACGCTGCGGGGCAACGTTCAATTGGATCATTTGCCCGTTCGGACCGCGAGTTTTCCGATTTGGAAGTCAATTTGCTACATACATTTGTTAAACGGCGTCATGCAGAACTTGCACCGCCAACAAATGTAACAATGGCTGAACTCGAAGCATTGGGTATGGTGCGGGACGGTAAACGGCTCAAAGAAATTGCGTTTGATCTTGGCGTGACCGAAGGCGCGGTCAAGCAGCGTTTGAAAAACGCAAAAGTGAAGCTGGGCGCGAAGACAAGCACCCAAGCGTCGTCGCTAGCGAGTCAATACGGGCTTATATAAACACCATCTGTTCATAAAGGTTAACAAAAGCGGCTCATTTGGGCCGCTTTTTTGCTTTTTATGACTGTGAACGAATGTTTCGATTTGTGACAACTTCAGGC
>CBFIAX010000006.1:0-161091 GCA_965660685.1 Yoonia sp. | reverse complement strand
GTTTTCGTTAGATACGGAATATTGTGCAGCATAAGTTACGTGTAGTACTTTTAACACTCTCTGTGTAGTGATTTATGCACCCCTAACACTACAAGAATCGTATAATCTCTACAAAATAAGAGTATAAGTGGTGACCCCGACAGGATTCGAACCTGTAACCTGCCCCTTAGGAGGGGGCTGCTCTATCCAGTTGAGCCACGGGGCCTCTTGCGTTGAATGCCGCGAATTGGTGGATCGGTCAATATGAACCGATCTTCTTGGACAATCAGCGTCGGCCACGTTAAGTTTTATTGAAACACCACTTACAGGACAGCCAGACGTGATCACCCCCAAGAAACGCCCCCTTACTTTGCGCGATGTGTCCGAAGCATCCGGTGTGAGCGAAATGACTGTCAGCCGCGTTTTGCGCAATAAGGGCGATGTGTCCGAAGCAACACGTCAGAAAGTGCGCGAAGCCGCGAAGCAATTGGGCTATGTGCCCAATAAAATCGCCGGTGCATTGGCATCCCAGCGCGTTAATTTGGTCGCAGTTATCATTCCTTCACTAAGCAATATGGTGTTCCCAGAGGTGCTATCTGGCATTTCAGAAACACTTGAAGATACGGGATTGCAGCCGGTTGTTGGGGTTACAGATTACCTTCCTGAGAAAGAAGAAAAGGTACTGTTTGAGATGCTGTCCTGGCGGCCATCTGGCGTGATCATCGCGGGGTTGGAACATTCTGATCCGTCGCGTGCCATGCTGCGGCAAGCTGACATTCCAGTCGTCGAGATTATGGATGTGGACGGTGAACCGATTGACTGTGCCGTTGGGATTTCCCATCGCCGTGCGGGGCGGATGATGGCCGAAGCCATTGTTGCCGCGGGTTACAAGCACATCGGATTTATGGGCACGAAAATGCCGCTCGATCACCGAGCGCGCAAACGGTTTGAAGGATTTACGCAAACTTTGGCAAAGGCGGGCATCGAAATCGCGGATCAAGAATTTTACTCTGGCGGGTCCGCCCTTGCCAAGGGCCGCGAGATGACTGAGGCCATGCTCAGCCGGACTCCGAATTTGGATTTCCTGTATTATTCCAATGATATGATTGGGGCTGGCGGGCTGTTATATCTGCTCGAAGCCGGGAAAGACGTACCGAATTCGGTCGGTTTGGCAGGCTTCAACAGTGTTGAATTACTTGATGGATTGCCTCGCCGTCTTACCACCATGGATGCCTGCCGCCACGAAATTGGCGTGAAAGCCGCCAAGATCGTTGCCCAGCGAAATTTAGACGCCGATCATGGGGCAGGTCAGGTTATTGAACTTAGCCCAACACTAAATCTGGGCGATACGCTGCGCCAGCAATAATCGACTAGCGGGCAATCACCCATTTTTCCAGTTCTTCCAACGGCATCGGCCGTGCATGCAAATAGCCTTGCACAGAATCGCAACCCAATTGCTGTATCATATCCTGTTCAGCTTCGGTTTCGACGCCTTCGGCTAGAACTTTCACGCCGAGCCGATCTGCCAAACCGATAATTGCGCCTGTGATGACTTGTAGCTCTCGATCTTCGGCAATTCCGTTCACAAGGCTTCGGTCGACCTTAATGCGAGAAACCGCAAACTTCCGCAAGGTCGCGATCGCGGCATGCCCCGTGCCAAAGTCATCAAGTTCCACTGAAAACCCCGCCGCGATGAGCCGGTGAACATTATCGATAATGATGGATGAATCATCATCTATGAGCGTGGATTCAAGAAGCTCCAACCGTAAGTTTCGCGGCGATATTCCGGCCACATTCACATGGTGCAAAATGCGCTCGGTGATATCTGGCGCAGTAATCTGGCCGATCGACAAATTCACGCTAACACAAGACCCCGACAGGCCCCATTCCGCCATGCGCGCGACGGCCTGACAGGCCTGCTCAAGCACAACCTCGTCCAAAGCATCCATCAGCCCCGATCGTTCGGCTGCCAGAATGAATTGAAAGGCGGGAACCAAGCCACGTTCAGGATGTTGCCAGCGAATAAGCGCTTCGAACCCGATGATTTCGCCGGTCTTGCTGTTCACCTGTGGTTGAAAGTGCGGTTCAAATTGTCCGGCTTCTATTCCTGCCTTTATCTGTTTGGTCATTTGAATATGTTCTAGGGCATTGTCGCGCATCGCGTTCCGGAACACCCTAAACCGGCCCTTTCCCGATTTCTTTGCTTCATGAAGTGCGATGTCAGCGTCAGTCAAAGTTGCCTCGATTTTCGCACCACGAAAAGGGTCAAAAAATGCAATACCAACACTTGCACCAACGTGACACAGACGGTCATGAAATTGCACAGGTTTACCCAGCGCCACGATAAGGTTTTGTGCAAACTCTGTTGCGAGACGATCATCTTCCTCAACCACCAGTAACACAATGAATTCATCCCCGCCGACCCGCGCCACAACCGCATCGCTGTCAACAGAGTCCTGCAGTATCGTCGCGCAGTGCTGCAAGACGAAATCGCCAGCCGCATGTCCTTGTTCATCATTGACCGATTTAAATTTATCCAAATCACAATGCAGCACCGCAATGCGATCATTGTCAGCAAGCGAAATTGTCAAAACGTCGAGCGCTTCCATAAGTCCGCGGCGGTTCAACAAACCTGTCAGATGATCCGTGCAGGCCGCCTGCTCTAGCTTCCGTTGGTTTTGCTTCATTTCTGTAATGTCTATGCGAAGCCCCACCCGCCCACCATCTGGTGTGGTCCGTTCAACAATGCGTAGCCAACGCCCCGTCGACAATCGCTGCTCGACAGTGGAATTGAGCGTTTTATGCACCGCCAGCCGGGCGCGCAGCCAGTCCTCTTCGCGCCCAATTGCCTCGACATATTGCCCTTTTTCCAGGCCGTAACGCAGGATTTCCGCGAATGACGCGCCGCGCACCATTGCGGGCGCGGATTCGGGGTATATGTCTCGATATCGGTCATTGCAAATCACTAAACGGTCGTTTTCATCGAAAAGCACAAAACCATCGGGCAAAGATTCAAGCGCGGTCGCAAGCATCTTTTCCGCATGCCTGGCAGCGGATCGCGCCGCGTCGTAACCGCTCATATTCTGGATCGTCGCGACAAATGTTGGGCGGCCACCGTATTGAAATCGCAAATGAACGCGCAGGAACTGTATGCCCCCAATCCGGTCATGAAACTCTGCATAGAACGCAGCCGCCTGTGATTTGCGCCTTTTTACTGCGTTCAAGAACTTATCAAAACGCGGCCCAACCAACCCGTCAAAGAGCACACCGATGTTCATCTTGATCAGCTGACGCAATTGCAAACCTAGGCCGTTTTGCGCAGCCTCATTGGCTGCCACCACTGCCCCGGTGGTCGCATCCCAAGCAATAATTTCCAATAATGGCGTTTGGAAAGTCGAAAGCGCGATGCGCCTTTCCTCCAGCTCTACCATCATGCGAAAATCAGCGGCTTCAGTTGGATCAGTTTGCATGATTCTTCCGCCAGAATTGATTTAACTCGGGGTAAAAATCTCTGAAAAAGGTAAAGGCTAGTTTAAGGCCATCGACCAGTTTTTGCGCAACTTGGCCCTATTGTAGTTAACGCGCGGCCTTCACCCAAGCGACCAACACCTGACGAGCTTCGGCGTCCATTTGCACCGCATTTGGCGGTGGCATCGCGTGACTGACGCCCGCCTGCAGATAGATTTGTTCGGCATGGCGGGCCACATCGCTTGGGGTTTCTAGAAATACACCTTTGGGCGCCCATTGCATGTTGCCCCAAACCGGTTCGCGCGCGTGGCACATGGAACAATTGCCGACCACTGTCGCATAGGCGGCATCAAATCCTTCGGCTTTCGAAAATCCCTGCTCATAGGGTGTTAGGTCACGGGCCATCGCCTCTTCGTAGCTCTCGCCGCTATTAACCGTCGACAGCCACGCGATAATCAACATTAACACCACAGTCACACCCCATGTCCAATGCGGTCCGCTGCCAGTGGCATGCATCGTATTGAAATAGTGACGGATGGTGACGCCAGTCAGAAAGATTAGTGAAGCGATCAGCCATGCGTAATCTGTACCAAAGGCCAGCGGATAATGGTTCGACAGCATGAGGAACACAACCGGCAGCGTCAGATAGTTATTATGCGTCGACCGCAGTTTCGCGATCTTGCCGTATTTGGCATCGGGCGTGCGACCCGCCTTAAGATCAGCGACAACGATGCGCTGATTTGGCATGATCTGGAAGAATACATTGCCCGTCATAATCGTCGCAGTGAATGCGCCAAGGTGCAGCAATGCCGCGCGTCCTGTGAATATCTGATCATAACCCCATGCCATCACAACGAGCATTACAAATAACAGCAACATTAAAACCGTCGGCTGATTACCCAACTTGGACTTGCACAGAAAATCATAGACCAACCACCCGACGGTCAACGACCCACCGGAAATCAGAATACCTTGGAAAAGGGTCAATTCCGCCTTTGTAGGGTCTAAAAGGAACAGCTCTCCGCCGACCCAATAGACGACCATCAACAAGGCAGCACCGGACACCCACGTGATATAGCTTTGCCATTTGTGCCAGATCAGATGCTCAGGCATGGCGTCTGGGGCCACCATATATTTCTGGATATGGTAAAACCCGCCACCGTGAACCTGCCATTCTTCGCCAGTCGCACCAGCGGGCATGTTGGGGGCTTTCTTCAGGCCCAGATCAAGGGCGATGAAAAAGAAAGAAGCGCCGATCCACGCCATGGCCGTGATGACGTGCAACCAACGCACCGCAAATGCGATCCAGTCCCATAGAATTGCCAGATCATACATGGCGGTCTCTCCTTTTGTGCGATTGTCATCAGTATTAGGCGACTGCCGATTGTTCTGCTATAACGCGAAAACATCAAACAGCATCAAAAATAGCAGAACAATGTCCTACCTCGATAATATCCGCACTTTCGTCCGTGTCTACGAGCTCGGGTCCATGTCCGCCGCAGGGCGTGATTTGCGGGTGTCGCCAGCGGTTACGTCGTCGCGCATTTCGCAGTTGGAAATGCATCTCAGCGTACGTCTGTTTCAACGCACGACCCGTAGCCTTACACCAACTGAGCAGGGCAAGGCATTTTACAGCGGCGCGTGTGAAATTCTGGAATCAGTTGAAAACGCTGAGGCCCAAGTCGTCAATATAACCGAAAACCCGAAAGGAGCGCTCTATGTGTCCGCCCCGCTTGGCGTCGGCAGACGGCTGATTGCGCCAGAAGTGCCAAGCTTTCTTGAAAAATATCCAGAAGTGAACGTTCGGCTGCGGTCCACCGACCGCAAAGTGGACCTGACAACCGAAGGATTGGACCTCGCGTTCTTTCTGGGACAGCCAGAAGACAGTAACCTGAGCATGCGCAAAATTGCGGACGTCCCGCGTGTACTATGTGCGTCGCCCGATTATATCGCTGCCCACGGCAATCCCGCTAATGGGGATGCGATTCTGGCGGATCGGCATGAGTGCCTGAACCTGCGTTTCCCCGGTGCGACAGAATTTCAGTGGCGGTTGGTAACGCCCAATGGGCCCAAGAAATACCGCGTCACGGGACGATACGAATCCGATGACGGTGACGTGCTGACCAACTGGGCGTTGTCGGGCAACGGGATCGCGTTGAAACCTATATTCGAGGTTGCTGATCACATCCGCGACGGGCGGTTGGTCCCCGTCGCCACGGACACGCCGCCCGAACCAATTCAAATGGCGTGTCTGTTCACGCACCGCCGCCGCCAAGACCCCAAGACACGGCTATTCATGGACCACGTTATCGAACGGATCAGTGCAACAGTGCGCAAAGCTCAACTGCCGCGATAGGTACTATAGCCAAACGGCGATAACAGCAGCGGCACGTGGTAATGCGACGGTTCTGACATGCCGAAGCGGATCGGGATTTGGTCCAGAAAACGCGGTTCTTCTGGCGGGGCGCCCGTTGCATCCAGATAGGCACCAGCGTGGAACACCAGCTCGTAACTGCCCAGCGCAAATTCTTCGGCAGGTAATATCTGCGTGTCGGTGCGCCCGTCATCATTGGTAACAAGCGTCTTCAAATGGCGGCGCTCCTCCCCTGTGATCTGATAAAGATCAATCTGCATTCCTTGGGCCGGACAACCCCGCGCCGTGTCCAAAACATGTGTCGTCAAATAGCCGGTCATAATGTCCCCTTTCGTGTTACCGATTTTATACGCGGGTTTCGCAAGTTTCGCTTCAAAAGGCTCCTTCGCATTTTATTTGAAAACTGATTAGGATATTTTGACTTATCCATGCGTCGAAACCAAAGGATGCTGCCCGTGACCCGCTACCCCCGTGATATGACAGGCTATGGCCCAAACCCGCCTGCTGCCAATTGGCCAAATGGCGCAAAAATCGCCGTGCAAATCGTGCTGAATTACGAAGAAGGCGGCGAGAATAATATCCTGCACGGGGATCCCGCATCAGAGGCGTTTTTGTCCGAAATCACCGGCGCGCAGCCTTGGCCTGGCATGCGACATTTCAACATGGAATCGCTGTATGAGTATGGATCGCGGGCAGGCTTTTGGCGCGTGCACCGTGCTTTGGCTGATATGCCTGTGACAGTTTACGGGGTGGCCACCGCACTTGCGCGTGCCCCCGAACAAGTCGCCGCGATGAAATCCGCAGGCTGGGAAATCGCAAGCCACGGATTGAAATGGGTCGAACACAAAGACATGCCAGAAGATGAGGAGCGCGCCCAGATCGCCGAGGCCATCCGCCTGCACACCGAAGTCGTGGGCGAAGCCCCGCGCGGCTGGTACACGGGTCGTTGCTCAAACAACACTGTGCGCTTGGCGGCTGAAACAGGTCAGTTCATCTATGTCGCCGACAGCTACGCCGATGACCTACCCTATTGGTCAAGGTTCCGCGATGCCGATCAATTGATCGTGCCTTACACGATGGATTGCAACGACATGCGGTTCGGCATTCAGGCAGGGTTTACGACAGGGGACCAGTTTGAAAGCTATTTAGTCGACAGCTTTAATGAACTTTACGGCGAAGGTGTGGCAGGTGCGCCCAAGATGATGTCGATTGGGCTACACTGCCGGATCATCGGGCGGCCGGGGCGGATGGCGGGGCTGCGCCGCGCCTTGGCCCATTTCGCTGCTCACGAAGGCGTCTGGTTCGCCACCCGCGAACAGATTGCGGATCATTGGACCACACAAAACCCCGCAAACCGTATGCCCCGCCCATCGGATATGGACCGCAAAACTTTCGTATCCGAATTTGGCGGCATTTTTGAACACAGCCCATGGATCGCCGAAGGGGCGCATGGCCTCGATCTCGGCCCAACGCACGACAGCGCGGCAGGTGTGCATAGCGCGCTGGCACGCGTGTTCCGCTGCGCAACAGATGATCAGCGTCTGGATGTCCTGCAAGCACACCCAGACCTCGCCGGTAAACTTGCCGCCGCAAACCGGTTAACGGCGGAGAGCACGGCAGAGCAAGCCTCCGTCGGGCTAGATAGCTTGACCGACGCAGAGCGCGCGCAGCTGACAGAAATGAACACAAGCTACACGACCAAATTCGGCTTCCCCTTCATCATCGCCGTGCGCGACAACACCAAGGCGTCGATTATCGCGACCTTCCAGCGGCGAATCGACAACGACCGTGACACCGAATTTGCCGAAGCTTGCCGCCAAGTTGAACGTATCGCCGAACTGCGCCTGATAGAGAAATTTAGCGTATGACCGTCATCGCAATAGAACCGCTCACGGGCGATGCATTCGCCCCCTTCGGCGATATACTAGATACCTCTAGCGCGCCGGACAAAATCATCAATCAAGGGCTCTGCGGGCGCTACCACGACCGCGCGACGATGGACTTCAGCGATGGGAAGGCCGGCATCAGCCTGTTTCAAGCCGAACTGCGCAGCTTCCCAATTACTCTTGATCTGATGGAACGGCATCCCGATGGTAGCCAAGCGTTCATACCGATGTCGATGGACCCATTCATAGTTGTGGCCGCCGCAGATGACGGCGGGCAACCGGCTAAACCCCGCGCTTTCATCACGACAGCAGGGCAAGGCATCAACTTCCACCGCAACACATGGCATGGGGTGCTGACCCCGATCAAAGGCACGGGCTTATTTGCCGTAGTCGACCGGATCGGCGATGGACCAAACCTCGAAGAACACTGGTTCAAAACGCCCTACACCATCCGCTCTTTGGTTTAAAAATATCCCGGGGGAGGCCGCAAGGCCGGGGGCAGCGCCCCTACCCCCGTGTCAACGGACGCAGGCCCACATGGCGGTTCACGTCCTTATACAAAAGATACCGAAACGGCCCGGGCCCACCAGCATAGCAGGCCTGCGGGCAAAACGCGCGCAGCCACATGAAATCGCCAGCTTCAACCTCGACCCAATCGGTATTCAACCGGTAAGCCGCCTTGCCTTCCAGAACATAAAGACCGTGTTCCATAACATGAGTTTCCAAAAACGGAATCACCCCACCCGGTTGGAAAGTCACGATTGTTACGTGCATATCATGACGCAGGTCTGATGGATCAACAAAGCGGGTCGTGCCCCATTTGTCATCCGTGTCCGGCATCATCGTTGGCGCGATGTCTTTGTCATTGGCAATGATGACGTCCGGATAAGGAATACCCTCTACCGGCTCATAAGTCTTACGAATCCAATGAAAGCGCAGCATATCTTTGCCCGCATTGTGCAGCGTCCAACCACAATCTGGCGGCAAGAACGCATAACCACCTTCGGTCAGAACATGGGTGTCACCATTCACGGTCACGGTGGCTTCGCCTTCTACCACGAACAAAACGGCCTCTGCACCCTTGTCAGCCTCCGGGCAGTCGGACCCACCGCCCACGCCTACTTCCATAATGTACTGGGAAAAAGTTTCCGAGAAACCCGTCATCGGGCGGGCAATGACCCATAGCCGCGTGTCGTCCCAATGTGGCAGAAAGCTGGTCGTAATATCGCGCATCGTGCCCTTGGGGATCACGGCATAAGCATCCGTAAAAACGGCGCGGTCGGTCAGCAATTGATCTTGGTTCGGGTGGCCACCATGAGGGGCGTAGTATTTCGCTGACATGTCAAATCCTGTCGCAGACTAAAAAACCAATATGCGGCCGGAGATACCACGACACCACCCGCATACAAGTAACAGGACTGTTTGTTTTGCTTTGAAAGTCCGGGTCAGGTCGCGGCAGGCGGGACCAGCTGCCAAAACGAATATTTCCGTTCATGTGTGATGCGTAACTCCGCCAAGTAAGCTGTATATCCCTCATCAACGGTCGCCAGATCAGCCAAGTGATCCGCGGCATTGGCATAACGTTGCGACCACCCGCGCAGCAAAATGAAATCAACCATTGTGCGCCATAACAACACCGATGCTTGCGGGGAACGGTCGCGAAGCGCATCCGCAGCGGTGGCCATCACCCCGAAATGTTCGGCCTGCGCATCGTCGATGCGTTCGTCGATCAAGCGCGCTGCGGTAGGCAGATCAGGCCAAGCAATACAGAATGCAAGCGCCGCCCCAAAGTTTGGGAAGGTCATCACATGGCGGCGCGCCTCGTCTTCAGCTTCAACATCATCAAAATCTGGAAGCTGCTTGAGATAAGCGCGCAGATGTGTGGGGTCCAAGGTTTCCGTAAAGCACGCCCAGCGGTGGGCCTGTGCGTCACCTGATTGACCCAGCGCAGACAGGGTCGCGATGTAAGCCGCGTCCCACGCCTCTTGCCCCGTTTCATCATCATCGGCGTTGCGCAGAATATCCAAGCCTTCGGCACCGCAATCATCGGCAAGCAAGAGCATTGCAACCTCTGCCGCGATTGGTTTCTGGCGCAAATCGTCAGCCGTGAACAGCGCGATATAGGCGCCCGTGTCGCCCGCTGCTGTGGCGGTTTCTTGCAAGGTTGCTTTGACAAAGCGGGCCTTACGGGCTGCCGCAAAATCATCGCCACCGCGCAATTCGCGCAAAAACCGCAAGGCGACGTGGTCATCAGGTTTCGCATCCGGCGGCATATCCGCAAAGGCCTGCACATGTTTTTCCAGTCGGGCCAGCCCATCCGCACCCAGCGCTGGCGCCAAGAGCGTGATGATCCCCCGCCATTGCCCGTAAGCATTGTCTTGCAAGGCAGCCCATACCCGATCAGCAAGGCCTTCACTGTCAACAACGGCGCGGGGGGCGATATCTGCAAATCTGGCGACCGCACCCTCAAAAACCGCACTGACATCCCCCTTGCTATCGTCCGTACGCCCATAGATCGCTGGGGCCATATCAATAAAATCCCAAAGCAGTTCAAACGCAATGGTCGGGTCGTTGGGGCCAATCTTATCGGTGATCATGGTGGCTTGTGTCGAAAGGTCTTTGACCAGCGCCTTTCGCTTACGCCACCCCACAAATGTGTTCGATTTGCGCAAGGACGCCAGCCGTTTACGCACCTCATGCGCCAGATCATCAGCCCCGAGACTATAGCTAAGCTCTAACCTTAGGCGCCGTTTGATGTCGGCGCTGCCTGTGCTGATTTCCATCAACAGTTCGGCCAGTTGATCAGCCCCAAGCGCGGCAAGGTTCGTGGTGTTTAGGGTCTTTTTCGACATGGGGGATTTTGTCACCTGCGGGTCTAAAAGAAAAGCAGCCTAGTCGTGATAGAACCGGATGCCGGACACGGCCACTTCGGCGGTGAACGCACGCCCGACGCCAAGCACCCCGACGCGGCGCAATTGCGCCGGATCAAACGTGGCATCTGTGTTGTTGGATTCAAAATCATCAAACGGGAAGTGGATCGTTTGCCAAGCATCCGTGGCGGTAAATTCAGCGCGAAACGATTGCCAGGGGCGCGTTAGCTGATCTGTGCGCAGACGGAAATCATAGATCTCGTTGTTGCCGCGCACGTCCAACGCGATCCCGTGCCAATGGTTGGCATCCACGGCATGACCATCATCGCGCAGGTCCGCGGCGATCTGCACAAACCCGCCATTGTTTTCCAACGACACGTCGCCGCGTAAAACGACGGCGTTACGGCCATGATACACCTCTTGGCTGCCACCGCCCTTGGACACGCCGCCCATTACGGTGTCGGCCACATAGCCCCAATTCAATTGCAGTTCCATTGGCTGATCCTAAATCTCGACAGAAGGTAGGTAGCCCCGTCGCGTTTCAGGTCAAACGGGCGGTTTGGCCTTTTCAAGATAGGCGTCCATTGCCGGGCGGTAAGCAATCAGCTCTGCCGCGACCTCCCCAAAACCCTGAAGCCGCGCATCGTAGTCGGCAACAATGGCGGGCCACTCGACGGGTAAATCCAGTGCCTCTTCAAACGCCTTGATCCATGCAAACGTCACAGCGAACCCACAATCACACAGCCACAGATGGTCAGTTTCCAAGGGGTTTTGTTCCAACAATAGCGCCAACGATGACAAGTGTTTGGAAATCAGCGCACCACCGTCTTTGACAGCCTGCGGGTCACGTGTGGCATAAGCCACCTGAGGGTAAATCGCCCGCACTGCCGGTTCTAACCGTGTATCATGTGACCGGCTAAATTCGCGGGCTTTGGCGCGGAACTTCACGCCCTTGGGCAACATGGGCACATCAGGGAATGCTTCTTCCAGATACTCCGCGATCGCCTCGCTGTCGGACAACATGAACTCGTCGTGGATCATCGCGGGCAAGTTGCCTGACGGCACAATGGCGCGGTATTCATCAGACCCATAGCCACCCGGCGGCGGCAGCTGTTCGAACGCAATGTTTTTTTGGCGCAACATGATCCGCAGCTTTGCGCAATAGACAGCAACAGGCACCGAATAAATCGTCAGCATGGTATTCACCCTTTTGAAATGAAAAGGGCCAACACAGCGGCTGGCCCCCTTCGATCTATGTGGCTCCGATTACTCGGCGTTCAAGCCCCATTTATCGCCAAGCTCTTGGAAAAAGCCCTGCTCTGTTTTCAATGCGATCCATGTGTTCACATAGTTGATCCAAACCTGATCAGCCTGCGGCAACAACATCGCGACCGGCGTTGGCGAACGACCCGCATCAACCGGAATGATCATCATGTTTTCGTATTTCTCGACCAAGGTCGCGGCTTCGATGTTGGATGTGATCGACGCATCTGCGCGGCCTGCCAGCACCTCTTGGAAGTCACGTGCAGGGGCTTCGACAATGCGGTGTGTCGCATTTGGGAAGTACTGTTTGACCTGCGCTTCTTGGGTGGTGCCAAGCGTTGCCGCTACAGACACACCTTCGACATTCAGGTCATCCCAGTTGGTGAAACGATCTGCGTTTTCTTTGAGCGTCAGCGGCACAGTGACCAGCGCGAAATAGCTGTTGGAATAACCGGCGGCCTTCGCGCGCGCAGGGGACACGGACGCGGACCCTGTAATGTGATACTGACCAGAGGTCACGCCAGCGACAAGCGTTTTCCAATCGGTCGGCACGAATTCAACTTCGACGCCCAAATCAGCACCCAGTGCTGTCATCACGTCAATGTCGTATCCGGTATAGGCATTGGTTGCGACGTCACGCATTGTCATCGGGTTCCAGTCGCCCGTTGTACCAACTTTTAGCACGCCATCAGACAAGATTTCTTGCAATGCGGATTGCGCGGATGCCTGCACAGCTGATGTGGCCAGAATGACCGAAGCGGCGGCGATTTTAAAAAATTTCATGGGTTTCCCTTCCAGTGAATGCGTTACACATAGGATGGCAGAGCGGTTTGGAAATGCAAACAGCTGGATTTTTTGAAACTTTGCAACATATCTACACATTCGCGAGACTGACGGGCGCGAAATTAACGAGGGCGCAGCGCCATGACCATCATTTCCATGCAGAACGTGTCCAAGTTTTTTGGTGAATTCCAAGCGCTGAAAGATGTTACACTCGATGTGGCCTTGGGGGAAAAGGTGGTGGTCTGCGGCCCTTCAGGTTCGGGCAAATCCACGCTGATCCGCTGCATCAACCGTCTAGAAGCTCACGAGCAAGGCACAATCACCGTCGATGGCACAGTGCTGACCGATAAGCCCGGTGATCTGGACAAGATACGTGGCACGGTTGGCATGGTGTTCCAACAGTTCAACCTATTTCCGCATTTGACCGTTTTGGAAAACCTCTGCCTTGGGCCACGCCGCGTGTTGGGGTTGTCGGAAGAAGAGGCCAAGGCACGGGCGATGACATATCTAACCCGTGTGCAAATCCCGGATCAGGCCGATAAATTTCCGCGCCAATTGTCGGGCGGACAGCAACAGCGAGTCGCGATTGCGCGGTCTTTATGTATGGAACCGCGCATTTTGTTGTTTGATGAACCGACATCCGCTCTTGATCCTGAAATGATCGCAGAGGTGCTGGACGTCATGACAGAGCTGGCCAAATCCGGCATGACGATGATTGTTGTGACCCACGAAATGGGCTTTGCCCGCCGTGTCGCCGACCGGATGGTGTTCATGGACAAAGGCGAGATCGTCGAGATTGGCGCGCCAGAAGATGTGTTCACCGCGCCCAAATCCAAACGGTTTGCCAAATTCATCAAACAGATTTTGAATCACTAGGGGCGCACCATGAAAAGATTTCTAATCCTTGCGTCTACGCTGTTGCTGCTGACAGGCTGTTCGAACAATTGGGGCTGGTATGTGGTGGACCCGACAACACCATCTGGCTGGAACAACCTTAGGTTCATGGCGTCAGGTGCCTATTACACCATTGTCATGTCGTTGACCGCGATCTGTATTTCTGTGGTCGTTGGTCTTCTGGTGGCGCTTCCGGGCCTGTCGGACAAGCGCGGCTGGCGGATATTCAACCGAACCTATGTGGAAATCGTGCGGGCAGTGCCGATCCTTGTCCTCATCTTATGGGTTTACTACGGACTGCCCGCGCTATCAGGCATTACGCTGAACGTGTTCTGGGCGGGCGTTTTGGCGCTTGCCTTATCTGATAGCGCATTCCAGGCTGAGATTTTCCGCGCTGGCATTCAATCCATCGCACGCGGCCAATATGAGGCTGCGCAATCAATCTCGCTTAATTACCGCGACACCATGCGTTACGTGATCCTGCCACAAGCGATCCGGCGTATCTTACCCGCTTTGGGCAACCAGCTGGTTTATATGCTGAAAATGTCGTCATTGGTGTCGGTGATCGGCCTGCAAGAACTCACGCGTAAAGCCAACGAACTGGTCGTGTCCGAATATCGGCCATTGGAAATCTATACGATCCTTGTCCTTGAATACCTCGTCCTCATCTTGATCGTTTCGGCTGGTGTGCGCTGGCTCGAACGACGGATGAATGCGAGCGAAATCTGATGCAAAACGATGACCTGACCACTGGCACAATGGCCAGCCACTTTCGCGCCATTGCAGTTCCCGCCGCCATCGGAATGCTGTTCACCACACTCTATAACGTGGTCGATGTGTATTGGGCTGGGCGGCTTTCAACGGACGCGCAGGCAGGGCTAGCAATTGGTTTTCAGGCGTTTTTTGTGCTCATGGCTGTCGGATTTGGACTGGGGTCTGCGCTAAGCGCTTTGGTTTCAAACGCGAAGGGCAGCGGCGACGGATCGCAAACCCAACGATTGGCAGCGCAAGGGATATCTTTTGGGATAATCGTGACAATCGGGTTTATGCTGGTCGGATGGATCATCGGGCCGGTGTTGATCAAACTTGTGTCAGAGCCGGGAGCCTATCGCGACGCTGCGCTCGGTTATTTCAGGGTACTTATATTCGCACTGCCAGGGTTCTTTCTGGCCTATGGCGGCAACGGAATTTTGCAGGCGCACGGCGACAGCCGCACAATGCAGCGCGGCATGATGGTCGCGTTTTTGGCCAACATCGGGCTAAACCCGCTGATGATGTTTGGTATCCCAAATCTGTGGAGTGGCATGGGGTTCAATGGCATCGCGATGTCCACAATCATCTGCCAAACTGGCGTCATGCTGTTCATTCTGTCGCGCATTTTCAAACTGAAGGTGATGACAGATGTGACCCGCGCAGCGTTCCGTCCGGCCCGCGCAAGCTTTCGCCAGATCACCGCGCAATTGGTGCCTGCAAGTGCGGCGATGATCGTGATGTTTATCTCCGGCTTTGTCGTGCAATTCGCGTTAAAATCATTCGGCGGCCCTGCGGTCGCGGCCTACGGCGTGGCGCTGCGGGTCGAGCAAATCTTGCTATTACCGGTACTCGGCATGACCGGGGCCTTGTTGCCCATCGCTGGGCAAAACTTCGGGAAAAAGGACTTTGACCGCGTGCGCGCTGCGATCAGATTCTGCTGGGGCACAGGGTTCATCATGACCGCCATCGCAGCACCTATACTACTGTTCGCAGGCAGTTACGTAATGGCGCTGTTCTCGGACGACCCCGATGTGATCGCCATCGGAACCAGCTACTTGCGCGTCGATGCATTTTTGTTCCCGCTTTATATGATGCTGTTCTCGATCAACTCGCTTCTACAAGCACTCAAAAGGCCGATTTGGACACTTTGGCTCAGCTTGTACCGCCAAGGGTTTGGCGTCGCTTTCTTCATCTGGGTGTTTATCGGGGCGCTGAATTTCAGTGTTTGGGGTGTTTGGTTAGGCATCGCAGCTGCAGTATCTTCGGGATGGGTCATCGCGATGTTCACTGTGCGCCATGTGGCGAAAACCGAAATCGGCGGGCTGCTGAAACCTAGCTAGGCAAAGTTGATATCAACACTGCCGAATGGACCAAAATCAGCATGAATTTCGGCGCCTGCGGGGCATTCAATCGGCCGGATAAAGCTGCCCGATAGGATCACCTGTCCGGGTTCAATCGCCTGCCCGTATTGCGCCATACGGCGGGCGAGCCAAACAACGCTTTCGACAGGATCGTTCAACACACCAGCACCAAGTCCGGTTTCCTCGACTTCGCCATTGCGCGTCGTGATCGCCCCAACCCAGCGCAAATCTTGTGCATCAATGGCATGTCTTTGCGGACCCAGAACGATCCCCGCATTGGCCGCGTTGTCGCTGATCGTATCAAATATCTTGCGCGTTTGTCCGGTTTCTGGGTCAGCCCGCAGAATACGCGTATCAAGAATTTCAATCGACGGAGCAACATAGTCGGTGGCGGCAATCACATCTTCACGGGTCACATCCACGCCGCCCAAGGGGGTTTTCATCACGAAAGCGATTTCCGCCTCGACACGCGGTTGGATGAACCTGCCCGCGGGCACAGTTGCGCCGTGGTCAAACACCATATCATCAAACAAAATTCCACTATCTGGAATGTCGATATTTAGCGCGTATTGCATCGCCTTGGACGTCAATCCGATCTTCCAGCCGATCACCTTGCGCCCTGCCGCCAGCTTGGCGCGGTAGATCGCGTTTTGGATGGCATAGGCGTCATCCATGCCCATTTCCGGGTGGCGTTTTGTCAGTAAGCCGATCTGTTGACCGGACTGTTCCGCGCCCAGCAAATCTGTAGCCGCCTTTGCGTGATCTTCCGGTGTCATAGAGCTTCATCCGCGATAGTATTACGCAATGTGCCGATAGTGCTCACCTCAACCTCAACCACATCACCCGGTTTCAAAAACTGGGGCGGATCAAGCCGCGCGCCCGACCCTGTCGGCGTGCCTGTCACGATAATGTCGCCGGGCTGTAGGGTCATGAAGGTCGAGATATATTCAATCTCGCGCCGGATTGGATGCATCATGCGCGACAGTACATCGTCTTGGCGCACTTCGCCATTCACGCGCGTGATGATCCTCGCGTCATCAAGCTGTTTGGCATCCGTAAACGGCACCAACCATGGACCAATAGAGCCGGAATTGTCCCAGTTCTTGCCTTGTGTCACGTTGAATTTCGCATGGCGGACCCAATCGCGGATCGTGCCTTCGTTACAGATGGTAATCGCGGCGATGTGGTCATAGGCGTCATCTTGTGAAATGCGACGCCCCGCCTTGCCGATCACAATCGCAACTTCACCTTCATAGTCCAATTGCGGGCTTTCCGGCGGGCGGATCAGCGGGCTGTCGTGGCCGGTAAACCCGCTGGCAAAGCGCGGAAAGAGCGACATGAATTTTGGCTGCTCTGATCCGTCTTTATATTCGGCATTGCGGTCGGGAAAGTTGACACCGACGCACAGGATCCGCGGCGCATTGGGCAGCACCATATCAAAGGTAAAATCGGTATGGGTGACGGGTTTATCCGCCGCTTTTCCCAAGGCATCAAAACCATCTGCTTTGACAACATCCAAAAGCGTCGGCCATTGTGGAAACGCCCCATCAAGCGCAATCATTCCGGCATCCGTGACGGCCCCGTAATGTGTTTGCCCAGCGGCGGTATAGGTTGCGTATTTCATGATATGTTTTCCCAAACTTCCTGAATGACCGATTGGGCCATCATTACGTCATCGCGCGTTGTATCGAATTGTCCCACTGTAAATCGAATGATCCTGCGTCCGTCAAACGACCCTTGGGTCAGGTATATCCGCCCATCGTCATTAAGCGCATCGACAAGCTGTTGTTGCGCGTCATCATCACCCGGACAGCGGAAGGTAAATAGGCTAAGGATCGGCTCTGTCGTGATCTCAAAACCGTCCATGGCGCGGATTGCTTCGCAAAGTTCACCAGCCCACGTAACATGGTTACGGATGCGCATGCGCAGCCCGTCCAGCCCATAAGACCGTAACAGAAACCAGATTTTCAACGCGCGAAAACGACGGCCCAGCGGGATCGTCCATTCGGAATAATTGACGACGGCCTCGCCAGTTGTCTTTAAAAATTCAGGCTCAATTTTGAGCGCATTGTTCTGCGGTGCCGCATCGCGCAGGAACTGTACAGAACAATCGAATTGCGCGCCAAGCCACTTGTGCGGGTTGAACACAATGCTGTCGAATCCATCCACATCGGCCCAAAAATCAGATTGGAATTCCGGACAGATCATCGCCGATCCCGCCCAAGCGGCGTCGAGGTGGGTATAAAGGTCCTCTGCGCGCGCGACGTCCAGCACCGGACCCAACACATCGCATGCGCCAATTCCAGTACCGCCTGTGATCGCGATGATGCCAACGGGCTTATGGCCCGCCGCACGGTCCGCCTTGATTGCGGATTTTAGCGCATCGACGTCCATCGCAAAGCGTGGACCAGTAGACGGGATTTTCACAAGGTTCGCCTGCCCGATGCCCGCGACCCAACAGGCGCGATCAATCGAGGAATGCACTTGGTCAGAGCAGTAGATGCGCATGTGGCCTTTGTCAGACAGCCCGTCCTTATTACCGGTATAACCAGTCGCCCGTTCACGCATGGTCAGCACGGCAGACAGGGTCGCCGATGACGCGCTATCTTGGATCACACCTGTGAAACCGTCTGGTAGCCCAAGTGCTTGCCGCAGCCAGTCGACCATCACACCTTCGACTTCTGTCGCGGCGGGGGATGTCTGCCAGAGCATGCATTGCGCAGCGACAGTGGTCACCAGCATTTCGGCCAGCATGGATGGCGGGGCAGCGTTGGCGGGGAAATAGGCAAAGAACCTTGGATGCTGCCAATGGGTCATGCCCGGCATCACGATATTTTCGAAATCCGCGATGATTTTTTCCATCGCTTCGCCGGCGTCAGGCGGGACAGCTGGCAACTGCCCCGCAACGTCACCGACAGCAGTTTGCGCGCGCACAGGGCGGTCACGCAGGGACTTGTGATAATCGGCTGACCAGTCCGCAATATGTTTGCCCCAATGGGCAAATTCGTCCCAGTTCATGGGGCGATTATCGGGCTGGCGGCAATTTCAGAGTCCTTTGTATCGACGCCTACGAAATTCGAGCCATGTTCAAACCAACTGCGCGGGGCAGCCGCCCCCCATAGGGTCTGACGTTGCGGGTCTGTAAGGTCCCATTTGATCGGTTCATGGTCAGGATCAACGGTCTGATAGTCCGAACAATAAATCTCAATCCGGTGCCCATCTGGGTCAAGCATATAGAGGAAGAAGGCATTCGAAATGCCGTGCCGCCCAGGACCCCGTTCAATATTGTCGACATAACCAGTGGTCGCCATCAGATCGAGCAAGTCGATTATGTTCAGCGGCGTCGGCACCCAGAATGCGACGTGGTGCATGCGTGGCCCAGTGCCATTGGTAAACGCCATGTCATGCACACCGCCTTTGCGGTGCATCCATGCGGCCCAAAGCTTTTTGCTCTCAGCGTCTTCGGTGTATTCCGTCACGCGAAACCCGAAATCGGAATAGAAATCGACAGAGGCATCAACATCATGACTAAAGCAGTTGAAGTGGTCGATGCGCAGCGGCTTGACCCCACGATAAAGTGCATATTTCTGGTGAATAGGGTCTAATCTGTCCATCTTGTGATAGAATTCAAGCGGGATGCCCATGTTGTCAGACGTCAGCAATGTGCGCCCTTGATAAGGGCGATCAACCCACTCTGTCGGGCGGCCTTTCTCCTGAAAATATGCCTCGGCTTTGTCGAGATCACTCTCGTCAAACGTTTTGAACCCCATTACCTCGACGGTTCCAGCGGCATCTGATTTTTGCAAAATGATACAATGGTGTCCGCGCTCTTCCATGGCGCGCAGGTAGATATGCGTTTCATTTTCATCCGTGACCTGCATGCCCAATATATCGGTATAAAACGTCTTGGACGCCGCAAGATCAGCGACATTCAGGCAAACATGGCTCAGGCGGATAGTGTTAAAGTCGGGGTATAGGTTCGGTGAGGGGACGGGCATTATAGTGCTCCCAATTTGGTGATTTTATGCTGGCCGGTGGCAAAGCCGATGTGCTTTTGTTCCATGTAGAATTCAAACGACCAGTCGCCGCCATCACGACCAATGCCACTGGATTTCACGCCCCCAAACGGGGTCGGTAAATGGCGCACGTTTTCCGAATTCACCCAAATCATCCCAGCTTCGAGATGGTTCGTGAACCGCAACGCGCGGGTTAAATCATTGGTCCAGACATAGCCCGTCAAACCGTAGGCCGTGTCGTTCGCCATAGCGAGCGCCTCTTCTTCGGTGCTAAACGGAATGGACGTTAGAACAGGGCCAAAAATTTCTTCTTGCGCGATGCGCATGTCGTTTGTCGCATCGGTAAACAAGGTGGGCCGGACGAAATATCCGGTGTCTCCAACCACGGTGCCACCCGCTGCTACAGTCGCCCCATCTTGGGTCGCGATGTTGAAATAGCTGGTAACCTTGTCAAAGTGTTCTTGCGTGACCAAAGGCCCGATTTCGGTGGCCGGATCCAGCGGATGACCAACCTTAATGCTTTCGATGCGCGCGACCAACTTGGCTTCGAATTCTGCGCGG
Organism: Yoonia sp.; assembly: GCA_965660685.1. Taxonomy (GTDB): domain Bacteria; phylum Pseudomonadota; class Alphaproteobacteria; order Rhodobacterales; family Rhodobacteraceae; genus Yoonia. The sequence continues at coordinate 140,883 of CBFIAX010000006.1, read as the reverse complement.
ATCGTATCTTGGATGAGCAGACGGGACGATGATGTGCAGCGTTCACCATTGATCGAAAAGATCATGAAGATCACCGCATCCAAAGCCCGATCCAGATCGGCGTCGTCGAACACAATGACGGGGTTCTTGCCACCCAGTTCAAGGTGGTTTCGTTTGAGCGTATCTGCCCCCTGTTTCGTGATCAGCGACCCCGTGCTGGATTCCCCAACAAACGCGATAGCCTTAATCTTTGGGTGTTCGCAAAGCGCCTTGCCTGCGTCTTCACCAAACCCGTTCACGGTATTCAAAACGCCTGGTGGCAAACCCGCCTCTTCGGCGATTTCAACAAGCAATCGCGCCGTGAGCGGCGAGGCTTCTGCCGGCTTATGAACAACGGTGCAGCCCGCAGCCAAGGCTGGTGCGATTTTCCATGTGGACAGCATGAACGGCGTGTTCCACGGGGTGATGACGCCGACAGGGCCGATTGGCACGCGGGTTGTGATGTTCATCAATGTTGGCGATTGCAGGTGCTGACCGTCGCGGGCTTGCACGACTTGATCAGCGAAATAGCGGAAATTTTCTGCACCGCGCAGCGCAGCTTTGGACATGAATTTGATCGTCTGCCCCGTGTCCCAACACTCACAAAGCGCGATGTCCTCGGCGCGTGCTTCGATCCCTTCGGCAATCTTGATCAAAATCTTTTTGCGTTGCAACGCAGGCATATCACGCCACGCGGCAAACGCATCGGACGCGGCAGTTGCGGCGGCGTCAATATCGGCGGCGGTGCCATGTGCCACATCGCAGATCAAGCTTTTGTCGACAGGCGAGTGGTTCTGGAAAACGCCACCACTCCCAGCGACATCCTTGCCACCGATCCGGTTGGGAACGCCGTCTGTGCGGAAACGGTCCAACAGACCGGATAGCTTCGTCAGGTTGTCGTCAAGCACGGTCATAGTGTGTCCTTACATATGGTCGCGGATTGTGCCGCATTTGAGCGAGAATTCAGCAGAAATGTCGCGCATTTCCGCGGATAACGCGATGGATTGGGTCGCCATTACAGGCGCTAGCTTTGATTTCAGCACGTCGAATATTTGCGCCAGCGCAGCCGCTTTGACGTCCGAAGGTCGGCCCTCGCGCAGACGGATTGAAAGATCGATAAACCCGTGTTTCGGGTCACCGTCCGCCATGGCAAAGTGGTCAACACAAGTTGCCCGCACACGAATGCCCGCAACGGGAAATGTGTCAATCGTGGCTGCGGTCGCGCGGATGTCCTCGCACAATTGCCCCATATCGACGACTGCTTCCAAATTAGCGGAATATTCGAGATGGAAATGGGGCATGTTTTTCCTTAACATATTAACTATTGCGAAGTTAAGTAATTGTGGCTTGCATTGTCAAGCCCAGCTTGGCAGCACTGACATATTAAAACGATAGGATCTGATCGTCGAAATGACCAGTGAACTTCCATCAACCGGACGGTCCCTGCCCATCGCATTGCTGCGCGCGCGCGAGGGTGTCATGTCTCCGATCCGCGACATGCTCGCGGATACAGGCATTACCGAACAGCAATGGCGCGTCTTACGGGTTTTGGCCGAATACGGGTCACTGGATGCGACAACTTTGGCGGAACGGTCAAGCCTGCTTTTCCCCAGCCTCACCCGTATTTCCACGACCATGCGCAGCAAAGGATTGATCACCCAGACCCGCGATGCAACTGACCGGCGCAGGCAATTGATCGCAATCACGGACATGGGTCAGAAAATCATAGATGACCACGCGCATCAGGCCGCAAATATCGTTGCAAATTTCCGTGCGGCATTAGGTGATGCGCACTATGAACTTCTGCTGGACCTACTCGGCCAATTAGACCCCAACGCAAAAGGTTGATGACTAGCAACTCGCCGTAGCGATACTGATCGGATCGGTCACGATGACGACGAAGTCCCAGTTCGACCTAAACGTTTTTGAGCAGCCTCAGAGCGTCGTATATGGCCGCATGCGTATTACGCGATGACACCGCATCCCCGATCCTGAACAGTTGGAATGCGCCGTCGGGGTTTGTGGTGATTGTCTGTGGCTGCCCATCGAGAAACGCGCCATGGTCCAGCTCTCCTCGGTTTGTGGATTGGTCTCGTAGGTCGAAATACACATCCGCTAGCGGCATCGTGCCATAGTTCAACACCACTTGATCGTAGTCCATTTGGGTCACCCGATCAGAATAATCCGTCCCGATTGTCGCCAGAAGCCGGTTGCCGTCGCGGGTCACGTTGGTCAGTCGCTTGGTGACAGTGAACGTCACATTGTCGTGCTGCAGGACCTTCATATAGGGGACAAGGTTCATGGCCATGACCTCTGGCGCAAAGGACCGGTCTGGCGTCATAATCTCGACTTTGGCACCAGCATTCATCGCAACTTCGGCGGCTTGCAATCCGGCGTGGTCGCCAGCCTCGTCATAGATCAACACGTTCTCGGCCGGCGCAACATCGCCTGACAAAATATCCCAACTCGTAACCACATGATCCAGATCATTCTTCGTCTCATACAGCATGGTCGTCGCAAGACCGCCTGTCGCGATGATGACGACATCAGGGAACAGTGCGGCAACGTCACCCGCATCTGCATAAGTGTTGAAACGAAACGTCACGCCAAGGTCGGTGCAACGTGCCATGCGCCAGTCCACGATACCAAGCATTTCAGCACGACGCGGCGTGCGGGCGGTCAGGCGGATTTGGCCGCCAGCGGCGTCCGCAGCCTCGAACACGGTGACGTCGTGACCACGCAGTGCCGCGACGCGCGCGGCTTCCAGACCAGCAGGGCCAGCGCCCACGATCACGACCTTCTTAGACACCTCAGCTGGGGTTATCGTATGCGGCATCGTTTCTTCGCGGCCCGTGGCGGGATTGTGAATGCACAAGGCCATCCCGCCTTGATAGATGCGGTCCAAACAGTAATTCGCGCCGGTACAGGGTCGAATTTCGCCCTCTTTACCGTCTTGGATTTTCTGCACGATATGGGGATCGGCCATATGGGCGCGGGTCATGCCAACCATGTCCAGATGCCCTTCGGCGATGGCATGGCGGGCGGTTGCAACGTCTTGGATACGCGACGCATGGAACGTTGGCATGCCCGTCGCACGACGAATTTCACCTGCGAAATCAAGGTGCGGCGCGCTGCGCATTCCAGCCACGGGGATCATTTCGGTCATGGCAGGGTCGGTATGAATACGGCCACGGTTCACGTTGAAAAAGTCAACCATCCCGCTGTCGCGCAACAGCTTGGCGATCATGACACCTTCGTCGACGGTAATGCCACCATTTTGCATTTCATCCACGGTGCCGCGGATGCCAATGACAAAATCGGGTCCAGTCAGTTTTCGGATCGCGGTCAGCACATCAATGCTAAACCGCGTGCGGTTTTCAAAGGTGTCTGCACCATAAGGGCCGGTCAATTCGTTGGACAGCGGGGACCAAAATTGATCCATCAAATGACCACCTGCATAAATTTCGATGCCGTCCATTCCACCGGCCTGCATACGTGCAGCGGCAGTGGCATAATCGTCGATGATCCGCGTGATGTCCCAATCTTCCAACTGCTTGGGAAAGGCACGGTGGGATGGTTCACGGTGGGGGCCGGGACTAACAGATGGCAGCCAGTCACCCTTATTCCAATTGGTGCGGCGACCCAAATGGGTCAGCTGGATCATTACTGCACAGTCATGTGCATGAACGGCGTCGGTAAGTTCCCGAACCCAAGGAACGACCTCGTCCTTATAGGCCAGAATATTATTAAACACGGGCGGGCTGTCACGGCTGATCGCGGCGGAACCGGCTGTCATGGCAAGGGCAACACCCCCTTTGGCTCGCTCTTCATGATAGGCGCGATAGCGCCCCTTTGGCATGCCATCCTCAGGGTATGCTGGCTCATGGCTCGTTGTCAGGATCCGGTTCTTCAACGTCAAATGCTTGAGTTGGTAGGGCAGTAAAAGCGGATCTTGAGCCATTTCTTGTCTCTCTTTTTGACGTGACAGAGGTGCCGAAAAACAGGCTGCAGCACAACTGAAAGACCTGTCAAGTATTTCTACTATCGTCAGATGAATGGGGCCAATTTTCGGTAGCGCGGGTCCAAAAAATCAGGCGCAAATTGCCGGATCAGCGAAAGACCTGATCCAAGGGCAGCGCAAACACCAATGGTGTCCATTTTACTGTTGGAGGATTGTAAAGACTCTCGCCCCTTAAGCCTTTGCTTGCAAAAACTTTGCGATACCATCTGCAGCGGCTTGGGTCTCCCACGTGTCGGCCAGCGCGGTGATACAGTCATCGATCACCGCGTCATCGATCACAGGACCAAGCTTGCGCGCCAGTGCTTTGGCGCTGGCCACGGCGGCTGGATAGGTCGTAAGGTAGGGCGTGATTTCGGCCTCAATCGCGGCGTCCAATTCATCGACTTCGACGGCCTTCGCGACGACACCTAATTGGACCGCTTCATCAGCACCAAAGATGCGCGACGACATAAACACGCGCCGCGCGTTGCCTTCGCCAAGCCGCGCCAGAACATAGGGGCTGATCGTTGCAGGAATCAGGCCTAGGCGGGTTTCGGTAAGCCCGAATTTACAGTCCGCCGCGGCAACCGCCACATCGCAAATACACACAAGCCCGACACCGCCCCCAAAGGCCCCATCATGAATGCGCCCAATCAATGGAGCGGGTATCGTGTTCAACGCTTGTAGCATCATCGCCAGTTTTCTGGCCTCTGCCATGCGCGTCGCACGATCGGCCTTGATCTGATCATGCATCCAATCCAGATCACCGCCCGCGCAAAACACCTTGCCTTCTCCGGCCAAAACAACCGCACGTGTGCCGTCGGGGACGGTCTGCGCCATATGGGTCAAGTCCGCGATCATCTGCGCCGACAACGCGTTGCGTTTGGCCGGCCGGTTCAGCGTCACATATTGCACATCACGCGCATCGCGCCGGATGGTCAGTGTGTCATACATTGTGGGTCCTTAATGTCTGCGCGAATGTCGCGGCAATAGCCAGTTTCGCAGGGTCTATTCCGGTATCATAGCCAAGATCAGTCAATATCTGAACCACCGCCTCTGTCGCGACATTTCCCTGCGCGCCGGGCGCATATGGGCAACCGCCCAAGCCACCAACAGCGGCATCAAACACGCGCAAACCGTGACCCAAAGCGACAGCGATATTGTCCAACGCACGGTCATTCGTATCGTGAAAATGTCCTGCCAATGGCACGCGCGTTGGCACCACGACATCGAGCATCCGCCCAACGGTTTCCGGCGTGCCCTGCCCGATCGTGTCACCCAACGAAACCTCGTAACAGCCCATGTCATGCAAGGCGCGCACGACTTTTGCGACAGCTTCTGGCGGCGTCGGTCCGTCGAAAGGGCAATCGGTAACGCACGACACATAGCCGCGCACAGGCATGTCGGCAGCCCTTGCCGCCGTCATGACTGGATGAAAACGCGCAAAGCTTTCGACTACACCGCAATTGATGTTCGCCTGACTGAACCCCTCAGATGCACTTGCAAATACCGCGATTTCATCAACCCCAGCCGCGATAGCCGCATCGAACCCGCGCATGTTGGGTGTCAAGGCAGAATAGGTGGTGCCTGCCTTACGCGTGATCCCTGCGCAGACCTTGGCACCGTCGGCCATCTGCGGCACCCATTTGGGGCTAACAAAGCTTGCAATTTCAATCTTGGTCAGGCCGGTCTTGGATAGCAAATCGACCAGCTTGATTTTATCAGCAGTCGGCACAAAACCTGCTTCGTTTTGCAGCCCATCGCGGGGACCCATTTCGAAAATCGTAACCGCGTTTGTCATTCTTCTGGCGCGAGCTTGAGTAGAATTTGACCGTCGGTGACTTGGTCATCTTTGAATACGAAAACATCTGCGACAGTCCCGTCGCGGGTGGCGCGCAACGTGTGTTCCATCTTCATCGCCTCGAGCACGATCAAGGGCGCGCCTTGTGCCACGGCATCCCCGGCATGCACCAGTACGTCCATGACGCGACCGGGCATCGGGGCGACGACCGTATCGCTGCCAGCACCTGTTTCTTTTGTGGCATTCAGCGGATCGATCAAGGTGAACTGATGGGTATTACGCCCGTTGAAAACGACAATACTCACCCCATCACGCACTGCATGCATGTTACGCGAAACGTGGCCTTGCGTGATGCTGAAATGCGAACTTGTGTTCTGTTTGACCCCGTAAACAACATCGGCCACCGTGAAAGTCCCGTCGCCGGAATGTCCAATTGTCACATCAAATGGCGTATCGCGATGCATCAACCCCACATAAGTCTCGGCTTGCCCCCAATGGCGCCAGCCAGAAAGCTGCCCCCAAGGTCCCGCCTCGTCACGATCCAGCAATCCCGCGCCGACAATGGCGGCCAAGGCCACAACCTCGGCACCTATTTCCGGCAAGGCGGTCAGCGCATCCAGCTCGCGCCCGATCAATGTTGTGTCCATACCGCCCGCAACGAAATCGGGCGTTTCTGCCAAGTTTTGCAAAAACGCCAGATTGGTCGAAAACCTCGCCACACGACACCCTGCGAGGGCTTGGCCAAGTTGAAACAATGCGGCCGCTCGTGTCGCGCCATGCACGATCAGCTTCGCGATCATCGGGTCATACCACGGGCTGATGACATCGCCTTGCCTGACACCGCTGTCGATCCGCACCGCCCCATTTGCAAAGGCCGTCCCATGCGGAAAGTCTAGATACGTCAACGTCCCAGTTGCGGGCAAAAATCCGCGCGGCACGTCCTCTGCATAGATACGGGCCTCGAATGCATGGCCCGTGATAGTCAGGTCAGATTGGGTGATGGGCAATGGCTCGCCGGCCGCCACGCGCAATTGTAGTTCGACAAAATCAAGACCTGTGATCGCTTCTGAAACGGGGTGTTCAACCTGCAGGCGCGTGTTCATTTCCATGAACCAAAACCCGTCTTCGCGCAGGCCGCCCGACCCGTCGACGATGAATTCAACGGTTCCCGCACCTTGGTATCCGATCGCTTTTGCGGCATCGACAGCGGCCTTGCCCATGGCCGTGCGCAGGGCATCAGTCATACCGGGCGCAGGGGCTTCTTCGATCACTTTTTGATGGCGACGCTGCAGCGAACAGTCACGTTCGAACATATGGACGACATTGCCGTGACTATCGCCAAAAACCTGAATTTCGATGTGGCGTGGACTTTGGATATATTTCTCGATGAGGCAGATAGGGTCGCCAAAACTGGCCTGCCCTTCGCGACCTGCACCTGCCAAAGCGTCGGCAAAATCAGCGGGGTCTTCGACAAGCCGCATGCCCTTGCCACCACCACCAGCGCGGGCCTTGATCATCACAGGATAGCCAATGCGCGCGGCCTCTTTGGCCATGATCTTGGCATCTTGATCCGCACCCAGATAACCGGGCACCACGGGCACGCCCGCTTGGACCATTAGATCCTTGGCCGCGTCTTTCAAACCCATAGCGCGGGTCGCGCTGGCGGGCGGGCCGATGAATACGAGGCCCGCCGCAACGACCGCATCCACAAAGTCTGGGTTCTCGGACAAAAACCCATAACCGGGATGGATCGCCTCCGCGCCGGTTTCCAGTGCCGCCGCAATAATGCGGTCACCGAGCAGATAGCTTTCAGCGGCAGGAGCTGGTCCGATACGCACGGCTTCGTCGGCCATGGCGACATGTTTGGCACCCGCATCGGCATCTGAATAAACAGCAACGGTTACGATTCCCATGCGTTGCGCTGTGGCGATAACGCGACAGGCGATCTCTCCACGATTGGCGATAAGAACCTTGCGAAATGGCATGATGGTCACATCCGGAACACGCCGAACCGCGTGTCTTCTATTGGCGCATTGAGGCTGGCGGCCAGTGATAGGCCCAACACGTCGCGGGTCTTGCGCGGGTCGATGACCCCATCATCCCAAAGCCGCGCCGTCGCATAAAGTGGGTGGGATTGTTGTGCGAACATGTCAATCGTGGGCTGTTTGAACGCGGCCTCTTCTTCGGCAGACCAGCTTTCGCCTTTGCGTTCCAAACCGTCGCGGCGCACGGTCGCGAGCACACCCGCGGCCTGTTCGCCGCCCATCACGGAAATTCGGCTAGTGGGCCATGTCCACAAAAAACGGGGCGCAAAGGCGCGACCGCACATCCCGTAGTTTCCCGCCCCAAACGACCCGCCAATCAGCATCGTGATTTTCGGCACAGAGGTCGTGGCAACTGCCGTCACAAGCTTGGCGCCATCTTTGGCAATCCCGCCGGCTTCGTATTTTTGCCCGACCATAAAGCCGGTGATATTTTGCAAGAATACTATTGGAATTTTGCGCTGCGAACAAAGCTGCACGAAATGCGCGCCTTTGGTGGCGCTTTCGGAAAACAGCACACCATTGTTCCCAATGATGCCGACATCCATGCCCCAGATTTTCGCAAATCCGCAGACCAGTGTGGTGCCGTAACGCGCCTTGAATTCATCGAAATCGCTGCCATCCACGACACGTGCGATGACCTCGCGCACATCATAGGGTGTGCGCAGGTCGGCTGGGACCACACCCAGAATTTCGGCGGGGTCATAGGCAGGTTCAATCCCCATCAACGGGGGCTTTGCCGCCACACCGCCAATCGACGAGACCGCTTGGCGGGCAAGCGCGAGGGCATGCGCGTCGTCCTCTGCCAAATAATCCGCGACACCGGACAGGCGCGTGTGCACGTCGCCGCCGCCGAGGTCTTCTGCGGAAACGACTTCGCCAGTTGCAGCCTTCACCAAGGGCGGGCCGGCCAGAAAAATCGTTCCTTGTTCTTTGACGATAATCGTCACATCCGACATGGCAGGCACATAGGCACCGCCTGCCGTGCAGGACCCCATGACCACTGCGATCTGGGGAATGCCCTTGGCGCTCATCTGAGCCTGATTGAAGAATATCCTGCCGAAATGGTCGCGGTCAGGAAATACCTCGTCTTGATTGGGCAAATTCGCACCGCCACTGTCCACAAGGTAGATACAGGGCAAATGGTTCGCTTCTGCGATCTCTTGTGCGCGCAAGTGTTTTTTGACTGTCATCGGGAAATAGGTGCCGCCTTTGACTGTCGCATCGTTGCACAAAATCATAACCTCGCGGCCCGACACACGGCCCACGCCCGCGATCATACCCGCACCGGGGCAGACGCCGTCGTAAAGACCATGGGCCGCCAATGCACCGATCTCTAGAAACGGGGAACCGGGGTCGAGCAACCGGGCAACACGGTCACGCGGAAGCAGTTTGCCCCGATCAAGATGTCGTTGGCGCGCACCATCGCCGCCGCCTTGCGCTGCAGTATCTTGGGCTGCGCGCACCTCTTCGATCGCCGCCAAATGTGCCGCGACATTTGCCTTGAATTCATCCGATTGGGGCGAGATTTGCGAGATTATTTTCACGCCATTGATCCCATCATTTCGCGACCAATCAGCATCCGGCGAATTTCCGACGTACCAGCCCCGATTTCCATCAGCTTGGCGTCACGGAAAATGCGGGATACGGCACTGTCATTCATGAATCCAGCGCCGCCCAATGCTTGCACAGCCTGATGCGCGACAATCATCGCCTCTTCTGATGCAAGCAGCACGCAGGCGGCGGCATCTTGGCGGGTGACCTGCCCAAGATCGCAGGCACGCGCGACGGCATAGACATAAGCGCGGCTGCTGTTCATTTTCGTATACATATCCGCGATCTTGCCCTGCATCAGTTGGAAGTTTCCAACCGGCTGGCCGAATTGTTTACGCTGGCTGATATAGGGCATGACCTCGTCAAGACATGCGGCCATAATACCGGTGCCAATGCCTGACAAGACCACGCGTTCGTAGTCAAGTCCGGACATCAGAACGCGTACGCCTTTGCCTTCTTCGCCGATGACATTTTCAAACGGGACCTCGACGTTGTCAAAGATCAACTCTGCCGTGTTCGACCCACGCATGCCTAGTTTATCAAAATGCGGGGACGTCGTGAAACCGACCATAGATTTTTCAATCAAAAATGCGGTCATGCCCTTGGACCCCGCATCGGGATCAGTCTTGGCGTAAACGACCACGACATCTGCGTCAGGGCCATTTGTGATCCAATATTTCGTACCGTTCAGGATATAGCGGTCATTGCGCTTTTCGGCCTGCAGTTTCATGCCGACGACATCGGACCCCGCACCGGATTCCGACATGGCCAAGGCCCCGACATAGTCGCCAGAACACAGCTTGGGTAGGAATTTCGCTTTCTGCTCTTCGGTTCCGTTCAACGCAATTTGGTTCACACACAGGTTGGCATGCGCGCCATAGGACAGTGACACAGACGCGCTTGCCCGCGCGATTTCCTCGACCGCGATCACATGCGCGAGATAACCCATATCGACGCCGCCATATGCCTCTGACACCGTGATGCCGAGAAGGCCCAAATCGCCCATCTCTTTCCACAAGGCAGTGGGAAAAATATTGGTTGCATCTATTTCTGCGGCCATTGGTTTGACGCGCTCTTGCGCCCAACGGTGCACAGTGTCGCGCAATGCTTCAATCTCTTCGCCGAGGGCGAAATTCATGCTGGCGGTGAACATCGTAATCTACCCCTTTGCGCCCATCTTGGCCAAATGCGGCAGCATCGCGGAAAAGTCGCTGCCTTTGCCGCCGCCTTCAACAAATGTTCGGTACATTTTCGCGGCCATTTCACCCATTGGCGTCGCTGCATCAACAGCACCTGCAGCTGTCTGGCTAAGGTCCAGATCCTTGAGCATCAGTTCCGCCGCAAATCCCGGTGTGTAGTTGTTGTCAGATGGCGATTGCGGGCCCACGCCGGGGGCGGGGCAATAGGTTGTCATGGACCAGCTTTGGCCGCTCGACGTGCTAACCACATCGTACATCGCTTGACGATCAAGGCCCAATTTATCGGCAAGCGCGAATGCTTCACAGGTCCCGATCATCGTGATCCCTAGGATCATATTGTTGCAAATCTTGGCCGCTTGACCCGCACCAGCATCGCCACAATGCACAGCCTTTTGTCCCATGATACTCAGCAAGGGTGCGGCACGCGCAAAATCATCGGCTGTGCCGCCCGCCATGAATGTCAACGTGCCAGCCGCGGCCCCAACCGTGCCGCCCGATACAGGCGCATCAATCGCGCCGTGGCCATTTGAAGTGACCAGTCTGGCCGCCGCACGCGCGCTGTCTACATCAACGGTCGAGCAGTCAATGAACAACGTGCCCTGCGCCATCGCATCCGCGATTTGGCCGACCACATCCAAAAGGATCGCGCCATTTGGCAGCATGGTGATCACGGCCTCGCACCCATCCACAGCGTCAAGAACAGTCGCCGCCTTGATCACGCCATCTGGCATTGGTGCGATCAAGTCAAAGCCTACGACATCATGGCCCGCAGCCGACAAATTGGCCGCCATCGGCGCGCCCATATTGCCCAATCCGATAAACCCGATTTTCATGTCATGTCCTTCCACGTCAATTCATTGGCACCCAATGGCGCCAGCATAGCCGCCACATCATCATGCGATACATCGCTCATCGCAGCATGCGTCCATTTTGGGCTGCGGTCCTTGTCGATGATCGCGGCACGGATACCTTCGATGAAATCGCCTTGGGCCACAGCACGGTAGGTGAACCGGTATTCGGACGCAAGCGCAGTGCGGATGTCCGTCGCTGTGCGCAACCCGCGAATGGTTTCCAACGCACAGGCCATCGCGAGAGGCGCGTGTCGGCGCAGTGCCTTGAGCGCCTTGGCGGCGAAGTCAGATGTATCCGCGGCAAGGCTTTTTTCTATCTCGGCTAACGTCGGGCCAGCAAAATGCTGGTCGATCGCCGCCAATTGAGTGTGTAGGGTGCCTGTCGGTGGGGTCTGATAGACAATCGCATCCAGGTCACCCGCGATCAATTTCGCCTTAACCTCGTCCCAATCCGCTTGCGGAATGAACCCATCGGCAAACCCCGCATAAATGGCGTCAGCAGGCCCCATGCGTGCCGCGGTCACCCCAAGGTATTCGCCAAGATGTCCGTCGCATAACGCCAGCATCAGCGACCCGCCAACATCTGGCACCAACCCGATCGCGCATTCGGGCATCGCGATCTGGCTCGTTTCGCCAACAATCCGGTGCGATCCGTGACAACCAACGCCAACACCGCCACCCATGGTGAACCCTTGCAGAAAGCTTACGACCGGTTTGGTGTATTCAAAAATCTTGGCATTCAGTCGGTATTCGTCGCGCCAGAACTGGCGCCCGTATTCGAGATTACCTTCCAACCCGCTGCGATACATATCGGCGATATCACCGCCCGAACAAAACGCGCGGTCACCGGCGGCATCAAGGATGACCAGATCAACGTCGGCATCACGCCACGCGTCCATCGCCGTCTCAATCGCCAACGCCATGTCATAGGTCAGCGCGTTCAACGCATCCGGCCGGTTCAGCGTAATCCGCCCAGCGCGACCTTCAATACGGATATCAATGTCGGTCACTTGGCGACCATTTCACGGCTGACGATCATGCGCATAATCTCGTTAGTTCCTTCAAGGATTTCATGCACGCGCAGATCACGCACAAGTTTTTCAATTCCGTAATCAGCAAGGTAACCATAACCACCATGCAGCTGAAGACATTGATTGGCGACACGGCTGCCGATCTCTGTGACGAATTTCTTGGCCATGGCGCAATGGGTCGCCGCATCGAGCGCACCGTTATCAAGCTTCCACGCCGCTTGGCGCAGAAACACGCGCGCCGCTTGCAGTTCGATTTCCATATCGGCCAAGCGGAATTGCAGCGCCTGAAACTGATCAATGGGTTTTCCAAATGCCTGCCGCTCTGCCATATAGGCCAGCGTCTTGGTCAACGCCGATTGCGCAGCCCCCAAGGAACAGGCCGCAATATTCAAACGTCCGCCATTCAAACCGGCCATTGCATAGCCAAAGCCCTTGCCTTCTTCGCCCACCAGATTGGCGGCAGGAATGTTGCAATTGTCGAACTGAACCTGACGGGTCGGTTGGGCGCGCCAGCCCATCTTATCCTCTAGGCCGCCGAACGACAGACCATCGGTTTGATCTTCGACGATCACTGTCGAAATCCCTTTGGGGCCCGCATCGCCAGTACGGCACATCACAACATAAGCGTCGGAATACCCACCGCCAGAAATGAAGGCCTTGGTGCCCGTCAACGCGTAGCCTTCGTTCGTCCGCGCTGCGCGGGTTTTCAGGGCAGCGGCATCCGACCCTGACCCTGGTTCTGTCAGGCAATAGGACAACACCAAATCCATCGTCAGCGCGCGCGGCAAGAACCTGTCGCGCAAATCGTCCGACCCGAATTTGTCAATCATTGCGGCGCACATATTGTGGATCGAAAGGAAAGCTGCAACCGATGGACATGCCATACTTAGCGCCTCGAACACCAAGGTTGCGTCTAAACGGGACAATCCCGATCCGCCGCTTTCTTCGGCAACGTAAAGCCCGCCGAACCCCAGTTCTGCCAGTTTGGGCCAGAGGTCTTTTGGAATGTCCTCTGCTTTTTCCCATGCCAGCGCGTTGGGTGCGATATGTGCGTCGCCAAACGCCTTGGCCATGTCAAAAATCAGGGTCTGTTCATCGCTTAGCGCAAAATCCATGGGTCACCTTAGATACGTTCAATGGCAATCGCCGTGCCTTCGCCACCGCCAATGCAGATCGCAGCAATGCCACGTTTCAGTCCACGCTTTTCTAGCGCATTTAGCAAGGTCACAATGATCCTCGTGCCAGACGCACCAATAGGATGACCCAGCGCACAAGCCCCGCCGTTTACGTTGATTTTATCGCGGGACACGCCGATGTCATGCATGAAGGCCATGGGCACAACGGCGAAAGCTTCATTCACTTCCCAAAGATCAACGTCGTCGACTGTCCAACCGATTTTATCCATCAGCTTTTGGGCCGCTGGCACAGGCGCATTTGTGAACCAAGCGGGGTCTTGGGCATGGCTGGCATGGCCCAAGATACGGGCGCGCACTGGCAATGCACGCACTGCGGCCTCTGCCTGTGTGGTCAGTACAATGGCAGCCGCCCCATCAGAAATGGACGACGCATTTGCGGGTGTCACAGTGCCTTCTTTTTTAAACGCAGGGCGCAGGGTCGGGATTTTTTCTGGGCGCGCGTTGGCAGGTTGTTCATCGGTAGAAATGGTCACTTCACTCTTGCGATTTTTGACAGTGACGGCTGTAATTTCATCTTCAAATGCACCGCTAGCCTGCGCGGCTAGTGCATTCGACAATGATCCAAGCGCGTATTCATCCTGCGCCTCACGCGTGAACTGATAGCGTTCGGCGCAAAGCTCGGCAAAGACGCCCATCAACGATCCTTTGTCATAAGCATCTTCGAGCCCATCAAGGAACATATGGTCCTTCATTTCTACATGGCCCAAGCGCGCACCGCCACGTGTTTTGACGGACAGATAGGGCGTGCCAGACATGCTTTCCATACCGCCCGCGACCATCAAGGTTTGGCTGCCTGCAACGATCTGGTCATGGGCTGCCATGACGGTTTTCATCCCTGACCCGCAAAGTTTGTTCAGCGTCGTGCAAGGTACCGCTTGCGGCAATCCCGCGCCTAGCGACGCTTGCCGTGCTGGACCCTGCCCCAAGCCTGCGGACAGCACGCAGCCCATCAACACCTCGTCAACGGTATCGGGTTTGATCCCCGCCTGACCCAAGGCGCCGCGTATGGCGACGGCACCCAATTCAGGTGCAGTAACAGTGTTGAAATCACCCTGAAACCCGCCCATAGGCGTACGGGACGCCCCGACAATTACAACTGACATTAGCTTACTCCGCGTAGGTCTGCGATCACGATACCGTCGCGGGGCAGCCCGCCAACAGCGGTGGTTTCCACGTCACCGCGCAGTTTCAAAACCTCGGTCACAGACGCCTTATAGGCCGCGATATCGGTGCCGTCCGTTTCCAATTTCACGCGCATGGTATCCGTTTTGCCATCATGACCAACCTCGATCCGCGCGCGGTGAATTTCCGGATGGCGCTCAACCAATTTGGCGACTTGTTCGGGGCGCACGAACATGCCCTTCACCTTGGTCGCCTGATCAGCGCGGCCTTTCCAACCGGCAAGCCGCATGTTGGTTCGCCCGCAATCAGATTGACCCGCCACAACGGCAGACAGATCACCCGTGGCAAAGCGGATCAACGGATAGTCGGGGTTCAACGCGGTCACGACAACCTCGCCAATTTCACCAATTGCGACAGGATCGCCGGTACCCGGCGTGACGATTTCAACAATTGCGCCTTCATCGACAATCATCGGCGCATCGGCGCGAGTTTCATAGGCAATATGGCCAACGTCGGCGGTGCCATAGCACTGCAAACATGTGATCCCACGGGCCGCGTAGGCCGCGCGAACCTGCGGGAAAAGCGGGCCACCGGACACGGCAGCCTTCGTGATATGAGACAGATCAACCCCCATCTCGTCGGCCTTGGCCAAGATCGCACCAAGGTAGTCGGGCGTGCCCGCATAGGTCGTCACGCCAAGATCAGCGGCGGCGCGGACTTGCAATTCAGTCTGCCCAGGGCCTGCGGCAAACACCTGTGCACCGACCGCAATCGCAGCACTTTCAAACATCGCGCCTGCGGGGGTGAAATGATAGGAAAACGTGTTTTGTACCACATCGCCCATGCCGATATTTAGCGTGCGCAAGAACCGGCCAAAGCGCCACCAATCAGGTGCATCTCCGCCGGGTTCATAGATCGGTCCGGGGGATTGGAACAGACGAGTGATGTCTTTGACAGGAAGTCCACCAAAGGGCGGCTGCGCCGATTGCCGTGCGCTAAGATCGGATTTTCTTAACACCGGAAGCGTCCGTAATTCCGCGATTGTTTGCAAATCCGCGCCCGCCAAAAGGGGTCGTAACTGCGCAAGCTGCGCGGCTTCGCGTTCATCAGCAGAACGTGTTTCCAAACTGTCCAATTGGGTCATGCCAACCACCTTTTGCGGCGACGGTAAGACCGGACATCGCGGAATGATTTCCGCCCATCATCCGACATACCTAGATAAAATTCCTTGACGTCTGGGTTCTCGCGCAGCTCTGCTGCGGGGCCTTCCATGACGATGCGTCCGCTTTCCATAATGTAGCCTTGATGGGCAAACCGCAGCGCGACATTAGTGTTTTGTTCAGCGAGCAGGAACGACACGCCTTCGCGTTCGTTCAGGTTCTTGACGATTGTAAAAATCTCTTCGACCAATTGCGGGGCCAGCCCCATGGACGGCTCGTCAAGCAAGATCATTTCGGGGCGGGACATCAGGGCGCGACCAATCGCACACATCTGTTGTTCACCGCCGGATGTATAACCCGCCTGACTTTTGCGCCGCTCACGCAAGCGCGGGAAATACTCATAGACCATTTCAAGATCAGCTGCGATCGCTTTGCTTCCGCCGGTGCGGGTATAGGCGCCAGTCAGCAGGTTTTCCTCAACGGTCAAATGTTCGAAACAGTGACGGCCTTCCATCACTTGGATGACGCCGGATTTGACAAGATCGGATGGCGCGCTGCCGTCGATCGGTTTGCCCTTGTAGTGAATGGACCCTTTGGTCACTTCGCCGCGTTCGGATTGCAGCAAGCTTGAAATCGCCTTGAGGGTCGTGGTCTTGCCCGCACCATTGCCACCAAGCAAGGCCGTGATACCGCCCTTTGGCACGCTGAGCGACACGCCCTTAAGCACAAGGATCACGTGATTATAGATCACCTCGATATTGTTGACCTCGAGAAGGGTCTCGGATTTGGCAGCGTCCAACATATGCATTCCTTGCAGTCGGGGGGGGAAATTGGGCGACCCTAAAGCCGCCCAATTGTCAGGCTTAGTTACACCCGGGTGTGATGTTGTTTTCGGCCGCAAACGCAGCCGCGTCTTCAACAACCAATGGCAGTGTGACGCTGTCATCGGGGGCGATGAAGTCCGTTAGTGCGACCCACGAACCTGCCGCTGCATCCCATTGCTGCACGATACCCAGACCGGACCCACCGTGGTCACCACAGGATACAGAAAACTCTGGTCCGACGCCTTCCATGCCCAGTTCAGTCATGCGCGCATTCGTGATTTCCAAGGCTTCCATGCCGTCGCGGACCATTTTGGATGTCACGTCAGAAACGCCGTGGATTTCTTGGGCTTTTGCAATCGCTTCTGCCGCCAGCATCGCTGCATACATACCGCGAATGTACAGCACAGAACCAAGGTTGCTGCCGTCCCCAGCTGCATTGCCCGCATCATGCACAGCAGAGGAGATTTCTGCCAGAACCGGAAGATCTTTGCTTACACGGTTCATGTTCAACGATTTGTAACCGTTGGCCGCAGCACCCGCAGGTGTCACGTCATGTTCTGCGCCAGCCCACCAGTTGCCGATGAAGTTTTCCATTGGAAAGTTGATATTCGCGGCTTCTTGGACAGCGACTTGGTTCATCACGCCCCAGCCCCACATTAGGACATAATCAGGACGCTCACGGCGGATTTGCAGCCATTGTGATTTCTGTTCCTGACCAGGGTGATCAACAGCCAGTTGTGATAACTCAAACCCGTGCATTTCGGACAATGCTTCGAGCGTGCGGATAGGCTCCTTGCCGTAGGCAGAGTTGTGGTAAACCAACGCAAGGGTCTTACCTTCGAGACTCCCACCGTTTTCGTCCAGCAGGTAGTTCACCATAACAGACGCCGCGTCCCAATAGTTCGCAGGGTAGTTAAACACCCAAGGGAACACGGACCCGTCAGCCGCAGATGTCCGGCCATAACCCATCGTGTGAATAGGAATGCCGTCAGCCATCGCTTTCGGGATCAACTGATAGGTGATGCCCGTAGACAGCGGTTGATAAATCAGCGCGCCTTCACCCTTGGTGGCCTCGTAGCATTCCACACCTTTTTCAGTGTTATAGCCTGTTTCGCATTCCAAAATGCGCACAGCTTCGCCACCGATGCCGCCATCGCGGGCATTCAGCAGGTTGAAATAATCCTGATAGCCGTCAGAAAACGGTGTCCCGCCAGCAGCATATGGACCTGTCCGATAGCTCAGGTCTGGAATGACGAGATCAGCCATCACAGGGGCGGCAGCCATCGTCGCCGTTACGGCCAAGGCGGCCAGTTTATTGAGTTTCATAGTCTAATCCTCCCATGGATTTCGGTGAAAATTATCAGGTCGGGTTGGCCCAACTCTGGTGTTAATGAGGGAATGGCCAAAGCCGCAGTTTCTCTTTTGCGAGCCGCCAATATTGCGCCAGACCGTGCGGTTCTTTAACCAAGAAGAACATGATCAACGCGCCCACGACGACAAGCTGCAGATGGGCGACCAAATCCGTGGGCCAGCCCAGAAAATCAACGCCAATGACCTTGAGCGCGACGGGTAAAACCACCAACATCGCGGCCCCTGCAAAGCTGCCAAAAATGGACCCAAGCCCGCCGATGATGATCATGAACAGCACAAGGAATGATTTCTGGATGCCAAAGACTTCGCCAACCTCGACCGCGCCTAGATAGACGCCAAAGAACAGCGCGCCGGAAATACCGATGAAGAATGACGATACGGCAAAGGCGGTCAGCTTTGCCTTCAACGGATTGACGCCGATAATTTCTGCCGCGATGTCCATGTCGCGGATCGCCATCCATGACCGGCCAATTGTGCCGCGCGTCAAATTCCGCGAAATCAGCGCGCAAACGGTCACAAATACAAGGCAAACCATATATTTCGCCCATGCGTCTGCGTTTGGACCTGTGACGGCCACACCGCCCACAAAACGTTCCGGCGCATTGATCTGACCAGAGGCGGAATAGTTGTAGAACCACGCCACCTTATTGAACAACCACACAAGGAAAAACTGCGCAGCAAGGGTCGCAACGGCAAGGTAAAACCCCTTAATCCGCAAGCTGGGCAAGCCAAACGCCGCCCCCACAATCGCGGTGATCCCGCCGGACAAAATGATGTGGATAATGATATTCACGTCCGGAAAAGCGGTCATCAATTTATAGCAGGCAAAAGCCCCAACAGCCATGAACCCGCCCGTCCCAAGGCTAACCTGCCCGCAATAGCCAACCAAGATATTTAGCCCGATCGCTGCAATCGCATAGATCAAAAACGGTAGCAAAATCGCAGACGCCCAATAGTCGTTGATGATGAAAGGAATGACCAAAAACGCAAATGCCATCACCGCCCAGTAACGATACCTGTCAAAGGCAATAGGGAACGTCTGGCTGTCGGATTTATATGTCGTCTTAAAATCGCCCGCTTCACGATAAAACATGGTGATCTCCTCGATGGGTCAGGCAGATGGGGTTACACGCGTTCAATGATCTTCTCCCCGAATAGGCCTTGGGGACGGAACACGAGAAACAGCAACGCCAGCATATAGGCGAACCAGTTTTCAGTGGCCCCACCAAGATATGGCGCACCAATGGTGTATTCGAACAGCTTCTCGCCCACACCGATGATCAGCCCGCCTACGATGGCGCCCGGAATCGATGTAAACCCGCCCAGCATCAACACAGGCAATGCCTTGAGCGCGATCAGCGATAGCGAGAACTGCACGCCAGATTTCGCGCCCCACATGATACCCGCGACAAGTGCGACAAGCCCCGCAAGCGACCACACAAGCACCCAGATAAAGTTGAGGGAGATGCCAACCGATAGGGCGGCTTGGTGATCGTCTGCAACGGCCCGCATCGCGCGCCCTTGTTTGGTGTATTGCGCGAATAGGATCAGGCAGGTGACAAGAATCGCGGCCACAACGGCGGCAATCATGTCGAGTTTATCAATGAAGAACCCGTAGAAATCATCGCCACCCAATGGCGCGGTCACGTCTTCGACCCAACGTGAACCACCTTGCGGCAGGCCAAGTGCGAGGGTTTTGATGTCGGATCCCCACATCAGGTCACCAACACCTTCAAGGAAATAGGCAAGCCCGATGGTCGCCATGAACAAGATGATCGGTTCTTGTCCAACCAAATGCCTAAACACAAACCGCTGCACGAGCCACGCGAATAGGCCCATGACAAGCACCGTAAAGAAGATGGCCAGCAAAGCCGGAACATGCCACCCGAAATGATGCACCTCCGTTCCAAATATGGCGTTGATCAAGTGGCTAAACGGCACCTCGCCTTCCATAATTCCAACCAAGGTCAAGGCCGCGAATAGCGCCATAACCCCTTGGGCATAATTGAAAATTCCGGATGCTTTGTAGATCAAGACGAACCCAAGGGCGACCAATGCGTATAATACGCCGGCCATCAACCCGTTGATGATCACTTCGATTCCGTAAAGAAAATCAGCAGACATAGTCACCCCACTTAATCATGCGCCACACCCAAATACGCATCAATCACGTCTTGATTATTGCGCACCTCATCCGGTGTTCCGTCCCCGATTTTGCGCCCGTAATCCATAACGACCACGCGGTCGGACAGGTCCATCACGACACCCATGTCATGTTCGATCAGCGCTATCGTGGTGCCAAATTCGTCGTTCACATCTAGGATAAAGCGGCTCATGTCCTCTTTTTCCTCGACGTTCATGCCGGCCATCGGTTCATCTAGTAGCAAAAGCTTGGGTTCGGCGGCCAAAGCACGCGCCAGTTCGACCCGCTTTTTCAAACCGTATGGCAAGCGACCAACTGGCGTTTTGCGGATAGCTTGAATTTCTAGAAAATCAATTATCCGTTCCACCGCTTCACGGTTTTTGGTTTCTTCGCGTTCGGCTTTACCCAGCCACAAAGCCTGTTGCCACAAGTTCGTTTTCATATGGCGCAAACGGCCGGTCATGATGTTGTCGAGAACGCTCATGCCCTCAAACAATGCGATATTCTGAAATGTCCGCGCGATGCCAAGTCGAGACACTTGATAAGGTTTCATCGGTGGGCGGCGTTCGCCTTTAAACCAAACCTCGCCTACTTGCGGATTATAGAAACCCGATATCACGTTGAGCATCGACGATTTACCAGCACCATTCGGCCCGATAATCGCGCGAATTTCGCCCTCTCGGATGTCGAACGAAATGTCCTTAATCGCCTCGACCCCGCCAAAGCGCAGGGTGATGTTGCGTAGGTCCATCATCGCGTCACCAATCGTGCGGCCATCAGCGGTGACATAGGGTTCATAAGTCGTTGTCATTGTGCGGCCACCATTACAGTTGGGGCGATTTCTGCGTCGCGGATATCAAGCGTTGCTGTAATCTTACCCTTGCGCCCGTCTTCATATGTGACCTCTGTTTCGGTGTAGATCGACGTTGATCCGTCATCCAAAGCCGCCACAAGATCGTTGAATTTATCGGCGACAACGGCGCGGCGGACCTTGCGCGTGCGGGTCATTTCACCATCGTCGGCGTCCAGCTCTTTGTGCAGCACAAGGAAACGGTGGATCTGGCAGCCTGCCAACATCGGATCGGCAGCGACGGATTTGTTGACCTCGTTCACGTGGGATTGGATCGTGTCCAACACGGCGGGAAGCTGCGACAATTCTTGATAGGATGAATAGGCGATGTTGTTGCGTTCCGCCCAATTGCCCACCGCGGTCAGATCGATGTTAATGAACGCGGTGCAGCGTTCTTTACCTGCGCCGAACACCACGGCCTCTAGGATATTGGGATAGAATTTCAGCTTGTTTTCAACGTATTTGGGCGCGAACAGGTTACCGTCCGCCATTTTGCCCACATCCTTGGCCCGATCAATGATCCGCAACTGGCCAGTGGTATCATCAAGGAAACCCGCGTCGCCCGTCGCAACCCAGCCTTCGGCGTCTTTGGTTGATGCCGTGCTTTCAGGGTTCTTGAAATACTCAACGAAGACACCTGGCGAGCGATAAAACACCTCGCCGTTGTCCGCGATTTTCAGCTCAACACCGGGGCTTGGCACGCCCACGGAATCAGACCGCACGCCGCCGTCAGGTTGCTGGGTGATGAACACCGTGGCCTCCGTCTGGCCGTAAAGTTGTTTGAGGTTGATCCCGAGCGAACGGTAGAAATCGAAAATCTCGGGCCCGATCGCTTCACCCGCCGTATAGCCGACGCGGAACCGAGAATAACCTAGAGTGTTTTTCAGCGGGCCATAAACGAACAAATTGCCAAGGAAATAGCGGGCGCGATCCAATAGACCGACCCGCTTGCCGTCTAAAATATCCGGCCCCACACGCCGCGCCACGGACATGTAATGATCAAACAGCCACTTCTTGAACCTGCCGGAGTCTTCCATGCGGATCATCACGTCCGTCAGTTGGCCCTCGAATATCGCAGGGGGTGCAAAGAAATAGGTTGGCCCGATTTCTCGTAAATCGGTCATCATAGTTTCTTTGGATTCAGGGCAGTTTACACAGAAACCGGACCACATCGCTTGTCCGATGGAAAAGATAAAATCGCCGACCCATGCCATGGGCAGATAGGCCAAAATCTCTTCGCCCGCGCTGAGGTTATCGAACTCCGACGAATTCTTGGCGGTTTCAATCACGTTCCGATTGGACAAAACCACGCCCTTGGGGCGCCCCGTCGTGCCAGAGGTATACAACATAATGCAGGTGTCATCATATGTCAGCCCGTCGATGATTTTGTGCAGTTCGGCCGCGCGATCAGACTCTCGCCCTTGGGCCGCAAGGTCAGCCATGGAGCACATCGCGCTATGGTCATATTTTCGCAACCCACGCCGGTCTAGGTAAACGACATGCGCAAGGTCAGTGCCGTTTTCTGTCGCTTCAGCAACTTTATCGACCTGCTCTTGATCGCCAACAATTGCAAAGCGCGCACCGCTGTGTTCAAGCGCATAGGCGATCTCGCCGGCAGCTGCATCTTGATACATCGGAACAGGCACGCCGCCACACATTTGCACGGCAACCATTGCCCAATATAATGAGGGACGGTTCCGGCCCAGAATGGCAACATGATCGCCCGATGCGACGCCAAGCTCTAACAGTCCAAGCGCCATGGCTTCGATTTCATCGGATGCCTGCGCCCATGTCCAGCTTTGCCAAATGCCAAATTCTTTTTCGCGGTAGGCAGGCTTCGCGCCATGAACACGCACATTGCGCGCCAAGATGTGCGGAATAGATCGCAGCACCGTATCCGTTGATTTGAACGACATGCATCCTCCCCCGAGCACATTTCAATCAAGAGCTGTCTACTTAACCAAAGCTAGCACTACTCTGCCGAATGAGTCTTGCAGAATTGTTTCCCAAATGTTGCGAAACCTTTCCGGTCGGTTTGCGCGCTAGTATGCGGAAATTATTGGTGCTACCAAATTGGCATGACCACACCCAATAGCGCTGCTTCAAACATGATTTTGTCAGGCTTGAACCTGATCAAACAGGCGATCACGGTTTATGATCGCGACTTGAAATTGGTCATCGCCAACCGCCAGTTCCAACGCATGTTCGATTTACCTGACGCGTTAATCAAACCCGGAGCAACATTCGAGATGGCCCTATCTTATGTCGCGGAACAAGGTGACTATGGCGAGATTGGGGACACCGAAGCCTTTGTCGCCGAGCGCATCGAAAAAGCCCGCGCGTTTGAACCCCACTATTTGGAACGCAGACGGGCCAATGGATCTTATATCTCCATTGAAGGTAGCCCACTGCACGATGGCGGCTGGGTCGCCGTTTATACCGACATAACGGATATCAAGGCCCAGGATGCGTTGCTGCGTGGCAAGTCCGCTGACCTAACTGACGCACTTATTCAACGGTCCGAAGAGCTGGCAAAAACGAACCGTGAATTGACCCACACTGTCGCAGCACTAGAAGAGGCCAAACGCGAACTGACCGCGTCCCAAGATAAACTCAGCCTGACCAACGCGATGATACCGGCTCATATCGCGCGGGTCGGTCGCGATGGCGTCTATACATATTCGAACCGTAAACTCAGCACCGTTTTACCCAACCGATCCAACGAGATTGTCGGCAAACATTTCCGCGATGCACTTGGTCCAGAGATTTTCGCAGAGATCGAAGACGGTTTTCAGAAGGCGTTGAATGGTGGCGACCCCGTCGTGGAATTCGAAGACAAATCCACGGGCCAGCATCTGCGGGTTGCTCTGACCCCCGACCGCGATAGTCGCGGTCAGATCGCTGGGGCGTATCTGTTGTCGATGGACGTGACAGAGGATGTAAACGCGCGCAATGCGCTGACCCACACCCGCAGGCGAGAACTCGCAGCTCAGCTAACAAGCGGCTTAGCCCACGATTTTTCCAATTTGTTGACGATCATTTTGGGGCAGCAGAACCAGCTCGAAAGATTCACACAACTGCCGCCAGATATTGAAAAGATCAGCCAGACGATCAAGGCTGCTGCAAAACGCGGCGGAGATCTTTTGACCGGTTTATCGCGGATTGATGCGGAGCGAAGTCTGGACGTGCGCCCCGTGGTCACTGCGGATTTTATTGCCAATTTCGATCAGCTTGCCCATGCCGCCATCCCGCAATCCGTCAGCCTAAGTATTGAGAACTTTCTGCCTGATCCGCAGGTCATGCTCGACCCAGGCTTTGCCCAAGACGCCTTGCTGAACCTTGTCCTGAACGCATCAGAAGCCATGGAAAGTGCAGGCGAAATTGCCATTCGGTTTCAAACACTGACGAGCGACTTTATGGAAATAACGGTGACGGACACTGGACCGGGGTTCACGCCGGACGCCTTGAAAAACGCGCTCGCCCCGTTTTTCACGTCCAAGGCACGCAAACTTGGTCACGGGCTTGGTCTTTCTACTGCGTTTGATTTTTGTAAGCTTAGTGGAGGCAAAATTCGGATTGGGAACCGCCCTATGGGCGGTGCAATCGTGACAATGCGCCTACCTTATATAAAGGCGCATTCCGTGCAATCTGGATTGGTTTTACTTGTCGATGACACGCTGGAAATTCGTAGAACGGTGCGTGGCTACCTGCGTGATATGGGCTTTGCGGTCATCGAGGCCGCAACCGCGACAGAGGCAGCAGCGCTCGCATCCATGCCCGAAATTACTCATGTCGTGACAGACCTTGATCTTGGCGATGGGCCGGACGGCCACCAATTCGCAACCGGATTGCGAGCCCAAAATGAGACAGTTCCAATCCTCGTGATCACTGGGCTTAGCCCATCTGACGCCCTGCATCAGCGGGTAACACAAGACTTTCCGATCTTGCAGAAACCGTTCACGATGGCGGCACTTTCCGCACAAATGCAAAGCCTTTCGTCATGACACCTAAACAGCAGCTTATCACCATTCTCGATGACAGCCGCGAGATCAGAGAGCTGATCGCAACCGCTTTAGAAACAGAGGGTTATCAAACGATATCATACCCTACAGGTGCCGATTTTGAACGTGGATTGCGTACAATTGAACCAGATGTCTGCATCATCGATCTCGGGCTGCCCGACCGCGAGGGATTGACCCTTGTGAATGCCGTTGCCCGCACATCGCGGGCCGCGGTGTTGATCATCTCAGGGCGGTCAAACACCCAAGATAAAATCGCGGGGCTAGAGCTGGGCGCAGATGATTACATCACAAAACCATTTGAAGTGATCGAGGTCGTTGCGCGGGTCAAGGCCTTGTTGCGTCGATCCAAACAAGCTCCGCAACGCATGGAAGAGCTGTTTAAGTTCTCGGGCTGGTCGGCTGATCTGAACCAACATCTATTAATTTCGCCAGCCGGGGAGACCCTCCGTCTGTCATTTGCAGAAGCACAAGTTTTAAGGATCTTTCTGAACAGCCCAAACCGATTGATTACCCGCGAAAGAATCTTGGAACAGCTGGGCGACGACCAGTCTGACAACTTTGACCGCGCCATTGATGTGCGTGTTTCGCGATTGCGTTCTAAACTGCAAGATGATCCAACTGACCCTAAAATTATTAAGACGATTTATGGCGCGGGATATATTTTTATCGCCGATCTCCATAATTATGCCACAACATCGGCTACAACTTAACGGATATTTACCTTAGCGATTCATTTATAGAGTATTTGGCAACATGGACCACGGCGATTTTCAAATTCTTGGATATCGGAAAGATCGGCTCGGTGCGCGAATTGTGACACTCGGCAATCTATTGTTCCTCGAAGACAGTTTTGGCGTAAGCGTACGGTATCTTTGGGCGGCGACGTCCGAAGATCACGACATGAATGTAAACGACCCAGATTTCCCGATTTTCGAAGGCGGTTTTCGCGAGAAATATGTGGCGCAAATTGCGCATGACGACTTGGACGCGCTTGCCGATTTACCAGAACTCGAAGACGTCCGCGGCACATTGTCTAACGATTTGTTCGCCCAAGAGATCGCGGCGGGGAAGCGTTTTGTTTGTATGAATGGGTTTACACCTGTTTTCTTTTCCAACGAGCGTGGGCCGGAACATCAAGAAAGATTCAAAACATCTTTGTCGCGGATCAAATGGTCCTCCGCGATCACATCAGCGCTCGACATTGCGATAGCGAAATTGGCGGAACTGCCTTCTGAGCCATTGGCCCTGCATATCAGACGTGGGGATGTATTGGACAAGGAACCATGGTGCCATTCGAATTGGACCACGAAATTCGCGCCCGACGAATTTTATACCTGCCTGATGGACCAGCCGAACACGACGACAGTGTTGTTTTCAGACACGCCAGCGGTCGTACAGCGGCTTGCGAAGAACCGCCCTAATGCGGTGACGCTGGATGACCTCATTTCGACCCCCGACCTGTCGATCATGCAGCGGGACGTTGTTGAGGTCCTACTGATGGCCCATTGCAAGCTCGTCGCAGCACCTGCCCTATCCGCGTTTTCGTCATCCGCGATTGCGATTGGCGGGTCGGACAATTTAAACCTACCCGACGGGTTGCCTACACAAATTCGAAATCGGGCGTATGACGAGGTCTTGGATCGGGTCCTTGCCGGACCCAGCAATTTCCACAATGACGGCGATTTCGCGCAAAGCCTTGGCTTCGCTTTCCGCCATTCGCTTAACGTCGGCAAGCACAACGAGCTGTATAGACTGATCAAAACCGTCATGGCGCAGGGACATAAATTTGCATTTTATTCGCCCATTGCAATGGCACTCGCCATTGCGTGCGACGCCCCAGGACATGCGATTAAAGTGGCTAAAGCGGCCGAAGTTGACCCCCATATTTGGGAAAACGACAGGATGGTGTGCGAAAGCCTCGGGCATCTTGCGGCTCATGTCGATGGGGACAAGAAACGCGCGACCACGAATTTTCTAAACCTTTATTTCACACGCGCGCGTGCCAATCCTGCACAGGATTCACTTGCGCATTATTTCTATCAATGTGAACCGCGTTTTCAGGAAATGTTCCAGCTCGACAAGGTGGTCGTCGATGCGCTGTGTGGCGCGGCGCGCGCACGCACGTTTTTGTTCCCCAAAGGAGATGACTTGTTCGAAGGTGCACTAAATGCGGCGTTGCCGCTTTGGGTGCCCGCAGCAGACTGGCCCGAACTATTCGAGAAGAAAAAGCTGCAGCAACGCATTGTGATCGCGCCCAATTTTGAGAACAAACAATTCACGATACCTAACGAGATCGTTGCTGCAGAACGTGCGTTCTTTCGGGACGATGCGCCCCTGCCGACTGACCCGGAATCTCTCAAACTCCTAAGCGTCTTCGCCGTCGCTTTACGATTGTCGGGTCGGTATAAGCGTGCATCGCTGCTTTCTTATCATTGCCGCAACACGATGCCAGATCATGCAATTTTTTCTAAGCGTTTGGCAGAACATCACCTGAAAGTTGGACTGCGCGACAGAGCAGCCAAAAATCTCACCGATGCTGCCAGCCTATTGCCCAATCATCCAGGGATCACGCTCGCGCGGGCGAATATGGCGCTCGACGATGGTGAGTTTTCAATCGCCGCGAATTTGCTCGTTCAAAATGCGAGCCAACCCTATCTGCCGATAAATTATTTCAAGGCTTGGGAACATGCGATGCGCAAACTCAAGTCGGTCGAGGGTGCGCTGGACGTGATCCGCGAGGCAGAGCGTCACTTCCCAACACATCCGATTTTCGACAAACGCTGGGGCAAATTGCTGCGCGCCGATGAGGAAATGGAAATGTGACAAGGGCGCCAAATGGATTCGGCGCCCTTACCCGGTAACTTAGCTGGCGACTGCCGTCATGAACCTGTCGCGGATCACGACAGGGTCTTTGGTGATCACAGGCAGCTTGATATTGCCACTGTCACATTTGGACACGATGACTGTCATCTGCTTGCTTTCGATGGCAGCCTGCAATGCCTTACCAGTGTCGACGTCTTGACAGGTCACAACGTTCTCACAGCCACAGGCGGCAGCAACGGCTTCAAGCTTGGTTTTTTTGCCCGCATATGTCGGCTGATCGCCAGTGGACCCATAAGACCCGTTATCGATGATCAACAGAATGTAATTGTCGGCCACATTGTTCGCGATGGTCGGCAGCGTGCCAAGGTTGGTCAAAACCGACCCGTCACCGTCAATGGAAATCACGGTTTTTTCTTGTGCCAATGCGAGGCCCAGACCGATGGATGATGACAGCCCCATGGTGCCGAGCATATAAAAATTGCGTTCGTTGTCGTCGATCATATGCAGCTCTTGGCTGGGCAGTCCGATGTTACACACAACAAGGTGGGGGTTCAGGATTGGCGCAATCTCGCGCAGAATTTCTGATCTGATCATTGGTCGCCGTAGCCTCCCCAGAATGACGCATCCGTCAGGATCGCGACAGGTTTGTTGCACATGAATGTGTATTTCAGGATCGCATCCAATTCGTCCGCATCGCTTTCTTTGTGGAAATGATAGGTCGGGATGTTTAACTGGCTGAGCAGCGCCTTGGTGTGCACGGCCATTTCGACCTGACAAGCCACTGGCTCGCGCAGCTCTCCACGGTAGCTGATTAGCATCGGCAGCGGCATCCGGTAATACTGTGTCAACGTCGCAAGCGTGTTGATCGTGACCCCGATGGCCGTGTTCTGCATGATGATCGCAGGGCGTTTGCCACCCATGAACGCACCAGCGCAAAGGCCCATGCCTTCGTCTTCTTTGTTGGATGGAATGTGAAAGATCTCTTCGCGATTTTCGACTTCATCAATGACGCCAGCCAGCTGTTTGCATGGCACGGTGGTCACGAATGACACATCGTTCGCGACAAGATCGTCAACGATTTTCTTGGATATGGACAAAGGGCTACTCCTTGTGGTCCGGGATGAGAATTATTTTGGGTGCCGCAACTTTGCCTGCACGCAAATCCGAAAATGCTTGGGCGCCGGCATCCAAGGGGCGGGTTTCTACCCAATCCAAAGGACCAAGCCGACCGTCAAAAATGGCCTGCGCGGTTTCGCGAAAATCGGCCATTGTATAGGTATATGTTCCGATAAACGTGATTTCCTGCAAAGTCATGCGCCGAATGTCCAGCCCACCCGTAGCTTCGCCCAGTCCGATATGCGCAATCACGCCGCCCGGATAGGTGAACGCCGTCGCATCGGCACGCGTGGCGGCATAACCAACAGCATCAATCACGATATGGGCATGGCCGTCAAAGCCACCCTGCCCAACCGCAGAAAATCCTGCAATACCATCCAGCACAGCGCGGCGCTTATCATTGGGTTCGATCACGGTGATGTCTTTCGCCCCAAACGCCCGCAGCGCAAGCGCCGCGCCGACACCAATCGCCCCCCCGCCGATCACAAGACAACGCGCTTGATCAAGCGGTCGATCAACTGCCTCTTTGGCCAATCGCACGGCGTGCCACCCGCAAGCGAGCGGTTCCGCTAGGGCTGCTTGAGTATAGCTCACATGCGCGGGCACGGTGACCAAATTCGCCTCTGCGATGGCGACATATGGGGCGAATGCCCCCTCTGCCGGTGGCATCGATATGATCATCCGGTCAGGGCATATGTTATCGCGCCCACGCTTGCAGGCATCGCAATCGCCGCAAGTCACCAGCGGGTTGATTGTCACACGGCGACCCGTTTCGACAATCTCTCCAGCTGCCTCATGCCCCAGGATAAGCGGCGCGGGGCGACGTTCATCATGGCCAAGATATGCATGCATATCCGACCCACAAATACCAGAAGCATGCACACGCACTAGCGCCTGACCGGCGCCAGCAACAGGCATCGGCACATCGCGCATCTCTAGCGTCTCAACGCCAGTATAGACCAGCGCCTGCATCATTCGGATGCTGACAAGTCGAAGTTTTCACCAGGAAAGTACTTCGCCAAGCGCACATCCGCGGCCCGTGCGTGGCCTTCCATACCTTCTAATCGCGAAATCCGCGCGGTCGCTTCGCCAACCCGTTTGGATCCTTCGCGCGTGGCCCGCTGCCATGTGACGATCTTCATGTATTTATGCACCGATAGCCCACCAGTGTAGCGGGCAGACCCAGATGTTGGCAGAACGTGGTTCGTGCCCGACGCCTTATCGCCATAAGACACTGTAGTCTCTTCGCCTAAGAACAGCGATCCGTAGCACAGCAAGCGATCCAGCCACCAATCAAGGTCTTGGGCTTGCACGGTCAAATGCTCTGGCGCGTAATCATCCGAACATGCGGCCATTTCTTCGCGGTCGGCACAAACAATGACTTCTGCGTAATCACGCCAAGCGGCTTCCGCGTTCATGCGGTTCAGCTCCGGCAGGTCTGCGATTAAATCAGGCACGAGGTTCATGACCCTCTGCGCGAGAGCCTCGTCATCAGTCACCAGCCACACGGGTGAATTATAGCCATGCTCTGCTTGGCTGACTAAGTCGACGGCGACAACCATTGGATCGGCGCTCGCGTCGGCAAGGATCAAACTGTCCGTTGGTCCTGCGATCATATCGATGCCAACACGGCCAAACAGAATACGTTTCGCTTCAGCAACGAATTGGTTACCGGGGCCTACGAGAATATCTGCCTCTGGCAGGCCAAACAGGCCAAATGTCATAGCGGCAACACCCTGCACGCCGCCCATCGCAAGAATTTTATCCGCACCGCACAAGTCCGCCGCATAAATAATCGCGGGATTGATACCCACATCGGGCCGCGGCGGGGAACAGGCAACGATATGTTCGCAACCGGCGACCTTGGCCGTGGTCACCGTCATGATTGCCGACGCGATATGGCTATAACGGCCACCTGGAACGTAACAGCCAGCCGCCCGCACGGGGATCGCTTTTTGCCCGGCAATCAAGCCCGGCACGATTTCCGTTTCCACATCCGTCATGGTAGATTTTTGCAGTTCAGCAAAGCGGCGCACATTGTCATGGGCGAATTGAATGTCCGCCTTCAGCTTTTCGGGAACCAAGGCCGCGGCGGCAGCGATGTCCTCTGCCGACAGGATCACACTTCCCTCGTATTTGTCGAACTTGGCCGCATAATCTAGCGCCGCCTGATCGCCGCCAGCCTCAATATCGGCCAGAATAGTCTGGACCGTTTCACGCACATCGCTTGAATCAGTCATTGCGGTTTTTGTTGCCGTCTTCAGATAATTACGCGCCATATGGGTGATCCTAACCTAAGGTGAACTTAGAAAAATGTAAGCGCTTACATTGCGCAAAGCAAGAGCTTACATTATCCAGGGGCATGACCAATGCCACCCGCCCCACATTGCAAGACGTCGCAGAAGCCGCAGGCGTGTCGAGCGCAACGGTCAGCCGTGCGCTGAACGACCCCGACAAGGTAGGCAAAGCCGCACGAGACAAAATCGACGCCGCGATTGCAGCGCTTGGTTACACGCCAAACTTTGGCGCGCGGGCTTTGGCCACGAATAAAACCAACACCGTCGGCGCAATTATTCCAGCACTGTCCAACGCAATGTTTGCCAGCGGCATTCAGGCGTTCCAAGAGGTATTGGCAGAAGCGGGCATCACCCTGCTCATCGCGACATCGGGCTATGATCCCGATATGGAGCTGCGCCAGATCAAGTTGCTCGCGGGGCAAGGCGCCAGTGGGCTTCTGCTTATCGGGAACGACAGACCACAAGCGTCGAGGGACTATCTTGCAGCCCAGCGTATGCCCCATGTGTTAAGCTGGTACTTTGCCGAGAATACCGACCAGACATTCGTCGGGTTCGACAATTACGCAGCGGGTTATGATGCGACAAATCGGGTTATCGCCCAAGGCCACAAACGCATCGCAATTATCGTAGGACAATGCACCCATAATGACCGCGCGCGCGCACGGCGAGATGCGATGATCGCCGCGATTTCGGATGCGAACGCCGAACTGACGTCAGTTATAGAGGCCCCCTACCGGATCGAAGCGGGGCGGCAGGCTTGTGTAGATTTATTGGATGCCAAACCAACGGCCATTATCTGCGGCAATGACGTCTTGGCAGCGGGCGCGATGATCGGCGCAAGGGACGCCGGATTGGACGTACCGCGCGACATTTCTGTGATCGGGTTCGACGATATTGGCATCGCATCTGTGGTGACACCTGCCATGACAACCGTGCGGGTGCCTCAGATTGAAATGGGACGGGCGGCGGCGAAAACCCTGCTGGATATGGTGACAGGCAAACCCGTGCTAAGCACAAAGCTCGCCACGCAATTCATCACACGTGGATCGCTTGGCCCTGCGCGCTAGTCGTCTTGGCCGACGACCTGTTGCTGAAACCCAAGACCCGCGATGGTCAGGTCCATCGTATCCCCAACTTTTAGGTAAACTGGTTCCGGTTTGATCCCCATGCCCACACCTGGCGGGGTGCCGGTGCTGATCACATCGCCGGGATGCAGGGTCATTAGCGTGGACAAATGCGCGATGATTTCGGCCACAGAAAAGATCATCGTGTCGGTATTGCCGGTCTGCATCCGCTTGCCGTTCACGTCCAATGACATGTCCAAATTCTGCGGATCACTGATCTCGTCCCGTGTTACAAGCCATGGGCCAATCGGGCCAAATGTGTCACATGATTTGCCTTTGGTCCACTGCCCTGTCAGCTTCGTCTGATAGTCGCGTTCAGACACGTCATTGACGATGCAATAGCCCGCGACATAATCCAATGCGTCTGCCTCTGACACATATTTCGCCGTCTTGCCGATCACCACGCCCAACTCGACCTCCCAGTCGGTGGCTGTTGATCCGCGTGGCATCACGACGGGATCATAGGCACCAACAATCGACGACGTGGCTTTCATGAACAAGATTGGGTGGGCGGGAATATCCATGCCCGCCTCTGCGGCGTGGTCCGAAAAATTCAGTCCGATACACAAGAGTTTACCAACATTCCCAACGCAAGGCGCGATGCGCGGGCGGCCTTCGACGATTGGCAAGCCGGTCACATCCAACGCGTTCAAACGCGCAAGACTGGCGTCCGACAACGCATCGCCCGCAATGTCATCGACATGCGCAGAAATATCGCGCAACATCCCCGCGTTATCCATGATCGCTGGTTTCTCTGCCCCGGCTTCGCCGTAACGCACTAGTTTCATCAGTGGCTATCCCGTGGTGTGAACTTGCGTGAAATATCTTGATAGTTTTCAGCATCCCGCAGGGTCATACCCTCGTCAAAACGACCGACGAGCTCGCGGAAATATTGTTGCCACGGTGTTTGGCTTTCAGGGTGGGCATAGCCACCTGCCGCGACCAGTTTCGCCGCGCGTTCTGCCAATTCGTCCAGCGGCACCAACATATCGACCTTGCATGTGTTCAAATCCACGCGCACAGGATCGCCGTTTTGCAACAACGCCAAACCGCCGCCATCCGCAGCCTCTGGTGAAGCATTCAAAATCGACGGGCTGCCCGATGTACCGGACTGCCGACCATCACCGATGCAGGGCAATGCCTCGACCCCTTGTTTGATCAGATAGGACGGCGGACGCATGTTCACGACCTCTGCACCGCCCGGATAGCCCTTCGGCCCCGCGCCGCGCATGAACATGATGCAATTAGCGTCGAGATTTTCAGACGGGTCATCGACCCGGTGGTGGAAATCCTCTGGCCCATCATAAACCACCGCTCGTCCTTCAAAGGCATTCGGGTCATCAGGGTTGGACAGATAGCGCGCGCGGAAATCAGCAGAAATCACGCTGGTTTTCATAATCGCACTGTCGAACAGGTTGCCGGACAGATTGATAAAACCCGCCTGTTGTTTCAGCGGGTCAGCTGCCGTCTTGATCACGCGCGCGTCTTTGGTCCGTGTCGCCGTGCAATTGTCGCCCATCGACTGCCCGTTCACGGTGATCGCATTCGGATGTGGCAGCAAATCAGCAGCGATCAACTCGCCCACAACAGCGGGCACGCCGCCTGCTTGTTGATAGTCTTCGCCAAGGTATTCACCGGCTGGCTGCAAGTTCACAAGCAGTGGCACATCATGGCCAACATTCTGCCAATCGTCATTGGTCAGCGCGACGCCCAAATGCCGCGCGATGCCGTTCAGGTGGATCGGCGCATTAGTGGACCCACCAATGGCAGAGTTAATCACGATCGCATTTTCAAACGCCTCGCGGGTCATCACATCAGACGGGCGCAGGTCTTGCCACACCATATCGACAATCCGTTTACCCGTTTCATAAGAAATCTGGCCGCGTTCGCGATATGGCGCAGGGATCGCGGCGGCACCAGGCAGTTGCATACCTAATGCTTCGGCCAACGAATTCATCGTCGTCGCCGTGCCCATCGTATTGCAATAACCGACAGAAGGCGCAGAAGCAGCGGCGATATCCATGAATTCATCATTGTCAATTTCACCCGCCGCAAGTTGTTCACGGGCTTTCCAGATCACCGTACCAGACCCCGCGCGTTCACCTTTCCACCAGCCGTTCAGCATAGGGCCGACAGATAGCGCAATTGCGGGAATATTCACGGTAGCGGCTGCCATCAAAAGCGCAGGCGTTGTTTTGTCACAGCCAATGTTCAGCACGACCCCATCAAGCGGGTAGCCGAACAATGTCTCGACCAGCGACAGATAAGCAAGGTTCCGGTCCAACGACGCTGTCGGGCGTTTACCCGTTTCTTGAATTGGATGAACGGGCACCTCGATCGGGGTGCCGCCTGCTGCGATGATGCCGTCACGCACACGCTTGGTCAGTTCAAGATGGTGGCGATTACACGGTGACAAATCACTGCCCGTCTGCGCAATTGCAATGATAGGCTTGCCTGATTGCAATTCCTCTCGCGTCAGTCCGTAGTTCAGATAACGTTCGAGATACAACGCCGTCATTTCAGGGTTGTCTTTGTTCATGAACCACTGACGTGACCGCAGGTCTTCGATATTCATTTTCTTCACGGGGTTCATCCTGATCCAGAGCAATCGTTTTCGCCCAAAAATTGGGCAACCTTTGGGCGCACTTTACGGGCCAAGCTGCTGATTGACTATAGCTATGACCTCAAAAATCGACGTCGTGGAAATTCACGATATATTCGTGAAAATCACTCTGACTTTGATCCACCGTCAAAAATCGCTTCCATTTTGGTGGCCAAGTCCGATTCCCAGCCCGCGCGCTTCTCGTTGAACTTGTCCAAGACTGCTTGGTTCTGAGAAATTGGGATATCGGGGTCATAATGCGTTGCCATTTCCAACATGGATAGGCGGTCCATTTCATCGAATGCAGCCACGCCAGCCTCTGCCTGATTTCGGGTTGCGCCGATGGCCTCGAATGATGACCGACCCATGCGCAGCGCGCTGTCGTAATACTCGCGGATAATGTCGCGACAGCCAGCGAACCATAGATCATAGACATGCGGCCGATCCACGGCACGGGCAATGATGTGAAGGTCGGGGTAGTGATGATGCACGTAACGCACCAATTCGGTGATCTGCTCTTTCCCGTCAATTGCGACGACCAACAGTTTCGCATCCGCAATCCCCGCCGCATGCAGCAGATCAGGGCGCGTCGCGTCACCGTAATACGCGTGATAGCCAAATTTCTTTAGCATCTCTAACTGAGCGGAGCTGAAGTCGATCACAGTTGGCGCGTGTCCGGCACCTTGTAAGATACGCGCAATCACGCCTCCAACGCGCCCGTGGCCGGCGATGATAATCTTCCCGTCAGAGGGCATGTCATCAGCTTCGCGATCATCAACAGTGATGAAACGCGGCGCGATCACGCGGTCGAATAGAATGAACAATGCGGGTGTCAGCAACATCGACAGCGCTACAATCAACAACAGCTGATCGGCCAGCGCGGTCGGGATGACCCCATTGGCAACAGTGAACGACAGCAGCACAAAACCGAACTCACCCGCTTGGGCGAGGCCAAGTGCGAACAGCCAGCGGTCAGAACCGTCGATTTTGAACACAATTGCCAGCACGTAAAGCACGGCGGCTTTCAACGCCATCAATCCCAGAGTTAACCCGACAATCATGCCAAGGTTCGCCCCTAAAAGACCAAAGTTTATGCCCGCCCCAACGGTCATGAAGAACAAGCCAAGCAACAGCCCTTTGAACGGATCGATGTCGCTTTCAAGCTCGTGACGGTATTCGGAATTCGCCAGAACGACCCCTGCGAGGAAGGTGCCCAGCGCTGGCGACACACCCACAAGCGACATCAATAAGGCGATGCCGATCACGATCATCAGTGCCGCAGCCACAAACATTTCGCGCAGGTTTGCGCCCGCAATAAACCGGAAGATCGGACCAGTGAGGTAACTACCGATCAAGAACACCGCGACGATGGCACCGATGGTCACAAGGGCGACTTGCCAACCGACAAGACCGGCAACAAGGCTAAGCCCCCCACCATGGTCATCGCCGTGGTCGCCATGATGCATCGCCTCAATCAGTTCTGGCAAAGCCAAAAGCGGGACCAATGCAAGCATCGGAATGACCGCGATATCTTGGAACAACAGCACTGAAAAGCTCGACTGCCCACCGTCGGATTTCATCAGGCCCTTTTCATTCAACGTCTGTAAAACGATGGCAGTAGACGAAAGGGCAAAGACAAGACCCACAGCCAATGCGACGGTCCAGCCAAGGCCAAACAACATGCCGACGCCCATGACGGCCAATGTGGTCAACCCCACCTGTCCACCGCCTAGCCCCATCAGCTTGGCCCGCATCGACCACAACATCTTCGGTTCCAGTTCTAGCCCGACAAGAAACAGCATCATAACAACGCCGAATTCCGCGAAATGCTGGATCGAGATGACATCCACATGCAACCACGCCAAAATCGGACTAATCACGATGCCCGCGATTAGATAACCAAGCACAGACCCAAGCCCAAACCGCGATGCGATGGGGACGGACACGACGCCAGCTACAAGAAAGATGAAAGCAAGCATCAGAAAGTCTGTCATGGTGGCGGTCCCCTTTGTTCAACCCAGAGGTTAGAGACATTACTGCAAAAGAAAAGCCCCCGACGCACAAGGCGCCGGGGGCTTCAATGTCTAGTGTGAATGGAATTAGTCCATGTCGTCAGGCAAGATCAGGTTCAACACGATTGCCATCAGCGCCGTTGGTGCCACAGCAGAAGTCGCCAGAATTTTCACAACGCCTGGCAAGTATTGCACGGCTGTTGGCACAAGGTTCAGACCCAGGCCAAATGCGAGCGATACGGCGATGATCACCATGTTGCGGCGGTTCATGTTGATTTCAGACAACATGTTCAAACCGGCCGCAGCCACCATGCCGAACATCACGATCACGCCGCCGCCAAGTACTGGCAATGGCATGGACGCGATAACCGCACCGATTTTTGGCAACATGCCACAAACAATCATGATGATACCCGCGATGGTCACAACATGGCGGGACATGATGCCCGTCATGCCGACGATCCCGACGTTTTGGCTGAATGATGTGTTTGGCAGGCCGCCGAACACGCCAGCAACTGCGGTGCCCAAACCATCCGCATAAGTCGCACCAGCGATTTCTGCGTCTGTTGCGTTACGGCCAGCGCCCGCTTTGGTTGTCGCAGATGCGTCGCCCACGGTTTCAATCGCGGATACGATGGAAACAAGGGTCACCGCGATCACAGCGCCAAGGCTAAATTCAAACCCGTAAGGCAATGGCTGGATGGATGTAATCCAAGACGCCTTGGCAACAGACCCAAAATTCACCATGCCAAGGAAATAGGCCAAGACATAACCTGCAAGCAGGCCGATCAAGATGGCAGATTGGCTCAACGGGCCTTTGGTGAAAAACTTCAGCACCAAGGACACGATGATCACTGTCAGCGCGACAGACCAGTGCATGAGCGATCCGAAACTATCAGCGTTCATCTGGAAATCAGCAGCGCCACCAGCGGCGTATTTGATCGCAACAGGTATCAGATACAGACCGATTGCCAAGATCACGAGACCCGTGACAAGCGGTGGGAACAAGAAGCGCAGATGCTGGATCACCGATCCAAGCAAAAAGTGGATCACACCACCGATGATACAAGCGGTCAGCGCGACGCCAAGACCTTGGGTCGCTGCAAGACCAGCAAGAACACCGACGAATGCAAACGACGTACCCTGCATAATTGGAAGGCGCGCGCCGATTGGGCCGATGCCGACTGTTTGAAACAGCGTTGCGATCCCGGCGAACAGCATCGCCATTTGGATCAGGTAAATCTGTTCGCCGCTACCGAATGCAAGGCCAGCGGCCCCTGCAACAATCACGGATGGGGTAACGTTGGATGCGAACATCGCAAGCACGTGCTGGAACCCAAGCGGGATCGCTTGGCCTAGCGGCGGCGTGGTATTCGGATCCGAATAGGATGTGTCTGTCATTGTATTAGTCCCTTTGGTTTATGTGGCGCCCACATTGATGCAGGTCGTGTTCGTTGCAAGAAAAGACGCCGTTCGATGGAACGGACGCCGTTTCTGATAGACGAACAATAAAACAGGAACGGCGAAAGCAGTTTCAAAAAATTCTTGAAACACCCTATGATTTAGGATGCCAGAATTTTCGTTTTATGCAGCAAAAACAACCAAAATGCCGATTTTTCTGACAGATTAAAAAGAGAACTGACGCGGCAT
Organism: Yoonia sp.; assembly: GCA_965660685.1. GTDB lineage: Bacteria > Pseudomonadota > Alphaproteobacteria > Rhodobacterales > Rhodobacteraceae > Yoonia. The sequence continues at coordinate 102,075 of CBFIAX010000006.1, read as the reverse complement.
TCTTCGGGACAACGCGTCAATCATGTTTTTGCGCTTAGGTCGCCGCGTTTTCCGTGGCAACTTTGCGAATGTTGCGAATGTTTTCGCCGTAAGGTGCGGGGTCTGCGACAGACCCACCACGGAACACGGCAGAGCCAGCTACCAGCACGTCTGCACCTGCTGACGCAACCAAGGGCGCTGTATTCACATCAACACCGCCGTCGATTTGGATATGCACAGGGCGTTCGCCGATCATGGCCCGTAGATCCGCGATTTTCAGCGACATATCGATAAATTTTTGCCCGCCAAAACCGGGGTTCACCGTCATCACGCAAACAAGATCAACCATATCCAAAAGCTCTTCGACGACAGAGGCCGGGGTGCCCGGATTGATCGCGACACCCGCCTTGCAGCCAAGATCGCGGATGTTTTGCAGCGTCCGGTGGATATGCGGGCCAGCTTCGTAATGCACGGTAATAATATCCGCACCTGCATCGGCGAACCCTTGCAAGAAACTGTCGACGGGCGAGATCATCAAATGCACGTCCATCACGGTTTTCACATGGGGGCGGATCGCCTTGCAGGTCTGCGCGCCAAAGGTAATCGCGGGCACGAAATGCCCGTCCATCACATCCACATGAATCCAGTCAGCGCCCTGCGCCTCTACGGACGCAATCTCTGCGCCAAAATTGGCAAAGTCGGCAGCCAAAATGGATGGCGCAATTTTGATGGAGCGATCGAATGTCATGGCGGGAATCCCTTGGCTGCACGTATGTTGCCTTCGTCTAGCCGCTCGCTGGGCCAAGGTCCAACTTTTCTGCCATGTTTGCGCAAACCTATGCTAATTTGATCCCATGACCCGAATAACCCTTCGCCATCGTGAAATCCTGCGCGGATCGGCCGCTGTGCATATCACCCGTGCACAATTAACCCCTGCCCGACCCAAATCCCTGCATGGACATGATTTTTTCGAACTGTTTTGGGTCCAGAATGGGCAAGTGCGACATCATCTGCCTTCTGGCATCACGACATTGGCAGAAGGTAGCATCGGCTTCATCCGAGCGACCGACACGCATGGTCTGCAAGGGCGCGGGGAAGACGCGCTAATTGTCTCGCTCACGCTTGATCCAAATCTGATCTATGCGCTGTCATTGCGGCACGAAAACCTGCGTGGGCAGTTTTTCTGGGCCGACGGGCCGCAAATACGTCAGCTGGATTTGCAAGCACTGCTCGCACTGAATCAAGCCGCACTGACATTGGAACAAGGCCCGCGAGACGCGCTGGCCACCGAAGCGTTCTTGTTGCCGCTTTTCGCGAGCCTCACCCGCCCTGCTGTGACCGATGCGCCTGACTGGCTACGCGACGCTGTCGCCAAGGCCAAATCGCCCAAAGTGTTCCGCCAAGGTGCATCCGGTCTTGTGGCATTGACAGGTCAGACCCACCCGCACGTAAGCCGCACAATGAAGGCCATGTTGGGCATCAGCCCGTCAGCCTTTATCAACGATCTGCGTATGGCCCATGCGGCGCGTGCGCTGTCGGGCACGTCGGACAGTTTGGTCGACATTGCCGCAGACATTGGTATCCCAAACCTATCCCATTTTCACAAAACGTTCCGCACGGCTTATGGGATGACCCCGCATCAATACCGACGCAAATTTCAACGTGACGTCGTTCAGCCCACCCACGATTGACCAAATGGTCAAAACTTGCCAAAACAGACGCAACCAAATGGCACCCTAGGAGCCCGCATTGCAGACCACCGATCAAAAATTCGCAACAGCGCAACTGCCTCAAGTCAAAGAGCCGCGCAATGATGGCATGGCGCTGGACCTAGATTGGGTGGCCTCTGTGCAGGCCAATACATCCGCGATTGAACGGCGTGCGGCCTCTCTTCCTGGGCGGCGCAGTGTCAAAAAAGACTATCAAGCCGCGTGGCTTTGCAAAGCGATCAGCCTGATGGATTTGACCACACTTTCTGGCGACGACAGTGTTGGCCGTGTCCTACGGCTCTGCGCCAAGGCCCGCCAGCCGGTCGCACAAGACATCCTTGAAAAGCTCGGGATGGAGGGTCTGACCACAGGAGCAGTCTGCGTCTATCACGACATGGTTGAAACCGCCGTCGGCGCGCTACGCGGCACAACAATTCCGGTGGCGGCTGTATCAACCGGCTTCCCGGCGGGGCTGTCGCCCTTCCACCTGCGGCTACAGGAAATTCGTGACAGCGTCGCGGCTGGTGCCCAAGAAATCGACATCGTGATTAGCCGCCGTCACGTTCTGACGGGCAATTGGCAGGCGCTCTACGACGAGATGTGCGCGATGCGCGAAGCTTGCGGCGCAGCGCACGTCAAAGCCATTTTGGCCACAGGGGAGCTTGGCACGCTCCGCAATGTCGCCCGCGCTAGCTTAATCTGCATGATGGCGGGAGCTGATTTCATCAAAACCTCAACGGGCAAAGAACCCGTAAACGCCACCCTGCCCGTGACCCTGACCATGATCCGTGCGATCCGCGATTATCGGGAACGTACTGGCATCAAGGTTGGCTACAAACCCGCGGGCGGAATTTCCAAAGCTAAGGACGCCGTCGTCTATCTTGCGATGATTAAGGACGAGCTTGGCGACCGCTGGTTGCAACCTGACTTGTTCCGCTTTGGTGCGTCGTCGCTGTTGGGTGACATCGAACGCCAGTTGGAACATCACGTCACCGGCAGCTATTCTGCCAGCTGGCGTCACGCGATTGGATAGGGCTGAGCAAATGAGTATTTTGAACAATACGAGACAGGGGTTGGGCGAATGACCATCAAGGATATTTTTGAATCGATGGATTACGGCCCTGCACCCGAAAGCGCGGCAGAAGCTTTGGCTTGGATTGCCGATCGTGGCGGCATTGCCGGACATTATATCAATGGCAAATGGGGCGCGCTACGCGATGATTTTGCGACCTTCAATCCGGCGACCGGCGACAAGCTTGCAGGCGTTACAAAAGGTACCGCTGAAGAGGTTGCATCGGCAGTGAATGCCGCGCGTAAGGCGCAATCCGCTTGGGCCAAGGATGCCCATGCGCGTGCGCGCGTGCTTTACGCAATTGCGCGCCTGATGCAGAAACACGCCCGCCTGTTGGCTGTATTGGAAACGCTTGATAACGGCAAACCCATTCGAGAGGCACGCGACATTGATGTGCCTTTGGCGATCCGCCACTTTTACTATCACGCAGGCATGGCGCAACTAATGGACGACGCGCTGCCAGACCGTGAAGCCTTGGGCGTTTGCGGACAGATCATCCCTTGGAATTTTCCGCTGCTCATGCTGGCCTGGAAAATCGCGCCTGCATTGGCGATGGGGAATACCATCGTGTTGAAGCCCGCAGAATTTACGCCCATGACCGCAATGGTCTTTTGTGAAATCTGCGCGCAGGCCGGCGTGCCGGATGGCGTCGTGAACATCGTGACGGGCGACGGCGAAACTGGGGCTGCCTTGGTCGCGTCTGAGGTCGATAAAATCGCCTTTACTGGTAGCACCGAAGTCGGGCGCATCATCCGCGAACAGACCGCAGGATCAGGTAAAGCGCTGTCATTGGAACTGGGTGGCAAATCACCTTATATCGTCTTCGAGGACGCCGATATCGACAGCGCGGTCGAGGGCCTCGTGGACGCCATCTGGTTTAACCAAGGCCAAGTGTGCTGCGCAGGTTCGCGCCTTTTGGTGCAAGAAGGAATTGCAGATGGGTTCTTCGCCAAGCTCAAGTCCCGCATGTCCGGCCTGCGCCTTGGCGACCCTCTCGACAAATGTATCGACGTGGGCGCGATCGTGGACCCAAGCCAGCGCGATATGATCGCCAAACTCGTGGCGGACAACACCGAAGGCGAGACATTTCAAACCACCGCGCCTGACGGTTGCTTTTATCCGCCAACCCTCGTCACAGGATTGCACCCAGCATCGCACCTAATGCAAACGGAAATCTTCGGTCCTGTGCTTGTCGCGACAACGTTCCGGACCCCCTCTGAAGCTGTCGAAATCGCCAACAACACGCGCTACGGATTGGCCGCCTCTGTCTGGTCCGAGAACATCAACCTCGCGCTCGACATCGCGCCCAAGCTGGCAGCAGGCATCGTCTGGGTAAACGGCACGAATATGATGGACGCTGCCGCCGGTTTCGGTGGTGTACGCGAAAGCGGCTTTGGTCGTGAAGGCGGTTGGGAAGGGCTGGCAGGCTACACCAAGCCTAACGGCAAGGCCAAATCGCGCACCGCCGCGACACCATTCGCAGGTAAAGACCAGCCTGCCGATCCATTGGATCGGACGGCCAAGCTGTATATCGGCGGCAAACAAGCGCGCCCCGACGGTGGCTATTCTCAACCGATCTATGGGCCCAAAGGGGCCGCCTTAGGTCACGTGTCTATCGGAAGCCGCAAAGACATCCGCAACGCCGTTGAGGCGATGAACGGCGCGCGGAAATGGTCTACATCAACCGGCCACTTGCGCGCTCAAATTCTGTATTATATGGCCGAAAACCTTTCCGCCCGCGCCGAAGAATTCAGCCAGCGGATCAAACAGCTCACCGGCAAATCCGGCGCGACAGAGGTGCAAGACAGCATCAAGGCCTTGTTCACATATGCGGCTTGGGCCGATAAATATGACGGGCAAGTGCACGGCGTGCCAATTCGCGGCGTCGCCTTGGCAATGAAAGAACCCGTTGGCAATATTGGCATCCTATGCGGCGACGCGCCATTGCGGGACACAATCACACCAATGGCCGCAGCCATTGCCATGGGCAACCGGACCACCTTAATCCCAAGCCATGCTTTCCCGCTCGCGGCAACCGATTTGATCCAAGTCCTAGAAACGAGCGACGTACCTGCAGGTGTTGTGAACATCGTCACCGGCGATCACGCGGACTTGGGCAAAACGCTCAGCGATCACTACGATGTCGATGCAGTCTGGAACTTCGGGGACACTGCGAACACAGGCATGATCGAAGCCGCCAGCGCCGGCAATCTGAAACGGACATGGGCGCCATCCGGCACCCCATCCGCCAAAGACTACCTCGCCGCCGCGACAGAGATCAAAAACATCTGGATTCCCTACGGCGAATAACTCTTTGGTTGTCAAATATCCCGGGGGAGCGGCCCATCAGGGCCGTGGGGGCAGCGCCCCCTCTACCCTTTGCTTTTCCACGTATCCAGCCAGCGGCGCAAACGGCCACCGCGCGCCGCTATCCCCGCACTTGCTTCATCGTAACGATGCTCTGCGCTGTCCAATAGCGGATCAACGGCACGTTCACGAAATTGCAGCCACATGGCGCGAATGAACGCGATGGCAACGATCAGGAACACAAAGAAGAAGATGTTGAACCACGGTATGATTCGGACATCAGGGCTATCTACCAAGCGAATGCCAATGGCATTGGGATAGATCGACGCCCAGCGCACACGCCAGCCGTAATGGGTCACGACGGCCCAACTGTCACCACGTGCCGTGCTTGCGGCCTCGGCCTGTAGATCCGAGCTGTCGAACTTGAAATAAGGTGGCCAGATCCAGCCGGTGTCTTCGTTGCGATAAACCATAACCTCGGTCGTGTCGCGTGGGATGAACCCTAACAAAAACGTCTTCTTCTTGTCAGTGTTGATCAAGCGTAAATCACGGGTTGGCTGTTCGACCGTACCGCTGTCAGCTTGCGCATAAAAAATACGGTTAAATCCACTGAAATCGGTACGAATAATCTCTGTCGAGGTAATGCGCACAACATCATGTTGCGGCAAAACATAGTGCAACAGCAGCCCGAAAAACGCGAAAACAAGAACGCGGAAGATGGTTTTTAGACGACGCATAACAGGCCTCAATTCGTATTTGTGATATAGACAATGGCAGCAACGATCACCGTTGGCACCACAAAAACCAAGCCAATCAGCTTGGGGCGGTAAGACGCATTATAGGCGGCGATCCCCTTGGCAACAAACGCATCATGAGCAGCCCGATCAGTGCTGTCGGGATTGTTGGCAGCCCATTCCTTTTCCAGCTTTTCGCGACGCACAGACCGTGAATAGACAGAGATCGACAGATAAATGACGCCTAACGCCAAAAATCCAAACACAACCAATCGCACAAAACCCATAACTTATCTCCCTCGCACCGCGCCCCATGGGCCGACGGCATCGACTATATCACGTTTGCGCGGTTTTGGCGCGGGCGGCGGATTATGCCCGAACAAGGCCTCGCGCGTGCCTGCCTTGTCCACTTGATATTCGCGATGCAAAAAGTCCACCACATAAGCACGTTTTTCGTCTGGCCATGTGGCATATGCGGCATAGAACGCTGTCTTATGGCAGATAAACAGCTGCCGCACGTCCAACGGGCAGAGTTCGGACAAAAGCATATTGACCAAATCCGCATCCGCCCCGTCACGTGCGCGCAATGTGTAGAAATACGCCGGATGATCCGATGTGATCCGCGGCCATGCCCCGTCCTCTTCGGCCCAACGCACCAAGGCTGCCAATCCATGCCATTCCGCAGGCAAATCACCTGCGTATCGGCGCCCAAGCGCACGTAAATCGCGCCGTGTCGCGCCTTCAAGCTCTTCCCCACTCTTGCTGGCGACAGAGGCGACGATGAAATCCATTTTTTGAAGCAAAATAGCGGCGACATCGACACCGCGCGCCTCGACAATCGGTTCCACCAGATCATTCAGCGATAAGAATTTTGCAATCGCCGACCGGTCCTCGAAATCGAAAACATAGTCGATAGGCATCCGCCCCAAACCGCCCTTGTCACGCGTCGCGATGACAGCCGGATGGTCCACATTCCGGAACACATAAAGCCCGTCAAAATGCGCCGTCCAGAAATTCATCTGGTCAAAGCTCATCTGATCCAGCGTCACCGGATTGCGCGTCAAATCGCCGGTCTGTTTGGCCAACCCAATCATCTGTGCGATCAACACATCGTCAAACCACGCATCTTGTTTGGTTTTGAACGTATCAATCAGGTCATGCAGTTCGGCGGCGGTTTGCAACGTGCCATCGGTTGTGTCCGCCTCAATCGTGATACGGCGAATGTCGAACAATCGCGCAGCACTATCGACGGAATATACCGAATTGACCAACTCCCCCGCCACCGCGTCACGGGTGGTCAACGCAAACAATTGCGCACGGTTCTGATCGATAAAGCGTTTCAGAATATCGCGACTGGTGGAAAACTTCGCCTCTAACAAGGGCGCGGTTTCCTGATCCGTGGTTAGCAAAATGAACTGCCGGTTCACGCCCTGATGGTTCAGATAAAGCGGATCATCCAGCTCTTCTGCGACCTCGGGACTAAACCCCGAAATATCAATATGAAAATCTTCCAATCCCGTCTGCTTACCCGTCAGCGATTTAAGCGCACGGTTATAGCGATCCACCAGCGCAGGGCTGTCGATGTGGATCAGATTGCCAAACATCAGGCCTTTTTCGATCAGTCTATGCATGATTTACCAAACCGCCTTAATCCAACTTCTTGGCAAATTCGCCACCGACAACACCAACACCGGCCCCCAGATCAGCGCCGAGATTAGCCCAAGCTTGCCAAAGAACACGACATTCGCGCCCCAGCCAAAGCCCGCCAGTTCCGCCAAACCAACGCCCTGCCCGATATACATCATCGCGAACAGCGCGCTGCTAATCATGAACATGACGACGGTTGACGCAATTGCGTTAATCATCAATGGCTTGAACCCTTCGGCCAATAGCATCGACATCAGCTTGGGCACGATCCAGCCTAGCAATGCGAGGCAGGCCGCTGGGAAAAACAATCCGTCAGAGAACAGGTTCACCCCTTGCCCTCCAGATACCGTTTTTTGGCCTCTTCTTGACGGCCAAAGTCACGGACCATTTGATCAATCGCGACCTCGTCGGATTTGTCAGCATAGCGGAATTCACTATCCGCATAGCGGTTGATTTCCTGCAAAACCATATCCGTCGTAATCGGCTGGCGCAGTTCCGAAATCATGCCCTTTTTGGTGTCATAGTCTTGGAACAGGAAAAGATCGGGTTCCTCCATCCATTCATCCGGCAATTCAAAGTCCATTGCGCGGACCTTCACCGCATCAGTGATGTTCTTGATCGCACGACCAGTGAAACGTTCGTCCGCCTCTTGAATACCCTTCAAATAGGTGCCCATTTTGGCGATCGTATCCAGATCACCCACTTGGTCTTGCACGCGGTCAAAGACACGGATCAGCCCCTCTTCATGGGGGCGGGCATGACCTGCGAAACTGGCGGCCACGGCTTTCTTAATTTCTTGAGCCGAGAATACCTCGTGGTCACCCACAGGAATGTCATGGTTCTTGCCCATCAACAGATACAGAATGTCGATGTAATCGTCGCGCGTCTGCGGCCCGTCCACAAGGAACCGCGCACCGGCCCGCTGGCGCAGCGCATCATCAACGTTTTCAGGATAATTCGAAAACATCCCAAACGTGCAATTTCCGCGCACAACAGTATTGGCCCCTGCAAAGCTTTCCATCAAAACAGCGGTAATTTCCAACTGGCCCGCGCTCGATTGGCGATCACCCCGCTTACCCGCGAGCTGATCGATATCGTCGATTGTGCCAAAGCCAATGACGCTTGGGTCCAGAATATTGTTGATAAACGCCTTGGCGTTCTGCCCTGATTTCCCTTGATAGCTGTCGATATTATCGGTGCTTAGGTTCTGGTATTTGAACGGGTATCCCGCGGTTTGACAGTAGTCATTGACCAAGCCCGCCATCATCTGGATCAGGGTCGTTTTCCCAGTCCCCGGCTTGCCGTCGCCCATAAAGGTAAAGATGAAACCACCCAGTTCAGCAAAAGGGTTCAAACGGCGGTCAAAATCATAAGCCATCAGCATCTTGGCCAGCTTCATCGCTTGATATTTGGCGATGTGGTTGCCCACAACTTCATTGGGCTTCTTGAACGTCATTGTCAGCGTGGAAGACTTGCCCTTGGATGCAGGGCTAAACCCGCGCACCGCAAAATCATCAGCCTCAACCCGCCACGCCGCTTGCACAAACGCATCCAGTCCCATGGCCGTGCTGGCGCGGGCAGCGACCTTATCCATCAGCGCCTCTGCAAATGCCAATACAACTGCAACCATCTTGGGCTCGTCTGTCCCAAGTGCAGCAATGTCTTGATCCAATTCCCACAGGGCACCGTGCAAAGCGAGCTGGCCATTGTCGGTCAGAACTTCTTCGACTTCGCCGATCTCTACGGTCGTTTCAGAAGCGTGGGAGGCCAATAAAAACGCCGTCGCAGAGCCGAACACATAGAGCGTGATCAAAGCCTCTGCCGTCAACAATTCTGAAAACTGCGCCTTTTGCCCCTCTGGCAACGCGCCTTCTAAATTGGCCCGTTTCAAATCCTTCAATGGGGTACGTTCGGCAAATTGATCAGCCACTGCCAGCGCAATCGCAATCGCGCGACGCAAGCCTTGCAACACATGCGCCTGTAGGGGCGACGTCAAACCATCGCCACCTTCAACCGCCTCGATCCGGCTGGTAATCTGAATGCCCTCGGCACGTGCCACGCGGCGCGTTGACAGCCCCGGCGTCGTTGACCGAAACCGCCGGCGCGTCCCGACACCTGCGGATTTTTCGGCAACGGGTGCTGCCCCGCCACTGGCAATCCGCGGGCTATGATCAAACCCATCGAGCAGGTCCAATGCGGCGGCATAATGGCCGCGGATTTCATCTTCACGCAGCTCCATCTGATCACTCGTCTGGCTCATCTTAATCCTCTTTGGTTCTTAAATATCCCCGCCGGAGGCATCGGTTGCAAACCGATCACCTATAGCTCAACACGCGCCCACGATCAGACACAACAAATTTCCGCACATCGGCAAACCCCGGTGGATTACGCTCGGCCAAGGCCTGATAGGGGCGTTCTGGCATGATCAGGCTCCGCTCCATGCGCGTCGCACCCGTTTCGGCACCTTGAGACGCAAAGGGATCAAGCGCGAAAATCTGGCGTTCAACCGACCCGAACCACCCTGACTTGATACGCTCGGCACGCTCGGCAACCAACTCTTCCTCGGTCCAAACCATGGCCCAGTCTTCACCGACAGGGCTGTTGGCCGCCTTTAGAACCTCGCGCAATGGTCCTGCCTGACGGGTGAAGGCGTTGGAATACATCGGACCGATGTGGAAACGGCGCAAACGCGTCGGATGCAGATCGTCAAAATCCTCGTCAAAGCCTTTGGCAATAGTCAAAAGCTTCAGCCCGCCCAACGCTTGGGCCATCAAATGGGCCTGCACCTCGGGCCAACGGCGTTCATCCTTTGGCAGGCCATAGCGCCCCGTATCGGCCACATCCATGATGTAAATTGTGGGCAAATTGACTTGGCTGTCATAGACCGCCCAATGGATTTGAAAATGCCTGCGGTCATCGTCATTGCGGACCCAAACGGCCTGCGGATCATTGCGCGCCCAGAACATGCCGCCCTTGACCAGCTCTTGGTAATACAGCCGTTGGGACAGTGCATATTGCAGCTTGGTTGGAATCTCTTGCTCGCCAACGATACGGCGGACCATCTGATCTTTAAGCGCCTCAACAGACGGCATCGTATCGAGGTGCCTGTCCGCTTGTAACGCGTCATTCGCCATCTCAAGCAGTTCTTGGTAGACAGGAAAGCCGCTTTCAACACGGTCAAACGTCAATTGGCCTGCATGGGCAAAGCGACCGCTGAAATGATATTTATGTGCCAGCGCCCGAAACGTCAGGTTCAGCCCGACCAAATAGCGCGCGATAACATCAATATCCCGCCGCGCAAAACGGCCCTCGGCCTCCATCGTGCCCGCAACGCGAGTTAAATGTTGGGTGATGCGTTCAAACTTGCCAAAATAGCGCCGCGTGATGCGGGTGTCTTCTAACTTGAAGTGATCTTGGGAAATGTCGTTGTTTGTCACAAAATCATCCTGACAGGTTAACCCTTGGGCTTATTCCGCAAGCCAATTTTACGAAGCGAGAAAACAATCACACCGCCCAAGGCAAGCCCACGTAAAACTTGCGCCCATAAGACGTCCGGATCAAATAGAAGTGCTTCGCTGCCTTTGATCAGATATCTCGCACAAAACACGATGACGACAAGGATTATAAGCTTTTTTGCATAATCAACCGTCATGATTAGCTACCATACTGATTGCTGTCATGCTTCTCCACGATCGTTTGGAACCGGCGCATAAACCGCTCGTCGGCTTTGGCTTTTTGTTCCAACACGTCACGGGCAAACACCATGTGGTCCTCGTGGGCTTCCAACATATCGGCCATCCGCGCGTTTGTCGCAGACCCAATCGCGGCCATGGCGGTTTGGGCTTCTTGGTCGGTTTTCACGCCGATTTCGTTGATCTTATGCGCCACATCTTGTTGCTGCGCGGTTTTCAATGATTTGGACAATGCATCATAAAGCACGACACGCTGCTTGGTGTCTGTTTCAAGCTTGTTGATCAAAACCATCTGGGTCGCGGCTTGGTTCTGCAAGCTGTCCACCCAAGTCTTACCCTTTTCAATATAGCGTTCTAACGTCTGGGATTTCGCAAGTTTGACCTGTTCCATTTGCACCATCTCGTTATAGCTGGTGTTTAATGCAGCCAATTCGGATTCCAACTTCGTGCGGGCAGCGGCGTCTTGTTCGACCGAAATTTTGCCTTCGAGCGTGATGATCTGCGGATCAATCGCCAAGATATCAGCGCGGACCTGTTCCAGCTCGCCCACTGTCGCCTCGCGTTCGTCCAACGTGACAGATAGGTTCGATTCAACTTTGTCTTTTTGCTCGGTCAAGGTGGCAAGCTGGCCTTGCAAAAGCTTGGTGATTACGTCGGATTTGGAAATCAGGTCTTGCAGCTTGTCGTCAACAGAGGCGCTGCGCATCCGCTCTTCGCGCATACTGTCGGCTTTGCCACGGCTAAAGATACCGATGAATTTTTCCATGCCGGTTTTGGACCGCATTTCGTCAAAATCTTTGGAAAACGCGGCTGTCACATCGTCGAGCCCCATAATCAATTCCGCGATATTCGCATTCATCAATTCGGTGTGGGCATGCACATCTTCAAGAGAGGCATTTTCAATATCGACAGAGATATCCGTGCCCTGCGCCATCTTTTGGCGGGCCGTCTCTATCCGGCTGGTCAGTTCTGAAATCTTGGCCTGCGCCTCTGCGACTTGTGTTTGGCTTTCCTGAATTTGAGTATCGAAATTGGCCATGCGGCGCGCGCCCTTAAAATGTTAATTCTATTTACATCTATGTATGCATTGATGATTTTTAAATTCCACAGACGTGATTTTGATGGGATTATGCACCAAAAATTGGGCAGGACCATGGCGCAAACAGAAAAAAACCCACAACCAGCGGCTGTGGGACTTTTTTGGCATCACAGCTCTGACAAAATGTCTTCTATAGGGGTATTGGGGTCCACCGCGTCGAAATCAGGCTTTTGCTTGTTGGCATTTTCGCCATAAACCAGTTCTGGGTCCAGATGACGGGCCGGAAGTTCGATCCCGCGGTCAAAGTTTTCGGGATCGACGCGCAGCGATTCCGCTTCTGATCGCACGTGGACCTTTACGTCCAACTCGACCTCGTCATACAGGTGAATAATGTCTTGATTGAACATGCGAATACAGCCTGCGCTGCCCGAATTGCCGATTGATTCCCAATCGTTCGTGCCATGAATGCGGAAAAACGTGTCGCGACCGCGACGGTAAAGATAGAGCGCGCGCGCGCCAAGTGGGCTAAGCAAACCACCCGGAATACCCTTGCGGAAGTCGCCGTAAACATCGGGTTCTGTGCGCAGCATATTCTGCGTCGGCGTCCAGCCCGGCCATTTCTTTTTCACGCGAATGATCCCATTCCCGCTAAAGCTCCGCCCTGCGCGGCCGACGCCAACAGGATAGCGCACGGCAGTACCATCACGTTTCACATGATATAGAAATTTGGCATAAGGATCGACGTCGATCGAATTTTCAGGTGCCTCGCCGAGGTATTCACCTTCCATGCGCCGGTTGATTCCTTGGGTGAAACCAGACGGAATGCCCGGGAGGTTAAAACCTGCATCGAACAGTGGCCCATAACCGTCATCAAAGGTTGGCGGCGGCGGCAGTTCGGCGAGCGATGGGTTTGAGGCTGGCACCCGCGGCCCACATGCTGCCACAGTTCCCAACATGAGCGCGCCCATTGTTCTGCGCGTAATCAATGTAGAATCATCCATGTCATGTCGCCGATATATCGCGGTTAAAATGACAGATATCACACGGGACCAAAGTTGCAATTCTGGCCACAATGACAATCGTGTCAAAAGGCGTAACGGATGCTACGCCTTTTGAAATGTTCACCCGACAATGTTCGTTTCGGGGCCATAGGGATACTTGGTTATGTTCTCATTCCCGTCAGGTGTGATGATCAAAATATCATGTTCGCGGTAGCCGCCGGCACCTGCTTGGCCTTCTGGAATGGTCAACATGGGCTCCATGGAAATGACCATACCGGACTCTAGCACGGTATCGACGTCTTCGCGCAATTCCAGCCCGGCCTCGCGCCCGTAATAGTGGGACAAAACGCCAAAAGAGTGCCCGTAGCCAAAGGTGCGGTATTGCAGCAAATCTCGTTCTTCAAAGAACGTATTGATCTTGGCGGTCACCTCTGCACAAGTCACGCCGGGCTTCAGCAGGCTCATGCCATATTCGTGGGCGGCAACATTTGCTTCCCAGATGCGCAAGCTTTCGGCGTCGGCTTCACCCACAAAAAGCGTGCGTTCCAGTGCCGTGTAATAGCCGCTGATCATTGGAAATGTATTGAGCGACAGGATATCACCACGCTGAAGCTGGCGAGAAGTCACGGGGTTATGTGCCCCATCCGTGTTGACCCCCGATTGGAACCAAACCCATGTGTCGCGATATTCGGCATCGGGGAACCGTTTTGCGATTTCCAGTTCCATCGCATTGCGGCCAGTCATGGCAACGTCAATCTCGCGCGCGCCGACCTTGATCGCATCGCGAATGGCAAAACCACCAACGTCCGCAACACCGGCTCCGTGGCGGATCAGATCCAATTCGGCAGCGGATTTATGCATGCGCTGCTGCATCGTCAGCGGCGCGAGATCGACGACATTAGAAGGTTTCGTGAACGCTTCCAGCTTTTGGCTTTGCAACAGTGTCAGGTGGTCGGATTCCATGCCGATCACGCCGCCGGTGCCGGTAACCGACACAATCGCGCGCCAATAATTGTCACGCACCCAATCTGTGTAGGTGATATTGTCCCCATAGCCGCGCCGCCAAGGCTGTGCGGCATCAATGCCCGCCGAAATTGTCACGCTTTCTGTTGGCGTCACCACCAGCGCATAAGGCCTGCCAAACGCGCAGTAAAGAAAACCAGTATAATAGGCGATGTTATGCATCGACGTGAAAATCGCGGCGTCAACGCCGCTATCTGCCATCAATTTGCGCAGGCCGGTTAGTCGCGTCTCGTATTCGCTATCCGCAAAGGGCAGCAGTTTTTCACCTTGATGAAAACGGTAGAATTCTGATCGGGTTGTCATGTCAAATAGACCTCACGTAGATGGGGTCTGATTTTGCAGACCCCGAAAGGTCCCGGCGTTCAGGACGAAGGGGTTTGTGACCCCGAGCGGCGCAATGCCTTGTGACGACGCCATCGTCACCTGCTCAATGCCCTGCTAGCGGACTGCACCGCAATCTGGCAAGCAAATTTTTGGGGCTGACAAGTCGCCCTGCCGTTGGCACCATAGCTGCATGAGCATTTTGTCCCGCATATTCGGCCTTTTCAAAACCACGCCAGAGGCAACGAAGCCCGCACCTTTGCCCGAAGGTAAGCTTCGCCTGCAATTGATGTGTGGTGATTTCGCGAGCGAGGCTGCGGCCAAGACTTATTGCTATGACGCCAAGGGCGACGCGCCTGAACAGATCACCCGCGAACAGCCTGATGCGTTTATCGACACGGGGTTCGTAGAGGTCGCATTCGGCACTGCACAGGACAGATTGGCCGAATTTTTGACACCGAAACAAGCGCAGAAAATCTATGCCAAGATGAAAGGCGCGAACACCTTGATCATCATTACCGATGACGCGTTTGGCGGGTTTCCCTATGCGTTGGTGTCGACCGCACAGGTCACATATCTCGGCCCGATCGTGGTGGACGTGTGATGGATAAGGTCAATCTTGCACAAAAGCTGTCCACTTTTTCCGATCATTGGGCGCCCCGTATCATCGGCCAATATAACAACAATGATCTGATGGTCGTGAAAGTCATGGGCGAATTTGTTTGGCACAGTCATCCCGAAACAGACGATCTGTTTTTATGCCTCGACGGGTCTGTTGATATAGAGCTGCGTGACAAAACCGTGACCTTGAACGCGGGCGAGATTTGCGTCGTACCTGCCGGTGTCGAACACCGCCCCACCGCAAAGGGAGAGGCGCATCTTTTGCTGATCGAGCCAAGCGGCACGCCCAACACAGGCGACCCCGAAACAGCCGTCGCCAAACCCACCATATGACCCGCAATCTGATCACCGATGTGCCGGGCATTCTGGTCGGCAATGCCCATGACGCCCATGTCAAAACTGGCACAACTGTTCTGACCGCCGCTGACCCGTTCACTTGCGGCGTGCATGTCATGGGCGGCGCACCGGGCACACGTGAAACCGATCTGCTGGCTCCTGACAAATTGGTCGAACAGGTCGATGCGCTGGTGCTGTCAGGTGGCAGCGGCTTTGGGCTTGATGCGGGGTCCGGGGTAGCGGATGCATTGCGCGCGCAAGGCCGTGGGTTTGCCGTTGGCGATGTGCATGTGCCTGTGGTGCCCGGTGCGATTTTATTCGACCTGACCAATGGCGGCGACAAAAACTGGGACGTGAACCCCTACCGTGACTTGGGCGCCATGGCCTATGCCAACGCGTCAGACACATTCGATCTTGGAACCGCTGGCGCGGGCTTTGGCGCGAAAACCGCAACGCTGAAAGGCGGGCTTGGATCCGCAAGCATGACACTGCCAGGCGGGATCGTGGTCGGTGCTGTGGTTGCTGTAAATGCCGTCGGGTCTGCCACAGTTGGCGACGGCCCGCATTTCTGGGCCGCCCCGTTTGAACAAGGACACGAGTTTGGCGGTTTCGGTCCGTCCCCCACCTATCCAGATGGCAGGCCAGCGACCAAGGGCGCGCTGCGCAACACCAGCATCGGCATCGTCGCCACTAACGCGCGCATGACCCAAGCCCAATGCCTGCGCATGGCAACCGCCGCGCATGACGGGATCGGACGCGCGTTGGTCCCCGCGCATACCCCCATTGATGGTGACCTGCTATTCGGGGTCAGCACGGGCGAAGTTGAAACGGACGATTTACTTTATGTCGGCCATGCCGCGTCGGTCTGCGTTGCGCGCGCCATCGCACGCGGCGTATTCCTCGCACGGTCCACACCGTTCGAGGACCCGCCTTGTTACGCGAGGATGTTTAGCTAAATAGGGCATTCACAAGTAGGCTTTCTGGATCAGCCAAGCCGTCAATCACATTAAAATGGTGTTGATCAGGTGCAAGCGTGACAGGGCAACCCCATGCTTTGCCAAGCGCTTGGGCTTGTTCAACAAACACGGGTCGTTCATCCGCACCGACCCAAACTGTGACCGATACATCCGGCGCAGGGGCGTTGATCGGGCTTTGCGCGATGGCTTCGGTTTCGGACAACTGAAAATCCTCTTGCATTTGGGTCTGCATCAAAGGGACCAGATCAGCGACAGGCGAGATCGGAACGACCTTTTCTAATCGCCCATCCCAATCCAGCTGCGCCAACTGCGCCACAATCTGCCCGCCAGCAGAATGCCCTGTTAAACGGATCGGACCGGTCAAGCGATTTGCAGCAAACCGAACCGCCCCAGCGATCTGATCCACAATTGTAGAGATGCGCACTTCGGGGCAAAGATCATAGGACGGCATCACAACGGTCCAGCCTCGCGCCACAGCCCCAGCCGCTAAATGCGACCACGCGTTTTTATCGAACATCCGCCAATAGCCGCCATGCACAAACATCACGATGCCGCGGGAAGGACAGTCGGGGTGGAAGATATCCATGACCTGACGTGCGCTTGGGCCATATGCCACGTCCAACTCGCAGGTCACAGTGGCACGAATCGCTGCCGCGTCCGCCGCCCATCGCGCCGGATAATCGCTTGCGTGTTCGATATAGGCCCCATTGGCAAACCTATCATCCCAATCCATGTCATTCTTCCAAAATTTGCTCTTTACCAAGCCGCGCCTTCAGGGTCACATAGCGCAAATCAAAAAGGAACCCATGATGCTTGATACGACCACTGATCTCAAATCCATGCTGACACGTCCCGACCTGATTTGCGAAGATGCCTTTATCGGCGGCGAATGGGTGGGCGCGACATCTGGGAAAATGATCGATGTGACGAACCCAGCGCGCGGCGATGTGATCGCATCTGTTGCTGATGTGGACCGCGCAGATGTGGCCCGCGCCATTGATATCGCCCGCGATGCGCAAAAGGATTGGGCTGCACTGCCCGCCAAAGCCCGCGCCAATGTCATGCGCAAATGGTTCGATCTGATGATGGCGAACCAAGAGGATCTGGCCACCATTCTGACCGCGGAACAAGGCAAGCCAATGGCTGAAAGCCGTGGCGAAATCGCATATGGCGCGTCCTTCATCGAATGGTTCGGCGAAGAGGCCAAGCGCAATTACGGCGAAACTGTTCCTGGCCATATGTCGGACAAACGCATCACCGTGATCAAACAGCCGATCGGTGTCGCCGCTGCGATCACCCCGTGGAATTTCCCCAACGCAATGATTGCGCGCAAGGTCGCGCCTGCGTTAGCAGCGGGCTGTAGCTTTGTGATCCGCCCTGCGTCGCAAACGCCGCTTTCAGCTCTTGCAATGGCAAAGCTCGCTGAAGAAGCCGGCCTGCCAAAGGGTGTGCTATCAGTTGTGACCTCGTCGGATGCATCGGGAATTGGCAAAGAGTTCTGCGAAAACCCGATTGTGCGCAAATTGTCGTTCACGGGCTCTACCGAAGTTGGGCGCATCTTGATGCGTCAAGCCGCTGATCAGGTCATGAAATGTTCGATGGAATTGGGCGGCAACGCGCCGTTCATCGTGTTTGACGACGCCGATCTGGACGAGGCTGTCATAGGTGCCATTGCCTGCAAATTCCGCAACAACGGGCAAACTTGCGTTTGTGCGAACCGCATTTACGTCCAAGCTGGTGTCTACGACGCCTTTGCCGAAAAGCTGAAGGTTGCGGTCGAAAACCTGCGCATCGGCGACGGTCTGTCTGACGGCACAACGCTTGGCCCGTTGATCGAGCCTGCGGCCGTGACCAAAGTCGAAGACCACCTTGCTGATGCATTGGCCAAAGGTGGGACTGTTTTGACCGGCGGCAAACCGCATGAATTCGGCGGCTTGTTTTTTGAGCCAACAATCGTGACGGGTGCGACCAAGGAAATGCTCGTTAGCACGGATGAAACCTTTGGCCCATTCGCCCCATTGTTCAAATTCGAAGACGAGGACGATGTGATTTTCCAAGCAAACGATACGATCTTTGGACTGGCATCTTATTTCTACGCCAAAGACCTGAGCCGCGTGACCAAGGTTGCTGAGGCGCTGGAATACGGCATCGTTGGCGTGAACACCGGTATCATTTCCACAGAAGTCGCGCCTTTTGGCGGCGTCAAACAGTCCGGTCTAGGCCGCGAGGGCAGCCGCCACGGCATGGATGACTATATGGAAATGAAATACATCTGCACATCGGTTTGATAAGGGCGATGGGTTAAAACCCATCCTACTTGATCCAATCCAAACACATGTCGGTCCGGTCAGCGGGGGTATATTCACCGCTGACCCACCCTGAATAGCCACCCACATCCAAAGCGGTAAAGAACGCGGCAAAGTCGATATCTGATTGATCAGGCGCTGTCCGATTGGGTGTTTGCCCCACCTGAACATGGGCTGTGATACCGGCGAATTTTTCCCAAGTGCCAAGCACATCGCCCGTGATTTTTTGCGCATGATAGGCATCGAACTGCAGACTCAAATTTGGGGCATTCACTGTGGTGATAATTTCTGCTGCCAAATCGAAATCTGATAGGAAATACCCCGGCATGTCGTCTTGATTAATTGGTTCAATCGTCAACGATTGTTCGGGGGCCTCGGCGGCTGCCCAGCGAAGGTTTTCAGTGAATGTGGCCTTGGCTTCCGCGCCCGACGCATTGCCCGCCATGATATGTAGATGCTGCGCGCCCATCGCCTTGACATATCGCACGGCCCTTTTGAAATCTTGGCGAAACCGTGATCCGGGCACAGCGGCAAAGCCCCTTTCCCCACCCGTATAATTCGGTGGTGGGCAATTGATTAACGCAAGCGGCAGGCCATTGCGCGATAGCCTATCAACCACATCGGGCACCGCGACATCATAGGGAAACAAGACCTCGACGGCCTCGAACCCCGCAGAGCGCGCCGCGCCAAAGCGCTCCAAGAATGGCAGTTCGGTGAACAGCATCGTCAGGTTTGCGCAAAACTTCGGCATTAGGTCAGCTCCGCCGCAGGAATGATAGCGAAAAACGCCCCGCCTGAGTGCACACCGAACCAAGCAATGCCATCGACGATCTCCTCTTCGCCAATGTCCACCAGACGGTAGAATGACTTGCGGTCGATCAGCGCTTCGAGGTTTGCGCGAATTAGCACATAGGGCGACGGTTCGCCTGTCACCTCATCACGCACGACACGGATCGGATTGTCCGGCCCAGCAACGGCGACATCCCCCACTTGTGTCTCAAAAACCAGATCATCACCCTTGCGATTGAAATCCACGGCGACAAATGGGGCGTCATCCACCGTGATCCCCACCTTTTCGACAGGGGTCACCAGAAAATAGTCGTCCCCATCGCGACGCAGAATCGATGAAAACAGCTTTACGAGCTCAAACCGCCCAATCGGCGTGCCGAGATAAAACCACGTGCCATCTCGGGCGATGCGCATGTCCAGATCGCCGCAAAACGGCGGGTTCCACAACTGCACCGGCGGCAAACCGCCCTTTTTCGCCGCGCGCACCGACGCCGCAAGGCTTTCCGCGCTCGGAGTAACGATCTTTTGTCCGCTGTTTGGTTTTGCCATTGGGGTCACCTGCGTTATCTGTTGTTATAAGCATATAGGCGAAACAGGAGCATTGTCATGGCAAACCCCGATCAATTGGTCGCAGACATCGAAATTCTGCGCGGCAAGCTGGCCGAGGCACGTGACAGTATCGGCAAGCGGTTCATCGGGCAGCCCCGTGTTGTCGACCTGACCCTCACTTCGCTGATCTGCGGTGGGCATGCCGTCTTGATCGGGCTGCCTGGTTTGGGAAAAACCCGATTGGTCGATACACTTTCGACGGTCATGGGCCTAAACGGCAACCGCATCCAATTCACGCCAGACCTGATGCCCGCCGATATCCTTGGGTCCGAAATCCTCGACACGGCCTCGGACGGCTCCCGCAACTTCCGTTTTGTCGAGGGACCGGTTTTTTGCCAGCTGTTGATGGCCGATGAAATCAACCGTGCGTCGCCTCGCACGCAATCCGCTCTGTTGCAAGCCATGCAGGAAAAAGAGGTCACAATCGCCGGCGAACATCGCTCGCTCGGCGCGCCTTTCCATGTGTTAGCTACACAAAACCCGATCGAACAAGAAGGCACCTACCCGCTGCCCGAAGCACAGCTCGACCGTTTCCTTGTGCAAATCGACGTTCCCTACCCCGACCGCGCCACTGAACGCGACATCCTGATTGCAACCACCGGCGCGTCAGAGGAAGACGCCAAAGCCGTCTTCTCCGCCGATGAACTACTTGCAGCACAGACATTGCTGCGCCGCATGCCAGTGGGCGACAACATCGTCGATATGATCCTCGACCTCGTGCGCCTGTGCCGCCCCGAAGAAGATGCACCTGCGATCATTCGCGACAATGTCAGCTGGGGGCCCGGCCCTCGTGCGGCCCAAGCACTTATGCTGACAGTTCGCGCCGCTGCGCTGCTCGATGGCCGTCTTGCGCCCTCCCCCGAGGACATCGTGAAAATGGCTGTCCCCGTCCTCGAACACAGAATGGCGCTGTCATTCGCGGCCCGCGCGCGCGGCGAAAACATCACTGACATTATTACTTCCATCGCCGCTTCCGTCACAAATTCACAAGCTGCCGCCTAATATGTCAGCCCCCCTCGCCCTTCGGTCCGCTGCGGAAGGTCTTGCAGCACCTCTGCCCGCGCTGTTGGCGGCGGCTGACCAACTTGCATCCACTGTGATGCTTGGCGACCACGGGCGCAGACGCGCAGGCTTTGGCGATACGTTTTGGCAATATCGGCCCGCGACCATAGGCGATGAAGCACGCAATATCGACTGGCGCCGCTCCGCCCGCGCCGACAGCAAATTCGTTGCCGATAAAGAATGGCAAATCGCACAATCTGTTATGCTGTGGGTCGATACAGCCGCCGCGATGAGTTTCACATCCGACGCAAACCTGCCTACTAAATCCGATCGGGCCCGCACGCTTGGGCTTGCCACAGCTATCCTATTGGCACGGGGCGGAGAACGTGTGGGGTTAACTGGATCACGCCTTCCCCCCAAACGGGGCGCGGGCCATATCAGACAAATGGCCGAAATCTTCTGCGAAGAACACGCAACAGAATTCGGTAGCCCCGACACAACCGGCCTGCTCCCCCAAGGACGCGCGATCTTCATCAGCGACTTCCTTGGCGACATCAGCGAAACCCAATCGGCACTTTCGCAAGCAGCCGAACGCGGGATCAAAGGATCGCTATTACAAATCCTCGACCCGCAAGAAGAAGCGTTCCCCTTCGCCGGGCGCACAAAATTCCACTCGATGGGCGGCGCGATTACCCATGAAACACTCTCAGCCGACGGGCTAAAAACGCGCTATCTCGAAAAACTAGCGACACGCAAAGATGCGCTACAATCACTCGCCCGACAAACCGGCTGGCAATTCCACACGCACCATACGAATACACCTGCGACCTCGGCACTGCTTTGGCTCTACCAATCAACACAGGCCCGCGCATGACCTTTCTTCTGGCCCAAAATACCTTGGAGTCTGGGGCAGCGCCCCAGCGGTCAAACCCAAAGGACACCGCTTGATATGTGGACGGTTGGCCCCATCGCATTCAGCGCGCCTTGGCTATTGCTCGGACTGCTGGTCCTGCCAATCCTCTGGCTTATTCTACGCGCCGTCCCTCCCGCGCCGGCCCAAAGACGGTTTCCTGGCGTGGCTCTCTTGCTTGGCCTCAAAGACGACGAAAGCCAATCGGACAGAACCCCTTGGTGGCTCCTGCTCCTACGGCTGTTGGCCGTTGCGGCCCTGATCATCGGGGCTGCCGGACCAGTGCTCAACCCGACAGAAAGACAGGATGGGACAGGCAACCTTTTGATCGCACTCGACGGCTCTTGGGCAGGTGCGCCCAATTGGGCCTCTCGGATGGAACGGGTCGAGGCATTGCTAGATGACGCGGCACGCAACAACCGGTCAACCAGCATCGTAAATCTGAGCAACCTCCCAGCCCAAGCCATTCAGTTTAGCGCGGCGACTGACCTACAAAACCGGTTAGAGAATTTCCAGCCGCAGCCATGGCAACCACGCGATGTGGCAGCATGGGTCACCGCGCAAACCGCCGATTTCGACACGATCTGGATGTCCGATGGCATCAACTGGGACGGGCGCGATGACGCACTGCGCGCGTTTGAGGAACGCGGCACTGTCAGCGTTTTCCAGTCGCCGCGCACCACATACGGACTGTTGCCTGCCACCTATGATGACGGAACGATCACATTGTCCGCGACACGCACCCCCATCGTCGCAACCGGCAATGTCACGGTCATGGCCATAGGCCTCGACCCCGCTGGTATCGAACGGCCGCTGCAATCCGCGGATATTGAATTTGCCGCGGGCGAAACAACTGCAACATCGGCTCTTATCCTGCCGCCGGAATTGCGCAACCGTGTCACGCGCTTTGAAATTGTCGGGCAGAGATCTGCTGGGGCGGTCAGCTTGACCGACGACGCGATAAAGCGGCGAGAGGTCGCTTTAATTGCGGGCGATGACCGACGCGAAGGGCTCGATCTGTTGTCGCCTTTACATTATCTGCGCGAAGCATTGGAACCAACCGCGGACCTTATCGACGGCACATTGGCCGACCTGCTTTTGGCCAATCCCGACGTCATCATTCTGGCCGACGTCGGCAAACTCGGAAATGGGGAAACGACGGCCCTTTTGGAATGGATCGAAACCGGTGGGCTACTTTTACGCTTCGCCGGACCGGTCCTTGCGGCATCAGATGCTGGCCGCATGGACGAGGACCCGCTGCTTTCGGTCAGGCTTCGGTCTGGGGGGCGCAGTGTCGGTGGCGCAATGAGCTGGGGGGAGCCAAAATCGCTTGCCCCCTTTAAGGATGGCTCGCCATTCTTCGGCTTGGCCATTCCCGACGATGTTACGGTTTCAGCGCAGGTCATGGCGCAGCCCGATCCAACGCTCGCCAGCCGCGTGATCGCAGAGCTGAGTGATGGAACACCGTTGGTGACGCGCAAAACGATGGGCGAGGGTCAAGTCGTGCTGGTCCATGTGACCGCCAACACAGAATGGTCCAGCCTGCCGCTTTCTGGCCTTTTCGTACAAATGCTCGAACGGCTCGCGATCTCGACACGACCAGCCGACAGCGATGCAGAGGCGTTGGCAGGCACAACATGGCAACCGACGCAGATTTTGGACGGGTTTGGGCGGCTGCAAGATGGCGGCGCACTGGCGGGGCTCGACGGGGCGTTGGTTGGGACTGGATCGGCTGGGCCGGACCTGCAGCCTGGCCTTTACCAAGGGGGCGACCAACAGATTGCGGTCAATGTGATTGATGCAGACACCACGTTATCCGTCGCCGATTGGCCCAGCAATATTCCGGTCACAGGGCTATCTGTGATCCGCGAAACCGCTCTAAAGGGGTGGTTGCTAGGCGCGGCTCTCACGCTGCTGATGATCGACATATTGGCATCACTTCTGGTCGGCGGGCGTCTGCGGGGGCCGCGCGCTGATGTGGCGGCGGCAATCATGCTGCTGTTGGCCTTCGCGCCAGATGCGCAGGCGCAAACACAACCTGACGAGGCCGCGATTGCGGCCACCACCGCTGTGGTGCTGGGGCATGTCATCACAGGTGATCCAGACACAGATGCCGAGGCCGCCGCAGGTCTGCGCGGCCTGTCCAACACGCTGTTTTCGCGCACGTCAATCGAACCCGACGCGCCGATGGGCGTGGATTTGGAACGTGATGAATTGGCGTTCTTTCCATTCCTTTATTGGCCCATCACAGCAGACCAAGCCCTGCCAAGCCGTGACGCGTATGGCAAGCTGAACCGCTATTTGCGCAGCGGCGGGATGATCTTGTTTGACACCCAAGACGCGGACACTGCGCGCTTTGGCTCTGGCAGCCCCGAAGGTCGCAAGTTGCAGGCCATTGCGCGCAGTCTCGACATCCCCCCGATCGAACCAATTCCAACCGATCACGTGCTGACACGAACGTTCTATCTGCTCCAAGATTTCCCAGGCCGCTATGCCAGCCGTGATATCTGGGTCGAAGCCGCCCCCGTGACCGCTGAACAAGCCGAGGGGATGCCCTTTCGTAATCTCAACGATGGTGTGACCCCCGTCGTGATCGGCGGCAACGACTGGGCGCGTGCCTGGGCAATTGATCAATACGGTAGCTACATGTTCCCCGTTGGCCGTGGCCAAGCAGGGGATCGGCAACGCGAATTCGCCCTGCGCTTTGGTGTGAATTTGATCATGCATGTGCTGACCGGTAACTATAAATCCGATCAGGTCCACGTTCCCGCACTTCTTGACAGACTGGGGCAATAGGCATGACGAATTCGCTTATATTTGATCCACTATTACCGTTGATCCTCGTCTATGTGCTCGCGGTGTTGACCGTCGCCATGCTTGGGCTGGCGATCTGGCGCAGGTTGGCAGGATGGTGGTTGCGGGCTTTGGCTGCACTTGTGATTTTGGGCGCTGTCGCGAACCCGCAAATCCTGCGCGAAGATCGGGCACCGCTGTCCGACATCGTGATCGCCTTGGTCGATGAAACTGCTAGCCAATCATTGTCCGACCGTCCCGCGCAAACGCAAACCGCGCTTGAGAACCTGCAAGCGGAGGTTGGCAAACTAGACAACACCGAACTGCGCGTCATTCCAGTCCTCGATGGCGAAGACGATACCGGCACGCAATTGATGACCACGCTGACGACTGCACTGTCCGAAGAACCGCGCGCGCGGATTGCGGGCATTATTGCCCTGACAGATGGCCGCGTGCACGACATTGAACGCGCGCCCGCGATACCCGCACCATTCCATACAATTTTGGCGGGACGCGACACAGATTGGGATCGCCGATTGATCGTTTCCAACGCCCCCGCTTTTGCGATTTTAGGCGAGACGATCACCCTGACCTTGCGGATCGAAGACCAAGGCGCCGCCCCAAACCCCGATGCAATCGTTCCGCTGACAATCGCTGTTGATGGGGCCGCACCATTGATGTTCGATGTGCCGACGGGGCAAAATATCGACCTGCCGCTGGATCTGCCACACGGTGGGATGAACGTTGTGCAATTCGCTACGCCCATGGCCGAGGGTGAGTTGACAGACCGCAATAATGCCGCAGTCGTGCAGATCAACGGTGTGCGCGACAGGCTGCGGGTTTTACTTGTTTCGGGTGAGCCCCACCCCGGGGAACGGACTTGGCGCAACCTGCTCAAATCTGATGCGGGTGTGGACCTTGTCCACTTTACGATCCTGCGTCCGCCAGAAAAACAAGACGGCGTACCGGTCGACGAATTGTCCCTAATTGCCTTTCCGACCCGTGAATTGTTCCTTGAAAAGATCAATGATTTTGACCTGATCATTTTCGACAGATACCGCAGACGCGGCATCCTGCCGCCGCAGTATTTCGACAGCATTCGCGACTATGTGACCAATGGTGGCGCGTTGCTTGTATCGTCTGGGCCGGAATATGGCGGGGCCGAAAGCATCTTTCGGTCATCGCTGAATGAAATTTTGCCAGGTGCACCGACAGCACGGGTATTTGAAAAGGGCTATACCCCGCAAATCACCGATCTAGGCGCACGCCATCCCGTGACCGAAGGCTTGCCCGCCTTCGCCCCAAAAACCGAAGACGGTAGCCCCGGTTGGGGCCGCTGGTTCCGGCTGGTCGATGTGATCGTTCCACCAGACGCCGCGACCGTCATGTCAGGTTTGGATGATCGCCCATTGTTAACCCTCGACCGGATCGGCGAAGGCCGTGTGGCCTTGATCGCATCCGATCAGTCATGGCTATGGGATCGCGGTTTTGAAGGCGGCGGCCCGCAATTGGAATTGTTGCGCCGTTTGGCCCATTGGATGATGAAAGAACCTGATCTGGAAGAAGAGGCGTTGTTCGCCGAACCCAACGGCCAATCC
Source organism: Yoonia sp. (assembly GCA_965660685.1). Classification (GTDB taxonomy): domain Bacteria; phylum Pseudomonadota; class Alphaproteobacteria; order Rhodobacterales; family Rhodobacteraceae; genus Yoonia. The sequence goes on along the minus strand of CBFIAX010000006.1, from coordinate 75,610 downwards.
ATGCGCATCATCCGCCGGACCCTGTCGGATGACGTGGGCGATGTTACCGTGACGCATCCAGATGGGACCGAAACCGTTTTGCCGTTAGAAGAAGTCAGCCCAGGCCGGTTTGAAACGGTTTGGACGGCCCCGGATGTAGGCCTGTACCGTCTGGCAGAAGCAGACAAGGACGCCGTCATCGCGCTTGGCCCCGCAGCACCGCGAGAGTTCGAGCAGACGATTGCGTCGGGCGAAATACTCCGCGATGCAGTCGACGGTACACGCGGTGGCATCTTGGCGATACAAAATGGCGATATGTCTGTAAGACTGGTGCGCGAAGGGCGACCCGCAGCTGGGCGCGGATGGATCGGGATTACGCCGCGCGGAGCCTACCAAACCACAGATGTTAGCACTGCGCCTGTGCTACCAGCCTGGTTATTTTTGGTTTTGGCAGGGCTTTTGTCGATTGCCGCTTGGCTGCGTGAAGGGCGCAAGATGGGTTAAAACCCATCCTGCGTTGGATCGTCCTTCAACAGAATATCGCGCGGGATAGAGGCGAATTCACGCGACCAAACGATCCAGATCACCACAGTCGCGGCAACCATTAACGGCACAGCACCAAGCAACCACGCCAAAGCGCCCAGCGCAAAATACATCGCCCGTAGTCCACGATTGAAATTCATCGCAGCGCGGATGTTTAGCTCTGCTGCTTGTTGCGCACGGTGGTGGGCCAACGGGTCGCTAGGATCATTTGGCACAGCTGACATCATCACGGCGCAATAGCCAAAGACACGGTTTGCCCAGACAAATTTCAAAAATGCGGTCGTAAGAAAAAGCGCGACAAAGGCCAGCTTAAGCTCGATCAATAATACCGGCGTCGTGGTCGCCGTAATCTCTTGGGCGACGCCAACTAGCGGGTCGGTATTTTTGGCCAAAGCCAAAACGCCCCCGATTGCAAAAATGCATGTCGAGGCAAAAAAGGACGTTCCTTGGCGTAGGCTTGCCAAGATCTGACTGTCGAAAATCCGGGGCTGTCTTGTCACGAAAACACGCATCCAATCGCGCCTGCGCTCGGACACGAGAACGGTCACCGAAGGTCGCGATTTCGGCGGGTGTTCGATCAAATACCCAAGGGCGAACCATGTCGCGACCACATATGCCGTCGCAACCATATCAAGCGGCTGCAATAGGGCAGCAATATTAAACATTTCCATGGTGACAGCGTAGCGCCTCGTCGAAAAACTTGCCATCCGCAAAAATTGGTTATATTTATTTACCAATTACCCCTATTGGAGAGTCGTCATGCGAATGCCAGCCCCAAATGCCCGTATCATTGCGCGCAAAAAGCAGATCGTAGAGAGCTTGCGCGCCGTGCTTCCTGCTGATGCCGTGATCGCCGATGAGGCCCAGACACGGGCCTATGAATGTGACGGGCTGACCGCATATCGCTGCCCGCCTATGTGTGCCGTCTTGCCTGCGAACACCGATGAGGTTGCCGCAGTCCTGCGCATTTGCCACGAGTTCGACGTGCCCGTTGTCCCGCGCGGGTCCGGCACGTCGTTGGCCGGTGGCGCCTTGCCTACAGCTGATTGTGTCATTCTTGGCGTGGCCAAAATGAACGACGTGATCGAAACGAACTATTCTGACCGCTATATCCGCGTTCAAACGGGCCGTACGAATCTGTCAGTCACCGGCGCAGTCGAAGAAGACGGATTTTTCTATGCGCCCGACCCGTCTAGCCAGCTGGCCTGTGCCATCGCGGGCAATATCGCGATGAATTCGGGTGGGGCGCATTGCCTGAAATATGGTGTCACGACCAACAACCTAATGGGCGTCACGATGGTCATGATGGATGGCACGATTGTTGAAATTGGCGGTGGCCATTTAGATGCTGCAGGTCTGGACTTGCTGGGTGTGATCTGCGGGTCCGAAGGGCAATTGGGCGTAGTTACCGAAGCCACATTGCGCATTTTGCCCAAACCCGAAGGCGCACGCCCCGTTTTGATGGGGTACGACAGTTCTGAAGTTGCGGGCCAAGTTGTCACAGACATTATCCAAGCTGGTGTGTTGCCCGTCGCCATCGAATTCATGGACCGCCCTTGCATCGAGGCCACAGAGAATTTCGCCCATGCAGGTTACCCGATGTGCGAAGCGTTGCTCATTATTGAAGTCGAAGGGTCAGAAGCAGAGATCGACGCCCAGCTCGCCCTGATCATGGAGATAGCGTCGAAGCATAACCCTGTTGAAGTTCGCGAAGCCCGTGATGCAGATGAAGCGGGCCGCATTTGGTTGGGTCGCAAATCTGCCTTTGGCGCCATGGGGCAGATCAATGACTATATGTGTCTGGACGGCACAATTCCCGTGTCCGAGCTGCCATATGTTTTGCGCCGCATTAGCGAGATGTCCGAGGAATTCGGACTTGGCGTGGGCAATGTGTTTCACGCTGGTGACGGCAATATGCATCCGCTTATTCTGTTTGATGCCAATAAAGAGGGCGACTTGGAACTCTGCGAAGCATTTGGTGCCGAGATCCTAAAATTATGTGTCGAAGTCGGCGGTTGCCTGACGGGCGAACACGGTGTCGGCATTGAGAAACGCGATCTGATGCATGTGCAGTTTAACACTGCTGATCTCGAAGCACAGATGGCTGTGAAGGATGTGTTTGACCCGAAGTGGTTATTGAACGCGGCTAAGGTGTTTCCTTTGGACGCATCTGCCCCGCGCCGCGTCGCGTAATGGGTTTTTGACAAAACCCGCGGGGGCGCTGCCCCCAAACCCCCGAGGTACTTTTGGCCAGAAGAAGAGAACATGACACCAACAACTGAAATTGAGCTGAGTGAAATGGTCAAAGGCGCAACGGGCCCGTTGCGTATTGTCGGTGGTGGCACCCGCCCGATTGGTCATTGCGTAGGCGAGGTCTTGTCGACTGCTGGTCTTTCCGGTGTGACGTTGCACGAGCCAGGTGCATTGACGCTTGTTGCGCAAGCAGGGACACCGGTTTCCGAAATTGAGGATGTGTTGGCCGCAAAGAACCAGCGGCTTGCGTTCGAGCCGATGGATCATCGTCCGCTGATGGGCACCACCGGCACGCCCACAATTGGCGGCGTTGTTGCCGCGAACGTATCTGGGCCACGTCGGATTTCTGTAGGCGCGTGCCGCGATTTTTTGTTGGGCGTTCGGTTTGTTGACGGCCGTGGCACAATCGTAAAAAACGGTGGCCGCGTGATGAAGAACGTGACCGGATATGATTTGGTCAAGCTGATGGCCGGAGCTTATGGCACACTTGGCGTGTTAACCGAAGTCGCGTTCAAAGTTCTTCCTGCAGTAGAAACAGAAGTAACGCTTGCCCTTCTTGGACTGGACGACGCAACAGCCATTCGCGCAATGTCTGCCGCTCTTGGGTCACCGTTCGAGGTTACGGGCGTTGCCCATGATCCTTCCCGTACGGTCACCCAGTTCAGACTTGAAGGCTTTGAGGCGTCTGTTGCCTATCGCACCCAAGAAATGACAAAGGTTTTGGCTCCTTTCGGGACATTGCAGGCAATTGACGGCGACTGGGCCGCGATACGCGATGTCACAGCCTTTGCCGGAAAACAGGGCGATGTTTGGCGCATTTCTGTCAAACCTTCCGACGCCGCCGCCGTTGCGGCAAAAATCGGCGCCGATGCGGTGCAATACGATTGGGGCGGCGGATTGATCTGGGCACTCTGTCCAATTGGTACCGACGTGCGTGTCGCGATGGGACAAACGCCAGGCCATGCGACGCTCATCCGCGGAACAGGCCAGACATTCCATCCAGAGCCCGCGCCACTGGATGCAATTGCAACCGGCCTGCGCGCCAAGTTTGACCCACGCGGTATATTGAACACAGGGATTATGGGCTGATGCAAACCACCTTCACGCCAGAGCAGCTGACTGATCCAGCGACAAAACGGTCCAATGACATCCTGCGCGCATGTGTGCATTGCGGGTTTTGCACCGCGACCTGTCCAACATATCAAATCCTTGGGGACGAGTTAGATAGCCCTCGTGGACGCATCTACCAAATCAAAGACATGCTCGAAAACGAGCGTGTGCCCGACCCCAAAACGGTCATGCATATCGATCGCTGCTTGTCTTGCCTTGCCTGTATGACGACATGCCCGTCGGGAGTGCATTACATGCACCTTGTCGATCACGCGCGAGCCTATATCGAACAAACCTACAAGCGGCCAATGTCCGACAGGGCCTTGCGTTGGGTGCTCGCACGAATTCTGCCCTATCCAAATCGGTTTCGGCTTGCGTTGCTCGGGGCAAAGATCGCGCGGCCCTTTGCCCACCTCATCCCCGACCCGCGATTGCGTGCAATGATCGCTATGGCACCCAAGGTGATCCCGCCTGTATCGCGCAATGACGACCCACAGACCTTTGCCGTGGCCGAAAAAAAGATGCGCGTCGCGCTCATGACAGGCTGCGCCCAGCGCGCGCTGAACACGGATATCAATGACGCCACAATCCGGCTTTTGACGCGGCTGGGTGCAGAGGTTGTCATCCCCGAGGGCCAAGGATGTTGCGGCGCACTTACTCACCACATGGGCAAGGAAAGCGAAAGCCATGCGACGGCAGCGAAAAACATACGGGCATGGATCGCGGAAATGGACGCAGGGCTGGATGCGATTGTCATCAACACATCCGGCTGCGGCACAACCGTTAAGGATTATGGTCACATGTTCCGCAACACCGATCTGGCTGCCGACGCCGCGCGCGTTTCCGCCATCGCGATGGATGTGTCTGAAGTGTTGATGAAGCTCGATCTGCCTGAAAACGGGGCGAGCGGTGAAAAAGTCGCCTATCACGCAGCTTGCTCGTTACAGCACGGACAGCAAATCAAAACGCACCCCAAAACGCTTTTGAAGCGCGCTGGTTTCACTGTTCTGGAACCAGCCGACAGCCACCTGTGCTGCGGCTCTGCCGGCACCTATAACCTGATGCAGCCAGAAATTTCCGGTCAGCTGAAAACGCGCAAGGTCGAAACACTAGAGGCGCTGCAGCCCAACATTATTGCCGCCGGAAACATTGGGTGCATGATGCAAATCGGGTCGGCCACGGACGTGCCCATCGTGCACACGGTCGAGCTTTTGGATTGGGCCACAGGCGGGCCACGCCCCGCCGGGCTGGATCACCAAGCTGGACGAAATCCACAGGTGCCAATTCTACGTTAATGCCATATAATTGCCGCAAGTGCGGACAATAACCGCGCAAACACCCAAGAGGACGACATGCGGTTTCTGGCCATCATCATTGCACTTTGCCTTGGAACATCTACGGCTGCGGATGACAGCCAGTTGGTCACATTGCAGACGCGTGATGACAGCAAAGGCTGGGAAGCGGTGGGCAGATTGGACATCGTAGGCCAAGGGTTCTGCACCGCCGCCTTGATCCAACATCAATTGATCCTGACCGCGGCGCATTGCGTATACGACGACGCTGGACGCCCAATCGACCCTTCGCGGTTCATATTTGAAGCAGGGCTTCGCGACGGCCGGTCAGAAGCCTCGCGCGGCATCAGGCGCATTATGGCGCACCCCGATTACATGCACGACGGGACCAACAGAAACACCGCTGAAATTGCCAGTGACATCGCGATCTTGGAACTTGATCAACCTATTCGCGACGGGCGGATCAAACCGTATCCAATCGCAAGCCGCCCCCAAGCAGGCGATGAAATCGGCATTGTGTCTTACGGGAAAGACAGGGCCAACACGCCTAGCCTGCAAGAAATATGTAGCGTGATCGGGCGACAAGACGGCGTTCTTTTGATGACCTGTGACATCAACTTTGGCTCATCGGGCGCACCTGTCTTCCGGCTGGAAAACGGTGAAATTGAAATCGTCTCTGTTGTCTCTGCGATGGCCGAAGTGAACGGTGAAAAAATCTCGATCGGCACGTCGCTACAACAACCGCTGGCAACGCTGTTGACGCGCTTTGCAAATGCGGCTGATACCGGCGCGCGGCAAATTATCACCAACGGACAACGCAGCGAAGGCGGCGCCAAATTCGTGCGCCCCTAACACTCTTTGGTTGTCAAATATCCCCGCCGGAGGCTCCGACACAGGCGCCAAAACGCACCCCTTGAATTGTGAAAATCCCGTTCCCACATAGATGCTATGGACGCCGAAAATCGGGTCCATGCAAACTATGGCCTGTCCACGATGGAAGGCTAAACATTTGGTATCGCTTGATAAAGGATTGACCATGCGTACATTCGACCTGACCCCACTTTACCGTGCCACCGTTGGCTTTGACCAAATCGCTGATCTGATGGATCGGGCTTTGGCCAAGGAAGCGACGAACACGAGCTACCCACCCTATAACATCGAAAAAACCGCCGATGATGCATGGCGCATTTCAATTGCGGTCGCTGGTTTCGGCGAAAACGATCTGGCCATCGAAGTCAAAGATCGCGACCTTCACGTTACCGCGCGCAAGGGTGATGAGGTCGACAAAACCTACCTGCACCGCGGTATTGCAACCCGTGCGTTCGAGCGGAAATTCCACCTCGCCGACCACGTCCGCGTGACAGGTGCGATTCATGAAAACGGCATGCTGCACATTGATCTGACGCGTGAAGTGCCCGAGGCACTCAAACCGCGCCAAATCAAAATCGCCTCTGCTGGCACCACGGACGCAAACCTGATCGAGGAAAAAGCCGTCAACTAAACACAATACGCCAAAGGGCGGGTTCCTCCCCCTGCCCTTTGGCGCAATTTCGTAGGATGGGTTTCAACCCATCGCCCTAATGGGCCTCTGCCCAGCTTGCCCCTTGCCCCGCGTCAACGGCCAGCTTCACATCCAGCTTCACCGCCGGATCAGACGCGTTTTCCATCACATTCCGGGCTACCGCAATCAGATCGTCGGCTGCTTCTGCCTTCACTTCGAAAATCAGTTCATCGTGGACCTGCAGCAGCATTTTGGCTGGAATATCCGCAATTGCGTCCGGCATCCGGATCATCGCACGACGGATCACATCCGCCGCAGTCCCTTGGATCGGAGCGTTGATCGCCGCACGTTTGGCAAAGCCCGCTTGCGGCCCTTTGGCATTTATCTCAGGAGTATTGATCCGGCGTCCAAATAACGTTTCGACGTAGCTATGGTCTTTGGCAAACTGCACAGTCTGATCCATATAGGTCCGAATGCCGGGGAACCTTTCGAAATAACGATCAATGAACCCCTGCGCCTCTTTGCGTGGAATGCGCAAGTTACGCGCCAAGCCAAAACCAGAAATTCCGTAAATCACGCCAAAATTGATCGCCTTTGCCTGTGATCGGATATCTGGCGTCATTTCATCCAGTGGCACATCAAACATCTCTGATGCGGTCTGTGAATGGATATCGACGCCGTCTTTGAACGCCTGTTTCAACGCATCAATTCCCGCGACATGGGCCAGAATACGCAGCTCGATCTGGCTGTAATCAAGGCTTACCAAAACCTTACCTTCATCCGCGACAAAAGCCTCGCGAATGCGCCGCCCCTCTTCGGACCGCACTGGGATATTCTGTAGGTTCGGATCAGTAGAGGCCAACCGCCCCGTGTTCGCACCGGCGATCGAATAGGACGTATGCACGCGCCCCGTATCGGCATTGATGTGGTCCTGCAAAGCGTCGGTATAGGTTGATTTCAGCTTCGCCAATTGCCGCCAGTCCAAAATTCGGCGCGGCAAGTCGTGAATCGTGGCAAGGTCTTCAAGCACATCCACACCCGTGGAGTATGCCCCTGTTTTACCCTTCGCTGGCTTCTTGCCATCAGGCATTTCTAGCCCCAATTCGTCAAACATGATCTCGCCCAACTGCTTGGGTGATGCGACATTAAACTTGCGGCCCGCCAGCTCTTGGATTTCGTCTTCTAGCCCCGCCATTTTCTGGGCAAATCCGTTCGACATCCGGCTTAGCGTATCACGGTCCACCTTCACGCCATGCATTTCCATCTGCGCCAACACAGGCACCAGCGGTCGCTCTAGCGTCTCGTAAACAGTCGTCACCTGTTTGGTATGCAGCAACGGTTTGAACATCTGCCACAAGCGCAGTGTGATATCCGCGTCTTCGGCGGCATATTTCACCGCATCGTCAATTGGCACGCGGTCAAAGGTGATCGCAGATTTCCCCGTGCCCAACAGCGGCTTAATCGGGATCGGCGTATGCCCAAGATAACGTTCGGACAACAGGTCCATGCCGTGATTATGCAACCCGCCGTTCATCGCATAAGACATCAACATCGTGTCGTCGATAGGTGCCACGGTCACGCCATTGCGCGCAAAAATCTTGGCGTCATACTTCATATTCTGCCCGATTTTGATGATCGTCTCATCTTCGAATACGGGTTTGAGCATCGTAAGACATGCGTCGAAATCCATCTGCCCTTCGGCACGGGCATCGGACCCAAACAAATCATCTTGGGCTGCGGCCTTGTGGGTCAGCGGAATGTAACACGCCTGCCCCGCCTCGACGCATAGCGATATGCCCACCAGGTCTGCGCGCATTTCATTGAGCGCCGTGGTTTCGGTATCCACCGCCACATAGCCGCGCGCATAAATCCGGTCGATCCACGTTTGTAATGCCGCCACATCGCTGACTTTTTCATAGGCATCCGCATCAAAAGGAACGGCCTCTGCCGCTTCTGGCACGGGACGTGCATCTTCGATCACAGGGGCCGCAGCACCGAACCGATCCGCCACGCGCTTCACGATGGTGCGGAATTCCATTTTGGCCAAGAATCCCAGCAGGTCATCAGGCACCGCATCCTTGATTTCCATGCTGTCCAGATCAAACGGCAGTTCCATATCGCAATCTAGCTGCACCAATCGTTTGGACAGCTCAATCTGCGCCCGATTGTCGATCAATGTCTGGCGACGCTTGGGCTGTTTGATTTCCTCGGCACGGTCCAACAGACTTTCAAGATCACCATATTCGTTGATCAAAAGTGCAGCGGTCTTAATCCCGATCCCCGGCGCACCGGGCACGTTATCGACACTATCACCGGCAAGCGCCTGCACATCGACAACGCGTTCAGGTTGCACGCCGAATTTTTCAACAACACCGTCGCGATCAATGCGCTTGTTCTTCATTGGGTCGAGCATTTCAACGCCGTCACCCACCAACTGCATCAAGTCTTTATCCGACGACAGGATCGTCACCCGTCCGCCTGCATTGCGCCCCTGATGGGCAAGCGTGGCGATGATGTCATCGGCCTCGAACCCTTCGATTTCTTCGCAGGCAATATTGAACGCGCGGGTCGCTTCGCGTGTCAGAGGCATTTGCGGGCGCAAATCCTCTGGCATGGCGTCGCGGTTCGCCTTGTATTGATCGTACATTTCGTTGCGGAACGTATGGCTGCCTTTGTCGAAAATCACGGCAACATGGGTCGCGGCATCAGGGCCGGAATTTGTTTCAATATAGCGTTGCAGCATATTCACAAAACCGCTGACAGCGCCAACAGGCAACCCGTCAGATTTCCGCGTCAGCGGTGGCAGCGCGTGATAAGCGCGGAAAATGAAAGCAGAGCCATCAATCAGATGCAGGTGGCATCCCTTACCGAATTTTTGGGTCATTGCTGGCTCCTTTGGTGTGGTCTGCCGCAGTTTGCCACAGCCGCCCAAAGGTCGCCAGCGAATACCCTAACCTTCGATCATATCCACGCGGGTGGCATGGCGGCCGCCCTCGAATTCGGCAGACAAAAACGCATCTACGATATCAAGCGCAAGCCCGAGGCCAATCACCCGTGCGCCCATGGACAACATGTTTGCATTGTTATGCTGGCGGATCATGCGCGCTGAAAACGTGTCGGAACAAACGCCACAGCGAATACCTGTGACCTTATTGGCAGACATCATAATGCCTTGGCCCGTGCCGCAAACGATGATGCCCAGATCACAATCGCCCGACGCGACCAATTGCGCCGCGGCCTGTCCGTGTTTCGGGTAGTCCGTGCTTTCATTGGTCGCAGGTCCGATGTCCTTGACCTCAAAACCTTTGGCTTCGATATGCGCGGCAATCGCTTGTCGCATTGGAATATCTGCATGGTCGCTGGAAATAACGATACGCTTGGCCATCAAACTTTGCCTTCGAAATCTTTGTGCACAATCTTGGCGTCACAATATGGGCATTCCACCCAGCCGACATCACCGGGGATTTGCAACCAAACACGCGGATGGCCCCCTTCGCCACCATCACAAGCCACGCGATATTCGTTGACGATACGGGTTTCTGGGGCTGGTGTGGTCATAGCTTGGTCCTGTCTGGTTGTGGCGGCGGTCGGCTCGCTTTAAACATCCCATAGCACAACGCCCACATGCTAGGAAAGCCGCACATGACACCCAATGCCATCGAAATTGCGGGTCTGAAAAAGACATATGCCGCCACGGGCAAGTCCGACGCAAAAACCGCGCTGCACGGCATCGATCTGAATATTCCACGCGGTGCGATTTTCGGGCTGCTCGGACCGAATGGGGCGGGAAAATCGACGCTAATCAACATCCTTGCCGGGTTAGTGACCAAAACCGAAGGTTCGGTAAAGATTTGGGGCTTTGACCAAGACAGCAATCCGCGCCAATCCCGTGCGTCTATCGGTATCATGCCACAAGAACCGCATCTCGACCCGTTTTTCACACCAGCGGGGTCCCTCGACGTACAGGCTGGGCTTTACGGTGTGCCGAAATCCCAACGCAAAACTGCGGAAATCCTCGAGCTGATCGGGTTGTCGGACAAGGCCAACGCCTACGCCCGGTCGCTCTCTGGGGGCATGCGGCGCAGGCTTTTGCTCGGGAAGGCGCTGGTGCATTCGCCGCAAATCCTTGTGTTGGACGAACCCACCGCTGGTGTGGATATCGCACTACGCAATATGCTGTGGGACAATGTGCGCGCATTGAATGCCCAAGGGGTCACGATCATTCTAACGACGCACTATTTGGAAGAAGCAGAAGCAATTTGCGATGACATCGGTATCATCAACCACGGAAAACTGATTGTCCGCGATAGCACCGCAAACCTACTGGGACGATTGGACCATAAGACTCTAGTGATTAGCCCGGCCAGTGACAGCGATCTCCCTCCGCTACCGCCAACAATAACGGGCGTAAAACGCGACGACGGCAAACTTGCCTTCACTTATAAATCAAGCGTGACAAGCGCCGATGCCGTGCTTGACCTGATCCGCAATGCGCGGATCGAAATCAAGGACATCACGACAGAACAATCGGATCTTGAAGACGTCTTCTTGGCATTAACCAAAAATTAGCCCCGCCTCGCATTGTTTCAAATACTCTCGCCGAAGGCGATTATTGCGGCAACATCCGCCCCAATTGGGCACCGCCAATGATATGCATGTGGAAATGCGGCACGTCCTGCACGCCATGTATGCGTGTGTTCGCAATCGCACGGAAACCTTCATCTACGCCAGCGTCGCACACCGCCGCGACAGCGGCAAAGAACCCAACTTGCTCGTCGGCGCCGGCATTGGCGGCAAAATCGTCGATACTGACATAGGGGCCCTTGGGGATCACCAAAACATGGACGGGCGCTTGCGGGTTGATGTCACGAAATGCAAGCGCATGTTCGTTTTCAAACACAGTCTGGTTCGGGATTTCGCCCCGCAGGATTTTGGCGAAAATGTTCTGGTCGTCATAGTCGAAGGTCATCGGTCTTAGCCTTTAGTCAACAAATAGATGGGGAGTATCCGCAATCTTGCGGGCGGTTTCGTCGTCAACAGTTAAGAACTGGCCAATTGGTCCAGCATTGACGTTATGGTCATTGCTCTCAGAAATACGGTGGTAATTGGCGAAACCTTCGTCGCGGATGCGGTCACTTTCAAACAGCACATCATAGCGGATCGTAGGGAGCAATTGGGCCAATGTGTCTTCTGACGTCTCGTCGCCAGCAAGCCCAACCCGACGCGCATGCCCGATTAGATAGTCATCGGTTAGGCTACACTCAATTTCCAACAGTTTGACCGTGGACCTGTCGTTAAAAAAGTCCTGCATCAAATCAAGGCTGGCCGTATCAAGGCAAATGATAAGTCGGTTGGTGTCATGATAATCAAATAACATTCGCATCAATGCGCGGCGGTGGCGGGTCCGTTTGCCAAGGTTACTTTGAATACCGCCCAAGTCCGGTAGGGACGCATCTTGTTCATTGAACAAATATTCAATCGCAGGAACGTCGGTATGTTTGCGAATGGATTCAACGAGCCGCTTGGCGACATGCCATTTCTTACAAGCAATGATCAGCAACTCGCGTTCACGCCCCAGCGAGGTTTCCGTTTCCCAAAATCGTGTGGCAAAACGACGGCCAATGCGGCCTCGCCCACTTAGGAACTTGAAAAGCCCACGACCCTCGTTTGACACCTTAAAATCATCCCGATCTGATGCATAAAGTTTACCCAGACGGGTCTTTAGGTCTGTCGCTTCGGGGCTAATTTTTCGGGCAAACAAACTGTCTTGGCTCAGCAGCATGTCATAATGATCGTTATAGAAGGTCACCGGCATGCCGTATTCAGTGAACATCAAAAACGTCATCGTGCGCGTTTCGATTTCGTTGCTGGGTACAAGATGGCGGACAAGAGTTTGGAAAAACGTCTCGTCGGGAATCCAAGTCGTGCGGAAAAACCGCATCACGTCTTTGCGCTTTTTGGTAAAGTCGATGATCCATTCAATGGTGCGACGGCGCAACACCCACCATTGTGACCCGATCATCACTTGAATATCTGCGGGGACCTCGCGTGTGATGCCAAGCCTACGCTGCAACTTAAACGACCCGTAAAAACGGCGTTTCTGGGTGCGCTCGTTAAAGAAATGGCGGTAGATCAGTCGCTCTTCTTTCCAGCCCGTCTTGATCCAATCGCTTTCGAAATAATCAAAACTCTCAACGTAATCACAGTCTTTGCTATCTAGAAAATTATGCGCAAAAGTTGCCGATTTGATCGCCATGCAATCGCCGGACACCATGTAAAAATGGGTGGCGCGCGGAAACGCGTCAACTGCTGCCTCCACTGCGTAAAGCGTCGCCTGCACCAACGACCATTCGCCCCAGCCACATTTTATCCTCTTTTTGGCAAAAACGACGTTGGGATTATCATCAAGGGCCGTCTTGATCATCTCAAATGCCGCGGCGGGTGCGCTGGCATCAAAGTGAATCGAAATAAAATCCCCGACAGCTGTCAATTGCTCAGCCTGCTGGATAATCGCTGCGGGGTCTTTGTGACACAGAAGGATGAAAGCAATTTTTGCCATATCAGAAACGGTTTACCTCGGCTTGCAGGACTGTTTACATTTAATACATTGAACACGCATTGAATATACAGGGTTTCTTTGCACATACTGGTGATCTATGACGTAAACGTCATAGTCGGCCCCCGTTCGGGCCAAATTGGAGAGAAGCACATGGGTTTTCCCGGCACTTGGATGACCGAAAGCGAAAGCGTAGTCTACCGCGTCGTTCCGAAATGCGCGTGTTCGACGATCGGGCAGATTATGTATTATTCCGACCACGGCGAGTTCTTCGACGGGGACATTCATGACGCCACTGGCGGTATGCACAAATGGGCAATGGACCAAAGCCAGCCTTTGATTACCGCCAACGTGAAAGCTCATAACAGCTATTCATTCACATGTGTCCGTAATCCCTATACGCGGATCCTTTCTTCCTTCTTCGACAAAATCTGCGGAATTCAGCGCAATGGTCGCCGGTATCGCGGCAATTTGGTCCCGCTCTTGATCCAGAAGTACGGAATTGAAGTCGGTGATCCTGAAACCGGTTTTGAATTCGACCAGATCAAGTCTTTCCGGCGCTTTTTGCTCTTTGCACGCGACACCATCCGCTGGCGCCGCCCAATGGAGCCCGATATCCATTGGTCGGCAATGTCGGGACATATCTCGACGTTCATTGTGAACGGCGGGCGTTACGACAACATCTTTTAGACTGAACAGTTCAACGACGGCATGCAAAGCGTGCTCGACCAGATCGACACCCCGAGCAAAGTCGACATCAACGGGATTCCCCGTTTTAATGAAAGCGAAGGACATGGGCCGAAACGGTTGCACCCCGTCGAGGATTATTTCGACGATATGTCAATGCACCTGATGTGGGAAATTTACAAAAAGGATTTCCAACTCTTCCAATACGACTTTGATGATCCATCCAATAAAATGCCAATTGGCGAGATTGATTTAAAAGAAGTCCATGCAAAGCTAGGCGAATAGGGGGCTAGCCCCCTCGGCCTTCGGCCTCACCCCCAACCTATTGTCACTCGGAAAAAGCGGGGCGTTAACGCGCAATTAACCAGTGTTCGATTGGATTATGTTACGGTACAGGCCGACATGCCGATGACCGTCGACGAAAAAGCCGCTGCACCGCCCCCTGCGCCTGGCGACTAAGGGCGTGCAGCGCACCATCGTTTTTCAGAGCATAAATATGTCCGCCGGAGGCTCTGCCCCATCGGCTTGGCGACTACTGTTTAAATAAGCCCGCTTGCGCGATGAGCGTATTCAGGTTTGTTTCCGGACGGGCACCAATATGACTAATCACCTCAGCCGCGGCGATATTCCCAATGCGTGCACAATCATCCAAACTGTAGCTATTGGTCAGCGCCCAAAGGAAAGCCCCAGCAAACAGATCGCCCGCACCTGTCGCATCGACAATCTGAACTGGTTCAGCTGGAATGTGCCACCTCTGACCTTCGGCCAATACATGCGCACCGTTCTCGGCGTCTGTGCACGCAACAATCGCGATTTCTGAAGCAGCTTGGGACAGAGCCGCGTCAAAGTCGTCAGTTTCATACATCGACAACATTTCCGCGCGGTTACAGAAAAGCAGGTCAACATCGGCTTTGATCATTGCGCGAAATGCATCGCGGTGGCGGCTGACACAAAACGGATCGGACAATGTTAACGAAACACGTCCTCCGGCGGCCGTGCAGGCGGCAATCGCTTTGGCGAATGCGGCGTGGCTTTCTGGTCCATCGAAACGATAGCCTTCGAGGTAGATCCAATCCGCCTCTGCCATTTGGGCTTCATCGATGTCATCCGGCGACAGAAACTCTGTCACCCCCAGATATGTGTTCATGGACCGCTCGCCATCAGGGGTCACCAGAATCGTGCAACGTCCGGTTTCGTCCACAGCATCCTTTGGGGCGAAGGCAGTTTCGTAAACGGCACCTTGTGCACGTAGATCGTGAGCGAAGATTGCGCCGAGCTGATCATCCTTAACCTTCCCGACATAGGCCGTGCGCCCGCCAAGGTGTGCGATACCCGCGATGGTGTTGGCGGCTGACCCACCGGATACTTCGGTCGCCGGGCCAATCTGGTCATAGAGCGCGACCGCACGCTCCATATTGATCAGTTGCATAATACCTTTTTCAATACCGGCCTTTGCCAAGAATGCATCATCTGCGCGCGACAAAATATCGACCATGGCGTTGCCGATCCCGACAACTTGAAACTTCTTCATAGGTTCTTATCCTCAAACATGCACAAATCGCGGATCAAACAGGCCGCGCATTTCGGTTTTCTCGCCACGCAGGTATACCGGCCATGCAAGATTAGCCAGTGGTGTGCGTGCAATTGAAAATCGGCAGGAATATGATCTTCAACCGCGCGTTCCACAGCATCAACATCTTTGCCAACGGCAATACCACTGCGATTACCTACCCGAAAAATATGGGTATCGACAGCTTGGGCCGGCTGGCCCCACCACATGTTAAGAACCACATTCGCGGTTTTTCGTCCGACGCCAGGAAGGGACTGAAGCGCCGCCCTTGAATTTGGAACCACGCCGTCGAATTCATCGACCAAAAGTTGGGACATTTTGATGACGTTCTTGGCCTTTTGCCGGAACAGTCCAATGGTTTTGATATGCTCGGTCACGCCTTCGAGCCCAAGATCCAACATCTTTTGCGGTGTGTCCGCGATAGCGAACAGCCCGCGCGTTGCTTTGTTTACCCCCGCGTCAGTGGCTTGGGCGGAAAGGGCGACCGCGACGCACAATGTGAAAACATTCACATGTTCAAGCTCGCCTTTGGGTTCCGCTTCTGCCTCGTGGAAGCGTTCGAAGATCTCGCGTATCGTATGATAATCAAGTTGTTTTGCCATGACACAAACTATGCGCAATTTTCGGGTCGCCGACAACGGGGGGAATCGCCTAACCTTGGTTTATGGAAGAACAGAACACCTATCATTTTGAGGTCATGCGTCGGGCCATCGATTACATCGATGGGGCGACGCAACATCCCCTTACGCTCGACGCGCTTGCGGCGCATATGGACATGAGCCCTGCACATTTTCAGCGATTATTCTCGCAATGGGTCGGCATTTCGCCAAAACGCTATCAGCAGTATTTGGCATTAGACCACGCCAAATCGCTTTTGCGCGATCGCTTCACGACACTTGAAACCGCGGCTGAGATTGGCTTGTCCGGCTCTGGCAGACTGCATGATCTATTCGTCAAATGGGAGGCGATGAGCCCCGGGGATTTCGCCCGCGCGGGTGAAGGTCTGACAGTCAACTACGGTTGGTTTGACAGCCCATTTGGTCCGGCCCTTTCAATGGGCACGGATCGGGGTATTTGCGGCCTAGCTTTCAGCGCAGAATTTGGACCAGACGTCGCGATGGCCGATTTGACCTCCCGCTGGCCAAAGGCCACCTATGTCGAAAACCCGAACGCAATCGCCAGCTGGACCCATGCTGCGCTAGGGCTGTCGGGGGACGCCTCTTTGCATATGATCGGCGCGCCGTTTCAGCTTCAAGTTTGGGAAGCACTTTTGCGGATCCCTTCTGGGCATGTGACAACCTACTCAGAGATCGCCCAATCCATCGGCCGCCCAAAGGCCGTGCGCGCCGTCGGCACTGCGGTAGGGCGGAACCCT
This sequence comes from Yoonia sp., assembly GCA_965660685.1. GTDB lineage: Bacteria > Pseudomonadota > Alphaproteobacteria > Rhodobacterales > Rhodobacteraceae > Yoonia. The sequence goes on along the minus strand of CBFIAX010000006.1, from coordinate 58,744 downwards.
GTTAGCCTGCTGATCCCGTGCCACCGCGCTTTGCGTAAGTCAGGGGCATTGGGCGGATACCATTGGGGGCTGCCGGTCAAGCGGGCGCTGTTAGCTTGGGAATCTGCGCGTGTCGATGGGGCGGCTTAGGTTAACAACATAGGCGGAAATCCGCAGTTTTTGGTTTGGTTATTGGATAGCATCGCCGTTTCACGCATATTGCGGTCATACAGGAATGCCCTGCGGGGCGCATAACGGCAATGGAACCGAGACTATGACAATGATGAAATTCCCAATGGTGATGGCAGCTGGCGCAATGGCGCTGACGGCGGCGTGTTCAGCGGATGGACCGAATGGCAATATCAAGGCACGTAGCGGCGCTGCGATTGGGGCGGGCGTTGGCGCCCTCGCAGGCATTATTTCCGGCGATAGCGCTGACGAACGCCGCAGCAACGCAATCAAAGGCGCGGCAATTGGCGCGCTTGCTGGTGGGGGCATCGGTAACTTCCTTGACCGCCAAGAAGAAGAGCTCCGCGCGGAAATGGGCGGCAACGTAGGGATCGTGAACAACGGGACCAACCTTGTTGTGACCTTGCCGCAGGACATTTTGTTCGCGACAAATTCCACAACTGTATCGGGCGCGTCTACGGCAGATTTGGGCACGCTTGCCAGCTCTATCAACCGCTATCCTGACACAACGGTAAACGTTGTTGGGCATACGGACAGCGTGGGTGATGCAGCGTTTAACGTTGACCTGTCACAGCGCCGCGCACAAGCGGTCACCTCTGTTTTGATAAACGCAGGCGTTCCTGCGAACCGTTTGCGCGCTACTGGTGCGGGTGAAGATCAACCTGTTGCGACAAACCAAACTGATGCGGGCCGCCAGGCAAACCGCCGTGTCGAGATCATCATCACACCGAATTAAGTTGAGCGATAAGCTTTAATCGAAGGAAGGGCGGCCAGCGGGTCGCCCTTTTTCATTGCCGCGCGCTATATGTGGTCATACTATCTGACCAATTCCATCCAAGGACATAGCATGCCATTTGAACCTGTGCAGCAAGCCAAACTCTCTGTCGAGGTCACCCGTCAGATCGAAGGACTGATCCTGCGCGGGATTTTGCGCCCAGGTCAACGACTGCCGTCTGAAAGGGAATTAAGCGAGCGCTTGGGCGTTTCTCGCCCATCGTTGCGGGATGCATTGGCCGACCTGCAAGAACGCGGTCTCCTCGCGACCAAGGCAGGTGCAGGCGTGTTTGTAGCTGATGTTTTAGGCAGCGCATTCTCTCCGGCCTTGGTCAAATTATTCGCGAGCCATAGCGAGGCTGTGTTCGACTACATCAGCTTTCGCCGCGATATGGAGGGATTGGCCGCTGAACGGGCCGCGCGTCTGGGCACTGACACTGACCTAGAAGTGATCGACACCATTTTTCAAAAAATGGACAGCGCCACAGGCGAGCGGAGCGCGCAAGAAGATGCGCTGCTGGACGCGGATTTCCATCTCGCCATTATTGAGGCCAGTCATAATATCGTCATGCTGCATATGATGCGATCGATGTATGATCTGTTGCGCGAGGGCGTGTTTTACAACCGGACTGTCATGTTTAATCAACGGACCACCCGTGACACGCTGTTAGATCAACACCGTGATATTAACACCGCGCTGCAGGCCCGTGATCCGGCGGCGGCGCGTGCAGCGGTCGAGGCGCATCTGACGTTTGTAGAGACCGCGCTGAATGACCAGCAAAAGATCGACCGGAACGAAGCTTTTGCACGCAAGCGGCTCGATCACGAAAATCAGCGCCCCTAAACGCAAAAAGCCCACCGCTGTTGCGATGGGCCTTTTCGTAACCATGGGTCTTGACCCATGGCCCCCTAATTTAGTGAAGCTTGTCGCCTACTGCGGCAATGGCCTCGTCAATCAAACCTGATGCGGCTTTGGCATCCATCTGCTTGGCGATCACATCTTGTGCTGCACCAATTGCCACCACAACAGCCTGATCCTTCACCGCCTTCACGGCTCCGGCTTCGGCACTGGCAATCTGCTCTTCGGCAGCGGCCAGACGACGTGTGATGGATGATGCGATATCAGCTTTGGCAGCAGTCGCGGCGTTGGCGGCTTCTTCCTTGGCGGACGCAACAATCCGGTCTGCTTGTTCCTGCACGTCTTTTTGCTTGCGCTCGTAAGAGGCGAGCAATGACTGAGCTTCTTCACGCAGTGCTTTGGCTTCATCCAGCTCGGACTTAATCGCCTCGGACCGACCATCAAGCATTTTGCCGATCGCGGAAGGCACTTTGAAATACAACAAAATGCCGACAAAGATCAGAAACGCAATCAGAACAACAAAGTCCGTGTTCTTGAGCGATACAAATGGGCCGCTTGCGGCGAAGGCTGGCGATGCAGCGACGGACAACAGGGCAGCAGTCATAAGATTTTTCATGATGCTTATCCTTTCATCCGTGCGGTGACAGCCGCAGTGATTGTCTTGGCATCCGCTGACCCACCCAAGGCTGCAACCAGCTCTTTTGCGGTGTCTTTGGCAACTGCCGTGACAGATTTGACAGCACCGTCACGAATTTCAGCAATGGCTGCTTCGCTTTCGGCTGCTTTCGCGGCAATCTGCTTGTCGGCTTTTGCAAGCTCGGCATCCAGATCAGCCTGAATTTCTGCTTTGGCATCTGCAACAATTGCAGCGGCCTGTGCGCGCGCATCAGCAAGGGCTTGCTCGTAAGCAGCCTCGGCTTCAACGGCTTTTTGCTTCAGCTCTTCAGCGGCAGCAATGTCGTTTGTGATTGTCCCAGAGCGCTCTGCCAGAACTGCACCGATACGGGGCAGCGCAATGCGGCTGAGGATCAGGTAGATCACGATCAGTGAGACAACAAGCCAAGCGACTTGGTTGCCCATCCAGTCCGCACAAAGCTGTGGCATACCAAGGGCAGAACCCCCAGCGTCGACACATGCCCCTACGGCTGTTTCAGTAGTTTCCGTTGCCATGATGGCCCCCGATCACCTTGTAAAGTTACTGGCTGGACGCGTTGCACGCCCAGCCAGACGTAAGGATTTTCGTGTTTGTTCTTAAACAGCGAACATCAGCAGAAGCGATACGAGGAACGCGAAGATCCCCAAAGCTTCGGCGAATGCCAGACCGATGAACAGTGTTGCTGTCTGCGATGCAGCAGCAGATGGGTTACGCAGTGCGCCTGCGAGGTAGTTACCAGCAACGGTACCAACACCGATAGCTGCTGCGCCAGAACCGATTGCTGCCAGACCGGCGCCAATGTGTGCGAGTTCGCCTTCCATGTGTATTCTCCTTACGAATGGGAAGTTGAGTAGTAGTTAGATATCGAACCTTAGTGTCCAGGATGCAGCGCATCTTTCAGGTACACACAAGTCAGAATAGTGAATACGTAGGCTTGGATCCCGGCCACAAGGACCTCAAGACCGTAGATCGCTGTGATGCCGAGGATGGCGACTGGGGACACCAACGTCAGGGCAGCGAAGCCTGCGAAAACTTTGATAACTGCGTGGCCAGCCATGATGTTACCCGCCAAACGAATGGAGTGGGACACAGGGCGCACGAAGTAGGAAATAACCTCGATCACAGCGATGATCGGGCGCAAGATTGCTGGCGCGTCGGACATCCAGAACAAGCCAAGGAACTTTGCGCCATTCAGCACGAAACCAAGAATTGTCACACAGATGAACACACCGAAACCAAGAACGGCCGTCACAGCGATCATGGAGGTTGCGGAATAAGACATTGGCAGCAGCGCCAAGTAGTTTGCAAACAAGATGAACACGAACAGTGTCATGATGTATGGGAAGTATTTTACGCCGTCTTTGCCGGTCACATCTTCGACCATCTTGTAGATGAAGCCGTAGATCAATTCGCCGATGGACTGCATACGTGTTGGGATGATTGCGCGGCCACGGGACCCGACAACAAACAGCAAGACGATGGCAAGAACCGCAAGGCCCATCCAAAGTGTAACGTTTGTTGGTGTATACCAGCTAACCGGGCCGTCGCCGAAAAGCGGCTTTACGATAAACTGATCGAGCGGGTGAAAAACAAGACCGCCTTCGGATTGTGTATCAGTTGCCACGTGGGTCATCCTCATCTTTGTCGGCTGCTGCCAACTGTTTTCTCTGCACTTCCTTGGCTGACCGCATCATGGTGTTCACACCAGCCGCGAGGCCAAAGAAGATAAACAGCACCAAGAAAATCGGCATGGTTCCAAAAAGGCTGTCCAGTCCGTATCCGATGCCAAAACCGATCCCAAGACCGGCTACAAGCTCTATCACCATGCGCCAAGCAAGCTGTGCCTGACTATAGTGCTCCTCTGAATGGTCTTTGACCTGTTCCGGCGCCTGCTTTTGCGCCAATTTCGCCTCGAGCGCTTGAAGGCGCTGTTTGCGATCATCAGCCAAATGCGGGTCAGACATAGGTTTTCGTCCCGTCAGAGTGTTGCGCAGGGTTTAGGATGCGACAGGTTAGGAGTCAAGCAATCCGAACGCTGGCATATCCTGTTGTTTTATTTGAGTATTTTTAACAATGCGAGGCAGCATGAACGGACAAGAACCGCAATATTCGCGTTTATTGATATTCAACCAAATGGTTGACGTTTGCGTCCCGCTCCGCTTAATCGACCCATGGCAGATCAACTAGATAGTACATTTGCGGCCCTAGCCGATCCGACGCGCCGCGCGATTCTGGCGATGCTGCTAGAGGATGATATGGCCGTCACTGATGTCGCCGAACCATTTGAAATGTCTCTGGCTGCGATTTCCAAGCATCTTGGCGTGTTGACCGCCGCCGGTCTTGTGTCCCAAGAAAAACGCGGGCGGGTAAAGTGGTGCAAGCTGGAACCCGATGCCTTGCGTGGCGCCTCTGTTTGGATGCAAGGTTTTGGCCAAATGGACGCGATTGATTTGGATGCATTTGAGGCGTTTTTGGCGAAAGAGTTAGATTAGGCTTCACGCAGTAAAAGCAACAGCGCCACAACCGTAAGCCCAACACCAACCCCAATCGCCAGCGGCGGCATCGACCCGCCCAACGCCACGCCCCAAACTATAACCCAAACTGGTGTCAGATACGTGTAGGCCATGACCTTTGATGACGGCAGACGCAGCGTTGCGAATTGCAATAGGGTGAATGTCGCCGCACTCGCGAAAATGCCCGTATAAATGATCGCGATCCAAACATCGGGCGGCAGCGCCAGCCAAGGTGTCGCAATCATCGTCGGCAATCCGATCAGTGTCAGCAATACCGCAGAGGCGATCAATGTACCGAAGGTGAACACAAGTGCACTTTCGCCACGGTTTAGCACACGGACGAGCGGAGTGTAGAGCGCGTGACTAATACAGCCGACGAAATAGATCAGCTCTCCTCGGCCCACGTCGAATTGTAGGAATGCGTTTAGATCGGCGCGGAAAATCACCCATAGCGCTCCAATAGCCCCGATTGTCAGCGCGAATGCGATCCGCCCCGTGATCCCTTGGGACAGCAGAAACCAACCGAAACCGGCAGACAAAATCGGGGTCAGCGTGAAAACAGCCGCAATACTGACAGGTGGCGCGGTTTTCAGCCCTTCGAGCATCAAAACGAAATAGAAGGTGAAAACAACGGCCAGCAAGAGATACCGCCAAGGTGCAACCCAAGCGGCGCGCGGAACACCGCCGCGCAACATAACCACGACGCCAATGATCGCGACCGCAATCCACATGCGGATGGCGTTATAGGCAACCGGCGAAATGTCATTGGCCGCCAATGATCCCAGTGCGAATGCGCCTGCCACGAGGACAGAAAACAAAAGCATGGCCAAATGGCCTGAACGTGCGGGGCTATTCATACGCTGCGATCTTTTACATAGGCCTTGAGATGGGCAAGAAAGGCCTGAACCTTCGCGGTCCGGTGCAGATCCACATGGGTCACCAGCCAAAGCGGCGCGCGCCATTCTTCATTGCTTGGCATCACTGGATGTAAATTGTCGTGGGCATGAACTTCGAAATCCGGAACGAAGCCGATACCAGCCCCCGTCATGACGGCATCAACCATATTGCGCAGGTCGGTCGTCCGAAAGACGATGCAATTGTCCGGCACCATCGACCTTAGCCATTTTTCAAACGGCGCACGGCTGTTGGCATTATCGCTTGCGACAAAGCGGTGATTGATCAGATCAGCCTCGTTCTTTGGCATCCCGAATTGCGCAATATAGTCGTCTGATGCGACCAACTGCACACCCAACCAGAAAAACGGCTGCACGACATTGTCCGGCTGGTCTGGTTTTTCACCAGCCCGAACGGCCACATGTGCCTCGCCATATTCAAGCCGGAACAATCGGTCACCGGTCAGATAGCGGACCCGCACATCGGGGTAATCGCGCTGGAAACTTGCGATTGCAGGCGTCAGCAGTTGAGATTGCGCGCCCAACGAAGTGACGACCAAGTCGCCCGATACACCTTCGCCCTGCCCTTTTATCCGGCCCGCAAGCTGAGTGAATTGGTCGTCCGTTGCTTGGGCGACTTGTAATAGGTCCAGCCCCGCCTCTGTCGCAGTGTAGCCGCGCGCATGACGTTGGAAAAGCTTCACGCCCATACTCTCTTCTATCGCGTCAATGTGACGAATGACAGTGGCGTGGTGCACGCCCAATACCTCTGCCGCGCCTGACACGGTGCCATTGCGCGCAACTTGATAAGCGGTGCGGATCTCGTCCCAATTGTCCATGATCGTTCCTGTGCAATAATTAACAATGCATTCGATTTCGCGCGATTTCATTGCAGAATAGCGCAAAAGGAAGCTGGCGCAACCCGAGCCTCCAGAACAGTTGACTCTGATCTTGTGCGGGCGTAGATACGCCCCAACTCCGGATAGCATTAGCTTTCCGGTCCCTTATTGACAGGGATCGCCCTCCATCAGCGCGTAGCGCCCATGGGGGCGCACTTGTATGGAAGATCGCCCATTGGGACGCTTCTGATTTATATGGTTCGTTCCTATATAATGGGGCAACCGAAACGATTGAGGGCCTTGGCCGATGTTTGAGAACCTATCCGAACGCTTAGGCGGCGTCTTTGACAAGCTTACCAAACAAGGTGCGCTGTCCGAAGATGACGTCAAAACCGCCCTGCGCGAAGTGCGCGTGGCACTGCTCGAGGCCGACGTATCCCTGCCCGTCGCGCGTGATTTCATCAAAGCGGTTCAAAAGAAAGCGACAGGCGCGGCCGTCACCAAATCCATTCAGCCGGGTCAGCAGGTCGTCAAGATCGTGCATGACGAGCTGAAACATGTGCTGACTGGCGCCGAAGACCCCGGGGCGCTGAAAATTGACAGCCCGCCTGCGCCGATCCTGATGGTCGGTCTGCAAGGGTCTGGTAAAACGACCACAACCGCGAAGCTGGCAAAGCGTTTGAAAGAACGCGAAGGCAAGCGCGTGTTGATGGCATCCTTGGATACCAACCGCCCTGCCGCGATGGAACAGCTGGCGATTTTGGGTGCGCAGATTGGCGTGGAAACCCTGCCGATCGTCAAAGGTGAAACACCGGTTCAGATCGCGAAGCGCGCAAAAACCCAAGCCTCGCTTGGTGGGTTTGACGTCTATATGCTCGACACTGCAGGCCGTTTGCACATTGACGCAGAACTCATCGCACAAGCCGCCGAAGTCCGCGACGTGGCGAACCCGCGTGAAACGCTGTTGGTGGTTGACGGTCTGACTGGTCAAGACGCCGTCAACGTGGCGCAAGAATTCGACGAGAAGATCGGCGTATCCGGCGTTGTCCTGACACGAATGGACGGTGACGGGCGCGGTGGTGCGGCGCTGTCGATGCGTGCAATCACAGGCAAGCCGATCCGCTTTGTTGGTCTTGGCGAAAAGATGGACGCAATTGAGACGTTTGAACCAGAACGTATCGCGGGCCGTATCCTTGGCATGGGCGACATTGTTGCGCTTGTGGAAAAGGCCCAAGAAACCATCGAGGCCGAACAAGCCGAACGCATGATGAAACGGTTCCAAAAGGGCCGGTTCAACATGAACGATCTGAAAATGCAGCTCGAGCAGATGCTCAAGATGGGCGGCATGGAAGGGATGATGGGCATGATGCCAGGAATGGGCAAAATGCAAAAGCAGATGGATGCGGCCGGCATGGATGACAAAATCCTGCACCGTCAAATCGCGCTGATCAATTCCATGACCAAAAAAGAACGCGCCAACCCCGATCTACTTGCCGCGTCGCGCAAAAAGCGGATCGCCAAAGGGGCCGGTCTTGAAGTGTCCGAACTGAACAAGCTGGTCAAACAGCAGCGTCAGATGGGCGACATGATGAAAAAGATGGGCAAAATGGGCAAAGGCGGCATGCTCAAACAAGCCATGAAACAGATGATGGGCAAAGGCGAAGCCATGCCCGACATGAACGACCCCGCTGCGATGCAAGAAGCGGCCAAAGCGCTGCAAGGCAAAATGCCCGCGGGCATGCCCGGTCTTGGCGGCGGCATGGGCCTGCCACCTGGCCTATCGGGGTTCGGCAAGAAGAAATGATGACCTCCGCGACCACATTAACAACCAAGCGGCTGACATTGCGCGGCCTAATAGAGAGCGATCTGGCTCCCTATAGCGATTTCATCGTGAATTCGCCGCATATGGTTGGCTTGGTCGGAAATGATACGGTTGCAGAGGTTTCGGCATGAGCATGACATTGCAAACCCCGCGTCTTGTGATGCGCGCGCCAGAACCCGGTGACTGGATGGCGTTCCACGATTTTATGATGTCGGACCGCGCCGCTGCGTTCGATAGCAACAATGACTTGGGCAAAACATGGCGGGCTTTTGCCGCTGAACTCGGCCATTGGCAGATTTTTGGTTATGGCATGTGGGCTGTGACATTGCGGGGCGACAACGATTGCATCGGCCTTGTCGGCCCATGGACACCGCCAGATTGGCCGGAAACCGAAATCGGCTGGATGATGTTTTCACACGAAGGCACAGGCATCGCGACCGAAGCCGCCAATGCAGCCGTCAAACACGCCTATGACGTGTTGGGCTGGCAAACCGCTGTCAGCTATATCGCGCATGACAACGCACGCTCTATCCGCTTGGCCGAAAAGCTAGGCGCGAAACTGGATGTCGCCGCCAAAGGCCCGACAGAAGCGACGCTTGTTTACCGTCACCCCGTGCCAAAGGGAGTTCACCTATGACCAATGATACAACACGCGCCGCCGAGATATTGGCCGGCCACCGCAGCAGCATCGACCGTCTTGACGCGATCCTTGTTTATACGCTGGGCGAGCGGTTCAAACACACCCAAGCCGTCGGCGTTTTGAAAGCCGAACATGATCTTCCACCGTCTGATCCATCCCGCGAAGCGGACCAGATCGCACGGTTGACCGACCTTGCAAACAGAGCCGATCTCGACCCTGATTTTGCCAAGAAATTCCTGAACTTCATCATTCAGGAAGTAATACAACACCACAAACAACATCAATCATGATGGGTTGAAACCCATCCTACGAAGAGAACAAGGAAACAAATCTCATGGCTATGAAAATTCGTCTCGCCCGCGGCGGTTCCAAGAAGCGTCCTCACTATGCAATCGTTGCAGCAGACAGCCGCATGCCACGCGACGGCCGCTTCATTGAGAAGCTCGGCACATATGCACCAATGCTGCCAAAAGACAGCGAAGACCGCGTTAAAATGGATATGGAGCGTGTTGCCTATTGGATGTCCAAAGGTGCTCAGCCAACAGACCGCGTATCTCGTATGCTCGAAGCTGCTGGCGTTTTGCCAAAGAAAGACCGTGCAAACCTGAAGAAGGGTACGCCGGGCAAAGCTGCACAGGCACGTGCTGAAGAAAAAGCTGCGAAAAAAGCAGCTGCTGAAGAAGCTGCAAACGCACCTGCTGAAGCGCCAGCAGAAGAAGCTGCAGAAGAAGCGGCTGCCGAGTAAACCCTTTTGCGTGGGTGCCTAGGTGCCCACGCATGCCGCTGCTTTGCAAAACGCCGAATCTGACGTTTCGCCAAGGAGCAAGCACATGACTGACCGTATTATCGTGGGCACCCTTGGGGGTGCGTTTGGGGTTCTGGGCGAAGTGCGCCTGAAATCTTACTGCGCCGACCCTGCGGCCATTGCCGACTATACCCCCCTGACAACCGAAGACGGCAAAACGTTTCCGCAGCTTGTGCTGACCGGTCAAGTCAAGGGTGGGTTCACGGCCCGCATTGTTGGTATCGACACCAAGGAAGATGCTGATGCGCTGCGCAACACTGCGCTTTATGCGCCGCGTGATCAGTTGCCCAATCTACCAGATGACGAATTCTATTATGCCGATTTGGTTGGGCTGACGGTTGTTGACACGGGCAATGAAACGCTAGGCACTGTGAAATCCGTGGAAAACCATGGGGCTGGTGATGTGCTCGAAATCCAGCTCGCAGGCCAATCAGACACGATGTTGCTGTCGTTTACCCACGCTATTGTGCCTACAGTCGATCTGACTGCGGGCCGCATCGTCGTTGATCCGCCAGAGTCGCGTTAAGGCCCATATTTCACTGGTCCAATTCCGCGAAGCCCGATAACATTATCCAAACAAGTTCAAGGTGATCACGAGGGGGCGGCCATGCGACAGATCCTTTTGCACCCCGGTTTTCACAAAACCGGCACCAGTTCGATTCAACACTATCTTTGGCTGAACCGCGAAACGCTTGCGCCATATTTCGACCTGCGCATGTTTCGACACATGAAATCCGTTGTCCGTGCCGCCGCCTTGTTTTCTCGCACTCAAAGCCCGCTCGACCTTGTAGATATGGTTGGCCTGCTGGATGCGGTGTTCGAAGAGCATCCGGTCAGCCCCGATAAGGATTTGCTGATCTCTTGCGAAGGTTTGGGCGGTCAATTGCCCGGATCGCCGAACGTCAAAGACTATGGCGCGATGCCCACGCTGATAACCTATCTTTGTGGTTATCTGGCCGAACGTTTTCCCGACGCGCAGGTCAAAATCATCTTTACCACACGCTGTGCAGACGATTGGTTGTTTAGCGCCTACCGCCAGCATCTGCGCGGGCAGCGATTGACGCTGGATTACAAAGCATTCTCTGCCAGATATCAGTCCGCTGCGCAGTTTGACCCGATTATGTCTCAGGTGGCTCTTGCGGTGGAACCTCTGCCCGTCATGCAGTTGCCGATGGAACAAGCCGTTTTGCACCCATTGGGGCCCGGCGCGATGATCGTCGAACAGATGAATGTACCTGCCGCTCTGCGCGCCAGTTTGCTCCCAGTGGGCCGTGGCAACAAAGGGCCGGGCGAGAAGCTGTGGCAAGAATTCCTGCGCACCAATCGTGCGGATTATTCGGATCAAATCGTAGCGGAACGCAAGATGGTCTTGGCAAAAGCCGCATCGCTTGGCGGGTGGAAGGCGTCGTGACGACCCAACAGATTGTTGTTCATGCGGGGTTTCACAAAACTGGCACCACCGCCGTACAATCTTTCCTGCGGCAGAACGGTAAGCATCTTTGGCCGCATATGGCACTGGTTCTGCCGTCCCGTATCGCCGATGTGACCAAATGCGCGACCCTGCATTCCGCCATGCGCGATCCGCTGAGCTTTGACGAGTTTTGCCACCGGCTACGCATGTTTTTACTGACCTTGGACATCGGCACAAAACGCCATTTGCTAATCAGTGCAGAGGATTTGGCAGGGTTGATCCCAGGTCGGTCTCATCAAGAGGAATACGGGTCATGCGCCGCTCTGATGGGCGGTATGAAAGAGGTCATATCGGATGTATTCGGCGATCACCGTGCCTTGTCATTCTATTTCAGCACCCGCGAGAAACAGGCATGGCTACGCAGCAGCTATTGGCAGAATTTGCGTGTTTCCAAATTGACCCTTAGCTTTCAAGACTATGCGGAAAAGTTTGAAACCGCCGCTGAATTTGCCAGCATCCTGTCCCAAACCAAGGCCGCCGTCGGCGAGACAAGTGTTCTAAGCTGTCCGTTAGAGGACACTACTGGCGCCGCTTTCGGCCCCGCCACCCCTCTTCTCGATTTGTTTCCCCTACCCGATGAAACACGCGCCGCATTGGGCCCCGTTGAACATAAAAATGTCAGCCCGCCAGCGGAACTCATCACGCAGATACTTGGCCTAAACCGCAGCGGATTAGATGCGGAAACCTTGATTGCACGTAAAAACGAGGTTCTGACCCTACACAGAGCAGCCAATTCAGGCTAACCCCACCTCATGACAGATACGCCCAAAACCAAAGCCACCGGTCGCAAGACGATCCGCCCGACGTTCAAACCACGCGAGTTGATGACCGATCAGCCGGATCTGGCAGGTGCTTGGACCGCGCAGATAATCACGCTGTTCCCCGATGCCTTTCCTGGTGTTTTGGGCGAAAGCCTGATGGGTAAGGCGTTAAAGGACGGGCTTTGGCAGCTGCAAACCTATGACCTGCGCGACTATGGTATTGGCAAACATAAAAACGTTGATGACACGCCTGCCGGTGGTGGTGCTGGCATGGTTCTACGCGCCGATGTGTTAGAGGCCGCGATCAGCGATGCGCGGGCTGGTGCGCGTGGCGTTATGCCGATCCTATATCTGTCACCGCGTGGCAAACGGATGGATCAGGCAATGATGCGCGGGCTGGCTGCAAATACCAATGGGGTCACGCTACTGTGTGGTCGGTTCGAAGGTGTCGATGAGCGCGTGTTGGAACATTTTGGCATCCAAGAAGTGTCTCTTGGTGATTTTGTTATGACCGGGGGTGAACTCGCGGCCCAAGCACTGATCGACGCGACAGTGCGATTGCTACCCGGCGTGTTAGGAAATGCGGAGTCGGCGGTCGAGGAATCGTTTTCGAACGGCTTGCTGGAACATCCGCAATATACCAAACCCGCCGAATGGCAGGGACGCGAAATCCCCGATGTGCTTCGGTCTGGCAATCACAAAAAGATCGGTGAATGGCGTGGGCAGATGTCTGAAAAGATCACGCAAGACCGGCGGCCCGATTTATGGGACGCGCATCAGGCCCGCAAAAAACCTTAGAAACGCGGCTGCGAAAACCGGTAGACCACGCCAAGCCCAATGTTGGTGCTACTAAACCCGCGTGCGGCCACAGCTTGGCCGACATAGCCCCTAATCGCGTAATCCTCGCCTAGCGCGTAATCCGCCCCGACGATCCCCCGGGCCAGCGCGCCCTCAACGTTTGCGCCCGCATGCAGCTCGCCAAAGAACTGGAATCTGTCATCGGGATCATATGCCGTCTGAAGCCCGATGCCCGTCGACACCTCGCCATAGCCCGGATAGCCGCGATAGGATTCAAGCGAAATGCTCCCCCGCAACGGGATATAGATGTGGTCGGTGATCAGCTGGTCTAGCTGCAAGGTCAGCATGCTATTGTTTTCCCAATCAGCATCCAATGCCTTTAGGTTTGTCATCGTTTCATGCGACACACTTAGCCGCGATGCTTGATAGCGCCCGTTTGATCCGCCTTGGGCTACCGCATCGGTATTCGCCGACCGTAAATGGTAATTTAGCGCGGCCCCGACAGACATATTGCGGGACGTCCCATCAGGGGCGGCCAAATAGCCCACGGTCCCCGCAAGGCCGATATTATCCGTGACCATGAATTCGGCCGACGCTTTGGGAAAGACCAAAAACCCTGATCCGGTGTTGATCCGTGACGGCGCATAGCCCCCCGACCCGATCCCCAATTGCGCGTAAAGATTGATACGCGATGTGACGGGCAGTTTGGCCCCGACACCCGCGATGACCTGATTATAAAGCGGCATGCCTTTATAACCCGCGCCAAAGGCGTAGTACCAATAGGTGTGCTCGGTCATGAACCGTGAATATTGCAAGTCGGCCGTGCCGAATTTGCCCGCGAACGATCCCACTGGCCCAAGCTGCGTGTAATCATCCACCCCAAGCGTGATGATGCCAATATCCCCATCCTCCGCATCTGCGCCTGGTTTAAAAAACGTCTGGCTCGCTTTGCTGTAACCGGCGGTGGAATAGGACAGTGGACGCGACACAAATAGATTTGCCTGAACGCTATCGATTTCAGACCCAAAGAAAGTCATCTGCGAAATATTCGCACCAATCTTGAAGCGCTCGAAATCATAGCCAAGCCCCGCATAAGCTTTGATGAAACCGCCCGTGCCAGACAGGCGAATGCTGTCCGTGGAGCTTTTGCCACCACCGCCACCGCCGAATGACAGCCCGCCATCGACGAACAAATTACCTGCAATCTTGCGTTCCGCATGCAGGATCGTGCCAAACCCCATGAACCCGCCGTATTCACCCGCGACAACAGGGATATAACTGCCGATCCCAAACGACAGCCAGTCGGTCACCGGCGTCATCAGGTGATACCCCAACAGGTCAATCGCCTCATCGCCCGCCAGATCAATGTATTGGTAATCAAGCATGAACGTGCCTGTGCGCGGGGTCAGATGATCATCGGACCACTGGGACCCACTATCATTGGCAAATGCACCTTGGGACACCGCCATCAGCATTGCCGCGATAAATGTACCAATTCTGCGCATGATATTCCCCAATAGATGCTAGGTACTCTGGCTAAGGCTGCCATGGCCAAAATACTAGAATATTTCGCGCATCATGACGGTTCTGAGGACGATCGTTGCATTTTGCCCGCGAGCAGCTTGCCCAAGACATGCACGTCGAAATGCCGCAAATCTGCCCCTTGCCTGAGCACGCCCATAGGCTTATACGCTGCCTATCTCGTATCTGCATGGATTCGGGATGTTGGTTTATGGACCCACTGGATTTCGCTGACCCCTGCGTTGGGGCCTTACGCACCAGCAGACCGGACAACCACAAAAAAGAATGATGACGGTATCTCTTGCGGGCGCGAATGCGGACCCGGTAACGACCAAAGAGCTCTGCAATCACGCCAACACGTCGCGGGACAACCCGTGCTATTATTAGGAGCCATCAGATGAACCTGATCGCACAAATCGAAGCGGAGCAGATTGCTGCGCTTGGGAATGAAATCCCAGACTTTAAAGCGGGTGACACCATCCGCGTTGGTTACAAAGTAACAGAAGGCACACGTAGCCGTGTGCAGAACTACGAAGGTGTTTGCATTGCGCGTAAAAACGGCAAAGGCATCGCTGGTTCGTTCACAGTTCGCAAGATTTCCTTTGGTGAAGGCGTAGAGCGCGTATTCCCGCTGCACTCCACCAACATCGACAGCATCACTGTTGTACGTCGTGGCCGCGTTCGTCGCGCCAAGCTGTACTACCTGCGTGATCGCCGTGGTAAGTCCGCGCGTATCGCCGAAGTCACAAACTACAAAGCGCCAAAGGCGTAAGGGGTCCTGTCATGAAAAAAGATATCCACCCAGATTATCACAACATCGACGTCAAAATGACGGATGGCACAATTGTGAAAATGCGGTCCACTTGGGGCAAAGAAGGCGACGTAATGGCGCTTGACGTTGACCCATCCGTGCACCCTGCATGGACTGGCGGCGGCACGCGTCTTATGGATGCTGGCGGTCGTGTTTCCAAGTTTAAGAACAAATACGCTGGTCTTGGCTTCTAAGCCTGCCACCATACGCATTACGAAAGGCTCGCCATTTTTGGCGGGCCTTTTTTGTTTGGGAAGGCCACTTAGTTGGGCCCGCATTCACCTCAATTCGAAATGGCACAGGCAGCGTGGGAGGCCTGCGCCGGTTTCGCGATCAGATGAAAACCAGATCATAAACTGTAAATTCGCCAGCCGTCGAGATTAGGAGCGTGTCAACATCGGTAAACAACGCGGCCACTTCTTCAACGTCAGTTATCCTAACGGTTGGTTGGGATGTAGAAGTAAAGGTATCATAGTCGTAAACACTGACGTTAGTGACCCAGTTCACCCCATCTTCCGTATAGGCTCTCGTTCTTTCCACCGCATTTTCATCCTCATCAAACACTTCCGAGCTGAATTCGAAATAGTCGTAGCTGAAATCTTCATTGTCTGACGTGTCATCCACATCGAACGACACAAGCGAAAAACTCTCGCCGTTGTCTTGAGTGACATCAACATAGGTTTCCATGTATTCATGATCACTCGAGCGGCTGTTGTCCGCGTCGTTGCTGCCCAGTTCGTTGTCGCCATCGCCATCGGAGTCAAAGAAGGGCAGACCGAGGTTCGCAGGGGCGCCCGCATTGTCCTCCTAGGAGTTAAAGTCAAATGTGAACCCGTGTTGCGATGCCTGCGACCTATAGCCCGCCCCTGACGGAGAGGGCGTTTAACGTTTTACGCCAACTTGCGCCGCGCGATCCAAACCCAGATCAAGCAGCCCGCCGGCCATCGCTGTCACCCAGACCGAAAACAACATAGCTTGAAGGCATCGCTACGAAAGATATAGTCGCCAAGCACAGCGTGTGCGCAGCCTTTTGTGTCCGACGTCATTTAACGACCCCCTAAGCAATTTGTTCGAGGGTAGAAATTGAGGAAATTAAATTTGAAGAAGATATCGTTTTTCGCAGCACTTTGCTTTGTTTTGTCAGCATGCCAAATGGCCGATAATGGCGCCAATGATGAATTGATGGCAAAGCTTCCTCAGGTTGTCACGCAACAGGTCCAGCTGGATCGCGCACGCCCGATCAAGGTCAAGGTCAGCTGTGGAATGCCCCGCCCTGATAGCTTCCAACGCAAAGGTGATCTTCTGGTCTTCTCGCTCAATCCCGGTGACACAGGCAAATGCTCCACCGATGCAAAAGCAACGAAATCACCGACCGCGAAATCGATGGAACGCGCCGAAGTGATGGGAACACAGTTTCAGCAGTTTGGTCCGACCTATCGGTATTCGACACTTATCCATATGTCTGCGGACCATGCCAGCAGCCGGTTTACGACCTTTTTCCAAGTGCACCAGTGGATCGATGATGTTTGCGAATGCGGCGCACCGGTTATGCTGAGCTTTCATAAAAACAATCAAGTTTGGCTGCGCCTTTTGAATGGTGATCACACCCATTTCAAGAAATACATCCCGGGTTGGTCGCGTAAAGACTTTGAAGACAAATGGGTTGAGGTTGCCGTAGACATCGACAGCCGCGCCGTAGGCTTCTCGCCGATCCGCGTCTATCTTGGCGGTCAATTGGTCCATGAGGGGCAAACATTGCTGCAATCCGGTGGCCAATTCCACTTTAAAACAGGCATGTATCGTGACGTCGAACAGACGGGCAATCGCACAAATGACGTGCTTTACGCACGAAACCCACGACTGGCCGTTTTGGCACCATAAGCGCGACACGATCGCTCCTAAACAATCATAAGGCCCGCATCACTGGCGGGCCCTTAAGATTTTATGCAGCGTTACGACGTCCGCGTCCTGTTGGTGGTTTGCCGCGTGGCTTTCCGCCATGCTTGCCGCCGGGCCGTCCACCGCCGCCGCCAGGTTTGCCACGTCCGCGGCCACCGCCACCTCCGCCGCCACCATTCGGGCGCTTTTTCTGACCCGGTTTGATTTCCCATTCTGTGCCAGACGCAACAGGGATCGCCTCTTTCATCGCTTTTTCGATGTCTTTCAGATCAACGATCTCGTCTGGTGCACAGAATGCCACCGCGTTGCCTTCGGCACCCGCACGTGCGGTCCGGCCGATCCGGTGAACATAGTTTTCCGCAACATTCGGCAGGTCATAGTTATAGACGTGCCGCACACCCGGGATGTCGATGCCGCGCGCAGCCACATCTGTCGCCACAAGAATACGGACCTTGCCCGCCTTGAACGCCGTAATCGCACGTTCGCGTTGCCCTTGGGATTTATTCCCGTGGATTGACGCGGCGGCAAAACCCTTTTTCTCAAGGAACTTGTACAGCTTTTCGCAGCCGTGTTTGGTACGACCAAAAACAAGCGCCAATTCGTCGCGGTGCTCGTCTAACAGCTCTACCAGTAAATCGGATTTAGCGGCTTGGGCGACATAATGCAGGGATTGGTTAATCCGGCTCACGGCCTGACCCGGCGGGTTCACTTGCACGCGGATTGGATCCTTGAGGAAAGCACCCGCAAGTTCCGACATCAGCTTTGGCATGGTCGCCGAAAACATCATGGTCTGGCGTGGTTCCGCCAAGAGCGGCGCGATACGGCGCAGCGCATGGATAAAGCCCATATCGAGCATCTGGTCAGCCTCGTCGAGCACCAGATAGATTGTTTCGTCCAACCGCACAGCACGGCGGTCGATCAGGTCGATCAAGCGACCCGGTGTCGCGACCAACAGGTCAACGCCGCGCTCCAGCCGCTTGGACTGTGCCACGATGCCCGCGCCACCCACAACAAGCGCAACCTTCAAGTGGCTGCCTTGGGTGTAGTTGGTCAAGTTGTCGGCAATCTGTTTGGCCAGCTCGCGTGTCGGCGCAAGGATCAGGCCGCGCGCTGTTTTGGCGTTCGGCTTTACGCCCGCCTTCATCAGCGCGTCGATCATTGGCAGACCAAAGGCCGCGGTTTTACCGGTGCCTGTCTGGGCCAAGCCCATCACGTCGCGGCCATTCATGGCATGCGGGATCGCTTGGGTTTGAATTGGGGTTGGGTCAGTGATGCCCTGCTCTTTGAGCTTGGCAACCAGACGGGGCGCGAGGCCCAGCATATCGAAATCCATAAGTATCTTTCTTGCGGGCAACGGCCCGCGCATAACGGTCGGCCTGTCGCAAATCGCGAACAAGCCTGTGCAGGTTGCGCCCATATGCTGACGGCCAAGGCCACATGCCCCGACGCCGATCAGGCGCTGGACCCCCTGCGTGATGTGGGAACCGGAAGTAAACGATGCCTTGCACAGACGGTTTGTCTTGCTCTGCTCACGCGGCAGGATGCATCGGTTAAGGGGGCAAATGGGCCATCGTGAATTGAAAGTCAAGAGCGCGCCAGAATGCGCCGAATTCATGAACGCCGTTCAATTTTGTTGACATGCGTTCAGTCTGGCCATATATGAACATTGTTCACGAATTATGGAGTTACCAAAATGACCAAATCAATCGCCGTTCTTGCCCTGTTTGCGACCGCTGCTTGCACAGACCTCGCCAGCACTCATTCCGCCAAAGCATCTGATCATGCATCAGCCGCAGCTGCACATTCGGCTGGGGCCGTCGTTGGCGTTCCCTTGGTTGTTTCAGGCAGCGCCCTTGTCGTGTCTGGCGCAGGGATCGCCCAAGTCGGAAGCACATCCATCCAGTCGGGCACGCAGGCGCAAGTAGCCCCGACAGTCTCCCCAAATGGCCCACCAACGCTGAACTAATCACAGATCGGACATCACATGACTCGCTTGTTTGAAATCTGCGTAGCCTTCTTGATCGCCATGCTGCCCACCACATCAATTGCCGGTAGCAGCGCATCAAACGACCCTATTCTGCCAGCAGCCCAAGTTGCGGCCTTGGCCAATGAGGTCCAAGCCGATCTTGCCCGTCAGGGCGCGAATGTCGCCATTGTTTCCCGTATGGGCCGCGATCCGGCCCAGATGCCTGACGGCGTACTTTATACCCATGTTGGCATTTGGGTATTTTCGCAAATCAAATTGGATGATGGCAGCCAAGGTCAGGGATACCGCGTCTACAATCTATATCAGCGCGATGGTGACCGGACCCGCAGTGAATTGATCCAAGACAGTCCCGCCGCATTCTTTGCGGGTGCGCAGAAACTTGACGCTGGCATCATCATTCCCAAACCAAAGCTACAACAAAAGATACTGAACACGCTGCGCAGTCCCACATACGCCGCACTGCATAACCCGCGCTATTCCGTCTTGGCAAACCCGTCCACGTCGCAATACCAAAACTGCACGGAACATACGCTCGATGTGCTCGTGGCCAGTATTTATGAAACGAACGACGTGAGCCAAATCAAGGCGAACATCGACGCCTATTTCGATCCGCAGATCGTGCACATTGGCGGCGCAAAACGCGCTCTCGCGGCCATGGCTTCGGCTGCATTGAATACAGATGACCATGGATCAGTAATCGGCACCGCGACCTTTGGATCAATCGCACGATTTTTGCAGAAATACACGATGGCCAGCGCGATATACCGGATGACGCCCACAGGGAAATCCGGTTTTTGAGGGACACCCTAAATAGAAAATGCTGACTGACACATCGCATTGCTTCCCCTTGCCCACGCGGCCCGATATAGATGTATAAAGAATGGACAAAGGGACTGGATAATGGCGCATATCATCGTCGTGGGCAATGAAAAGGGCGGCGCGGGCAAATCGACCGTGTCGATGCATGTTGCGACTGCTTTGGTCCGTATGGGGCATTCTGTCGGCTGTTTGGATCTTGACCTGCGTCAGCAAACCATGGCGCGCTATATCGCGAACCGAAACACCTATATGCAAGAAAAAGGGCTAACCCTGCCAACGCCCAGCTACCACGATCTGCCAGAGGTCGATAGCGCATCGCTTGGCCCTGATGAAAACCTGCATGATCACCGCCTGTCCATGGCCGTTGCAGGGCTGGAACCGGAAAATGATTTTATCCTGATCGATTGCCCCGGCTCGCACACGCGGCTAAGCCAAGTGGCCCATAGCCTTGCTGATACGCTGATTACACCGCTCAACGACAGTTTCATCGATTTTGATCTGCTTGCCCACGTGGACACAGATGGTGAAGAAATCACAGGCCCGTCTGTGTATTCTCAAATGGTTTGGAACGCGCGACAGCTGCGCGCCAAAGCGGGGCTTAGCCCGATTGACTGGGTCGTGGTCCGCAACCGGATGGGTGCCCAAGCGATGATCAACAAAGAGAAAATGGAAAACGTGATTGTTAAACTGTCCAAGCGCATCGGCTTTCGCACGGCGCCTGGGTTCAATGAACGCGTCATTTTCCGTGAATTGTTCCCGCGCGGGCTGACCCTGCTGGATCTGCGTGACCTTGGGGTGAAGGGGTTGAACATTTCTAACGTCGCCGCCCGCCAAGAACTGCGCGATTTGATCCGCGCATTGAACTTGCCCAACGTCACCTCGGATTTCTAAGCGCTATTCACCATTTGGTGAGAGTTTGCCCCGATTGTCGACTTGCCATGCAAGATGCGACGCCTAATGTGTTTGCATCCAGACATTCACAACAAAGGCGTCCCCAGTCGTGAAAGCTATCCTTAGCAAACAACGCTATTTCACATTCATTGCAGTCATCGCATTGACCATCATCACATTCCTTGGTGGGTTTTGGGCTAGCTGGCTGTTCGTGCCATTTATCATTTTCGCTGGGCTCACCCTGCTCGGCATTTATGACGTTACCCAAGACAAACACGCCATCACCCGCAACTATCCATTAATCGGGCATTTCCGGTTCATATTTGAAAAAATCCGCCCCGAAATTCGTCAGTATTTGATCGAAGGGGATCAAGACGAAAACCCGTTTAGCCGCGAACAACGGTCGCTCGTCTATCAGCGCGCCAAAGGGGCCGAAGACAAACGGCCCTTTGGCACCCAAGAAAAGGTATACGAGGCGGGCTATGGCTGGCTGACCCATTCGGTCGCCCCCGTGCATTTCGACGATTTTGATTTCCGCGTGCGGATCGGCGGGCCAGATTGCAAACAGCCCTATCAGGCATCGCTTTATAACATCTCTGCCATGTCATTCGGGTCGCTGTCGGCCAACGCCATTTCCGCGTTGAACAAGGGCGCAGAGATGGGCGGCTTTGCCCATGACACAGGCGAAGGCGGAATCAGCCGCTATCACCGTGAAGGCGGCGGCGATCTGATCTATGAAATCGGATCGGGGTATTTTGGTTGCCGCAACGACGATGGGACTTTTTCCCCCGAAAAGTTCCGCAAACAGGCCGCGAATGACCAAGTCAAAATGATCGAAGTAAAGCTTAGCCAAGGCGCGAAGCCGGGCCATGGCGGAATGCTACCTGCCGCGAAGATTACACCAGAGATTGCCGAAGCCCGTGACATCCCGATGGGCGTGGACTGTGTGTCACCAGCCGCGCATTCGGCGTTTTCGAACCCAATTGAGTTCTGCGAATTCCTCGGTCAATTACGCGAATTGTCTGGCGGCAAACCTGTCGGCTTTAAGTTGTGCATCGGCCATCGCCGCGAATTTATGTGCATGGTCAAGGCGATGATCGAAACGGACATCGTGCCAGATTTCATCGTGGTTGACGGCACAGAAGGCGGCACAGGTGCGGCGCCATTAGAATTCGCAAACCACGTCGGCATGCCCATGGTTGAGGGCCTGACATTCGTGCACAATACGTTACGCGGCGCGAACTTGCGCAAACGCGTGCGCATCGGTGCGGCGGGCAAATTGGTGTCTGCCTTCGATATCGCCCATGCCATGTCGCTGGGTGCGGATTGGTGCAACTCTGCCCGCGGGTACATGTTCGCGATCGGCTGCATACAGGCGCAGGCCTGTCACACCAACCACTGCCCTGTTGGGGTCACAACCCAAGACCCTGAACGCCAAAAGGCGCTGCATGTCGGCGACAAAAGCAAGCGGGTCGCGCGTTTCCATGCCAACACAATGAAGGCGCTTGGCGAAATGGCGGGGGCTGCGGGGCTAAACGATCCGCGGCACTTCTTACCCTACCACTTCATGACCCGCAAAAGCGACGGGTCCATGGCGGAGGGGCAGGAATTGAACCCCTATCTGCCGATGGGATTTTTATTAAATGACGACGGCGGTGACTATGGGTATCGCAGCCGATGGAACCGCGCCAAGGCTGATAGCTTTGCGGCTGTTCCGCTTTAATCATCGTCGCGTGGCGGGGTTTTCCCTGCCGCGCGCATGAACAAACTGATCCGCGGGGTCGTCGCAGTTTCACCGCGTGACCGCGTGCGCAGCACGGGTGTATTGTCTGACCCGCCGCCACGGCTTTCACGCATTACGATATAAAGACCCGAAGCGATGATGATGCCCGTGCCCAAGGCCGTTGGCCCATCAATACGTTCGTCGAAAAACAAAAACCCGTAAAGCGACGCCCAGATGATTTGGCTGTACTGCATTGGCGCAATAATCGCCGCCTCGCCCGATTGATAGGCCGTAATAATCATCCGACTGGCAAACCACGCAAAAGCAGCAACGATAGCCAATAGTCCCAAATGTTCTATTGGCATCGGCACATAGACCAACGGCAAAAGGACTGCCATCACGGCAAAGTTCGTAACCATCGGATAGAGCAACATGACGACCGGACGCTCATCCGCACCAATCTTGCGCACAACAACGGATGCAACGGCACCACCAATCGCAGTTAACAACGCAGCCAAATGCCCCAATTCCAGCACAGTGGTCCCCGGACGTAAAACAACCATCACGCCGATCAGCCCCAGCACAACCGCAACCCAGCGGTGGAATCCAACCTTCTCGCCCAACACTGGAATCGCAAGCACTGTGATGATCAAGGGTGATGCAAAGATGATCGCATAGACCTGCGCCAAAGGCAGGACCGAAAACGCATAAAATGCCGATACACCCGTCAACACCGCAGCCACTGTGCGCAACGCCAACCACCAAGGGTGACGCGGAATTAGCGTGTCTGCCGTGCTGTCACGCATCAACATCACTGTCGCCAATGGAAACGACAACAACACCGAGAAAAACACGGTTTGAATGGGGGAGTATGTGCCACCAAGGATTTTGATCGCCACATCGTGGGTCGAGAAAATCGCGAAAGCTGCCAGCGCATACAGCGCGCCACGGACGTTGGGTGACATGGGTCGCATCCTTTTCAGCCGGTAACTGTTACCGTTAACTGACAAATGCAGGACACCACGTCAACACGCCCGCGAGGATTGCCCGCGAGCGTGTAACTGATCGCTTAGAGTGACGCGTCGAGCGCTGCCAAGATTACATCGCCCATTTGCGAGGTGGACAACGGCGTTCCACCTTCTGGACCCATCAGATCGCCCGTACGCGCGCCATCGGCCAGAACGGATTCGATTGCGGCCTCAAGTCGGTCAGCTTCTGCACCTTGGTCGAACGAATAACGCAGCGCCATCGCGAATGACAAAATGCACGCGATCGGGTTCGCTTTTTCCTGACCCGTGATGTCTGGCGCAGAGCCGTGTACCGGCTCATACATCGCCTTTGGACGACCGTTAGCCATTGGCGCGCCAAGCGACGCGGATGGCAACATGCCAAGCGAGCCTGTCAACATTGCGGCGCAATCGGACAAGATGTCGCCGAACAGGTTGTCTGTGTAGATCACGTCAAACTGTTTTGGTGCGCGGACCAGCTGCATCGCGCCGTTGTCGGCGTACATGTGGGACAATTCAACCTCTGGGTAATCTGCAGACACTTCGGTCACGACGTCACGCCACAGGATGCCAGATTCCATTACGTTGGCTTTTTCCATGGAGCACAATTTCTTGTCGCGCTTCATCGCCATTTCAAACGCCGCACGTGCGCCGCGCTCGATCTCTGCCTCTGTGTAACGCTGGGTGTTGATGCCGACGCGCATGTTGTCTTCGACATGGATGCCGCGTGGTTCGCCGAAATAGACGCCAGACGTCAATTCACGCACGATCATGATGTCGAGACCCGCAACCAGTTCAGGCTTTAGCGAAGAAAAGTCAGACAACGCGTCAAAGCACTGCGCAGGGCGCAAGTTTGCAAAGAGATCCATTTCCTTACGCAGGCGTAACAAGCCACGCTCTGGCTTCACGGAGAAATCCAAATCGTCATAGGCAGGGCCGCCCACAGCGCCGAGCAGAACAGCGTCGACCTCTTGGGCCTTGGCCATCGTGTCATCGTGCAATGGAACGCCATGTGCGTCATAGGCAGCACCGCCAACGAGATCTTCGGACACGTCAAATGTAAGGTCACGTTTTTCACCGAACCAGCCGATAACACGTTTGACCTGATCCATGACTTCGGGGCCGATACCGTCACCGGCGAGGATCAAAAGGGATGGGTTAGACATAGCGCTTTTCCTTGGCTGAAAACTGTTGCCCCCGCCCTAGCGGTTTGTGGCGCTTGGATCAAGATATCTGGCGACATCTGTCCAAACCAAGCGGTGAGGCCCAGCCAATAACCCGTCGTCACCCAAAAGCACGGCAAGCGGATCGTCGCGCGCGGGCCAGAACACCCCTGCCCCCCGCACAGCCCAATCGCGGCTAGGCAGCACGTAACTTACGCGCAGATTACCTGGTCTTCCGTCAGGCCAGTCAGCAGTGTCCAATGCCGGATCGCCGATATGGTCAGGATCAGAAGCCAGTCGGCCACCACGACTACTTGGCAGCGGGTCTTGCAAATCATCCCGAGCCAAGAACGTGCTCATAGCCGCCCGTAGCCCTTCACCATCGGCAGGATCCAAATTTGCGTTGCCGATTACGATGAAATCATCAGGCGGGTCAGTGTCCAGAAGGTTTTCCCAAAGCCGCAGCTCATCACGATTGCGCAACCCATTCCGGTCTTCGGGACCGTCGAAAACCGGCGCGGTGGCGGACCATGCAAGCAGGTGGAAAGAAGGTGCATCCGGCGGCAGAATTGGCACAACCCAATGAGCAGCAGAGGACAACCGTTGGGTGTCTTGGGCGATGACGCTTGGGAATGGACCATCCTTGGTGCTGGGCATGATCGCGCCTGCGACGTCTTTCCACAATGTCGCAGAAAGATCAGTCACGGGGCCGATCGGATAACGCGAAAGCACCGCCATCCCGCCGTCGCCAGAAAATCGACCGTAACCTTGGGCATCGCGGGCATCACCGGAATACCCGTCGCCGTCCATATCCAATCCCGTCGGCATGCCTGTATTCGGCAAAGCCGCAAAGCGATATGGAAACTGTTCGAGCATATTTGTAAAGGCATCTAAGGCCTGACCGTCCAGATCATAGTCAAAATCAGTCAGCAGAATGATGTCCGGCGCGACTTGGTCAATCACACCGATGATCGCAGCAATGGTAAGATCATCGCCTTTGCGCAGGTCGCGCAACAACAGGCCGGGGCCATCGCGGCTAAGCGGAGCGGCGAAGGTTGCAATCCGGTAGCTGTCCGCAAAAACCGGACCGGCGAAGATAATTAGACAGGCAGCAAACCATCGGCCGCCGCTTTGGCGTAGGCGCGTTTGCGTTGAACATAAATCATCTGTGCGACACGACTTAGCGCAACGCCACGCATCAACAATGTAGCTGGCAAAAACGCCCATGCGGCCACTGTCCAAATCAACGTATGCGGATCACCTAGCGCAACGGGCGCGACGAAAAGAGCAAGGAGCTTCATGATCATCGGGACAACAAATGGCAGCAAGAATCCTAAGATAAGGTTAACTTGGCTGTCTCGGTTTAATCTCGCGACAACATCCCCACCCGCGGTTGGGTCAAATGTGGGTAGGTTCACCCAGACGTTGAACGTGGTGGTTTGGCGCGGCCAGCCGTGCATGCGCAAAAGCACAATGAAAACGGCCAATGACATTAAGGAGATAAGATAGCTAAGCCCCGCGGCGGTCCGAAGTTGGTTCAGTTCCGCAATCGTGGCATTTTCGGGCATTGCGAGTAACAAAAGCCGCACGGGGGAATAAGGGAAATCGATCGACCCACCGACCCGCTCGCCCACAAGCTGGAAGAACCGTGTGATCGTACTCGCATTTTCCGGATCCCGAAAGATGATCGACAGCGTCAAAACCATCGCGAAGAGGGACACAAACCGCAGACGGTTAAACGGAGGTGCAGAGCGAAATTCAATGAGGCTTGGGCTACTCGCCGAATATTCCACAATCGTAAATATCGCCGCGAAAATCGCGACCAAGACAACGATTTGCGCGCTGTCAGACCCAATTGTCGGCAACATAGCCGATGGAGTCACGATCATTAGCACAACAAGTGCTGCGCGGGCCAAAGCCCCTGGCAGTCGTGAAGTCACTGCGTTCCTACCCTCAATACGGCCGGATGCGATACGATGCCGCGTCCTTGTACCGTTCTGATCCTGCGCTTGCGCGACAGGTTGCCTCAATCTCGCCATCTTTTTGCCTACTTTCACTTCGTCGTTCAAGTATCTGACAAAAATGACTAAAATTTGCGGCACTTTTGCGGCAAAGGTGGTGCGAGATTGCAACCATTTGAAATTTCGCCAATGGCTATGCTGTGGAAGCACACAATATCTAGCGGAAACAGAGGGCTGCGGACCCAAGTGTCAACAATGCCGATTTAGCACGCGAGGTCATTTCATCGGGCAGTGTTGGCGCCTCCGGCGGAGGTATTTGGTGCCAGAAGAAGTGCAGGCGCAGGGATTTAGCTGCGCCTGCTGTGATTTATACCCAAGGGCGACTGGCAGATGCCGCAGCTTCGAAGCTATCGATTGCTGCCGCTTTTTCCATCGTCAGTCCGATGTCGTCGAGCCCATTCAGCAGGCAATGCTTTTTGAATGCATCAACGTCAAAGGTGAACACCTCGCCATCCGAGCTGGTCACGGTCTGTTCAACCAGATCGATTTCGATGCGGGCATTGGCACCCTTTTCAGCGTCTTTCATCAAGACATCGCGCTGGTCTTCTGGCAGCACGATTGGCAAGATGCCGTTCTTGAAGCAGTTGTTATAAAAGATGTCAGCAAAGCTTGTAGAGATTACGCAGCGAATGCCGAAATCTGCAATTGCCCAAGGCGCGTGTTCGCGTGATGAACCGCAACCAAAGTTATCGCCAGCCACCAAAACAGATGCCTCGCGGTATGCTGGTTGGTTGAGCACGAAATCCGCGATTTCGGACCCATCCAGGTTATACCGCATTTCGTCGAACAGGTTCACACCCAAACCAGAGCGTTTGATCGTTTTGAGGAACTGCTTGGGGATGATCATATCGGTGTCGATATTGACCAAAGGCATTGGCGCCGCGATCCCGCTCAGTTTGTCGAATTTTTCCATTGTCGTCGTCCTTTTGAAATTATGCGGCGCAGCGCGGAGATAGGGTCATGCCCTGCTTTTCACAAAGCCCCCGCAGATGCGCCAAAAGCCGTCCCAAATCTGGTTCGGCGTATGTTTTTGTTGTGTGTGATGTAACGGACCGTTGCGCCGATTTTGCGGCTTGAGCTGCGGCATACATTTCCTTGCGCAGGATGTTGCTGGTTGCCCAGCGCCCACCATGTGTCGTGCCCTGAAGCGGACCAAGAATACCGCGTTTGGCCATATCACCCATCAGTGCCTCGGCCTCTGGAAGCGAAACACCGACGGTTTTGGCCAAGCCCCAAACACTAAACGAGAATCGCGATTGTGCGTGCAGGATTGCTGCATGCATTGCCGATTTGGAGTAGGCCGCGCCTGCTGCATTGCCCATGACAGGCATTGGCATCAATGGCGCGGTCACTGCCGCCCCGATCATTCCTAGGAATCCGCGTCGTTTCATGGTTGTCCCTTTCATGCAAAGCACCCCCGCTGCAAAACCATCCCTTGTTTGACGCAAAGATCGCGCAGATAGGCCAACATCGGGTCAAGATTGACCTCTGTCTGGGTCTGCTTGGTCTTTGCCTCGTGCTTGGATTGCTTTGCGGTGGCCTTGCGTGCAGCAGATGTGCGTTCCAGCCCCCACGAATCATTGATCAAAATGTTGCTGGTAGCCCGCATCGACCCATCTGTCGCCGTTTTTAGTGGCGTAATCAGGCCATTTTCCACCATCTCTGCCATCATCGCGCGTGCTTGCGACTTTGGCAGTTTCAGGCAGTGGGCGATGCCACGTGCCGTGATGTGTGGCCGTGTGCGCGCATGCAAAACGGCAAGCCCATAGGTCGACCGGCTATATGTCACAGCCGGTGCAGCCGCGCCCGCGAATGGCAGGGCAGGAGCGGCAATCGCAGCCCCTAAGATCCCAAGAAACCCGCGCCGCTTCATGCCGCCATTCCCATACATTTTGGGGATAACGGCATGCCGCATGACAAACACAAGTCATGCAGATGTGCCAACATATCATCAAGTTTGACATCGAGATGCATTGCTTTGGTCCGGTGAGGAACCTCAGCCGCTGGCCGATCCGATGCCACCTTTGAAGACGCGGGTTGCTTGGTGGTCACAGTGGAGCCACCGGTCGTTCCGACAACCCGCCAAGCTTCATTGGTGCAAATCTTGCTAGTTGCATGACATGTACCGACACGCGTTCGATAAGCGACACCTAACAAACCATCAGCCGACATCTTTTGGAAAACGGCTTCGGCTTGAGTGGGTGAAAGCCCGACACGTTTGATCAAACCTTTGATACTCACAAGCGGATATTTCTGCGCATGCGCGACAGCCAATCCATAACTTGCCCGTGAATAGCCAACGGCGGGCGCAGCCGCAGGAAGTGCGGGCGCTGCAATGGCAGCTCCGAACAAGCCTAAGAAACTACGCCGGCGCATGGTCATTACATCAAGTCCCGTACATCAGTCAGGTGACCCGTGATCGCAGCAGCGGCCGCCATCGCAGGAGACACAAGGTGGGTCCGCCCACCGCGGCCTTGACGTCCTTCAAAGTTACGGTTGGACGTTGCTGCGCAACGCTCTTCCGGCTTCAACTGATCGGGGTTCATCGCCAGACACATGGAACAGCCCGCAAGGCGCCATTCGAAACCGGCATCCTTAAAGATCTGGGCGATGCCCTCTTCTTCGGCTTGTGCACGTACAAGACCAGAGCCAGGCACGACCATGGCACGCATGCCGTCTTTGATCTTCTTGCCTTTCAGGATCGCGGCCGCAGCGCGGAAATCTTCGATACGCCCATTGGTGCAAGACCCGATGAACACAGTGTCAATTTCAATGTCTGTCAGCTTTTGACCAACTTCCAAGCCCATGTATTCGATGGACCGCTGGGCAGCGCCAACTTTACCGCCTTCAAACGATGCAGGATCAGGCACGACGTCTGTGATTGGTAGAACATCCTCTGGGGATGTACCCCAAGTGACCAGTGGAGCGATGTCTTCGCCGCGGATCGTCAGAACCTTGTCGAAATGCGCGCCTTCATCGGTGAACAATGTCTTCCAATAGGCAAGCGCAGCTTCCCATTTTGCACCTTTTGGTGCGTGTGGACGGCCCATGCAATAATCATAAGTCGTCTGATCAGGCGCGATCAAGCCAGCGCGCGCGCCGCCTTCGATAGCCATGTTACAAACGGTCATACGACCTTCCATGGACAGGCTTTCAATAGCGGAACCGCAATATTCGATCACATAACCGGTCCCGCCAGCGGTCCCAGTTTGGCCAATCACGGCCATTGTGATGTCTTTGGCGGTCACACCTGGCGCAAGCGTGCCAGTGATCTCGACCTTCATGTTCTTGGATTTCTTCTGGATCAGCGTCTGCGTTGCCAGAACGTGCTCAACTTCGGATGTCCCGATGCCGTGGGCCAAAGACCCGAACGCACCATGTGTCGCTGTGTGGCTATCACCACAAACAACCGTCATGCCAGGCAAGGTCCAACCCTGCTCTGGACCAACGATGTGCACAACACCCTGACGCACGTCGGAAACCGGATAGTAGTGAAGACCGAATTCCTTTGCGTTTTTGTCCAAGGCTTCAACCTGAATGCGGCTGTCTTCGGTCATCGTGGCCGCGTTTGCGCGGTCCAGTGTGGTTGGCACGTTGTGATCAGGCACAGCGATTGTTTTTTCAGGTGCGCGGACCGTGCGGCCCGTCATGCGCAAACCTTCGAACGCCTGTGGGCTTGTCACTTCGTGTACAAGGTGGCGGTCGATATACAGCAAACATGTGCCGTCTTCTGCTTCATGCGCAACATGCGCATCCCAGATCTTATCATAAAGCGTTTTGGGGGACATTAAGAACCCTCCTGTCAAGTATATATGGGTATTGTGATAGGCGGAAACAAGACGTGCGGCTTTAGCCCCTTGCGAGGACCGTGCAGGTAGCGCCGTGAAAACGCCAAGGCAGGCGGGCGCGGTCGTCCATGTCGAAAACTGGTTTCATGTGGCGTCAGATATAGACAGAATCGCAATTTCACAAGGGTGTTGGTTGCCCGAGACACTGTGATTGTGCATGATAACAGCAACAATAAAGCAGGATTGCATGGCCAACCATACCGCACCCGACGACGACACAATCATCCCAGAAGTACCTATTGATGACCTTGTCATTGCGGGCCAGTCGTTCCTGACAGAAGCACAGATGTTTGTATCCGCCATGTTCCGCACATGGAACCTGTATCAGGTCAGCATTGCAATCGCGCTGTTTGCAGTTGCCCACATCCTGCGCATGGTATTGGGGCCTCGTATCCGCAACTGGATGGCAAGCCGCGAAAACTGGCCGAAATGGCGGATGCGCATTCTGGTTGTGATCCATCAACGCCTGCGTCCGATCTTTTTTGTGATCCTGATTTGGATCGCGGTCTTTATCATGCGCGAAGTTACATGGCCCAGCCGCAGCTACCTGCTTGGGATCATCGCAAACCTTGCACTGGCGTGGTTGTTGATTGTTTTTGTCACCCGCCTGATCAAAAGCCAATTCTTGCGTAAAATCGTCCGCTACGGCGCTTGGACCTATGTGGCGCTGGAAATCTTGGGGCTTGTCGGGACGGCCCGCGCTTGGTTGGACAGCCTTGGGTTCAACATGGGTGAATTCCGCATTTCTGCCTTACTGGTCGTGCAAGCCGTCGTGATTATCGGCGCGCTGATCGCGCTGGCACGGTTCATGACGACAACCACCTCCAGCAGTATCCGCGCCAACGAAGACATCAGCCCGTCCATGCAGGTCCTTATCGTCAAAGCCCTGCAAATCGGGTTTTACGGCGCTGCATTCTATATCGGGGTTAAGGCGATTGGCATCGATTTGACGGGCCTTGCAGTGCTGTCCGGTGCCATCGGTGTCGGCCTTGGTTTCGGTCTGCAAAAGGTGGTGTCGAACCTCGTGTCGGGCGTGATCATCCTGCTTGATAAATCCATCAAACCGGGTGATGTGATTTCGCTTGGGGAAACCTTCGGTTGGATCAATTCACTTGGCGCACGCTACGTGTCTGTGGTCACCCGTGACGGCAAAGAATACCTGATCCCGAACGAAGACCTGATCACCGGCCAAGTGGTCAACTGGTCCCATTCCAACGATTTCGTGCGGCTCGATATCCATTTCGGCACGGCCTACAGCGACAATCCCCACGAGGTTCGTAGACTGGCCATCGCGGCCGCGCAAAGCGTGGATCGCGTTTTGACCCACCGGCCAACAGTCTGCCATGTGGTGGGGTTCGGCGACAGTTCTGTCGATTACATCCTGCGGTTCTGGATCAGCGACCCGACAGGTGGGCTGACCAATATCCGCGGCAATGTCTTTCTCGCGCTGTGGGACACATTTGCCGAAAACGGGATCAGCATTCCGTTCCCACAACGCGAGGTGAAGATGCTGGATGGCGCACCTTCAGACCGTCAACCGCCCGACTATTCGGACGCTTGAGCCTCTAGAAGATCACCCGGCTGGCAGTCGAGGACCTCACAAATCTTGGCGAGGGTTTCAAACCTGATCCCCTTCACCTTGCCTGATTTCAGCAAGCTGATGTTTTGCTCGGTGATTCCCACCGCCGCCGCCAAATCACGGGATTTCATCTTGCGCGTGGCCAGCATCACATCGAGCCTGACAATGATCTCCATCAGATGAATTCCTTGTTTTCAGCTTCGATCTGGGCACCGACGGCAAAAACCCATCCAATGATAAAAAAACCAAATCCACACAATGCAAGCGAGATGTCACCACTGTCATAGACATATCGCGGTTCGACATAGCCGACAGGTCCATCAACCGGATTTGCCCAAGTCAAGATCGGTTGCAGCGAGGCCGCAAGGACCGTATCCGCAATCATCGCGCCAACGATGGCCATGCCGAATACCTGTATTCTTCGGCAAGTCTGTAATGAGAAAAACGCGCCGCCGCGCAATGCGAGCAACAATTTTATCGCGGCCCAACACGCGAAGCTGCCAATTAAGGCCATTACCAACACACTTACGAAATAAACACCCGCATGCATCACTGAAACAGTGACGCCATCATCGATCCAACGGCTGCTTTGCATACCACCCCCAAACGTGAATGGCACGAGCCACCGCAAAAGACGTGTTACCCAATAACACCAGAACAAGGCTGTAACGACGATCATCGACGTTGCAGCAAGCCGCACGCGCTTCATACGCATCCCAACAGATAATTGCCTCATCGATCCACCTTCCTAGCGTAAAGAATCATCTTTTAATTCGTATTATTTATCGTATAACAATAAAAAATTTCAAATCAAAAGGAAAATTGTATGCGCTCAATTGCACTCGCTTTAATAACAGTACTAAGTCTATCCGCCTGTGGCAGCGTTGTGATGACCACCGCCGCCATGCTTGGCGTGACCAATCCACTAGAGGCGGATCCTGGTAATTACGAAATCGCGGTCGATATTCCTGACGGCGTGGACGTCGCCAAGGACGGTGTGAAATTCACCTTTGCCGCAAAGAACACCGTGCTGAACACCGACGAAAGCTATGTCTATTCATTGGCGCGCCGCGAAACGATCGACGGTCGCGGCCTGTTTCGTTTTGCCAAAACTGATTTGCCGGAAATTCGCGCCTTTCAAGCGACAACCAAACAGCGCGAAATGGACAATCCGGACGCAAATTCGGGGTCGATTTCGGTCGTGGTTTCATTTTGCAAAATCGGCGATGGCCCTGCCGATGACGATACGTTCAGCGTGGCAATTCGCACCAAACCCGGTGGTCGGTTCATGACACTCATCCGCAATGCGCGCGTCAAAGATGCCATCGACCTCATCGACGATCCGCGTGATCCCCACAATCTGGCACCCACTTGCCCGCAGTGAGTTGATATTAGCGCAGCGGGCAGCTAATTTACGACAAGCCTTGCGCTGGTGGGTAAAACTGGCGCAAGAGGCTGCTTTATCATGGCCGCACGCGCGGCGCACACAGGAACTGTCCGCATGTCTGACCGTAAAACCGCAACCAGTGACGCCCTCTTGGCTGCCGTTCTAAAATCTCTCGAAGAAAACAAAGCCGAAGAGGTTGTGCAGATCAGCCTTAAAGGCAAGTCAGAGATTGGCGACCATATGGTCATCGCGTCCGGACGATCCTCGCGTCAGGTGTCGGCGCTGGCTGAGATGCTCATTGATGCGCTCAAAGCCGAGTTCGGTGTGTTTTCCAAGGTTGAAGGCCGCGACACAGGCGATTGGGTGCTGGTCGATACAGGCGACATCATCGTTCACCTTTTCCGCCCCGAAGTCCGCGAGTTTTACCAGCTCGAAAAGATGTGGCAGCCCGGCATGAGCCCTGCCACCGCCGAATAATGCGAGTACATATTTGCGCTGTGGGCCGTCTACGTGGCGGGCCAGAACGCGAATTGTACGACGACTATCTTACCCGTTTTGATCGCACCGGCCGCGCACTCGCGCTCGGGCCCGCCAAACTGATCGAGGTAGAGGATAAAAAAGGCGGCGGCATGGCCGCAGAGGCAGCGTTGCTTGACCGTGCCATTCCATCCGGGTCGTTGATCTGCGTGATGGATGAACGTGGCAAGGTCCAGTCTTCCCCAGATTTCGCAAACCAACTGGCGGGCTGGCGCGATCAAGGCCGCCAAGACGTGGCCTTTGTCATCGGGGGCGCTGATGGCATCGACCCCGCCCTACGCGCGCGCGCCGATGCGGCATTGTCATTTGGCAAAATGGTATGGCCCCATATGCTAGTCCGCGTGATGCTGGCTGAACAACTCTACCGCGCTGCGTCGATTTTATCGAACGGCCCTTATCACCGCGTTTGAAGCCAGCCAGCCGATAGGCTAAGACAGGGCAAACCCAAAAAGCGGAGCAGCCCCATGTCCACACCCAAACCTGTCGTTTTGTGCATCTTGGATGGCTGGGGCATCGGCCAAACCACCGAAGGTAATGCGCCCGCGCTGGCCAACACCCCCAACTTTGACGCCATCATGCAAGGCCCCAACGCGCAGTTGTTGACCCACGGCAATGATGCGGGGCTACCAAAAGGACAGATGGGCAATTCAGAAGTTGGACACACCAACATCGGCGCTGGCCGCGTGGTCGCGATGGACCTTGGCCAGATCGAACTGTCCATCGAAGACGGAAGCTTTGCGCAGGCAGAGGCCATCACTGGCTTTATCGCCAAGATGAAAGCAAGCGGCGGCACGGCCCATTTGATGGGCGTTGTGTCCGATGGCGGCGTGCACGGCCATGTCGAACATATCATCGCGGCGGCAAATGCCATGGACGCGGCGGGCATCCCCACCGTGATCCACACCATGACTGACGGGCGCGACGTGGCCCCGAAATCCGCAACCGAATTCATGGCGCAATTGGAGGCCGGCTTGCCCGCCTCTGTCAAAATCGCCACAGTCATTGGCCGCTATTTCGCTATGGACCGCGACAACCGCTGGGACCGTGTGCAATCAGCTTATGACGCGATTGTCTTAGGCCAAGGCGACGTCGCCGCAACCCCACAAGCCGCCATCGACGCAGCCTACGCCTCTGACAAAACGGATGAATTCATCCCCGCCACCGTCATCGCCGACTACGCGGGCTTTGCCGCGGGCGACGGACTGTTCTGCCTGAACTTCCGGTCCGACCGTGCGCGTGAAATCCTCGCCGCGATTGCCGATCCTGCCTTTGACGGGTTCGAACGGAACATGCCCGATCTAACAGCCAAGCTCGGCATGGTCAGCTATTCCGACGCCCATGACGCGTGGTTTGACATCGTTTTCCCAAAACGCAAAATCGTCAACACGCTGGGCGCTTGGGTCGCCAAACACGGGTTGCGCCAGTTCCGCCTCGCTGAAACCGAAAAATATCCGCATGTGACGTTCTTTCTAAACGGCGGCGTCGAAGTCCCCGAAGACGGCGAAGACCGGTTTATGCCGAAGTCCCCCAATGTCGCGACCTATGACCTGCAACCTGAAATGTCTTCGGGCGAGGTGACGGATGCATTTGTCGACGCGATCGGCAATGGCTACGACCTTATCGTCACTAATTTCGCGAACCCCGATATGGTCGGGCACACTGGAGATCTGAATGCGGCGATTGCGTCATGCGAAGCCGTCGACCGTGGGCTCGGCCGCGTGTTAGACGCGCT
This sequence comes from Yoonia sp., assembly GCA_965660685.1. GTDB lineage: Bacteria > Pseudomonadota > Alphaproteobacteria > Rhodobacterales > Rhodobacteraceae > Yoonia. The sequence continues at coordinate 22,821 of CBFIAX010000006.1, read as the reverse complement.
GAAATCTGCAGGTGGTGCGATGGTCGTCACCGCTGACCACGGCAATTGCGAAATGATGATCGACCCCGAAACAGGCGGGCCACATACGGCCCATACGCTGAATCCCGTGCCAGTTGCCGTGGTCGGTGGTCCAGCAAATGCGACGTTGCACAATGGTCGCCTTGCCGATCTGGCACCGACCTTACTTGCCCTGTTGAACCTGCCTAAACCGGATGAAATGACCGGCGAAAGTCTTATTGATTGATGCGCGTCCTCGCAATCATCCTATCGCTTTGGGCGGTTGGCGCAACAGCCCAAACCCCGGGCGAAGCGGCGCTAAACGCTGCCGATAGGTTGAACGCTGCGGGCAACAGCCTTGCCGCCGCAGGTGGGGCGCGTGACCGGGTCTCCGCGTTGACCGAAACGGTCCGCGCGTATGAAGACGGGCTTTTGGCGATGCGCGACGGATTGCGCCGCGCAGCTATTCGTCAGACCACATTGGAAACCACCCTCGCGTCAAAATCCGAAGAAATCGGCAGGCTCTTGGGCGTTTTGCAGACCATGGGTCGCGCACCCGCGCCGCTTTTATTACTCCACCCGTCCGGCCCAACCGGCACAGCCCGTGGTGGTATGATGGTCGCCGATGTCGCCCCAGCGATCCAAACAGAAGTCGCGGACTTGCGCGCCCAGCTTGAAGAAATCGCGCTCTTGCGCGGGCTACAAGAAAGCGCGGCTGACACATTGCAAAACGGCCTCAACGGTGCTCAAGAAGCGCGGGCAGCCTTATCCGCTGCCATTTCGGAACGCACCGACCTGCCGCAGCGGTTCACGGAAGACCCCGTGCAAACAGCATTGCTCCTCGCCAGCACCGAAACACTCAATGCCTTTGCGACTGGCCTATCCGACAACATCACGCGCGACGCGATCCCAGTGGACGCGACCCAATCCAAAGGCAGCCTGCCGTTGCCAGTGCAGGGGCAACTCTTACGCGATTTCAACGCGCCCGACGCCGCAGGGATCAGCCGCCCTGGCGTAATCCTCGCGGCAAGACCTCGTGCCATGGTCACCACACCTGCCGCCGCAACAATCCTGTTTCGCGGTCCGCTGTTGGATTATGGCAATGTGATCATCTTGGAACCCGCGGCCGACGTACTATTTGTTGTTGCGGGGCTTGCAGAAGTCTTTGGTGAAGCCGGCCAAGTGATCCCCCAAGGCTCTCCCATCGGGCTTTTGGGCGGAAACGCGCCGGACGCTAACGCAATTTTGACCCAAAGCGAGGTCGATACAGGGGGTGTGGCGTCACAAACCCTTTATCTTGAGGTCAGAGAAGGGCAAAGTCCCGTAAACCCAACCGACTGGTTCGCGTTGGCCGACAGATAGGACAAGATTGATATGAAAAAGCTTTTGATGGCTGCAGGCGGCGGCACACTTTTGGGGTTGGTCGCAACAACGCAGGTGGCAGGCCCCCTGCTCGCGCAAGAAGCTGAAAGCAACGCAAGCATCTATGAACAGCTCGATCTGTTCGGGAACATCTTTGAACGTATCCGTGCCGGTTACGTTGAGGATGTGAACGAAAAGGACCTGATCGAGGCTGCAATCAACGGCATGTTGACCTCTTTGGACCCACATTCATCTTATCTGTCTGCCGATGATGCCGCTGACATGCGTGTGCAAACCAGCGGCGAATTCGGCGGGCTTGGGATCGAAGTCACCCAAGAAGAAGGCTGGGTGAAGGTCGTGTCCCCGATGGACGGCACACCCGCAGATGCGGCTGGAATCCTTGCGGGTGATTTCATCACTGCCGTGGACGGTGAAAACGTGCTTGGCCTGACATTGGATGAAGCGGTCGAAATGATGCGCGGTCCCATCGGGTCCGAAATCATCATCACCGTTGTGCGCGAAGGCGAGGTTGAACCATTTGACGTTTCCATCATCCGCGACACGATCAAACTCACCGCCGTGCGCAGCCGGACCGAAGGCAACGCCGTCGTCTTGCGTATCGCGACGTTCAGCGAACAAACTTTCCCCGACCTGAAATCAGGCCTTGAAAAACAGGTTGAAGAGGCAGGCGGCATCGACAATGTCGATGGCATTATCCTTGATATGCGCAACAACCCCGGTGGTTTGCTGAACCAAGCGATCTATGTGTCTGATGCGTTCCTAAACGCGGGCGAAATCGTATCGACCCGTGGGCGCGACGCCGCAGACAGCGACCGTTTCAACGCAGCTCAGGGTGACTTGGCCCAAGGCAAACCTATCGTGGTCTTGATCAACGGCGGCTCTGCATCCGCTTCAGAAATCGTCGCTGGCGCATTGCAAGACCACCGTCGCGCTATTGTTGTGGGCACCAAATCCTTCGGCAAAGGGTCCGTTCAAACCGTGGTCCCATTACAAGGCGACGGCGCGATGCGCTTAACCACAGCGCGCTATTATACGCCGTCGGGTCGGTCCATTCAGGCGCTCGGTATCTCGCCTGACATTATCGTCGAACAACCACGCCCTGCGCCAAACGACGACGAGGTTGAAGAGGACACAAACGTACGCACAGAAGCGTCGCTTCGCGGGTCACTCGACAACGACAGCTTGACCGAAGATGAAATCAAACAAATCGAAGAAGACCGCGAACGCGCCCAAGCCGCAGCGGACCTGCGCGAAGACGACTATCAGTTGGCCTATGCGATCGACATCCTTAAGGGGCTGAACGCACTAGGTCCAAAAGACTAACAAAAAGCCCGCGCAACCAAGCGATTGCGCGGGTTTCTCTTGGTCTCGCATTGTTTGAAATACTCCGGGGTCCGGGGCAGCGCCCCGCGGATCGGCGCGCAACGCGCGGCGAAGAACCTAGGCCTTTGTGCGCTCCCCTTTCGGGTCATAAAACGGCTTGAGACTGGCCTGTGCTTTTACACGCACACCCATCACGTCAATCTCGTAATCAGACGCCAACACGTCTGCTACGCTCTCGCCTTTGCATGGCACATAACCCATGCCCATCGCGGCCCCCAAATGGTGCCCGTAAACACCTGACGACAGGTAACCAACGACCTCTCCATCCCGCATGACGGGTTCGTTGTGATACAACAATGGCTCTGGATCAGTCAGTTTGAACTGCACCAAACGCATGTCCAAACCAGCCTCCTTCTTGCGCAAAACCGCATCGCGGCCGATGAAATCGGGCTTGTCCGTCTTCACCGCAAATCCAAGCCCCGCTTCTAGCACATGATCTTCGGCCGTGATGTCATGGCCGAAATGACGGAACCCTTTTTCGATCCGGCCAGCGTCCATCATATGCATTCCGCACAGTTTGACGCCCAAGTCTTGGCCTGCGGCATGAAGTGTTTCAAACGCATGGGCTGCCATGTCGGATGACACATAAACTTCCCAGCCAAGCTCACCCACATAGGTCACACGGTGCACCCGCGCCATCCCCATGCCCAGCTCAATCTCTTGCGCTGTGCCAAATGGGTTCACATCATTGGAAAAGTCGTTAGGCGACACGGCCTGTAGCAACTTGCGTGCATTCGGCCCCATCACGGCCAAGACACCCTCGCCCGCTGTTACATCTGTAATGACAACATTGAAATCGCCCATATTGCGCTGCATCCAGACCTGATCGGCTTGGCGGGTGGCGGCTGGGGTGACCACCAAATACGCGGTTTCTGACAAACGCGTGACAGTCACATCGGCTTCGATACCTGCATTTTTATTGAGGAACTGCGTATAGACGATCTTGCCCACGGGCACGTCATATTGCCCGCCGCCAATGTAATTCATAAACGCCACGGCGTCGCGCCCCTCGACACGGATTTTGCCAAATGACGACATGTCATACATGCCAACATTATTGCGCACCGCGTCCAGTTCGGCGGCTACATTGCCAAAGAAATTTTGACGTTTCCAAGAGTATTCATATTCCCGGGTCTGGCCTTCATTCGCAAACCAGTTGGCGCGCTCCCAACCAGCAAGCTCGCCCATCACGGCACCTTCGTTCAGCAGGTGCTGATGGAATGGTGTGCGGCGGATTCCGCGGGCAGTCGCCTTTTGGCGGAACGGGAAATGGTCGGCATATAACAGGCCAAGCGTTTCCTTGGACCGTTCAAACAAATAGGTCTTATTGCCCTGAAACGGTTGCATCCGGTTGATGTCCACATCGCCCAAATCAAACGGTTTTTCGCCGTCATCCATCCACGCGGCCAACGCCTGGCCAGCACCACCCGCCGATTGAATGCCAATCGAGTTAAACCCAGCCGCGACCCACACATTGTCCATCTCTGGCGCAAGCCCAAGATGATAGGCATCGTCCGGTGTAAAGCTTTCTGGTCCATTGAAAAACGTATGAATCCCTGCCTCTGCCAGCATCGGCATCCGTTCGACAGCGGCCTCTAGGATGGGTTCAAAATGGTCGAAATCTTCTGGCAACTGATCGAACTCAAAGTCCTTGGGGATGCCATCCATGGCCCATGGCTTCGCATTAGGTTCAAACGCGCCCAACAAAATCTTGCCCGCATCTTCCTTATAATACGCGCATTCATCAGGCACGCGAAGCACGGGCAGTTGCTGCAGTCCCTCAATCGCTTCGGTCACAATATAGAAATGCTCGCAGGCATGCAGGGGCACATTCACGCCCGCCATTTTGCCAACCTCATGGCCCCACATGCCGCCACAGTTCACGATCATGTCACAGGCGATTTCACCGGTCTCTTGCCCGTTGTTCCATTCCAACGAGGTCACACGTCGCCCGTCGCGATTGATCTTGGTTACAGCTGTGCGTTCAATTACCTTCGCGCCGTTCTGTCGCGCGCCTTTGGCCAGTGCTAAGGCGATATTGGCCGGGTCACCTTGACCATCCAACGGCAAATAAACACCCGCCGTCACACCGTCGATATTCAAATGCTCATAGCGTTCTTTGACTTCAGTCGGGCTGATTTCCTCAACCTCGACACCGAACGCGCGGGCCATACCGGCTTGGCGAAAAATCTCCTCTTTACGCTCTTCGGTCAGCGCGGCCGTGATCGACCCCACGCGTTTGAACCCTGTCGCCACGCCTGTTTCGGCTTCCAGATTGCCGTAAAGTTCCTGCGAGTACTTCGCCAGCTTTGTCATATTGGCCGTTGCACGCAACTGCGCGATCAACCCAGCGGCATGCCATGTGGTCCCAGAGGTGAGCTGTTTACGTTCCAACAAAACCACGTCTTTCCAGCCGAGCTTGGCCAAATGATACGCGACAGAGCACCCAATAACGCCGCCACCAATAATGACGACACGGGCAGATGTTGGAACGTTTGCCATGACAGCTTTCCTTTATTTAAAACGCGCGGCAAGTGCCGCGATATGGGCGGGGCCGACTTCACAGCACCCACCAATGACGGTGGCGCCTGCATCGACCCAAGTTTGAGCAAAATCAGCGTAGCGATCGGGGCCAAGGTCGGTGCGCGCCTGCAGCGCATCGACGGTCGCGCCAATATGGTCAAAGCTATCAGCAATGCCCGTGAACCCATTGGCATAGGCGCCGACAGTCACGCCAGCATCGGCCAGCATTGGGATCGCTTGAGAGACGGCTTCTGGCAAGGAGCAGTTGATCGAGACAACCTCTGGCTTGTATTCAGCGAGCAATGGCAGCACGTCCGCAATCGGTTCCCCCGACCGCAGCTTCGTCCCATCGGCATCGTCAACTGACAGGGCCAGCCAAACCGGTTTGCCCGTCACGCCAGCGCCCATCAGCCCACCGCGCGCCTGATCGACAGACGCCATCGTTTCCAGAATATGCGCATCAACAAAATCGGCATGAATACGTGCCAAATGGGCATAGGTTTCCGCCGCGATATCGGCAGGCGGGGACTTATCAGGCTGATATGAAAACCCTTGTGGCCCCAAAGATCCGAGAACAAGACCGCTGCCATGGGCATCACGCGCCTGACACGCGAGTTCGCAGGCCAGAACGGCCAAGCTGTCCAGCTGATCGCCGATTCCGTGCGTCTCTAAACGATCTGGCAACACGGAATAGCTGTTGGTTGTGGCCGCCTGTGCGCCCGCTGCAAAGTATTCATCATGAACTTCGCGAACCATTTCAGGATGGTCCAGCAATGCCTGCACCGACCAAAGCCCTGTGGCCTTGCCCGCACGAGCAACCAATTCCTGGCCCATACCGCCATCGAGCAGTGTAATCATAACGCATTCCTAACTTATGTCGTACCCTAGCAAATCCGGCAGGGTTCAATGTTCAATTTGCGCCATCCTTGGCGTTTTTACCACGCCGTCCAGCGCGCTGCTGGCGGGCCCCATTTGGCGTCATGCCAAATACGGTCCGGTAGATGCGTGCGAACCCGCTGGAGAAACCCGTGGCGAGCCCGATTTCATGGATGGTCATATTCGTGTTCAACAACAAATTGTTGGCCTGCGCCAGCCGTAATTCACGGTAATATCCGTTTGGGGTGGCGTTCAGAATACGGTGGAATTTTCGTTCCAAGGACCGTTTGGAAACTTTGGCCTGCGCGGCGATTGTCGCAATGGGCAAAGGGGTTTCAATATTGGCCTGCATCAGCCCAACACAAATATCCAAATCCGCATCGCCCGTGGCAAGCGCGGCACGCCCCGCATAGGGTTGCAGCGTGTTGAAATGACGAATGCGTTCATGCAGCAAAATATCCGCCACTGTCATCATGGCAGCCGACGTCAGATACTGCGCAGCAATCGACAATGTCACATCCACAGTGGCCCCCATACCAGCGCAGGTGGTGATCTTGCCGTCATTGGCCGCGAGGGCGGCGCCGGTTTCAAACAAGCCCAATTGTTCTAACAAAACAGCTCGGTTTTCCCAATGAGTGGTGTAATTTGCGACACCTTCCCCACGGTCGGCGATATAGCGCGTCGCGGCCTCTGCGAGCAAAATCACGCTTGCATGACGGGTGGTGTATCGCGGTAAAATTGCGCCCAGCGCCAGATCGGGGTGACTTGCATCCGCATTCCCCAACACGAAAAGAACATTGGCATCAGGCATCGCTGAAAATGGGGAGGTCTGCACAACAGCGTCACTACTGCTGGCGATCAGCCCACCGCGCTGCGACACATAGCGCCATGCGAAAATCGGCTGACCGCTCACACGATTGGCGAGACGCAGCACATCAACCACGCCCGCCATTTCAGTCAGAACAAACCCCTCTGCAACAGCGATATCGACCTGCTGTTGCAAAGGGCCGTTTTGATCAGCGGTGACCACCTGAATTACGCACGAATGCGCGTGTTTTCAGGATCCCACAGGGGTTGGTCTGCTTGTACGGTCGCAGCCACGTCTTTGCCGTAAATGTTCACCATCACTTTGGTGCCCGCTACAGCCAGATCGGCGCGCAACATGCCCAGCGCAATCGCCTTGTTCACGCGGTAACCATAAGCACCCGACGTGGTTTCCCCGACGACCTGACCGTCATGCATAATGGGCGACATGTAGGACGGGTCTTGGGCACACTCTTCTTCGATTGTCAGGGTCACGAACCGTTTCGCTCTGCCCGCTTGCTTTTCAGCCAAAAGCGCAGCCTTGCCACGGAAATCTTGCGGTTTGTCAAATTTGATAAACCGTTCCAACCCACCTTCGAGCAGCGAATAGTCCGTGGACAAGTCACCCTTCCACGCGCGGTATCCCTTTTCGATCCGCATGGAATTGAGCGCGTACATCCCGAATGGCACAGCACCGGCATCCAAAACAGCAGCGTAAAGCGCTGGCATATTCGCCATAGTCCCGTGGATTTCCCAACCCAGTTCACCCGCAAAGGACACGCGTGCCAACATGCATTCCGTGCCTGCGACAGTCGCTTTCTGATGGGTCAACCAACCAAGCGATAGGTCTGCGTCCGTGCCCATAGCCGTGAACAAATCACGCGCCTTGGGGCCGGTGACGATCAGGGTCGAAAACTCTGTCGTGTGGTCGGTCAACGACAAACCCTCTGGCAAGATGTCACGCAGAACTTCGAAATCATGCCACTGCGCCGAGGCCGCGGTGATCAAGGTAAAGTGGTCTTCTGCATGGCGGATGAGGGACATTTCGGTCAAGATCCGGCCACGGTTATCGGCGAAATACGCAAGGTTCATACGGCCGATTTTCGGCAATGCCCCCGCGATTGTGCCGCGCAACCATTCGGCTGCCCCATCGCCGGATAGGTTGAACCGAGAGAACCCCGGCAAGTCCAGCACACCGACGCCATCACGAACCGCCTCGCATTCTTCACGCACGCGGGGTTCCCATGGGCCAACACGGTCCCATGTTTCAGTAGACGCCTCGGACGTGTCATCGCCGTCTTTGGCAAACCAATTGGCGCGTTCCCAGCCGTTATAAGGACCCATCACCCCGCCAAGTTCGCGGACCTTGGTATCAACCGGCGACAGTTTCTTATCGCGGCCAGCAGGCCATTCGTGATGCGGGAAGTGCATCGCGTATTCGTGGCCATAGGTCTCAACAGCTTTCGCGTCGCAGTAATCTTGGTCGGCGTAATCGGTGTAACGACGCGGATCGACGGCCCACATATCGCGCTCTGTTTCGCCTTGAATGATCCATTCAGCCATGGCTTTCCCGGCGCCACCACCCTGCACGATGCCAAAGGTGAATGAATGCGCCTCATAAGCGTTCGTCACGCCCGGCATTGGGCCAATCATTGGCAGGCCGTCCGGCGCATAAGGAATTGGGCCGTTAATGTTCCGGCCAACACCGCCCGTGCCCAGAACCGGCACACGTTCCATCGCGTCTTCGATATACCATTCCAAGCGGTCCAGATCGTCGGGATATAGCTGAAAGCTAAAGTCATCGGGCATCGGATCGGACTTGGTCGTCCAATGGGCCTTACAGTTGCGTTCGTACGGGCCGAGGTTAAGGCCATTTTTGTCCTGACGCAGGTAGTATGACGAATCCACATCACGAATCATCGGGGTCTTTTTCTCGTTTTCTTCGGTCCATGCTTTGATCTCGTCGATTTCCTCGGTCAGGAAATACTGGTGCGACATAACGGTTAGTGGCACAGTGCGGCCACCATATGGCTTGAACCATTCGCCGACACGCGCGGCGTAATAGCCGGCCGCGTTCACGACCTTCTCACAGCGAATGTCGCCCTTATCAGTGTGCACAATCCATTCGCCGTTGTCGGCTTGGGTCACGCCAGTGGCAGGACAGAAACGCTCAATCCGCGCACCTAGATCGCGTGCACCTTTCGCCATGGCTTGGGTTAACTGGGCTGGATCAATGTCACCATCGAGCGGGTCCCAAAGGACGGCGGACAGATCATGCGTTTCAACGAACGGGTTGAATTTTGCCATTTCTGAAATGTCGATCATTTCCAGCGGCAGGCCCATCGCTTGGGCTTGGGCGGCAACGCGTTCAAACTCTTGACGACGTTCTTTAGTATGCCCCAAACGCAGCGCGCCTGTGACGTGATAGTTCATCGGGTAATCAACGGCCTCGGCCAAGCCGCGATACATTTCGAGCGAATAGCGTTGCATGTTCATCACCGCCCAATTGGGTGCGAAGTTCGGGCAATTGCCGGCCGCGTGCCACGTAGACCCCGCCGTCAGCTCGTTCTTTTCAAGCAGAACACAATCGGTCCAGCCTTCTTGGGCAAGGTGATAAAGCGTAGATACACCCACTACACCACCACCAATAATGACCACGCGGGCCGTTGTTGGAAATTCAGCCATTGTCGTTCTCCCTAGTATTTCTCGATATGTGGCGCATCGTTGGGAAGGTCATAGTAAGCTCCCCTATCTTTGCAAAAAATGTGCTTGCCGGGTTTGATCCCAGACGTGTCATCCAAAGACCCCGACGCGATGTTGATATGATCTTCGGACAGCATTTGATAAAACAGGCTGCTGCCACATTCGGCGCAAAACCCGCGTTTGGCCCAGTCAGAGGACGCGAACCATTTCAAACCGTTGTCCTTGGTGAACCTAAATGCATCCAGTGGGGCCATAACCGCCGACCAATAATGCCCACTTAGACGGCGACATTGCGTGCAATGGCAAAACGAGGCTGTTTCACTGATCGTTTCAGCTTCAAACGCGACCGCGCCACATTCACATTGACCTGTGTGCATCTCGACTTCCTTCAATAAACCGGCGGCGCAATGACCCAGATGGCCACGCAAGGCACATCATGGGGGTTCGCCCAACGGTAATGCTGCCCACGGATGCGAAAACTATCGCCCGGGGTCAGATGAAAACAGGTGTCTTCAATCCACAGGTCCAATTGACCTGACACGATATAACCGACCTCTTGGGTCGGGCGGGACACGGCGGTGGTCATGGTAGCACCCGCTTCAAACGTGGAATGCACCATTTCAAAATCGTCAGTCAGGTCGGGGGATAACAGTTCTTCGACCAGCCCCGCAGCGCGCGACCCGATGGGGCGTCGGGCGGATTTGCGCACGATGAACCCTTCTTCACCGGCGGCGGCAGCCACACGGAACAAGCTGGACACAGATACATCTAGGTTGCGCGCAAACGCACGCAGGTCGTCGATGCTGGGTTCGGACAAGTCGCGCTCTACTTGGCTCAACCATCCGACGGATTTACCCAAATCTTCGGCCAATGCCGCCAGCGTCAGTCCGCGCGATTTGCGCAATGCGCGCAAGTCAGCACCCAGCGTGCGCACCGATGATGGCAAGTCGTGTAGCATTGTGACCCTGTGAAAAAATTCGTCTCGATTTCACGTTGCGCCAGTTTCGTGAAAAAGTATACAAAAATTTCACGCAGCTTTGGCAAAGACCTCTGCAAGGATCGCTCCAATTGCATCCGCATCTGCCGCCGTGAATGCCGCAGGTTGATTACTGTCGATATCAAACACACCCAACAGATCGCCCGCACCATTGACCACAGGCAGAACCAATTCCGACTGTGTGCTGCTGGCACAAGCGATATGGCCGGGAAAATCATCCACATTATCAACTAGCTGGACCTGACGCGTGCGGGCAGCGGCCCCACAAACACCACGCGCGAACGGGATCACAAGGCAGCCGTGCCCACCCTGATACGGCCCGATTTTCAGCAATTCAGGCGCTGTGACACGGTAAAACCCCGTCCAGTCAAAACGATCATCCGCATGATGTACCTCGCAAGCCACTGTCGCCATGAGTGCGACGGCATCGGTCTCTCCTTCGGTCAATGCGTGCAATGTCTTGGCCAGTGTATCGTAGTCAACGCGCATGATTCTTCCCCTTGGTTTAATTATCTTGTCGCCCTGAAATGATCTGAATTCAATCATGCTTGCGCCATGGACGGGTGTCATGCTGGACCCATAGCTGAAGAGCGTCGCGCAAACACCTTCATTTCGCATTGCACTAAGCGGCAAATGCCCTAGGTTTTCGTTGACTAGAGGGGGATAAGCGATGCGCGATTTTCATAAACAAGGACGATCAGCCGTTTACGCGACCAACGGCATGTGCGCCACGTCGCACCCATTGGCGGCAAAAGTCGCGGTGCAGATGTTGGAATCCGGCGGCAATGCGGTCGATGCGGCGATTGCAGGCGCGGTTTTGCTGGGCATTTGCGAACCTCAAATGACAGGCATCGGCGGCGATTGTTTTGTTCTGATGACACCCGCAGGCGAAGATCGCGTCGTGGCTTTAAACGGATCGGGGCGCGCGCCTGCAGGGCTTTCCGCCGCGAAAATGCGCGACAAAGGCATGGCATCCGTGCCGCTCGGCGGACCAGAGGCGGTCACTGTTCCCGGTGCGATTGACGCGTTCTGCACGCTGTCCAAAGATTTCGGCAAACTGGGGCTAAAGGCATCGCTTGCGCCTGCGATTCATTATGCAGAGGCCGGTGTCCCTGTCGCCCCGCGCGTTGCATTTGATTGGGCGCAGGCCGTGGATGCGCTGCAAGGCGTTGCGCGTGACGACTACTTGCTGGCTGGGAAAGCGCCGAACGCGGGTCAGATGTTCCGCGCGCCAAAACAGGCCGAAGTAATGCGCCGCATCGCCATGGACGGGCGCGACGGGTTTTATACCGGTGAAGTGGCCGAGGATATGGTCGCATCGCTCAATGCGATGGGCGGCACCCATACACTTGATGATTTCGCGAATTGCGCCTGCGAATACACCGACCCCATCACCGGCGGCTATGGCGGACTTGATCTATGGGAGCATCCCCCAAACGGGCAAGGTGCGACGGCGGTCTTACTGCTCAACATCCTTAAGCATTTCGATATCGCAGGCATGGACCCGTTCGGCGTTGAACGTGCACATATCGAAGCAGAGGCAACGAAACTCGCCTATGATGCGCGAAACCGGTTCGTTGCCGATCCCGACCACATGGACAAGCTGGATCACATGTTGGCACCGGAAACAGCCGCAGGGCTTGCCGCATTGATCGACCGCAAGCGCGCGATGCCAGCCTCTGCGCCGGGGGCCGAGGCGGTGCATAAGGACACGATTTATATCACCGTTGTGGACAAGGACCGCATGTGCGTGTCGCTCATCTACTCCGTCTTCCATTCCTTTGGGTCGGGCATCGCATCCGACAAATTCGGCGTCTTGTTCCAGAACCGCGGCGCTGGCTTTACCCTAACCGAAGGCCACCCCAACGAGGCAGGCGGCGGCAAGCGCCCGATGCACACGATCATACCGGGATTGCTGCGCAAGGATGGCGCGGACTACATGCCGTTTGGCGTGATGGGCGGTGCTTATCAATCGACGGGCCACGCGCGATTTGTGACGAACCTGACCGACTATGGGATGGATGTGCAGACAGCGATTGATGGACCGCGGTGCTTTGCCGATGGGGACACACTGAACGTGGAAACCGGATATGGCGACGACGTGCGCGCAGGACTGGCCGATCTTGGGCATAACGTGGCAATTCCGGCAACAGCGATTGGCGGTGCGCAGGGAATCACTCTTGGCGACGACGGCGTTTTGATTGGCGGATCCGATCCACGCAAAGACGGCTGTGCGTTGGGATATTAAGTAGGATGGGTTTTAACCCATCCACTTGGGTCAATTAAGCTGAACCTGCAACGGATATTGCCCGTCTTCGAACGGACCAAACAAGTCGTCCAGATCAGGGTGCTCTACGGGTTGGCCGGAATAGTCGGCGACAAGGTTCTGTTCGGACACATAGGCCACGTAATAACTTTGATCATTTTCAGCGAGCAAATGGTAAAACGGCTGATCCTTTTTCGGGCGACTGTCTTCGGGGATCGCGTCGTACCACGCGTCAGTATTGGAAAACATCGCGTCCACATCAAACACCACACCGCGAAACGGATGCTTGCGGTGACGGACAACTTGACCAAGATGATATTTAGCGCGCGTTTTGAACATTCGTATTTTGTCCCCCGCTCTCTTGTATCCCTCTCCGCTATAGGGTGTCTATGGGTCGTGCCCCAAATTAAAGGAAACAGTCTGTGAACCTCGCACTGACAGTCATGAATATTACCGCCCCTGTTTTTATCCTAGCCGCAATTGGTTTCGGCTGGGTTAAGCTGGGTTTTGACTATCGGGTCGAGTTCGTCACGCGTCTGACCATGACCCTCTCGGTCCCTTGCCTGATATTCGTGGCCTTGATGACAGCAGACATCGATCCGCAGGCTTTGGGCACATTATCGCTGGCCAGTTTTGCGGCTTATGGCCTTGTTTCAATTGCCTTTATCGCAGTTGTAAAAATGCGCAAATTGGACATATCAACCTATCTGGCGCCACTGGTTTTTGGGAATACAGGCAACCTTGGATTGCCTTTGGCTCTTTTCGCATTTGGCGAAGCCGGGCTAAGCTATGCTGTCGTCGTATTCGCCGTTATGGCGATATTGTCCTTCACAATCGGGGTCTGGTTGGTCGCAGGTGGCGGATCGCTGACACGCATCTTGCGCGAACCTATCGTTGCGGCAACTTTTCTTGGTGCCTTGTTCTTATGGCAAGGCTGGCAGACGCCCCTGTTTGTCACCAATACCTTGGAACTCGTCGGGCAAATAGCGATTCCCTTGATGTTGATCACACTTGGGGTGGCCGTCGCGCGGCTCGAAACACACGAAATGGGTTTGGCGGTTTGGTTGTCTGCACTCAAAGTCGTGATTTGCGCAGGCGCCGCTTGGTTCGCCGCAAAAATATTTGGTTTGGCCCCTGTGCCCAGTGCGGTTTTGATCGTGCAAATCAGCACGCCCGTCGCGGTTACATCATACCTATTGGCGGAAAAATACGGGCGCGACGCGCAGCCCGTTGCGGGCCTTGTTGTGGCATCCACAATCCTGTCGGTGATCAGTTTACCGCTCATCCTCGCATTTGTGATCTAGCCATAGCGCCTGACAGGTTCACAGGGCCGCAAATTTCCGCTATGGTTGCAAAAAACATATAACATAAAGCGAGAGGCAGATGAGCAGAATCTTCCGCGCGATGGTACTTTTGGTGGCTTTGGGTAGCTGCGGTGCGAGCAATTTCTCCGCCCCGCGCAACCTTGATAACGCATGCTCAATCGTATCCCAGCGCCCAGCATACCTTCGGGCCTTTAAGGCCACACAACGCAAATGGGGAGTCCCTGTGCCGACCATCATGGCGATGATCTATCAGGAAAGTAAATTCATCGGGAACAACCGCACGCCGCATCAATATGCGTTGGGTGTGATCCCCGTGGGCCGGCAGTCATCTGCATTTGGCTATTCCCAAGCACTCGATGGCACATGGAAAGAATATCAAAATGCCGAGGGTGGGCGCGGCGCACGCCGTGACAACATCCGCCACGCGACGGATTTCATGGGCTGGTATATGGACCAATCCAAAGAAGAGCTTGGGCTGGCTATGGGCGATACACGCAACCAATATCTGGCCTATCACGACGGGCGCACGGGTTTCGCGCGTGGTACGTGGAAACGCAAAAGCTGGCTTGTCCGGATCGCAGACGAGGTTGACGCCCGCGCAGCGATGTATGGCGCACAGCTACGGTCTTGCGGAAAAATCTAGAAACAAAAAAGGCGCCTCAATCGGGCGCCTTTTTTCATGGGTCACTTATCCCAGATTTTCATCTCGTTCACGATGCTGAACTTGATGTCACTGATGCTCCCACCGCGTGTCATGTCGTTCAAAATCACAGTCGTCTGACTGCCCACATCGTCGGTCACAATCCACTGCCGCAGCTCTACCGGACTACCTGTGAAAACCATCTGGATGTTGCCGTATTGCGGATTGTCGGGGTCTTGGGCCGTGATCGTTGTGGTCGTGCCGTCCGACGTATGCCCTGTCACCATACGCGCCTGCCCAAGGTTCACATTCCGCTCTAGAATAATCTTCAACGGTGTCTGGTTCAGCGGATAGCGATCCGGCCCGTTGTTCGACCGCGGATCAAAAATCGCGACCTGTCCGCCACCAGCCATGACAAGCGAATTGTCCGGTGCATTATACTCAAACCGAATGCGACCCGGGCGTTTGATGTAAATTTGCCCTGTCGACAATGTGCCATCCGCGTTTATCTGCGTGAAACCACCTTGGGCCGTTTGCAGCCCGTTCAAATAGGTCGACACCTCGCCCAGCGACAATTGTTGTGCCGCAGCCGGTGAACCGGTCAACGCCGCCGCAGCAGCAATCGCCATAAAAGAACGTCGTTTCATCATAAATTTATACCTTCGTTACGCAGGGCCGTTTTGTTACCCTATCAGATAGGCATCAAAATGGGCCATGACCAGTTGATAAGCGATAACAAGCCGGTGGTCAGCGGATATCAACCAGCATGACGCAGGCGCAGGGCATTTGTGACGACAAACACGCTTGATAGCGCCATGGCCGCTGCGGCCAACATGGGCGACAACATCATCCCATTGATCGGATAGAGAAGCCCCGCCGCCACAGGGATCAGCGCCGCATTATATGCGAAGGCCCAGAACAGGTTCTGGCGAATATTGCGCAGCGTCGCGCGGCTGATTTCAAACGCGCCAGCCACGCCCGATAGATCACCTGACATTAACACCACATCCGCGCTTTCAATCGCGACATCGGTGCCGGTGCCAATCGCGATACCTACATCCGCGCGGGCCAAGGCAGGCGCATCATTGATGCCATCCCCCACAAACCCGATAGGGCCGTCCAGTTGCATAATCGCGTCGACCTTTTGCGCCGGCAGCACATCGGCCACAACCGTTTTAATCCCCAACTGTGTCGCCACGGCCTGCGCAGCCGTGCGCGTGTCGCCGGAAATCAACGCCGTGTCCAAACCGAGCGCATGGATCGCAGCAATCATGGGTTTCGCAGACGGTTTGATCGGGTCCGACACCGCCATCACACCCGCGATCTGCCCATCCAAGGCAACATAGAAAACAGAATGTCCTTCGGCAGCGGCGGCGGCGGCACCACCGCTCAAGGGGGC
The DNA here is from genome assembly GCA_965660685.1 of Yoonia sp. Taxonomy (GTDB): domain Bacteria; phylum Pseudomonadota; class Alphaproteobacteria; order Rhodobacterales; family Rhodobacteraceae; genus Yoonia. The sequence continues at coordinate 6,525 of CBFIAX010000006.1, read as the reverse complement.
GATGTCCACACCTCGTTCAGCCATGAATCGTGCGCCACCAATCAGCGTCGTGAACCCATCAACCTGACCGCCAGCACCCAGCCCCGTGACACTGTCGAAATCTTGCACTGGCTTCGGCATGAAGCCCTTTGTCGCGCCATAGGCAACGACGGCTTGGGCGATGGGGTGTTCTGATAACCCTTCGATACTGGTGGCAGCTGACAGGACGACGTCCGCGCTGAAATCCGGCGTGGTGACAAAGGTCGTGACCTCTGGCTGGCCCATGGTCAGCGTGCCGGTCTTGTCGAATGCGACGGTGCGCAGACCTTGCAACGATTGCAGCGCGTCGCCTTTGCGAAACAACACCCCCAAATCAGCCGCTCGCCCCGTGCCGACCATGATCGACATCGGCGTGGCCAAGCCCATCGCGCAAGGACAGGCCACGATCAACACAGACACCCCAGCGACCAACGCAAAGGACGGCGCGCCAAATAACAACCAGCTTGCGACGGTCAAAACAGCAAGCATCAGAACCACAGGCACGAACCAACGGGTAATTTTGTTCACGACCCCTTGGATTGGCAAGCGCGCGCCTTGGGCGTCTTGGACCATCTGGATAATCTGCGACAGGACTGTATCGGCGCCGACTTGGGTCGTCTCGAACACCAATGCGCCCGTGCCGTTCACTGTGCCGCCCGTAACAGGATCGCCGGCGGTTTTGGACACAGGCATGGGTTCGCCCGACAGCATAGATTCGTCGATGAACGACGCGCCCTCGGCGACGATACCGTCGACAGCAACACGCTCTCCTGGGCGTAAATGGATCATATCGCCGACAGCAATTGCATCAATATCCAGATCGACCAATGCCCCTTTGCGCATAACTTGCGCCGTTTTCGGGCGTAGGCCCACAAGCTTGCGCACTGCATCGCCCGTGCGACCCTTGGCCCGTGCTTCAAGCAGGTGACCGAGCAGGATGAGGGTAACAATCACGGCCGCAGCCTCGAAATACACTCCCACGGACTGGGGCGGCAAAATGTCTGGTGCGATCAGGGCGACGGTGGAAAACGACCACGCCGCAAATGTGCCAATGGCGACCAACGTGTTCATGTCCGGCGCACCCTTAAATAAGGCAGGCACCCCGTTGCGGAAAAACGCGGCACCCGGCCAAGCAAGAACAACTGTCGTCAAAACAAATTGCGCGAGCCAACTGGCTTGCCCGTCGAGCATGTCAGACAAATGTGGGAAAATATGCGCACCCATCGCCAAGACCACGACGGGCACAGTCAAACAAGCCGCGGCCACAAACCGTTTCGTGATGAGCGTGATTTCTGCATTCTGGCGGGCATCTTGACTGGCTTGATCGCGTATTGGGCGTGCAGGATATCCGGCTTTCGTCGCAATCGCGGCAATTTGGGCGGCAGTGGTTTGATCGCCATCAAACGTAACACTTGCCGATTTTGTGGCAAGGTTCACCGCTGCATCTGTCACACCTATGGCGTCGGCCAAGGCCGTCTCTACCCGCCCCACGCAGGACGCGCACGACATGCCGTCAACTTCAAGGCGCAAGGTTTGGTTTGTCACGAACAATATCCTTTGTCGTAAGGTCTAAACTAAATACAACTGTCTGACCGCATTACAAATATGGTTTTCCGTTAAGTAAAGAAGCACCGAACATCGCTGATCCAGCCAGACATATAGCAGCCACGGTCAACCTAACCCTTGCGCCAATCAAAAAAACCATCACCAGCTTGGGCCAACAACTTGGCGGCCATCTCTTGTCCAGCGGCGGCGCCGTCTGCGATCGAAACGGTCATGTCATCGCTGATCGCTTCTGACCCATCTGGGCGCAGCACCTGTCCACGCAGGCGCAAAGACGTACCGTTGAGTTCTGCCAAACCGGCAATCGGTGTTTCGCATGACCCGTCCAAGGCCGCCAAGAACGCGCGTTCGGCGGCAAGCTGCTGGCCGGTCGGACCGTCATGGATCGCAGCAAGCATATCAGCCGTGCGTGCATCGCTGATGCGTCGCTCGATGCCAATGGCACCTTGGGCCACCGCAGGCAACATATCGTCAACTTCAATCGGCACGCGCGGCACATCGTCCATTTTAAGACGTTTCAATCCAGCCATCGCAAGGAACGTCGCATCCGCAACCTTATCCCCTAGCTTTTTCAAACGGGTCTGCAGGTTGCCACGAAACTCGACGACGGTCAGGTCAGGCCTGCGCAATCGCAACTGTGCTTGCCTGCGCAAACTGGACGTACCCACAACGCTGCCCACCGCCATGTCTAACAAGCCACCGTCGGCCAGAGAAATGAATGCATCACGCACGTCTTCACGGGGGAGATAGGTGTCGAGCACCAAGCCTTCGGGCTGCAAAACCGGCATGTCTTTCATCGAATGCACGGCAATATCAATCGCCCCGTCCAACATCGCCTGTTCAATCTCGCGGGTGAACAATCCCTTACCACCAATTTCTTTGAGCGGGCGATCCAAAACACGGTCGCCTGTCGTCATGATCACCTGAATTGCAAATGCTTCGTCCGGCAGGTCAAACGCAGCAGCCAGCCGGTCGCGGGTTTCATAAGCTTGGGCCAACGCCAATGGCGAGCCACGGGTGCCGATATTTAGGGGATTGGTCGGGGTGGGCAATTCATATGTCATTTGGCATCCCTAAACCGGTAACTGCGACACGACAACCGGTTGCGCCCAACTGTCGCTGCTGTGCATAATGCACCGATCTTATTTCAAGGACCATAGCGATGACCAAACAGAAATCGATCTTGCGCGCACTTGCAGGAGAAACGCTGCCGACGCCTCCCATTTGGATGATGCGTCAGGCGGGCCGTTATTTGCCCGAGTATAAGGCGACGCGCGCGCAGGCCGGTGATTTTCTATCGCTTTGCTACAACCCCGATCTTGCAGCAGAGGTCACGTTGCAACCGATCCGGCGTTACGGGTTTGATGCAGCGATCTTGTTTGCAGATATCTTGTTACTGCCCCAAGCGCTTGGCGCGGATTTATGGTTCGTCACAGGCGAAGGCCCTCGGCTGTCGACGATCACATCCGCCGATGATTTCGCAAAACTCAAACCCGCGTCGGACATACACGATCACCTGTCGCCAATCTATAAAACCGTCAAAATCCTGTCCCAAGAGCTGCCGTCAGAAACAACATTGATCGGATTTGCGGGCTCTCCTTGGACTGTGGCGACCTATATGATCGCGGGCAAGGGCACGCCGGATCAAGGCCCAGCCCACGCGCTCAAGGCTGAAAACCCAGCCGTGTTTGACGCCCTGATTGATCGGATTACAGAAGGCACAATTTCCTATCTTAGCGCGCAGATTGATGCCGGCGCAGAGGTGGTGAAGCTATTCGACAGCTGGGCAGGATCGCTTCAGGGGTCGGATTTCATGCGCTATTCCATCGAACCCATGCGCCAAATCACAGCGGCGCTGAAGGCCAAACACCCCAACACACCGATCATCGCCTTTCCGCGTGGTGCGGGCGAACGGTATGTTGATTTGCACAAAATGATCGGTGCGGATTGCATCGCCTTTGACGACGGTGTCGACGCGCAATGGGTGGCCGACAACGTGCAAACCGGCGGATGTGTGCAAGGCAACCTTGCCTCGCGCCATATGGTCAGCGGCGGCGACGAACTGGTGTCCGAAACCAAACGCATTGTTCGCGCCCTGTCTGGCGGGCCGCATATTTTCAATCTTGGACATGGGATCACGCCTGATGCTGACCCCGAAAATGTGCAGTTGATGATCGATACAGTGCGGTCGACCTAGGTCATAGGAAATGCGCGGGATCGAACCGGTCCCGCGCAATGATTTGCATTATTTCTCGTGCCACGCACGGTCGCCACTATCGTCTTTGACGCGGGTTGGCAGACCAATGTCGTCGAGCAATGTGAAAAGCGGTTTAGGGTCCAATTCTTCGACATTGACCATGGTGCCAATGTCATATGTGCCATCCGCAATCAGCATGGCCATGGCAACGGGCGGCACGCCAGCTGTATAGGAAATACCTTGGCTGCCAACCTCGTTATAGGCGTCTTTATGATCGGCGACGTTATAGACAAACACCTCGACCTCTTGACCGTCTTTGATGCCTTTAACCAGATCACCGATGCAGGTCTTACCAGTGTAATTCGGCGCAAGGCTGGACGGGTCTGGCAGCACAGCCTTGACCAGTTTCAGCGGCACGACCTCTAGCCCCTCTGCGGTCACAACAGGCTGTTCGGACAACAGCCCAAGGTTTTGCAGCACCGTGAACACGTTGATGTAATGATCACCAAAACCCATCCAGAATCGGATATCAGCCTGCGGATAATTCGCCGCCAATGAATGCACCTCGTCGTGGCCGGACATATAGGCTTTTTGCTTGCCAACGACTGGCAGGTCCCATTCACGGCCGACCTCAAACATTTTGTTTTCTTTCCACGACTGGTCTTGCCAGCTGTAAACCGTGCCGGTGAACTCGCGGAAATTGATTTCGGGGTCGAAATTGGTCGAGAAATACTTGCCGTGGCTGCCAGCATTAATGTCCACGATATCGATGGATTTGACCTCGTCCATGAACTCATCCACCGCGAAACGGGCGAATGCGTTGACCATCCCTGGATCAAACCCAGCGCCCAAAATCGCAGTAACACCGGCCTCGGCACAGGCATCGCGGCGCTTCCATTCATAGTTGCCATACCATGGCGGGGTTTCGCAGATTTTGGTCGGGTCTTCGTGAATGGCGGTGTCGATATATGCAGTGCCCGTGTCGATACAGGCCTGCAGAACTGTCATGTTCACGAATGGCGACCCGACGTTGATCACAATCTGCACGCCCAGCTTTTGGATCAGCGCAGTAACTGCGCCTGTGTCCATGCCATCAACCTCATGGGTGTCGAAAACGCCGTCCTGTTTCATGGCCGATTTGTCATGCACGCTTTGCACAATCGCATCGCATTTCGCGACCGTGCGGCTGGCGATATGCAGATCACCCAACACGTCGTTGTTTTGCGCGCATTTATGCGCCACGACCTGTGCGACGCCACCGGCGCCAATGATAAGAACGTTCCGTTTCATATATCCAAAAGACCTCTTATGCTTGTTTAAGACAGTGCTGCGGCGAAATCGTCATAATCGAAATCGCGCACAAGCCGCGTGGTGCCATCCAATTCGCGGATCGCTATGCTTGGCATTTTCACGCCGTTGAACCAGTTTTTCTTGACCATTGTATAGCCAGCCGCGTCCTGAAACGAAAGCCGATCACCCGCCTGAAGCGGCGCGTCAAAGTGAAACTCGCCAAAGATGTCCCCTGCAAGGCAGGATTTACCGCAGATCATCCATGGGTGATCCCCGGTATTTGGGCTGACTTTTGCAGGTTCGCGGTAGATCAACAGATCGAGCATATGGGCCTCGATAGAGCTATCAACGATGGCAAGGTTCTTGCCGTTGTACATCGTGTCCAGAACCGTAACTTCAAGGGTCGCAGCCCCCGTAATCGCTGCCTCGCCCGGTTCCAAATAGACTTGAACGCCATAGGTTTGCGCGAATGTTTTCAGCCGCGCAGCTAGATCGGCCAGCGGGTAACCTTCGCCCGTGAAATGAATGCCGCCCCCAAGGCTGATCCAGTCCATTTGATGGATGATCGCGCCAAAACGGTCTTCTATCAGGGTCAGCATTTCATCAAACCGCGCAAAGCTGTCGTTTTCGCAGTTGTTGTGAAACATCAAACCGCTGATTTTATCCGTGACCTGCGCAATATCAGCAGGATCGTGTTCGCCCAAGCGGCTAAACGGGCGGGACGGATCGGCAAGATCGAAATCGGATGTGGATACACCAGGGTTCACGCGAAGCCCGCGGATATGCCCCTCTGACTGGGGCGAAAACTTGGTCAATTGGCCAATAGAATTGAAGATGATTTTATCGCTATGCGCCAACACGTCTGCAATTTCATGATCCGCATAGGCAACGGAATAGGCGTGGGTTTCGCCCGCGAATTTCTCACGCCCAAGGCGCACCTCGTATAATGACGACGAGGTGGACCCGTCCATATATTCAGCCATGAAATCGAACACTGACCATGTGGCAAAACACTTCAACGCCAGCAGACACTTTGCGCCGGACTGCGCGCGCAGCCATGCGATCTTTTCCAAATTCGGCAAAAGTCGTGATTTGTCGATCAGATAATAGGGTGTCTGCAAAGCCGTATCCTTTCACTTGGCGGGCTTTTGAAAGTGTCGTCTTTTACGCGTTCCTTCCTGTTTCGGGAAGTGGGTTTCTGATCCACCACAAACGAAAAGACCGGCCCCTGTGACGGGGCCGGTCTTCCTATTGGTTAAGATGCCTTTGGCAGCTTAGAACTTAGCGACGAGGTTCACGAAGACGCCGTCTTCGTCCAATGTCAGATCGGTCAGATCATCCGAAAACGTGCCAAAGTTATAGCCAACACCAACTTGGGCATTGTCCCCGAGGTTGCGATACGCTGCCGCGAGAACGCCAGTTTCGGTAAAGCCAGCATCAACTGCTTTGAATGCGCG
>CBFIAX010000005.1:0-181692 GCA_965660685.1 Yoonia sp. | reverse complement strand
AGTCCCAAAACGGCTTCTTGCGTAATACCCGCATTGCGCACAGCATCCGCTTTGGCAGAGGCATTGGCCTGCACCACCAGATGTGCGGTCATAGTCGCCATTGTTTGCGTCGTTTCAATATTGCGCGAAATGGCGGCCTGTAGAACTTGGGGCATAACACGCCGAAAGGCATCCAGTGCGGCCTCGGATTTCAGTTCGGGATCCTTGGCGTTTTTTGCGATGCGTTTGATCAATAGTTCCGCGAGTTTCCCACCATTCATATCGGCGGCAGGAAAATCCGCTTCAGCGGGCGGGAAGGCGGCCAGCAATTGACGCAGCCATTTGTCTTGGTTTTTGGTGAGGTGCGTATCGGCGATAGCATCCCCCAAGTCTTTCGCAATCGCGTGAGCATTCTTTTTGTCGCGGCCTTGCAGCAAGGCGAGCCCCGAAAGCCCCGCGCCAAATAGTGTTGATGCACCACCAGCAAGTGTCAGATCCGCAGCCGTTGTCGCGATCACGCCAAAAGCAGCCGCCAAATTACCCGCATGTAAGGCCTTTTCAACCAAAATCACGTTCCTCAAAATATATGATTTGATGTTAACGCTATTTTCCCGAAGGTCTACAGTTTGACAAAATGAGAGGGCCGTGATGCTCGGCAATGAATTCACGTCTTTTGCCCCTTGCCCCCCTTAGCACCAATCGCTAAACGGGTCAGCGGAGACGTGGCCGAGTGGTCGAAGGCGCTCCCCTGCTAAGGGAGTAGGCCCGGAAGGGTCTCGAGGGTTCGAATCCCTTCGTCTCCGCCACCCACACTTTTTATCCTTGCTTTTCAGAAAGGTATTGCAAAACAAGGATTCTAGCACCTTGATCTGCTTCAATAGGTGCGTGAATCCATGTGTGTCAGTCCCCTAAATCTTTCTTCGTGGAAGCAAATGGTACGTCCGTGTCCAGGTGCCAAAGGAGATTTAGGAACGCTTAAAACGCAAAGAGTTGTGGGTTTCCCACAAAACCTCAGATCGGGCTGAAGCGTTGCAATACGCGACTGCGGCCACACAGAAAAAACGCCGCCAAATATCTGCGGTTTTCGGAAGCTAAGTGCCCTTAGGAAAGCGCTCCACGAACTGGATGCTGATCAGCAGATTGCGTCGGGGCGAGAAGCCTATGCCATCCACATCCGTGATGGTGCTGATCTGGTCGCAGAGTATGAGAGCAGTGGTTTCGACTCCCTGAAGTCATTCATCGAGGCACCTTCCGAAACCGCAAATGATATGATTACTAGGTTGCGTTTGGCACGATTTGATACCCCTCAAATGAGAAACATGGCGCATACCCTGATGGAAAAGAACGGTATCATGTTGCCGAAGGGGCCAGTGGCTACATGTTCGTCTGATCTGGCTCCAAGGCCGTCTGGAATGGCAACAGTGAGCTTCCAAGAGAACGTGCCCGAATGCCAATGTTCCCTTGGACCAAATCAAACGGGCGAAGACCCCGGTGGTCATAATCCTCAAGCGCCACTAACACGGCCTGATACAACTCATCTCTTAGGCTGGGTGAAAGGGCGGTGTCGAGGACAACGACACCAAGGTCTAAGAACGCCTGGCTTGCGATGGCGGTGAAAGCGATCGCTGGGGCGGCATCAGTCAACCAATCTTCAAATAATTGACGATATTCCGCAGATAGCGGGACTGGGGCGTAAAACGGCCCGCTAGATAATCCAGCTGTAGTCGCTTTGGACTCTAGGAAATTTAGCGATGCGGCCTCGATCAATTGGCGGACGGATTTCCCCGACGAAATCTCAACCGGTAGGGAGCCGATGGCCCCAGCGTTGCCGGTCAGTCCGCCAAAGACACGGTTTTCAATCGCAATGCCGCCCCCGATGAATGTGCCAACATAGATATATGCGAAAGAACCGTGATCCGTCGCCGTTCCCAACATCCTTTCAGCTAGGCATGCCGACGAAGCATCGTTCATTGATTGAACGGGTAGCCCGATGGCAGCGCTTAATTGATCTGCAAACGCGACTTCGTCCCAATCTGACATCGCCCCTTCGGGTGCCCCAATCGCTGATTCCCACTCATGCACTGCATCTGGAATAGCCAGACCTACGCCCAATATGTTGTTCTGCTGGCGGGCATCAAGTTTCGAGATAAGACTTTGGGCCTCGGCTGTGGATTTCGCCAAAATATCTGAGAAAACGGGATACTCATATTCGATCTCAACATGAGCAATGACGCTTTGATCCAAGGCCATTGTCGATATCTCCGTCGAACGGCGGCCCACCTTCACACCCACTGATGCAGCACCCAATGGATCAAGTTTGAACGGTGTAGAAGGCTGACCAACTTTCCCCCGTACGCTGCTGCCGGCCATCAACATTCCTTCTTCGACTAAACGTTTGACGATGACAGTTGCCGACTGTGCGGAGAGGCCAGACGACCGGGCAATGTCTGCCTTGCTCATAGATCCGTTTTGGCGAATTAGCCCAATAATTGAGCGTTCGTTCGCCGTCCAATCACGGTGGGGGATTGAAGCATCAGTCTTAGATATTCGGCGTGGCAAACTCATAGAATTAATGGCCCAACCCTAAATATAGCTGGCGTCTTCGTGAACGCCTTGATCTACGCCTGTGATCATTGCCACCACGTCATTTCCAGAGGCCGTTTTCGCGTCTAGGACGCCCGCGATACGACCTTGGCGAAAGACGACGATGCGGTCCACCAAATTAAAGACCTGACGAAGGTTGTGGCTGACGATGATAACGGGAACGCCTCGTTCTTTGAGGCCACGGATAATGTTTTCCACCCGGGTCGTTTCTTGAATGCCTAATGCCGCGGTCGGTTCATCCATGATAATCAACTTTGAACCCCAGCCTGCGGCGCGACTGATCGCGACACATTGGCGTTGTCCGCCAGACATTCCGGCGACAGGTTGGTTGAGGTCAGGGATTTTTATCCCAGTTTCATTAAGAAGCTCAGTCGCTCGTTTCTGCATTGCACGCTTCTTGAGCCAAGAAAGCGGCCCCAATTCAAAAAACACTTCTTCGCGGCCCAAGAAAATGTTCGACGGAACGTCTAAGTGATCTGCTAGGGCTAAGTTTTGGTAGACGGTCTCAATCCCATATTCACGGGCTTCTTGAGGAGAGCGGAAATTCACTGGCTGACCTTCGATGAACACCTCGCCCGAGGTCCGTTGTTCCACGCCAGTAATGTTTCGAACGAAGGTGGATTTCCCAGCACCATTGTCGCCAACGATAGCAATATGCTCATCGGCAAACATTGTAAAATCTGCGTCGTTCAATGCTTGAACGCCGCCGTAGTGCTTAGTTAAGCCCTTGGCTTCCAATATTATTTTTCGATCTTCAGACATTTGATTTCCCTAGCTTGAAACGGGCGGATTGAGAATAGTAATCCCAACGTTCACAGGATGCCCGCTAAATGTCAATATATAAATCAAGTTGATTTAATTATTGACATTCGATCACGATTCGTGTGTTTATTCCCTCACGAAAAATGCTTGCAGACCTATCAGCGGGCAAAAACCGGGAGGAAATTTTAATGAAACTGAACCTAACATTTGCAGGTGTGGCTGTTGCCGCACTTATGGCTGGATCAATTGCATCAGCCCAAGACACTATCGGATACATTACCAAGTCAGCAACAAATGCTGGATGGATGATGATCAACCAAGGCGCTGCCGATGCGGCCGCTGAAGAAGGTGTTAACTTGGTTGCCGTTGGTCCATCATTCCAAGGCGATTTGTCTAGCCAATTGGAAGTATTTGAAAACCTTGTGGCCCAAGGCGCAAAAGCCATTGGTATCGCACCCGTTGATAGTGCAGGCATTGCACCAGCGGTAGAAGACGCAATATCTGCAGGCGTTGCGGTTATCGCAATTGATACTGGCGTTGCCGGCGCGGACGTTACCTCGTTTGTTGCGACGGACAACCTTGCGGTTGCCAAAGTACAGGGGGCAGTTGCTGCAACTCTGGTCGCGGACGGCGATGCAATCATTTACGTAACAGGCAACCAAGCACAGTCCACGGGGCAAGAACGTAAGAACGGCTTCATGTCATCCTTTATGGCTGCACGGCCAAACTCTGAAGTTATCGAAGTTCCAACTGAATGGAACTCTCAGCAGGCTCAAGAAGGCGTTGAAGCAATCTTGAACTCTCGCGATGACATTAAGATGGTTGCGAATGCTTGGGACGGCGGCACGATGGGTGCAAAAGCTGCTCTGGAAAACCTTGGTTATTCCGCTGGCGACGTTAAGCTTGTTGGCTTTGATGGCGCAGGCGATGCAATCGTAGCAATGGACGAAGGTTGGGTTCACGCTGATACCGCTCAGATGCTGTACCAGATGGGCTACCAGGGCATCAAAGCTGCTGCCGCAGCGGCCCGTGGCGAAAGCGTCAGCGCTCGCATCGATACAGGCTTCTTCCTCGTGACACCGTCAACTTCTGGTGTCTACAAGAAGATGGTTGGCATCGAATAATCTAACGAACCAGGGCAGGCAATTCACAGGAATTGCCTGCCCTTTTTGTATCTAAGCATCGCCAAAAGGATCAGATCGATGTCAATTCAAGACCGTATAATTTCCCTGTTGGTTCGATTCTTTCGGGCCGAGTGGTCAGGTGCCTTGTTGGCAATCCTGGTGCTCGGTGTGGCGATTGAATTGGCAACGCCCAATACACTGTTTTTCCGGCCATCGAACCTGATGACGATTTTGAATAACTCTGCTGCGATCGGGATTGTCGCGGCGGGCATGACGCTGGTGATCATCACAGCAGGGATCGACCTATCGGTCGGATCAGTCATGGGAATGACGGCGGCATTGACCGGATATGTGGCCAGTTTCTGGGGTTTTCCACCCTCAATGGCAATTTTGACCGGGCTTTCAATTGGCCTTGCAATCGGTGCCTTCAATGGAACGTTGGTTGCCTACTTCGGCATGCCTGCATTTATCGTAACGTTAGCTGGGCTTTCGATATGGCGTGGGACCGGACATTTGACCACCCAAGCTCAAGCAACACCTAAACTGCCGTCCGCATTTGATACCTTCGGTCGCTGGAACCCGTTTACCGAACTCCGGAACGCTTACAAAAACGGAGAACTCACTGGATTTGATGAAAGTTTGGGTGCGTTTGTTGATGCAAACTGGTTGAACTTTTTCCGTACCTTTCAAATGTCGATGTTGATCTTTATAGGCTTTTTCATCGTTCTGACCATTATCATTTCGAATACTCGCTACGGGCGGTATGTCTATGCCATTGGTTCAAACGAACCAGGTGCCCGCCAAGCCGGAATTAATACACCCCGCTATACTCTAATCACCTATATGTTCTGCTCATTTTCCGCAGCACTGGGCGCATTGCTTTTCCTTGGTCGTGCCCCTTACGCAAAATCGGACTATGGTCAGATGTGGGAACTCGACGCCATTGCCGCCGTGGTTATTGGTGGGACCTCGCTGTTCGGAGGGCGCGGATCACTTTGGGGGACGTTTATGGGCGTGATCCTGTTGAAGCTGATCAACAACGGTTTGACTTTGGCCCAGCTAAATACGTTTTGGCAGATGGTCGTCACCGGTGGCATTATTCTTATCGCGGTCGGCATCGACATCGTACGTCAATCAAAGGATCCACATGCGGTCCGCAAGCTTCTTGGTGGTGTTGGAGCGTTCATGGCTTTTCTGTCCTTGATGACGCCTGCCGCAGCCTGGTTAGGGTCAAAGATCGCACTTCTCGAACATAACGCCTCTGCCGCATTGCGAAAGGCTGGACAGAATTTAGCCCCAGGTCACAATTCTCGTCTGCTGTCGTCTACCGACATCGAGGCACTTCAAGCGACTGCCTCCGCCAATTTGACCGGCATGTTGTTGCTGCTAGCCCTGGTCATTGCGTCGACAGTCCTGATTTTCAGAACGACACGCATCCAGTCACTGATACTTGCCGGTGCATTCATCGTGATGATCCTGCCAGTCACGATGATGGGATATCAAATTACGGCACCGTTCCTAGTATTAGGGGCAATTGCGATTGCGGGAAGTGCCTTTGTGACTATGATCTTCGAACGAGCGAGAGAAATTTCGGCAAATGCTTGATACATCATAAACCCCGTCGGCGGCGAAACCTAATAGGACATGTTGTCGCCGACGGAGAAGTCTTAGCATATGCTGGCGGATTACCGTTTAATGCGGCCATGGCTTTGGGCCGATTGGAAGTCGACATGTTTCGCCGATTTCCGCCGATATCTGCATGGCGGCAACCGGGTTGATCGTCCTGCGATTGAGGCTTCGAAACTCAAAGATACTGTCGGGGCAGGGGATGCATTTGTGGCCACGTTACTGGCGTCGGTATCAGGGATTGGAAAAAAGCCGATATCAGAACTCAGAAAAGCTTCTGGAAATCCTTTGGTTGCAATGCCCGATCGAGCGGCAATGGCGGCTGCCCCTAATTTCGAATAAAAAGGGTGCGACCCACCAACGGCCATAGAACTTGACGGCACCCTCGCCGCCCGGACATAAGCCAGAAAAGACCATTATTTAGACATCGCAAATGTTGAGGATTGGAAACGACTAATGCCTTAGGGTTTCCTAAAGGGCATTACTACTAATCCGCTTTTGGCCAAGAGATTGGGCCTAGATTACCCAGAAATTGATTGGTCAGATGTGGCGGAACGTGCCAGCGAGCTTGGGGCTCAAGAGCTTCATTTGCACAGGTTGTTGGACCGTCTTGCGGCTATTTGAAGTGGTCAGATATGTTACTAGAGGCGGCTACATCCGCGAACTTAAGAACGGTGGTTAAAGTCCCTTTAGTTCCAGATGCTATGGAGATGGTGCCCAAGCTAAAATCTCTTGGTTGCCCCATCTTAATGACAGCATGTTACAATGCACAACTGATGGTTATATCCAGTGCTCTTGAGGCTAATTACATTGCCCCGTTTTTTGCTAGAATACTTGAAAATGGGTTGCCCGCCGACGAGGCGAAGGCACAGATGCTGGCTGTAGAAGCATCAACGGGATATAAGACACGCAAACTCGTAGCGTCCCTTCGAAACTCCGAACAATTGTGCCGACTTTCAGAAATGGAATGTACGTGTTTTACGTTGTCTTCGGCTTTGGTCAGCGAATTGACCGCCGACATGCAAAGTGAAAATGCCGTCCAGGAATTTGAATTGGCGGCTAAGGGTTTATCGCATTCTCAGTTTGATCCCTAGTCGGTGATTTGAATTATTTTGAAGTATAGTTCTATTCTCAACAAGGGAATAGAACATTTACAACGGTAGTATTTGTTTCAGAAAAGCATTTTGCTTCAGGAATGTGCTACAATAAAAACATCCTTCAGACTTTAGGCTCATTTATACAAGAGGTTAATGTTACTGGAAGAAACACACTTCGTCGCCGCCACCCACCTTCTGGCAAGACGGAACTCCGCCTCTAAGGCGTTGTTATTGTCGATTGCATGATGATCCCTGCGGATCGGGTGTTTCCCAGTCTTGGCAAAATTCTTGGTACAGGGATTTTGAGAAATGTGGGGCATCACCTAAAACAACGCGGCAGATGGTGGCATTACTATCAGGCCGTTCCGAACCGGTGGACGTCAAGCATCACGCTTGAAATATACACTGAAATTTGGCTGCTAAATAGTAACATCTTGTCCTCAAAATTCGGGAAGAAAGTGTATACAATCCTTGTGGCTATTCAGCATTCACTTGCTGAGATTTCGAAGCAAATTGCAAAATCCACGGCGGCGGCATTCATTGTTGTGGGGCAATAACCCCTGAGTTTTTGAGCGAAAAACTTCCTAAATTCAGCGGGCAAAAAGGACGGTCCGCTCCAGATTTTGGAAAGCAGTTCACTAACACCCCGATCAATCACGGAATTTTGTTGCTGGAGAGTCACCATAAAGAGTTCTGAGGGCTAAATTTCCCCGTCAATTTCGACACGGGTCGGGTTATGACTAGTGTAACGACAAGTGTCTGAGAGAATATTTTTGCGGGTTGGCGGGGCTTTGGGGGGAGCTTCGGACAGGAGCGACTGCGGTGGTGGTCGTTGGTTCTGAAATGGTTGGGTTAGTTTTGCGCAGAGCAGCGACTACTTTATTTGTAGGGGTAATCATGACGGGCTTGATGGCCGCGTCTGCATCTGCATTCCAAATTACCGATGATCTCGAGCTTGTGACCGTGACGAGTGTTGGAACAGCGTTTCAATCCGTTTCTTTTCTGAATAGTTATACTACGCCGATCCCTGTTTGCGTGGGGCATATCCCCTCGAATAGCAATTGGACGCCCGTTGTGCGTTTGCAAAATGTGGCGGCGGGCGGCATGGATGTGCGTGTCCAAAGCTTAACCAAGTTAGAGCTGCGCCATTTCACAGCCATTGATGCAGAGTTTTCAGAAACGGGCGCGCTGGCTGCGGCTTACAAACAGCTCAACCAGAATGTGACTGTTGGGGTTGGGTATAACTTCACCACCTTCTCTGATGATCTGGCCGATCTGACGTTCGATGACGAAGGCGCATTCCTTAATATTGTCGCGGCATTCTAAAGTTAATTACCAAGTCGCGTGGTCGAATGACAAAGGCCGCCCGCGCGACGCATGGCGGCCAAATCATATGACTTGGGAACGTACCCCGACGGATACGTCAGCCGACTTCTGGTTTGAGGCCGGACAAGACCCGCAGACGGTCAGCCTTCGATCTTGCCTGCCATGATTGCAATGGCTTTTTGGTACACGCCTGCCGCGTTCCATTCTTGGATGACTGCAAAATTGGGCTGGCCTTGCTGATATCCTGCACCCGGACGCCAGCCTTTTTGACGCAAGAAATTCGCGGTCGATGCAAGACTGTCAGTCAGCTGGGTTAGGTCGATTGTGCCATTGCCGTCGCCATCAACGCCGTATCGCATCACATTGCCCGGCAGGAACTGTGTGTGTCCGACTTCGCCATGCATCGCGCCGATTGTGTTGGCGGACAGGCTACCGCGGTCGACCAATTGCAGTGCTGCCATTGCGTGGCCGCTGAAAAATTCGCTGCGGCGACAATCATAGGCAAGCGTGGAAATCGCGGACAGCACATTCGCGTCGCCCATGAAATTACCAAAGCCCGTCTCCATTCCATGGATCGCGACAATCACAGCCGCAGGCACGCCATAGGCGGCTTCAAGTGAGGCATAGAACGCTGGATTGCGCGAAATGCGGCGCTTGCCTTGGGCCACAATCGTGTCGGCACCCCGAATGCGCATGAAGTCTTCAAGCGAGTATTTGAACGATTTTTTGGTTGCGGTCCGCGCTAATTGTGCGGGTCGCATAAGATGTGCCCGCCAAGGCCTGAAGCCCGCGCTGGCCCACGCCCTTTGCTGCTGCTTCAGACGCAAACTGCTGTTTCCATTGATTAAATCCACCTGCATCATTGCCGCAAGTCGCCGCAGTCGCAGCCCCCGCGACGGTCATTGCACAAAGGGATACAGCGGTCAGAAGTTTTTTCATGGGGTACTCATATGATTGACTATGTTTGGGAACACCTTAACAGGCTTGGGTGAGCTGCCAAGAGATTAAAGATGTGCGCTCGTCACGACAATCGATTGGGTGAGTGGATCGGCTGATGTCAACTCTGTGCTGTTCATTGAGCCAAGCAGTTCATGCAAACGTGCGCGGCCACGGTTGATCCGGCTTTTGATCGTGCCCGTCGGTACACCGCAAAGGTCGGCGGCCTCTTCATACGAAAGACAATTAGCACCCACCAGGGTTAGGGCCTCTCTCTGCTCTGGTTGGAGCAGGGCAAATACTTTTTCAAAATCGCGCAACGCAAGCCGGCCTTCATGTGTTGGACCTACCGACAGGTGTTCGGCCACATCATCCAGTCGGGAGGCCGTTTCATTGCGCAAGCGTCGTAAGTCAGAATAGAATGTATTGCGTAAAACAGTGAATAGCCACGCGCGTAGGTTGGTGCCGTTTTCATACAGATGAAACTTGCGCCAGGCTTTAATAACGGCGTCCTGAACCAGATCGTCGGCATCCGCTCCATTGCGTGTCAAACTGATCGCAAACGCACGCATATTGGGCAAATGGTTGATGATTGCGTCGCGAGGATCTCTTTTTTTACCCATTAACGATCCTCTTCCTCCGTGTTTTCATCACGAAGCCGTTGGATCAAATTGAGTAGTTTTTCAGGAACGTCGTCTTCAACCTTCTTGCGATAAACACAGCGCAGGTTATCCTGTAGGTCCTTCTCTAAAGTTACCTTGTCACGATCGCGGGGCAAGCCGTATCCAATCAAATCAAATTATTTGTTCGCATGTTTCATTAATTGCTAAACCTGAAGGCAATGTTCCATTAGTGTGCAAGAAAGTTCTAAATGACTGATTTTACTGGTTAACAAATGTTCGCTGACCAGATGACTGCTCTTTTACCTGTGCTACGCAGGTACACGCGTGGGTTGACCGGAAGTCAGGCGGCGGGGGATGCCATCGCGATTGCGATTTTCGAATCCGTACTCACCGACCGAACTACTGTCGTCACGGCGTCGCGCTTGGAAATTGGTCTCTTTCGCGTTTGCCATCGTGTATGGGTAAGCAGTGCCTCGCAAGAACAGCTTAGCGATGACCCGATCTTTCGTAAGGCGCAGGAACACCTAAGCCGATTGACAAAGCTGAACCGGGAAGCGCTTTTATTGCACACGGTTGAGGATTTCAGCGGGGCCAATATTGCAGAAATTTTGGACCTTGAATCGTAACAAGCGTCCATGGACATGATCGCGAAAGCCAGAAAAGAAATGAAGCAGGCGACTGCGGGCCGTATGCTGATTATCGAAGACGAGCCGATGATTGCGCTAGATCTCGCGGACATGCTCCATTGTATGGGCCACGCGGTCATTGGCACGGCAGAGACCTATGATGAGGCCATGGAGATTGCGGGCAGTGAAAGTCCCGACTTCATACTGTCTGACATTAAGCTGGCCAATGGGTCGCTTGGCACGGATGTGGTGCGCGATATTTTGCGCGGTGCGGGCGACATTCCGGTGATTTTTATAACGGCCTATCCCGAACTGTTGTTAACTGGCGAAAACTCAGAACCCGCATTCCTCATCAACAAACCCTATTCCATCGGCACCGAGTCCACAGCCGTTAGCCAGGCCATGTTTTTTGCAAGCACAGACGCAATCGACGTCTAATCGCGCGTGCCTGCAAATTTTTCCGCCCATGCAGTGCGCTCGTCATCCGTGATTTTGCGGAATGTGATGTCGGGCACTTGGAACGCATGACCGACGGGCAGGGCAGAGACTGCCGCCGCGATATCATCGGGCCATTGGGCATCTGACGCATTCATCGCGGCCATAATATCGGCACTCGCATCTGGAATGAACGGCGCGGACAGCACCCCATACAAACGGCACAGATTCAGCCCCATGCGTACCTGCATCGCGGCCTGATCAGGGTCAGTTTTGAATGTGGACCACGGCGCGACGGACTGTAGGTATTCGTTGCCCAACACCCAAATCGCGCGCAAATCAGCGGCGGATTTGCGGACTTCCATGCTGTCCATATGGGTTTGGTAATCGGCCAGTTTCGCAGACAGGTCAGTGATAAGCTGTTCTTCGGCTGGCCCATAAGCTGGGCCTTCTGGCACGGCTTCGGAAAACTTGGACCGGCAAAACTTCGTAATCCGACTGACAAAGTTGCCAAGGACGTCGGCGAGGTCCTTGTTCACATCCGTTTGGAAGTTTTCCCAAGTGAATTCCGCGTCCGATGATTCCGGTGCGTGGGACAAAAGCCACCAGCGCCAGTAATCCGCAGGCAAAATTTCGAGCGCCTGATCCATGAACACCCCGCGTCCGCGCGACGTGCTGAACTGACCGCCATCATAGTTTAAGTAGTTGAAAGACTTTATATAATCGACCAGCTTCCAGTCGTCATTCATGCCCATAATTGTGGCAGGAAACGACAGCGTGTGAAACGGTACGTTATCCTTGCCCATGAATTGGGTATAGGTCACGTCGTCGGCACCTTTGTCGGTGCGCCACCAGCGCATCCAATCCGTGCCTTTGCCCGCATCGACCCATTCCTGGGCGCAGGCGATGTATTCAATCGGGGCGTCGAACCAGACATAAAACACTTTGCCTTCCATGCCGGGCCAGTCATCGGTCCCATTTTTCACGGGTACGCCCCATGCCAGATCGCGCGTAATGCCACGGTCCTGCAGGCCATCGCCATCGGTTAACCATTTCTTGGCAATGGATGTGGTCAGGATTGGCCAGTCGGTTTTGCTGTCGATCCATGTGGCAATTTGATCTTTCACAGCAGACTGGCGAAGATACAGATGCTTTGTCTCGCGAACTTCCAGATCAGTTGATCCCGAAATCGTTGACCGTGCATCGATCAGGTCGGTCGGGTCGAGCTGCTTTGTGCAATTGTCACATTGGTCGCCGCGCGCACTATCGAACCCGCAATTGGGGCAGGTGCCTTCGATATAGCGATCTGGCAGAAAGCGACCATCGGCATTCGAATAAACCTGTTCTTCGGTCACTTCGCGGATCAGGCCCTGATCAGCCAGACGGCTAGCAAATGCTTGGGTCAACGCGCGGTTTTGCGGGCTGGACGAGCGGCCAAAATGGTCGAAAGACAATTTGAATCCGTCGGCGATTGTGGCCTGAACCTCATGCATCTCAGCGCAATAATCAGCGACAGGCTTGCCCGCCTTGGCCGCCGCGAGTTCCGCAGGTGTGCCGTGTTCGTCGGTGGCACAAAGAAATAACACCTCATGCCCGCGCTGGCGCAAGTACCGCGCATAGAGATCCGCTGGAAGTTGGCTACCGACAAGGTTCCCAAGATGCTTGATCCCGTTGATGTAGGGGATGGCAGAGGTGATCAAATGACGGGCCATGGGTGTATTTCCTCGAGAAGTTTCAAAGGTGTTTAGCGGGGCTTTCCGCTGGTTGCCAGTCCTGTGGGCCTGCAGGGCTAGAAAAACCATGTTTTGCAGCCTATGAATGGGAAAGAGCAGTTATAAAAAAAGAGGCGAATAATGCGTATTTTCATGATGGGGCTGGCCGCAGCCATTTTTGGCAGCAGCTTGCAAGCACAAGAGGCCTATGTCGGGGTTGCATTGGATTATGCGACGCCACATGCAGGCGACGATCAAGGGCTGGCGTCGCTTTTGGCGGGTGGGTCATATGATTTGGGACAGCTGTCGATCGGGGCAGAGGTCGAATATGGCGCATCCGTTGCACTGGCGGGTGACTATGACACGCTGCGATATCGTTTGATCGGCGGCTATAACTTCGACGGCTTTACCGCTTTGGCGTCATTGGGTGGCACGCGGTATAACGCGGGCGATGCGTCGATTACCGGGTTCAATTTTGGCCTTGGTGGGCAATTCGCGGTGACTGATGCGCTGGATATGCGGGTCGAAATGGTGCGGGACATCATGGATGTGGTTGACAACCATACAACCACAACGCGGTTCAGCGCGATCTACTCTTTCTGAGATCGCTCTCTGGTTTTGCCAAGCAGTCGCCCGATCACGAAACTCGTGCGTGGCGCATAAATATAACGGGTCCGCTCTGTTGGTGCGGACCGCACGCGCATCCGGCTCAGGCCAAAGACAACTAGCGCTACGTGCCCGACAGATATGAATGTGAATAGCGCGGATGGGCCAAAGGCGGTGATCAGCGCCGATGTTGTATAGGGGGCCGCAATCGCACCGACTGCATAGAAAAACATCAAGGCTGCCGATAATTCGACCCGTTCATCGGCACTGGCAAAGTCATGGGCGTGGGCGGTCGCTACAGAGAACACCGGAAATGTGGTCAGTCCGAAAATCGCCGCCGACCACATAACAGCCGTGGTCCCGGATTGCGCCGACGCGACGGTCAGGGCGCAAGATGCCACAGCGGCGACTGACAGCCAAATTAATACCCATCGGCGATCGTATTTATCCGCCAGCCAGCCAGCAGGATATTGCGCGATTGCACCCCCGGCGACAAATGCAGCAAGGAAATAGCCGATCTGACTGGCGGCCAATCCGACCTCTTGCCCGTAAATCGGACCGACCATACGGAAAGATGCGCTTGATAGCGCGGCCACCAAAACACCCGCTACGGCCAATGGCGATGCCCGCCAAGCGGTCAGCGGCCGTAGCCGTGTTGTGGCGGGTGTTTGCGGTTGCGCGACTTTGGTCAATGTTAGCGGCAGGATGGAGGCACAGCACAAGATCGTTAGCACGTTATAGGCAATGTATGTTTCCAAATTCGCCAATGCGCCGACCATGAATTGAGCAACAAATGATGCGCCCATATCGGCCACACGGTAACTGCCCATGGCGCGCCCGCGTGTTTCATTGGTGACCTTGGCTTGCAGCCACGCCTCGATGACGGTGTAGCAACCGGCGACACAAATTCCCGATGCGATGCGGAAAGCCGCCCAAAATGCGGGATCGGTGATCAAAACATGGGCGGCCAACCCGATGGCTCCCATTGCGGTGAAACTGGCATAGGCGCGACTATGGCCCACGCTCCCCATCAGGCGCGGCGCCCACCAACATCCGATAAAAAATCCAAAGAAATGTGCGGAGCCTAAGAACCCGACCTCACCGCGGCTGAAACCTGCGTTCAGGCCTGTTAACGCGTCGAGCGGACCGACGCCGCCAGAGGACAGTTGTAATAGAACCACTGACATAAACAGTGCACCGAATGAAATGAGCATACGCATATTCCATTGCTGCGCCTCTTGGGCGACAGACGCAATGGTTTTTGCATCTTGTCCTTGGCGCAACTGGCGTTAGCTTGGTAAACAACAGGTTTGTTGAGGTAAGAAACGATGAAAATGATCCCGCTGGGCCGTACAGAGATTATGGTGTCCGATTGGTGTTTGGGCACGATGACCTATAGCAATCAAACGCCGCAATCTGATGCGCACCGCCAAATTGATATGGCACTGGATGCGGGCATCAACTTTATCGACACCGCTGAAATGTATCCGGTTAATCCGATCGCCAAGGAAACCGTCGGCAATTCTGAACGGGTGATCGGTGAATGGCTGAAATCGACGGGCCGCCGCAAAGACGTGGTGATCGCAACCAAAGTGTCTGGCGATAACCCGGGATGGGTGCGGGATGGCAAAGGCTATGACGGTGCGGTGATCGCAGCGGCTATTGATACGTCGCTGGCGCGGTTGCAGACTGATGTGATCGATCTTTTTCAAATGCACTGGCCGATGCGTGGGTCATATATGTTCCGTCAAAACTGGACCTATGATCCCTCGCATCAAGACCGTCAGCAGACGTTGGACCACATGATGGATGTGTTGGGGGCGCTAGATGCCGCTGTGAAAGCGGGCAAAATCCGCAGTATCGGTATGTCGAATGAGAGCGCTTGGGGCATGACCAAATGGATGGACTGCGCAGAGGCCGCTGGTCTGCCGCGCATGGCATCCGTACAAAACGAATATTCCCTGATGTGCCGGCTTTATGACACCGATATGGCCGAAATGGCTGTGAATGAAGACGTGACGCTATTGTCGTTTTCGCCATTGGCAACCGGTTTGCTGACAGGCAAATACCAAGGCGGCGCGGTACCTGCTGGTAGCCGCATGTCGATCGGGCCGGAATTGGGCGGGCGCATGGGACCGCGGACCTTGCCTGCTGTTCAGGCCTATCTGGATGTCGCAACAAAACACCAGTTGGACCCTGTTCATATGGCCATGGCATGGCAAGGGACGCGCCCGTTTCCTGTTTCGGCCATTTTCGGCACAACCACATCTGACCAGTTGGCACATATGCTGGCGGGCCGTGATTTGACGCTTTCTGCAGAGGTATTGTCGGATATTGACGCGGCGCATCGCGCCCATCCGATGCCATATTGATTGGCGCGATTGGCGGAGCCTCCGGCGGACATATTTAAGCTCGGAAAAAACCAATGGTGGCTTGCGTCAGCTGGGGGAATCGCACAACGTCATCAAAGCAGTTTTTGGGAGTGAGAGATGCCATTAGAAATGAACCGAGAGGTGTTTATCACCGCCGCTGTAACCGGATCGGGCAGCACCCAGGATCGTAGCCCGCAAGTGCCAAGGTCGCCCAAGCAAATCGCCGATAGCGCGATTGATGCCGCCAAAGCGGGGGCTGCAATTGTGCATTGCCATGTGCGTGACCCTGAAACGGGAGTGCCGAGCCGTGACTTGGCGCTTTATCGCGAGGTGACAGACCGTATTCGTGATGCAGAGGTCGATGTGGTGTTGAACCTAACCGCAGGCATGGGTGGCGATATTGTGTTTGGCGGTGTCGAAGCGCCATTTCCGACTGTGGCTGGCACTGACATGGTGGGCGCAACGGAACGTGTGGCACATGTGGCCGAATGCCTGCCTGAAATCTGCACGCTGGATTGTGGCACGATGAATTTCGCCGAAGCCGATTATGTTATGACGAACACACCCGGCATGTTGGTTGCCATGGGGCGCATGATGACAGAGCTGGGCGTAAAACCAGAGATTGAGGCCTTTGATACCGGTCATCTTTGGTATGCAAAACAGCTGGTTAAGGATGGAGTTCTCGATAGCCCTGCGCTTGTACAATTGTGCATGGGTGTGCCTTGGGGCGCGCCGGATGATCTGAATACATTCATGGCGATGGTGAATAATGTGCCCGATGATTGGACGTTTAGCGCCTTTGGTCTTGGCCGCTCACAGATGCCTTTTGTTGCGGCATCTGTGCTGGCTGGCGGCAATGTGCGGGTCGGTCTGGAAGACAACTTGATGCTAGATCGGGGTGTCTTGGCGACCAATGCGCAGCTTGTGGAACGCGCTGCTGGTATCGTGGAAAACATGGGGGCCAAAGTGATTGGGCCGGCCGATGTCCGCGCCAAGCTTGGCCTGACCAAACGCGCGCCGGTGACAACATGAGGGCGCTATGGGCCATAGCCTTGCTTGCCGCATGTGCGACCCCGTTTGAGGGCGAAAAACTGGGCGAGTTTGGCGAAGTCTACCGCGATTTGGACGTGCCGATTGCGTCCAAGGCGGTGTTCGACCCTTCGCGGTATTTGGGCACATGGTATGAAGTCGCCCGTTTCCCTGTTTTGTTCGAGCGTGGCTGCGTGGGCGTGACCGCGACTTACGGCATGCGCGAAGATGGCGATATTTCGGTGTTGAATATCTGTCGGAACCCCGATGGCACCGTCAAAAGCCGGATTGAGGGCAAGGCCGAAGTCGTAGGTTCAGCGCGGTTGAAGGTCAGTTTTCCGTCTGTGCCGTTCGGTGCATCGGATTACTGGGTGCTTTGGGTCGATGAAGGGTATCGGACGGCGGTTGTGGGCGCACCAAATGGCAAATCAGGGTGGATTTTGAACCGTGAACCGCAGATTCCGCAAGATAGGTTGAATGCAGCACGTGAAGTTTTGGATTTCAACGGGTATGATCTATCTCGAATGATGGAGGTGCCGCAATGAAGCGAGTCGTTTTTCTAAGTATTTTGGCCTTGGCAGCCTGTGACGAAGCCGCAATGATGAGCAGCGCGCCCAGTGGCGGTGGTGTCGGTGCCAGCACCGGAATGAGAGAGCAGTTGGTACTTGGTTCATCCATGTCGTTCGAGCAATGCCGCGCACGTGGTGGTTGGATCATCCAAGACGCGGGTAGCCCGATGATGGCTTGCGATCCCAACGTAATCCGCGCCCCTGTGCCAGAAGACGAATTCAACAACCCGGCGCAAAACGGCGAAGCAGCGTCTGACGCGTAATCAAACTGAATGGGGGATAAGATGGGACAATCGGCGGCCATAATTGGCGGCGGGGTCATTGGTGGTGGCTGGGCTGCGCGTTTTTTGCTTATGGGCTGGGACGTGCGGGTTTTCGATCCCGACCCAGAAGCAGAGCGTAAGATCACTGAGGTTTTGGACAACGCGCGCCGGTCTTTACCTGGGCTGTCCGATGTGGATCTTCCTGTCGAAGGGGCGTTGACGTTTCACGACACGATGTCGGATGCCGTTGCGGGTGTGACATGGATCCAAGAAAGCGTGCCAGAGCGGTTAGAGCTAAAGCGCAAAGTCTATCAGACCTTGCAGGAACATTGTCCGCATGATGCGATCATTGGCTCGTCCACATCGGGGTTCAAACCGTCCGAACTGCAGGGCTGTGCGACGCGTCCCGCGCAGATTGTCGTGACCCATCCGTTTAATCCCGTCTATCTGTTGCCTTTGATCGAGCTGGTCCCGACGGATCAGAATCCGCCTGAATTGGTAGAGCGGGCCAAGACGATCCTGACTGAAATTGGGATGTACCCCCTGCATGTGCGCGCCGAAATTGATGCCCATATTGCGGACCGTTTTCTAGAGGCTGTTTGGCGTGAAGCCCTTTGGCTTATCAAAGACGGTATCGCCACGACCGAAGAAATCGACAATGCAATCCGTTATGGCTTTGGCCTGCGCTGGGCGCAAATGGGGCTGTTTGAAACCTACCGTATTGCCGGTGGTGAAGCGGGCATGCGGCACTTTATCGAACAATTTGGGCCGTGTTTGTCATGGCCATGGACCAAATTGATGGACGTTCCTGATCTGACCGATGAATTGATCGACCAGATTGCAGGGCAGTCTGACGACCAATCGGGGCATATGACGATCCGCGAATTGGAACGCGCGCGCGACAATAATCTGGTGACGATATTGCGTGGCCTCAAGGCGCAAGACTTTGGTGCAGGTGCATTGCTGAATACCCAAGATGCGCGTTTGGATGCGCCCGCCGCACTGCCCAAAGACCTGTCCCAGCCAGTGGAATCGGTGCGCCGTGCCGTCCCGCTCGATTGGACAGACTATAACGGTCACATGAACGAGGCGCGGTATTTGCAGGCCTTTGGCGACGCGACCGATCGGATGATGGCGATGGTTGGGTGTGATGCGGACTACATCGCAAATGGTGGCAGCTATTTTACTGCCGAAACCCATATCCGCCATTTGGATGAAGTCCATGCTGGTGCGCGCATTCACATAGACACGCAAATTCTGGCAGGCGCGGGCAAGAAACTGCACCTATTCCACCGGATGTTTGCCGGCGACAAGTTGCTTGCGACGGGCGAGCATATGTTGATCCACGTTAGTCTGGAAACCCGCCGTGCGTCTGATCCGGCACCGCATATTGCCGCGACACTGGCGCAGGTCGTGGATGCCCACGCGAAGCTGTCGGTGCCAGAAGGCGCAGGCAAAGCGGTCGGCGCGCGCTGATGCGCGTGTTGATCACTGCTGGCGGGTCCGGCATTGGGCGCGCCATGGGTGAAGCCTTCGCTGCCGCCGGATACGAGGTTTGGGTGACCGATGTAAATGCGGATGCCTTGGCGAACCTCCCGACCGATTGGCATGGTCATCATGTCGATGCGGCAGATGAAATGGCTGTTGCGACCTTGTTCGGAATGATCAAGACAGCTGGCGGGCTTGATGTGCTGTGCGCCAATGCGGGGATTGCAGGACCGACTGCCCAAATCGAAAATGTGCAATTGGACGACTGGCGCGCTTGTGTTTCTGTGAACCTTGAAGGCGCGTTTTTGGCGACCAAATACGCGACCCCATTGATGAAATCGGCCGGACACGGCGCGATCATTTACACATCATCGACCGCAGGTATCTACGGCTATCCAAACCGCGCGCCTTATGCGGCCGCGAAATGGGCGATTATTGGATTGATGAAGACCACGGCGATGGAGTTGGGACCAATTGGCATCCGCGCCAATGCGATATGCCCCGGTGCTGTCGAAGGCGCACGGATGGAAGGTGTTCTAAGCCGCGAAGCCGCGGCCAAGGGCATGACCCGCGACGCGGTCTATGAAGGCTATGCCTCTGGCACATCCATGCGCAGCTTTGTCGAAGCGCGCGACATTGCCAATATGGCCGTATTTCTCGGAACGGATGTGTCGCGGATGGTATCAGGGCAGGTCATTGCCGTTGACGGACACACTGAAAACCCCGACCCCAAAGTCTAAAGGATCACGGATGCAACGCATGTTCGAATGGCAGACCTTCACGCTTGCCATTGGTGTTTACGTGATTTGGTATGGGTTGTTGTTCGTCGAGGTTTGGTGGATTTCTGCCCCGCTTTTGGCTGTTGTGATTACGCTTCAATCTTCGGTTCAGCACGAATTATTGCATGGGCACCCCTTTGTTTCAAAACGAAAAAATGCTGCACTGGGGTGGCTTTCGCTCATCATTATGATCCCCTACACGCGGTTTCGCGACACGCATTTGGCCCATCATTATGATCCCGATCTAACGGATCCATATGAGGACCCCGAAACCAACTATTTGGACCCCGCGGTTTGGCAACGCCTAACCAAGCCGGTGCAGTTGGTTTTGCGTGTGAACAATACGCTTGCGGGGCGGCTGGTCCTTGGGCCGATTATCGGCACGATCATGTTCGGCCATAACGAATTCCAGAATCGAACCCGCAAATCCTTGCACCAATGGGCGTGGCATTTGCCTGCTGTCGCGATCGTAATTGCGGTGGTTTGGATCAGCCCAACATCGCTTTGGACCTATGGGCTGGCGATTTACCTGTCGATGTCGCTCCTGAAATTGCGCACTTTTTTGGAGCATCAGGCCGCTGACCGCGCTTCCCATCGGACAGCGATCATTGAACGGGGCGGGGTTTTCGGGTTTCTCTTTCTCAACAACCACCTACATGTCGTGCACCATATGCATCCAAAGGTCGCGTGGTATGATCTGCCACGGCTTTACCACCGGAATAAATCCCGCTATCTGCGGCGCAACGGGGGCTACGTTCTTCAGTCTTATGGGGAGGTGTGGCGCGCCTATGCATGGCGGGCAAAAGACCCCGTCGCACACCCAATATGGGAAAAAGCCGACGACCAATGATTGACCTTTGGATACCTATCACATTGGCCGCTGCTTTGGCACAGTCATTGCGGTTCATGTTGCAAAAGCACTTGAAAACAACCCAATTGTCGACCGCAGGGGCGAGTTTTGCGCGTTTTGTCTATGCCGCACCTTTGGTCGCGTTGGTGCTAGCCGGCTATTTGCAGTCCACTGGACAAACCATCCCGACCGCGCCGCTTGCATTTTTCAGCTATTCAGTTTTGGGCGGGACGACGCAGATTTTTGGCACAGTGTGTATGGTTGCACTTTTCGCACATCGCAATTTTGCAGTCGGTGCATCATTCAAGCGGACCGAGGTGTTGCTAAGCGCGTTGATCGGGTTTGCCATTTTGGGTGACGTCATCACGGCCACGGCGTTGATTGCGATCGTCATGGGGCTGGTCGGGGTGCTTTTGCTGGCTGACGCACCCAAGGCGACAGGGCCATTCTGGCAAAGGGTCGTGAACAAGGGAACGGGGCTTGGCTTGATGGCGGGGCTGATGTTCGGGTTTGCGGGCAATGGGTATCGCGGTGCGTCGCTCTCTTTGCCTGACGGCGATGTTTTGTTGCGCGCCTTGGTCACGCTGGCTTTTGTGACTGTTTTTCAAACGCTTGTCATGTACCTCTGGCTTTTTTGGCGCGAGCGCGGTGAGGTCAGTCGCGTGCTGCGCGCATGGCGTGTCGGCGCATTGGTCGGTGTAATGGGAATGATCGGCTCATTATGCTGGTTCATAGCGTTCACTTTGCAAACGGTCGCCTATGTCAACGCTTTGGGACAAGTCGAACTATTGTTTTCCTTGTTGATCGGCGCATGGGTGTTTGGCGAACGGATTAGCAGACGCGAGTGGCAAGGGCTGATTATTTTGGTAACCAGCGTCGTGATTTTGGTGCTTGTCACCTAAAGTGGTCCAGCGCCACCCAGTTGCCGGACCAGATGCAATTCATCGTTATTCTCAAAGAAGGGCACGTTCTTTGGCGGGCCAAGGTGGGGGAGGTTGGCAATGACTTCGGCCAACACCACTTGGGTGATGAAAGGCAGATCGAAGCTGCGCGCGTCCTTCAGCGAAATCCATTGCAGGTGCGACAGCTCGTCTTCTGCCCCCGAAAAATCATCGGGGTCAGTGCAAAGATCGGCGGCATCTGCCAGAAAAAACCGCGCATCGAAACGGCGGGGCTCGCCGGATGGTGTAATTGCGCGAAACCAAAATGTAAGGGCTGCGGCGTTAGGGATATAGCCCTTCGCAGCAAAACCTTGCCAACCGTCCGGCGGATCGTTCCAAATGGCAGCGTGCCCTAAAATCTGACCTGTTTCTTCCCACAATTCGCGCAATGCCGCGACCGTAATCGCATGAGGGGGCACATCGGTGCGGTCGGCCAAACGGTCTGCGCAGGGGGCAGCGATTGGGTGCACCGGGATGTCCGCATCTGCGGTGTTCATCGCCCCGCCGGGAAACACAAACTTGCCTGGCATAAACGCGGCATTTGCGCCCCGTTGGCCCATTAACACAGCAGGAGAGGTGTCCGCATCGCGCAAAACGATGATCGTGGCCGCGTGTCGGATGGGGACGGGCCGAGACATATTAGGGCGCTTTGCCAAAGCCATGCATGCGGCGCGCCCATTGGATTGCGACGACCAAGCCCTTCATGCGGGGAAGCAAAAACAGGGAAAGTGCCACACAAAACACGGTAAAAACTGTGGCCATGACCATCGGATCAGGGCGGAAGGTTGTCCAAGTGATATGGATCAGAATGGCAAGCAGGTGGCCGACCACCAGAATTGTTAGATAGGCGGGGCCATCATCGGCACGATGGTGATGCAGCTCTTCACTGCAAACGGGACAGGTCTTTGTTATTTTCAGATAGCCGTCGAACAAATCGCCTTCACCGCAGCTTGGGCATTTGCACCGCAGCCCGCGCCAGATGGCGGGTTTAGTCGGGCGATCATCGATTGGCAGATCAGTCATTTCATGGCTGCTTTCATTATTCATCCAATATGCATGCCGTTTTTCATAAGTTTTGAAAAGCTATTCCACGCATATTGCGGCCCGATGCCGCAAGGGCCTGAAAATTAATTTCAGATATTTGCGACGGGAATTTTTTCATGCCGCGTTCAATGGGGGTCAACGGCGCAAATGATGCGCCACTCTAAAAAAGGAATGACAGATGAAATCGACAGTATTGATGGCAGCAATCGCCGCAGGTTTGGCACTGACTGCAATGGACGTTTCCGCCGCTGGTCGTGGACACGATCGTCCTGCGCTTGATTTTGCAACACTCGACACAGATCAAAGCGGCACATTATCCGCCGCCGAAATCGATGCAGCGGGCGCCGCGCGATTTGCCGCGATGGACACAGACGGCAATGGCGGGTTGTCCGCAGCCGAGCTGACAGCCGCGCGTGAAGGCGCAAAAGAAGAGCGCATCGCAAAGATGATCGAACGCATGGATGAAAACGACGACGGCGAAATCCAAGCCGACGAATTGCGCCAACGTGCACCGGATGCGGAACGGTTGATCTCGCGGCTTGATAGCAATGAGGACGGCGAAATTTCTCAAGAGGAATTCGACGAAATGGCCAAGAAACGCGGCGACCGTCGCGGCGGTAAAGGCGGTAAAGGCGGTAAGCACCGCGGTGGCCGCGGTTAACGCAAACACGGGCAGGGCGTTCGCGCCTTGCCCATTGAAGTGACGAAGAGACGTGGATACGATATTTCCCTATGACCGCCCAAGCAGGACAAAACGGCGATTTGCCAGACGATGCTTTGCTGCTTGCATATGCTGGTGGCGATATGGATGCGGCTGCGGTTTTGACGGCGCGGTTGTTGCCCGGCGTTATGGGGCAGGCAATTCGTATGCTTGGTGACCACGCAGAGGCCGAAGACGTGGCGCAAGATGCGCTGATGCGCCTTTGGAAAATCGCGCCTGATTGGCGGCAGGGCGAGGCGCAGGTGTCGACCTGGCTTTACCGCGTGACGGCGAACCTTTGCACGGACCGCTTGCGTAGACGGCGAAATGTGCCGCTTGATCAGGTGGCTGAACCAATGGACCCGGCCCGTGGGGCTGCGGATCAAATGCAAGACAAATCGCGCATGGCGGCCTTGTCGGACGCCTTGGGTCAGCTGCCAGAACGCCAAGCCCAAGCAGTATCCTTGCGCCATCTTGAAGGTTTGTCTAACCCAGAAATCGGACAAATCATGCAGATCAGCTTGCGATCTGTAGAGAGTTTAACAGCGCGCGGGAAACGAGCCTTGACGCAAATTTTGCAAGGGCGCAAAGCTGAGTTAGGATATGACAATGAGTAAATCAGAGACTGACATGATTGATACAATTCTGGCGGACGCGCGTGCGCAGCAACCGCAGGTGTCTGACGACTTGTTGTCCCGTGTATTGGCCGATGCTGCAAGGATGCAACCGCGGCCTGCGCCCACGAAACCGCTGTGGATGAGCCTTTTAGAAATGATCGGCGGTTGGCCATCTATTGGCGGTTTAGCCGTTGCAGGTGTGGCAGGGGTTTGGGTCGGGTTTGCCCCGCCTGCGGCAGTGTCAAGCTGGACCAATGATTTGATTGGGACAACTGTATCGATTGATTTGCTCGGCGACGGTGCCGATTATTTTGCCGAAGGATTGGCTGATGGATAATAATTTTCAAAAACCGCGGCGCATTGCGCGGATGGCTTTGGTCGGCTCTCTGGCTTTGAATATTGCGCTAATCGGGGCGATTGGTGGGTTTGCTTATAAAATGCAGAAAACCGACGCCGCGCCGCAGCGGTTCCTGTTTGATTTTGGCGGCGTCGCGCGGGTGCTTGATCACGATGATCGGCGCGCGATTGGCGAGAAGATGCGCCGCAATGGCCCACGCCCAGTGACGCGTGGCAATCAACGTGCGCACATGGAGATTTTGGCAGAAGCTTTACGTGCAGAGCCGTTTGATCAGAATCAATTCGCGGAGTTAATGTCGGGGCTGCGCAAACGGTCTGCGGATATTCAGGACAATGCGCAGTCGGCATTCATTGCGCATCTTGAATCGATGTCAGTTGAGGAACGCGCCGAAATTGCGGATCGGTTGGAGCGCCGCAAACCTTAGGCGGCGGGTTGGCTACTCATTGCAACGGTGTCGCGGCCCGCTGATTTTGCTTGATATAGCGCGCGGTCAGCTTGATTGCACATGGAATCGATTTCCAGCGGGTTCAATTTGGTCAGGCCTCCAACCGCAACGCCAACAGACATAGTGACTGGCAGTCGCGGCAGGTCCGCGTCAATCGAAAACGGTGTGTCCGAAATGAGCCTGCGCAACCGGTCAGCCGCGATCTGCCCTTGGGTTTCATTTGTGCAGGGCATTGCGACCATAAATTCTTCGCCACCCATCCGTGCCACAAGATCAATCGCTCGCATATTGTCGCGCAACCGGCATGCGATCTCGATCAATACTTTGTCGCCCGCCGCATGACCATAGCGGTCGTTGATCGCTTTAAAATGATCAATGTCGAGCATCATGACGGCGAATTCGCATTGCGAAAGACGTGCTTGTTCAGCCATGCGCCGCAAATGAGGTTCGACATAGCGACGGTTATAGAGGCCTGTCAACGGATCGGTGACCGCAGCATGTAGGCCGTCGCGCACTGAATTCCGCAATTTGTCATGCAGGATCTTTTGCCGTACCAAAGCTTTTGCACGTAAAGCTATTTCCTCATTTGAAATGTCTAGAGTCGCTGCATCATCAGCCCCAAGGTCCAGAACAAGTGCCGCGACAACAGGTTCCTCAGGCGGTAGGATCACAAACAGTTTTGAAAGCCGCGTTTCTGCGCGGGACCGTAAATCAGAAATCAAGCTGAATAGGGCCCTGCCACAATCGTGATCACGTGTTCCGTCGATAACGAAAAGATCCGGCACAGGCGCGATTGAATGCGCCAAGACTGTTTCTGTTTCCACGCAAGGGACAGGAACGGCCAATCCAGCATTCAGTTTTTGTGCCAGTTGCTCGCTATCTTGACCTGCACGGGTTAGAAGGACGACATGGGCTGTGGCATCAAAATTCCCTTGGGTTTCTTCGAATCCAAGCGCGCGGCTGGTGCCGTCCCGAAGCAACAATTCTTGTCGCGCATGCCGCACACGCAATAGCGACCGGATACGCGCCATCAGCAACGCATCATTGATCGGACGGGGCAAAACATCGTCCGCGCCGGCTTCAAGTGCCGCAAACCGAGCTCGTGTTGTATCGGCAACACCAATAGAAATGATCGCCACTGCCGCGGTATCAGGATTTTCCTTAAGCTCGCGGCAAAAACCGTGCCGGTCTTCGACCGGATCAGAAAGGTTGATCAGGATCAAGTCGGGCTTTGCCCGTGCGATCATTTGTTCAGCTTCAATCCGTGATCCGCAAGCATCCACTTTGAACTGGGCTGCCAACATCTTCACCTTCAACACGATCCTGTTGGTGGGAACTGTATCGACAATCAAAATGCGACCGGTCATATCTATGATCCTTATTTGTGGTTTCACCACGCTGACCCCTACAACTTGGGCGGCAAAAGTTAAGAAACTGTTTCTAATTGGATGGGGATCAGCAATGGCACCAGAAAATGCACAGGTCATTGCACTACAAGCCTTAGGTTGGCTTGTCGGCAATGACGAGCTTCGGCCCTTATTTCTAGGGTCAACGGGTGGCTCAGAGGACGACTTGCGTGCGCAAGCCACGGACCCAGCATTTCAAGCGTCTGTCTTGGAGTTTTTAACTATGGACGATTCGTGGGTCGTGTATTTTTGCGATGCGCATGACTTGAAATACGATCAACCTCTGCTTGCGCGATACGCATTGCCGGGCGCAGAGGCGGTGCATTGGACATGATTAAGGGCGTAATTTTCGACAAAGACGGGACGTTGTTTGATTTCAACGCAACCTGGGGGGCGTTGACGCGTGCATTGATCACGTCAGAGGTTGGACCTGATCCCATGCGCATGGAAGAAATGGCCGACGTGCTCGGGTATGATCTCGAGGCTGGTGTGTTCCGCCCGGGCAGTATCGTCATCGCGGAACCCGTCACCGTGGTGGTTGACGCAATGCTGACTTTGCTCCCGCACCGGTCTAAGGCCGAATTGATTGCTCAGATGAAGACAGCTTCTGCCGCCGTCACGCAGGTTGAACCTGTGCCGCTGCGCCCCGTGCTACAAGAGCTAACCGACATGGGGCTGATCCTTGGTGTGGCTACAAATGATTCTGAGACGCCAGCGCGCGCGAACCTCGCCCATGTGGTCGATATGTTCGCGTTTGTCGCGGGCTTCGACAGTGGTTATGGCGGCAAACCCTCGCCGGGTCAGTTGCATGGATTCTGCAAGGCCACGGGGCTGGCGTCTGCCAATTGCATCATGATCGGCGACAGCACCCATGATCTAGAGGCAGGGCGCGCTGCGGGCATGCGCTGCGTCGGGGTTCTGACGGGGCCTGCGCCGCGCGAAGAACTAGCGCCATTGGCCGATACTGTGCTGAGCACGATCGGTGAGCTGCCCGCGTGGATCGCCGCCCAAAACGCGCAGGTCTGACAAAAACGACAGATCGTGTCGCGAAAGCGCGGCCAAACGAGTCCATGCGTGCCAGTTTGGTAGTGAACGAGATGGAGGTCACCATGGCAGATAGGGCACGCAAACGGGGCGGTGGACGCGCGGGCAATGCCAGCCGCAGGGGAACAGCGGTTTTGGACCAAATGCCATGGCGCATCCCCGTCAACATCGATCGCCCGACGGAACCTCTCACACCCGAAGGCGTCGCGGCGATCCACAATGGTGCCATGACCATCCTAGAAGACATCGGGATCGAGTTCCTGAATGAAGAAGCGCTTGCCCTTTTCAAAAAAGCAGGCTGCACGGTCAACGGCACCAATGTGCGTATGGGCCGCGATTGGGTCATGGAAATGATCGGTCATGCGCCGTCCGAATTCACAATCACCCCACGAAATCCTGATTGCGCGATCCCTGTGGGCGGTAAACATATGCTGTTCGGCAATGTGTCTTCCCCGCCCAATTACTTTGATATGGAGATCGGCAAAAAGGTATCTGGCACCCGTGACCAATGCGCCAATTTGTTGAAACTGACGCAGTATTTCAACTGCATCCACTTTGCGGGCGGTTATCCGGTGGAACCTTGCGATATCCATGCTTCGGTTCGGCATTTGGACGTGCTTTATGACAAGCTGACCCTGACGGATAAGGCGATGCACGCCTATTCATTGGGGAAGGAACGGGTTGAGGACGTGATGCAGATGGTCCGCATTGCGGCGGGGCAGACCGAAGATGAATTCGAAGCCAAGCCGCATATGTATACCAACATTAACTCGACCTCGCCGTTGAAACACGATGTGCCGATGATCGACGGTTGTTTGCGGCTTGTGCGACGTGGGCAGGCGGTTGTGGTGACACCGTTCACACTGGCAGGGGCGATGGCACCGGTCACGATGTCCGGCGCCGTAACCCTTTCCATTGCTGAAAGCCTGTCCGCCTTGGCGTTATTTCAATACGTCCGTCCGGGTGCGCCCGTCGCGATTGGAACATTCACAAGCAACGTTGATATGAAATCTGGCGCGCCTGCGTTCGGCACACCGGAATACATGCGGGCCACGCAGATGACGGGACAAATGGCGCGGCACTATGGGCTGCCGATGCGGGCATCCGGCGTTTGTGCGGCGAATGTGCCGGACGGGCAGGCGATGTGGGAAACATCCAATTCATTGTGGTCAGCGGTCCAATCGGGGACCAATATGGTTTATCACGCGGCGGGCTGGCTCGAAGGGGGGCTGATCGCCTCGCCAGAGAAATTCATCATGGATTGCGAAACGCTCCAGATGATCCAACGGTATATGGAACCGGAAATCACAGGCACGACCCCCGACGACATTGCGATTGACGCGATCAAAGAGGTCGGACCAAACGGCCATTTCTTTGGCATCCAGCATACCCAAGACCGCTATGAAAAGGCATTCTATTCCCCGATGGTGTCCGATTGGCGGAACTTCGAGGCATGGGACGCGGCGGGGGCCGTTTGGACAGCGGAACGCGCCCATGTGAAGTTTAAGGAAATCATCAACACATTCGAGGCCCCGCCGATTGATGCGGGTATCCGCGACGAGCTGGTCGACTTTGTCGCACGGCGTAAATCTGAAGGCGGTGCACCAACAGATTTTTGACCCTCACGTTTAGTTTACCAGTGCGTCAGGAACGAATTCCGCGCTGGCCCGTTCTTCTGGCAATGCAACACACGACGTGTTGCCCCAGCCAAAAGGACGATACTAATGACAAACGTATTTATGAAATCTGCCCTGACTGCTGCCGTGCTTTCTATCACAACAACTGCTGCTTATTCGGATGCACATGCGACTGAAAACCCAATGGTTGGCGGTGCGGAAATGCTGGCAGATATGAACATCATTGAAAACGCGGTGAACTCTGCCGATCATACGACACTGGTCGCTGCAGTTCAGGCCGCTGGCCTCGTGGAAACACTATCTGGCGAAGGTCCGTTCACTGTATTCGCACCAACAAATGATGCCTTTGCCAAGATCGACGCGGACACAGTGGCCGCGCTTCTAGAGCCTGAAAACAAAGCCGCGTTGACCGAAATCCTGACCTGTCATGTGGTCGCTGGTGATGTGATGTCTGACGCCTTGGTGAGCATGATCGAAAGCGGTGATGGCGCTGAGGACGTGGAAACGCTGGGTGGCTGTGTGCTAAAGGCGGAATTGTCGGGTGACATGGTGACACTTACAGACGAACAGGGCCAAGTCGCGACCGTGACGATTGCCGACGTCAAACAATCCAACGGTGTGATTCATGTGATTGACACGGTTGTACTGCCAGCGATGTAAGTCGTTCAAACGCAAATCGCCCGCGCCCTGTTCAATCAGGGCGCGGGCATTTTATTATTCAGCGGTCAGACACTCTGTGATGCCATCGGCAATCGCCTGCATGGTACCGATGTAGTGATCCGGCCCAAGCGTGATTTCAGCACCAATTGGGTCAATCCGCGCGGTCTTGGCGTCTGTCCCTTCGATGACCACGGTGACCCAACGCGCGTCTACTTCTGGGTCAGACAACACACAAGCAACGTCAGGAATGTCGCGTAGCTCCGCAATATGCGCAGGGCCAGGGGTGCGCCCCGATTCATCGCTGATCGTGGCCACGCCATTCAGGCCAAAAGCGTCTTGCAAATAGCCATAGGCATCATGCGGCCAAATCAAAGTTCGGCCCGCGACAGGTGTCAACTGTGCTTCGATGCTGGCGCGGAACGTCGCAAGTTCTGCCTGATAAGCTGCGGCATTGGCTTGATAGGTCGCAGCGTTGTCTGGATCGGCTGCGGACAGGGCTTCGGCAATATGCCCAACCCAGACGGATGCAACAGCCGGTTCGATCCAGCCATGCGGGTCAAAATCGCCGTGGTCATGGCCTGCATGGTCATCGTGGCCTTCGTGATCGTCATGCTCTTCGTCGTGATCGTCATGCTCTTCACCGTGGTCGTCATGGCCTTCGTGATCGTCATGTTCTTCGTCGTGATCATCGTCACCTTCTTTGTGCAGTTCACGCTTTGGCCAGCCTTCTGTTTCCAACAGCTCTAGCGTTGCCGCATCTTTGGCCAGTGTTTCCAGAGGCTCTGCCAGCCAAGGTGTTAGCCCTTCGCCGACCCAAATAATCAAGCTCGCGTCGGACAATGTGCGTGCATCGGATGGGCGCAGCGCGTAATCATGCGGATCAGCGCCCGGTGCCAGCAGCAAATCAGGTGTGCCCAGATCCCCCATGACGGCCGCAACCATACCATGGACTGGGGCAATGTCGGTTAACACGTTCGGCGCAGCAAACGCAGGGGAGGCGGCCAATGCCGTCGCAACAATAACTGGATAGCGCATGTGATCTTGTCCTTTGATCAGGTGTTCGATATGATGTGTATGTTATAACATAACAGAAAGTGCAAGATGTCTTCTGACCCTGTTGGATTTGAGAAGCATGATCACGCCAGTTGCGTGACATCTGCCGTTGCCACAGCCCAAGCGATTTGCGCCGAACGTGGTGTGCAAATGACGCCAGTGCGGCTACGGACATTACAAATTTTGCTGGAAAACCATGTGGCGATGGGCGCCTATGATGTGCTGGCGCGGCTTGATGCCGAAGGGTTGGGGTCAAAGCCGCCTGTGGCTTATCGCGCGTTGGGTTTCCTTGTGGATCAAGGGTTTGCACACCGGATTGAGCGGCTGAATGCGTTTATTGCCTGCGCCCATCCGGCGGCTAACCATAATCCTGCGTTCATGATTTGCCGCAGCTGTGGCACCGTCGCCGAGGCACAGGCGCAATCGGGTGCATTTGGGGCATCGGCCACGCAATCAGGTTTTCACATTGAACAAACCGTCATCGAGGCCGAAGGACTTTGCCCATCATGCCAACCGAGCTGATCCGCGCCACGGGCATTACCCTGCGCCATGGCCGAAATACGATTCTGCAAAACGTTGGGCTTGCCCTGACAGAGGGTGAAATCGTCACCATCGTGGGGCCTAACGGGTCTGGCAAATCCACACTCTTGCGTGTGCTTGTCGGTGCATTGACCCCGCAAGAGGGAACCGTAACGCGCAAGGACGGGCTGCGTATCGGATATGTCCCACAAAAGCTGCATATCGATCCGACGATGCCAATGACAGTGCGACGGTTTCTGGACCTACCGAAACGCGTCGGCCAAAATGCGGCGGTCGATGCGTTGCAAACAGCGGGTGTGCCAGAGGTGGCAAACCGCCAGATGTCCGACCTGTCAGGCGGGCAATTTCAACGGGTGTTGCTGGCTCGCGCACTATTGGGCAAGCCCGATGTTTTGATGCTGGACGAGGCGACGCAGGGGCTCGACCAACCCGGATCAGCGCGTTTCTATCAACAGATCGAAGCCGTGCGCCGCGATCTCGGCTGCGCGATTTTGATGGTTAGTCATGAGCTGCACGTCGTGATGAGCGCCTCTGACCGCGTGATTTGTCTGAACGGTCATGTCTGCTGTGAAGGTACGCCTGATGTCGTGTCTGCAGCCCCCGCATATCGCGAATTATTCGGGAGGGGCACAGGGGGCGCATTGGCGCTATATCGGCACGAACACGACCACCACCATCATCACCATGACCACGAGGCCGCTGACTAATGCTCGACGATTTTATGATCCGCGCAGGGCTTGCCGCCCTTGGCGTGGCACTGGCAACGGGTGTTTTGGGCTGTTTTGTGGTCTGGCGACGTATGGCCTATTTCGGCGACGCAACGGCACATGCCGCGATCCTTGGGGTCGCGATGGCGTTGATGTTCGGATGGTCGATTTTCGCGGGCGTTTTGTTTATTGCACTTACGATGTCTGTGCTGATCTATGCGCTGACGAA
Organism: Yoonia sp.; assembly: GCA_965660685.1. GTDB lineage: Bacteria > Pseudomonadota > Alphaproteobacteria > Rhodobacterales > Rhodobacteraceae > Yoonia. The sequence goes on along the minus strand of CBFIAX010000005.1, from coordinate 149,505 downwards.
CAAGGATCAGCCCGTCGATACACTGCTTGGGGTTTTGTCCCATGGGGCGCTGGCCTTTGGCTTGATGTCCGTCACGCTCATTCCCGGCCAACGTATTGATTTGGATGCTTATCTATTTGGCGACGTGCTCACCGTGACCCGCATGGATTTAGCGGTCATCTGGGGTGGCGCGGCAGTGGTGATGGGGGTGCTATACTACCATTGGTCGGCCTTGCTGACGGCCACGTTGAACCCTGATCTGGCCAGCGCATCTGGCATTAGTGCGCGCCGCGAACAGCTTGTATTGACGCTGCTTTTGGCCGCCGTTGTGGCCGTTGCAATCAAGGTTGTCGGTGCATTGTTGATCACAGCCTTGCTGATTATTCCCGCCGCGGCCGCTCGCGGATTTGCACGTACACCCGAACAAATGGCCGCGCTTTCCGCTGGCCTTGGGGCGATTTCTGCTATTGGTGGGCTGCGCATTGCACTGATATTTGACACGCCCGTTGGGCCGACGATCGTTTGTGTTGCGGCTGTCTTGTTTGGCGTCGGGACGACACTCAACCGCTTGCGTGCCTAGACGTCCATCCAAAGTGTGACAGGCCCGTCATTGACCAACTCCACCGCCATATCCGCGCCGAATTCGCCTGTGGCGACAGGGATATCAAGCGCGGTCATATCCGCGATAAACTGTTGATATAAGGCGCGCCCTTCATCCGGCGGCGCGGCGGTTGAGAAACCGGGTCTATTGCCGCGTGACGTGTCACCTGCCAGCGTGAACTGCGACACAATCAGGGCAGAGCCACCCGTATCCTTAAGCGACAGGTTCATTTTGCCCGCGTCATCTTTGAACACACGCAGCTTGGAAATCTTGGCGGCCAACTGTGCGGTATTGGCCACTGTGTCACCCTTCATCGCGCAAACAAGCACCAGAAATCCGGCGTCAATCTGGCCAATGACAGTGCCATCCACGGTCACGCTGGCGCGCGTGACCCGCTGAATGAGTGCCTTCAAAGCTCGGACGCCCAAGGCGGGTTTGCGCCCGCGCGTGCCACGGTGATTGCCGCGACCTTGGCTCCGAATGCGGCGGCTTGGGTCAGGGCGTCCATGCCAGCGTTTGGCAATGCGGCCTTTGTCAGCAATCCGGCTTGATCCAGATCGGCCAAGAAGCCAGCGCTGAACGTATCGCCTGCGCCCACGGTATCGACGACCTCTGCCTTGACGGCGGGCACGTCTGCGGACCCATTGCGGGTCAGAACGGTGCAACCTTCGGACCCTTTTGTCAGCAAAATCACTTGGACGTTAGTGCCATCAAACAGCTGTGCCGCATCCGTGCCGCCCGTGATCCATTCCAAATCCTCGTCAGAGGTTTTGATGATATCCGCTTTGGCAAACATGGCTGTTAGACGAGCGCGGTAAGTGGCCTCGTCCGTGATAAACGACGGGCGGATGTTCGGGTCGATCATGGTCACGGCTGTATCCGCCACGCGGTCCATCAGGGCGGCGTAGGCGCTGGCGCAGGGTTCGACCACAAGGCTAATCCCGCCAAAGAACACAGCATCGGCTGATGTGTCGGGCAGGTCGGCGGGGGTCAACATACGCCCAGCGGTGTTTTCGTCATAGAATGCATAAGATGCATGGCCGTCGGTCAGCGTCACAAAGGCCAGTGTTGTCGGGCGGTCCGTGATATGTGCGGGGCTACTGTCGACTTTTGAGGCGGCCAATTCACCCCGCAAAATGTCACCGAAAAGGTCCGATGAAAGGCCGGAAAAGAACTGCACAGGTCGGCCCAGACGCCCCAACGCGATAGAGGTGTTAAACACCGATCCGCCTGCAAGCGGTGCAAATGCCGCGTCGCCGGTTGTAGCCTCACGTGGCAGCATATCAATTAGGGCTTCGCCCGCACAAAGGATCATCTTTTCTCTCCCAACTCTATTGGCTGTTAGCGATAACATATCCTGCGATAAGCGCAATAATCAGACCGACAAGAACAGCAAATGCAATCTTCCATGCGGAATAGGGGCGTTCGCCTTGGACACGGCCCGTGCGCCCGTTCACAACAAAGCGGAAGGTGCGCCCACGGTATTTATACGCCGCGAGCCATACGGGCAGGAGGATATGCTTAAATGTGACGTCGCCAACGGCAGTATCCACATCCATTACGCGCTGTTCATCACCACCAATATCGTATTTCACATCGCGCAAGATCATCCGGTCCATGAAATCACGGGCCTCGTCAAAGCCATCGACAAGCTCGACCTGATAGCCTTCGGCGCGGAAACCAGCGAGGTAGTCAGGCTTATAGGGTTCGAGCGCCGATAGGTCCCAAGGCTCTAGCCCGTCGGTGTATTTCTTGGGAAGGCTGCGCGACGCAAGCACAAGCACATCGTCAAAAAACCGCGCTACGCGTCCTGATGCGGCACGCCAACGGGTTTTGCGTACGCGCACTTGTTGACGTTTGCCGTCACGCACAATTGTCTTGGTTTCGTAATAATGCGTGCCACGCTGGCCGCGATATTTGCTGCGGGTGTCCGCATCAAAGGTCCAATAAGGGACATAGATGCCGTTCATTTTCCGGCCCTTGCGGGCGTAATCCATCAGGCCATTTGGTGCGAACCACAGGCTGCCGAGCCATCCGTTCAGGGCTACGCGCGCGGCACTTTCATCCATGGCGAAGGGCAGCAAGCCGCGCGGTTTGATATGCCGATGTGCGCCCGTATCTGTCACCACAGGGGTCGCACAAAACGGGCATTCGGCGGCATGCATATCGGCGTCGAATTCAGTGGTCGCACCGCAATTGGGGCAGGTTGTGACCGTGGTGACTTCGATCTCTTCCTCGCCTAGCTGATTGGCAACAGCAGCGCGGAAATCCAGTTCCTTGATGCCACCGCGCATGCCGCGCGATCCTTCGATAGGCTGCACATTACCGCAATGGTCGCACTGCAGTTGATGCTGACCGGGATCAAAGCGTAGGTCTGATCCGCAGGTGTCACAAGGGAAACGGTGTTCGGTGGTCATTTAGAAATTCGCCTGTTTAGGCCCGCGATGGCGCGGGCCTAGATTGTTATTTGGCACCAGGGGCAGGCGGTGGCATGACGGTGAATAGCTGCGCCAATTCGGTGGCGTCGGCAGTCATCCAGCCGTCCTGACCTTGGGTCCAGACCATCGTGTCACGGGACAGCCCGCCATCTGTGATCATACGGCCCATTGCGGCCTTGGAAAACGGGCCCGTGACCTCGCCTGCATTTGCGATGTGCCATACGTGTTCAACCGGCGGAGGTGGCGGCGTTGGGATCGCACCCCACGGACCAGATTGCGCCATTTGGCCAGCCATCGCCATACCCATCCCCATGCCAAGACCAGCGCCCATGCCGCCACCGCCACCCGGGTTGCTGGCCGCAGACGTCATCGCCTCTGCACCGGAATACTGCATGAAGTTGGTCAAATCACCGGCAATGCCCATGGACGTGCGTTTATCAAGCGCTTCTTCGACCTTCTCTGGCAGGCTGATGTTTTCGATATACAGCTCTGGGATTGTCAGACCGTATTCGGCCATGGTGCCGGAAATAGCAGAGGCGACCAGTTTACCCAGATCGCCAGTATTCGCAGCCATATCCAGCACAGGAATGCCGGATTGTGCGATCACGCGGCTGAATTCTTGGACGATGATGTTGCGGATCTGATAGCTGATCTCGTCCATCGTGAATTCGCCGTCTGTGCCGACAATCTCGCGCAGGAACAGCGCCGGATCGGACACTTTAACCGTATAAGTGCCAAAGGCGCGCAGGCGGGTTGGTCCGAATTCCGGATCGCGCAGCATGATTGGGTTTTTCGTACCCCATTTCAGGTCAGAAAACCGTGTTGTGTTGACGTAGTAAATCTCTGACTTGAACGGGCTTGCGAACCCGTGATCCCAGTGGTTGATCGTCGTCAAGATCGGCATGTTGTTGGTTTCCAACATATACAAACCGGGTGTGAAGACGTCAGCCAATTGGCCCTCGTGGACGAAGACAGCGGCTTGGCCTTCGCGAACAGTCAGTTTCGCGCCGTATTTGATTTCATGCGCTTCACGCTCAAACCGCCACACCATTGTGTCACGCGTGTCGTCGGTCCAGTGGATGACGTCGATGAACTCGCCGCTTAAAAAATCGAAAATGCCCATGTGTTCAGGCTCCTTTGGTCAGTGGGGTCAGCTCGCGCTGTCGCCCGTTAATTCGGTTGCGATTTGGCGTATGATTGGGGCTGCTTGGGCGGCATCCATGCCAGGGCGCAAGCGTGGGTCATACAAAATCTTGAGCAGCAATTCGTCATGCGTCGTCAGCAGCGCGAATTCTTCGTCATCGTTAAAAATCGATGGGCGCGCTGCAGGGCTGTCGTTTGGCAGGCCAAGCCCTTGGGCGATTTCCTCGTGGATGCAGGATTTGCGCAGGAGGTCTGGATGTTCGCCGCGAATGACGGCCACGGCCTTGGAATAGGTCGATTTCCCCGCATCAAACACACCCACAACAACGCAAAGCTGTTCCGCAGGAAGCCCCAATATCGCGCGCATGGAACTGGGCGCAATGTCAGGCAGCAAGGTGTTTAGACGGGCGGCAGACCCGAGCCTGTCGTCTTCATTCCAAAACATGACGTGGAAATTGGGGTTGGTGTCGGACATTGTGATCGGATGGCCGGTGACCCGCGCCAAACGGTCGACATATTGCGCGACAGCGACGGTGTCCTTGGGACGTTGATCCAAGGGTATGGATTTGCCGAACTCTACCGATACGCGCACGGGGCGATCCCATCGGCTTAGCTCTGTTGCGGTGGCGCGCGCGCGCAGCAAATCGCCCTCGTTGATATATTCATCGAACAGGGCGATGCGCACGAAATTGCGGGCCAGTTGGGTGTCTGTAAACGGGGTGTCGGGGCCACCCCCATCTGTCCGCATTAAGCCACGCGTCAAAAACTCGCGTTCCAGCCGCGCATAAAGCTTGACCAGATCGGTGCTCGTGGACGAAGGCGGCGAGATAATCACGGGCGGCGGTGGCGGCATCACGATTTTGACTGGCGGTCGCGCCGACGCGGCAACTGCCTCTGGCGGCGGGACGGGCGCGGTCGCACAGGCGGTCAGGGCCAAAAGCCCAAGACCTGTGAAAATGCCGCGCCCCAATCCCATCAATTACGCGCCGGTCGACGTGCCAACAGTGTCGCCAAGGCCGGTTTTGCGCGCTGTTGCAGAGGCAAGGGTGTTCTTCAACTCTTGCTCCATGGTCTTCAGCTCTGCTTCGGCTTCGGCCCGCTTGCGCTTGCCTTCATCGGCGATCTCAAGGCTTTCGTTGATGGTCGCGATCAAGTTGGAATTGGCCTCTTTCACAGCGTTGATGTCAAACACACCGCGTTCCATTTCCTCGCGAATAACCTTGTTGGCGTCGCGCAGGTTCTTGGCGTTGGATGTCAGCAATTCGTTGGTCAGGTCATTGGCATCGCGCACGGCTTCTGCTGCTTCTGCGGACCGCTGAATGGTGACAGCTTGGGCCAATTGCGTTTCCCAAAGCGGCACCGTGTTGACCAATGTTGAATTGATTTTGGTCACCAAGGACTTGTCGTTTTCTTGCACAAGGCGAATGGATGGCAGCGATTGCATTGTTACCTGACGCGTCAGTTTCAGGTCGTGCACACGGCGTTCCAGATCATCACGGGCAGAGCGCATGTCGCGCAATTCCTGCGCCATCATCACTGCTTTGCTTTCTGCGGCCTTGGCAACTTGTGCCTCTTTTTTCGGGATGACTTTGCTGTCCAGCTCGTCGAGCTTGGCTTCGCCCGCCGCGATATAAAGTGCGAGTTCGTCGTAGAATTGCAGCGTCTTGTCATAAAGCACATCAAGGCTTTCGATGTCTTTCAACAGCACATGTTCGTGCTTCAGCAGGTCATCAGTGATGTGGTCGATCTGGCCCTGAACATCTTCAAAACGTGCAACAAATTTCGCCATCGGTGCGGCGCGACCCAAAAGACGTTCCCACCAAGACCGCTTGCGGCGCACGTCGAGTTCGGAAATCGAAAACCCGCGAATGGTGCTGACGATGTTGCGTAGGCTGTCACCGGCTGGGCCGACGTCTTTATTGCGGACACCAGCGAGCATGGATTGGCTGATCTCTTGCAATTCGGCTTGTGCGCCCGACCCAAAGGACACGATGGACTGGGTGTCGGTCATGTCGACCTCGCCCATCAGGCGCTTGATTGTTGCAGTGGTCGGCTTGTCAGCCTCGGCCATCGTAACCAGCTCACCCTTGGGTTCTGCCAGCACAACAGCTGTTACTTTTTCAACATCTGCCAATGTGGCTTCGGCTTTTTGACGTGTAATCTCGGACATAAATGTCTCCTTTTATTTCAGGCGGACGCCTTCGCGCTGCAACCGATCGCGCAGCACCTTGATTTCAATATCCATGTCGCTTTTGTCGTCGAGCAACATCTTTTCGGTGCGGGCCGCGAAATTTTGCTCCAGATCACCAAGCAATGCTTCGTAATCCGTGCGGGCCTCGTTGTTTTTTGAGCGGCGGTAAAGATCGACAAATTTGACGGTCGCATCACGTGCGCCCATCAAATAAACGCCCAGAAACTTACGCGCCCCAGTCAGGTCACGCGGGTCTTCTTCGACGGTGCGGATCATCTTGCGGGCGGCGGTTTGAAACGCGCCAACGCGCACAGACAATTGACGGTCATTCAGGCCATCAATCTGCTCGTGCATGACAGTCAGATGCGCCTCTGCTTCATCCACGACGCGGGCCACGCGGTCTTGCTGAAAGGTATCAATGCCTTCCATGCGCTTGTCGCGCATTGGGTCCAGCCCGAAGGCCGCGACATGTACCGCCACACCAGCAACACCGTAAAGCAGCGCGCTTAGGATGCTGGCATCATGGGCGAATGATGCGAGCGCAACGCCTGCACCGGTCAAAACAGACGCGATCATTTTGCGCGGCACGGCGGGGCGTCGGGCGACCTTGCGCGCGTCGTATGCCGCTTCTGCCCGCAATCCTTCACCCAAAAGCCAAGCCGATGACGCCAATGCTGCAGCCCCGACCAAACCGGTCAGTAACGACACTGGCCCATCGGAAAACGTGGTGGCCACCAGAACAATCGCAGGCGGGAACAAAACGCCAGCGCGCCCTGCGGCTGCATCTACGCGACGGTCATCGACCAGTTCGGTCGATCCGCTGCCATCAGGGCTATATTTGCCGCCAAACTTCTTGGCCATCAAATTGCCCCCAGCCAGCCAGACGTCACACCGTAGAGCAAGACAATCAGCACCACATAAGCGCCACGTTGGATTGGTTTTGACATCACGTCCCCCTTTGGGCGCATGTAGGCACGCTTACCCCCGATTACGAGTGGTGTTTCTGCTGCGCGGCACGTTCCGCGTTCAATTTGCGTGCATAGCCGGATTGAATGATTTCCACCGCGACCAAGACCACAACAGAGAAGTAGAATGTGGATTTCGACATAGGGATGATTTCCTTACCAAACACTTTGATGTTCAGCGCGTCGTCATGGACAGCGTGGCCAGCAGCTGGGCCAGCTTCACCAAGCAGGACAACCCCGACGATCAACAAGATGAAAAGGCCCAACACTTCGTACATGCGGTTTTTCTCTAAAAACTTCGTCACGCCGTCTGCAAGAAGCAACATCGCCAGACCGGACAAAATGATGGCTACGGCCAAAATCGGGAATACATCCGTAATCGCCAACGCTGAAAGCACAGAATCAAACGAGAAAATCAAGTTCATGATGACAATCATTATCACAACACGGGCGGCTGATTTCGCAGATTTGCCTTCGACGTCATGATCCAGATGTTCAATGGACAGCATGTGGCCGATCTCTTTGACGGCGGTATACATAATGAAAATACCGCCAAGGATGAACACACAGGTGGCAAAGTTAACGCCGCCTTCGATCACGCCTGGCCAATCAAAGATGTAGAACGGTGCGGCAAGCGCATCGATCAGCTGGATCATCGTGAACAACAAGACGACCCGCAGGGCCACCGCAATCAAGATGCCCCATGTGCGCACAGATTTCTGCTGCGCGACCGGAGCACGTTGGCTTTCGATAGAGATATATAGAAGGTTATCAAATCCCAAAACAGCCTGCAAAAAGCAAAGCATGATGAGGTTTGTTGCGTTTTCGAGTGTAATTAAGTCAGCCACGGTCGTGTTCCCCAGTAAATAGTTGCGCCGAACATGCACAACACAAGGGAGGGCGGCAAGGGTTCAAGCTTAACGCTTTTTCCCCGCAAAGCCGCCGCGTTTGGGGCGGTTGATGGGTTTGCGCGTGCGGGTTGGCACTGGACGTGCCTCTATGCCCAATTGATCGCGTACAACGCGGCCCTTAACTTCTTCGACGTCGCCTTGGGCCAAGGTGCCGAGCTGGAATGGGCCGTAGCTCACGCGGATCAAGCGGTTCACAATCACGCCGATGGCTTCCATTGTGCGGCGAATCTCTCGATTTTTACCTTCGCGAATGGATATGGTCAGCCACGCGTTGGCCCCTTGCTGGCGGTCAAAGGTCACGATCATCGGTTGGTAATTCACGCCGTCGACAGTGATGCCGGCGCGCAATTCGTCCAATCGTGCTTCTGACACCGATCCATTGATCCGCACGCGGTAGCGGCGCAGCCAGCCAGTCGAGGGCAATTCCAGCTTGCGCTTGATTTCGCCATCATTGGTCAGCAACAACAAGCCTTCGGAATTGATATCCAAACGGCCCACGGACATGACGCGTGGCATGGTGTCGGGCAGGGCGTCAAACACGGTTTCGCGATCTTTTTCGTCGCGTTCCGTCGTCACGAGACCCGCAGGTTTGTGATACAACCAAATCCGCGCCGCATCAGGCGCGCCCACGCGTTTGCCATCAACCACGACCTTATCCTCGGCCGTGATATTCAACGCAGGCGATGTAATCGTCTTGCCGTTCACAGACACGCGGCCTGCTTCGATCATCCGTTCGCTTTCGCGGCGGCTGGCAATCCCGGCGCGGGACAAAACTTTGGCGATGCGGTCGCCTTTGGGTGTGTCATTGGTCATGGGCTTGCCTTAAGGGGCTGTGACGAGGGGCGCAATCGGCTTTGTGCCCGCAACAGAGGTTGCACAGCCGAAAAAGTGGCTTTTTATCGTGACATTGAGCCCCGCATCGCGCAGCGCGTTGGCCATATGGCTACTGCTGCCAAAGTTGCGGGTGTAGGTGCCAATCATGCTAAAGTCTTGCGCACCTTGCAGAAACAGGCGCTCTAGCAGGGGGAGCATGCGATCAAGATAAAACCGGTAGACTGGGCGCAAAATCCAGCCCTTTGGATCAGACGCTTCGATCAGGCAAAAACTACCGCCTTCGCGCAATATCCGCGCGACTTGGCCCGCCAAGACGGTTTGTTGGTCGGTGTTGAATGTTTTCAGCCCAAATGTGGACACAACCATATCGGTGGATTGGGCGGGCAAGTCGGTTTGCAACGCATCCGCTGCATAATGCGTGATCTTTTCCGACCGGTCTGCATGTAAACGTGCAACGGCCTCTTCATGCATGCTTTGAGAAATATCAATTGCGGTGATCGTCGCGCGCGGGAAGGCGGCCAGAACATGGGGCCAGACCTCTCCGGTGCCGGCCATTAGGTCGACAATTTGCGGGGCATGGGGCGCGTGTTTGACTATTTTGCCGTCGTGAATGCGGGCGATGTTGGCTTGGCCGCGCAAACGATCCACACATTGCTTGCGCCAAATCCACGTAAAGCCGAATGATGACACAGCGCTCCACCAGCGATATTTGGCGGAACAACGGTCGAAAAGCGCGGCGACATAGGCCGGATCATAGATATCGTCAGACATGACCGCACATTGGCCTCGCATTTGAAGGGTTGCAAGGGGACAGGCCTGTAAGGCATGAAACACTATGATGTTTACGACCCATATGGATGCCGCGATGGATGCAGCAAGAGCCGCAGGCGCGCGTGGTGAAGTCCCTGTGGGTGCGGTGATTGTTGGCCCAAATGGCGTGATTGCGACAGCGGGCAACCGGACCCGCGAATTAAATGACCCAACGGCACACGCTGAAATTCTCGCGATCCGCGCTGCTTGTGAAATGCTGGGGGTAGAGCGGCTAACCGGCTACGACCTCTATGTCACATTAGAACCTTGCCCGATGTGTGCAGCAGCAATTTCTAACGCGCGCATAGGGCGGTTGTATTACGCCGCAGCGGACCCGAAATCTGGCGGTGTGGCCCAAGGCCCCCGCGTGTTCAGCCACCCGCAATGCCACCACAAGCCAGAGGTTTACGACGGGATCGGGGCTTTTGATGCGGGAGCATTATTGCGCGATTTTTTCGCGGCAAAACGGGCTAGGTGACGACGGCGCAGTATAGATGCCACGTCGCATGACCGATGATTGGCAATACGATAAACAACCCGCAAAATGCTGGAAGAATTGCAAGAATCGTAATCATGCCAATGAATGCGCCCCATGCAAGATAAATGATCGGTTGGGTGCGCACCGCGTGAAGCGACGTGATCAATGCTGTCGCAAAATCCACGTCTTTGTGCAGTAACATCGGCATCGCGAGAACAGACATCGCAAATGTGAATGCGGCAAAACATGCCCCCACAGCCGTCCCGAATGCAAGCATCGCCAGCCCTTGGGGTGACAAGAAAACATCGAGAGAATTGAGAATGTTCACCATCGGTGCCAAACCCAAAAACAGTCCCAAAATCATATGGCCAAGGAAAAACCAAAACATAAAAAGCATAACAAATAGAACGGCAAGCCATGGCAGTTGCCCCGACCTATGCGACCAGACCACGCCCGCAATGTCGCGCAACACGAGCGGTTCGCCCGCCATGCGCCGGCGGCTGGTTTCATATAGTCCAAGGGCGGCAAACGCCCCAATCAGTGGGAACCCCAAGACTGCCAAAACCAGCCAAAATGTCGTCCCTGTAAACCAAGTGACCCACGCCATAAAAAGGCCCAAGCTGACATAAATGCTTGCAAAAAAGAGCCCGATTTGCGGCGCCGCGCGAAAATCCCTCAGGCCAGCGCGCAGGGCGTTTTGAATATCGTGTCCGGTCAGCGGACGAACCTTTGGTGGGGTGCTCATGTGTTGTCCTTTGATCCGATCAAAGCACACCCGACGGCATCACACCTTGATCTGGGTCAAAGCTTGCAGAAACGAAAATGGGCAGCGCGAAGGCTGCCCATTGAACGTCGGTTTGGCTGATTTACGCTTCTGTTGGGATGCGCAGAACCTGACCTGGGTAGATTTTGTCAGGGTGTGTCAGCATTGGTTTGTTGGCCTCGAAAATCGCGTGGTATGCGGATGCTTTACCCATTGTTTTCTGAGCGATTGCAGACAGTGTGTCGCCCTTTTCAACTGTGTGGAATACGGTGCCTTCAGCTTCGCCTTCCATCGCGTCTTCGACTTCTTCGATGCCGTCAACGTTGCCAGCCGCCAAAATGATCTTTTCGCGGGTTTCTTGATCAAGCGCTTTGCCCTTCATCACAACCTTGCCGCCGTCGACAGAGATGTCCACGTCGGACGCGTCGAGACTCAGATCAGCCAATTCCTTGTTGATTGCTTCTTCTGGCGTGTCGTCCTTGCCGATCAATTTCTTGCCAGCACCTTTAACAAAGCTCCAAAGACCCATGATGTATTCCTATCTTAATTTATTGAAGACGATGCGCCGTGTGGGCCTTAGTTTACCTATCAAACAAAGAAACGCCAGCGAAGTTGTGGGGGGAATTATGGATTGGTTCGCGCAAGTTGACGGCTATTGCGAGCGTCTTGACGCAACGTATTGGGCTGAACCAGTGAATGCGGTGACCAATGCGGCATTTGTGATTGCGGCCCTTTTCATGTGGCAGCGCAGCCGGACAGTCGGGGGCAGGGTGCTCTGCGTCATCCTTGGGGCGATTGGACTGGGCAGCTTTCTGTTTCATACCCATGCGACGATATGGGCGGGGCTGGCGGATGTGATGCCCATCGGAATTTATATTCTGACTTATCTTTACCTTGTGAACCGGCATATTGCGGGGCTGACGTGGGGCTGGTCGGCGTTGGGCACGGCGCTGTTCATCCCCTATGCGGCCATCATGGTACCCGTGTTCAACCGGCTCCCGTTCTTTCAAATTTCCAACTTCTATTGGACGGTTCCGCTGCTTTTGCTGGTCTATGGTGCGATTTTCCGACTTCGCGGGTTTTTCATCGGGGCGGGCATTCTGGCACTGTCCATCACGCTGCGATCCCTTGATCTGACATGGTGCACAGAGCTGCCAATTGGGACCCATTTCCTATGGCATCTGCTCAATGGTCTGATGCTTGGCTATATGATCGTGGTTTATGAAGACCGCGCCCTTGCACGAAAGGGGGCGCAGGGGTAAACGGACGCCAACAATTTCCCCCTGATCAGGAGGCCGATCCATGTCAATCGACACCGAAACCGCCCGCCGCGTCGCCAAATTGGCCCGCATTAAGGTCGAAGACGACGCATTGCCCGCGCTGGCGCAGGAGTTTTCTGCGATCCTCGGGTTCATTGAACAACTGAACGAAGTTGATGTGGATGGCATTGAGCCTATGACATCTGTCACCCCGCAGCGCCTGAAACGCCGCGACGATGTTGTGACCGACGGCAGCCAGCAAGAGGCCGTTTTGAAAAACGCGCCTGATTCCAGAGAAGGCTTTTTCGCCGTGCCAAAGGTGGTTGAATAATGACTGATCTTTCCAAACTGACCATCGCATCTGCCCGCGATGCCCTGCGCAAGGGCGACGTTTCGTCTGTTGAATTAACTGACGCTTACCTTGGCGCGATTGAGGGTGCAGGTGCGCTGAACGCTTTCGTGCACAACACGCCTGAAGTTGCAAAAGCACAAGCCGAAGCCGCTGATGTAAGAATTAAATCCGGCGATGCGCCAGATATGTGCGGTATTCCATTGGGTATCAAAGACCTGTTTTGCACCAAAGGTGTACCATCACAGGCCGCGTCTGGAATCCTTGACGGGTTCAAACCGGAATATGAATCCACCGTCACCACACAGCTGTTTGACGCAGGCGCGGTGATGTTGGGCAAGCTGAACATGGACGAATTCGCCATGGGATCGTCGAACGAAACATCTGTTTACGGCAACGCTGTAAACCCGTGGAAATCTGACGACCGCAAACTGACGCCAGGTGGGTCATCTGGTGGGTCTGCTGCCGCCGTTGCCGCGGACTTGTGCCTCGGTGCGACAGGTACAGACACGGGTGGGTCCATCCGTCAGCCTGCTGCCTTTACCGGCATCACAGGCATTAAACCGACCTATGGCCGTGTGTCCCGTTGGGGCGTTGTGGCCTTCGCGTCATCGCTCGACCAAGCAGGTCCAATGACCAAAGACGTGCGCGACAGTGCGATCATGTTAGAGGCCATGTGCGGTCATGACGCCAAAGATAGCACCAGCGCCGATCTCGCGGTGCCCAATTTTGAGGCCGCCTTGACAGGCGACATCAAAGGCAAAGTCATTGGTATCCCAAAAGAATACCGCATGGACGGTATGCCAGCAGAGATTGAAAAGCTTTGGGAAGACGGCACCGCGATGCTGAAAGATGCAGGCGCTGAAGTTCGCGAAATTTCATTGCCACATACAAAATACGCGCTCCCAGCCTATTATGTGATCGCGCCAGCGGAAGCATCGTCAAACCTCGCCCGCTATGACGGCGTGCGCTTTGGCCACCGCGCCAAATTGGCTGCGGGTGACGGCATCACCGAAATGTATGAAAAAACCCGCGCCGAAGGGTTCGGATCAGAAGTCCAGCGCCGTGTGATGGTTGGGACCTATGTGCTGTCGGCCGGTTTCTACGACGCATACTACAATCGCGCGCGCCGCGTGCGTGCCTTGATTAAACGTGACTTTGATCAGGTGTTCGCGGCTGGGGTCGATGCAATCCTGACGCCAGCCACACCATCTGCCGCATTTGGGCTTGGCGAAATGAAAGATGCCGATCCGATTAAGATGTACCTTAACGATGTGTTTACAGTGACGGTCAACCTCGCAGGTCTTCCGGGTATTGCGGTGCCTGCTGGAGTTGATGCAAATGGTTTGCCACTTGGCTTACAATTGATTGGCCGCCCTTGGGAAGAAGGCGATCTGCTAAATGTCGCTTACGCGTTAGAGCAAGCCGCCGGTTTTGTGGCCAAACCGCAAAAGTGGTGGTAAACCGCTTTAAAACACGCATTTGAATAGGTGATATTGTGAAAACGCTTGGGTTAATCGTTGCTGGACTGATCACGCTACAGGCCTGCGCTGCCCCTGTCCCTGCTAGCAATGCAGGTCCAGGGTTCAACAGTGCGGCCGATCAAGCACGCCGCGACGCGGCGCTTGCTGCACAATTTGGCGCGCCGACCCCTGTGCAAACTGGACCGATTGGGTCCGCTGATTTGGCGGCTGCTGGCATTGGTGGTGCCGCGCAGGACACCGCAACCGCTGTGCCCACGCCAGCAAGCACAGCGCTGTCAGACGAGCAGGATTTCCAAGCTGTGTCGGGACGTGAAACCATCGAATCTGATGCCGAACGCCGCGCGGCCCAAGCCGCAGTGCGTCAAGAAATTCAGCCAACCGCATTGCCCCAGCGCCCCTCGAACGCGGGCCCGAACATCGTTGACTACGCGTTGAAGGCGCCCAATAAGCTGGGCCAGGAGTGGTATTCGCGGTCGATTTTCGCCACCCAAGGGCGGTTCCAGCGTAACTGTGTGAAGTACCGGTCTGCTGATGATGCACAGCGCGATTTCTTGGCAAAAGGCGGGCCGGAACGCGACCGCTTGGGTATTGACCCAGATGGCGACGGCTTTGCTTGTGGTTGGGATCCTGCACCGTTCTTGTTCGTGGCGAGCAACTGACCGCGCTGACACATCCATCGCCCAACTTTGGGCCGCGCAAGGGCGGGGCGATCCCTTCACTGATCGTGATCCATTACACGGCGATGCCAGATACAGCGGCGGCTTGCCGAACGCTGTGTAATCCCGACAACGAAGTTTCTGCCCACTATCTGATCGCGCCAGATGGCCAAATCATGTCGCTCGTCGCGGAAGACATGCGCGCATGGCATGCGGGCGCGGGGCGTTGGGGGGACATCACGGATGTGAATTCTGCCTCTATTGGGATTGAATTGTCGAACGACGGTTACTCGCCTTTTGCCGCCCCTTTGATGGACGCGCTGTGCGAACTTGTTGCGGAAATTATGACACGCTGGAACATTCCGGCACATCGCGTCATCGGTCATTCCGATTGCGCCCCGGGCCGCAAAATCGACCCGGGCATGCGATTCGACTGGCAACGATTGGCGCGTTTGGGGCTTGCAGTCTGGCCCACGCCTGTGGATCCCGTGCCATTGGATCAATTCATGCCACTGATGGCGCGTGCAGGGTTCATGGCCACCGCTGACCCCGATCTGGCTCTGCACTGCTTCCGACTGCATTACCGGCCGCATGTGAACGGGCCGCTGTCACCCGACGATATGGCCTTGCTCACCGATCTGGCGCATCGATTCCCCGTTGACGCAAGCGGCCCTAAGACCTAAGCGACACAGGCGGGTGGTCGGATGGTCGCGGGGGTGCAAATCTTCGAGGAAAGTCCGGACTCCATGAAAAGCACGGTGCTGGGTAACACCCAGCGGGGGCAACCCTAGGGAAAGCGCCACAGAAAACAAACTACCCTCTATATGGGGGAAAAGCTGAAAAGGTGGGGTAAGAGCCCACCGCGGACGTGGCAACACGGACGGCATGGCAAGCCCCACCGGGAGCAATGCCAAATAGGGGCTTCGCGTGGGTAACCGCTGGGATGCTTGAACCCAAGAAGCCCGGGTTGGCAGCTAGAGGCGCGTTGGTAACAGCGTGTCCAGATGAATGATCATCTCTGGCCTTCGGGCCTAGACAAAATCCGGCTTACAGACCACCCGCACATTTCTGACAAGCCTAATGCCAACAGCGCGCTTTGCGGTTGACTCAGGACCACACGCGGGTAAAAGACGCGTAATTATTGATAAACGTGTCACGCGACCGCGTGGCCTAACCCAAAAGAGAGATGAGACATGGCGAAGCCTACCACCATCAAAATCCGCCTGACTTCCACTGCGGGGACTGGCCACTTCTACGTGACAAAGAAAAACGCACGTACCATGACTGAAAAAATGGTTGTTCGTAAGTATGACCCAGTTGTGCGCAAGCACGTGGAATACAAAGAAGGCAAGATCAAGTAACTGATCACGTCTTACAGAATTTCGGAAAGGGTCGCTTGGAAACAGGCGGCCCTTTTTGCTTGGCGGGACTGATCCTCTTTGGTTTCCAAATATCCCCGCCGGAGGCATCCTTCTTAAACAAAAAAACGGGGCCGGTGCATCAGCACCGGCCCCACATTTCTTTCCAACCTCTGGGGTGCGATTATTCGCGGCCACCCATGAACATCAACAGGAATTGGAACATGTTGATGAAATCAAGGTAGAGGTTGATCGCGCCCATAACGGCTGCTTTGCCCAACCACTCGCTGTCGCCGTGCATGGCGTGTGCGATATAGTCGTTCTTGATCTTCTGTGTGTCATAGGCTGTGAGGCCTGCGAAAATCAGCACACCAATTGCGGACACGGCGAACATGATCGCAGGTGACTGCAACCAGATATTCACGATCATCGCAACGATCAGACCAATCACGCCCATGATCAAAAAGCCGCCCCAACCGGAAATGTCTTTCTTGGTTGTGTAACCCCAAAGCGACAAACCAGCGAATGCGATGGACGTCACAAGAAACGTCTGCGCGATTGAAATGCCGGTGAACACGACAAAGATATAGGCCATAGAAATGCCCATAACGGCGGAGAACGCATAGAAGAACAGCTGTGCGCCAGCTGCAGACATGCGGTTTACCATTGCGCCAAACGCGAAAATCATGATCAGCGGTGCAAACATGACGATGTAACGTGTGAAGCCTGTGAACAATGTGTTCATCAGCGCTGCGTTATTGCCAACCGCCCAAGCGGCAGCAAATGTAAGCAGCAGGCCCATGGACATTGTACCATAGACTTTGTTCATATGGGTGCGCAGACCCTCGTCGATTTCCGCGGTGCGGACGTTGCCGCCAACGCGGGCTGTGTCAAATTGAGCCATTTAGACCTCCTGTAAAACGCTTGGTGCCGAAACCGGCAGCCTTGGGGCAGATATTGGCAGTTTACCCCACATTTTCAAGGGAACAGCGACGCCTCAGGGCGAAAAATGTGGGGATTTTTGTTGTTGTGGTCTTAATCACGCCAATGCGCAGGCACATCCCAAGGCGCGCGCGCGGCTTCTTGGGTCGCTTCGACCTGATCAACCCCAATATCAGCGAGCTGTTCTTGGCTTAGCCCGGCCAAATGGTGGCGCTGTCGTGCAAGGGCGCGCCATTTGCGCAACCTGACAAGAATCGATGGTCGGTGACCGGAGGCGTGTTGATGTGTGCAGCTGAAATCGGTCATTTCATGTTCCTTTGTGAAGCTTTTAATCATTTGCATCTGTATTCTTGATGTATCGCAGGGCACGTGCCATATTGAAAGCGAATGATTGTGAATTGTTTCATCAAGGATTGTGATACGGCGCGAAATTTGGATCTGACGGCCCTGCGGTCATTTGTGGCTGTGGCAGAGGCGGGCGGCGTGACACGGGCGGCGGGTTTCTTGAATCTGACGCAGTCTGCGGTGTCGATGCAGCTGAAACGGCTCGAAGAAAACCTTGGCATCGATCTGCTTGATCGATCGTCACGCACAATCGCGCTGACCCCGATGGGGGAACAATTGCTGGGGTATGGGCGCCGGATGCTTGCGCTGAACGATGAAATCTATGGCCGCATGACATCGGCCGATTACGAGGGCGAGATCACATTGGGCGTCCCGCATGACATTATCTACCCCGTGATCCCGAAAGTCTTACAGCGCTTCGCCCAAGCCTATCCGCGTTTGCGCGTCAAACTGATTTCATCCAATACGAATCTGTTGCGCACCCAACATGCACGTGGGGAGGTCGACCTCATTCTGACGACCGAACCAGAAGGCACACCAGGTTATCAAACGCTGACAACGCGCAAATTGGTCTGGGTTGGCGCGCCAAACGGGCAGGCGGCCAAGGCGCGCCCGCTGCGGCTCGCATTTTCGGATGTTTGTCTGTTTCGCACGATTGCGCAGCGCAGCTTGGATGATGCAGGCATCGCATGGGACATGGCGATAGAAGGCGATGGCCAAACCGCGATCGAGGCGACGGTCAGTGCCGATCTTGCAGTTCATGCAAGTCTTGACGGGATGACCCCGAGTTTTTTGACGCAGGTTGATGCCAGTGCAGGACTGCCGCAATTGGGCGAACTGCAAATCAACCTTTATCGCGGTGATCTGGGGGCAGGTCAAGCGATGGACGATCTGGTGGATCTGATCACAGCAGGGTACCGGATGGGGCAATTGCCGCAGGTCGTTTCGGCTTAGTCCATGGTGACCACGACCTTGCCCGTTGATTTGCGCAGTCGTAGCAAATCGAGCGCATCATCGGCTTGTTCAAGCGGCAAGGCGTGGCTGATATGGGGGCGCAGGTCACCTGTGACATACATGTCCATCAGGGCTTGGATGCTATTCATCACCGTTTCGGTGTCAAATTTGAGGTAGCCACCCCAGTAAAATCCAATCACGTCGATGTTCTTCACCAAAATGTGGTTAGCGGCGATTGGCGGTACATCACCACTGGCGAAACCAATCACGATCATACGCGCCTTTGGTTTGCAGGCACGCAAGGCGGATTTAAACCCATCCCCACCCACAGGGTCATAAACAACGTCCGCTCCGCCGAGCGCTTTGACCGCATCGGTGAAATCGCCTGCGGTGCTGTCGATCACGTGATCAGCGCCCGCATTCTTTGCAATCTCTAGTTTAGCGGGGCCTCGTGCAACGGCGATCACCTTCGCGCCCAAAGCTTTGCCAATTTCGACCGCAGTCAACCCGACACCACCAGCCGCACCCAATACCAAAAGCGTTTCACCCGCCTGCAATCGGGCCCGATCGGTCAGCGCAAGATGGGAGGTGCCGTAGGCCACATAAAACCCAGCTGCAACGTCAGATGGCATTTCTTGCGGAACGACACGGCACATCGTTTCGTCAAACACTCCGTATTCGGCCAATCCACCGGCACCACGGAAAACAGCTACCCTTTGACCAACCTTTAGGCTGCGGACATCTGGACCCAGCTCTACAACAGTCCCGCAAACCTCCATTCCCAATGAAAACGGTGGTTTGGGTGTGTCTTGATAGGTGCCTTTGGCCATGAGGAGATCGGCAAAATTTAGTCCGCAAGCATGGATTTGCAAAAGAACTTCGCCTTTGGCGGCAATGGGGCGTTCAATGGTTGCAAGTCGCGCACCGGTTTCAAAATTTTGGACTTGGTAAGCGCGCATCTTTCATTCTCCATCGGGTTACTGCGGGGCAGAACTGCCTGAACTTGGATTCTCTTGCCGATTTTATCAAGAAAAGTCGACAGAAAACGAATTCGTAAGGAAGAAATTAGGATTTACCTGTCTTTAAGGTCAGGTCGGGACATGCAACCGTTGCGTGTTTTTTGCCGAAGTAGGATTGATAAATCAATCAAAGAAATGTGCTTATGGGTTTGCATTGGGATGCGGGCTGAAAAGGCACAAAGTTTTTTAAAAGGACCAAAGCCAATGAAACACCCTGTTGATGTGCATGTCGGTAAACGTATTCGCCAGCGTCGCTGGATGAATGGAACAACTCAGCAGCAGCTGGCAGAGGCGGTTGGCATTAAATTCCAACAAATCCAAAAATATGAAACGGGTATGAACCGCGTTAGCGCATCTCGTCTGTGGGATATTGCGGCTGTATTGTCTGTGCCTGTGTCCTTCTTTTTCGAAGGTTTGGAAGATCACGAATTGGAGGAGCGGCAGAGCGATGTGCCTAGCGATGTTCTAACAGACAAAGAAGCATTGGAATTGCTGCGGTCCTATTACGCGATCCCAGAAAACCAACGCCGTCGTCTGTTCGATTTGGCCCGCGTTCTCAGCGAAGCTGCCTAAGGTGGCTTGACCCCATATGTTTCCCCGCGCTACCGATTGGTCCAAACGAAGAAGTGCGGGGACAGGTGAATGACAGGCTTATCACAGGCCACGCAAGACGACATTGTACGGGTCGCTCATTTGATAGCTGATGCGGCCCGTGTCGAAACTTTAAAACATTTTCGCACCTCTGGTCTGTCTGCGGATGATAAATCTAAGGCTGGCGCAGTGTTTGATCCCGTCACTGTCGCTGATCGCGCCGCCGAGCAGGCAATGCGCGCGATCCTCGCGGCCGAACGCCCTGACGATGCGATTTTGGGCGAGGAATTCGGCACCACTAAGGGCAGCTCTGGCTTGATGTGGGTGCTTGACCCGATTGACGGCACGCGCGGCTATATCAGCGGGACGCCAACTTGGGGCGTTTTGATCGCGGTCACGGATACCACTGGTCCATTATTTGGCATCATCGATCAGCCCTATATTGGCGAGCGGTTTGTCGGAGGTTTCGGCCATGCGACTTTAGACGGGCCGCATGGGGCTATGTCCTTGCAAACCCGTCCTGCGACCCCGTTGTCGAACACGATTATCCTGAGCACATTTCCCGAAGTCGGCACCGCCATTGAACGTCGCGCATTCGAGGCGGTCGCAAAAGAAACCAAGCTGACCCGATATGGGATGGATTGCTATGGCTACGGGCTTTTGGCTGCGGGGCAGGTGGACCTTGTAATCGAAGCAGGTCTGCAACCCTATGATATTCAAGCGCCAATCGCGGTGATCAAGGCGGCGGGTGGTATCGTGTCAAACTGGCAAGGCGGCGCGGCGCATCACGGTGGGCGCGTTATTGCGGCTGCGAATACAGATGTGCATGCGGTCGCGCTTGCGATTTTGCAGGACGTTGTTAATGGCTGATATCATTCTGCGCGATGCTGATGTTGTCCTGCC
Organism: Yoonia sp.; assembly: GCA_965660685.1. GTDB lineage: Bacteria > Pseudomonadota > Alphaproteobacteria > Rhodobacterales > Rhodobacteraceae > Yoonia. Next base: position 128,532 of record CBFIAX010000005.1, on the reverse strand, counting down.
GATGGACCAGATCGGGAACCGTTTATCAGGTGTTGATATCTATATCTCGAACGGCGTCATTGCGGCGTTAGGTCCAAATTTGATTAGCGAAGGCGCAGAGATCGTCGATGTGGCGGGCTGTGTCATCACCCCGGGTTTGGTCAATACGCACCATCATTTGTATCAATCTTTGACGCGCGCAGTTCCAGGTGGCCAAGATGCGCTGCTGTTTGGGTGGTTGCAAACGCTCTACCCGATTTGGTCGCGCTTTGGCCCCGAGGAAATGTTCATTTCGGCCCAAGTTGGTCTGGCGGAACTGGCGCTATCTGGCTGCACGTTGACGTCAGATCACTTATATCTTTATCCCAATGGCGCCCGGCTCGACGACACGATTGCCGCAGCGACAGAGGTTGGTTTGCGGTTTCATCCAACCCGTGGGTCAATGAGCATCGGAGAAAGCGACGGTGGCCTGCCGCCTGATGCCTTGGTCGAAAAAGAACCTGCGATTTTGGACGACTGCATTCGCGTCATTGACGCCCATCACGACGCATCTGACGGCGCGATGGTGCGGGTAGGCGTGGCCCCATGCTCGCCGTTTTCCGTGAGCCGCGACCTGATGCGCGACGCGGCTATTTTGGCCCGTGACAAGGGCGTCATGCTTCATACGCATTTGGCTGAAAATGACGAAGACGTCGCCTATAGCCTAGAGAAATTCGGATGTCGTCCGGGCCAATACGCAGAGGATCTGGGCTGGACAGGTGACGATGTTTGGCATGCGCATTGCGTGAAACTTGACGGTCAAGAGATTGATTTGTTTTCCAAATCCGGCACTGGTGTCGCCCATTGCCCCTGTTCGAATTGTCGCCTTGGGTCTGGCATCGCACCTGTGCGCCAAATGCGCGATGCGGGCGTGAACGTTGGGCTGGGGGTCGATGGATCGGCCAGCAATGACTTTGGTAACCTGATGGATGAAGCCCGCCAGACGATGCTGTTACAGCGCGTGCAAAACGGGGCGGATGCGATGTCTGCTGATGAAGCATTGTTCATCGCAACACGTGGTGGCGCGCAGGTCTTGGGGCGGACAGATTGTGGTCAGATCGCCGTTGGGCAACGGGCCGATATCGCTGTTTGGGATGTGTCCGGAATCGAAGCTGCAGGGAGCTGGGACCCAGCTGCGCTTGTTTTGGCTGGCCCAAATAAAGTGCGCGACTTGTTTGTCGAAGGGCGACAGGTTGTCGGGAATGGCCGCATGTTAACCATTGATCTTGGTTCAGTGATCGCACGGCAAAACGGATTGGCGCGTCAACTGATCGCTGGCTAGTCGCGCGAAGGCAAAGGTTAGAGCAATTGCCCGCGTTCAACGCGCCGCCCCGCGACCCAGACATCACGAATAGCGCGATCATCGCCCATCATGATCGTCGGAAATAATGCGTCCCAAACATCTGTTGCGCGCGCATGACGTTGTGCAATCGCGGGTGTTGACGCAAGATTCAAAACGGTGATGTCCGCCGCAGCACCCGCGCCCAAATGCCCGATTTCGCCGGACATATGTAGGGCGCTGGCCGATCCTTCGGTCGCCATCCACATCAGCTGTGACGGGTGCAGCGCCGCGCCTCGTAGCTGTCCGATTTCATAGGCTGCTGCCATTGTACGCAGCATGGAAAACGACGATCCGCCGCCCGTATCTGTCGCCAGCCCCGTGCGGATGCCGCGTGCTGCCAAACCAAGCGTGTCGAATAATCCAGACCCAATAAATGTGTTTGATGTCGGGCAGTGCACGACCGACGCGCCGACTTCTGCCAGCCTGTCAATCTCGCGCGGTTCCAGATGGATTGCGTGCCCGTAAAGCCCACGTGGGCCAAGCAAACCATGCGCCTGATAGGTGTCCAAATAGTCGCGGGCGTGCGGGAAAAGGTCAAGTACCCAAGCAATTTCTTCGCGTTGCTCAGACAGATGTGTTTGCATCAAACAGTGCGGGTTTTCGGCCCACAACGCACCCAATGCTGACAGCTGGTCTGGCGTCGATGTTGGCGAAAACCGCGGCGTAATTGCATAGGTGGCGCGGCCGTTTCCATGCCATTTTTTCAGCAAAGCCTTACTATCGTCATAAGCCGATTGTGCGGTGTCGCGAAGGCGATCGGGTGCGTTACGGTCCATGCATGTTTTGCCCGCAACAACGGCCATCCCCCGCGCGGCAGCCGCATCGAAAAACGCATCGACGCTAGCGGTGTGGATCGTACAAAAACTGGTCAGTGTCGTCGTCCCATGGGCAAGCGCCAGATCACATGTCTGCCCCGCAATCTCTGCGGCATAGATAGGGTCACCAAAGCGGGACTCTTCGGGGAATGTATAGGTGTTGAGCCAGTCGATAAGCTGCTTACCCCAGCTCGCAATCATAGCTGTTTGCGGGTAATGCATATGGGCATCGACGAAGCCGGCGGTGATTAAATCGTTGCCGTAATCGACAATATCGGCGTCGGGATGTGCCGTGCGCAAGGTGCTTGCGTCGTCCACGGCCACGATCCGTCCCGCCTCTAACAAGACCCCGCCAGACGTGTTGATTTTGCTGCAATTGGCCCAGGCATCCACCAAAGGGGTGCCGCTAAATTGCAAGGTCGTCCCAAGAAGTAATTGTTTTGTCATGCCCGCATATTAAGCCGTGAAAACCACTGCTGCAATTCGTCAAATTTCGGGTGCGCCTAGCTTGTGCAAAGAGGCCAAGCCGCTATGTTGAGCCGTAAGGAGAGCCGCCATGACCAACATCCCTCACGACATCGAAGACGAGGCATTTGGCATCTCTGACCGTCTGGTTGCGGATGTCCTTGTGGCCGTGGATCAGGGAAATGCGCCCAAGGTTGACGCGATACTAGAGCCGCTGCACGCAGCGGATATCGCCCATCTGATCGAACAGATTAACCCGCGTGAGCGGCGCGATCTGCTCGACGTTTGGAAGGGCGGCATGGACGGCGACGTGCTGTCAGAGCTTGATGAAAACCTACGCGAAGAAGTCATCGAAAGCCTTGATCCGACCGAATTTGCGGATGCGGTACGTGAACTGGAAACCGACGATGTTGTTGATCTTGTTGAATATCTTGACGATGATCAGCAAGAGGCTGCATTAGATGCGCTCGACGCGACAGACCGTGTCGCAGTCGAACAGGCCTTGTCCTATCCCGAGGAATCGGCGGGCCGCCACATGCAATCGGAACTGGTGCGCGCGCCCCAACACTGGAATGTGGGCGAGGCGATTGATTATTTGCGCTCTGACACCGTCACGTTGCCCGATCAATTCTATCACGTCATTCTGGTCGACCCACGGCTGAAAGCGACTGGCTATGTGACGCTGGGCCGCTTGTTGTCGTCACGGCGGGACGTGCCTTTGGTCGATCTGATCGAAGACACATTCCGCACCTTCCACGTGGCGCAAGACGTCGAAGAGGTCGCGCAAGCTATCAACCACTATCACATGATCACAGCGCCCGTGGTCGATGATGACGACCGGATTGTCGGCGTCATTACCATCGACGACGCCATGGCATTTCTCGAAGAAGAGGCAGAAGAGGACATCCTGCGCTTGGCCGGTGTGGGCGAGGGGTCTTTGTCAGACCGTGTCATTCAAACGACGCGTCAACGGTTTCCGTGGTTGGCGGTCAATCTTGTCACCGCAATCTTGGCGTCGATGGTGATTTCGCTGTTCGAGGAAACGATAACGGGCCTCGTGGCTTTGGCCGTTTTGATGCCAATCGTCGCCTCCATGGGGGGCAACGCGGGCACGCAATCGCTGACCGTCGCCGTGCGCGCCATTGCAACCCGCGATTTGACAGGTGCAAACGTCTGGCGCGTGATCCGGCGCGAGGCTTTGGTGGGGCTTGTGAACGGGCTTATCTTTGCCTTTGTAATGGGAATCGTCGGCGTTATCTGGTTTGGCTCGCCGATGCTTGGGGCGGTGATCGGGGTCGCGATGGTCATCAACCTTGTGGTCGCAGGGCTTGCGGGCACAATCGTGCCCGTCGTCTTGGAACGTATCAAAGTCGATCCAGCCTTGGCCTCTGGCGCATTTGTGACAACAGTGACAGACATCGTTGGATTCTTTGCATTTCTAGGATTGGCAGCAGCATGGCTTCTTTAACCGACCTTAAAACCGTTGCGCGAAAAGCGGCGTTCGCTCGCCGTAAATTAGCCCATGACGCAGGGGCTGGTACCGCCGCGCATCTTAGCGCGTTTTTGGCAGGCCACCGCGGCGTACCAATCGCGGGCTATATGCCGATGCGCACAGAAATCGACCCGCTGCCGGCCATGGAAGAGGCCGCAGCCCACGGCCCCGTTGGCGTGCCGGTGATTATAGGGACAGGGCAACCGCTCAAATTTCGTATCTGGGAACCCGGGGTGGATCTAATCCCTGGCGAATTTGGCGCGATGATCCCTGCGACGGGCGCTTGGATGACTCCTGAAATCGTGATCGTGCCTCTCGTCGCTTTTGACATGAACGGCGGGCGGCTCGGCTATGGGGGCGGCTTCTATGACCGGACGCTTGAACAACTTCGCGCCGCGCAGGCCACCTTTGCAATCGGTTTTGCCTACGCCGAACAAGAGGCATCCGACCTGCCGCTCGAGCCGACGGATCAACCGCTAGACCTGCTCATCACCCAAAATGGAACCACCACGCCCTAACTTCTTCTGGCCCCAAAATACCTCCGCTGGAGGCTTCGCTGTCTGCAAGACTGCAAAATCCAACATTTGGCCTAGATCAAACGTGGCCAAAGCCGTAACAGAGCAGCATGAAAATACTTTTCTTTGGTGATGTAATGGGCCGCGCAGGCCGGACGGCAATTGTGGACCACTTGCCGCGCTTGCGCCGTGATTGGAAGCTTGATTTCGTTGTGGTGAATGGCGAGAACGCGACAGGTGGCATGGGGCTGTCAGCTGCGCATGCGAAAATCCTGCTTGATGCGGGGGCGGATGTATTGACCCTCGGCGATCACGCCTTTGATCAAAAGGACATGCTGTCTTTTGCCGCCAATGAACCGCGTATCATTCGCCCGTTGAATTTTTCCAAATCTGCGCCTGGTGTCGGCGCGCGCGTGTTTAACGCGACCCAAGGGCGTAAGGTTTTGGTGACGCAAGCGTTGGGCCAAGTGTTTATGAAGCGCCCCTTTGACGATCCGTTTTCTGCGCTTGATGCAGTATTGCGCCAATACCCAATGGGCGGTGCCGTTCAGGCGAGCCTTGTGGACATCCACTGCGAAGCCACGTCTGAAAAAATGGCGGTTGGGCATTTTTGCGACGGGCGCGCGAGCATTGTCGTCGGCACCCATACCCATGTCCCAACGGGCGATGCGATGATTTTGAACGGCGGCACAGCGTTCCAATCGGATGCAGGCATGTGCGGCGATTACAATTCGGTTATTGGCATGGATAAAACAGAACCACTGCGCCGCTTTATCACGGGCATGCCCAAGGACCGTTTTACGCCTGCCGCATCAGACGCCACGCTATCGGGGCTTTACGTTGAAACGGATGATCGCAGCGGCAAGGCCACGCGGGTCGAAATGGTCCGACAGGGCGGCCGCTTGTCACAATCCGGCCCTTCATGATCGGGCGCGCTGGGCTGACGGCGATCCTTGTCGCCCTTGGCGCGGGGTGGGGCATGACCCAGCCATTGACCAAAATCACGGTCACTGCCGGATACCAGCCATTTGGCCTGATTTTCTGGCAATTTGCCATTGGGGCGTTGCTGACCAGCGGCATCTTGCTGGCGCAACGCAAACCTTTGCCAATATCCGCAAAGACGATTGGTTTTGCCGCGCTCATCGCCTTACTTGGCACATTGATCCCGAACACCGCCAGCTATCGGGCGGCGTTTTTCTTGCCATCGGGCATCATGTCCATTGTTATCGCGACAGTTCCGATGTTTGCCTTCCCTATTGCTTTGGCTTTGGGGACCGACCGGTTCACGTGGCGGCGTATGTCCGGTTTGATCCTTGGGATGATCGGTGTCAGCCTGATCGCATTCCCCGAAGCAAGCTTACCTGACAGAGCCATGGTGATCATGTTGCCATTGGCCGTTGTCGCCCCGTTTTGTTATGCGGTCGAGGGCAATATCGTGGCAAAGTGGGGCACGGCAGGGCTTGATCCTGTGCAGCTGATTTGTGGCGCAGCGTGGGTCGGGGGCATAATTTCTTTGCCCATCGCCATCTGGTCAGGTCAGTTCATCGACCCGCGCCCGCCATATATCGGCGCCGACTTTGCGTTTGTGATTTCATCGGTCCTGCATATTGCAGTCTACATGGGCTATATTTGGCTGGTCGGGCGGGCAGGGGCCGTGTTTGCAGGGCAAGTCGCCTATCTCGTCACTGGCTTTGGCGTTGTTTGGGCCATAATTCTTTTGGGCGAGCAATACTCGGTTTGGGTCTGGGCGGCACTGATCCTTATGCTTTGCGGTATTGCGCTTGTGCGTCCGCGCCAAGAAGGCGATGTTTAACGCCATGACAGATTTGATTTCTCTAAGCCAATCCCAAGGCGCATGGTTGACCCTTGCGGTTGTTGCACTCATGTTTGTGATGTTCCTGCGCGAGGTCTACCCAACAGAGGTCGTCGCGATGATCGGCGTGTCCTTCCTGCTGGTGACTGGCGTCTTGGCCTATGACGATGCAGTCATTGCGCTGGCCAATCCGGCCCCTTGGACGATTGCGGCGATGTTCATCATTGTGGGGGCTTTGGTGCGCACGGGTGCGCTGAATGCATTGACCCAACTGGTCGAAGCCCAAGCAGCCAAAAACCCAGCGCGCGCCATTGGCGGGGCCTTAATATTCGTGGCCTTCGCGAGTGCAATCATGAATAATACACCATTGGTCGTCGTGATGATCCCCGTCTTTGTGCAACTGGCGCGCAGTTTAGGAACCTCGGCATCGAAGCTGTTGATCCCGCTGTCCTATGCCGCGATTGTTGGGGGGACGATGACGCTGCTGGGAACGTCGACAAACCTTTTGGTTGACGGTGTGGCGCGTTCGTCTGGGATGCAACCGTTTGGGATTCTCGAGATTTTGCCCGTTGGCCTCGTCGTCGTTTGCTGGACCTTCATCTACCTCTATTTTGCAGGCCCACGGCTATTGCCGGACCGCGCGAGCATGGCCAGCTTGCTGTCAGACCGCTCCAAAATGCGGTTTTTTTCCGAAGCCATTGTTCCCGCGAAGTCCAACCTGATCGGGCGTGAAGTCGACGGCGTGCAGCTGTTTAAACGCGACGGCGTGCGACTTATCGACGTTGTGCGCGGGGATGCGTCTTTGCGGCGAAACCTCAAATCTGTGGTGTTAGAACAAGGCGACCGCGTCGTTTTACGTACCCAAATGTCCGAACTCTTGTCGTTGCAAGCGACACCGGAATTGCGCCGCGTGGACCAAGTGTCTGCGGTCGAAACCACCACTGTCGAGGTTTTGATCACGCCAAATTGCAAAATGGTCGGTCGCACATTGGCCTCTTTGCGTCTGCGTCGACGTTTTGCTGTCTATACGTTGGCAGTCCATCGGCGCGACACGAATATCGGCCGGCAAATGGATGATTTAGTCGTGCGCGTTGGCGATACCTTGCTGCTCGAAGGGGCGCCCGAAGACATCGCACGTCTCGCCGAAGACATGAACCTCGGTGATGTGTCTAAACCGTCAGAACGGGCATACCGTCGCGGGCGCGCGTGGATTGCGATTGCGACATTGCTTGCGGTTGTGGTCTTGGCCGCATTGAATGTCGCGCCGATCCTGATGCTTGCGATGATTGGCGTGACCGTTGTGCTCATGACAGGCTGCATCGATGCAGAAGAGGCGTTTTCCTACGTCGATGGCCGTTTGCTCGCGCTCATCTTTGCAATGCTTGGGGTCGGCGCGGCGCTGCAGTCCTCTGGTGCGGTGACGATGATCGCAGACGCGATCTCACCCGTGATGACCGTTTTGCCGCCGTTCTTTGTTGTGCTCGCCGTCTATTTGCTGTCTTCGGTGTTTACCGAATTGGTGTCCAACAATGCCGTGGCCGTGGTGATGACGCCAGTCGCCATCGGCCTTGGGACAGCGCTCGGCGTCGATCCGCGCCCATTGGTCGTGGCCGTGATGATCGCCGCCAGCGCCAGTTTCGCAACCCCCATCGGTTATCAAACGAACACGCTCGTCTATGGGCCTGGTGGCTATAAATTCGGGGATTTCCTCAAATTCGGCATCCCGCTGAACCTGTCGCTTGCGCCGATTGTAAGCTTCGTGATCCCAATGATCTGGCCGCTTTAATTTCTTTGGTTTAAAAATATCCCCGCCGGAGGCTTGGGTTTGCAAAACCCAAATCCCAACCCCTGCTTGATCAGCGGCAGATATGTGGCATAAGACCCCCGAAACCAAAGACGGATAGGATATCGACATGGCTGGCCACTCCAAATGGGCAAATATTCAGCATCGCAAAGGGCGCCAAGATAAATTGCGTTCAAAGCTGTTTTCAAAACTGGCCAAGGAAATCACCGTGGCCGCCAAAATGGGCGACCCCGATCCCGATAAAAACCCGCGTTTGCGTATGGCTGTGAAAGAAGCAAAATCCAATTCCGTGCCAAAGGATGTGATTGATCGCGCGATCAAGAAATCTCAGGGTGGTGACGCCGAAAACTATGACGAAATTCGTTATGAAGGTTATGGCCCCAATGGTGTTGCCGTGATTGTCGAGGCGATGACCGACAACAAAAACCGCACGGCGTCGACGGTCCGGTCCACATTCGGCAAAAATGGCGGAAACTTGGGTGAAACAGGGTCTGTTGGTTTTATGTTCGACCGTATGGGCGAAGTGGTTTATCCGGCCGCCGTGGGCGATGCAGACACCGTAATGATGGCCGCGATCGAGGCTGGCGCGGATGATGTGCAATCCGACGATGAAAACCACGTCATCTATTGCGCCGATACGGACTTGAACGAAGTCTCCACGGCCTTGGAAAAGGAATTGGGCGAAACTGAATCGACCAAGCTGATCTGGAAACCAAACATGACAACAGAGCTCGACCTTGAAGGGTTCACCAAGCTGATGAAGCTATTGGACGTTTTGGAAGAAGACGATGACGTGCAGCGCGTCACCACCAATATGGAAGTGTCCGACGAGGTTATGGCCGCCTTCGAAGGCTAGACCGTCCGCAAATCAATTTGTGCAAGGGCGCGGCCAGAGATGGCTGCGCCCTTGTTATTTCTACGGCACCCTGTCACGCCTGTTCATATGCAACCCACACCCACAGCGCGCCCGGTTGCGGGCATCTTTTGGATGGTCCTGACGGGGCTGATGTTCGTTGCGGTAACCGCAATTGTAAAACATGTGGGATCTGACCTGCCCGCCGCACAAAGTGCGTTCATGCGGTATTTGTTGGGCTTGGTATTCGTGATTCCGATGATCCGCCCAATGCTACGCGCGCGGTTAAGCCGACGTCAGATGATGTTATTCAGCCTGCGTGGTGTGGTGCATACAATCGCGGTGATCTTGTGGTTCTATGCCATGTCGCGCATTTCTATCGCCGAAGTTACGGCAATGAATTACCTCAATCCAGTATATGTCGCGATTGGTGCGGCATTGTTCTTGGGGGAAAAATTGCCGCCGCGCCGGATGATTGCGGTGGTGATGGCGCTTATCGGGGCTTTAATCATTTTACGCCCCGGACTGCGCGCCTTGGACATGGGGCATATCGCGATGTTGTTCACGGCGATTGCCTTCGCGGCTGGCTATTTGATTGCCAAAGTTATGGCGGGAGAAGTGTCGGCCATTGTTGTGGTTGGCATGTTATCGATCACTGTGACAATTGGGTTGGCACCCTTTGCCTATGTCGTCTGGATCACGCCAACATGGGAGCAAACCGGCTGGATGTTCTTAGTCGCCTGTTTCGCAACGGCGGGCCACTACACGATGACCCGTGCGTTTGAAGCGGCCCCTTTGACGGTGACCCAACCGGTAACATTCCTACAGCTTGTCTGGGCCGTGGCGCTAGGTGCGACGGTATTCGGCGAACCGATTGATGTCTGGGTTGTCTTTGGTGGCGTCGTGATCATGGCTGCTGTTTGTTTCATCACATGGCGCGAAGCGGTGGCGCGGCGGGCGGCTGCGCGGCCTGATTGACGATCAAGATCGTCAGCCTCCGGCGGAGGTATTTAGGGCCAGAAGAAGTCTGTGTGTTTTTGTTGATTGACTAGTCAATAAAAAACAATCAGATATGTCGCAGCTTTAAAAGGATGCCACATGCCCAAAGTTGGAATGGAGCCGATCCGCCGCGAGGCGTTTGTGAAGGCCACGATTGCCGAAATCGGCGCGGCAGGGTCGCTTGATGTCACGGTAAGCCGGATTGCAAAGCGTGCGGGCATGTCGTCCGCACTGGCACACCACTATTTTGGCGGTAAGGACCAGATGTTTGATGCCGCCATGCGTCAGATTTTGCGCGATTACAGTGCAGAGGTGCGGGCTGCGTTGGAGGGGGCTATGACACCTGCAGGTCGTGCGCGGGCGATTATTCGTGCCAATTTTGCCCAGTCTTGTTTTGACCCTGCGACCGTGTCTGCATGGATGACATTTTACAGCCAAGCGCAAACCAGCCCCGATGCGCTGCGTCTTTTGACAACTTATCAGCGGCGGTTGCGGTCGAATTTGACCCATGCGCTCCGCCCTATTTGTGATGACCCGCGGCAAGTGGCGGATACGTTGGCGGCTTTGATTGACGGGCTTTATATTCGGGCGGCTTTGACTGCGCCAGATGCCGATCCCGAAGGGGCAGCACTTGCAACACTTACCACACTCACCAAAGGTGCCGCATGACACAGCCCAATATTCTGATCATTATGGTGGATCAATTAAACGGAACGCTGTTCCCTGATGGGCCCGCCGATTGGCTACATGCCCCGCATCTGAAGGCGCTGGCCGCGCGGTCTACACGGTTTGCCAATGCCTATACCGCGTCCCCGCTCTGCGCGCCTGCAAGGGCGTCGTTCATGTCGGGCCAATTGCCTAGTCGTACCGGTGTCTATGACAATGCGGCCGAATTCGCATCGTCGATCCCAACCTATGCACATCATTTGCGCCGCGCGGGGTATCAGACCTGTTTGTCAGGCAAGATGCATTTCGTTGGCCCTGATCAGATGCACGGGTTTGAGGAACGATTGACGACAGATATCTACCCGCCCGATTTCGGCTGGACCCCAGATTACCGCAAACCGGGCGAGCGGATTGATTGGTGGTATCACAACATGGGGTCGGTGACGGGCGCTGGGGTCGCCGAGATCACCAATCAGATGGAATATGATGACGAGGTCGCCTATCACGCGACGCGCAAGATTTACGATTTGTCGCGGGGGCAGGACACGCGCCCTTGGTGTTTGACCGTAAGCTTTACGCATCCGCACGACCCGTATGTGGCGCGCAAGAAATACTGGGACCTCTACGAAGACTGCGACCACTTGCTGCCAGAGGTTGGCCCTATTCCGTATGCCGAACAAGATGCCCATTCACAGCGCATTTTGGATGCAAACGACCGTGATAACTTCAACATTACTGAAGATCATATCAAACGGGCGCGCCGCGCCTATTTTGCCAATATAAGCTATTTGGACGACAAAGTTGGTGAGCTGTTGCAAACGCTTCAAGACACGCGCCAAGAGGCCACGATTTTGTTTGTGTCTGACCATGGGGATATGCTTGGCGACCGTGGGCTTTGGTTCAAAATGTCGTTCTATGAAGGGTCTGCGCGGGTGCCCTTGATGATCGCGGCCCCGCAAATGGAACAGGGGCTGAACACCACGCCGGTCAGCAGTATCGATATTCTGCCAACGCTTTGCGATCTGGCGGGCATTGATATGTCCGAAATCATGCCGTGGACAGACGGGCAGTCTATTGTTCCACTGGGGCAGGGCGGCGTGCGGTCAGACCCGGTTGCGATGGAATATGCGGCGGAAGGGTCTTATGCTCCGTTGGTTTCATTGCGGTATGGCAAATGGAAATATAACCGTTGCGCGCTTGATCCCGATCAGTTGTTCGATCTGGAGGCGGACCCCCACGAGTTAACCAACCTTGCCGATATCACCGCCCATCAAGGCACCATGGACCAGTTGCGCGCTAAATCAGAGGCCCGCTGGGACCTCGATGCATTTGATGCGGCAGTGCGCCAATCGCAAGCGGGGCGTTGGATCGTTTATGAGGCCCTGCGCAATGGCTCCTATTTTCCATGGGACTACCAACCACTACAAAAAGCGTCTGAACGCTACATGCGCAACCACATGGACCTCAACGTTCTTGAGGAAAATCAACGCTTTCCGCGTGGCGAATAGTCAACTCGCTTTGTTCGAAATACTCCTCCCGAAGGGCCGAAAAGATGCAAACCCAACCCACAGCCAGCCATTTCATTGACGGGAAATACGTCGAAGACACTGCAGGCGACCCGATCCCCGTGATTTACCCTGCAACCGGAAAGGTCATCGCGACAGTTTATTCCGCAACGCCTGCGATTATCGATCAGGCACTGGCTTCGGCCAAGCGCGCGCAAGCAGAGTGGGCGTCTTGGACTGCGACAGATCGCGGGCGTGTGTTGCGCCGTGCAGCGGATATCATGCGCGAGCGGAACCATGACCTGTCGGTTCTGGAAACCTATGACACTGGCAAACCTTATCAAGAAACATCCGTCGCGGACGCCACATCGGGCGCGGACGCGCTGGAGTATTTCGGCGGTTTGGCCGCCAGCATAACGGGCGAACATATCCAACTGGGTGATGATTTCGTCTATACGCGCCGCGAACCATTGGGGGTTTGCGTGGGCATCGGCGCATGGAATTACCCGACGCAGATCGCAAGCTGGAAGGGTGCGCCCGCACTCGCTTGCGGCAATGCGATGGTGTTCAAGCCGTCAGAAACCACACCGCTTTGCGCGTTGAAAGTTGCGGAAATTTTAGTCGAGGCTGGTGCACCCGCAGGCGTCTACAACGTCGTGCAGGGATATGGCAACGTGGGTGCCGCATTGATCGAAGACGACCGCGTGGCCAAAGTGTCATTGACCGGCTCTGTGCCGACGGGTCGCAAGGTTTACGCCGCCGCTGCTGCTGGCATTCGCCATGTGACGATGGAATTGGGCGGCAAGTCCCCTATCGTGATTTTTGACGATGCCGACCTTGAAAACGCCGTGTCGGGCGCGATTTTGGGCAATTTTTATTCGTCGGGCCAGGTTTGTTCCAACGGCACCCGTGTGTTCGTACAAAAAGGGATCAAAGAGGCGTTCTTGGCGCGCCTATCTGAGCGCCTAAAGGGCGTGAAAATGGGCGACCCCCAAGACCCCGATGTGAATTTTGGCCCGATGGTGTCCGAACGCCAACGCGATATTGTGGCAGGATATATCGCCAAGGGTGTTGAAGAGGGCGCGCGTTTGGTCACGGGGGGCAATGTCATCGCAGGCGACGGGTTCTTCATTGAACCCACGGTTTTCGCTGACGTGACTGACGACATGACGATCGCGAAAGAAGAGATTTTTGGCCCAGTTCTGTCCGTGCTTGATTTCGATACCGAAGAAGAGGCCTTAGCACGCGCCAATGACACAGAGTTCGGTCTGGCCGCCGGCGTGTTCACTGCTGACCTGACCCGCGCCCACCGCATGGTCGCGGGGTTTGATGCGGGCACTTGTTATATCAACACCTATAATCTGGCCCCTGTAGAGGCCCCATTTGGTGGGTCCAAACAATCTGGGGTGGGTCGTGAAAATTCCAAAGCCGCGATCGAACATTACACCCAGATTAAGGGCGTTTACGTGGCTATGTCTGATGTGGAGGCCCCGTTTTGAAGGCTGATTATGTTATCATTGGCGCGGGGTCTGCGGGCTGCGCGATTGCGTATCGTTTGGCCGAGGCTGGCCGCCAAGTCTTGATCATCGAGCATGGCGGGACCGATGTTGGGCCATTTATACAAATGCCCGCGGCGCTGTCGTATCCGATGAACATGAAAATGTACGATTGGGGCATGTCGACCGAACCCGAACCCCATCTTGACGGGCGCACGTTGGTGACCCCGCGTGGCAAAGTCATTGGTGGTTCGTCGTCGATCAACGGCATGTGTTATGTGCGCGGGCATGCCCATGACTTTGATCATTGGGCCGAAAGCGGGGCGCAGGGGTGGTCCTATGCCGATGTGCTTCCTTATTTCAAACGTATGGAAAATTGGCATTCCGGCGGTCATGGTGGCGATAAAACGTGGAGAGGGCGCAAAGGCCCGCTGCATGTCACCCGAGGTCCGCGCAAAAACCCATTGACCCGCGCCTTTGTCAAAGCGGCCAAGCAGGCCGGCTATCCTGTCACCGGCGACTATAACGGTCAGCAGCAAGAGGGCTTTGGCCCCTTTGATGCGACAATCTGGAAAGGGCGGCGCTGGTCGGCGGCGAACGCATATCTGCGCCCCGCGCTCAAGCGTCCGAATTGTGACATCACCCGCGCCTTTGCCCGCAAAGTGGTTATCGAAAATGGCCGCGCTATCGGGGTAGAGGTCGAACGTGGTGGCCAGATTGAAGTGATCACCGCCAATTCCGAAGTCATCATGGCTGCGTCTTCACTCAATTCGCCCAAGCTTTTGATGCTATCAGGAATCGGTCCTGCCGCGCATCTTGCCGATCACGGCATTGATGTTGTCGCCGATCGCGCAGGTGTTGGGCAAAACTTGCAGGACCATCTCGAGCTTTATATTCAACAGGCCGCGACCAAACCCGTGTCCCTTTTCAAGCATTGGAACCTTTGGGGCAAGGCCAAGATCGGGGCGCAATGGTTGTTTACTAAAACGGGTTTGGGTGCGTCGAACCAGTTTGAAAGTGCGGGATTTATACGGTCCAAGGCAGGCGTGGAATACCCCGATATTCAGTATCACTTCCTCCCCATAGCGGTGCGTTATGACGGCCAAGCAGCGGCAGAGGGTCACGGATATCAGGCTCATGTCGGCCCAATGCGATCAGCGTCGCGGGGCGAGGTGACATTGCGCTCTGCTGACCCTGCGGACCACCCGCGCATCCAATTCAACTATATGTCCGCCCCATCTGATTGGGAAGATTTCCGCACATGCATTCGCCTGACCCGAGAGATCTTTGGGCAAGAGGCATTCGCCCCGTTTTCCGGGAAAGAAATCCAACCGGGTGCTGATGTGCAATCTGATGCGGCGCTTAATGCGTTCATCAAAGAGCATGTCGAAAGCGCGTATCACCCCTGCGGCACTTGCAAAATGGGTAGTAAGGACGACCCAATGGCAGTTGTCGATGCGAAATGCCGGGTTATCGGGGTTGAAGGGTTGCGCGTTGCTGACAGTTCGATTTTCCCGCGTATTCCAAACGGTAATCTCAATGCGCCGTCGATCATGGTCGGTGAAAAGGCGGCGGATCATATTTTGGGGCGCAATCCATTGCCTGCCGAGAATGGCGCGCCATGGATCAACCCGAATTGGGAAACCTCGCAGCGTTAATCAGTCGACCTGATAAGGGAGAACGCCGCGCTTGTCTGGGTCTACGCGCAGCTGCCGTTCGAGCGGTGGCACAGAGCGTTGGTGACACCCTTTGCGTTCGCAAATGCGGCAGGAAATGCCGATGGGCGCATAGGCGTCGGGGGCGGTGCTATCCATGTGATCAGCATAGACCAACGCGTCCGCATGCTGCACTTCGCAGCCCAACCCTATTGCATAGCGGCGGGTGGGTGCGTTGAATGCACCGCCAGATTTGGAAACGTCGCGGGCAAGGCAGAAATACCGTGCCCCATCTGGCGTTTCGGCCAATTGGCGCAGGAATTGCCCAGGTGTTTCAAATGCTGCATGCACGTTCCACAGCGGGCATGCGCCACCGTAGCGCGCAAATTGCAATGTCGTTGCAGAATGCCGTTTGGTGATCGTGCCCGCTTGGTCGACGCGGACGAAAAAGAACGGGATGCCTTTTGCACCGGGGCGCTGCAACGTCGACAACCGGTGCGCCACTTGTTCCAATGATGCCCCGAATTTCGATGATAGGATTTCGAGGTCGTGGCGTGTCTCTTGGGCCGCCGCGAGGAACGCGCCATACGGCATAAGCGCGGCTCCAGCGAAATAATTGGCGAGGCCCACCAATGCGATGCCGCGTGCTTCTTGAGATTGGAAACGTGCAAGATCAAGCGTTGCGTCGAGCAATTCGCGCTGGCCGATAAGTGCCAGCTGCAACAGCATTTGGAAACGTTGTGTGGCCACCGCGGCGCCGGCCCCAAGGGTCAGCGTTTTTGATGTTGGATCATAGTGGCGTAAGGGTCCGTTTGGCTGATAGCGGATCGTCACCCCATAACTTGATAGCGTGTCTTCGGCACTATGTTCGCCAGTTGCGAAACGTTCTGCTGCGCGGTCCACTGCGTCGATGTAGTTATCGCAATAGTGAAAGAAGTCCCGCACCTCTTCCCACGGGCTGGGGGCAAGGCGGGCGTCTTCGCGACCTAATGCTTCGTCAAGACTGGCAAGCCTTTCATGGGTTTGGCGGTAAGCTGCGTGCAGGTCCAAAAATGCGCGGGCCAGCGTGGGCGCATTGGCGGCTGCCAGCCGTAGGTCCGCCAATTGCGGCGCGTCGCCCGCAAATACCGGATCGGCCAAAGCTTCCCGCATGTCGCCTACCAAACGGGCCTCGTCGCCGGATTGCAATTCGGTCACGTCAAAGCCGAACTCTTGCGCCAATCCCAATACGACCGAGGTGCTGACAGGCCGGTTGTTGTTTTCCATCTGGTTGAGATAGGGCAGGGACACGCCCAGTTTCTGCGCGAATGCCTTTTGCGTCAGCGATAAGCGCCCACGCAATTCGCGCAGCTTCGCACCGGCATAGATTTTCTGAACGGCCATCGGGGCACCTTTGCAAACTTTGCTTTTGCATTGGTAAACTCTGCAAAGCCCGCTGGCAACGGCTAGCCAGTCACGCGGTCACGCCAGATCACAAAAAGGACGCTTAGGATTGCTGCGATGCTTGTGGTGAACATCAATGCTTGCATCGGTAACGCGCCCGTTTCGGGGCTCAGTAATGTTCCACCAAACTGCGCCAGCGCCGCCCCGCCGCCGACCATGATCGCCCCGCCGAGACCCGCGGCGGTGCCCGCCAAATGCGGGCGCACCGATAGAAGGCCTGCGGTCACATTGGGCAATGTGATGCCGTTGCCAAGGCCAAGAAAGGTGCAAAAGCCAAAGAAGATGACCGCTGAATGGATGCCCAGCAATCCAAGCGCGAAAGATGTGCCAAGCCCAACTGCAATGATGCACGACCCGATCAGCGCCATGCGGTTGATACCAACGCGCGCAGAGAATCTGCCGGAAATCAAATTGCCGAATGCGTAACCCAACGGTGGCGCACCGATCGCAATGCCGGACCACATCGGAGACAGGCCATAAACCGTGCCTGCGATGAATGACGCCCCGCCCAGCAGTGCAAAAAATGCGCCCGACGCAAAAGCCGCGCACAGCGCGTAACCCCAAAAACGTGGGGATGAGAGCAGTTCTGGGTAGCTGCGGATTTGATCGCGAAATGACATACCACCAGACGCCAGTGTCTCGCCCTGATCGAAAAAGACGAGCGCGAAAACGCCAAAACCGCAAAAGACCAAAAGCAAAAAGGTTGCGTGCCACCCAAAAAGTTCGTCGACCGCACCGCCAAGCATAGGCCCGACCATCGGGACCAGCGCCATGCCCATGGTAACATAACCGATCATCGACGCTGCCTCGGCCTGGGGAACCATGTCGCGCACTACGGCGCGGGACAGGGCCATGCCAGAGGCCACCGCGGCTTGGAGCATACGGAAAAACAGGAACATGGTGATGGATGTCGCAAGATAGGTGCCGATGCTGGCAAGGATGAAAATTCCGAGTGCACCAAGCACAACAGGCCGTCGTCCGAACTTATCAGAGATCGGCCCGACGATGATTTGCAGCACCGCCGTCATCGCCAAATATCCAGACAGCGCATATTGCATTGTTGCATAGTCGGTATCGAAATACGTGGTCATCGCAGCCAGTGAAGGCAGGAATATCGTCATATTCAGCGCTGAAATACCAGCGATCATGACGAGCGTAATGATGTGGGGCGGGGTGGTCCGGTCAAGAAAGCGGACAGTGGGTGGTTGTGTCATGGATCAAGACTTAGTGCTTGGGGCTGTGGCTGTCTATGTATGTGTTGAAATGCAGTCGTTCACTTTGATGAGTATGCATATTTGCAAAAATGACATTTAGCAAATCGCACAATTTGCAAATTTTCGCATTCCCGCTTTGCCTGTAGCAGTTGGCACGATAGGGTGGATCAACTGAAAGGACCTATCATGGACGTAATGCAAGAGCTCGAAGATCGCCGCAACGCTGCCCGTATGGGCGGAGGAGAGCGCCGGATTGCCGCCCAACACGCGAAAGGCAAGCTGACTGCGCGTGAGCGTATTGAATTATTACTGGATGACGGGTCGTTTGAAGAATTTGATATGTTCGTCGCGCACCGCTGTGTCGATTTTGGCATGGAAAAACAGCGTCTCGCTGGTGATGGCGTGGTGACCGGCTGGGGCACGATCAACGGGCGTATGGTTTATGTCTACTCGCAAGATTTCACAGTCTTTGGTGGGTCTCTGTCTGAAACCCACGCGCAGAAGATCTGTAAGATCATGGATATGGCCATGCAAAACGGCGCGCCTGTGATCGGGATCAATGATTCCGGTGGTGCGCGAATTCAAGAAGGTGTCGCATCGTTGGCCGGTTATGCGGAAGTGTTCCAGCGTAATGTCATGGCGTCTGGCGTTGTCCCGCAGATCAGCCTGATTATGGGGCCTTGTGCGGGTGGGGCTGTGTATAGCCCTGCGATGACTGACTTTATTTTTATGGTCAAAGACAGCTCTTACATGTTTGTGACCGGACCTGATGTTGTGAAGACGGTCACAAATGAAGTCGTCACGGCGGAAGAATTGGGTGGTGCATCAACGCATACCAAAAAATCATCCGTGGCAGATGGCGCGTTCGAGAATGATGTCGAGGCGTTGGCCGAAGCCCGCCGCTTGTTTGATTTCCTGCCTCTTAATAACCGTCAAAAAGCACCCGTGCGCCCGTTTTTCGATGATGTGAACCGCGTCGAAACCAGTCTTGATACGCTCATCCCTGACAATGCAAACACCCCCTATGATATGAAAGAGCTGATCCATAAGCTTGCCGATGAGGGTGATTTTTATGAGATCCAAGAGGATTACGCCAAGAACATTCTGACCGGATTTATCCGCATGGAAGGGGCCACAGTGGGTGTGGTTGCAAACCAGCCGATGGTGCTTGCGGGTTGTTTGGACATTGATGCGTCGCGCAAGGCCGCGCGGTTTGTCCGCTTTTGTGACGCGTTCGAAATTCCGATCCTGACCTTAGTCGATGTGCCCGGGTTCTTGCCTGGCACGTCACAGGAATATGGCGGTGTGATTAAACATGGTGCAAAACTGTTGTTTGCCTATGGCGAGGCAACTGTCCCCAAGGTGACGGTGATCACCCGTAAGGCATACGGCGGCGCGTATGACGTGATGTCGTCCAAACACTTGCGCGGCGATTTCAACTATGCATGGCCCACAGCAGAAATTGCTGTGATGGGCGCCAAAGGTGCCACAGAAATTATTCACCGAGCGGATTTGGCAGATGCTGACAAAATTGCGCAGCATACGGCCGATTACGAAGACCGCTTTGCCAATCCGTTTGTCGCTGCGGAACGCGGGTTTGTAGACGAGGTGATCCGTCCGCAATCCACCCGCAAACGTGTGTGCCGTGCATTCGCGTCATTGCGTGGAAAGTCGTTGCAGAACCCGTGGAAGAAACACGACAACATCCCGCTTTGATCTGGTGTGGGTGGGGGCTGGCTGCCCTCGCGCTGACGCGCCCCCCGCAGGTATTTAACGCCAAAAGAAGGACATAAGTTTGCGAATCCTTGCCATCATCGCGTTCTGTTGTGCGACCCCTGTGGCCGCAGCGGATGTGACTGTGCCGTCAGGGCATGTGTTGCGTTTGTTTGACGTGATTATGGACCCGCCCATGGGCCGGTTTCGGTTTGTGTTACCGCAGATCGCAGAGGGCGTTGAGTTTGACGATCTTGTGCCGGATTTTGACTATTTATGTGCCGAGGTCGCCCAGCCTGCTTTGGTAGCTGCGAAAATGGCGGTGGACAGCATTGTCATTTCGGTGTCTGCCGCAGAGGTGCCATTCGGCGAGACAACGGATGTTGTTCAGTATTTTCAACCCTACCGTTTGGATGGCGGCAATTGCATGTGGGAAGATTACTAGACTATGGAAAAGCATCGCGGATTTCCGGGCCGATTGGCCGGAACAGATTTTCAATTTACGATCCGTCGCGCCCATAAAGATGGCGCAACAGAGATCACCGAGCGGGTGCGTTACCCCGACCGCAAGCCACCTGATCGCCGCGCGGATGCCGGTTTTATGCAGGCGCTTTATGATCAATTCGGCACCGACCCGTTTGTGCGCGGTAATTTGGACGCGGGCCGGCTGAGCTGGCTGTTTGGCCGCGAGGTCGTGCCAGCCGAAGATCCGTTTGATCCCGCAAGCTACGACGCGCTGTTGCAAATTGATCTGAAGGTTGCGGCCGTCAGTTTTCCAGAGCTGCGCGAACGCTGATGCGCGAAACTATGCCCATATTCACTGCCGATTGGCGGGAAATGGCCCATAATTGGGGGGGGCGTTTTGGTCGCTTGGGCGTCATACGATTGCTGTGCAATGATGATCTTACAGCGGCTGTTCTAGTCCCTCAGCCTGCTGTAACACGTTCCAAAAATACCCCTTCTCCTGACCGGTGTGCAGTTTTAAGCTGCGCGCCGGTCATCGGTTGGGCCAGTTTCGTCGAAAAGTTGTGGAATTGGATCCAGAATGATGCGTTAAATGGAGATGCACAGACCATCGTGCGCAAAATTAATAGCGATAGGGAATTTCAATGTTTAAAGCATCCTTCATTTTGGCCACAACTGCGGTTCTTGGCCTGTCTGCCTGCACGGGCAACACCAACACCGAAAACGCGCTTATCGGTGCTGGCGCATGTGCTGCCGCCTCTGCGATTGCCAACCAGTCTGATCGTGAAACAGCGCTTGCCGCTGCGGGTTGTGCGGCTGCTGGCGCACTTGCCAACGAAATCATCAACTAACACACCGGCTGCTTGCAGCCCATCTACTTGTCTGAATAGCCGCGTCGGGTTTGCCCTGACGCGGCTTTTTTCGTCTGAAAGGCCCATTGCCCATGTTTAAGAAAATCCTGATCGCAAACCGCGGTGAAATTGCGTGCCGTGTCATGAAGACAGCCAAGAAAATGGGCATCAAGACAGTTGCGATCTATTCGGACGCCGACCGCAATGCGTTGCACGTCAAAATGGCAGACGAGGCGGTGCATATTGGACCGGCCCCCGCTAACCAATCCTATATCGTGATCGACAAGGTCATGGATGCGATCAAACAGACCGGTGCAGAGGCCGTGCATCCGGGTTACGGGTTCTTGTCTGAAAATTCCAAATTCGCAGAAGCGTTAGAAGCTGCAGGCGTTGCCTTCATCGGGCCACCAAAAGGCGCGATTGAAGCGATGGGCGATAAAATCACGTCCAAAAAGCTCGCCCAAGAGGCAAATGTGTCCACTGTTCCAGGCTATATGGGTCTGATTGATGACGCCGATCATGCGGTCAAGATCGCGAATGACGTCGGTTATCCGGTGATGATTAAGGCGTCCGCTGGCGGCGGCGGTAAGGGTATGCGCATCGCGTGGAACGATGAAGAGACCCGTGAAGGCTTTGCATCGTCCAAGAACGAAGCGGCAAATTCATTTGGCGACGACCGGATTTTCATTGAGAAATTCGTCACCCAACCGCGGCATATCGAAATTCAGGTGCTTTGCGATAAACACGGCAATGGCGTTTATCTGCATGAACGCGAATGTTCCATTCAGCGTCGGAACCAGAAGGTCATCGAAGAGGCCCCAAGCCCATTCCTTGATGAAGCGACCCGCGCGGCCATGGGCGCGCAGTCCGTCGCATTGGCCCAAGCGGTGGACTATTCATCCGCAGGCACGGTGGAGTTCATCGTTGACGGCGACCGCAATTTTTACTTCCTCGAAATGAACACCCGCTTGCAGGTGGAACACCCAGTGACAGAGCTGATCACCGGTGTTGACCTTGTTGAACAGATGATCCGCGTGGCCTACGGTGAAACCTTGCCAATGAAGCAGGAAGACCTGAAGATCAATGGTTGGGCTATGGAAAGCCGTTTGTATGCCGAAGACCCGTATCGTGGTTTCTTGCCATCCATCGGCCGTCTGTCTCGTTATCGCCCGCCCGCAGAAGAGGCGACCGAAACCCGTGCAGTCCGCAATGACACGGGCGTGTTCGAGGGCGGCGAGATCAGCATGTATTACGACCCAATGATCGCAAAGCTGTGTACTTGGGCACCTGATCGCGCTGCCGCGATTGAGGAAATGCGTCTTGCATTGGACGCATTCGAGGTCGAGGGCATCGGGCATAACCTTCCGTTCTTGGCTGCGGTTTATGACCACGAGAAATTCACATCCGGCAACATGACCACGGCGTTCATCGAAGAGGAATTCCCCGATGGGTTCGATGGCGTGACCTTGCCTGACGCGGATTTGTCCCGCATCGCGGCGGCCACGGCAGCGATGTACCGTGTTTGTGAAATTCGCAGGTCGCAAATTTCGGGGCGTATGGATAATCACGAACGTGTGGTGGGCACGGATTGGGTCGTGACGCTGCAGGGGCGCGTCGCGCAGGCTGTGATTGAAGCCGACAAAGAAGGCGCGACCGTCACCGTGGACGGTGAAGCGTTCCGCGTTGAAAGTGACTGGACACCTGGCCAACCATTGGCGCGCCTTGTGGTGAACGGCACACCATTGGTGATCAAAGTTGACCTGATTTCCGCTGGCTTCAAGCTACGCTATCGCGGCGCGTCTTTGCCTGTACATGTGCGCACGGCCCGACAGGCGGAACTGGCCGCACTGATGCCAGAAAAGATTGCACCAGACACGTCGCGACTGCTGCTTTGCCCTATGCCCGGGTTGATCGTTAAGGTCGACGTTGCCGTTGGCGACGAAGTTCAAGAGGGTCAGTCTCTTTGCACTGTTGAAGCCATGAAAATGGAAAACATCCTGCGCGCCGAAAAGAAGGGCGTTGTGGCCAAGATCAATGCCGCCGCTGGTGACAGCCTTGCCGTCGACGATATCATCATGGAGTTTGAATAGCGCGATGAGCTACTCGCCGCTGATCACACGCCGGTCACGGATTTCTTGCTGGCGCAGGGGCATTTTGTCGATGCTGCGGGACAACTCACGCACGTCCCAAGGTGCGGGTTTGCGCAATGCCGTGCGGCCGTCTTTGCCGATTAGCGCGAGCATGAATGCGCGCGGGCGCAATGATTGGCGAAGTGCGCTTGGGTCCGTCGGATCGGTGTCAGCGATGATGATCACATCACGCAATGCCAGTTCCTCGATCCGATCGGCAAGTAGGTCCATTTGCTCTATGAACAACGGATCCAATGGGCTTTGCGCGAACACAACCAACGGACGGGCCAGCCAAATAAAGTCTTCGGGCGTTATGTCCGTTGCATCGAACACTTGGGTTCGGTCGCTGTTCCAGTCGTCCAACGTGGTTTGCGCGGCGGTAGCCGTGGTCCAAAGTGCCGCAATAGCGGTGATCAAAAAGCTTTTCATACTCCCATATATAGGGGCGCACAGTGTGAAAACGACAGGTGCGAGCGCAGATAATTACAATTTTATGTTTAAGCCCTTGGTCAGACCTTCATGCCCATGATCGCATTGATCATAGCCGCCAGAGGTGCGCTCCGCGCCGCCGGCTCGCATTTGGGGATGCGTCGGGTGCAAAAGACACTTCATATCGGCGTCCACCGGACGGCAACGACCACGTTTCAGGACTATTTGAACCGCAATCAGTCTTGCCTTGCTGATGGCGGGATCGCTGTTTGGACGCCGCGATACCTGCGTGGCGGCTTGTTTTCGGGAATGATCCGCCCGCCACATGATACCAGCCTTGCTTGCGAGCGATCTGCCGCAATGGTTGGCCTGACGCTGGCCCGATTAGAACGCAAAGGGTTCAAGCAGCTGGTGGTGTCAGAGGAAAATATGATCGGCACAATTCGCGTGAACTTGCGTGATGGGTGTTTGTATTCCGAGGCTGCGCCTAGGCTAGCCCGTTTTGCCGCCGCGTTTGGGCATAAATGCGACCGGATCGTGATGGGCATACGGTCCTACGATACGTTTTGGACATCTAGTCTGAGCTACGCCAAAAGGGCAGGCATTCCAGACCCGACGTTGAAAGAAAAACTTGCGTTCGCAACGCATCCGCGCGGCTGGCGTGACTTGATTGCAGATGTAAAAGCACAGTTTCCCGAAACGCCACTTGTCGTCACCTTATTCGAGGATTTTGCAAGCTATAGCAACGACTTATTGAACGTGGCGACACATGGGGAAAGCGCGGATTTGACCCTGATAAACAAACCCGTACGACGCAATATGTCGCCGGAAAATTGTGGTTTGGCATTTGATGATGGAACATGCGCGAGCCTACAAGCCCGCTATGCCGGGGATATTGCATGGCTCGAAAACGGGGCGGATGGATTGGCCACATTGGTCCGACCACAGATTAATAACATTGATGACACGCGTGTGTTTAAGTTGGCAAAAGCCCAACATGGCGCACCAGACGGAGGACACCATGGGAAACAACAACGACTGGTCTGATATTGCGGCCAAAGAACTGCGCGGCAAGCCACTAGATGATCTGACGTGGAAAACGCTCGAAGGGATCGACGTCAAACCGCTTTATACAGCCGATGACACGGCTGAGCTGCCCCATATGGGTGGCATTCCCGGCGCGGCCCCATTTACGCGAGGGGTCAAGGCCACGATGTATGCAGGCCGCCCTTGGACGATCCGCCAATACGCTGGGTTTTCCACAGCCGAAGAATCCAACGCATTCTACCGCGCCGCATTGGCAGGCGGGCAACAGGGCGTGTCCGTTGCATTCGATCTGGCCACCCACCGCGGGTATGACAGTGACCATCCACGGGTAGAAGGTGACGTGGGCAAGGCAGGTGTGGCCATTGATAGCGTTGAAGACATGAAAATCTTGTTCGACGGTATTCCCTTGGACAAGGTCAGCGTATCCATGACCATGAACGGCGCGGTTATCCCGATCCTTGCCAATTTTATCGTGACTGGCGAAGAACAGGGGCACGATAAATCTGTTCTTGCGGGTACGATCCAGAATGACATTCTCAAGGAATTCATGGTCCGTAACACCTATGTCTATCCTCCAGAGCCATCGATGCGGATCATCGCGGATATTATCGGTTATACTTCGGCAAATATGCCGAAATTCAACTCGATCTCGATCTCCGGCTATCACATGCAAGAGGCAGGGGCCGATCTGGTCCAAGAACTGGCGTTCACTTTGGCCGATGGGCGTGAATACGTGCGTACCGCGATTGCCGCAGGTATGGATGTGGACGCATTTGCGCCCCGCCTGTCGTTCTTCTTCGCTATCGGCATGAACTTTTTCATGGAGGCCGCAAAGCTGCGCGCCGCGCGCTTGCTTTGGTCGCGGATCATGTCGGAATTTGAACCAAAGAACCAAAAGTCTTCCATGCTGCGCACCCATTGCCAAACTTCGGGCGTGTCGTTGCAAGAACAAGACCCTTACAACAACGTGATCCGCACCGCGTATGAGGCGATGTCGGCTGTTCTGGGTGGCACACAGTCATTGCACACAAATGCATTGGACGAAGCGATCGCATTACCCACAGATTTCTCCAGTCGGATTGCTCGCAATACGCAGTTGATTTTGCAGGAAGAAACCGGCGTGACCAACGTGGTCGACCCGCTCGCAGGGTCTTATTATGTTGAAACCCTCACCCATGAATTGGCCGAAGCCGCATGGAAATTGATCGAAGAGGTCGAGGACATGGGCGGCATGACCAAGGCCGTGGCGTCTGGCATGCCCAAACTGCGGATCGAGGAATCGGCGGCCACACGACAGGCCAATATTGACCGCGGCACAGAGGTGATCGTTGGGGTTAACAAATACCGTAAAGACAACGAAGACCCGATTGATATCCGCGACATTGACAATGACGCCGTACGCTTGTCGCAAATCGCCCGCATTGAAAAAACCCGCGCAACCCGCGACCAAGCGGCCTGTGATGCGGCCTTGGTCGAAGTCACTCGCCGTGCAAATGACGGCGGCAACCTGTTAGAAGCGGCAGTAGAGGCTGCGCGCCACCGCGCCACAGTCGGAGAGATTAGCATGGCAATGGAAGACGCATTTGGACGCCACCGCGCCGAGGTGAAAACGCTGTCAGGCGTTTATGGCGCCGCTTATGAAGGCGACGCAGGCTTTGCCGCAATCCAAAACGATGTCGAAAGCTTCGCCAATGACGAGGGCCGACGCCCACGCATGTTGGTCGTCAAAATGGGCCAAGACGGCCATGATCGGGGGGCCAAAGTTATCGCCACGGCATTTGCTGACATCGGCTTTGACGTGGATGTTGGTCCCTTGTTCCAAACACCGGCGGAAGCCGCGCAAGACGCAATCGACAACGATGTGCATGTGATAGGCATCTCGTCGCAAGCGGCAGGTCACAAGACACTTGCACCAAAATTGGTGCAGGCCCTGAAGGATGCTGGCGCTGGCGATATTCTGGTGATTTGTGGTGGCGTTATTCCGCAACAGGACTATCAATTCCTATATGATGCTGGTGTGAAAGCTATCTTTGGCCCTGGAACAAACATTCCAGCTGCCGCTGCAGATATCTTGAACCTGATCAGAGCCGCAAAACCCTAAACCTCTCTTTGGTTTGAAAATATCCCCGCCGGAGGCCGCGATTTTCTACGCAAAATCGCTTTACTTTGGCGGGCGTTACGGCCTGATATGCCACATGACATATCAATTGGATCATATAGCGGTCGTTTGTTCGGATCTAGAGATTGGGGCCGCATGGCTCGCGGGTGCGCTCGGCGTGCGGTTGCAAGCAGGCGGGGCACACGCGCGGTTTGGGACACATAATCGGTTGCTGGGCCTCGCAGACGGGCTTTACCTCGAAGTGATTGCGCCTGATCCAGCGGCTTCGGTGATCGGCCCGCGATGGTTTGGGTTGGATGACGCTCCTGCGCTGCCGCGCTGGGGGAATTGGATTTGCAGGGCGGCGGATGTGCATGCGAAACCGGATTTGGCAGGTCCGGCTGTGGCCATGTCGCGTGGAGATTTGCGCTGGGACATTACCGTGCCTGACGATGGGCAGCTGCCAATGAACGGGGGATTTCCGACGTTGATAAAATGGCAAAATCCGGCAACCCATCCGGCTGTGTTGCTACCTGACAGCGGCTGTCGGCTGATCCGTTGGGAAGTGTTCCATCCACAGGCCGCAACAATCGCTGACCTTTGTAATATGGACGATCCGCGCATCGTATTTACGCAATCGGATCAGATATCATTCGCGGCGACAATCGACACGCCAAGTGGCGTCAAGGTGGTTCAATGATCCGGCCTGCAACCACTGCGGATGCTGCGCAAATCGCCGCAATTTGGAACCATGCCATTCGGGATACAGTGATCACTTTCAATCCGGTGGAAAAAACCGTCGAAGAGGTCGCCGCCCTCATGACACCCAAACAGCCCTGTCTGGTTTGGGACGAAGGCGGGGTGCAAGGATTTGCCCGCTACGGTCAGTTTCGTGGTGGTGAAGGTTATCGGTTTTCCGTCGAACACACGATTATGTTACGCGACACGGTGCAATCAAAAGGCGCTGGTCGTGCCTTGCTCACGTCGCTTTGTGATAGGGCGAAAACTGCCGGTATGCATATGATGTTTGCGGGCGTGAGTGCCGAAAATGCGGGCGCCGTCGCGTTTCACAGCAAAATGGGTTTCACTACGGCAGCGGTTCTGCCAGAGGTGGGGTTCAAGTTTGGCCGCTGGCATGATCTTGTGTTGATGCAAAAACGACTCTGATGGAGTAGGCCACACAACATGTCACTTTGGTCCCGCATATCCGCCGCGATTTCGGCCTTGGCAAGCGGTGAAAGCCTGTCGCAGGTTTTTGAACAGCTGCGCGCGCCGCCGGACCGGACGGTTGCTTTCGCGATTGCGGTCATTGCGCTGGGTGCGAAAATGGCCAAGGCCGATGGGCATGTGACCCGTGATGAGGTGACAGCGTTTCGTGAAGTGTTCCACATCGCCCGCGAGGACGAGGCCGGGGCCGCCCGTGTGTTTGATCTGGCCCGTCAGGACATTGCCGGTTTTGAAACCTATGCCGCGCGTATTTTAACGATGTATCGTGATGATCCCGCGCCGCTTTATGACCTTATGGAAGGTCTGTTTCACATTGCGCTGGCGGACGGGGTCTATCATCCGAACGAAGACGAATTTCTGCATCGCGTCGCGGAAATATGGGGCATCGATGACAGGCATTTCGCCCGTATCCGTGCGCAATTTGTGCCTGATGCAGAACGGGATGCATATGACGTGATCGGGGTCGCACCGGATGCGTCGATGGACGACATTCGCGCCGCATGGAAGGCCCATGTGCGCAACAACCACCCTGATATGTTGACCGCAAGGGGCTTGCCCGAAGAGGCTGTAAAGCTTGCGGAAAAGCGTATGATCGCCATCAATTCTGCGTGGGAAAAAATTCAGGCGGATCACCGTTCATGAGGATCGCTACCTATAACGTTGAATGGTTTGATCGGCTGTTTGACGACGACGGCCTGTTGATCAACGACGGCAGTTGGTCGTCGCGCTGGAATGTCACGCGGGCAGATCAAACGGCCGCATTGGGCAAGGTTTTCCAGGCAATGGACCTTGATGTCTGTATGATCATCGAGGCCCCAGACAGTTCACGCAAGCGCGACAGCGCATTGGCGCTGGAAAATTTCGCAGCAAATTTTGACCTGCGCGCGCGCAAGGCCGTTGTTGGGTTTCAAAACGACACGCAACAAGAAATCGCATTGCTTTATGATCCTGATGTGGTGAAGGCGGTGCATGATCCGCAGGGTGCCCCGACGGGCAAACATGGCAGCAGCAACGCGCCGCGTTTCGACGGTATTTTTCGCATCGATCTGGACAACGACGCGGCGAAAGACCGGATCACATGGAGCAAGCCGCCGCTTGAAGTGGCCTTGGAAATTCCAACGGGCCGTGTGATCCGCCTGATCGGTGTACATGCCAAATCCAAGGCGCCACATGGTGCGCAAAACGAAGCCGAAGCCGCCCGCATGTCCATCGAAAACAGGCGGAAACAGCTGGCCCAATGCATTTGGCTGCGCCAACGCGTCGATGCACATTTGACCGCAGGCGATGACCTGATCGTGCTTGGAGATTTTAACGACGGGCCGGGTTTGGATGAATTTGAGGCCCTGTTTGGCCGGTCCAGTGTCGAAGTCGTGCTTGGCGAAGGCGAGGCGCAGCGTTTGTTTGACCCGCATGCCCGTATCGCACTTGGCCGTCGCATGGGGGCGATGCCCGCCACTTCGCGGTTCAAACGCCGTGATGGGCCATATCTAAATGCGCTGCTCGACTACGTCATGGTTAGTCCGCGTTTGCGAGATTTGGGGCCGGACTGGCAGATTTGGCATCCGTTTGATCACCCCGATTGCTATGACAATGTGCCGTTGCGCGAAGCCTTGCTCGCAGCGTCCGACCATTTCCCTGTGGTCATGGATTTGCCTATCTGATTTGGAAATTCGCAAACGGGTCCCTATATAGGCATCATGAAACAGATCATCACAGCTACATTCATCGCGGCTATGGCCGTATCCCCTTTGTCCGCCCAAGAGGCAGAGGATCCATCCGTGTCCGAAGGGTTCAACCTGATGGAAGAAGGGGCCAAGCTGTTGTTGCGCGGCCTTATGGCCGAAGTCGAACCGGCGCTTGACGAGATGGGCGAGGCCATGGATCAGCTTGGCGAAGAAATCGGCCCTGCAATAGCCCAGTTGTTGGCCCAAATCGACGACATGCGCAATTACGACGCACCAGAGGTTTTGCCAAACGGTGACATCATCATTCGCCGCAGGTCAGAGGCCCCTGAGTATGAGCCCGACCCCGAGACAGGCGCGGTCGATCTTTAACGCGGTTTCGCGAACCTGACTTTGGACGTGGCGTTCAGCGCGGTGGTTAACGCGGCAAAGCGGGCTTCTGCCACTTCGCCGAACAAGGGGCGCGCCTCTGGCGTGAGCGTCAAAGTCAGCTCTCGTTTCTTGGCTTTCCACTTGAGCTTGCCCGGCGCCCGATCCGCATCAAGCCAGAGCATCGCGCCAAGGCGCATCGCTTTGCCAAGAATTTCAGCCTCGATCATTTGTTCGGCGGTGAGCATGGCAAATAGCGGTTCAAGCCGCGTGCCGTCCCGCTTGTTTGTGTAGCGGTGCATCAATGCCAGTCCAAGCAAGATACGTTCGGAATGCTTCAGCCCGCCCAGATTGGCGCGGGTCGCGTTGTCGAATACCACTTCTCCACGGTAATCGGGATGCGCCCGCCAGCTGACGTCATGCAGCAATGTTGCGGCTTTGATGATCCGTTTGCGCTGCCAATTGGCCCGCGGAAACAGCGGCATAGCAAAATCGTATAGCAATCGACCGAACCCCGGTAGTCGGGCGTCCTTGCTTTCAGCGAAACGGCAGGCCTCGACCAATGGGTCCCGGTTGCGCAGATCGTCGGGCATCTGTTCGTATAGCATGCCTTCACGAATGCCATACGACGAGATAGCGACATCCTTTGGTTTGAATTTGCGCATGAGTTCTTTGAGAACAAGACTGGCCTCTGGCACCAGCGACATCCGGCTGTCGGAAATATTGCAGCGCTGGCGCAATTCGGTGGGGTCGCAGGCGGCGATGTAATCGGCGGTCTTGGAAATCTGCCGCGCGGTCATGCGGTATTCGTGCAGAACGGTGAGCGGGTAACCACGCCGTTCCATATCGATCCGCGCAATCGCCCGCCACGATCCGCCGACTAAGAACAGGCGCATCTTGGTTTCATTGCCCATCTGATCGTGCAGGCCGGAAACGGTTTCGCGCACGTAGGCTTTGGTCTTTTTCTTGCCTTTGATCTCGCGCAGTTTCAGCGGGCCAAGTGCGGAAGTCACACGGTGTCCAACTTCGCCGTCTTCGAGATACGCCAGCTCCATTGACGACCCGCCGATGTCGCAGACGAGCCCATAGGATTTGGGCCAGCCTAGCAACACACCTTGGGCTGACAATCGCGCCTCTTCCTTGCCGTCGATGATCCAAATTTTGATGCCGGTTTTGGTCAAAACCTCTTCACAAAACGCAGGGCCATCGGACGCTTCGCGCACAGCTGCGGTGGCAACGGCAGTTAGCGGCGTGATCCCCATGCCCTCTGCCAAGGCGGCAAATCGCCGGATCGCGGAAAGCGCGCGTTTGCGCCCCGACGGGTTCAGTTTGCCGGTCTCTGATAACCCAGCCCCAAGCGCACACATGACTTTTTCGTTGTAAAAATAGGCGGGCGACCGCGCCGCACCGTCAAACACAACCATCCGGACAGAGTTGGACCCGACGTCGATCACGCCCACGCGGCCCAGCCCCAGTGCTTTTGCATCTTCAAACAGGGGGCGGCCAAAGCCGTGCCATTCATCTTGCATGTTAGGTCTCAGTCTTCTGTATGTGTCAGTTGGGGCACGTCGGATGCGCCAGCGGAGCCGCGCCCAGACAGTGACGGGTTTTCCATGAAAAAGCGGTGGCAGTTGAAACCAAACACATCTTGCGGGATTGGTTCACGGGTGAATGTGCCGTCTGCTGCCATCACCCAGCTTTGCGCGACATCGGCCATATTGGCGGCCATAACTTGGCTTACGATTTGCGCCTTGACGGTGGCGTTTTGAATTTCGATCAGGGTTTCGACGCGCCTGTTAAGGTTGCGGCCCATCCAATCGGCAGAGCTGATATAGACCTTGGCCTTTTTGCTCGGCAGTTTCTTCCCATTGGCGAAACAGACAATGCGGCTGTGTTCCAAAAACCGCCCTACGATGGATTTGACACGGATGTTTTCCGACAAGCCCGCCACGCCGGGGCGCAATCCACAAATCCCGCGCACAACCAGATCGATTTTCACGCCCGCTTGGGACGCGGCATAAAGCGCGTCGATCACGTCTTCTTCGACAAGTGAGTTCATTTTGGCCCAGATCGCGGCGGGCTTGCCTGCTTGCGCATTCTCCGCCTCTGCCGCGATGCGAGACAATAGGGTTTCTTTGAGATCCACAGGTGCAATGGCAAGGTTTTCAAGCGCGTCTGGCTGCGCGTAACCGGACAGGTAGTTGAACACTTTTGTTGCATCGCGGCCGAGTTTCGCATCGCAGGTGAATAACGACAGATCAGTGTAAACCCGTGCGGTGATGGGGTGATAGTTGCCTGTGCCAAAATGGGTGTAGGTCACCAGTTTGTCCCCCTCGCGGCGGACCACGGTGCTAATTTTCGCATGGGTTTTGTAGTTCAGGAACCCATATACCACATGGGCACCAGCCCGTTCCAAACGTCGCGATTGGCGAATGTTGGCGGCCTCGTCAAACCGCGCTTTCAGCTCGACCAAGGCGGTGACTGATTTGCCGTCTTCGGCGGCCTCGCACAATGCTTCGACAATGGGGGACCGTTTGGATGTGCGATATAGCGTCTGTTTGATCGCCACAACATTGGGGTCGCGTGCGGCTTGGGTCAGAAAACGGACGACCATGTCGAATGTTTCATAAGGGTGGTGCAGCAACATGTCTTTTTGGCGGATGGCGGCAAACATGTCGCCTTCGAAATCCTGCACGCGTTCGGGAACGCGGGGGCTGAATGGGGGCCAAAGCAGATCGGGCCGTTCGTCCAACACCAGCTCGCCTAAATCCGCCACGCCGATCAACCCGTCAACTTCGACGACGGCGTCATCGGTCACGTGCAATTCATCCATGATCATGGATCGCAAAGACGACGGCGCGTTATGCGAAATTTTCAGGCGGACGACCTCGCCACGGCGGCGACGTTTCAGGGCGACTTCGAATTCGCGCACAAGGTCTTCGGCCTCGTCTTCGACTTCGAGATCGCTATCGCGCAAAACCTTAAACGCGCAATGCCCCTTGGTGGCGTAGCCGGGGAATAGGCGGTCAACATGCAACAACAACAATTCTTCGAGCGGCAGGAAGCGGTGACCTTCGTTGGATGGTAGCCGGATGAACCGGTCAATTTGTGCAGGCACCGGAAGCAGGGCTCGCAGGGTGCGTTTACCATTGATTTTCGACAGCTGTAGCGCGAGCGCAAAGCCTTCGTTCGGTAAAAAAGGGAAGGGGTGTGCGGGATCGATGGCCAGCGGGGACAGGACCGGAAACACTTGGTCGAGGAAGAATTCGTCGAGAAAGGCTCTGTCGTCGTCGGTCAAATCGTCTTGGGTCAACATGTCGATTCCGGCATCGGCCATGTCGGCGCGCAAACCGCTGTAAACGGCTTGTTGGCGTTGCATTAACGCGCGTGCGTTGGCGTTGATCATGATCAACTGGTCCGCAGGTGTCAGCCCGTCGATGGATGGCGTCATATTGCCCGCCATGGCCAATTCGCGCAAACCCGCCACGCGGACGGTGTAAAATTCGTCCAAGTTGGTGGCTGAAATGGACAGAAACCGCAGCCGTTCCAGCAGCGGCACACGTTCGTTTTCCGCCTCTTCAAGTACACGCCAATTGAAACGCAGCCAGCTTAGCTCTCGGTTCACGAACCGTGCCGGAGAGGTCGGATCAATATCGAGCACCGTGGCGTCGGGAATCGGGCTTTCGAGGAAGTTCGCTTGCATCATAAGACCTTATAGCACGGCATTCGCGCAGATTTATGACAATTATCACCCGTCTTCGTGGGCGTTGTCCAGTAAGGTTGCAGCAAGTGCGCGCCCGATGGGCCGCCCTTGGGCAAGGCTCTCGCGATCTAGCCTTTCCACGATATCGGCGGCAGCGGCGAATGACCGTTCGATGCGCGGCACGAGATAGGTCACCAGCGCGGCGGGCGGCATGATTTGCCGGTCTGCCATGAGCTTCATTATCAATGCTTGCAGCAGCGCGTCATCAGGGTCGGCAATTGTCGTCAAGGTTGTGGCCTGCATCCGGCTGAATAGGTCGGGCAGGGTCAGCCCCCAATCACGCGGCGCACTGCGAGCGGTCATCAACAGGTACCCGCCGCTATGGCGCAAATGATTATGAAGGTGGAACATCTGGTCTTGGGCATCGGTCGGCAGGTCTTGCATGTCTTCGACGATGACATTGCCATCTGGCAGCGTGTCGGGAAGGGCTACAGCGTTTAGGATTTCGGCGTCCAATTCTGCTTGGGCCACGCGCATCAGGTGGCTTTTGCCCGCGCCTGCAGGCCCTGTGACCAACAGCTTTCTGTCGGGCCATGTTTCGGGTGACATGATCATCGCATAGGCCTGCGCGTTTGCATCCGCCACAAAGAAATCATCGACCCCAAGGGCAACGCCCATGGGCCAGTCGAATGTCAGCTGCGTCGACATCTATTTGTCCGATGTGCCACGATAAAGCAGGCTTGATTTATACTGTTCGATCCCATAACGCGCCAAAACACCGATGATCGCAGCGACA
Source organism: Yoonia sp. (assembly GCA_965660685.1). Classification (GTDB taxonomy): domain Bacteria; phylum Pseudomonadota; class Alphaproteobacteria; order Rhodobacterales; family Rhodobacteraceae; genus Yoonia. Next base: position 93,928 of record CBFIAX010000005.1, on the reverse strand, counting down.
GGCACAGCAACCAACATGCCTACAAAGCCAAATAGTGATCCGAAAACCGACAGGGCGAACAAGAGCCAGACGGGGTGAAGCCCGACGGAATTGCCGACGAGTTTCGGCGTGAGAATATTCCCTTCGAGGAATTGTCCAATGGCGAAAATGCCAGCGATAATGCCCACGGACAGCCAATCACCCCAGAATTGGAACAATGCCAGCCCAATTGCGAGCGCGCCACCGATCAGTGCGCCGATATAGGGAATAAAAGAGATCATGCCTGCAATGAAGCCTACGACCAGCCCGAAATTCAGGCCCGCCAGCATCAAGGCAATCGCGTAATAGGTCCCTAGGATGAAACAAACCGTACCTTGTCCGCGGATAAAAGACGCAAGTGTGTTGTCGATCCGCGCCGCCAGCATGCGCACGGTGTCTGTGTGGTCTCTTGGCAGCATTTCGTCGATCTTCGCTGTCATATTGTCCCAATCGAGCAATAGATAAAATGCAACAACAGGTACAACAACGAGCAAAACGATCACATTGATCAGGCCAAGCGCGGAAGACAGCACACCGTTGATGACCTCTCCGCCCTTAGATTGAATAGTCTCGCCCACGGCGAGCAATTGCTGCCGGATCGTGCTGCTTTCGTTCATCAAATCAGGAAACCGGTTGGTCAACGCCGTTTGCAGCCTGTCGAACAGGTCAGGTGCGGTTTCAATCAGCTGGGCGGTCTGCTGCACCAAGGTCGGGATCACCAAAAGGAACATCACGATAAAGGTGAGGATTGTGACCAATGTGATCACCGCGACCGATGCAACGCGGCTTAAACCTGCGCGTTCCAAACGATCCGCAATCGGGTCGAGTACATAGGCAATCGCGCCGCCCAAAACAAAAGGCAAGATGACATCGCCCAAGGCCCAAAGGGCCACCAGGATCACCGCAATCACGGCACCCCAATATTTCGCTTGGTCTTTGATGGGCAGGGCCATGGCGCAATCCTTTTGTTTGTTACGCTAACAAATGAGGCATATGGCGCGGCGCTTCAAGTGGCTATGGCCAATCGCGCCCTTGCAACGCTCTGATGTGCCGCCTAAACCTGATCTAACTAAAAATTTGCCAAAGGTCCCCGATCCCATGCGTATGAGCCGTTATTTCCTGCCTGTTTTGAAAGAAACCCCACGGGAGGCGCAGATCGTTTCGCACCGCTATATGTTGCAGGCTGGCATGATCAAACAAGCCAGCGCGGGTATCTACAGCTGGCTGCCGCTGGGCTATAAGGTTTTGAAAAAGATCGAAAACATCGTGCATGAGGAACAGGCAAAGGCCGGTCACCACGCGATGTTGATGCCAACGATCCAATCGGCCGATCTTTGGCGCGAAAGCGGCCGCTATGATGCATACGGCGATGAAATGCTGCGCATTAAGGACCGTGGCGGGCGTGACATGTTGTTCACCCCAACGGCAGAAGAGCTGGTGACGGATGTGTTTCGGTCCCATGTGAACAGCTACAAAGACCTGCCGCTGACGCTTTATCAAATTCAGTGGAAATTCCGCGATGAAACCCGTCCGCGTTTTGGTGTGATGCGAGGCCGCGAGTTTTACATGAAAGACGGTTATAACTTTGATCTGACCAAAGAGGACGCGCTGCACGCCTACAACCGTCATCTTGTATCCTACCTGCGGACCTATGAACGCATGGGGCTGAAAGCCATTCCTATGCGTGCGGATTCCGGCCCGATTGGCGGCGACGATACCCATGAATTCCTCGTGCTGGCCGAAACGGGCGAAAGCGAAGTGTTTTACGACAGCGCTGTGACCGACCTGACATTCGGCGACCGTGAAATTGATTTTGATGATCACGCGGCCTGTGCTGCGGTCATGGAAGAGTTTACGACCAAATACGCCCGCACCGATGAAACCCACGACGAGGCGCTTTTCAATGAAGTGCCTGAAGAGCGCCGCAAAACGGCGCGTGGTATCGAAGTTGGCCAGATTTTCTATTTTGGCACCAAGTATTCCGAGGCGCTGAATGCCGCTGTTGACAATGGTAAGGGCGAAAAAGTCGATGTGCACATGGGGTCCCACGGCATCGGCGTGTCCCGTTTGTTGGGCGCGATCATTGAGGCGTCGCATGATGACAAGGGTATCATCTGGCCCGAAGGTGTAACGCCATTCCACGTGGGTATTTTGAACATGAAGTCGGGCGACGCGGCGGCTGATGCAGCTTGCGAAGACATCTATCAGCAGTTGATCGGCCTTGGCCTTGATCCGCTTTATGATGATCGCGATGAACGGGCAGGGGCCAAGTTCGGCACGATGGATATGATCGGCCTGCCGTGGCGCATTACAATCGGGCCGCGCGGTCTGAAAAACGGCGTGGTCGAAGTGACTTGCCGCCGCACCGGCGAAAGCGAGGAAATGCCGCCAGCCGATGCGATTGCAAAGATTGCTGCGATCTACGCTTAAACCGATTTTTGCGATATCTGGAACACGGCCCCTTTGGGGTCGGGTTGCCAGCTGTCGTGTTCGGTGAATCCAGCGGCCTTGATGTCGGATTGCAACTTTGCCGTGGTGAACATAGCAATCACTGGAGTGATCCGCAGGCTGGACAACACAGGCAGCAGGTATTTCAGCCCACCCGCAAAATCCCCCATGCAAATCGTGCTTGTCACCAAATAGCCGCCGGGCTTGAGCAGGCGGTGCGCCTTTGCCAATGCGTCTTGATAGTCTGGCATGAGGTGCAGAATGTTCAGCCCAAGGATCATGTCATAACTGCCATCGGGCGCGTCCCAGTCGGTCAGCGTCGCGACATGGAATGACAGGTTCGGCACGCTGTCAATCTTGCCTTTCGCAATCTCGATCATCTTACTGGAATAATCGATCCCCGTGATTTGCCCGACATATGGTGCATGGGTCAGCGCGGTACTACCTGTTCCGCACCCGAAATCGAGCACATTCATATCAGGGCGCATAAGCGCTTGGGTTTCCGCCAGTTTGCGGTCGTAACTCGCCTGATCACTGATGGCCTGTTTGGCATACATCGGTGCGATAAGATTCCAAAATCCGGAAGAGCGGCTCATTTGTAAGCTCCTTTGTTGATACGTTTAATAAGGATTTCAGCAAAGGCGACACATGCCGCCCATGATCCGATAAAGAGGACGTCAGCGCCAAGCCCCATCGGCGGTTCGCCCGTAATTATGAAAATCGGAATGAAGAGCAGTGACACCAGCGTCGCCCCCATGCCGATGGCATAGGCGCGGATCATCCAGTCGCGGTGGGCGGTGATGTTGCGCCGTTTGATGGCGACCATGGCAACGATCAGCGCGATGCCTAACGCAATACCGAATACCAAACGGCCAGCATTGACCACCACACCGTTGGTGTCCGGGAATTCCCAAAGCAAGGTCAAAGAACTGAGCGACAAGAACGCACCAGCGACAACGAACGCACGGCCCAAAACACGGTGTAAGCGCCCGTATTTGCGCGCCAACACCCGTCCGAATTGTAACGGACCGATGATGCCGAATGCGACGCCGCCAATAGCATGCCCAAGAAAACTGATGGGCGTAGCGTTGTACCGCAAACTTTCTGGCGGCAGCGCGTCGAGCAACATTTGAACGCTGGTAACCGCAGCGAAAAGGATCGTCAGTCCGCTGAGAATATACAGAACGATAGGCACGCCAATAGGGCGCGAAAAAATGCGTTTCATCGGGTTTCCTTTTTGTCAGGTGCCTAGGGGTGGTAGGTGAAAACGTCCCCAAGCGGTTTGTCGAACACCGCCGCAATCTGGAACGCGAGTTCCAAGGTGGGCGAGTATTTCGCGCTTTCAATCGCGATAATTGTCTGGCGGGTGACGCCAACCTTTTCGGCCAGCGCCTTTTGGGTCATTTCATCGGCGTCAAAACGACAGCGCCGAATAGTATTGCTGATCTTGAGCTTGCCCATGCGTTACAGCCCGAACCGATACACGGCGACGCGATATAGTTCGGACGCAAAGCCGCCAATCGCCAAAGCGGCAAGGATGGTGTTCAGCCCAATCAATGCAGAAGCGCCGTTGGCCATAAAAATGATAGCAAGGATAAAACCGCCGCCACTGATGATCAAAGAGATCAATGATCCTTGGCTGCTGAACATGTTGTCACGTTCGTCGGTAATAAACAGCGGCTTTTCCGTACCGTTCACGATTGCATAGATGATTTGGAAAACGATGACGGTGGCGATCGACAAGGCGACCCCGCCGCCAATCAACCAAATCACATCCCAAGCCCATAGGGCAAAGTCCGGTTCAGCCGCGTAGGTCCCGTCAGTGGTACGGTTCCAAATGGTCCGTCCGAAAATGAAATAGGCCATAACTCCGGCGATTATGGCGCTCCACGCGTTTCGTTCTTCAAAGGTCATGGCAAGTTTCCGCGAATTTATGTCTGGTTTATGCGACTTTGTGTAAAAAATATTTAACACTGTGTCAACTCTGGCAGACGCCGCGCATTTTCACCGTTTCGCGTCGGGGGCGGGTCGGATAAGACTGGCGTAACAAGAAAATTGGCAAGGTCGCGCAGAAATGCTGAAGGTTTTATCAATTGCTGGCGGGCTCGCTGGGGCTGCGGGAATGTCGCAATACCCAGAGTTTTCGCAGCAATATACACAGCGTTTGGCGGGGCAGGTTGATGCCCTGACTGAAGTCGTCGCTGATTTCGAAGCCTCTGCCATGCGGTCGGGGCTGACCCGCACCGAAGCTTTTGAACAGATGACGGGCACCCAATTCCTCGAAGACCGCCAAGCCGATATGCGCCGCACCTTTACCCGTCACGCGGTGTTGTCGGAAAATTTGGTGAAACTGCGCGCGGCGTCCCCGCTGCAACGCATGACCATGCCGCAACGATTGATGGACGGTGACACGCTATCCCAGACTTGGGGCGATTATACACCAGCCGTGCCGCTTTCTACCGCTGGTGCGGCCTCTGCCGGTGTGGGGTTTTTAGGTGGATGGGCTGTTGTGACGTTGTTTCTATCATTTCTAGGGGGCATTTTTCGGCGCCGACCGACCAAGCGAGATGTCGTTCCAGTCATGCGCGCTGACCCACCGGTTCAACGCAGTGAACCCCGCCTTATTCGACAGACCGAATGGCGAGAGCCATAGCTGGGAAGCCACAATGGGAACTCGCTTGACGATCAATCTGCCTCGCCGCAATTTACACCAAACTGATTTAGGATAGCCCATGGCCAGCACCGCCCCCTTTGCGAAATTCGAATGGATGATCGCGTGGCGTTATATCCGCGCCAAACGTGCCGAAGGTGGCGTGAGCGTCATGACGTGGATTTCACTGATCGGGATCACATTGGCCGTATTCGCCTTGATCGCGACGCTTGCTGTGCGGTCGGGGTTTCGGGCTGAATTCGTTGATACAATTCTTGGGTCAAATGCCCATGTGACTGTCTATCAACGTACCGCGGTTGCGGGCACGAACCAGACCTTGCGCACCATTGCGGACTATGAAGAATTGGCCGGCAACCTTGCAGCGTTGGACGGGGTGACACGCGCAGCGCCTTTGGTGCGTGGGCAGGTTATGGCCAATCGGTCCAACCGAAACACGGGGATCGAGGTTTACGGCATCACTCTCGAAGATCTGCAAACAATCCCAAGGGTCGCGGAACCTATGGAAGCGCTGGGCAGCATCGACCGATTTAACGAAGGTATCGCGATCGGGTCCGGTGTTGCTCGCGAATTGGGCGCGTCTGTCGGTGACCGGATCAAGGTGATCAGCCCCAACGGCGTGCGCACCGCGATGGGCACCAGCCCGCGCACGAACGCCTATGAAATCGTCTATATCTTTACCGCAGGGCGCTATGACATTGATCGCACGCGGGTCTATATGCCGCTGGCCGAGGCGCAAAGCTTCTTTAATCGCGACGGATTGGTTGATGAGATAGAGGTGATGGTCGCTGACCCTGATACCGTCGATGAGGTGGTGCCATCTATTTTGGGTGTGGGTGGCCAAGGTACGTTGATCTGGACATGGCGCGATAGCGCGGGGTCGTTTCTGCGGGCGCTATCGGTCGAGGACAATGTGATGTTCGTGATCCTATCGATCCTCGTGTTGATTGCGTCGATGAACATCATTTCTGGTCTGATCATGCTTGTGAAGAACAAGGGGCGGGACATCGGAATTTTGCGCACGATGGGCCTGACCGAAGGGTCAATCTTGCGTATATTCTTTATTTGCGGGGCAGGGATCGGGACGCTTGGGACTATCTTTGGGGTGATTCTGGGCTGCTTGTTTGCGATTTATATCGATACGATTTTTAGCTTTGTGAATTATGTCGCGGGGGGCGGTGTTTGGGACCCTTCCATTCGCGGCATTTACGAATTGCCCGCGCAACTGCGCCTGCGTGATGTTATTTCATCTGTCACATTGTCGCTGGGCTTATCGTGGATTGTGACCATCTTTCCTGCGCGCCGAGCGGCCCGCATGAACCCTGTCGAGGCGCTGCGCTATGAATGATCCGATCCTAACCCTGACGGGCATCACCAAAGGCTATAATTGCGGCAAGCCCAATGAGGTCACCGTTTTGCAAGGCACCGACTTGACTGTGGCCAAGGGCGAGGTTGTCGCCCTCGTGGCCCCATCGGGCGCGGGTAAGTCGACACTGCTACATATCGCTGGATTGCTGGATACGCCTGATGCAGGGGATGTGCAGATTGATGGTCTGGATATGACCAAATTGTCAGACCGCAAGCGCACGGCCGTGCGCCGCAATGATGTGGGTTTTATCTATCAATTTCATCACTTACTGCCCGAATTTACTGCGCTAGAGAACATCGTCTTGCCACAGTTAGTTAATGGGGTAAGTGAATCCGATGCGACGATGCGCGCCACAGATTTGCTGACCCGTGTCGGCATCGCAGAACGTGGCGATCATCGCCCTGCGGCCCTGTCTGGTGGCGAACAACAACGCGTTGCGTTTTGCCGTGCTTTGGCCAATCAGCCGAAATTGCTCTTGGCGGATGAACCAACAGGAAATCTTGATCCTGACACATCCGACCGCGTGTTTGACGCGCTGATGGACCTCGTGCGAGGCACCGGATTGGCGGCTGTGATCGCGACACATAACCTTGAATTGGCCGCGCGCATGGACCGTATGGTGCGTATGACCGCAGGAAAACTGGAAGCGCTATGAAAATCACCGTTGATCAAATTGAAGCCACTTCTAAAGCCGCGCTTTTGGCCCATGGTGCCGCTGACATGCAAGCCGCCCATGTGGCCCGCGCCGTTGCCCGCGCCGAGGCTTTGGGCAATGTCATTTGCGGTCTCTACTACCTTGAAAGCTATTGCACCCAGCTGGTGTCTGGTCGGGTCAATGGGACAGTTGATCCAGTCGTGACCAAGCCGCGTGGCGGGGCCGTTTTGGTGGATGCAAAATTTGGCTTTGCGCAGCCTGCCTTTGCCGTGGGGCTGGACCTTGCCGTGGAAACGGCGCGCGAAAACGGTGTGGCGACATTGGCGGTGGCCAACGCACATACTTGCACATCGCTTGGGTTCTTCACCGAACAGATTGCCGCCAAAGGGTTGATTGCCATCGGCATGACCAATGCGTCACCTGTCGTTGCCCCTCCTGGTGGGAACAAAGCCGTGATTGGCACAAATCCAATCGCAATGACCGTGCCTGGGGCGGATGAGCCGGCTATGCATTTTGATTTTTCAACTTCCGCCGTGGCTTTGGGCAAAATTACAATGGCCAAGGCTGCGGGCGAAACGATCCCGCTTGGCTGGGCCGTTGACGCGGACGGCGCACCAACAACAGACCCTGAAGCCGCACTTGGCGGCGCGCTTGTGAGTGCGGGCGGATATAAGGGATGGGGCTTTGGCCTCATGGTCGAACTGCTGGCGGCGGGCATGACCGGTTCGGTCAATTCCCTTGACGTGAAGGGGCTGAAGCTGCCCGATGGACCGCCCCATGGGCTTGGGCAATTCTATATCCTGATGGACCCAGCAACGTATGGCGATACCTTTGCGGACCGTTTTGCACGTGTGGCAGACGCGGTGGCCGAACAGGACGGGGCGCGTATTCCGGGGGCTTCGCGTGTCGCGATGACAGAGATCGACGTGCCAGACGCGCTTTGGGCGCTTGTCACGGATTTGGCGGGGTAAGGTTATGCGTCTGGTCGGAACGGTGCTTTGTTTACTTGCGGGCCTTGGGGCCTGCACCGACATGCGGCCCACCCCGCGCGCCGTGCCATATGTGATCGAACGCGACGGCGGCGGGCAAATCATCAGCGCTTTGGCTGATCGTGCCAAACTCGTTGCATGGGGACGACCCGTGGAAATCCGCGATTACTGTGCGTCGGCCTGCGTGGTGTTCACGACAATGCCCAATGCCTGTATCGCGCCAGATGCGCGTATCGGCTTTCACAGTTCTAACGTGAACAAAGGCCCCGTTGGAAACCCGATGATGGCACGCCATTTGCGCGCAGGCGTGAAAGCCAAATTCCTTGCGGAATGGCAATTCGTGCCCCCGACTGAAATCCATTGGGTGTCAGCGATGGAATATAAAGCTTTGGATCCCAAGACAAAAATCTGCAGCTAAGCCTGCTGCACCACGGTAATCCCAAAGGTCATCACGGCGAGGCTACTCGTCCGCGCCATGCCGTCACGGCCCAGCAAAGGCCGAAATGGCGGACGGTGGCGGGCATGATCCAAAAAATACTGTGGAATGCGTGCTCCTTTGGTCGTCCAAGCTTAGGCAGCTAACGGTGATCTGACAATCACGTGACCAGCGGCATCTTTTCTACGTCTCCGGGCATTGGGTGTCATAAGATACCTGAAAAAGGAGATATCCCCATGCGCCTCATCCTAAGTGCCGCTCTTGCAATTGCCACTGCGACCTCTGCCTATGCAGGGCCTGTTAGTTTTTCGTCTGGTTGGAAAGAACAGCGCATTTCGCTGTTTTCATCTAATGATTATAGCTTTGGCAACCAGCTGACGATGCGGTCAGACGGCGCGGTTAGCATTGCGTGGAAAGCCTTGCCCCAATCCGAATGGGGCGCGTCGGGTGCATCTTGGAAATGGGCAGTAACGCAATCGGTGCCTGCCACCGATCTGTCGCGTAAGGGCGGGGATGACCGGAACCTGTCGCTTTACTTTGTGTTCGTGCCAACGGACGTGGCGCCATCGCTTGCGGGCGCTGGCATCCGTTCGCTTTTGGGCCGAAATGACGTGCGAGTGATCCAATATGCGTGGGGCGGCAATCACGCCAAAGGCACAGTGATCAAATCGCCATATGGCAAAGGTGGCGTGACGATCCCGCTGCGGGCCGCTGGCACTGGCAGCCTGTCGGAAAGCGTGAACCTCGACCGAGATTTCACACGCGCATTTGGTGGGACCAAAGGGGCCTTGATCGGGCTGGCCGTGTCAGGCGACAGCGATGACACGAATTCCGTGATCGCGGCGACATTGGGCAACCTTAACCTACGGTAATTGATCCAGATCATTGTATCTTGATGCCCAAGGCGTAGACTGATCCTTACAACAACAGTGAGGATCAGGGTATGCGTATCGTTTTGACTATGGGTGTTTTGGCAATGGCAGGTTGTGTGCAGGTGGCCGAACCTGACGGGTCGCGACTGTTCGCGGAAAACTGCGCGTCGTGCCATGGGGCGGACGGCAAAGGCGGCGGCGAAATGGCCCGCCACCTGATCAAAATGCCACCCGATCTGACGACAATTACGGCCCGCAACGGCGGCACGTTCCCGCGTGACGACGTGATGAGCACCATCGACGGCCTATCCCGCGCCCCGCATTTTTCAGGCGCCATGCCAGAGTTCGGTGCTGCCGGCATGGGCGACACAGTCGTGGTGGAGATGGACGGGAAAGGCATTCCGGTGCCAGAGGATTTGCTGGCGATTACGGAATATTTGGAGGGTCTGCAGGAGGGCGGTAACTAAGTGATAGTATCTATGTACCCATATTGCGGCGGCTATGTTGGAGAGCTGAAGTTTTTGTTTAAAAACGCCCTCAGTAATTCGTACTCTGCGACAACCTCATCAGGGAGTTTATCTTTATTGTACGGACGAAGCGTGAAGCCTTCTTCTCTTATTATGCCAGTTTTAGTTTTGGCCATGCACGGTGCAAGTTTTGAGATGATTTTGCTTCTAATTTCATGATTTTCTTCGTTAGCGATATATCGGAGGCTGCCCGTTAGAATGTCGTTCACTGCTCCAAGATATGAACAGCCCGCATTTGTCATGCCATAGGAAATAATTCTATCCAAAGGGATATCTTCTTTGCCGTTGCTGTAAGTGTTGCCAGTTTGAAATTTGCTGGTGAGATAGTCGTAGCCTGTGCCGAAACTGCTGTGCTTAAAGTCAAGCCGATCAGACAACACCAGTCCGAAAGAATTTTGACTAATTAGAAAGTCGTTAAATTTGCCAAGAAGCGTGTTAAAACCAAAAAGTTGGTTTTTTTGGCATCATGTTGTTCATGTTTAGCGTTGAACTTACCATATCCAAAAAAGTTTATTCCGTCATCATTTGCAAGCTCTAACTCCTTATTCTTGAGTTGCGTGTGATCTTTCGGTTTTAACCCATTTGGGCGTGTTGATGATGATGACTTTAAAATATCTGTGCTGCTAAAGCCTTCAGTTTGCTCTAATAGCTCAAGGACTTTGTTCGAAATTTTTATTGCTGCGGCACTTTCAAACGCGGTCAGTCCGCAAATCGTGAAAGAGTTTTTCTTTGTATGATCGGCTTCGTCGAAATACGCTAAGTACATAGATTTATAAATCCATCAGTTTCAAACATCCAACTCCTCAACGAACTGCGCATTCTCCTGAATATACTGATACCGCAGTTCCGGCTTTTTCCCCATCAAACGCTCTACCAAATCCGCCGTATCACCCGGTTCCACGTCGTGGATTGTTACGCGGATCAGTTTGCGGGTGGTGGGGTCCATGGTCGTTTCTTTGAGGTCTTTGGCGTCCATTTCGCCCAAACCCTTAAACCGTTGCACGTCGATCTTGCCTTTGCCGCCAAGGCCCCGTTCCATCGCCGCGTCTTTTTCCGCGTCGTCTTGGACATAAAGCCGGTTCGCCCCTTGGGTTAGCCGGTAGAGCGGCGGGCAGGCCAGATAGAGGTGGCCTTGGTCGATCAGCGGCCGCATTTGCGTAAAGAAGAATGTCATCAGTAGCGCCGCAATATGCGCCCCGTCCACATCCGCATCGGTCATGATGATGATCTTGTCATAGCGCAGATCGTCGACGTTGAATTTCGTGCCCATGCCGACGCCAAGTGCTTCGCATAGGTCGTTAATCTCCGCATTCGTGTTGATCTTATTCGAGGCCGCCCCCAACACGTTGAGGATTTTACCTTTCAGCGGCAGCAGGGCTTGGTTCACGCGGTTGCGCGCCCCTTTGCCGGACCCGCCTGCGGAATCACCCTCCACGATAAACAGCTCTGTGCCTTCGCGGTTTTTGGCGGTGCAGTCGGTCAGTTTGCCGGGCAGGCGCAGCTTCTTGGTTGCCGATTTGCGGGCAGTTTCCTTTTCCTGCTTGCGGCGCATCCGTTCTTCGGCGCGTAAGATCAAGAAGTCGAGGATCGCGCCCGCCGCCTTGGTATCGGCGGCCAGCCAGTTGTCAAAATGGTCGGACACGGCCAGCATCACCATGCGTTGTGCGTCGGTGGTGGCCAAACGGTCCTTGGTCTGCCCCACGAACTCCGGTTCGCGGATGAAGCAAGACACGAGCGCGCAGCCGCCCGTTGTCAGGTCGTCGCGCGTGATCGACGTGGCCTTTTTGTTAGACACCCGTTCGCCGTAGGCTTTGATACCTTTCAGGATCGCGTTCCAAAACCCGATTTCATGGGTCCCGCCTTCGGGCGTGGGCACGGTATTACAATAGGACTGGATGAACCCGTCGCGCGCAGGCGTCCAATTGATGGCCCATTCGACCTTGCCCGGCACTTGGAATTTTTCTTGGAAAGATACCGAACCCGCGAATGGCCTGTCCGCATAAACCGTTGACTTGGCAAGTGTTTCATTCAGGTAATCAGCTAGGCCACCGGGGAACTTGAACGTCGCCGCCAGCGGGGTCGTCTCGTCATTGATCTCTGTTTTCCAACGGATTTCAACACCGGAAAACAGATATGCCTTGGACCGCGCCATGCGAAACAACGTTGCGGGTTTCAGTGTCAGGTTGCCAAAGATTTCCGGATCAGGGTGGAATGTCACCGCTGTGCCGCGCCGGTTGGGGGCTGCGCCGATTTTGGCTAATGGAGCCTGTGGCACGCCTTTGGAAAACTCCATCATGAACAGTTCTTTGTTGCGCGCGACTTCGACCCGTAGATGGTCGGACAAGGCGTTCACAACGGATGAACCAACACCGTGCAAGCCGCCAGAGGTCTGGTAGCTGTCGCCCGAAAATTTGCCGCCTGCGTTCAACGTGCAAAAGATGATTTCGAGTGCGGATTTTTCCGGCTGCTTGGGGTGCGGATCGGTCGGGATGCCGCGCCCGTTATCGCGCACGGTGCAATGCCCGTTGGCATGCAGTTCAATCTCGATCCATGTGGCGTGACCCGCGACGGCCTCGTCCATAGAGTTATCGACGATTTCCGCCACCATGTGGTGCAGCGCCCGTTCGTCCTTGCCCCCGATATACATACCCGGACGCAGGCGCACATGCTCCATATCTTCCAACACTTCGATGGAAGAGGCGTTGTAGTCATCTGCACTTTTGGTGGACAAAAGATCGTTCGTCATCGCGGGCTGCTCTTATTTTTGAAGTTTCGCCCATATTGGCAGGGACCGCGGGGCAGGGCAATCGGGTTTCGGGGTTAACGTGCCATTGGTGGGCCTTCGGGCGGCCGATCAAGGATTGCTTCGATGTCGGCCATTTGGGTAGGGGTGAGTGGACCTTTGTTCATGGCGCCACACAGGTCGGTCACTTGTGCGACGGTGCGAAAACCCGGAATCGGCAGTGCGTTGGGGCTGCGCGCCCAAAGCCAAGCCAATGCCCCTTGCGCCAAACTGCGCCCGCCAGACGTGAGCACATCCCGCACGTCGTCCAATTGGCGTAGATGTTTGTCCTTGATTTTGCCGTCTTTGAAATAGGCCATCCAGCCTTCGTCGGTGCCACGCACATCGTCGGATTTGAACTGCGTGCCAGCCCCGTATTTCCCGCCCAAGATGCCCATAGCAAGCGGCGACCGCACGAGACCCGTGATCTTGGCGGCCTCGATTGCGGAAACCATATGTTCGGCGCGAAAGAAAACATTCATCGCATGTTCGGTTGCTGTGAACGCGGTGCGGTCTGCAAAGGCGTTTAACCGGTCAGGAAAGTCGGTGGACCACCCATAGCCACCAATCGCGCCTTCGGCCTGCATTTTATCGAGCTCGTCGAAAATCGGGGCGGCCAAATCAATGTCCATGTCGTTTGGGTGCATCAAGACCAGATCAATATGGTCGCGCTGGAAGCGTTTGCGGGAAGCGTCAAGCATGGCGCGAATTGTGGCCGGATCAGTGATCATATCGCCCAAGGTTTTGGCCTGCGTATCAATTGCCCAGCCGAATTTCGTGACAAGCGCCACGTCAGGTCGGTTTTTCAACGCGTGGCCAAGGACGGTTTCAGAATGACCCGCGCCATAGGCTTGCGCGCTATCAAACAGACGAACGCCTAGATCAACGGCGGCATGAATGGCATCGGTGGATTGCGCGTCATCTACATTGCCCCAACCCACCGCGCGGCCACCTGCCGTGAAAGGTCCACCAATGGCCCAGCATCCTAGCCCGATTGTTGGTGTCGATGTGTCAAGGAATGCGGTCATGATGTCTCTCCTAGGATGTCGGTATAAATGCCAATTTTATGGGCCAGATAGCGCTCACAGGCGTCCAGATCGGCCCGCTTTTGTGCCAATCGTGTCTCATGCGCGCGCAGTAGTCCCAACCGCATTTTCGATTGTTCGATGCTGTCGGAATCGGACGCGTGGGCGGAGACGGCAAAGCGTTTAACATCATCCAGTGGCATGCCTGTATTGCGCAGATGGCCCAAGGTGATCAGCCAGGTTAAGCTGTCCCCGCCAAAGTCGCGCCAGCCTTTTGCGTCGCGGGCAATGTCGGGCAACATGCCTGATTTCTCATAAAACCGAATGGTGTCTTGGCTCAGACCGGATTGAACGGCGGCTTGGGCGATTCTCATGTATTTCTCCTTGGGGTTGCGTCTTTGCTACCTTATTGGAGTGACTCCAAGTCAAGCGAATGGTTAGACTGTGGCAAAACAGGAGGGGCATATGCGCATTTTTTTCACAGGTGGTAGCGGTAAGGCTGGCAAATATAGCGTGGCGCATTTGCGCGCGCTTGGGCATTACGTGGTTAATGCCGATCAGGTGTCGTCGGGCGAAACCGGGCCAGAGCTGTTGTTGGATTTAACCGACAGCGGGCAGGTGATTGGGGCGATGTCCCAATTTGCGGATTTTCACGAATTGGACGCGGGCACAGGCGTGCCAAAATACGATGCCGTTGTTCATTTCGCCGCCACCCCGCGTGTGATGATCGGGACAGATGCGGAATGCTACCGGGTCAATACGCTGTCGACCTATAATGTGATCGAAGCGGCGGTGAAGCTGGGTATCCCCAAGGTGATTTTCGCCAGTTCAGAGACCACATATGGCGTGTGTTTTGCTGATGGGCATATGGACCCTGATTATGTGCCGATTGACGAGGATCACCCGACCTTACCCCATGACAGTTATGCCCTGTCGAAGGTCTGCAACGAGTTAACAGCCCAAGGGTTTCAGGCCAGATCCGGTATCGATATCTACGGGCTGCGGATCAATAACGTGATTGAACCCCACGAATACGCCCAAAATTTTCCCGCGTTTTTGGATGATCCAGCCAGCCGCCGTCGCAATATATTCGCCTATATCGACGCGCGTGATTTGGGACAGATGGTCGAGCGGTGCTTGGCTGTCGATGGGCTGGGGTATCAGGTGTTTAACGTCGCCAATGACGATTGCTCTGTTGGCATTTCAAGCGCTGAGGTGAAGGACCGTTTTTACGCCGATGTGCCGCTGCGCCGCGAGATGGGTGAATTTGAAACCTTTTATGACAACAGCAAATCCAAAGAGATGTTGGGTTTTGCGCCCAAACATTCTTGGCGAAATGTTTTAGACGGGTGATGGGTTAAAACCCATCCTACGCTTCAGCGATTTGTAACAACAGGTGGTTCAAAGGTGCTACGTTTTTGAACCCTTGCAGGATCGCGCTGCGCAAGTCTGTTGGGGCGCCAATGTCGGTGGTCGCAACGCAGCCCTTCATCCGTAACAAATGCCCTGCAGGATGATCGACGGCGTAAGCACTGGGCACGCGTTTCAGCGCAGGTTCGCGCGGATTGAACCCGTGATCTGCGATGCCCTCCATGATGCCCAAGATCCGTTTCGTGTCCAGATCAACGAATTTGCGCCAATCCTCGAGTACGGGTTTTTCAAACCCCATCATGCCTGCGCCCACGGTCACATAATCGATCCCGATCCCGAAAAAGAATACAGGGTTCTGACGTGCACCGCTGTCATAGGTCCACATCATATGCAGATGGGTTTTATAGGGCGTTTTGTCCTTGGAAAACCGCACGTCGCGGTGGGGCCGGAAGAG
Organism: Yoonia sp.; assembly: GCA_965660685.1. GTDB lineage: Bacteria > Pseudomonadota > Alphaproteobacteria > Rhodobacterales > Rhodobacteraceae > Yoonia. The sequence goes on along the minus strand of CBFIAX010000005.1, from coordinate 78,314 downwards.
TTTGGGTTTGACAGGTTCGCCCGCAATTTCCGCAATGTCAGGGGCCAAATCGTCGAGAAGCGCGAGCGCCGCTGGTTTCAGCTGCTTGTCATATGTGCCCCGATTTTCGTCCCACCAAGGTTTCGCGTTATTGGCGGCAAGATCAGCATAAAAGTGCTGCGCGATTTTGATCAGGTTTTCTGACATCGGTATTCCTTTGCTGGACCAATGGTCCGTTCGGGCCTAAGCCTAGTGGTATGGAAAACGTCGCACAAACCTATTCCGAACATCGCCGCGCGATTTTGCGTCTTGGCGGTCCGTTGATTGCATCCCATATGGCGCAGTTTGCGATCCATATGACCGATACGATTATGCTTGGCTGGTATGATGTGGCCGCATTGGCTGCAGCGACGATTGCCACGACCATGTTCTTTGTCACATTCATTGTCGGGTCTGGGTTCGCCTTTGCTGTAACGCCCATGGTGGCAGCCGCTGCAGAAGAAGGCGACGAGGTTCAAGTCCGCAGGGTGACCCGTATGGGGCTGTGGTTGTCGATCGCATACGGGTTGGTGTTCACCATTCCGATGCTGTTTGCCGAACCGATTTTGCTGGCGATTGGACAAGACCCCGACGTGGCCGCATTGGCCCAAGACTACTTGATCATTGTTGGTTGGCAGATGATCCCTGCGCTGATCGTGATGACATTAAAGTCATACCTCGCGGCGCTGGAACATACGGCGATTATCCTTTGGGCGACAATCGGCACGGCACTGCTGAACGCGCTTATCAACTATTTCTTGATTTTCGGCAATTTTGGCGCGCCTGAAATGGGTATCCAAGGCGCGGCGGTGGCATCTTTTGTCGTGACAATGGTCACCATGGTCATTTTGTTTGGCTACGGCCTTCGTAAATTACCGCAATATAAATTGCTGCAAAATATGTGGAAGCCTGATGCTGAAATCATGGCCCGTGTGTTCAAACTTGGTTGGCCGATTGGCCTAACATCCTTGGCCGAGGGCGGGTTGTTTAGCGCCAGTGCAGTGATGATCGGGTGGATCGGGCCGCTGGAGCTGGCGGCACATGGGATCGCCATCCAATTGGCAGGCCTAACATTCATGGTGCACATCGGGTTTTCCCAAGCGGCGACAGTTCGGGCTGGACGGGCATTAGGCCGCCAAGACGAGGAAAACCTGCGCCGTGGGGCCAAGACTGCGATTGCAATGTCGGCAGTATTTGCATTCTTTACCGTGGCGATTTTCTTACTGATGCCAGTGCCGCTTTTGTCTGCTTTCATCGACCCGTCAGAGCCTGAGCGCGCAACGTTGATAGCCATCGGCATATCGCTTTTGGCAACGGCGGCACTGTTCCAAGTCGCGGACGCCGCCCAAGTCATGGCGCTGGGCCTGTTGCGCGGGTTGCAGGACACGACGGTGCCCATGATCATGGCGACGATTAGCTATTGGGTGATCGGCTTGCCTGCCAGTTATGTTTTGGCGTTTCCGCTGGGGCTGGGAGCCGTGGGTGTTTGGCTTGGATTGGTCGTTGGGCTGACGGTTGCGGCTGGATTGATGATGTGGCGGTTCTGGAAACGGTCCGTGTTCATCGGGGACTCATCCTAGTCTTTTTCAGCTTCCATCTTTTTCAGCATGCGGTCCGCCTTTTTGCGGACCAGAACCGTGCGCAGGTCATGCATGGCCAAAAGCAGTGCATCTGTGACGTCTTCCAGCTGCGCCTCTGATGCCTTGGATTGCACCCATTGGGTCGTGACATTCATGTAATCCACTGCGCGGTGAATATCGTCAATGTCGCGCTGGGCAAGCAGGCGGACACGCTTGTCCAGCCAGTCTTGGATCGCGTCAATGTCGGCGTCGGTGAGTTCAGTGTCGCCGTGCGGCTTTACCTCGCCTTTGTTCACATTGACGATGGCGATCTGATCCATCTCGATCCGGCGCTGTCGGTTCTGGGTGTCGACACGGAACACCGCAGCCCCGTTTTCACGGATGCGAAAGTAATAATCTGGCAGATCAGCGCTCATGTCGTTCCCTTAATTTGGATGCAACGTAGCAAACTGCCGTCGGGGTCGACCAGTGCAAAAATCCGCATATCGGGCGTGTGTGACACAGGCGCGGTCAGGCGCGGGATCGCGCGTGGATCATCGGTCAGGTTTGCCTTGCTGAAGTCAGCATAAAGGCTTTCGAGGTTGTCGGTGCGGATGCAGGCGCTGAACCAGCTTTTGGCGGGTTTCAGCCTTGGATGGGCAAAAAATTCTATGACCATCTCGTTCCGCTGCAGGATCATCCAGCCATCGTCGCGATACACCACCGCAAACCCCAATGTGCCATAAAACGCGACCGTGACGTCAAAGTCGCGGCTGGGCAGGTTCGCGGTGATGTGATCTGGCATTTACGACAGGCCATCGCAGAAGCTGATGATCCGCTTACAGGCCTCTTCAAGTGCTTCGTTTGATGTCGCATAGCTAACACGGAAATTTGGCGACAACCCAAAGGCCGCGCCGAAAACCACGGCAACGCCGGTTTCTTCCAGCAGGGCCGTCGCGAAAACCTCGTCATTTTCAATCAAAGTTCCCGCTTTGGACGTTTTGCCAATACAGCCCGCGATGGACGGATAGACATAAAACGCGCCCTCGGGTTTCGGGCAGACGATGCCTTTGGCTTGGTTCAGCATATCGACCACCAAATCGCGACGCGTGACGAATAATGCGTTGTTGGGCGCAAGAAAGTCTTGGGTGCCATTCAATGCCTCAACCGCCGCCCATTGACTGACCGAACAAGGATTGGATGTGGATTGCGATTGCACCTTGCGGATCGCCTTGATCAAAACCTCTGGCCCCGCCGCGTAACCAATGCGCCAGCCTGTCATGGCATAGGCTTTGGACACACCGTTCATGGTCAGCGTGCGGTCATATAGCTTGGGTTCGACCTGTGCAGGTGTGCAGAATTTGAAATCTCCATAGGCCAGATGTTCATACATGTCATCGGTCATTACCCAGACATGCGGATGACGCAGCAACACATCGGTCAGCGCCTTAAGCTCATCCCATGAATAACCCGCGCCCGTAGGGTTAGAGGGCGAGTTAAACAGGAACCATTTGGTTTTGGGTGTGATCGCCGCCTCGAGCTGTTCTGCCGTGATTTTATAGCCTCGTTCCATCACGCCTTCGACGAACACCGGATCACCGCCGCCAAGTTTGACCATATCAGGGTAGCTGACCCAATAGGGGGCGGGGATGATCACTTCGTCACCGGGGTTCAGCGTCGCCATGAAGGCATTATAGATGACCTGTTTGCCGCCGGTGCCCACAGTGACTTGGGCGGGTGTATAAGTCAGATTATTATCGCGTTTGAACTTGTCGCAGATCGCTTGTTTCAGCTCTGGGATGCCGTCGACAGCTGTGTATTTTGTGCGCCCCGCATGAATTGCGGCGATGCCCGCGTCTTTGATGTTTTGTGGGGTGTCAAAATCCGGCTCGCCCGCACCAAGACCGATCACATCGCGGCCGGCGGCCTTCAGCTCTTGGGCTTTTGTGGTCACGGCGATTGTGGGTGATGGTTTCACGCGGTCGAGTGTCGCAGAAAGAAATGTCATGTCGGTCATCCGGTGGCAAAGTTGCAATGACTATGACATACGAGGTGCAAAGGTAGCGACGCAAGCACGAAGGGCGACAGATATGACGACTTCCGACGAGGACATTGGCTGGTTCAGCGAAGACGCAGCCACATTTGGCGACAGGCTTGCAGGCGCGCGCGATGCGGCAGGGTTAAGCCAAGCTGCCTTGGCCAAACAGTTGGGCGTTAAATTGACAACCATGGAAGCATGGGAAAATGATGTCAAAGAACCGCGCGCAAACCGGTTGCAAATGCTGTCAGGCATGTTGGGCGTGTCGCTTGTGTGGTTGCTAACAGGCGAGGGCGAAGGGCCAGAGGAACCGACCACCTTGCTGACTGACGATGCCGACATTGCCACGATCTTGGGGCATATGCGCCGTTTGCGCGCCGAAATGGCCAAAGCCGCCCAAGACATGGGCCGTTTGGAAAAACAATTGCGATTGATGTTGCGAGGCTGATGATGGAAACGCGTGAAGTGATGATCAAACGGATGCGCATGCGGTCCATGCGTCGTGGGATCAAGGAAATGGATTTGATCCTTGCCGATTTTGCGACCCGCGCGCTTGATGGGATGGATGACGCTGGGCTGGCGCAATATGATGCGTTGCTCGCTGAAAATGACCATGACCTTTATGCGTGGATTGGCGGTAATGTTACAGCGCCGGATGCCTATGCCGGATTGATCGCGCGGATTTCTGCGGGGGCTACAGGGTTGACCAAGCCGACAGTGGACTAAGCTGCGCGCGGCTTAACTGAATTTTCGTAAATCTGGTTCAATTTGTTTCCGAGCAGAAATTGTCGGAGATAAGACTATGACGATCCATTCAGATGTGCCCCCCGTAGATCCCACCAGTGGCACCGCCAATGTGGCCGCCTTTATGCACAGTTATCTCGATTCCCTGACATTGGTCGAACGATTGCACAGATTGCTGCTGGATGTGATTAAGGATGAGTTCGAACGCGTCGGCATGCTGGAAATCAATGCGGTGCAGGCCCTTTTGCTGTTTAACGTCGGCGACAATGAGGTGACAGCAGGGGAATTAAAAACCCGAGGTTATTATCAGGGATCCAATGTCAGCTATAATCTGAAGAAGCTCGTCGATATGGGCTTTATGCATCATCAGCGGTCGGAAATTGATCGCCGGTCTGTGCGGGTGAGTTTAACACCGAAAGGGCGCAAGGTGCGCCAGGTTTTAAGTGAACTTTTCGCCACCCATGCTGCCGGACTGATGGGGCGCGGTGTTCTGGACCACAAAGGGATCGATGACATCACCGTGTCGCTACGGCGCGTGGAACGGTATTGGACGGAACAAATTCGGTATATTTACTAGCGGGGTTTGATGCAAAGGGGCCGCTGCTGCGGCATTTCATGCCAAGGCAAGTCGATTGTGATCGGCAGGTTTTCTGGCACCGCACCAGTCGCCATCGATGACAGCTCGCGCGAGAGTTTGCGTTCCATTGCTACAGCACGGTTTTAAAGCATCGGTAGGCTGATCCAAGGTTGGATAATCGCTTAGTGGACTGTGCTGCACCACTCAACAATGGCGATGCTGAGTGGTGCACCGGATGGCGCGGGAATGCGATCTTTCACTTCTGAGGATGAAAGCGCAGTTACCGGCCCATTGCGTTGAACCTGGTATTAAGTAACGCCAATAGAGCCGGAAACATCAAGCGTGACGACAAGACCCTGCCAACACGCGGCCTATACTAAATTGCTCAAGATCCACAAAAAAGAAGCGCCCATTTCATCTGTATACGTCGTTTGAATCAAGGTTCGTCCCGATCAGCATCGCGGTCAGTTCGCGGATTAATTTACGCGACATCGCACGTTCATAGTCTTCAAACCCGTCGGCCCGTTCCACGAATGCACCTGTCCCGCGTATGACTTCGCTTTGGAAGAATGACGCAAGGTCGGAGATGCTCCCGACATCTGCTGTATCGACAATCAATCCATTGACAGTGACATCTTCAAAGGGGAAGGCGGCATAGGCTTCAGTTGGGCTAAATCCGTCATTATTTATGCCATCACTCGCGACGTCGATTGTTCTTGCAGCGCAATCTGGTCCGCGCGCAAATTGCGTCGCAGCAAAGCCAAGCGAAAAGCCCATTGCCGTTGGGAAATCATTATGTAGACGCTTGCTTTGGGCGATGGCCAGCGACAATTCCAGCAAATCATCAGCGCCTTGGATCATGGTCCAATCGACAAGAATGTGCTGGTTATAGCGTCCTGACCATTCGAAAACCTGTACCGCAACGGGGGCAGAATTGATCAAAAATGCGGATTGCACAGCTGGGTCGATCAGCGCATTTGCAAGTCCCAACCGCTGCAATCTGTCTTCGGCTTCATCGACAGATGAAGACACATCCATCGCAAGTACGAGCGCCATTCGGCAGGCCTCCGCCGGAGTGGAAAATGCCCCAGCGCAGACCGCCAAAGTGGTGCAAACCCTTACCAATGACCGGTGTTTTCCATCCTCGCCCATGGTTCAGCTTTGGGCAGGTTATCGCCCTTTTGCAGCAACTCGATAGAGATATTGTCGGGCGAACGGACAAAGGCCATGTGCCCGTCGCGCGGTGGGCGGTTAATAACGACGCCAGCATCCATCAGTTTTTGGCAAAGTCCATAAATATCGTCGGTTTCATAGGCCAAATGCCCGAAATGTCGGCTGTCAGATGGCAGTTCATCATCGCCATCCCAGTTGTAAGTCAGCTCGACCGGGCAATCCTCGTGACCCGGAGGGGCCATGAAAATCAACGAAAAACGGCCGCCTTCGTTTTCGTGCCGGCGCGTTTCGCGCAGCCCGAGAAGTTCAAAAAAGGCGATTGATTTGTCCAGGTCTTTGACCCGCACCATAGTGTGAAGATACGTCAAGCTCATGCGATGTTCCTTTATGTTAAAGCAACAATAGCGCGTGATTGCGGACCCGCAATGTTAGAATGACGACCTCAAGTCAAAGCCGATGCTGCTATAATCACGGTCAAATAGATCAACGGTGCTGAGATTACGGCTGGCTTCGATATTCATGACAGGGCGGAAACCATAGAATTCCAGTTCCGAAAACTCGACGGACAATCGCAACGTGCCATAGCGGTCTTCACGCGGGCCGGGGTTGTAAATCGACGCATCGTAATTGCGTCTTTCAAAATCGAGCCCGCCGCCAAAACGCATTCCCGCAAAACTTTGAGCGATGTCATAATTGCTGCTCAACCTCACGCCAGCGTAATCGCTATCGGGCATATCGGATCGCGCTTCTGTCACCGTCACACCGAATGAGAAAACATCGCTGTTTGCATAACGTTGGCGGTAAGTGGCAGAGGCTTTGAACGTGTCGATCTCTGGCTGGCCGGTTTTACTTTTCCGATTATTTGCGCTGAGGCGTGTGATGATCACGGCCTGCGGATTAATGGCAAACCCTTGGGAAACTGCGGCTTCGGCGTAATGCGCGCTCGGATCCCCGCCTGACCAAATCCGTCCGTAAGTCAGCGAAAAATCCGTGGGTTCGAGGCCTTCGGAAAAGATTTGACGGTGTTTCAGGCCCACAGTCGCATTTGTCGAAGAATAGTCAGACCCATTCGCGTCCGGTGCCTGCACCCGCGCGCCTTCGCTTAGGATATAGGTCTGTTTGTTGAAAGAGGCTGCGACGGTCGTCAGCGATGTCTCGCTTTGGGACAGACGCAAAGACATGTTGCCCGCCATCGAGAGCTGATACCCGGACAACGCGCGTGCCTCGCCGTTCAGCGTAAATTCACCAGGAAAGCCAAACAACGACGCGGTATCATTCGCACTGCCATTGTTGATGTTGCTCGACGGGGCGATGCCAAACCGTAAGCTGGCGGCGAGCGGATTGCGACGGGCCAAAGTACGATAATCCTTGGCGACTTGTTCGGCGCGCTGTGCGTCGGGCGCATATTGTCGAGCGCGGCGTAGCCAGAATTGTGCACGTGAAAAATTGCTTGCCTTTGTGTGGGCGGCAGCGACCGTGTTGGCAGCCACAAATTTCAGGCCATTGCTACCAGATCGTGACCACGCTTGATTGCCAGCTGCGATCGCAGCGTCATAGTCAGCCAATGCAGTATAGGCGCGCGCGATGGCGATTAGAAAGTTTGGGTTCGCGGGATCAGCCTTATTCGCAGCAATCGCGATTTCCAAAGCAGCGCGTGGCTGACCGTCTGACAAGAGGTTCTCGACAGCCTGCGGTACTTGTGCAAGGGGTAGCCTTGTTTCTTGCGCCAAAGCAAATTGCGGCGAGATGAAAATGCATCCGATGGTAAAAGCTGTGCGCAGATGGCTCCAGATTTTCATAAAAACGTTCCTAAAAAGCCCTAAATTTATTGCGCCGCAACAACGACCCCAATTTCGCGTACATTGTCTTCTGAAATGACAAGTTCATTTTCAATTTGGGTGCCAACCACGACAGCATCGGCGGGCAAATCTGATGCACCGACCGTTAGTGTTGGTACAAATATTCCGTTGTCCACATCATCTTGGACATTGCTTCGGGCATCAGAGGTCATGGCGGAGACCTCTCCTTCGGTAATCGATTCGGGGACAGTTGTGACAACGCCAGTGAACGGATTGACGACCTGTTGGGCAGGGGTGGTTACAGTGTAAGTAACAATTTCATATTGGACATTCTGGCTGTAGGCTGCACCTTGAAGCACGACATTCGCCCCGATCTCAGACGCGTCGTCGCCGGCGAGGAAGCCCTCATATGTGCCAGACATCGCGCCATTGCTGCCGTCCGCGTAATTGGATGACGCGACGCCACCATCGAAAACGCCTTCTTCTGTGGTGAAGGAAACGACCTCTAGAGAGACAGGTGTGGTGCCGTAGATCACGCGGCCTTCTGGCGTTTCGACATGCCTATTCCCAATTGTTCCAGTGATCGCACCCTGAATGCCTTCAACAGGATCAAAGTCGAGAATATCGAGAATAACCACCACATCACCCGAAACGAATTCCAGCCCAGACCGTTCTTCGAACGTCCGCACGCCGACATATTCTCCGACAAATACATATTCACCGCCATCAGGCAGGGTAAACCCGTCACGCGTGATATTCGCGCCGCCATAGCCGTAGTCACCCCAATCGACACCGGCCGCAGCGGTTGCCTGAATATGGTCGGATCGAATGAAGACAGCGTAATGCTTCACAAGGCCTGTTGTGGGCGTTTGGATGCTTTCAAAAATTTCGCCGCCACCGAAGCTACGCGGGTTGATGTAACGGCCCGCAGGGCCATCAAACGGCAGGTTATTGATGATCAATTCATTGTTGGCGGCGTCAAATTCGACGCTATTCATGGTCAGCCCACGCGACGCATCAAAGGCAAATTTGCTATCCGCAATGACATTGGGATCTGTTTCGTCCACAGTCTCTTCGGTCTCATCAGACCCGCCAAAGGTGAACGGCTGCGGGCTGTCACATGCGGTGAGCAGGGCCAGCATGGAAATTGTCGCGAAAAGTCGTGTCATATTCGAATGTGGCCCGTCATTGATTTCTTTTGCGAAATCATCCGGTTCTGGCCCATCGGTGTCAATGACATAAGGGGCAAACTTTGCCGGCAAAGGCCATGATCCAAACCAAACTGCTGAAAGGGGTATAGCCCACGCCGGACACCAGATATAGTGGTAAGCGACTCATTCATGCAAAGGAGCGGACAATGCCGCTAAGCCCCGAACAGCAAGCCGAAATCGACGAACTGCGCGCCAACCCGCAACCGACCCTGCGGGCGACCGTTCCAGGCATGGAGGCGCATTTGTATAACGCCCATGAGGTGCTGGATCATGGGTTCATCCGCGTGATCGACTATATGGGTGACGATGCGGCGATCTGTCAGGCGGCGCGCGTGTCTTATGGCAAGGGCACGAAATCGGTGCAAAACGACGAAGGGCTGATCCGCTATTTGATGCGCCACTGGCATTCCACGCCATTCGAGATGTGCGAGATTAAGCTGCACGTGAAATTGCCGGTCTTTGTGGCCCGCCAATGGATCCGCCACCGGACCGCGAATGTGAACGAATACTCTGCACGCTATTCGATCCTCGACCGCGAATTTTATATCCCCGAGCCCGACAAACTGGCCGCCCAATCGGTGATCAACAACCAAGGGCGCGGCGAAGCCCTGACCGGTGATGAAGCCGCCCGCGTTCTGGAAATCCTTAAAGGGGACGCCGCGCGCACCTATGACCACTACGCCGAAATGATCGACGACGAGGGCAAACAAGGCCTCGCGCGCGAACTCGCCCGCATGAACTTGCCCGCCAACATCTACACACAGTGGTATTGGAAGGTCGACCTGCACAACCTGTTCCACTTCTTGCGCCTACGCGCCGACAGCCACGCCCAATACGAAATCCGCGTCTACGCCGACGCCATCTGCAAAGTGGTCGCCGACTGGGTCCCCGCCGCATATGGCGCATTCGAGGACTACCGCTTGGGCGGCGCGAACCTGTCGGGCAAAGCACTTGAGTGCATCCGCAAAATGCTCAAAGGCGAAGAGGTCACGCAAGAAACGTCAGGCATGAGCAAAGGCGAATGGCGGGAGTTTATGGAGGCCGTTGGGTAGCATGGAACTCATTCCAATTGGAGTTGGCGGCATTATCGGCGGCACCCAATCATCAAATCGCTATGTCGTTCCAAACAGCTTAATAGCAGTGTGTACCCATTGTAGTGCGAAAGCGCAATTTGGCTTTGGTGGAGCGAGCTCTCGCTCAGGGCAAAACTGGCTGGCAAATAGTGCCGACTGTATCTCGTGTGGGAAGAATAACAATTTTTTGATCACATATCCGGCTGATCCGCCTAAGTCAGGGCAAATTCTCGTCGAAGAGATATTTCAAGAGTACGGATTTTCTACAACTAATGGCATGTCGGAATTAGCGAGGCTTGAAAAAAAGATTGCCGAGCGATTTCGGTCGGGAGATTTCTCCGGAGTCATAACCGCCTGTAACACCTATATTGAAAAGTTCTTAAAAATAAAAATTGTTGTCCACAATGTAGATGTGGCCTTTGAAAACCAAGGCGACTTGGGAAAACTCTATAACGCCTTAGCTAAACATTTGGGCGATGATCCATCAACATCTTTTCATGCATCTGAAAAACAATTGCTGACTTCACTAATTGGTCTATCTGGGGGGCTACATGGAGTAGCCAACAGCTCGAGTGATCGACATTCTGCGAAGGTCGAAGCAAATGAAGCAAGTGCAAGATTTATGATCCGAGTTTCGTTTGCCTTCTGCAATTTCGTTTCATCAAGAGCATAGTTGGACTTATTCAACAAGTTAGGCTGCGCGTTAGTCTTTCTTAATTCGGAGAGCGTATCGCCCCCTCAGGGTAGCGTAATTCGGTTCCATCAATTGTTTTCTCAGTCAAGAAAGCCCCACAACATGATCCTCTACGGCCTCCCCACCTGTCTCGACTGTAACAAAGCCCGCAAGGCGCTGACCGAGGCGGGCCATGACGTCACCTTTCGCGATGTCCGCGCGGACCGTTTGTCGGATGATGAATGGGCGGTGTTGTTGGCGGAATTTGGAGACACGTTGGTCGACCGAAAATCCCAAGCCTTCCGCAATCTCAACGCGTGGATGCGCGAAAGCGAGGCTGATGCGCAATTGGCCGACACGCCAACAGTCATGGCGCGGCCCGTCATCACGGACGGAACGCGCTATACATTGGGCTGGGATGCCGACGCGCAGGGCGTCTGGCTGTAACCCTATTTCAGCGTAATCGTGCCTGCCATTTTGCGCCCGTCACGCCCGTCGACCAGCTCAAAATCAACCTTTTGATCGTCGGACAAACCCGTCAGGCCGGACTGTTCCAGCGCAGAAATATGCACAAATACATCAGACCCGCCGTCTTCAGGTGCGATAAAACCAAAGCCCTTGGTTGTGTTGAACCATTTCACTGTTCCGCTAGGCATCACGATATTCCTTATTACTTATTGCAATGTTAAACATAGATCGAATGCCGCAAAGGCAAATGGAAAAATTGGAAATTTTATGAGATTTTTCGGACTGAAAGCCTGCGACACCTGCCGCAAGGCGCAAAAGGCAATTATCGCAACTAATCAGCCGCTTAAGGTGCTTGATGTGCGCGCCGACGGGGTGGCAGATGCCGATCTTGATCAGATTATTGCCCAATTTGGCGACGCCGCAATCAACCGCGCATCAACCACATGGCGGGGCTTGTCTGATGCGGAGAAAACGAGCGACCCTAAGACCCTATTGGCGGCCAATCCCACCTTGATGAAGCGCCCTGTGGTTGAGAAGGACGGCGTTTGGACCATCGGTTGGAAACCCGACGTTGCGGCTCAAGTGCTTGATTGTTAACGCAAGACTGCTTAGGTCCGTTTCAGAATTAGGAGTGTTTTGAATGCGCAATGCAGCAATGGTTTTGGGTCTCATCGCCGGTGTGATGGGCATTTTCGTGGGGTTGTTCGGGTTTGGTTACGCCGAATTGACCGAAGCCCGCCCCGAGGTAAACGAGATATTCAGCCTCGAGAACCCCGCGCTGATCCGTTTTGCCAGCTTCGCAGCCCCGCTGCTGTCGATTGCAGGTGGTGCGATGGCAAAAGCCCGCGCGCTGTGGGGCGGCGGGCTGATGATTTTAGCGGCATTGCTGTTCTACACGGCCTTTGGGTTTAACGTGGCCACAATGTTCCCCATCGGATTCGCCGCATTGGGCGGTGTTTTGGGCGTTGCTGCGGGCAAACCGGACGAGCCTAAGGCGCATTTCTAAACAAGCGGTCGAGCGATAGCGGCCCTGCGCCTTTGAACACGAGGATTAGCAGCGCAAGAACCCAAAACGCGCGCTGATCGGCGATCAATTCGCCGGGCATGCGGTTGAACCATGCCCCGAATTCCGCGCCATGCCCGATGATGTCGGTCAACGACTGCACGACGATGAATCCGATCATGCCGAGCGCCGACAGGCGGGTTAGCAGGCCTAAAACAATCAGAACGGGCAATAAAAATTCCGCGATGGTCCCGCCGGTCACGACAGCCCAATGAAATGCGTTCAACTGCGATGTGTCATAGCCCGTGGCCTCGAACGCTTTTGGAAAGATCTGCGCATAAGCGCCGGTGCTCGGGCTGAAAATGCCAAATATTCCATCGCCCAGCTTCGTTAGTCCTGAATTCCAGAAGTACATGAATAGCACGCCTGCGAATGTCAGGCGCGACAGGGTGGGGAGTGTCGCGTCGCCCAGTGGGGTAATGCGGGTGATCAGGCGGTCGTAAAATGCGAACATGGTGCTTCTTTCATGTCAGGGATGTGATTGCGTTTTGACCCAGCAAGAGGCCAAGAGAGGCCCCAAGATCGAGTTCCGCGCCTGCGGCATTAGCTGCATCACCCAAGGTCTGTCCTTCTGACAGTGCCGTAAAGAATGTGGCAGTTTCGGGCGTGATCAGATGTGGGGTTGGGTCGAACGCGGGGCGCGTGATAAGGGTGGTTTCAGAACCTTTTTTCGCGGCAGGAGCACCGGAGGTTGTGTTGGCCAGATAGGTGCTATGGATAGGGTGGTCAGAGCGGATGACCCTAACCGCTGGGGCGAATGCCATGCGTAAGTCCGTCAGCCCGTCAGGTGGGATTTGTGCAAGCGCGTCAGGTGCAATCGGATCTTGATCGGCAGCGTGGTAGGCATGGCGCATGGCCAGTTCCAACCGCGCCATGTCAGGCAAATATGGCAGTGATTGTGCAGGTTCGAATTGTGCAAGAAACGCTGGCATGGCGTTGCCGTAGAACATCATCAGTGGCGATGTCGGCGGGTGCTGACGCAGGTAAACCCCAGACATTGCGCGGAAAAAATTGTCACCGACCAATTTGCGGATGACGGGGAAAGCCGATTCCAATGCGTCGGATAAGCTCACGGCGACATTGTTGCGGTAGACGTCAAACCGCTTCTTCGCAGGCGCACCATCGGGGTTCACCAACCCATTGGGCGCAGGCAAGGACGGGTCAAGCAATCCGTGACGAAATGCGGTTTGTGAAACTGTCATGCCAGCGCCAAAGCGCCATGCGCCCGCGCAATTTCAGAAGAAAGAACATCCCATTCTGGCACGTCATTGTCCCATTCCACGAGGAGCGGCTTGGGGCCAGATTTGGCCAATGTGTAATCAAGCAAAGCCCAGACAGGATCGACCACAGCCTTGCCGTGGCTGTCGATCAGTAAGGGCGCGCCGGTTTCATCCTCGTCTTCATCATGGCCGCCAAGGTGCATTTCGCCTACTGCATTCAATGGAAACGCGTCGATGTAGGCTTGAGGTGATGTTTTTAGGTTCACGGCGCTGACGAACACGTTGTTCACGTCGAGCAACAGTCCACAGCCTGTCCGTTTGACAACCTCTGCCAAAAACGCGGGTTCTTCCATGTCGCTTTCGGCGAAGGCGAGATAGCTGGACGGGTTTTCAAGCAACATTTGACGGCCAAGCGTGTCTTGAACTTGGTCGATGTGGCGTGCCACACGTGCGACTGTTGCGGCAGTATAGGGCAGGGGCAGCAGGTCATTGAGGAACGCGCTGTCATGGGTCGACCACGCCAGATGTTCGGAAAAGCTTGCTGGGTTCAGCCAATCGACAAGATGTTTGAGCCGGGCGAGATGGTCGCGATCTAGGTCGCCTTCGCCGCCAATAGATAGACCAACACCATGCACCGAAATGGGAAATTGTTCGGCCAGATGGCGCAATTGGGCGATTGGTCGCCCACCGTCACCCATGTAGTTTTCAGCGTGGACTTCAAGCCAGCCCAGCGGTCCCGGATTTTGGGTGATGTCCATATAGTGCTGCGGCTTATACCCAACGCCAACACGGGCGGGGAGGGGATTGGGTTGTGTCGCGTCAAACATGATCATCACCGAAAATTCAGGGGTGTGGTCAGGCGCATGATGGCGCCTGACCAATTTGTCTTATGCTGGCAGATCGCGGTCAAGCTCTACCAAGGAGCCTTTGCGCTCTGGGCTGTCGCCCATGGCTTCGATCATTGTCTCTTCGCAAGTACCGGCTGGAACGAGTGTCCATGCGTTGCCCTGATAGTCAACTGCGGATGTGCCTGCACATGATGTGCCTGGGCCAGCTGCACAGTCGTTTTCACCAGCAAGAGAAATGCCATAGCATTTTTCGTTTGATTGCGCTGTTGCGTTTGTTGCAACGCCTGCAACTGCGGTTGCGACGGCAGATGCCAGAACAAGAGATTTTGAAATGTTGGACATGATTTCGTTCCTTAAGTTTGGTTTCACAATGAACGCTGTGAAGCGTTGAAACTACCCTAGCGGGGGGCGTCATGCAAAATCCAATAACGCCCCCGTGCATCGCAGTTCTGTGACTAATTGGTGGAATATGTTAAAGGGGTTTTCATTCTAACTCTCTGTAAATTAGAGACTTTCAAATTTTGATACCTGCTGGAATTGTTACAATACGAATGGGCAAAATGTTACAAAGTCTTGCTCGAGACCCCGTCGAGGGGCCGACTGTAACAGTTTTCTGGAGAGGTGTTACAGTTTTAGAGCCTAGGTCCGTTATTCGGACAATGATGCCTTGGAAGTCACACGCTAAGAAGCACATGTTATTGACTGGTTTTGGTATTTGGGATGGGGAAATAAAGAATTGAACACGCAAGGAGACCGGAGAATACCAGCATTGGCAATCCCGCCCAAAATGCGTCAAGCGGATCAATAATCACTTGTAGCAAACCGAGTGCGCCAATGATCAAAACCACGGTCCACCCAAAGATTGCAGTCCGCTTACTGAGGGGTCGCCATCGGACCTTTTGATGTAGAATGAAAGAAGTTAATGCAAAGGGGACGAATGCCAATACAATCGCTGACGTGCCAAACAACACGCTGGCGAAGCTGCTTTCCCCCGATCTCAAGCAACCGTCAATCTCACAAAGACCAAGCCAGCCAAACGTCAAAAATAGCCCAGTCGAGGTGAGAAATGCAGGGATTATGAAGGTCCAGAATTTCAAAACTTTGTTCCTTTACTGACCAAACTAGTGGGCCTATTGCCAAATCAATGCAACAATTTTGCGATGATCAATTAGGCGCAAAGCCGACTTTCATAAAAAAGGCCCCGCAATCGCGAGGCCTTTTTTATTTTATGACTTCCGCAAATCCGGCGGGGTCGCCGCGACCGCTAGTTCCGCAACAATGTCGTCGAAACTCATCACCGATGTCTTATTTTCGCCCAAGCGCCGCACAGAGACGGTTTTTTCCTCTACCTCGCGTGCGCCCAAGGCCAAGATGAACGGCACTTTGCCCAGCGAATGTTCGCGGACCTTATAGTTGATTTTCTCGTTACGGCTATCAACCTCGGCACGGACACCGACGGCGCGCAGGGCGCTGACGATTTCATGGGCGTAG
The DNA here is from genome assembly GCA_965660685.1 of Yoonia sp. Classification (GTDB taxonomy): domain Bacteria; phylum Pseudomonadota; class Alphaproteobacteria; order Rhodobacterales; family Rhodobacteraceae; genus Yoonia. Next base: position 62,359 of record CBFIAX010000005.1, on the reverse strand, counting down.
TCGTCGGCGTCGGACACGATGGTCGCCACGACGACTTGGCGCGGGGCCAGCCAGATTGGCAGTTTGCCTGCGTGTTCTTCGATCAAAATGCCGATGAACCGCTCGAACGAGCCCAAGGTCGCGCGGTGCAGCATGAACGGCACGTGTTTGTTGCCGTCTTGCCCGATGTAGGACGCATCAAGCCGCTCTGGGATGTTGCTGTCGACCTGCAACGTGCCGCACTGCCAGTCACGGCCAATCGCGTCGGTTAGCACGAATTCCAGTTTCGGCCCGTAAAACGCGCCTTCGCCTTCTTGGATGTCGTAATCGTACCCAGCGGCCTTACAGGCGTTGCCCAAGGCTTCTTCGAGCTTGTCCCAAACTTCGTCAGATCCGATCCGCTTTTCAGGGCGGGTGGACAGTTTGATCGCCCAATTGGTGAAGCCCAATTCCTGATAAATTCCAGACAGGAATTCGATGAAGACGCGTGTTTCTTCTTCGATTTGGTCCTCTGTGCAGAAAATATGTCCATCATCTTGGGTAAAGCCGCGCACGCGCATGATCCCGTGCAGCGCGCCAGATGGTTCATAGCGGTTGCACGATCCGAATTCGGCCATGCGCAGCGGCAAATCGCGATAGGATTTCATGCCAGTATTGAACACCTGCACGTGGCAGGGGCAGTTCATAGGCTTGAGCGCATTGATGGTTTTCTCGCGCGCGTGATCCTCGTCGACTTCGACGATGAACATGTTTTCCTGATAGCTTTCCCAGTGACCAGATTTTTCCCACAATTGGCGGTTCACGACTTGCGGTGTGTTCACCTCGACATAGCCGCCTGCGCGTTGGCGACGGCGCATGTAATCTTGCAGTTCGGTATAGATTGTCCAGCCGTTCGGATGCCAAAACACCTGACCAGGGGCCTCTTCTTGCATATGATAGAGGTCCATTTCGCGGCCAAGTTTACGGTGGTCACGTTTGGCGGCCTCTTCGAGCCGGTGCATGTGTTGTTTCAGGCCCTCTTTGTTGGTGAACGCAGCGCCGTAAATGCGCTGCAACATCGGGCGATCACTGTCGCCGCGCCAATAAGCGCCTGCGATGGACATCAATTTGAACCCGTCAGCGGGCACCTGACCGGTGTGCTGCAAATGCGGACCACGGCACAGGTCTTGCCAATCACCGTGCCAATACATGCGCAGCGGCTCGTCGCCCGGAATGGCCTCGATCAGTTCGACCTTATAAGGCTCGCCCTTGTCCTTATAGAATTGCACAGCCTTTTCACGTTCCCAAATCTCGGTACGGACGGGTTCGCGTTTGTTGATGATTTCCTTCATCTTCTTTTCAATCGCGGCGAGATCGTCGGGGACAAATGCCTCTTTGCGGTCAAAGTCATAATACCAGCCATCTTTGATCACAGGTCCGATGGTAACTTGGGTATCTGGCCACAATTCTTGCACCGCGCGCGCCATGATATGTGCCAGATCGTGGCGGACGAGTTCAAGCGCGGGCTCTTCATCTTTCATGGTGTTGATCGCGATGGAGCTGTCGACATCGATCGGCCACTGCAGGTCCCAATGGGCGCCGTTCACCGTCGCGGAAATGGCTTTTTTCGCCAAGCTGGATGAAATATCGGCAGCGACAGCAGCGGCAGTAATGCCAGCATCATATTGGCGCGCATTGCCATCGGGAAAAGTCAAAGAGATTTGGGCCATGGTTCAGGCTCCTCGTCGGTTTAGCGCCTACTATGTGCGCTCGGTTGCGGGTTATATGTCGGGGATAAATGGCGCTATGGGCTTGTCGTGTCAACTGTTGATAGCGGTCTGCGTGATCTAACGGCAACGGATTGTTTTTCCTTGCGGAATCAGTTGAACTCCCCGTCAAAACGTTGATTGTAGACGGGTATTTTACAACAAATTTGGACCAGAAATATGAAATTTCAAACATTAATGGCGTCTTCCGCAATTGTTATGCTGGCTGCATGTGGTGGGTCGAACACGCAAGCAACAGATCCTGCGCCAGAACCAGAATTTGCCCCAGTGCCAGAACTCGATGTCAGCGCACCATTGGCGGATACGGCGATCGCGGCACGTGCGGACGCTTTGGCCGATGCTTATGGCGATGATGTGGAAAGCGGGTCCTTCACGGCAGCAGCGGATATTCCCGCTGGCGGCGGCGCTGCGATGACAGGCGTAATCGCAATCCACGAGCCAGGCGTTGACTATGATGAGATTGAAGTAGGGGCGTTCGGACAAGTCGATGTCGTTGCAGATTTCGGAAACAATTCACTTACCGGCACGGCATCAAACTTTTTCTTAACGGATGGTCAGGGCACCGGCGATTTGACAGGCGAACTGACAATTGACGCCGATATCGATCGGAGCAATGCAGGTTTTGCAGGGACCGTTGAGGGGAGCCTAAGCTCACCGTTTGATTTGCTCGAAGTCACCGCAGAGGTCGATGGTAACTTCCTAGGCGATGATGCCGGAGCTGTGTTTGGCACTGGCGAAGGCACAATTGTCATTGATGCTGGTGAGACCGTACCCGACAATGATGCCATTGCGATTACTTTTGCTGCTGATTAATCTGCAGCGTTCAAGCTAGAAGTTGGGGCGCGTCCGCGAGGGTCCGCCCCTTTTTGGTAAATAAAAAAATCGCCACTTCCAATTGTATGATGCGTCTACAACACTGTTGTCTATGGCCGCAATGAAGGGGCGAATAAGCTATTGATGCCGAAGTCCCGATTGTTGAAGCTCTTTGCTAGCGGCAATTTCGCCGATTCTAAGGAGACTATTATGAAGAAATTGATTTTAACTGTTCCACTTGTCGCGGCGCTCGCTGCGTGTGGTGGAAACCAAGCACTCGTTGTCAATCCGGTTGTGCCGGTTCCATTAGACGCAATTGGCGAAATCGCTGATCGGCTTGAGGCGAATTACGGTGAAGCTATTGAGAGTGGCGTCTACAACGACGCGAGCGCCTTGCCCGCAGAAGGTGTCGCGAATTACGAAGGCGTTGTCCTTTTAGGTGGCTCTGGTGTTGTCACAGGAGACAGTGATCCGCGCACCGTTGGTCAGCTTAATCTCTCTGTCGATTTTGAAGATGGCGATATTGTTGGAACGGGATCCAATTTTTACGATTTGCAAGATGAAAGCGAGTCTGAAGGTGAACTGACACTGTCCGCGCAAATTGATGGGACGACTGGTACGTTTTCTGGCGACGTTGACGGGTATTTTGGCACTGATCAAGATACCACATATGACGCAGTGATTGAAGGTGGCTTCGTAGGGGAAGGTGACGCCGCGCTCTTTGGAACCGGAAACGGATCAATTTCTATTGATCGTGGGGAAGGTCTGGAAGAGTTGGGCTTCGGTGTGATTTTCGCCGCCGAACAATAGACGAATCTTTTTCGTAAACACAATGAAGGGTCGCAGCGCTTGTTGCGGCCTTTTTTCGTGATAGTTTTAGCGAAACTAGCGAAGAAAGATCAAAGATGCCAGAGTTCCTTCAAACGACACAGGGCCGCAAGCTTGCCTATCATTTGACGTCGGGCGCTGGCCCCGCGGTCGTGTTCCTTGGCGGGTTCAAATCCGACATGGGCGGGACCAAGGCTGTGCACCTCGAGGCGTGGGCCCGCGCGCAGGGCCGCGCATTTCTGCGTTTCGATTATTCCGGTCATGGCGAAAGCTCTGAAAAGTTCACCAATGGCTGTATCGGGGACTGGTTCGAAGACGCCTGCGCGGCACTTTCACTTATCGATGGCCCGCTGGTTTTGGTTGGATCATCCATGGGGGGCTGGATTTCGCTTTTGGTCGCGCGCCACATGCCAGAGCGCATCGCGGGTCTGGTCACGATCGCCGCCGCACCAGATTTCACCGAAGACAGCATGTGGGCGGGATTTGATGCGGACCATAAGGCTGAGCTGGCGTCAGGCCAAGTCGCGTTGCCATCGGACTATGGCGAACCCTACATCATAACAAAACGTTTGATCGAAGAGGGACGCAACCGGCTTGTGCTGCGCGACCCGTTGGACCTGCCGTTCCCTGTGCGTTTTCTGCAAGGCACGGCGGACAAAGACGTCGAAATGTCCGTCGCACTACGCTTGCTCGACCACGCGAAAGGGCCAGACATGCGCTTGACGCTCGTCGATGGGGCCGACCACCGGTTCTCTGACGATACCTGCCTTGAGCTAATCACAACCGCTGTGGCAGAGGTGTCATCGTAGGATGCGTTTTAACGCATCTGACGCAACGTTGATATAGGGCGAATCCCTGTTGCCCCCTAGCGTGATCAAAACGTCGGGGAGGGCGCATCATGGCATTATCAATCGGACAAAAGGCAGGCTGGGGACTGGCCGACATGGGCGTGAACGTCTTTGTTGTGGTCAAACAGCTGTTGGTATTCACCTATCTGACAACATTCCTTGGGGTGCCTGCTGATGTGGCCGGGGTGGTGACCTTTGCAGTGCTGGCCTTCGACGTGATCACTGATCCGCTCGTGGGTTATCTATCAGACCGGACCAACACGCGCTGGGGCCGCCGCGCTCCATGGATCGCTGTCGGCGCCGTTGTATTGGCCCTCGGTATTGTCGGGCTTTTTGCCGTGCCAGAAGGCATGACGTGGCAAGCCAACGCGTGGTGGGTGATCGCCTTTTTCGGCGTGGCGACGATTGGCTTCACTTTCGTGGCTATTCCCTACGGCGCGATGGCAGGCGAAATGACCCAAGACCCTGTTGAGCGATCATCCATGATGGCGTTTCGCATGACCTTTGCCTCGCTCGGGCTTTTGACTGCAGGTGCTTTGGTGCCTGCCTTGGCTGGGGACACGCGTGCCGGATACTTCTCCGCCGTATTAATGGTGTCGCCTGTCGTAGTGCTGACCATTTGGGGCATGCTCTTCGCGACCCGTCGCGCTCCAAGGCTTAAGGCACCTGCAAATGGCAGCTTCATGTCCGTGCTGCGCCTTGTCATGGCGAACCGCGCCTTTGTCGTGCTGGTCTTGCTTTATGGCCTTTTAACACTCGCAGTCGCGCTGATCGCTGCAGGGCTGCAATTGGCTGCGCTGTATTTGATGGTTGATGATGGGCAAAGCCCGCTGTCAGGGCTGACAAGCGCGCTTGGTGTGTTTTCTACCCTATTTGCGATGTTCATCATTGGGTCGGTCATCAGCCAGTTCATTTGGGTCAAAACCAGTGCGCGTCTGGGCAAATCTTGGGCGTTGGTCGCAGGCATCGGGCTATACATCGTCGTGCTGGTCGGCATCTGGATGAACCTGCCGGCCACCGGCGTGACCACAATGGCGCTGTTTTTTCTGGCGGCGGGGTTCACCAATGGGGCCTATCAGCAAATCCCTTGGGCGATGTATCCTGATCTGATGGACGTCACTCGCGCCGAAAGCGGCGAAGCAATCGAAGGCGCGTTTAGCGCTGTTTGGCTGTTCGGACAAAAGGTGGCAAATGCGATTGCACCTTTGGTCCTCGGCCTATTGCTGTCCAGCGCAGGGTGGCAGTCGTCGTCCACCGGTGTGATCGATCAATCGCCAGAGGCGCTGGGCGCGTTGCGCAATGCGCTGACCATCGTGCCTGCGGTAATTTTCGGGGTGTCGATTGTTGGAATTCTGGCAATCTATCGGCCTGTCAGTCGCCATATCGCGTCACATGGTTGATTGTGTAACGGTTGAAGGTTGGCTTGCCGCACGCGAGGCTAGCGTGCCAAACCTGCGCGAAGGCTGTGCCAAATCAATCGTTTGGGCAGGGGAGGCGGGCGTACAGACGGATATCGCGGTGCTCTACATCCATGGGTTCTCGGCGACGGGCCATGAATTGCGGCCGCTGCCGGATTTGGTTGCGGACGGGCTAGGCGCGAACCTGCATTTCACACGGCTCACTGGCCACGGCCAAGCTGGCACGGCTATGGGTGATGCGACATTTGCCGCATGGCAAAACGACGTGGCAGAGGCGCTTATGGTCGCCCGAACAATTGGTAAGCAGGTGCTGGTGATCGGCTGTTCGACGGGTTGCACATTGGCGGTAGACGCCTTAGCCCGCGGTGCGCAGATCGCGGGGCTGGTCTGTATTTCGCCAAATTTTGGCCTTACCAATAAGGTTGCCCAAATACTGTTAGACCTCCCGTTCGTGCGCCATTGGGGGCATCTCGTTGCCGGAAAATCGCGGTCCTTTGATGTGATCAGCGACGCCCACGGCGCGTTTTGGACGACAAGTTATCCGACGCGCGCTGTTTTCCCGATGGGCGAGGCCGTCCGTGCGGTCCGCCGTTCGGATCTGTCCCAAGTGCGCACGCCCGCGATGTTTGCGTTCAACATAGCAGATCAGGTGGTGAGCGCTGCGGCCACACAAAACGTAATTGACCGATGGGCAGGGCGCGTGTTGGTGCATCCGTTGATGCAAGGACCGTCAGACGACCCGATGGGTCATGTGATGGCGGGTGATGTGTTTAGCCCCAGCCAAACCAAACCCTTAGCAGCGGCGATTTTGCGCTGGTTCGGACGGCTTGCGCCCGCATAGCCCTTGCGGTGAACGCGCGGATTGGCCAAAGTCGGATCAAGATTGGTTGGGGCAGATCACATGACATTTCACAGGTGCTGGGCATGAGTGAACCGCTGGTTCTGATACCGCCCATGATGTGCGATGCGCGCGTGTTTTACGCGCAGTTCGCGACGTTGTCCGCCGAAATGCCGATTTCGTTTATGCCAACCACGGGCGGCGAACGGATGGAAGAAGTTGCCTCGCAAATTTTGTCGTGGTTGCCGCAGAAATTTGCGCTGGCGGGCATGGGTATGGGCGGTATGGTTGCCATGGAAATCCTGCGCCGTGCACCGGAACGGGTGAGCCGTGTCGCCTTTATCTGCACCAACGCGCAATCCGACACGCCAGAGGTTGCGGCCTTGCGTGAACCCAATATCATCGCCGCCAAGGCTGGCCGGCTAGAGGATGCGATGCAGTCTGAAATCCAAGCGTCTTGGCTATCGCCGGGTCCGTACCGGATGGATGTGATGTCATTGATGATGGATATGGCGCGTGCCATGGGGCCGGATATCTACGTCCGCCAAACCCGCGCAATACAGCGCCGCAAAGACCAGCAGGACATTATGCGCCGGATTAAGCAGCCCGCGCTTGTGATGTGTGGCGATCATGATGGTCAGCACACATTACGCCGCCACGAATTCATCGCGGAATTGATCCCCTATGCAAAACTAGAGGTGATCGAAAACGCAGGCCATGTGCCCACATTGGAAAACCCCGACGCGGTCACGCAAGCCTTGCGCACATGGATGCGCCAGCCTTTGGTGTTACGTTAACCGGCGTTTGCATCAATAAAATCAAGCACAAGCGGACGGATATTGTTGCGCCAGCTGCCGCCTGCGAAAATCCCGTAATGTCCGGCGCCTGGTTCCAAATGTGCGGCCTTTTTGCTCTCAGGTAAACCAGTCAAAAGGTCCAGTGCAGCGAGGCATTGGCCCGGCGCGGAAATGTCATCGGCTTCACCTTCGACGATTTTGACGGCGACGGTCGTGATTTTGCCAATGTCCACTTTGCGCCCATCCACGGAAAAATCATTGCGGGCAATGTCGCGGTTCTTGAACACGCGCTCGACTGTGGACAGGTAAAATTCGGCAGGCATATCCATCACAGCAAGGTACTCATCATAAAATGCGTTGTGTTTGTCATGCTCGGACGCCTCGCCCTTGGCCGTGCGGATGATCTGATCGCGAAACGCGCTCATATGGGTTTCGCCGTTCATGGAAATGAATGACGACAGCTGCAAAAGACCGGGATAAACGGTGCGTCCGACGCCCGCATATTTGAAACCGACCCGCTGGATCATTGTCTGTTCCAACTGGCCCATCGTCACTGAACGGCCAAAGTCGGTCACCTCTGTCGGATTCGCATCAGGGTCAATTGGGCCGCCGATCAGGGTCAGGGTTTTGGGCTGCGCATCAGGGTCTTCTTCGGCCAAATAGGCCGTGGCTGCGAGTGTAAGCGGGGCAGGTTGACAGACGGCAATAACATGGATGTCGCTGCCGAGTTCTTTCATGAAATCAACAAGGTACCTTGTGTAATCCTCGACATCGAATTTGCCTGCGCTGACAGGAATGTCGCGGGCATTGTGCCAGTCGGTGACGAAAACCTCGCAGTCGGGGAGCAAGCTAATCACAGTTTTGCGCAGCAACGTCGCATAATGGCCGGACATAGGCGCGACCAATAGAACACGGCGTTTGCGTGTTTCTCGACCCGGCATGGTGAAATGGATCAAATCGCCAAATGGGCGTTCCATGACCTTTTCAACAACCACTGGAAAATCCCGCCCACTTTGGCCGGTCACCGGGGGGATGTTCCAATCTGGCTTTACGACCATGCGGCTGAACGTGCGTTCGGTCACCTCGCCCCATGCTCCCAGCCAATCCATCGCAGGGTTCGCGCCTATTTGCATTGCAGGAAAGCTGGCGAATGCCCGCGCAGACGCGCCCAGCCATTGGTTCGTGTTACGCACGCTTTCCATTAGGTCATAGGTCATCATATACTTCATGGGACATCTCCTGTGGGTCGCTGCGTTCGCCATTTTGGAAAATGCTGCACCTGCAAACTAGGCGCTCGGAGCGAACATGACAACAAATGATTCTGGAAAAGTTAATGCGCCCACAGATGCCACAGGCAAATTAGAGGCCAATCTTGCGCGGATCGAAACACTGACCCAACGTCTCATCGCTGTGATGGGCAAAGGGCGGGACGTACCCGCATCGCTGCAAGGGCCAAGCCCCGATTTATACGCTAAGGCGGCGGGGGCTTACGTGACAGAGATGGTCAATAACCCGACCAAACTGTTCGAAAATCAAATCGCCTATTGGGGCAAAACGGTGCAACACTACGTCGAAGCACAACAAATCATGGCGCAGCGAACCGTGTCTGACACGGCCGAAGACGGCCCGCCGGATCGTCGGTTCACCAATGAAATGTGGCAAACGAACCCCTATTTTCATTTCGTCAAACAGCAATATCTGACGAATGCCCAGCTGATTCAACAGGCCGTCGCCGATGTTGAAGGGTTGGATGCGGGCGAAAAGCGCCGTTTGGATTATTTCAGTGAACAGATCATCAATATGATGGCGCCAACGAATTTTCTGGCTACAAACCCCGATGCACTGGCGTTGGCCGCTGAAACCGAAGGCGAAAGCCTTGTTGCGGGGCTCGAAAACCTTGTGTCCGATCTCGAAGCGAACAACGGCGATCTTGTTATCACATTGGCCGATCAAGAGGCGTTCAAGGTCGGCGAAAACTTAGGTACATCGCCGGGCAAGGTGGTGTTCCGCAACCGACTGTTTGAACTGATCCAATACGCCCCCACGACAGAGACCGTGCATCAAACGCCGCTCATCATCTTCCCGCCGTGGATCAACAAATTCTATATTCTGGACCTGAAACCGCAAAATAGCTTGATCAAATGGGCGGTCGAACAAGGGCATACGGTGTTCATCGTGTCATGGGTGAACCCCGACGACAGCTATCGCGATACAGGTCTGGCCGACTATATTGACGACGGGTTTTTAACAGCAATTTCAACGGTTAAAGACATATGCGAGGTCGAGAAGGTCAACGCAGTCGGCTATTGTATTGCAGGCACTACGCTGTCGCTCACCTTGGCCCTTATGGCGCAACGCGGCGATACTTCGGTCAAATCGGCGACACTATTTACCACCCTGACGGACTTTTCCGACAGGGGCGAGGTTGGCGTGTTCTTGGACGAGGATTTCGTATCCGGCATCGAGGCTGAAGCCGCAAAAACGGGCATGATGTCGTCCTATTATATGTCGCGCACCTTTAGCTTTCTGCGGTCCAATGACCTGATCTATGGGCCCGCGATCAAAAGCTATATGATGGGCAAGGCACCACCTGCATTCGATCTGCTTTACTGGAACGGGGACGGCACGAACCTGCCTGCGGTTATGGCAGTGCAATATCTGCGTGGCCTGTGTCAGGGCGATAAATTCGCAACAGATGGGTTCGAAATCTGCGGGACAACCCTGCGCTTGTCGGACATTACGGTTCCGATTTGCGCCATCGCCTGCGAAACCGACCATATTGCGGCTTGGAAAAGCAGTTATCGGGGTGTGCAGCAAATGGGATCTGCGGATAAGACCTTTATCCTTTCGGAATCCGGCCATATCGCGGGCATCGTAAATCCACCCAGTAAAAACAAATACGGACACTATACCAACACTGATTTGTCGCTCGCGCCAGCGGATTGGCAGGCTGCCGCGACAAAGCATAAGGGATCATGGTGGCCGCGTTGGGGCACATGGCTGTCGGCGGGGGGCAAGCCATCGCACCCAGCACGCGCGCCGGAAACCGATCTTGGCGATGCGCCAGGGACATATGTCACACGGTGAATTCGCGGTTGCAGCAATTATTATTGTGCGGATGCAGAAAAAGACTTGAAATGCCGCGCTGCAGCATGTATCTCTAGGTCAGGAGATGAAACGCGGCTCCTCCCACCGCATGACCCCGAAGGATAAAATTATGACTGCTACTCCTGATTTTACTGCTGTTTTCAAAGATATGATGGGCGCATTTCCTGTCGACACCAAAGTAATGGACGACGCGTTCAAGTCCCAAACAACACTGGCAGAAAAAATGTCCGCTGTTGCGTTGGACGCTGCGAACAAGTCCACAGAGCTGTCCGCAAAATGGACATCTGAAACACTTGGCAAATTCCAAGCTGTCTCCGCTGCGAAAGCAGAGCCTGCTGACTACGCGAAATCGGCAACTGATTTTGCAACTGCAACAGCCGAATCTGCAGCGGAGCACATGTCCGCTTTCGCAGAAATCGCGAAAAAACTACAGACTCAGACTATGGAACTCGTCATGGCTGCAGGCAAAGACATGTCAGAAGAGATGACGGCCGTTGCGAAAAAAGCGACAACCGAAGCAACTGACGCCGTGAAAAAAGCTGCAAAAGTATAAAGACTGACTGGATCTGGCTGCTCCTCCCTGAAAATGCCGGATCAAGATGAGGCGGGTTGCTTGACGCAGCCCGCCTTTTTCTATGGTGGAACCTTACGCATTTGGCTTCCCTTTTGCGCAACTGCGGCATAGGCTTTCTGCATCGCAACAAGTCTTGGGAGGGACGACTGTGGCTGACACCAACAAACCGCTGCTGATTAAGCGTTATGCAAGCCGCCGGCTCTATAACACCGAAACAAGCGATTACGTCACCTTAGAAGACATCGCGACCTTCATCCGCGAAGGGCGCGAAGTGCAGATTGTCGACCTGAAATCCGGCGACGACTTGACCCGCCAGTATCTGTTGCAAATCATCGCAGAACACGAAAGCCGCGGCGAAAGCGTTCTTGGTGTCGACTTGCTGACCGATCTTGTGCGCAGCTATACGACCCAAGCTTCATCCGTCGTCCCTGATTTCCTTTCCGCCAGCTTCGAGATGCTGCGCGAGGGACAGTCCAAGGCGATGGATAATATGACAAAGGCCAACCCGATGGCCAACATGCCCGGGTTCGAGGCGATGCAAGCCCAGCAACAAGCGTTTTTCAAGGCAATGACAGGCGGTCTGATGGGTGGCACGTCTGAACCTGAGCCAGAACCGGCACCAGCAGATGACCTGAATGCGATCAAACAACAGCTCGCAGAAATGCAGGACAAACTGTCGAAAATGGGAAAGTAGCCAGCGCTTCTTCTGGCCCCAAATACCTCGGGGGAGGCCGCAGGCCGGGGCAGCGCCCCTAAAACCCCAACCTGTCGCGCATCGCAAACCATGTCATGGCCAGCGTCAGCAAAGGCGCACGAAACGCTCCGCCCCCTGGGAATGCGGGCGTGGGCAGTGTGGACATCACATCAAACCGGCCCGCTTGGCCTGCAATGGCCTCGGCCATGAGTTTGCCCGCGAAGCCGGACAATGCAACGCCGTGGCCGGAAAACCCCGTCGCCGAAAGAATATTGGGTGAAATTCGCTGGACAGCAGGCAAACGCGTGGTCGTAATGCCCAATGTGCCGCCCCAAACATAGTCGAATTTGACCGCCGACAATTGTGGAAACAGGTTCACCATCCGTGCATGAAGCGCGGTTTCAATGTCGGTTGGAAATCCAATCGAATAACTTTCGCGGCCGCCAAATAGAAGCCGATTATCCTCACTCAGCCGGTAATAGTTCACCACGAACTTGCTGTCAGACACAGCAATGTCGCGGGCCAAAACAGCGGCCGCTTGATCACCAAGCGGTTCTGTTGCCCCCATAAAGCTGTTGATCGGCATGACTTTCGCCGAAATTTTACGCTCAATATGCGGCAGATATCCATTGCCCGCCACAATCACATGCCCCGCCTTCACACGGCCTTTATCGGTTTGCACAATGGCCGGATCGCCCTTTGCGATATGATGTACTTCGGCACGTTCAAAAATGCGTACCCCCGCCGCTTCAGCTGCGCGTGCAAGCCCCAAGGCATAACGAAGTGGGTGAACATGACCGCCGCCCATATCCAATGTGCCGCCTTGATAATGGGGCGTTTGGACGATGGATTGCATGGCCGCCGCATCCAGCGGCTCAATTTGGTCATAGCCGTATGTCCGTTGCAGGAACTCTGCTTCTGCATGATCTTCGGCCGCTTCAGCCGCGCTATAGGCCCCATGCGCCACACCTGCCGTATAACGCGCATCTGGCGCGTGGGCGGCTGCAAGAGCGCGTAAATCCGCTTTCGCCTTTTCGGCCATGTCCCAAAGCTGGCGGGCAGGGGTATCACCTAGCCGCTTTGCTAGCCATTTCTGACCTTTGTTGTAGCCCGAACAAATCTGCCCGCCGTTGCGCCCCGATGCCCCAAACCCCACGCGGTGCGCATCAAGCACGACGACGGACATGCCCATTTGCGCCAAGCGAAGCGCAGCCGTCAGGCCGGTAAATCCCGCGCCAATAACGCAAACATCGGCATTGGTTTCACCATAAAGCGGCGGACGCTCTGGCGGAATATTGGCGGTGGCTGCATACCAGCTTTTAGGAAATTGCCCCGCGCGGTCGTTGCGATAGAGTGGGTTCATACATTCAACAGCAGGTGTTCCCGCTCCCATGGTGAAATGACCTGCAGGAATTCATCGTATTCGGCACGTTTCACGATGGAATAAACCCGACCGAATTCGGGTCCTAACACATCGTGCATTTCAGTGGCGGCATCAAATAAATCCAGCGCGGCATTCAAACCGTTTGGGATGTCATCCTCTGCATCATAGGCATCACCTTGATAGCGTTTGTCGGGGCGAATTTCGTTCATCAACCCCAGATAGCCGCAGGCCAATGACGCCGCGATGCATAGATAAGGATTGCAATCCATTCCCGCGATCCGGTTTTCGATCCGGCGCGCATCTGGGGCGGAAATCGGGATACGAATGCCGGTTGTCCGGTTGTCGCGTCCCCATTCCAGATTGATCGGCGCCGCATGGTCGCGCACGTAGCGCCGGTAACTGTTTACATAGGGTGCCATGACAGCAATGACCGACGGCAAATGTTCCTGCAGCCCGCCGATAAAGTGGAAAAACGCATCCGTTTCGCCGCCCTGCGGTCCGGTGAAAATGTTGGTGCCATCCGCGTCCAGAACCGAATGGTGCACATGCATCGCCGACCCCGGTTCACCTTCAATCGGTTTTGCCATGAAAGTGGCGAAACAATCATGTTTCAAAGCCGCCTCGCGGATCAAGCGCTTAAAGTAGAACACTTGATCGGCCAACTCGACAGGATCGCCATGGCGCAGGTTGATTTCCAACTGCCCCGCGCCGCCTTCTTGCGTGATCCCGTCAATCTCGATGCCTTGGATTTCGGCGTATTCATAGATGTCGTCGATCACGGGGCCATAGTCGTCGACAGCGGACATGGAATAGGCTTGCCGCCCCGCCGCAGGACGCCCTGTGCGGCCCATCATCGGTTCAATCGGTTTGGCGGGGTCAATGTTGCGGCCCACCAGATAAAACTCCATTTCTGGGGCGACTACAGGGGTCCAACCTTGTTTTTTATAGAGCTCTACGACGCGTTTGAGCACATTGCGCGGGGCAAATCCCACGGGATCGCCCTTTTGGTCAAACGCATCGTGGATCACCTGCAGGGTGCCGTCTGCGGTCCAAGGTGCGGCGGATGCTGTCGTAATATCGGGGCGCAAGATCATATCGGGCTCGGTCCAGCCGCCGGGGCCTGCTGCCTCTCCCCAGTCACCTGTTATGGTCTGAAAAAAGATCGAGTTGGGAAGATGGAAATGCGGTTGTTTTTCCCATTTGGTGGCAGGCACCGCCTTACCGCGCGCAATACCGGGCAGGTCAGCGATCACACATTCAACTTCGTCCAAACGGTTGTTTTCAACATAGGTGCGGGCCGCATCAGGGATTTCGTTGATCCAGCTCATACGACCCGTCTTTCGCGAAAGAATTGCGCGATGGTGACGGCCAGTCGTTTGTTTTCGTTCGTCTTTCCCATATTGGCCTGCACGGCGTCCAATAATGGATCAGGCACGATACCGGGGCCTTTCAGCCGTGCCAGACCGGCGATCATTTCATCGCCAAATTCGGGGTGCGGCTGCACGGTAAATGCTTCACGCCCGTAAACCACGGCGGCGTTTTCGCAAAACGCGTTGCCCGCGATCGTTTTGGCCCCTTTGGGCAGGTCCACGACTTGGTCTTGGTGCCATGCATTGAGCGCTACCTCTTCGCCGTTCCAGTCATAGGTTTGCCGCCCCACAGCCCAACCGCCATCAAATTTGACGACCTTACCACCCAGCGCTTGGGCGATGATCTGATGACCAAAACAGACCCCAACCATTGGCACATCACTGTCGCGGGCCTTGCGAATAAAGTCTTCGAGCGGGGGAATAAACGGGTGGTCCTCATATGCGCCATGCCGCGAGCCGGTGACAAGCCAGCCATCACAAGTCGTGACCGCCTCGGGGAAATCCATGTCCACCACGTTGAAGGTCTCAAAGGTGAAGCCTTCATTCGCCAGCAATTTGCCAAACATTGTATCGTAATCGCCAAGCTGGTCTTGGATTTCGTCCGGCGCGTGGCCGGTCTGCAGAATGCCGATTTTCATAACTTACCCTATGTGTTGATAGGAATCAGATCACACCGTATCGAGATAGAGATCAAGCTGTTCTTCGGGCGTAAGTTCGTTGAAATGGAACATTTCCTGCCGCTTGGTGCGCAGCAAATTGTCGACAAGTTCGGCATTGAAAATGCGCCGCGATAGGGCGCCTTGATCGAATGCATTGATCGCGTCGGCCCATGTGCTGGGGAGCTGCGGCAGCTTTTGGTCATATGCGCTGCCAGTGATGGGCGCGGGGGCTTGCATGGCGTCTTCGATCCCGATCAGGGCAGACCCAAGCACGGCGGCCAAGAACAGATAGGGGTTCACATCGCCGCCACCGACGCGATGTTCGATGCGCCGCGCGTCAAAACTGCCGCCGGGCACGCGGATGGATGCGGTGCGGTTGTCAAACGCCCAGCAAATTGACGTGGGCGCATGTTGTCCGGGCACAAGCCGTTCATAGCTGTTGCCATGGGGCGCGAAAATCAGCGCGAGTTCCGGCATGCCTGCAAGGCATCCCGCGATGGCGTTGCGCAACAGGTCAGATCCTTCGGCGGTGCCATTTGCAAAAACATTATTGCCGTTTTTGTCCAGCACAGAGAAATGTGTATGCAGCCCGTTGCCCGCGTAATCTTCATAGGGTTTTGCCATGAATGACGCGGCCATGCCGTGGTTGCGGGCCAATCCGCGCACCAGCATTTTGAAAAGCCATGCGTCGTCGGCGGCCTTAAGGGCGTCGGGGACATGTTCAAGGTTCACTTCGAATTGGCCGATGCCACCTTCGGAAATTGCGGCCTCGGCGGGGATGCCCATGTCGTCGCATGCGTCATAGAGGTCGTTGAAAAACCTATCGAATGCGTCCAGCGCGCGAAGCGATAGGATTTCAGCGCCAGCACGGCGCTTGCCGGATTTCGGTGACTTGGGCTGGCGGATTTCGCGGCCTGAATCGTCAATCAGATAGAATTCCATTTCAGTTGCGACCACAGGGGTCAGGCCAATGGCGTCGTAACGGGCCACGACACTGGCCAGCGCATGACGCGGGTCGCCTGCAAATGGTGTGCCATCTTCGTGGAACGACCACAGCGGCAGGATCGCAGACGGAGATGACA
Source organism: Yoonia sp. (assembly GCA_965660685.1). GTDB lineage: Bacteria > Pseudomonadota > Alphaproteobacteria > Rhodobacterales > Rhodobacteraceae > Yoonia. The sequence goes on along the minus strand of CBFIAX010000005.1, from coordinate 46,201 downwards.
GCCAAGGCATGGGGACATAGCCGCGCTCTGTCGGAAGCAGAACGCCGTCGGCGTCGCCGCTTTCGAAAACAAGCGGGCTGTCGTCGATGTCTTCCCCCCAGATGTCGAGGTTCAGGACAGACAGCGGAAAACGGGTGCCTTCTTCTTCCAGTTTGGCAGCGAATTTGCGAGGCACACGTTTGCCACGGGCTTGACCATTCAGATCAGCCGCGCCGCAACGCACATTGCGCACCTCTGGGTGATCGTCGAGCCAGCTCACCGGATCACCTGTGGGCGCAGCTTGATTTTCGCGCGCCGCTCTGCTGGCAAATGGCGATTTAGGCGTTTGTTGAATAGGCCAAATATGCCGATGACGATAAGCGTGAGGATCACAAAATACATGGCCAGGATCGGATAGGGGATGAATGGGTTGAATGTCTTATCTGCGAAATAATTGGCGTAATACAGCGCGTCGCCGCGTTGTTGTTTGGCCGGAAAACCGGTGAAGAACACCAATGTTGTTGCGTGGAACAAAAAGATGGCCTCGTTCGTATAGGCCGGCCAAGCCAGCCGCAGCATCGTGGGCCAAATCACCCGTTTGAACCGCGACCACCCCGACAAGCCGTAGGCATCGGCCGCCTCTGTGTCGCCCTTGGGGATGGATTGCAGTGCGCCGTAGAAAATCTCTGCCGTGTAGGCGGATGTGTTGCAGAACAACACGACCAATGCGCCAAGCCAAGCAGAGGTCAGCGGCGAGAAAAACGGGACCGTGTTTTTGAGCGAGAGGAACAAAAAATAGGCAAAGAAGAACTGAATAAACAGGGGTGATCCACGGAAGATAAAGATGAACCATTCCGCCGGTTTGCGCAGGAACGGGCTGCGCGCGGCTTTGCCCAGTGCCAAAACGGTTGCGAAAACGAAGCCGGCGAGCAGGGCACAAATGCCGAAATAGATGTTCCAGATCATGCCGGACCCGATCAGCGTGAATTGCTGGCACAGGGTGAAGTCATTGCGCGGCAATAGGCGCTCGCCGATCCCTTGGGACCGCAGGCCGTAGTCGATGATCGTTTGAATGCAGTCTTCCATCAGATGGCCGCCTTACGTTGGGCTTCGCCTGCGGTGGTGGCTTGGCCGTGGCTAAGGCGGGAGGTGATGCGCGATAGCACGACTTCGGACAATTTGGTGAAGCACAGATAGAACACCAGCAGAAACGCGAAATACCACATGCGCCAGTCTGCGTGCGGATAAGCGGTGAAATTAGGGGTTTTCGCGCCACCAAGTTCGCGCGCCCAATAGACGATGTCTTCGACGCCCAAGAGGAACAGCAGGGGGGTTGCCTTGATCAGGACCATCCATAGGTTCGATAGGCCGGGCAGGGCGTAGACCCACATTTGCGGAACCAAAACGCGCCAGAACGTCTGGCGGCGGCTCATCCCGTAGGCTTCGGCGGTTTCTAACTGCGCGCGGGGCACGGCGCGCATTGCACCAAAGAGGACATTGGCCGCAAAGGCCCCGAAAACAATGGCAAATGTCAGGATTGCGAGCGCAAATCCATAGGTTTCATGCACCCATTGCGGGGCGTTGCCTAAGGGCAGTTTGGCGGCGTTACAAACCACAAAATCATTGCCCTGCCGGATCGGTTCGGACCAATCGGGGCACTTGAATTTGTGGCGCAAGTATTCGAGGCCCTGATCCAGAGCGATGACGAAAAATAGGAAAAACGCGATATCTGGGATGCCGCGCACGATGGCCATGTATCCTTTGCCGATCCAGCGCAGAGGCGCAATGTGGCTGCGGGCGGCGGAGGCGCCACCGAACCCGAAAGCGAGTGAAACAGGGGCCGTGATGGCGAGAAGTAAAAGCACGGTGCCGAATGACCAATAGAATCCCATGTGCTTGCCTGTGGTCAGGTAGCACGACAGCCATGTCAGGCCTTCAAGGGTTGCAGGGTCTGCGCAAAATGAAAAGATGGGGACACCCGTGGTGGTGTTGGATTTTGAGTATTTGGAACAATGCGAGGCAGGGGTGCGCGCCCCCAATTGGTGGGAGCGCGCGGATATCGATTACTCGAAGAGGGCCGTTTCTGGCAGCCACTTGGAGATCAATTCATTCAAAGAGCCGTCCGCTTTCATCGAATTGATGGCCGCGTCGAATTTCGCTTTCAACTCTGTATCGGACTGGCGCATGCCGATGCCGATGCCGCCACCGATCATGACGTCTTGGTTCACCAGTGCCAGATCCGCATCAGCTTGGGCCACTGGCAGCAAGAATGCCTTGTCAGCCAGAACCGCGTCTGCTTCGCCGTTTTTCACAGCTGCGACTGTTTCGTCAGGTGTCGCGAATTCCAGCAGTGTTGCGCCGGTTGTAGCAACATAAGCCGCCTGAATTGTGCCAGCCTGCGCTGCGATCACGCCTGTTGTCAGGTCAGTCGCATCGGACATCGTTAGGTAAACGGATGGGTCAGGCAATGTGTACTGCTCAGAGAACGCGATGACTTCTTTGCGTTCATCAGTCACGGACATGCCTGCGATGATTGTGTCGTAGTTACCGGACACGAGGTTCGGGATGATGCTATCCCATTCGTTTGTGACCCACTCGCATGTCAATTCAGCGCGTGTGCACAGCTCGTCACCCAGTTCACGCTCAAACCCGTCAATTTCGCCAGCGTCGTTGAGGAAGTTATACGGAGGGTAAGCCCCTTCGGTGCCCATGCGGACAACGGAATGCGCGTCTGCAAGTGCCGCGCCAGCAGTCAGAGCCAGAACAGCCGTGCTTAGGATAAGGTTTTTCATCAGGTTTCTCCGGAGTTGATGATGGTTAAGTTGGCTGGCCTGCGGATAAGAAACCGCGCAGCCGTTCGGTTTTGGGCGTGCCAAAAAGTGTCTCTGGCGGGCCTTCTTCTTCGATTTTCCCCAAGTGGAGGAAAACCACATGGTCGCTCACATCGGCAGCAAGCCGCATATCGTGGGTGACGATGATCATTGTGCGCCCTTCGGCTGCAAGGTCTTTGATGACCTTCACAACCTCTTGTTCTAATTCAGGATCAAGGGCGCTGGTGGGTTCGTCAAACAGCAATGCCTTGGGTTCCATGCACAATGCGCGCGCAATGGCGGCGCGTTGTTGCTGGCCGCCCGAAAGCTGGGCAGGATAGACATCACATTTGTCGCCGATGCCAACCTTATCAAGGTATTTGCGCGCGGATGCTTCAACCTCCGCGCGGTCGCGTTTGAGCACCGTTACGGGTGCTTCCATCACGTTTTCAAGGATCGTCATATGCGCCCAAAGGTTAAACTGTTGGAACACCATGGACAGGTTCGTGCGGATGCGGGTGATTTGATTGCGATCAGACGGGCGGCGGTTCAGTCCTGCGCCTTTCCAAGTGACAGGTTCGCCGCAAAACAGCACATCGCCCTGCTGGCTGTCTTCAAGCAGGTTCGCACAGCGCAGCAGCGTGGATTTGCCCGACCCCGACGACCCGATCAACGACACGACATGGCCCGCTGGCGCGGTGATGTCGACACCTTTGAGCACCTCTAAATCGCCATAGGATTTATGCAGGTCGCGGATTTCAATAACTGGTTGGGCAGAGGTCACGGTGTTGGCAGCTTTGCGTAATTTCACCAGTGATTAGGCATGAGTTTCGAAACATTTGCAACGGGTGATGCGTTTTCCGCTGGGTTATGCGTCGATTGCTTGTGGCATCGGGGGTAGGGGCAGACCATAAGCCGCATCTGGTAGCGCCACGATGTCGCGAAGGCCGAGCAAATTGACGCATTCAGCCGGCAGATCGCCAATCGCGGCCTTGATCGCTGTGAAATAGGGGGCAGGGTTTTGGCCTTTTCGCGTGATGAATGTCATGCCTGGGGATGGGGCGGTGGTGCCAATAACGCGTACGCTGGCGGCATCTACCGAATCGACCTGCTGCATCACCCAAGTCTGCGCATCGATGGCTGCAATGTCAGCGCGGCCGGACGCGACCATCGCAAGGCTGCGGTCATGTGATCCGGTCATCATCGGAGCAGCAAATTGTACCCCATGGTCGCGCGCCCAAGTTTGTGGTGCGCCATAACCCGAATGCGACATCAACCCGTTGGATGCGAACCGGCCATTTATGAAATCCAATGGGCTATCCCCATCCGCATCGCGATGTACGATGAAAACGCTGTTGTAATGCCCTGCCGGACAGTCGGGCAGGCCGTAGTCTGCGGCACCAATCATCGTGACCATGGGGCGAAATTTGGCCCGAAGTGGCAGGTTACAAATCTGACCAAGCACAAGGTCGTCGCGCCCCCATCCAGTCATATGGGCAATGCCACGGTCCAGCGTGTCAGGCGCTTGAACGGCCGCATCGCGTAGATTATCGCGGATCAATGCCCATAGAATATCATGCGCCGCCGCATTCGCAGGCCGGTCATACATGGGCAGACTGGCGATCACTTGGCCGCCTCGACCGCGATGCGGGCGGCGTTGCTGTCTTGGTCGGTGACGCCCAGCAACGGTGCGATCATGCGCATGATGCTGTTTTCTTCATCCGACCGTTCGCCATCTGCCAATACGATGTCCCACATAGCGGCGATCACGGCGCGGCGATCATCATAGGGCACAGCATCCTTAATCGCGCGGGTAAAGCGGACTGTGTCAGGTGCCTCTGCTTCTAACGCTTCGCATTGGGCGCGCAGCGGGGCGGGGTCGGAAAGGCCGTAGCGTGCGGCCAAAATCGCATCGATGCGGGCAATTTCAACGGGGGAATAATCCCCATCAGACCGCGCAAGCCGAACCAGTACAGCGCCGATTGCAATGCGCGCATCCGCGTCGGGCAAGGGTTCGGGGGTGGCCTGTGTCAGGCGGCGAAGAAGATCTGTAAACATGGGTTAGATATAGGGCGGCAGGCAAGGCGCGAAAACCCCTTTAGCCGTCATAGCCCGCAATGATCACCAAATCGCCGGTCGCAATCGGGTCGCGTTTGGCCTTGGCGTGTTGGTAGCCGTCTGATGCATAGCAGTCCAAGGCGGCTTTGTAGCTTGGGAATTCAATCACAACAGTGCGGGCGCGGGCTTGGCCCTCTGCCACTGTGCGTTCACCGCCGCGCACCTTAAAAACCGCGCCATATTCGGCCAGTGTTTCCTTAGCCGCTGCAATATATCCGGCGACATATGCGTCCTGATCGGTCACATCGATCTGAGCGATCCAATATCCTTTTGTCATGTTAAAGCTCCTCAAATTTCGTCGACAACCACGCGGCCTCTGCATCAAACCCATAGGGGGCGTTGACGACAAACATGCCCGACCCGACCATACCATGGCCCGCACGGGCAGGGGGGAAACGGACCTCGTGCAATGTCGCATCAGGGATCGCGGCCATCAACGCCGACGTCATCGGTTTGTGCCGGTCATCGACCAAAATCGGATACCACAACGCCAAAACGCCCACAGGCCATTTGCGGTGTATCTTGGCGAAGAAATCAGGGATCGTGTCGTAATCGGTTTTCACTTCGAAAGAGGGGTCAACCAACATCATGCCACGGCGCGGGGTTGGTGGGCTTTTGGACATGACCATCTGCCAGCCGTCAATATGGTGGCAACCGGCGGGAAAGCGGATCAAGGCATCGCGTAAGGCTTCAACTTCGGCAGGATGCAACTCGGCCAGATCAATCTGGTCACAGTCGCGCAACAACTGGGCGGCAATCATTGGCGATCCGGGGTAGGCATCTGTGCCTTCAACCTCTCGCAAATCGCGCAAAACGCGCGCGTATGGATGATCGTCGGCGAACCAACTCTCGGCCAATGCAATGCCGCGCGCGGCCTCTCCGGTTTTCAGCGCGGCGTCGCTTGCCAAATCATAAAGGGCGCGGCCTGCATGGGTTTCGAGATATGACAGCGGCTTATCCTTGCGCGTCAAATACGACAACATCCATGCCAACAATGCATGTTTATGCACATCGGCCATATTGCCCGCATGAAACCCGTGTTGATAAGACAGCAAACGCCTCTCCTTCTTCTGGCCGAAAATACCTCGGGGGAGGCCGCAGGCCGGGGGCAGCGCCCCCAAATCCGCTTACATCAGGCGCGAATTTTCGACCGCTGCGCGCACAAAATCAGCAAACAGGGGATGCGGCGCAAACGGTTTTGACTTTAGCTCTGGATGGAATTGCACACCAATGAACCATGGATGGTCGTTCCATTCCACGATCTCTGGCAGCTTGCCATCAGGTGACATACCCGAAAATGACAGGCCCAAATCTTCAAGCTGGTCGCGGTATTTCGTGTCGACTTCATACCGGTGACGGTGGCGTTCTTCGATCGCGGTTGTACCGTAGATTTCTGCGACCTTGGACCCTTCGGCCAATGTGGCGCTATAGGCACCCAGACGCATTGTGCCACCTTTGTCGTCGTTGGATTTGCGCGCAACGACGTGGTTGCCCTGGACCCATTCTTTAAGGTGGTAAACAACCGGTTCAAATCGCTTGCCGCCGGCTTCATGGTCGAATTCTTCGGACCCAGCGGTCTTAATACCCGCGACATTGCGCGCGGCTTCGATCACGGCCATTTGCATGCCCAAGCAAATCCCGAAATAGGGGATGTCCTTTTCGCGGGCGAATTGGGCCGCTTTGATCTTGCCTTCGGTGCCGCGCTCGCCAAAGCCGCCAGGCACAAGAATACCGTGAAAGCCTGCCAGATGCGGGGCAGCGTCTTCTTTGTCGAATGTTTCGGCGTCGACCCATTCGACCTTAACCTTCACACGGTTGGACATGCCGCCGTGGGTCAGGGCCTCTTTGAATGACTTATACGCGTCTTCAAGCTGCACATATTTGCCGACGATGGCGATTTTGACTTCGCCTTCGGGGTTGTGAATACGGTCGTAAACATCGTTCCAACGGGACAGGTCAGGCTTCGGCGCGGGCGCAATTTGGAAAGCATCCAATACAGCCTGATCAAGACCCTGCTTATGATATGCCAACGGGGCTTCGTAGATGGAATTCAGGTCATAGGCCGCGACCACATGTTCCTTACGCACATTACAAAACAGCGCGATCTTTTCGCGTTCTTTGTCGGGGATCGGGTGTTCGGACCGGCACACGAGCACATCTGGCGCGATGCCAATGGATTGTAGTTCCTTGACAGAATGCTGTGTCGGTTTTGTTTTCAATTCGCCCGAGGCAGCCAGATATGGGAGCAAAGTCAGATGCATGAAAATGCATTCGCCGCGCGGGCGGTCGTGTGAAAATTGACGGATCGCTTCGAAGAACGGCAAGCCTTCGATGTCACCCACGGTGCCGCCGATTTCACACAGCATGAAATCAACTTCGTCGTCGCCCACATCCAAGAACTCTTTGATCTGGTTGGTGACGTGGGGGACCACCTGAATGGTCTTACCCAAATAATCGCCGCGGCGCTCTTTTTCCAACACGGTCGAATAGATGCGGCCTGACGACACGGAATCAGTGTTGCGTGCAGCAACGCCCGTGAACCGTTCGTAATGCCCCAAATCCAGATCGGTTTCGGCGCCATCATCTGTCACAAAGACTTCGCCATGTTCAAACGGGGACATCGTGCCTGGATCGACGTTCAAATAGGGGTCGAGCTTGCGCAAGCGCACCGAATAGCCACGTGCCTGCAACAATGCGCCAAGGGCGGCAGATGCAAGCCCTTTGCCCAAGGACGACACAACGCCACCGGTGATAAAAACATAACGTGCCATAGCAAAAGCGCCCCCGAGCGTGGTTCAGAATAGTCAATATATGTGGAAATCCGAACCGCGAAATTCGTATACTCACGGGATTTAAGTATTACCGGATTCGGTGCGTCAGCGCAATGGCTGACGCAAGATCATGTGTGCAATTTTCGCTAAACCAGCAGAACTGGTAGCTTATTCGCTTGCTGGGACCAGTGGCGCGTCGCCATCAGACGGTGGCAGCAGACTTTCGCCCAAGTCTGGCGTTACGACGCCTTCTTCGGCTACCGGCGCGTCACCCAAGCGGTCTACAACCGATGCGCCCGCGGATTGATCAGCTGCGATCAATGTCAGCGCGATGGATGTGCAAATGAACCCAATCGCCAAAATCCAAGTGAATTTGGTCATCGCATTGGCCGGAGGACGGCTGCCTTGGGCGCCGCCGCCACCGCCGCCAATCCCCAAACCGCCGCCTTCAGAGCGTTGCATCAGCACGGTCCCGATCAGGCAAAGTGCAAGGATCAGGTGGATGACAAGTACGACGTTTTCCATGAATGGCGGCCTGTGATTAATCTATGGTTCTTGGGCTATCTATTGTTTTGAGGCAGCTGTCGCAAGAGGGGATTGAATATCATGTGAATTGGATGCAACCTATGCGCGATGACTTCAATTTTGGACCACAATTTTTAGTGCTAAAATCAATTATGGTACAATATGACGGGATCGGTACTGGCTGCATCTTTGCGGTCCTGGTTTATGTGATCGGCTCCATGGAAGATGGCCCGCTCGCTGACGAACTATTGTTGCGGGCCTTCTTTGGCTTCGCGCTGGGTGTGTGTACCAAATCTGCGATTGATGGCGCAACCATTGACCTAAACTCTGCCACGCCGCCCAAATACGCACGGTTTTATTTGGGCTGGACTATGGGCAGCATGTGGGGGGTGGCGACGATCCTTACGTTTTGGCCTTTAATGCCGATACAATTCGCAATTTGGCTTCTGGGCGGCGCATTTTTTGGCTTTGTCATTGCCAAGTTGCAAAAACCGCAAACGGTCGAGCCAGAGCGCCTTGCGCTCTATGATCTCGACAAGGAAATTTTCGCAGGATGGAAACTGCCGTGGCGTATAGTGCCCAGCTTTTTAATTGTGGTTGCGCTGACCGCGCTTGTATTTGAGTCGCAAGGGGCCGATGACAATAGCCCACATTTGATGTTAGCGGTTGCAGTTGTTCTGGTGAACAATAACGCACCATATCCGCTGGCGCATCGCGGGCTGAAGGCGCTATATCTTATTGTTGTGGCTGCCGCGCTTTTCGCGGGTTACCTGACGCTTTAGTCGTCAACATCATCCACATCGGCTTGGCCAGAAATCTTGCGCCGGACAATGGACCAAGACAAGCCAATTGCCAGCACCAGCGACATAACCACGATGCCGATCCATGTGTTGATGGTTGGATCGGCTAGGCTGATGATCCCTTGGTCGAAAAGCACCCATAGTAATGTGCCGGCGACAGCCAGCACCAAAAGCATCCCGAACAAACCAATAGATCGCAGGGTCGCGCGCAAATAGATGATATAACCGATCAGCAAAACGAGCCCGATCAGCACGGTCACAGAAAGCATGTCGGCATAATTCGCCATGCCCCAGCGCACGAAATTCCACGGTGTCGGATTATAGGTCGCGGCCAACAGGATAAATGCCAACGCCCAACGGATCAAAAAGCCCATGGTGTTCCTCGTTTTCAACTTGGCGCGACAATGCCAATTGGGCGTGGCGCGGTCCAGTCCGCATTTTGCGGTTTCGCACAGGGGGCCGTATCGCTATAGCGGGGGCGGGATTCTGAAAAGGACTATCTAATATGGCAAACGTCGTCGTCGTAGGCGCCCAATGGGGTGACGAAGGTAAAGGCAAAATCGTGGACTGGTTGTCCGAGCGCGCAGATGTGATCGCGCGTTTCCAAGGGGGGCACAATGCAGGCCATACCCTTGTGATCGACGGCAAGGTTTACAAATTGCACGCATTGCCATCCGGCGTTGTGCGCGGCGGCAAGTTGTCTGTCATTGGTAACGGCGTGGTGCTAGACCCATGGCACCTGATGAAAGAGATTGCGACCATTGAAGAGCAGGGTGTTGCGATTAACGCCGACAACCTGATGATCGCTGAAAATACGCCGTTGATCCTGCCACTGCACGGCGAATTGGACCGTTTGCGCGAAGAGGCTGCAAGTGCAGGCACAAAGATCGGCACAACTGGTCGCGGCATCGGGCCCGCATATGAAGACAAGGTGGGCCGCCGGTCCGTGCGCGTCGCTGATCTTGCTGACGATGCAACCTTGGAGGCCCGTGTTGACCGCGCCTTGCAGCACCACAACCCTTTACGCAAAGGTTTGGGTTATGCCGAAGTCGACCGCGAAGAATTGCTATCTGAACTGCGTGCGATTGCACCAAAAATCCTGCCATTCGCCGCACCCGTTTGGAAAGTGCTGAATGAAAAGCGCAAAGCAGGGAAACGCATTTTGTTTGAAGGGGCGCAGGGCGCGCTGCTCGACATTGATTTCGGAACTTACCCGTTTGTGACCTCATCCAACGTGATCGCGGGTCAAGCGGCGACGGGCGTGGGCCTAGGGCCGACGGCCATTGATTATGTGCTGGGGATCGTCAAAGCCTATACGACACGCGTGGGCGAGGGGCCGTTTCCAACAGAATTGGAAGACGACGATGGTCAGCGTTTGGGCGAGCGGGGCCATGAATTTGGCACGACGACAGGGCGCAAGCGCCGTTGTGGCTGGTTTGATGCGGCATTGCTGCGCCAAACATGTGCAACATCCGGAATTACGGGTATATGCCTGACAAAGTTGGATGTTTTGGACGGCTTTGAGACGCTCAAGCTATGCGTGGGCTATGAACTGGACGGCGAGACGCTGGATTATTTACCGACCGCTGCCGAAGATCAGGCGCGCTGCACTCCTGTTTACGAAGAAATGCCGGGCTGGTCCGAAAGCACAGAAGGTGCGCGATCTTGGAATGATCTGCCCGCGCAGGCTATCAAATATGTGCGCCGCGTGGAAGAGTTGATTGATTGCCCTGTCGCCCTAGTTTCCACATCACCAGAACGCGAGGACACTATCCTTGTGACGGACCCATTTGCGGATTGATATGGCATTAACATATAAACAACGGCGGCGCTGGGCGCTATTCTTATTGGTGGTTTTCCTGCCAATTTACATTTTGGTCGCCGTTGCGATCATGAGCGTGGCGACGCGTGCGCCGATTGCGATCGAGTTTTTGATCTATGTCGCCTTGGGGATCGGCTGGGTGTTCCCGTTCAAGCGTGTTTTTCTGGGGATCGGGCAACCAGATCCCGACGCGCCCCGCGACGACAGGTGATCCCAATGGGGCGCCCCTGCGGGCCGCCACGACATTTTTGATGCAAAACGCCAGCGATGGCGCAAGAAAAAAGGCGAAGGTTTTACCCTCCGCCTTTTTGTTATTTTCGGTGTTTAGCCAGCGGGCCGGAACCTAGTTTCATCTGATACGACGAAGCGCCCGCTGCGCACCTTGCTGATACGGCCTTCACGCAAGAGCGTGCCGAATGATCGCAACCCATCCTCGCGACTGAATTCCACATCGGATGTCAGCTGTACCTTTTTCATGATCTGTGGACGCGAGAAATCCTCTGATCCTTCGACAAAGGCGGTGTAGGCTGCGGCTGCTTCAAGCAGGTCGGGCAGAGCAGATGCCCCCATGCTTTCGGCGAACTCTGCAAAGCTGCTGGCCGCGGCGGGGCTGATCGTTTCAACCGTCTTTGCCACTCGGCGCGGCTCGACCGCAGCATCAGGCTGCGGCGCCGGTGCATCCACACGCTGCGATGCAACGAGTTTCAGCGGTGCCGGACGCGGACGCGATGGGCGAACTGGCGTTTGCGCGGCTTTAGCTGGACGGCGCGGACGGACCGCCTCGTTCAGGTCACCGCGAAACGCGTCTTCTGCCTTGTCTGCGTCGTCAGATGTTTCGCCTAGCTGACGGGCGGCTTCGGTCGCAGCAACTGCGGCCTTGAGCTGCGCAATCGCGTCGCGACGCCGGTTGCCTTCTGGTTCATTGAGCTGTTCATCAGCTTGATCCAATAGGTTTGACATCGTCGCGTCATCTGCTTCTGGCAATGTATTGCGCGGCTTTTCAACCTCTGGCGCTGTGTCAGTGTCTGGCAGATCGGATGGCTGGGCAAATGTGCGTTCCACATCGGCCAGTTCTTCCATCAGCTCGGCTTCTTCATCGTCTGAGAGGCTGGTGTCGCTGGCCATGTCGAAACCTTCGAGGTCGTCAAACCCGTCGAGTTTCGCCACATCGAGGAAGTCCTCCTTTTCTGCAGGCGGATCAACATCCAACACGTCGTCTGCCACAGGCTCTACTTTTTCGCGCAGATCTGATTTGCGTAAACGCAAGACTTGGGCCCGCACTGGCGCAACCGGTGCCTCTTCCGCCGAATTTTTTAGCAAGGCCTTTACAGCAGATGCGCTGTTTTCCATCTGTGCTTCATCGGCTTCATCGGCTTCATCGGCTTCATCGGCTTCATCGGCTTCATCGGCTTCATCGGCTTCATCGGCTTCATAGATTAGCGACTTTGGTGCATCTTCACTCTGCGGTGCATCAATTTTGTCGGTCAAGCTGGACAGAACAGCATCGTCATCTGCATCAGGCGCGTCGTCGTCGAGCGCGGTTTCTGCAACAGGTTCGACATCAGGTTCTGTCGCATCAACCGGAGCGATTTTATCGGCAAGGTCAGCCAAAAGCGCATCGTCATCCGCAAAAGTCGCATCGAAGACAGGAGTGTCCTCCAATGGCACATCATCATTGGTTTGCGGAATGCTCTCCTCTTCAAAATCGTCTTCGATTTCGGCTGCTGGAGCATCCACAGTCATATCTGCGTTATCGACATCGTTTTCGGGTTCGAGCTCTGTAATCGGCGCCTCTGGTTCCAGGGCGTGCTGATCTTCGGTGAATTCAGCGGCCAAGGAGCCATCATCCTGCTCCTGTGTCGCCGATTGCCCAACGACGGCACGAATACGTTGCAATTTATCTGCAATGCTTTCCGCGTCAGGGTGAGACGAGATTTCCGCATGATGTTGCGTGTCAGGTTCTGCGTTTGCAGGTGTCACCTGACCGGAGGCCACGAGCGGTGAGGACACATGATCCTCGGCCTCCGGCCCTGCGACAGGCTCCGGATCGGGCGCCGTCGCGTCCGATAGGGCTGTCTCAAATTCCTGATCCATATCAGCTGTTACTGCAGTAACTGCAGCCGCTGCCGGTGCCACTGCTGTGACAGCCGCTTGCACAGGATCAGGACGTTCAACTTGTGGCGGCATCGCAGGTGCAGGGGGCTGCGCCGCCCGCAAAACAATTTCGCCGTCTTCAGTGCTAGCATCAACACGGCGCGTGATTTCACGTTCCGCGATTTTGGCCAGCATCTGTGCATCAGGTGTTGGGGGTTCTGCCCCAAAATACCGATCCTCGGCCGCCAGATCGCGGAAGTATTCCGCAATCGCCTTCATCGTGCCAAAGGAATCGTCAAACCCCTCTAACGTGCACGAAAAAGTGCCATAGGATACGGTTAGAATCTCACTCGACTCAACCATTCATTTGCTCGCTTTCTCCCAAACCCAGTGGTATTTTGTTTACCACCAATTGGTTCGCAATCCGGCACAAAAACGGGTAAAACTCGGTATTAATTCAAGGCGCTTTTGAGGAATGTTTCCGGTTTGGCGCGTAATCATAGGTGGCAGATTTGATTGTTCACAGTTTTGACCCAGTCGTGCTTGTCGGTGGTGCAGACATTGGACCAGAAGAGATTAACAAATTCTCGGGGTCGAATCCATGCTTTGTCGGGGTCGATGGCGGGGCAGAGCATTTGCGCGTGGCAGGCGTGACGCCCACGGCGGTGATTGGCGATCTGGATAGCTTGTCGGAAGCAAGCGCGGACCTGTTCGCCGATGTGCTGCATCACGTGCCCGAACAAGACACAGTGGATTTTGAAAAGGCGATCACGCGGGTTGATGCGCCATTGATTTACGCAGTCGGGTTTTCCGGGGGGCGGCTGGATCATGTATTGGCTGTTCTAAATGTGATGGGACGCCATGCCGACCGGCCAATTGTTCTGGTTGGGCCTGATGATGTGGCCGCGGTGGTGCCGCAGCGCGGGTTGGCCCTTTCAAATGTAGAAATTGGAATAGCATTGTCGGTGATGCCATTGACACGGGCGACAGTGGCGGCTTCGGGATTGCGGTGGGACATAAATGATAAAGTGATGGAACCACTCGGATTTGCGAGCCCATCTAATGAGGCAATCGCATCCACATTGTCATTATCGGCAGATGGGACGGTGCTACTCATTCTGCCCCGTTCACATTTGCAGCAATTGACTGCGGCGATAATGGGTTGAAACCCATCCTACGCAGCTTCGCAAAGTCGACAAATGTGACCTGCGTGCCGATGTAGGATGGGTTTTAACCCATCCATGCCTAGCAGTTTGGCACATTGACGGCCAAACCACCGAGCGCCGTTTCTTTATACTTGTCAGACATATCTTCGCCGGTCTGCCGCATCGTCTCGATCGCAGCGTCAAGCGGGACCAAATGCGTACCATCCCCACGCAATGCTAGCGATGCTGCCGATACCGCCTTAATCGCGCCAAGGCCGTTGCGTTCGATACACGGCACTTGCACAAGCCCGCGCACAGGGTCACAGGTCATTCCCAGATGATGCTCAAGCGCGATTTCGGCGGCGTTTTCAATTTGCTCTGGTGTGCCGTCCATCACTGCGCAAAGCCCTGCCGCCGCCATTGCAGCGGCTGATCCGACTTCTGCCTGACACCCGCATTCCGCGCCAGAAATTGATGCGCGAAATTTGATCAGTCCGCCGATGGCCGCAGCCGTTAGCAGGAAATCGGGGACTTTACGCGCCGTTGCGCCCGGCACATGGTCCAACCAATAGCGGATCGTTGCGGGGATCACCCCCGCTGCCCCATTCGTAGGCGCCGTCACGACTTGCCCGCCTGCCGCGTTCTCTTCGTTCACGGCCATGGCATACGTCGACATCCAGTCGTTGATCGTGTGCGGCGCGGACAGGTTCATGCCGCGTTCAGCGATTAGCGCATCGTGAATGCCCTTGGCCCTGCGTCGCACATGTAGCCCGCCCGGCAAAATGCCCTCTGTCGTCAATCCGCGGTCAATACAGGCGTTCATCACCTCCCAAATCCGCGCAATCCCTTTGTCGAGATCAACACCCGGCTGGCAAGCGCGTTCGTTGGCGCGCTTCATATCCGCAATGGATTTCCCCGATTGCGTGGCCATTTCCAGCATTTCTGCGGCACTGGTAAAGGCAAAGGGGGCAGGGGGCAGATCTGCATTGACGTCTTTGTCGGCCGCCAATTCATCAGCGGTTAAAACGAAACCACCACCGATGGAATAATAGGTCACTTGGGTAATCACATCGCCTTGGGCATCCGTGCCTTTGATGATCATGCCGTTGGCATGTCCGGTTAGGGCAGGACCATAGTCAAATTCCAAATCCGCCTTGGGGTCAAAGCGGAGCGGGGGCAGCTCATCGGGACGCAAATCTCTGTCCGTGTTGATTCGCGCCAGTTCTGCGGTAGCCTTATCCGCGTCGTAAGTGTCGGCCCGAAATCCGGCGAGCCCAAGGATCGTGGCGCGGTCGGTGGCATGCCCCACGCCCGTAAACGCGAGTGATCCGTGCAAGGAAACCTTGACCCCCGCGACGGCAAAGGGCTGTGCGCGGAGATGGTTCAGAAAACGGGCCGCAGCGACCATTGGTCCGATGGTATGTGACGAGGATGGGCCAATCCCCACTTTGAACATATCGAATACGGATAGAAACATTACAGCGCACTACCTTCTGGCGGGTTCGGCAAGCGAGGGGCAGAGAATATTGATTGCCCCAAGCCCTCTGCAAGGCTTGCTTGATGTGAGGTCTCGGTCTGCTCAACCCGTTTGGCAAATGCAAGCAGTCGCGGAAACTGTTCAATTTCGAACCATCGCGGTCCCGCGCCATAAATCGCAGACCAGCGTAGCATCGGGGCGAGGTAAAACGCCAAAATGCCAAGATCATCGTCAAGCCATGGGGCATGAACCTCGAGATGGGCCATGTGGCGGGCCAGCTGATCGCGCAAGGCAGCTGTTAGGTCGGGCACCGCATCATGGCCAATATATTTCTGCGGGTAAAATAACATGCGCATGGCCGGATGCAGGGTATTGGACAACCAGAACAGCCATTTGAGTGCATCACCACGTGTCGCATCTTCGGGCGCGGGAAAAACCTCGCCTGCGTGATTGTCCGCCAGCCAAAGCAAAATCGCCGCTGTTTCATAGATCGGCCCCTCGGATGTGCCGAGTGTCGGGATTTGCCCATTCGGGTTCATCGCCAGATATGCAGGACGGGATTGGGCCGATTGGGTTCTGTCCACCAATATGGTGTCGAACGACACATTGAGATGGACCAAGGCAAGCCGCACGCAAAGCGACGCGTTATCAGGAGCGTAATACAGGGCAAGTTTGTCTGTCATCTGGTAAATATAGCCGGCACTATCCAGCGGGCGGGCGCAAAAACGACCTTTGTGTGGATAAAGCCGCGCCATATCGCGCGTTTCCCTATCGCCCCGTGCGGATTTCCGTCCTATAGTTTTGCAAAACACGCTTGCCCAATGGAGCCGCCAGAATATGCCATCCGATATGTCCCCCATCGACAAAGCAAAGTTCGTTGCGGCGAAAAAGGCGTCTGAATATGTCAAAACCGGCATGAAGGTGGGGCTTGGATCTGGGTCCACGGCGGCATGGTTGGTGCAATGTTTGGGTGAAATGGTCCGCAATGACGGCCTGCGCATTCAAGGTGTGCCAACATCAAACCGCACTGCGGCATTGGCCCGAGAGGTCGGGATCGAAGTGATATCGCTGGACGAGGCCAAGTGGCTTGATTTGTCGATTGACGGGGCTGACGAATACGACGGGGACCTGAACCTGATCAAGGGCGGCGGTGGGTCGTTGTTGCAAGAAAAGATCGTGGCAACCGCGTCGGACCAAATGATCGTTATCGCCGACGCGTCCAAAAAGGTGGAAACCTTGGGCGGCTTCCCCTTGCCGTTGGAAGTCATCCCTTTTGGCTGGCAAACCACAAAAACCTTGGTTGAAGAAACGCTGATAGGCTTGGACGTTCTGGGCCAGAATACCAGCCTGCGCATGAACGGCGATGCGGCGTTTATCACCGATGAGGGCAACTATATCCTTGATCTACATCTCAACCGGATCGGCAATGCCCGCCAAGTAAGCCTTGTGCTCAACCAGATCCCTGGGGTCGTGGAAAACGGCCTATTTATTGATATTTGTGACACGGTTATCGTGGGTTACGGCGATGGTAAGGTCGAGGTGCAAGATATGAATGACGGCGTTGTATCTGAAAACAAGTTCGATTTTCTGGATGCAGGCAATCTGTTTTTGGACATCACTGACTAACCTGTTTGCGGGGAAAACGCGGATTATTGTCCCGCTCACGGGAACGTGAGCCTGTGCTAGCCTTTTGTTCGAGTTGCCCCAAGTGGGCGACAAAACAAAGGGAGTGAGACATGAACAAGTATATAGCAGAAGTCATCGGCACATTTGTGTTGGTATTTTTCGGCGTCGGATCCGCAGTTTTGGCTGGCGGCGACATTGGTTTCACAGGGATCAGCTTTGCCTTCGGTCTGTCCGTCGTTGCCATGGCCTATTCCATCGGCAGCATTTCTGGCGCGCATTTGAACCCGGCGGTGTCGATGGGCGCATTCGTGGCGGGCCGCATTTCGATGACTGACCTCATCGGCTATTCTGTTAGCCAAGTGATCGGCGCGATTATCGCTGCTGGCGTAATCTTTACGATCGCGACAAATTCACTTGGTGGCCACGATGTTGCGACAAGCGGCTTGGGCCAGAACGGTTGGGGCGCGGGTTATGGCGGCGAATTCAACATGGTTGCGGCCTTCATTTTCGAAGTTGTCGCCACAGCGATCTTTTTGGTTGTGATCTTGGGTGTGACTTCTGAAAAGAACGGCGTGCCTGCTATGGCGGGTCTGGTGATTGGTCTGACATTGGTCATGATCCACCTTATCGGGATCCCGGTCACGGGCACATCTGTAAACCCGGCGCGGTCCGTTGGTCCGGCCTTGTTCGTCGGTGGCACTGCATTGTCCCAGCTTTGGGTGTTCATCGTGGCCCCATTGCTTGGCGGGGCTATCGGTGGCTTGCTGCACAAGGCGCGCATCACAGCGGCTGCATAAGTCTAACGACAGTTTGAAAACGGGGGCGGGTGCATCGGGCAGCCGCCCCTTTTTCGTATCAACTGATCACGACGGCGCGAATGCCGTTGTAGTTGCCCCCGCCCAGCCATAGATTGCGCGGTGAAACGTGATTGAAATCGGGGATGCGCCATGAGCTTTGACTATGATCTATTTGTAATTGGTGGCGGCTCTGGCGGTGTGCGGGCAGCGCGTGTTGCTGCAGCGACCGGCGTTAAGGTCGCGTTGGCCGAAGAATTCCGCATGGGTGGCACATGTGTGATCCGCGGCTGTGTGCCCAAAAAGCTAATGGTCTTTGCATCGGGTTTTTCCGAGGCGTTCGAAGATGCCCGCGCTTACGGCTGGGACGTCACAGATGGGCCATTCGACTGGCTCAAATTTCGCACGAAGCTGCATGCAGAGCTGGACCGGCTTGAAGGCATCTATCGCAAGTTGTTGGGCAATTCCGGTGTGGAGATTTTCGATGCACGCGCCACGTTGAAAGACGCGCACACTGTGACCTTGTCAACGGGGCAGGAGGTTTCGGCGAAACACATCCTTGTCGCGACTGGCGGCCATCCAACATCACCTGACGTGCCGGGGGCCGAATTGGCGATTTCTTCGAATGAAGTATTCCTGCTTGATACGTTTCCCAAGAAAATGCTGATCGTCGGTGGTGGCTATATCGCGTCAGAATTTTCCTGCATTATGAATGGGTTGGGCGTCGAGGTGACGCAGTTTTACCGCGGCGATCAAATCTTGCGCGGTTTTGACGGAGAGGCGCGCCAGACGGTCGCTGCAGGTATGGTTGAAAAGGGCGTAAACCTGCAGTTGGGCGTGAATGTCGCGTCCATGACCCGCAAGGGCGCTGGCATCGAAGTGACTGACACCCATGGCAATATCGCTGAATATGACCAAGTCATGTTCGCAACGGGTCGTGCACCCAATACGGCCGGTTTGGGCCTAGAGGCGCTGGGCGTTCAGCTAGGCCATGCGGGCGCTGTGTCAGTTGATGACTACAGCCAGACTGCCGTGCCATCCATTTTCGCTGTGGGCGATGTGACCAACCGCGTGAACCTGACCCCTGTGGCGATCCGTGAAGGCATGGCGTTTGTTGAAACCGTGTTTAAGGGCAACCCGACTAAGGTAGATCACGAATTGATCCCGTCAGCCGTGTTCACACAGCCGGAATTTGGCACAGTGGGTCTGTCCGAAGAGGATGCGGCAAAGTTGGAACCGATCGAAGTCTATGCCACATCGTTCAAGCCGATGAACCACGCGTTCGCAGGGCGCGAAGATCGCGTGTTAATGAAATTGATCGTCAGCAAGGCAAGCCGTAAGGTGCTTGGCTGTCATATTGTCGCAGGTCACGCGGGCGAGCTGATCCAGATGGTCGGTATCGCCGTGAAAATGGGCGCGACAAAGGAACAATTCGACGCAACCGTCGCAGTGCACCCGACCATATCGGAAGAGCTGGTGACGATGAAGGAACCTGTCCGAACGACTTGATTTTCGGACGTAAACACACACATTATGAACAACGGCCCCGCTTGGGGTGGATAAAGGGAAAGTTTTTGCACAATGGCAGGAAATAACGGTGGCCCATGGGGCGGCGGCGGTAACAAAGGCAAAGGGGGTGGTGACGAGCCGCCTCGGCCACCACGCAGACCCGATAATGACCCACAAGGCATTCCGGAAATCGACGAATTGGTGAACAAAGGCCGCGAACAATTGCGCGTGCTGATGGGCGGCAATGGCGGCGGTGGCAACGGCGGCGGATCTGGCAATGGCGGCGGAGGCGGCCCCGCGCTGACGCGTGGCACAATTGGCCTTGGTGTTCTGGGTGCGGTTGTCTTGTGGGGGATGGCGTCGTTCTATACGGTCAAACCTGAAGAACAATCTGTTGAGCTGATGTTGGGTGAATATTCATCCACGGGCGGTCCGGGCCTGAACTTTGCCCCTTGGCCGATTGTGACCCGCGAAGTTCTGGCCGTGACGTCAGAGCGTAACATCGATATCGGGACCAGCCGGTCCGGCTTGGACGCAGGATTGATGCTGACAGGCGACGAAAACATCGTGGATATCGATTTCCAAGTTGTCTGGAACATTACCGATCCAAAGCAATACCTGTTTAACCTTGCTGACCCGCCCCAAACCATTGGGGCTGTTGCAGAATCTGCGATGCGCGAAATCATTGCGCAATCTGAATTGGCCCCGATTTTGAACCGTGACCGTGGGGCGATTGCTGATCGTTTGCGCGACGAAATCCAAAACACGCTCAACAGCTATGAAAGCGGCGTGAACATCGTGCGTGTGAACTTTGACAAGGCCGACCCGCCAGAGCCCGTCATCCAATCGTTCCGCATGGTGCAGGATGCCGAACAGGAACGTGACCGTTTGCAAAACGTGGCTGACGCCTATGCAAACCGTGTTCTGGCCGAGGCCCGTGGTTCTGCCGCGCAGGTTTTGGAACAATCCGAAGCCTACCGTGCCCAAGTCGTGAACGAAGCGGTGGGTGAAGCCAGCCGTTTCTCTGCTGTTCTGGCAGAATACGAGAAGGCCCCAGAAGTGACGCGCAAGCGGATTTATCTGGAAACCATGGAAAGCGTTCTGGGTGGTGTCGACATTATCTTGCTTGATGAAGGTCAGGGCGGATCGGGCGTTGTACCCTATCTGCCATTGAACGAAGTCCGCCGAAATACCACCACTGGGGGGGCAAACTAATGAATAAATCTGCATTCCTTCTCCCCGCTGTTGTTGTGGCTGTGATCGCTGTTGTGTCGTCGGTGTTCATCGTGGATGAACGCGAAAAGGCGCTGGTGCTGCAATTTGGTCAAATCGTGCGCGTACAAGAAGACCCAGGTCTGGGTTTCAAGCTGCCATTGATCCAAGAGGTCGTACGCTATGACGACCGCATTCTTAGCCGTGATCTTGAACCTATCGAAGTCACACCATCCGATGACCGTCGTTTGCTTGTCGATGCATTCGCGCGTTACCGGATCGCGGATGTTGAACAGTTCCGTCAGGCCGTTGGTGGTGGCGGTGCTGAAACAGCTGCGCGTCGTTTGGACAGCATTTTGCGCGCCGAAACCCGTGAGGTTCTTGGTTCCGTGTCGTCCAACGACATTTTGTCCACGGACCGTGCTGCGCTGATGTTGCGTATTCGCAATGGCGCCATTGCCGAAGCCCGTGGCCTTGGTCTTCAGGTGATCGATGTGCGTCTCAAGCGGACTGATTTGCCACCTGAAAACCTCAACGCGACATACGAGCGGATGAAAGCCGAACGCGAACGTGAAGCGGCCGATGAAATCGCCCGTGGTAACGAAGCAGCGCTTCGCGTGCGCGCCCAAGCCGACCGTACTGTTGTGGAACTGGTGTCGGAAAGCCAACGTCAGGCCGAGATCACCCGTGGTGAGGCCGATGCTGAACGTAACAACATCTTTGCCGAAAGCTTTGGCGCGGATCCTGAATTCTTTGAGTTCTACCGGTCCATGACGGCGTATACCCGTGCGCTGACGTCGAATAACTCGCGTATGGTGATGTCGCCGGATAGTGAGTTCTTTAACTATCTGAAGTCAGATCAGGGTGCTGCGTCGCAGTAATCTACAGACTGCTATAGATATAAGAAGGGCCGCGATGATTTCGCGGCCCTTTTGATTTTAACATGCCAATGCTTAGGGTGTTACCTTCGATCACGCGGAGTTTGGATTTTGCATGATTTGCGGGTGGCGTCAATTTTTCGGCGAGAAATTGTTGCTATAAATCAGCGTGTTATCTTGAAAATCAGCGGTGGTGAATTGTTACAGTTTCCGCAAATCCCGTCACAGCCAGTTGAGAAAATGCGATTGACCTTTGCGTTGCAGATTGCGCACCCTACATTATGTGTAATCGAGACCACGGGGGCGACCCTCGTTGCCATATGTCGAACTGGAGGAGTAATTCACGTGACATCACAGGCCATTGCTATGCAATCTTCCGCTGACCAACAGCGCCCATTCAAAATGCTCATCACGGGCGCCGCCGTATCGCTTGCGCTTGTTTTCGCCCAAGCCACATATTCAGAGGCTCAGGCCCGCCCCGCCACATTTGCCGAACTCGCCGAAGAGGTCAGCCCTTCTGTCGTCAACATCACGACGTCGACTGTTGTTGCCAGCCGGACAGGCCCGCAGGGGCTGGTCCCAGAAGGCTCTCCATTCGAGGAATTTTTCAACGAGCGCAACAATGAAGAAGGTGCGCCGCGCCGTTCATCCGCGCTTGGGTCCGGATTTGTGATCTCTGCTGATGGCTATATCGTCACGAATAACCACGTGATCGAAGGAGCCGACGAAATTCTGATCGAGTTTTTCCCAGGTGGCGAAGAAGGTGTGCCAGCTGAATTGGTCGGCACTGATCCAAATACGGATATCGCTGTGTTGAAGGTTGATCTGACCGATCTGCCCTATGTTGAATTCGGCGATAGTGACGCCACCGGAGCCCGTGTTGGCGATTGGGTGATGGCGATGGGCAATCCGCTGGGGCAGGGTTTCTCTGTTTCAGCAGGGATTGTATCTGCGCGTAACCGCGCGCTATCGGGCAATTACGACGATTATATCCAGACTGATGCCGCAATTAACCGCGGCAACTCTGGCGGCCCATTGTTCAACATGGATGCCGAAGTCATTGGCGTGAATACTGCGATCTTGTCCCCGAATGGCGGATCAATTGGCATTGGTTTTGCAATGTCGTCGGCTGTTGTGACCAATGTGGTCGACCAGCTGATCGAATATGGCGAAACCCGCCGTGGATGGTTGGGTGTGCGCATCCAAGACGTCAGCCCAGATATGGTCGACGCGATTGATGGTCTTGAAACAGCTGCGGGCGCCTTGGTCACATCTGTGCCTGCTGGCCCGTCCGAGGACGCCGGCATCTTGGCTGGTGATTTGATCACGACGTTTGACGGTGTCGAAATTGAAGGTTCGGGCGAATTGGTCCGCATCGTGGGCAACTCCCCAGTTGGCAAAGAGGTGCCTGTTGTGGTTCTGCGCAATGGCGAAACCTTGGATCTGACCGTTGTTCTGGGCCGTCGCGAAACCTCTGAAGCAGCTGCATTCCCTGCACCTGGCGCAGAGCCTGAAGAAACGGTAGAGCCATCAGCCGTGCTGGGCATGACCCTGTCCGCAATCACGTCGGAGCTGGCAGAACAGTTCGGTTTGGGTGACGCGACAGGAATCGTGGTTACAGCCGTCGATCCTGACAGCGACGCAGCAGCCAAAGGGTTGATTGCGGGTGATTTGATCGTCGAAGCGGGCCGTCAGCCTGTGGCGACAGTCGCCGAATTCGCGGACCAAATTGCTGCTGCGAAGGATGCTGGCCGTAAATCCTTGCTGTTGCTGCTGCGCCGCGGTGGTGACCCACGGTTCGAGGCGCTTTTGCTCGACGAGTAAACTCAGCTTAATTGACAAAAAGGGCGCATCAACCGGTGCGCCCTTTTTCGTTCATCCAGCGTCGAGTTGGGATTGGGATAGGGCGACAAGCCCCAGCTTGCGCGCGGTTTCAATGGACATCAGCACTGTATCAGGACCAGTATCGCGTTGAAAATTCCGAATGCCTGCGCCAGTGGCCTGATCTAACCCACCTGTAATTGGGCCGTTATAAAATCCGCGTACCTTCAACGCTCGCTGCAAAGTGGATACAAATTCAATAGTGTAGGTTTGTGGGCAGACAGTTTCAAAACGGATTTCAGACCGGTCACGCACAATTTGTTGACGGGTGACAGTGCGAAAGGACGCGGGCCGCGTTACGTTTCCTTCAGCGTCGCGTAGCTCTGGCTGGTCGATTTCCTGAATGGTCACGGTTTCGATGACGGCGGGGGCGGTGTCCTTGGCAATGCAGCGCCCGTCGGCGCGTGTTTCAATTTGCCCGAGGTCGATCAACACGTTGTCAGGTGCACCGCCTGCCGACGCACAAGCGCAAAGCGCCAAAAGGGGAACCAGAAATCTCATTAACGACGCCGTGCCTGTTTACATATTTTGCGTCACACTAGATCGGAAGGAGGTTCGTGGCAAAACCCGAGATGACGAATTCACGCAATCGTTGTGAACTATGCACAGTTTAGGCTGGTCGCAGGGCGGGGCGATGGTTAGAAATACATCCAACACGATGGATACACGCAAAAGGAAGATGCGAAATGGCCAAGATTACTTATGTTGAACACGGCGGCAAAGAACATGTTGTGGACGTTGCCAATGGCATGACCGTCATGGAAGGCGCGCGCGACAACGGCATTCCGGGCATCGAGGCCGATTGCGGCGGCGCATGTGCGTGTTCCACTTGCCACGTTTATGTAGATGGCGCGTGGGTTGAGAAAATTCCTGCGAAAGACGCGATGGAAGAAGACATGCTTGATTTCGCATTCGAACCGAACGCGGAAACATCCCGTTTGACCTGCCAGATCAAAGTGACGGATGCGTTGGACGGTCTGCGCGTGCAGATGCCAGAAAAGCAAATCTAATGCGGCTGGCGGCCATAATTCTAGCGCTTGGAATGGGTTCTGCCGCCCAAGCCCAAACAATTGTGGCCGCTGACTATACCGAACCTACAGACCGCTACGCCCATGGCATTTTGGGCGATGCGATCGAACATGCTGGCCTGCAAGTCACGCTAAGTGATGGCACAACACGCGGGATCAGATGGCCCTCTGACATTGTGTTTGAAGACACGGCGCCGCGTCTTGTTGATGTGGACGGTGACGGCGCGCCAGAGGTGATCGTGGTTGAAAGCCACGAGGATTTCGGCGCACGTTTGTCGGTGATCGGCTGGGACGGCACAACGCTTGCACATCGGGCTTCTAACGATTTTATCGGGCGCACCAACCGCTGGTTGGCGGTAGCTGGCGCTGCGGATATGGATGGGGACGGAATGGTGGAAATCGCCTATGTTGACCGTCCGCATTTGGCCAAAACACTGATGATCTGGCGCTATGTGTCAGTTGACACCGAAACGGTGCGTTTGGAGCTAGTGGCACAGATGCTTGGTGTGACCAATCACCGGATCGGAGAGCGCGACATCGGTGGCGGCATGCGTGTGTGTGACGATGTGGTCGAAGTGATCACTGCAAGTGCCGATTGGTCGCGTGTGATTGCAACACGGCTTGAAAACGGTGCGTTGATCCCGCGTGATGTCGGCCCGCATACGGGGCGTGCTTCGCTGAATGCGGCCCTAGCCTGCTAGGGCAACGACGCTGAGAAATGCAATTATTTCAGTGGCTTGTTGCGCCGCACCCAAAACGTCGCCCGTCTGCCCGTTGATTTTCTTCCAAGCAAGCAGGCCAATCCCAAGCCCTATCACTATTGTGGCCATGACCATCGGAATGGTGAGTGGTCCCGCCAGTACCAAACACCCGCTCAACGCGATGACGGCCGATACAAAAGCAGTGTTCCGGCTGGGTCTGCCGACGGATTGGCTTAACCCATGATCGCGCGCATTGGGCAGCATCGTCATCAGACTGACCATCGCTGCACGGCTTGTCATCGCCGCAGCAATCAAGATTGTAATCCCGCCCGACATATCCAACACAGCTGAAATCGCGAGCCAGCGCAGGAGCATCCCAAAGACTAATGCGATCACGCCGTAAGCCCCGATATGACTGTCTTTCATGATTCTGAGCCGTTGCTCGGTTGTCCATCCGCCCCAGAAACCGTCGGCGCAGTCGGCAAGTCCGTCTTCATGCATCGCGCCTGTTAATACAGTCTGCACCGCGATCACAAACACCGCAGCAATTGTGGCAGGCAGGCCGATTGTCATGGCGATTAAACCGGCGAGCGCTGCCAAGGCACCGACGACCAGCCCGACCAATGGGAATGCCCATGCCGCCGCCGCGCCACGTCCGCTGGCCCTGTCAAAATCCACGCGGATCGGCAACCGTGTGAGCAACCCAAAGGCCGCAGGCACATCGACAGCTGCCAAAAGCGGCTTTGTGTCGGAATTCGTCATGATTATGCCCTTTGCGGTATTTTTCATCTATCGTCTCTGGGGTAGACAAGCGCGAACCTAGCCGCAAAGAGAGCATGATGTCAGCGCCATTTAACACCCTTTCCGAATTTCGTGATGTTCTGGCCGCAGTGCCTTCTATGGACAAAGATGCCTTTGCAGGCGCGACGGACCGCAATGGTCAATTGACCAAGCCCCCGGGTGCTTTGGGCCGTCTTGAAGATATCGCGATTTGGTATGCGGGTTGGCGTGGCAACCCCCGCCCACAAATCAACGCGCCGCAGGTTATCATCTTTGCTGGTAATCATGGGGTTTGCGCCCAAGGTGTATCCGCATTCCCACCAGAAGTGACCGAACAGATGGTCATGAATTTTCAACACGGCGGGGCGGCGATTAACCAGCTGTCTAAGACATTTGGCGCGAAAATGGACGTGCATGCGCTGGAATTGGATAAACCAACAGCAGATTTCACAACTGCGCCAGCAATGACAGAAGAAGATGTTGTTGCTGCCCTGCAAACCGGTTGGAATGCTGTGGATACAGACGCGGATTTGCTGGTCACCGGCGAAATGGGTATTGGGAATACGACGTCCGCTGCGGCTGTGGCTGCGGCCGTCTTGGGCGGCGCACCCGCCGATTGGACAGGGCGCGGCACGGGCGTGGACGATGCGGGTTTGGCGCGCAAAACCGATGTCGTCGCCGCAGGTTTGGCGCTGCATGACACGACTGATCCGCTCGAAGCATTGCGCTGTCTTGGTGGCCGCGAATTGGCCGCCATGGCGGGGGCAATTGCCGCCGCGCGCAGCCACCGCATTCCCGTCATTCTCGATGGATTCATCTGCTCGGCTGCAGCTGCAGCGCTACACAAGGCTGTCGATGGCGCGCTCGATCACACGGTCGCGGGGCACCTCAGCGCCGAAGGCGCACATCGCAAATTGCTTGATGGCATTGGCAAAGATCCGATTTTGTCATTGGGCCTGCGCTTAGGCGAGGGATCGGGTGCTGCTTTGGCCATTGGTGTCGTCAAGGCCGCCGTGGCTTGCCATTCAGGCATGTCCACATTTGCCGAAGCAGGGGTCAGCGACGCTTAATCGCTTTCCTTGGCCCGCGCTGCAAGAACGGTTTCCAGATCGTTGTTCAACTCTTTCGCGCGGGCAACATAGGCTGCATTTTCTGACAATGGGATTTCGGGGTCCCACAGCTCTGCCAAGGCACGCACCGCCGCGCGGTCGTGGTGGAAGAATGTTTGCTCAACTTCTGCTGCTTCGAAATCTGTCAGCCCGAGGTTTTCCAGCGCATAGCGTCCGGCCCGTAACGAGCTGTCGTAAAGCTCGCGCACAATGTCATTCGCACCAGCCTGATACAGTTGATAAACATGCACGCGGTCGCGGGCGCGGGCGATGATATGAAGGTCGGGGCGGGCTTTGCGCGCATAGGTCACGAGTTTCACACATGACGCCGGATCGTCGATGGCGGCAACCAAGACCCTTGCGTCATCAAGCCCCGCAGCACTGAGCAAATCAGGACGGGTCGGATCGCCAAAGAAACCGCGGTACCCGAATTTTCGGATCATTTGCACGGTTTTCAGATCGTGGTCGATGACCACAGTTTCGAACCCAGCAGAGCGGACCAAGCGGTTCACCATTTGCCCAAATCGTCCAATTCCTGCGATTATGATCGGACCTCCGGCGTCAACCTCATCGGCATCGGGGCCATCAGGCAAGATCAGTCGGCGGCTAAGTTGATCGTAGATGATGAACAACAGTGGCGTGACCAACATCGACAATGCGATGATTAACAAAAGGGTGGACGATAGGGCCAAGCCCAATACGCCTTGTTGCATAGAAAACGACACCAGCACGAAGCCAAATTCGCCGGCTTGTGCAAGGCTTAGCGTAAATAGCCAACGGTCCTTGCCTTTCATTCCAAATAGGAATGACAAACCAAACAGGACCAGCCCTTTGATCACAATGACAGCCGCTGTCGCAGTGAAAATGAACACCGGTTGGTTCGCCCATAGCGCGAAATCTATGCCCGCGCCGACAGTGATGAAGAACAAGCCAAGCAACAGCCCCTTGAACGGGGCAAGATCGCTTTCCAATTCGTGGCGGAATTCAGAGTTGGCGAGGACAACACCGGCCAGAAACGTGCCCAAAGCGGGCGATAGACCGACCATGGTCATTAGCACCGCGATGGAGGCGACCATGAGCAAGGCCAGCGCCGTATACATTTCGCGTAAGCGCGCGTGATGGATGTAGCGGAATACGGGGCGTGTCAGGAACACACCCACCAATACAATCGCTGCGACCGCGCCCAAGGTGACAAGCGTCACGCCCCAGCCAGGCAAGCCGTCTACAAGGCTAAACGCGGCGTGGCTGTCATGCGGTTCGGCGAGCCGCGTAAGAGATCCGTCAGCAGAAATTGTCAGTGGTGTTGCGATCACGAGCAATGGAAGCAAGGCCAAGATTGGGATGACCGCAATGTCTTGGGTCAGCAAGACAGCAAACACAGATCTGCCGCCGCTTGTACGCATCAATCCTTTTTCATCAAGGGTTTGTAGGACAATGGCGGTAGATGACAGCGCGAAGATTAACCCGATCGCCAGCCCTGTGCGCAGGTCGAACCCCAGCGCCACAGCCGCACCCATAATGAGCAGTGTGGTCAAGGCGACTTGTAACCCGCCTAAACCGATCAACCGGCGCCGCATATCCCAAAGGATACGGGGTTCCAGTTCCAATCCGATCAGGAACAGCATCATGACAACACCGAATTCGGCGAAATGCTGAATGTCTTTGGCCTCTGTTCCAACCAATCCGAAAACAGGTCCAATGATGATCCCTGCGGCCAAATAGCCAAGCACGGACCCCAAGCCCAAGCGCGCGGCCAAGGGCACAGCCACGACGGCGGCACCCAGATAGATCATCGCTTGAAAAAGGAAGGTTTCCATGGGGTCTTATCCCGCGACAGGGCGCAGAAATCAACGCGGGTTCTTAGCCAGTTGGTAGTTGAAGCGCGATTGTTTTGCCACGTTTTACGTAGTTCAGGGCGCTATCGCCGATGGCAGTGACCCGGCCCCCATCCAAGTTGCTGCCGACTTGGACCTTAACGTAGCGGCCATTGCCGAGCCGCACCAATGCACGGCGGCTGGCTTGGGTGCCATAGACGCCGATCAAATTGACATCGCGCAGGCGGATGGCGTTGTCATATGTTGCAGCTTCGGCCACGCTGCTTGGGGTGCTGCCAGACTGCCGGCTGGGCGCTGTTGCGACGGCGGCGGCAGGTTGAGCTGCCGCGCGGGCGGCTTGTTGGGCCGCGAGGTCTTGGGCGCGGGCGACCACGGTTGCGAAATTGCGCGGGCGCGTGTCTGGGCGGCTAGATGCGGTGACCGCGCGGGCGGTCGGGCTCACAAATGGGCTGGCAGGGGCCGCATCGGCGATGGCCGCAACGACTGCGGTAATATCTGGGCCAGTTGGTTCCGGCTCTGGCGCGGGTGCAAGACCGGCGGGGCGTGTTTTCGGACGCAAAGATGCAACGGCGGCTTCGGCTGTTGGTTCTGGCGCAAGCTCGGCCGGTGCAAGATCAGCGGGACGCAATTTCGGACGCAACCCAGCAAGCGTCAGATCAACCGGTGGTGCGGTTGTTTCTGGCGCTGGCAAAGCAGCGTTTGTGGGGCGCAGTGGCGGGACGCGAGACGGGCGACCTTCGATTACGACGACACCGTTTTCGGTTGGTGGGGCCTGTGCCGCAAGGGTCGCGATGGCCGCTGTTGTGCGCAGTGGTGGCTTCAGCGGCGGCGGGCCAGCATAGACCATGACGCCTTGCGCCGTCATCGCGCCTTCTGGCGTGGCGCGGACCAAACCGTTTTCGTCGCGGTCGAAATCTGTGCCCAATGGCAGTGGGTTGACAGGCGGCAACATCGCAAGGTCTGGCGCCATTTGGCTGTCTTGCGGCAGTGTGGGTTGGGCAAGGGCAAATGCGGTGGTTTCGAGTGCGGGCAAGCGCACCGACAGTGGTTCAGTGCGCGGTTCCAGTGGCAGACGCTGTGCCCGTTGCCAGACACCGGTGGCAGCATAAATACGCGCAGCTTCGGCGGGGCTTAGCACTTGACCCAAGGCTGTCTGTCGCAGTTGCGGGAGAGGTGGTTCAATCGTTGCTTCAGCGATTTCTGGGGCCGTGACGACCGGTTCGGGTATGATTTCGGGCGGTGGGACTTCGGCGGTTTCAATGATGCCGCCGGTGCCAAATCCGAAAAGACTAGCAATTTCTTCTTCGGTCAATGTCGATGCCCAAAGCGCGACCAATGCCATGAATGCAATCAGGATCGCAGTTAGGATCAACCCAAGGAAGCGGGGTTTGCCGCGCACAGGCTGGGCCTGTTTGGTTGCGAATGCTGCGGCCTTCTTTTCTTTGCGGGTCTGTTTCTTGGCAGGGGTGTCGGCGGGGTCTGCAGCTGGTGCCATGCGGCGCGACGTAAAACCACCGGCACTGGCGAGCGTGTCTGCTTCGACCTCTTGCGTCGGGGGCGGCGGGGCTGCAACCGCTGGTGCCGGTTTGGCGACAGCGGGTTCGATCCTCGCTTGCGCGGCTGGTGGGGTCGCCGGTGCAGGCGCGGCGACGGGTGGAGGGGCTACGACAGGCTTTGGCGCGTCTTCGCTCGGTGCCTCTTCCACCGTTGGTGCCGGTGGCGCGATGCTTTCTGGGTCAGCCATCCGAGCGCGCGGCGTGAAAACCGGCGCGGCGTCGGGGTCGGCGGGGATCACGGCGACGCCGGTTTGGATGGTCGGGGCCGCGTCGCGGGGCACTTCTGCGGTGCCCGCAGCAGCGGCGGGGCCAAAAAATACTTCTGATCGAAATGTCATCGGTGCAGGCACGGCAGCCATGGATACGGGGGGGAACCCATGCTCGACGGCGAATGCTTCTGCTTCTTCAAGTGTTTCGCGTGCGACGGCTGCGATAAACGTGCGCCCCCCATTGCGGTCAAAATCTATCGCCAATTCGTCGATGGCATAAGGCGTCGCGTTTTCAAGCGCGGTCGTCACATCGGCCAATTCGGTCTGCGCGGTTTCCAATGTGATGAACTTAATTTGTTCATTTGGAATCAGGATCTTGCACTGCAAACCCGATGGGTCAAGCCGCATGGCATCTGCCCGCATATCGGCCAAAACACTGCTTAGATCATCAACATCCAGCGGTGTTTCACCGACCAAATCCCACCCGTCTGGGGCGCGGTGTAATAGGCTGATACCTTCAAATGAAAGCGATAATGCGAAGTTTGCGGTCATAGAGTTTATCTAACACTTTGATGGTGCTCGTGGAAATTGGTTCCACAGCTGTGACCCCATCTATAGCAATTTTCCGCCAAATCCAACTATTTGGGCGTGTAATGGGCGGCAAACCGATGCAGATTTAAAGCGACCTGTCGATTGGACAAAAGGATCAGACTGATGAAAAAACAATTCGCGATGATTGCTATGCTTTGCGCCATGGCCGCGCCTGCCCTGGCAGAGAGCGCCACGCCGCAAATCTCTGTGACCGGCCAAGGGCAAATCGCCGTTGCGCCAGATATGGCGCACATCACCTTGGGTGTCGTCGAAGAGGCGCGCACAGCAGCCGCCGCGATGGAAGCCATGAGCACCGCAATGGACGCCGTGATGGACCGTTTGACCGCAGCGGGGATTGATCCAAAGGATGTGCAAACCGGATCGCTACGGCTTGATCAACGCTATGAACACTATGACAACAACCGGCGCGAAGTTATTGGCTACACTGCCTATGCCGACGTGAAATTGCGGGTGTTCGACCTTGATTTGCTCGGGCGCGTGTTGGATGCCGCTGTACGCGACGGCGCCAACCAGATGAACGGGCTGCGGTTCGATGTTGCTGATCGCGCACCCTATCTGACCCAAGCCCGCCAGTCAGCGGTCGCCGATGCGCGCGCCAAGGCCGAAGTTTACGCAGATGCAGCGGGCGTTGGTTTGGGGGACCTGCAAGTGATGTCTGAAGGCGGCAGCAGCCACCGCCCATCCCCGATGATGGCAGAGGCAAGTTTTGATATGGCAGCAAGGTCGGTGCCGATTGCGGCGGGAGAGCTGACAATCAGCGCGTCAGTTTCCATGGTCTGGGCTTTGGAAAACTAAGCGGCCCACCGGCTGGGGCGGGCCGCCTTGAACGTTTAGGACGCGGCTTTGTTCAAAGCCTGATCCAAATCTGCAATCAGATCATCCACGTCTTCTGTGCCGATGGACAAGCGCACGATACCTGGCCCGGCGCCTGCTGCCTCTTGCTGTTCAACTGTCAACTGGCGGTGGGTTGTGCTGGCCGAGTGAATAATCAAGCTGCGCGTATCGCCAAGGTTGGCCACATGGCTGAAAATCTCAAGGTTATCAACGAGTTTGATACAGGCGTCATAGCCGCCTTTAACCGCGACAGTGAACAAGGCGCTGGCCCCTTTGGGGCAAATCTTGGACACGAGTTTGTAATATGGCGATGATGGCAGGCCTGCATATGTAACGTAGTCGATGCGCGGATCATTTTCCAACCATGTCGCAATTTTGGTCGCATTCTCAACATGACGCTCCATGCGCAGTGACAGGGTTTCAATGCCCATCAATGTGTAATGCGCGGCTTGCGGGTTCATGGTCATGCCCAGATCGCGCAGACCAATGGCAATGCCGTGGAAGGTGAACGCCAGCGGGCCGAATGTTTCGGCGAACTTCAATCCGTGATAGGCTGGCTCTGGCTCGGACAGCGATGGAAATTTGTCATTCGCTGCCCAATCGAACTTACCCGAATCCACAACGCAACCGCCGGTGACCGTGCCGTTACCGGTCAGGTATTTTGTAGTGGAATGCACGACCAATGTGGCACCATGTTCAATCGGGCGACACAGGTATGGGGTCGCTGTGGTGTTGTCGACAATGAGCGGGATGCCCGCGGCGTCGGACACAGCGGAAATTGCATCCAGATCGGTGATGTGACCACCTGGGTTGGCGATTGCCTCGCAGAACACGGCGCGCGTGTCGTCGTCGATGGCCGCAGCAACAGCATCAGCATCGTCAAAATCGACAAATTTCGCGGACCAGCCAAAGCGTTTGATTGTCTGGCTAAACTGGGTGACCGTGCCACCATAAAGGCGGGTAGAGACAACGATGTTCTTGCCTGGTGTCATCAGTGGGAACAGCGCCATCAACTGGGCCGCGTGACCGGATGAACAGCACACTGCACCTGCGCCACCTTCCAATGTGGCAATGCGCTCTTGCAACGCGGCCACTGTTGGGTTTGTCAGGCGGGAATAGATATAGCCAACTTCTTGAAGGTTAAACAATGCCGCCGCGTGGTCGGCATCGCGAAACACATAGGCCGTTGTTTGGTAAATCGGGACCTGACGGGCGCCGGTTGCCGGATCAGGGCGCGCGCCTGCGTGGATTTGCAGGGTATCAAACCCGTAAGTTGCGTCATTGGACATCTGTTGTCTCCCGTTGAATTTCTGTTGCTGCACAGTAAGATGAATCGCGCACCACCCGCAATCCTGCGGATCAAAAAGGATCAACCATGGCCGTTCCCTTTCACTTTGCGTTTCATGTTCTTGATCTGGACGAGGCCAGAGAATTTTATTCCGGCGCATTAGGCGCAATAGAAGGGCGTTCAGCAGACACTTGGGTCGATTTTGACTTTTTTGGCCATCAACTCAGCCTACATCTGGGCACACCATTCGCAAATGCAGCCACGGGTAAGGTCGGGGATCACATGGTGCCGATGCCGCATTTCGGCGTTGTACTACCATTAGATGAGTGGAACACCCTCGCAGGGCGGCTCGAAGACAGGCAAACCGATTTTATCTTAGCGCCCTCTGTACGGTTTAAGGGTGAGCCAGGCGAGCAATGGACAATGTTCTTTCGCGACCCATCCGGCAACCCGATAGAGGTCAAAGGCTTCGCCGAAACATCTGGCATTTTCCAAGCCTAAATATGGTGGGGGAGGCCGTAGGCCGGGGGCAAAGCCCCAACATGATCAGCGAATCCAGAAACCTGCCGATTTAATCTTATTGCGGATCTGCTTTTCACGGGGCGGCATGTCATCGCGATCAAACATGGCGCGCACTTTTTGGCCGCGACCCTGATAAATCATGCGCTTAAACGCATCATATTGCTTGAGCCATTTCTTGATCTTGTTCGGGGCTGCAACTTCTTCCATCATTTTGACGGCATGATCTGTTTCGCGGGCATAAAACAGCGGTAGAACGCGGTAATGACAAGTCACATCTCCGTCCAACCCGTTCAGGCTTTCATCAGGGCGGCCGCCGCCAAAACTGTGAATAACTAGGGGGAGGACGATTTGGTCCAGCCATGGGTCAAGTGATTGGATTACCAGTTCTGGTGGGCGGTTGTCGCGCACGGCCAGAGCATATTCAAGAAACCGCGCGCCAAACGTCTTTGGATCGCTGCCGAAAAACCAGCCCGCGTTGAAATACAAATAGCGTTCCCAATATTCATCAGGCTGCGACAGATCGAGCGATGTTTCGAACACCAGCCCGAATTTATTGTAAAGCGACCGCCATATCGCCGTATACCCGGGCCAATACAGTTCTTCTTCGGGCCAAGTGCCAGAGCGTTTCATCGATGCAGCGGGCTTGCTGAAATCAAACGGCACGCTTTCAATATCGCCGGTTATAAGGGTGTCAGTATCAAAAAACACAAACGGCTCGCCCGCGGGCATAGCGGCCAAGCCTTCAATTTTATTGCCGTATGGATAGGATTGCCCGAAGTGTTTGTTTTCAAATGGTGCGATTTCCGCGCCCAAGCCAAGCAACACATCGCGAATGTCAGCCGTCATACGCGGGTCATTGTCCCATTTCGGTCCCGGCTGCGGTTCGACGATAATCACGCGGCCCTGAAAGTCGGGGCAATTGGCCCGCAGGCTGGCCAGAAACAACAGGGCCTCATACTGAAGCCGTCCTGCCTGTCCAACAATCATGATGTTGAAAGGCTGCTGTTTTGACGTCTTCTTGGGCATGACACTGCGGTTCCGCGTTGGTTTCAAATCGAGTATAACTCGTTGACAGATAATGCAAAGCCCTTGGCGTGAGAACAGCTCTGTGACTTTTCAAGTGGCTTGTGTTAAATGGTCAGCCCAACACTTGCTTGCACCCCTCGGGTCAAACTGTTGTGCAAACCGTCGTGATCAATGGTAGAAATGTGGAATACACTTTGGCG
Organism: Yoonia sp.; assembly: GCA_965660685.1. Lineage (GTDB taxonomy): Bacteria > Pseudomonadota > Alphaproteobacteria > Rhodobacterales > Rhodobacteraceae > Yoonia. The sequence goes on along the minus strand of CBFIAX010000005.1, from coordinate 11,060 downwards.
GATACGCCAACTGGCTCAAGTATCAAATATTATCCCAAAATGAAGTGAGGCCTAGTATGCTGTTGGACATAATTGATCGATTTCGAAGTGTAGACAGTGCTGGCAAACTCCGCGCTATCGAAGACACGGAATGGCAAGCAGCATGTTCTCAGTTTTCACATGCGCTTGCGAAGGAAAAGCGGCCAGAAAAATTAGTGGAAGCTGTTCTCTATAAATGGAGCTGGGATCTACCTGTCGATCTAAAGCTCTCATTATTAAACCAAGCCAAAAAAAACTGGATGCGATTCATTTGAGTTTTGGCAAGATTACCACAAATACCTAGCAGCCCATCTAACCACAAGTGATCCAGAGTTTGAAACCTCTTTTGCGCTGGCTAATGGAAAATATCTATAATTACTTTTGTTGAATTATCCATTTTACGACTCACCCTACGACGGCATCGGAGATGCCCCCCAGTTTTGATGGCGGCGGTGGCTTTGATGAACTTGTCTGTTCCTGTGAAGAGCATGAAGCAGGTCACCATGAGGTTCATGTACATTGCCACTCCTAAAGAAGCTGCCAAACAAACTGCTCTACAGTCAAAAACTAGGTGAATCGTAAGTAATTCAAAATAAATGGATTTCTATACAATTAGATCTCGACTGAAAGGACTTCGTTCCCACCATTTCCTTCATTTCAATAAAACTATTTGTGATGGGGAATCCCTTCGGGAGCAATTGGTTCGGCTTGGTGCAACCCTTTGTAAGCGCAAGGTTTCTGCAGGGGAAGACGTTGGAAGTTGGTGGGGCTGCTAATCGACGGCTGAAAAGCCCGCGATGAGCTGTTTGAGCCCCAAGCTCGCGCCAATGAATATCGAAGCAAAGGCGACAGGCGCGCTAAATGCCAGCAACGAGAATGCCGATATTCCTTGGCCAACGCTACAACCTACGGCCAAAATTGCACCCGGTCCCATAATGGCTGCGCCCAGTAATTGGCGGCGCAATTCCCTTGGGTCGTCGCAGGCTTCCCACCGAAAATGTCCTTTGGAATATGATCCCATTGCGGCGCCAATGACCACGCCGACAACAGAGCCGACGCTAAACGACAGCGCGTTTCCAGATGACGCCGTCATGGAATAGAAAATCGTGTCGCCTATAGGGGCGGCGAATGTATGCGTTTCGATCGGTTCAATGGCAAAACCGTTCGTCGCGATCCAAAATGTGCCGAGCCAGCCGGAAATGATGGCCAAGCCGACAACAGTGCCCCATATAATATGTGACCATGAGGATCGCATCTTGGCGCTCGACAGCGCAACGAACAGCATCGCGCCCCCTGCGCCTAATCCCGTAACGACAGGGGATATACCAAAGCCAGCCAGCAGTTGGGACAAACCTTGCGCCGCAGCCGCGTCGGTTTCTACTGGGAACAGCCAAACGCGCGTTTGCGCCAAAGGGCCGGACATGACGAAATAGGCGGACAGTCCCATGACCAGCACGATCACAAATGACCGCAAATCGCCGCCGCCAAGCCGTGCAAGCGCCCCGTAGCCGCAGTTCCCGCTGAGCGCCATGCCGTAGCCGAACATCAGCCCGCCGATAATTGTCGCAAGTGGGTTCCAAACGCGGTCAAGATAGGTGGTCTGCTGAATGTCAAATAATGCTGCCGATTGCGCAATGTGCACGCCGATTACGGCCACACCAATCGCAATGGCCCACATCCGCAACCGCCGGTCGTCTGCGCCATATAATACGTCTTCAATCGCCCCAAGCGTGCAGAACCGGCCAATACGGGCCGCAAGCCCAAGGGCAATGCCGCCCATTAATCCGATAAATGCGGAGGTATTTGCTTCGCCGAAGAATTCTAACATGCTGTCCTCCCATACAATTCCGCCGCGTGGCGGTCAGCTAGTCCTCTCTGCAGAACAGGTCATAGACGACTTCCATGATCTGTTTGGGGCGATCGTCGGTCAAGCTGTAATAAATCGCTTTGCCTTCGCGGCGCGGGGTCACAAGCCCCTCTAGACGCAAACGCGACAACTGTTGCGAAACGGCGGCTTGGCGTGCTGAAAGCAGTTCTTCCAACTCTGTCACCGATTTTTCGCCAGACGCGAGATGACACAGGATCATCAACCGGCCTTCATGGCTGATCGCTTTCAGGAAGTTGGACGCGCGCAAGGCGTTATCCATCATGCGTTCCATATCCGCCGGGCAGGTGTGCGCGTCGAAGACCGGAAGGCGAGAGACCGTTTGGGCCGATGTATCAGTGTTCGTTGTCATATGCAGTGTCATAATGGACTAGCTCTCTTGATCCAAGGGAATTCCGGCATCGGTGATTATCATGCCCAACAACCCCCAAAAGAAGTCTTCGCCAGGGTAGCCTTCGATGCGCCCAACCTCTGCGCCGTCATTGACCAAAATGAACGTCGGCGTGAAGTGAACCGAACGGGCAAACGTGACATCGGGCGTTTCGCCATGCAGGTCATAGCGTTGCAGCGGCGCGGCCTTGCCTTCAGCGGTCTTAGGGTAAATATGCGCAATTTCTTCGGTCCATTTGGCACACCAATAACAGCCATCCTCTTCTGCCATCAGTAATACAGTCTCTGCGCTCGCGCCGAACGGCAATAGGGCGGCAATTGAAATCGCGAGCGTTTTGAGCATCGGGGCAGGCCTGTTGTTGACGAAAGTAGACACCTTATCATAATCTAATTTGTGAATATCTCAAGGCAAGGGCGGCATAAGCATGTTTGACGTGACTATTTTTGGCGCATTGTTTGCGGGGCTGCTGTCGTTTCTGTCGCCATGTATTTTGCCGATTGTTCCATTCTACCTTAGCTATTTGGCTGGTGTGAGCATGAACCAAATCTCGGCGGATGCTGAAATTTCCCCGTCGGTGCGTCTGCGGGCTTTTCTGGCGGCCTGCTGTTTTGCATTGGGCGTGATTACGGTTTTCGTGGGCTTGGGTGCATCGGCTTCGGCATTTGGCGGAATGGTCAGAGAGTATTTTTCCATTCTACGCTGGGTCGCGGCAGCCATCATCATCGCGATGGGGCTCCATTTCTTGGGCGTGCTACGGATTGGTATTTTGTATCGCCAGTTTCGCGCGGATGCAGGCAATACGTCCAATGTCGGGTTCATTGGGGCCTATGTGATTGGCTTGGCCTTCGCGTTTGGCTGGACACCATGCGTCGGACCCGTGTTGGCGGCCATTTTGTTTACAGCGGCGGGGCAAGAGACAGCGCAGCAGGGGGCGATTTTGTTGTTTACCTACGGCTTTGGGATGACATTACCATTCATTATTGCGGCTTTGTTCATCGGTCCTTTCATGGCGTGGATGTCGAAATTCCGCCGCCATTTGGGGCTAATGGAAAAAATAATGGGGGCTTTTCTGATCCTATTTGGGGTCCTGATCGCAACCAATTCAATCAACATCATCGCGCAATGGATGCTTGAAAACATCCCGTGGTTTAGCGCGATTGGTTAATCACTGGAGGAGTCAAAAATGAGAAATCTGATTGTTATGCTTTGGGCCGCAATGATGGCCGCCACAGTGGCATCGGCTGAAATGGGCGATGACGGTTTGCACAAGGCGGATTGGATGCGCGACACCTTTAAGGACCTGAATGAAGACCTTGAAGAGGCCACTGCCGAAGGCAAGCGTCTGATGGTCATGATCGAACAGCGCGGCTGTATTTATTGCAAAAAGATGCACGAAGACGTCTTTTCCGTGCCGGAAATCGACCAGTTTATTCATGACAATTACTTTGTCGTGCAGATCAATATGTTTGGCGATTTGGAGGTGACGGATTTTGACGGCACCACCCTGCCTGAGAAAGAAATGGTGAAGCGGTGGGGGGCTTTGTTCACGCCAAGCATCTATTTTTTCCCTGCCGAGGTTGATGGTGCCAAAATGGGTCCAGAAGCAGCCGTGGCGCAAATGCCTGGCGCCTTTGGCAAGTGGACCACGCTCAATATGCTCAACTGGGTAGTCGAAGAAGGTTACGACGGCGAAGAGCCGTTTCAGAAGTATCACGCGCGCAAGTTTGCAGAGCAGTCTTAACTAAAAGTTACCCAAAATGCTGCGTGTGCGAACAGATTGTAAAATTCATTTAGTTGAATTTGTTGTTGCGTGACGCTCATTGTGTGCCATAGTGTGCAGACAGATGAGTCTAGATTTCGATCTGCGGGAGGGCACATGAAATACGGTATAGGACTTGGGGTCGTGGCGCTATTGGCGGCATCCACCTCGTTTGCTGAAGGGGTGAAACCCACTGAAGTCATTTATGAAGACGGGGCCGTTTCGGTATCGTTGTCGGGTCAGCCCGGCGATCCGGCTTCTGGCGCTGAGATTATGAACAAAGGTGCGGGTAATTGCATTGCTTGTCATCAGGTTTCAGACTTGGATCACCTAGCGTTCCAAGGTGAAATTGGGCCGCCGCTTGACGGCGTTGCTGATCGCTGGTCACCAGAAGAGCTTCGCGGGATCGTTGCAAACGCAAAGATCATGTTCCCCGAAAGCCGGATGCCATCCTTCTACAAAACAGAAGGGTTTACCCGTCTTGGTGACGCATACACAGGCAAGGCTCACCCAGAGGGTGAGGTCCAGCCTTTGCTGACAGCGCAACAGATCGAAGATGTTGTCGCATACTTACAAACCCTGACCTACGAATAGGCACAGGACAAAGGAGAAGAAAATGAACCTGACGAGACGTAATGTCCTGACAGTTGGCACGGCCGCCTTTGCAGCGACTGCATTTGGAGCCCTGCCAGCGTTCGCAAGCGCAACGGATGATGCGATTGCTGCGCTGACTGGTGGAGCGGAAATGGGCGAGGGCGCCATCACATTGACCGCGCCAGAGATTGCCGAAAACGGCAACACCGTGCCGATCAGCGTAAGCGCGCCTGGCGCGGTTGCTGTTACTTTCTATGCCGATGGCAACCCGACACCAGCTGTCGCGACTGTCAAGTTCGGTCCACTGAACGCATCGCGTTCTGCGTCCACACGCATCCGTCTTGCTGGCACCCAGAACGTGGTTGCTGTGGCAGAGATGGAAGACGGATCGTTTCAGATGGCAAAAGCCGAAGTCAAAGTCACAATCGGCGGCTGCGGCGGCTAATCGAAATTCAGGAGTAAAGAACTATGGCAAGTGGTGTAAAACCCCGCGTACGGGTCCCCAAAACAGCAGCAGCTGGCGAGACCATTACAATTAAGACGTTGATCAGTCACAAAATGGAAAGCGGTCAGCGCAAAGATGGTGACGGCAACGTGATCCCACGTTCGATCATCAATCGCTTTGTGGCCGACTTTAACGGCCAAAACGTCATCGATGTGACGTTGGAACCAGCGATCTCGACCAACCCGTTTTTCGAATTTGATGCGATCGTGCCTGAGGCCGGTGAATTCAAATTCACTTGGTACGATGATGATGGGGATGTCTACGAAGACGCGAAACAGATTGCGATCGGCTAAGGGTAACACCTTAGCCGCGCGGCTAATTCAGGGAGGAATGACGTGCGGAATAAAGTTTTAACAACGGGCCTCGCGACCGTGATCGGGGTTGTTGGACTGGCGGCTTGGGCTGACCCAGACCAGGATCAACTGACGATCAACGGCGAGGTTGAAATTGTCACAGAGACGGCAGCCCCCGCGCATATGGAATACGTCGACACTATCTATTCTGGGTGGCGTTTCCGGTCTGATGAAACGCAAGTCGTACAAATGGACGATTTCGACAACCCTGGCATGTTGGGCGTTGAAAACGCGCTGGATGATTGGGCTGCGGTTGATGGTTCAAAGGGCGAATCCTGCGCCAGCTGCCACGGCGCACCAGAGGATATGGCCGGTGTGCGCGCTGTCTATCCCAAGTGGAGCGACGAAAAAGGCCGCGTGACGACCATCGAAATGGAAGTCAACAATTGCCGCGAAACCCGTATGGGCGCGGAAACTTGGAAATACGATGGCGGTGACATGACCGACATGGTTGCTCTGATCTCATCTGTATCACGTGGCATGCCCGTCAATGTCGCCATTGACGGACCGGCGCAGTCGACATGGGAAGCTGGCAAAGAGCTTTACTATACGCGGACTGGTCAGCTGGAATTGTCCTGCGCGAACTGTCACGAAGATAGCTACGGCATGATGATCCGTGCGGATCACCTAAGCCAAGGTCAGATCAACGGCTTTCCGGCGTATCGCTTGAAGAACACAAAGCTCAACTCCGTGCATGCGCGCTTTAAGGGCTGTGTGCGTGATACGCGGGCAGAGACTTTCAAGCCAGGTTCGGACGAGTTCGTTGCGTTGGAACTCTATGTCGCATCGCGCGGCAACGGGTTGAGCGTCGAAGGACCATCTGTACGTAACTAGATAGACCTACATTGCGGGCCCAAAGTCTGACGACTTTGGGCCCGCATTCGTCTCAATCCATTCATCTTTTTGAATGTGAATAAAGGAATAACACAATGATCTCTCGTCGCGACTTTTTGCAAGTTGGTATGGCAGCATCCGCAATTGTCGGTGGTTCGGGGTTTGGCAACTGGGCGCAACTCGCGGCCCAACAACGTCTGACCCAAGATCAATTGCTGGAATTTGATACATTCGGCAATGTGTCGTTGATCCACATCACGGATATTCATGGCCAGTTGAAACCGCTCTATTTCCGCGAACCGTCGGTGAATATCGGTGTTGGTGGGAATAAAGGCGCTGTGCCTCACGTCACTGGCGCTGATTTCCGCAAGCTTTACGGTATCGAAGACGGCAGCCCGAGCCATTATGCGCTTAGCTCTGGTGACTTTTCGTCCTTGGCACAAGGCTATGGTCGTGTTGGTGGGTTGGACCGTATGGCCACTGTGATCAAAGCTATTCGTGCAGATCGCCCTGATGCAATTCTGCTTGATGGTGGTGATACATGGCATGGGTCATATACTTGTCTGAAAACCGGCGGTCAGGACATGGTCAACGTGATGAACACGCTGCAGCCTGACGCGATGACGTTCCACTGGGAATTCACCCTTGGGTCCGACCGCGTGGCTGAAATCGTGGAAAACCTGCCGTTCGCGGCCCTTGGCCAAAACATCTTTGATGCCGAATGGGACGAACCAGCAGAGCTGTTCCCGCCTTACAAGATGTTCGAACGTGGCGGCACCAAGATCGCTGTGATCGGGCAGGCGTTCCCTTATATGCCGATCGCCAATCCGGGGTGGATGTTCCCTGAATACGCCTTTGGTATTCGCGATGAAAACATGGCGGCTATGGTCGCAGAGGTCCGTGCAAAAGGCGCGGAATGCGTTGTCGTTCTTAGCCACAATGGCTTTGACGTCGACAAAAAGATGGCGGGCGTCGTGCCGGGCATTGATGTCATTCTGTCTGGTCACACCCATGATGCGCTGCCAGAGGCGGCGGTTGTGGGCGAAACGATTATTGTTCCGTCAGGGTCAAACGGGAAATTCGTCAGCCGCGTGGATTTAGATATCCGTGACGGCCGGATGATGGGGTACCGCACGAAGCTGATCCCAATCTTCTCTGACGTGATCACACCTGACGCAGAAACGGCGGCAGTCATTGATGCCGAGCGCGCGCCGTTCGAAGCGGAAATGTCAGAAGTGATCGGCCAGACCGATAGCCTGTTGTATCGCCGCGGTAACTTTAACGGCACATGGGATGATTTGATCTGCGATGCGCTGATTAGCGAACGCGATGCGGAAATCGCGCTTAGCCCGGGTGTACGTTGGGGGCCATCACTGGTGCCCGGTCAGGACATCACGCGTGAAGATATTTATGGCGTGACATCAATGACCTACGGTGAAGCCTACCGCACGGAAATGACAGGCGAATTCCTGAATGTCATTCTTGAAGACGTGGCTGACAACATCTTTAACCCTGACGCCTATTACCAGCAGGGCGGTGACATGGTGCGCACGGGTGGCCTTGGCTACACGATCGATGTGTCCAAGCCGCAGGGCGAACGCATTACCAACATGACCCTTCTAAGCACAGGCGAGCCGATTGATCCGGCCAAGCCCTATGTCGTCGCAGGCTGGGCCAGCGTGAATGAAAACACCGAAGGACCGCAGATTTGGGACGTCGTCGAAGACCACGTGCGCAAGCTGGGGACCGTTACGGTGCAAGACAACAACAGTGTCGAAGTCATCGGCACCTAATCGAAAAATTGGAGACCACTTAACATGGATGAGAAGTTCACACCTTCGCGTCGGGCCTTCCTCAGAGGCAGCGCAGCTGTTGCGGCGGGTTCCGTCGCTGGCACAGCCGTCGCCGAAGGAACCCCAGATCCGTTAATTACTGAATTGCAAGACTGGGCGTCTTATACCGGTGTCGGTGTTGATGAAGTGCCTTACGGCATGCCGATTGAATTTGAAAAAGACGTCGTGCGCCGCAATGTGGAATGGCTGACTGCGTCACCAATTTCATCAATCAACTTCACGCCGATCCACGCGTTGGAAGGCACAATCACGCCACAAGGCTGCGCATTCGAGCGTCACCACTCTGGTGCGATTGAGCTGAGCAAGGACGACTATCGTTTGATGATCAACGGCCTTGTCGATAAGCCGCTGGTGTTCACCTATGAAGACCTCGAGCGTTTCCCACGCGAGAACCACGTGTATTTCTGCGAATGCGCGGCAAATACTGGCATGGAGTGGGCTGGCGCCCAACTGAATGGCGCACAGTATACCCACGGTATGATCCACAACATGGAATATACGGGTGTGAGCTTGCGCACGTTGCTTGAAGAAGCTGGCCTTGATGCGGCAGGTGACCTTAAGGACAAGTGGGTTTATGTGGAGGGCGCGGATGCGAGTTCCAACGGCCGCTCAATCCCTATGGAAAAAGCTCTGGATGACTGCCTTGTGGCCTTTAAGGCCAACGGCGAGGCTCTGCGTATGGAGCACGGTTATCCTGTGCGCCTTTGCGTTCCTGGCTGGGAAGGCAACATGTGGGTCAAGTGGCTGCGCCGTATCGAAGTGACGGAAGCCGCTGTAGAAAGCCGCGAAGAGACATCAAAATACACTGACACGCTTGCCGATGGCACGAGCCGCAAGTGGACATGGGAGATGGATGCGAAATCTATCATCACAAGCCCAAGCCCGCAGATGCCGATCAAGCATGGCAAGGGCCCCTTGGTTATCACCGGTTTGGCATGGTCGGGCCGTGGCGCGATTACGCGTGTGGATGTGTCCAAGGATGGCGGCAAGACGTGGGAAACTGCGCGCTTGGCCAAGCCTGGCGAGAAAATGGCGCTGTCGCGCTTTTATCTTGATACAACATGGGATGGGGAGGAGATGTTCCTTCAGGCCCGTGCGATGGACGAGACAGGCTATGTTCAGCCGACAAAAGACGAGCTGCGCGAAGTGCGTGGCGAAAACTCGATCTATCACAACAATTCAATCCAGACTTGGTGGGTTCAGCCAAACGGGGAGGCAGACAATGTCGAAGTATCTTAAACTGACAGTTGCGGCTCTTGCGCTGGCTGCGGCGAGCCCTGCGGCGGCAGAAAAGCACGGCCTCGGCCGCGCGGCGACCGATGCCGAAATTGCGGCGTGGGATATTGACATCCACCCCGATGGATCGGGCCTGCCCGAAGGCTCGGGCGATGTCTGGACCGGTGATGAAGTCTTTGCGATGCATTGTGCTGTTTGCCACGGCGACTTCGCCGAGGGTGCGGGCAACTGGCCCAAGCTCGCTGGCGGCAAGGACACTCTTGACCACAAGGACCCGCTGAAGACAGTCGGTTCTTACTGGCCTTACCTGTCAACGACATGGGACTACATCAACCGCTCGATGCCCTTTGGCGCAGCGCAGACTCTGACGGCGGACGAGGTCTATGCGATCACGGCGTATATCCTCTATTCCAACGACTTGGTCGATGAGGACTTTGTGCTCTCAAAGGAGACATTCCTTGACGTTGAGATGCCCAATGCGGGCGGGTTTATCATTGATGATCGCCGGACTTCAGAGGCGCATTTTGTGCGTGAGCCTTGCATGACGGACTGTAAGGATACAGTCGAGATCATCAAAAACGTAGTGTTCAAAGGCGACCCCAACTCACCTGATGATCCTGATGCCGAGCCCGCAGCGGCGGAAGCTGTCGTCGAAGAAGCGGCAACAGAAGAGGCTGCGGCCGAACCTGTTGTAGAAGAAGCGGCGCTGGACATGGAGCTTGTTGCGGAGGGCGAGAAAGTCTTCAAAAAGTGCAAAGCTTGCCACCAAGTGGGCGAAGGCGCGAAGAACAAGACAGGTCCGATCCTGAACGGTGTTGTGGGCGCAAAGCTTGGTCATATCGATGGGTTCAAATACTCAAAGACATTGCTTGAGATGGGCGAAAGCGGAATGGTCTGGGATGAGGCGAATATGACGGCCTTCCTGACTAAGCCCAAAGACTTTGTGAAGAAGACGAAAATGTCTTTCGCAGGGCTGAAGAAGGAAGACGATATTCGTGCAGTGGCTGAATATCTGAAATCTTTCCCCTAAGACGTACCGATGGGGGCGCATTTTCTTGCGCCCCCGTTTTGTCTCAGAATGATTCTGTGGCATGCTGCGTAGCAGGAACCTTTGGGAGGAGGGGATATGCTAACGAGACGGCAGTTTACATTTGCGGGAGCCGCGGCCTTCGGGGCTGCGCGGACGGGCTTTGCCGCTGAGGTGGGCGACGACGGCCTGCACAAACAACCTTGGTTTTTAGATACATTCCTTGAGCTGGGCGATGATCTGGCTGCGGCGGCTGATAACGGACGTCATTTGATGATCCTTTATGAGCAGAACGGCTGCCCTTATTGCCGTGAGCTGCATGAAGTGAATTTTGCGCGCAGTGAGCTGAGCGACTACATCAAGGCGCATTATGATGTTATTCAGCTGGATATGTTCGGAGCGCGTGAGGTTCTCGACTTTGACGGGCAGGCGCTTGAAGAGCGGGATCTGGCGGCGAAGTGGGGGGTGAATTTCACGCCCACGACGATTTTAATGCACAATTCTAACGCAGGTGCCGTCAGTGTGAGCGCGGCTCAGAGCTTTCGCATGCCCGGCTATTTGAAACCGTTTCACTATCTTTCCTCACTTGAGTTTGTGGCGGAGAG
>CBFIAX010000004.1:453-190843 GCA_965660685.1 Yoonia sp. | reverse complement strand
CTTAACTCATCCTGACATTCATGGCATACAAATAAAGCTTCTACTTCTCCCAACTTGAGGGCAACTGATACTTCGTCAGCGGTAAAGTGTTTCCCGTTCTTGATTTCAAAAGCGTCTAACAAAACATCCCCTTTTAAGTTATTTATCAGCGTAGTTGCTTGAGCTAAGCTGTCAGAAGCAAAACAGATGCACAATTCCATATTCATTTCAAAACCAGATCACATCAACCTTCTCTCGATTGCAGCGATCTATAAGAACGATTACGCCTAAAACTTGGCTGGAGCCATTACGCAATCTATTGGGTGTCGCTCATCAAGGGCGTTGCCGTGACGTGTTTGGTGCTTTGGCTGATGTGTTAGATTGCTGAGGTCACGATGATGTAGACCTTGGCAAGTAAGGCTATGGCAATAATCGTTAGGCAGATCTTATTGAAGTTGTTCATTGTTGCTTCAGCCAGGGTATTTTAGCCTTTGCGATAGCCTCAGCACGAGTTTCAATACTCGCACCACCGTATGCTGTCCCAGCTACGTCACCACTCCCGTGTCCCGTGTAAATGTCGTTGATCTCTTTAGAGACACCACCGTCTCGCAAAAGAACCTTCAGTGTTCCTCTGAGCGAGTGTGTTGACTTGCGCTTGTGAGGTACAAGTCTGTTCAAGATGGGGTTGATAATATGACCAATAGACGAACTGCATAAGCCGTTATCGTCTATGGTATAATTAAACAGGCGGCCTTCACCTCTAGGTGGGAGCGCTAAGTCTGGGTGAAGCGGAATGTATCTGGCTGAGCCTATATTCTTGACTGCAACCTTTTCGTCATTTGTGTCGATAAGTGAGAAATACCTAACACCCTCAACTTCAGTGTCATTAAAGCGTTCCCAAGTAAGTGAACCAACCTCTGTCGCCCTCATGCCAGTGGATAAAAGTATGTTGAGGAGGAGCCTCTCCTGTGGGTCCCAGTCGTAAGCAAAGATACGATCCAAGTCGTTTGGTGTATAGTCCAACCAACCTTGCTTGGGCTTACCGTTCTCTTTGACGCTAACACCTTGAAACGGATTAAGTTCGATGTACCCATTGCGGACGCAGTACTTAAGAAAGAGTGACATTCCTGTGTGGTAGTCAGTGACGCTTTTATTAGACACGGTCGGGTTGGCGTCTTCTTGCTTTTGAGCGAACTGGTACGCGGCACGCGGTTTAATCTCGCTTAATGGAAGATCACCGATCAACTCAATAAAGCGATCTACTGCACGTATCCATTTGCGTTGAGTGTTCACCTTTTCGTGTCTGGTTTCAACGTGAGTAACATAATCAGTACGGACGTCAGAAATACGTAAAGGTTCTATAGCTTTGATTTGGCGCGGTCGCTCTACAGGCGCATATTCTCGCGGTTTACCATTAATTACTCGAATGATTTTGGTAGCATCAAACTGCGAGGTTAGGCGACCATCAAGGTCTACGTATTCGGTACCATCCACATTGGTGAAAGACGGCTGAGGCAATCCCTGTTCCATCGCTGCTTGGGTCAGTAAATCCTGCCAATAAGATTCAACTATATTTGCTCGGTAAGCTTCTAAATAGAATTGCGTTCCATCAGTGAAGTCATCTTCTTCTTCTTGATAGTTAGGTTCCTCGTTTGGCTGGAGAATACTTTCCTCACTCATGTCACGATACACGTCCAGTCTAGTCTTCATCTTTTCTAGCACTGCATAGTTTGTGCTTGGTTCTAATGGTGGAATGTCTCCACGATTATACCTGAATGCTTGGGCAACATCGGTGATGGCTTTACGAGCGAAATCGTCTAACTTGCTTAGCTTGCCTTGCTCAGCATCCATTTGTTTCTGATCAAGCTTGGCGTACAGTTCATTGCCAAAAGGTATCAGCTTCTTCTCAGCTATGGCTCGGTCAATAGTCCCGGTAGCTTTAGCGACCTCTGGCGTACCGAATAAATGGCGTATGGCGCGAGGTACGCTTACAACGATGCTGTACTTACCCTTCACTTTTTTGACCCTTGGTGCAGGATAGTCTGCCCAGGTAAGCGTTTCATTCCTACTCATCGCAGTACCACGCTCAAGAAATAAGGTGCCTGGTACGTCAAGTGGTATGTCAAATGGTACGTCAATAAAGGGCTCATGACCCTTATTACTATGACTTATATATATAAACAAGGGTAAGGGAGTGGTGGCGTGGGGGAGACTTGAACTCCCGACCTATCGATTATGAGTCGATCGCTCTAACCAACTGAGCTACCGCGCCAACGACGCCTCAATTAGGCAATGGCGGCAGGGGTGTCAAACCGTTTCTTGGTTTCATCTTGGGTTTTGCGAAGATAGGCTCTGCAAGAAGCGGAAGAGGGCGCAAAATGAGCGAAAAAGCGTGGGAATTTTGGATCGATCGCGGTGGGACTTTCACTGACATCGTAGGTTTGACCCCTTGGGGCGACATTCGGACCCATAAATTGCTTTCGGAGAACCCCGAACGCTATGCCGATGCAGCCGTGCAAGGCATTTATGACCTGATGGGTACCGCGAATCCCGCGCCCGGATCGATTCGTGCAGTTAAGATGGGCACGACTGTGGCTACCAACGCGCTGCTGGAACGAAAGGGCGAGCCGGTTCTTTTGCTGATCACCCAAGGGTTTCGCGATTTGCTGCGTATCGGGTATCAGAACCGGCCCCGATTGTTTGATTTGAACATCCAACGGCCAGAGCTGCTTTATGCCAATGCCAAAGAGATTGTGGAACGTCTAGACGCCGACGGTAACGTGGTGGAGGGGCTGGATCATGACGCGGCGCGCGCCGATTTACAGGCGGCTTATGACAGCGGCGTGCGTGCTGTGGCGATTGCGTTTTTGCATGCCTATTTGAACCCAGCCCATGAATTGGCCGTGGCCGAAATTGCCCGCGAGATTGGCTTCGCCCAGATTTCCGTGTCGCACCAAGTATCCCGTTTGGCCAAGTTGGTGGGGCGTGGCGATACGACCGTCGTCGACGCATATTTGTCGCCAATCCTGCGCCGCTACGTGGACCAAGTTGCCACAGCGCTGGACGTTGGCACGGTCTGCGAAAAGCTGTTGTTCATGCAATCCAACGGCGGGCTGACCGACGCGCAATTGTTCCAAGGCAAAGATGCGATTTTATCGGGGCCAGCTGGCGGTATCGTCGGTATGGTTAAGACGGGCGCACAGGCAGGGTATGATCGGCTGATCGGCTTTGACATGGGCGGAACAAGCACAGATGTCAGTCATTATGCGGGCGTGTTTGAGCGGTCGTTTGAAACCGAGGTCGCGGGTGTACGCATGCGTGCCCCGATGATGGATATTCATACCGTTGCAGCCGGTGGCGGGTCGATATGTTCGTTCCGCGATGGCCGGTTTCAGGTCGGGCCGGAAAGTGCTGGTGCCGATCCGGGACCTGCGTGTTACCGCCGCGGCGGGCCGTTGACTGTCACGGATTGCAACGTGATGTTGGGCAAGCTGTCGCCCGCGCATTTCCCTGCCGTGTTCGGCCCCAATGGCGACTTGCCACTGGATGCCGATGTAGTGGCTGACAAATTCACAGCCCTCGCCATTCAGATTGCCGATGAAACTGGTGAAGCCCCGCGAGACCCTGCGGATTTAGCCGAAGGTTTCTTGCGCATTGCTGTCGACAATATGGCCAATGCGATTCGCAAAATTTCGGTCCAACGCGGGCATGATGTGACGGGTTATACGCTGCAATGCTTTGGCGGGGCGGGAGGTCAACATGCTTGCCTTGTGGCCGATGCGCTGGGCATGCGCCGTGTTTTCGTTCACCCGCATGCGGGGGTCCTATCAGCTTATGGTATGGGCTTGGCAGAGGTCCGTGCATTGCGCGAAGTACAAGTTGATGCGCCGTTGTCGGATCTCGCAGTGGCCCAAGCCGCGCTGGACGCGATTAAGGGAGAGGCCGCACAGGAGGTCCGCGATCAAGGGTTCATCGATGTCACAATCGCGGCCATGGCGCATTTGCGCTATGACGGGTCCCACCAACCGTTAGAGGTGCCATTTGGTGATGCCGCGTCGATGCAAGCAGCGTTTGAAGCGGCCCACAAACAGCGGTTCGGATTTACGTCGCCAGAACGCGGTATATTGTTCGAGATGGTCAGTGCAGAGGCGCTGGGCGCCAGCCCTGAACAGCCGCCCACTGAAATTGTCGCTGGTCATGGAACGCCTGTGCCGCGCGCCCAAACCATCGTTTACGGTGAAGATGTGCCTGTGTTTGACCGGATCACGCTTGGCATCGGCAGCAAGGTTACCGGCCCTGCGATCATATTAGAGCCCACCGGCACGAATATGGTCGAGGACGGCTGGCGCGCCGTCGTCGACCTACATGGCAATCTGATCCTTGACCGGATCGGGGCGGTGGCCCGCCCACCTGCGGCTGGCACCAAGGCCGATCCTGTTGTGTTAGAGGTTATGAGCAATCTGTTCATGTCTGTGGCGGATGAAATGGGGGCCACTTTGGCCAACACCAGCTGGTCGGTAAACATCAAAGAGCGCTTGGATTTCTCTTGCGCGATCTTTGACGCGCAGGGCGATTTGGTTGCCAATGCGCCTCATGTGCCTGTGCATCTTGGGTCCATGTCCGACAGCATCAAGACCGTCATGCGTCTTCGCCCCGATGCGGTGGATGGCGATGCGTTTATGCTTAATTCGCCATATAACGGTGGGACGCATTTGCCGGATGTGACAGTCGTGACGCCTGTGTTTGTGGATGGTAAACCAGCGTTTTGGCTGGGCAGTCGCGGGCATCATGCCGATATCGGCGGGCGCACACCAGGGTCTGGGCCGCCAGACAGCCAGCATATCGAAGAAGAAGGCGTGCTGATCGACAATATGCAGCTCGTGTCAGCAGGGCGTTTGCAAGAAGACGCGGCGCGCGCGTTGTTGGCGTCTGGCAAATACCCATGTCGGAATATCGACCAGAACATGGCCGATCTGAAGGCCCAAGTCGCAGCCAATGAAACTGGCAGGCAAGCTTTGTTGAAGGTCTGCGCGGCTTACGGCGTGGATGTTGTCGCGGCTTATATGAGGCATGTTCAGAACAATGCAGCCGAAAGTGTTGCACGCGCGATCATGACCCTGAAAGACGGGCAGTTCACCTATCATATGGACGAAGGTCAGACCATTCAGGTCGCGGTTAAGATTGACCATGCCGCCCGTCGAGCAGTTGTCGATTTTACGGGCACATCGGCCCAGCACGCCGGCAACTATAACGCGCCATTGGCTGTGTGCCACGCAGTCGTACTTTACGTGTTTCGCACGCTTGTGGGCAGTGACATTCCGCTGAACGAGGGCTGCCTTGCGCCAATCGACATTATCGCGCCTGCGGGCACTATGCTGAACCCTAGCTTCCCAGCGGCAGTCATTGCTGGAAATACCGAAGTGTCGCAGGCGGCGTGCAATGCGCTGTTCGGGGCCTTGGGGGTTGTCGCATCTTCACAAGCAACCATGAATAATTTCATCTGGGGCAATGCGGATTTCCAGAACTATGAAACCATAGCGGGCGGGACTGGTGCGGGTGATGGCTTTGCAGGTTGTGATGCCGTGCAAAGCCACATGACCAACACGCGCATGACCGATCCGGAGATTCTAGAAAAGCGGTTCCCTGTGCGGCTTGAAGCGTTTTCAATCGCTGACGGGTCGGGTGGTACGGGTAAATGGCGTGGCGGCCATGGGGCGTTTCGCAAGATGCGATTTTTGGTGCCTGTGACCGTGACCACCCTGTGTTCGCACCGCGTCGTTGCACCTTTTGGTGGCGCGGGGGGGGCTGATGGGCTTGTCGGGGAAAACGCTGTGGTGATGCCTGATGGCGCCCGACGCGTTTTGCGTGGCAATGACGAGATTGATCTG
This sequence comes from Yoonia sp., assembly GCA_965660685.1. GTDB lineage: Bacteria > Pseudomonadota > Alphaproteobacteria > Rhodobacterales > Rhodobacteraceae > Yoonia. The sequence goes on along the minus strand of CBFIAX010000004.1, from coordinate 184,976 downwards.
CCTGCTGGCGCTGCGTTTGAAATGCGCACGCCTGGTGGTGGCGGATGGGGGGAGATGGGTTAAAACCCATCCTACGATATCGGGCAAAACGCAGAAGGAGAAGACATGCCAACAGGGTATTTGACGACACATGTGCTGGATACTGCGATCGGGCGGCCAGCTGCCGGAATGAAGGTCGAGCTTTACCGAATTGACCGCGGGCATTGGCAGCATATCGTCACGGCAACGACCAATAGTGACGGTCGCACGGACGGGCCAATTTTACCCTCAGAGGCGTTTTTGACAGGTCAGTATGAGCTGCTGTTTTACGCGGGCGATTACTTGCACCAGTTCCGTCCACCTACGGATGGGCCGCGTTTCTTGGATCAAGTCCCTATTCGGTTTGGGATATCTGATCGGGACCAACACTATCACGTGCCGCTGTTGCTGACGCCCTTCAGCTATTCCACCTATCGCGGCAGCTAGCGTTCAAACCGCCACGATGTGATTTGGTGATAAGTCTCGCCAGCAGCCAATTTAATGGATGGGAACTTGCGGTTATTGGGCGCGTCGGGCCAGCTTTGCGCCTCTATCGCCAGCCCTTGAAATGGGGTTGGGGTGGTGCGCCCATCGTAGATCTGCACACCTGTTTCAGTCGTGGCAATCGTCATGCGAACACCTGCCTGTCCGGTCAGCGTGAGCACGTCGCGAAGATCAGCACGTTTGTCCGACAAGCAAAAATTGTTGTCGAACATATCAGTGCGCGAATGCACCGCGCGCCCTTCACGAAAGTCCATGGTCGTCCCAGCCACATCGGCAATCTCGCCCGTTGGGTAGGTGTCTCCCGTTACCGGCAGATAATGATCGGCATTGATTTGCAGGTGATGCCCAGACCAATCGTCCGTCCCATCAAGGTTCCAGTAACTGTGATTGGCAAAGTTCATCATGGTATCTGCATCAGACGTGCCCTCGATTTCGAGGGTCAGACAAGCCGGTGTGCTGACCTTATACGTCGCGCGGACCGTTCGTTTGCCAGGCAGGCCGCACATGCCGTCAGGTAACACGATTTCAAGCGTCACCGCATCGTCGGATTGTGCGACGATTGTCCAGTCTTGGCGATGCGTGCCGTCCTTGCCCGAATGCAGATGGATGCGTCCGTCTTGATTGCGTTCCAGCTCGTGCATCATGCCGTCAATCTTCACGCGCGCATTGCTAATGCGATTCACTATCGGACCAATAAGCGCCCCGTGATGCCGGTATTCACCTTGATAATCGGCCAATGAATCCGCTCCGCAGGTCAGCGAATAATCGATACCTTTCAGGCGCACATCTTGCACAATCGCACCCCATGTCAGGATATGTACGGTCAAATCACCAGCAGTCAGAATGATCGGCGTCATAGGTCTTCCCAATGCACACCGGCCGCAGGAATGATCGTATCGCCCCATTTTTGCGCGACGGGCGCGTAGTTGAAAACGAAACGCTGCGTATCGGTATCCCTGATCCGCAACCCGTCTGGCAGGGCGAATGTTTCGAGGTCCAGTGCATCACAAAGCCCGCCGATAATCCTGTCAAATGTGGCATCGTCCGGCCAGCCTGCAAGATAGCGCAGATGGTCGCCGCCCATGATCGCCGGTTGCCCGTCTTTCGTTGTCAGGTGCACGTCGGCAGAGCCATCAAGATGTTCGAACCAATGGCGGAACTTGCCTCCACCCTGCAGCTTAATCTTGTCGTTGGGCGGGATACTTTCGGTCAGAATGGCGGTCACATCCGTATGGGGCAGGTTGGGTCCCATCACGTCGGGGATTGCGAGCTCTGCGGTTTTCGTGTCTGTGCGTGGGCCGATCAGGGCGATGCCTTTGAATGCCTCAAGTGCTTTACGCAACGGATCGGACAGCGTCATGAGACCCGGAGCAAGAACCAACTTATAGTCGGATAAATCCGCCGTATCAGGTGGCAGAATGTCAATGTTCAACCCCGCACGGCGAAGACCTCGATAGGCGGCAAAGGCCAGACGGAACATCTCAAAATCCGCGCCTTGGGGCTGCACATCCCACGCCCAAGCGCTTTCATAGTCGAATACCAATGCGGCGTTGGCCTTGGCCGTGCCAACATTTGGCATGTTCGCAAATTCATCGGCGACCTGTCGTGCTTCGGCTAGAGCGGGTGCTGGCGCGCGGTCGGGACGCAATAGGCCTGCGTGCATTTGCTCTTGGGCGAAAGGGGCTTGCCGCCAGCGGAAATAGCACACGGTTTCGGCCCCATGGGCAAAGGCTTCCCATGCCCAGAGCCGCGCCATGCCGGGCAATGGTGCTGGGTTATAGGGTGCCCAATTTACTGGCCCCGGTTGCTGTTCCATCACCCACATGCGCCCACGCCCGACAGCGCGGTATAAGTCGTGGTGGAATGCTTGGTTATCAGGGTGGCCTTGGCGCAAGAATTTCAGCTTTTCCTTTGGCGTCCCTTCGATCCGGTCTGACAGGAACCCGATCGGGTAGCTGTCCCATGAAGCGATGTCCAAATCCGCCCCGACCTTCCAATGATCAAACGTGGTGATACGGCCCATGTAGTTGTGGATCAACGGCGCATCGGTGTGAGCGCGGATCGCGTCGGCTTGGACCTTGTTGAAGGCCACGACTTGGTCGGATGAATATTGCCGGAACGCCAACTGGTGCGGATGATTGGGTTCGGTCACGGTCAGATTTGGCAATTCGATTTGATCAAAGGTGTCATAGTCCATCGACCAGAACACATTGCCCCACGCGCGGTTTAGCGCGGCGGTGGATTGATACTTTTGCGCTAGCCAATCTTGGAAACCGCGTTTGGCAGCGTCTGAATAGGACAGGGTCGTATCGTGGCAATCGTATTCATTGTCGATTTGCCATGCGGCCACATGCGGATTGTTTCCATAGCGTTCGGCCATCAACGTCGCAATGCGTTTGCATTCGTCGCGGTAGGGCAGGTGGCTAAAGTCATAGTGCCTGCGCGACCCGAATTTGCGTGTGTTGTTATCTGCATCAACTGCCAGCATGTCGGGATGTTTGTCGATCATCCAGCGCGGCGGGGTCGCCGTTGGTGTGCCAAGCACGACTTTTAGGCCCGCGCTTCCGAGAACCTCAATTGCTTCATCAAGCCAGTCCCACGTCAGCACGCCCGGCTCTGCCTCCATCCGCGCCCAGGCGAATTCCCCGATCCGGACCCAAGTGATGCCCGCTGCCGCCATTTCGGCAGCGTCAGTTTCCCATTCGTCGCGGGGCCAGTGTTCGGGGTAATAGCAGACGCCGAGTGTGCGTTTCATGGTGGTCCTTTGAGTATTTTGAACAATGCGAGGCAGTGGTTAGGGCAGAATGACCGCGTGTTCTGTTTGGCCGGTGTAACTGGTTTGGATCGCGAAGGTTTTGCCGTCGTCTGCCCCGTCGCGTCCGACGGCGGCGGATGTGCAATAGAGCGTGCGGAGGTCATCGCCGCCGAAAGCAGGGCAAGAGGCTTGGATTGCGGGGATATCGAAGGCTTCGATGAATTCTCCAACGGGATCATAAGCAGCGACACGCCCCACGCCCCATTGTGAAGAGAAAAGGTTGCCGTTCGCATCAACAACGGCCCCATCGGGGCGGAAGTCGGTGCCGCGCAGGTCGATGTGAATACGAGGGGCGCCTGTTGGCCATCCGTCATCATTCAATGTGACCGCAAAAATGGTTTGATTGTTTGTATCGGTGAAATAGGCCGTATCTCCGGAAGGCGCAAAACAGATCGCGTTGCTGATCTGAATGTTGGCGTAAAGCAGACGAAGTTCCCCGCGATAGTAGCGGTAAATCGCTCCTGCGCGCTCCTCTGCATTGATCCCCATCGTGCCGATCCAGAACCCGCCTTGTGGGTCCGCACGTCCGTCGTTCGAACGCGTGATAGGGTTGTCGGCCTCGAGATCGCAAAGCAGCGTTTGTTCACCCGTTGTAATATCGAACCGGTGCAGCCCAATGGCCGACGCGACAATGAGCGTATCGTGATCCACCCAACCGGCCGCCGACACATAGTGATCGAAATCCCAGTGCTGTCCTTTGGTGTGCAGACGCTTCCCGAGGATGTCGAACCAGAAAAGCTGTTTGCGCAACGGGTGCCAAAGCGGGCCTTCGCCCAGCTCGCATTTTGTGTCGTCAAAGATCATGCGGTTGCCGCGTGGTAAGCTGCGACCATATCAACCGCGCGGGCTTTGACCTCCGCCACGGATAGGCCGGGTTTGTAAAGCGCAGAACCGATGCCGAACCCATCTGCGCTCGCGTCCATCCAAACGCCGAAGTTATCAGCACCGGCACCGCCGACGGCATAGACTTTGGTGCCTTTGGGGAGAACAGCACGGATCGCTTTGATCCCATCAGGGCCGATCAAGGAGGCAGGAAAAATCTTCAGCCCATCGGCGCCAGCTTTTAGCGCGGCAAAGCATTCGGTCGGGGTCATTACACCAGGCCAGCTGGCCATGTCTGCGGTCTTGGTCGCCACGATAACGCGTTGGTCAACGTTCGGGGAAACGACCAGTTTGCCACCTGCTTGGGCAACCCGACCGACGTCTTCGACGGATAGAACGGTGCCTGCGCCGATCAGCGCGTCATCGCCATGGGCGTCGGCCATGGATTTGATGCTGTCGAAAGGGTCGGGCGAATTGAGCGGAACCTCGATCTGGGTGATGCCTGCGTCAATCAATGCGGCGGCCATTGGCGCGGCCTCTGACGGTGTTACACCGCGCAAAATCGCGATCAGCGGAAGGTGGTCCATGGGGTTATCCTTTCAGGCGGCGGTAAGCGGCAGCAAGACCGGCGAGCGTAATTGCATCGGCTTTGACTTGGGTCGCGGGGGCGGATTGCAGGGCAAGTGCGCGGATGTATAGCGCGGACAAGTTGCTCGCACCGATCACTGCGATCTGTTGGCCCATCCAATAGGGTTTCGCACCGGCCAGTTCGGCACCGATCAACAGACCTGACAGGCGCGCGCGCGCAGAGTCATTTTGCATCCCATTGAGCAAGCCTTCGGCGCGCAGTGAAAACAGCCGTGCGGCAAGCCGTTCAGGGCGGGCCATTGCATCTGTGACACCACCGTCAAAGGCGTCGAAATCCCAGTCATCGGACATGACCGAATGTTTCAGCACCGTATGCCCACCAATGGCCGCGAACAGCTCGCCCGTCATATAGGTCTGGAAGCTGATGACCTCATCGGCGCTAATATGCGCCCATTTGGTATGCGAACCCGGCAGGCAAATCACACCGTCCCAGTTTTTGTTCACTGCCAGAAAACCCGCGATCTGGGTTTCTTCACCGCGCATCACATCCGCCGGGTCGGCTTGCATGATGCCCGGAATGATATGTACATCAAGCGCGGATTTGGGCTGTGTGAAACCAGTCGGTGTCGCGGGGCAAGGGGTTGCTGCATAGGGTGCCTCGATCCAGCCTTGGCGTGCACCGACCATGCCGCAGGCGATGATCGGTTGCGTGTCCACGGGCCATTCCGCCAGCACTTCGCGCAGCGCAGGCTCAAATTGATCGGGCGTCAGATCACCCATGCCCTTGTTAGAACGTACCGTATCCAGAACCGTGCCAGAAGCCGACATCGCCCAAGCACGCATATTGCTTGTGCCCCAGTCGACAGCGATCCAATCAGGTTTTTGCATGGTGCTACCCTTTCAAAGCTTGTGACCTTCGACAACCCACATACGATCAGGGAACGACCACGGCAAGGTGACGCCGCGGTGCATCAGATAGGCCCCTGACAGCTCCATTACCTTCGACTTTAGCGCGGGCTCGCCACGCGATAGGGCAGGCGCTGAAGTGCGGTTTATCAGCTCGATCCGGTACATCGCAGCTGGGTCCAAATCGGTCAGGCGCAAGGGGCGCGGCGCGATTTGATCGCTGACTGCGGCCTTGCCGGCGAACATCACAAACCGCGATTTGTCGCGCGCCATTTGCTGTTCGGCGATCACCGCGTCATCGGCGCTATCGAGACGCAGAATATCGGCAGTTTGCATCCAGTCACGGTTGGCTTTCCACCACGCGGTGACCTCGGTCAGCACGGCGGTTTCATATTCGTCTAGCTCACGCGGGTCCATTTCGAACCCCATATGGCGTTGGGCGGCAACCCAAGCGCGGAAACTAATGTCTAGCACGCGGCCAGACGTGTGGCAGGTGCGGGGGCCAACGTGGCTGCCGGTCACCGACAGGGGCAAGAACAGCGCTGCGTCGTGTTGAATACGCAACCGTTCAAGTGCGTCGTTGCTGTCTGACAGCCAAACACGCTGAGTGCGTTCCATGATCCCGAAATCAATACGCCCGCCACCTGATGCGCAGCTTTCGATTTCAACCATCGGGAAATCGGCGCGCAAACGGTCGATCAATGCATATGACCCACGGGTCTGGGACCCGTCAGGCATTGGTAAAACGCGGTTATGATCCCATTTGATATAGTCGATATCATTGTCCGCCAAAATCGCCGACATGCGGTCGTAAAGAAAATCGCGCACCTCTGGCAGGGCCATGTTCAACGCTTTTTGCTGGCGGCCCAGCGTCTGATCTTCTGACCCCAATGCCCAATGCGGGTTGGCGCGGTGAATGTCGCTGTCAGGGTTGATCATTTCGGGTTCGAACCACAGACCAAAGGTCATGCCCAACCCATGCACATGGTCGATCAATGGTGTCAGCCCATCAGGATATTTACGTGGATCAATTGTCCAATCCGACAGGCTGCGCGTGTCGTCGTCACGCTGTCCGAACCAACCGTCATCCAGAACAAAGCGTTCTGCGCCAAGCTTTGCCGCACGCTCGGCAATGTCTTTCAAGACTGGCAGTTTGTGGTCGAAATACACGGCTTCCCAGCAGTTATAATGCACAGGGCGCGGCGCATTCGGTTTGGGCCATGTCACAATGCGATCCCGCAGGTGGCGTTGGAACGACACGGCACACCCATTCAGGCCGGTGTTTGAATAGGTAATGTAAAGCGGGGCAGTTTTGAACTGTAGCTGTGGATGGGTTTCCATGCGGGCGGCATGGCCGAACTGGATTTGACGACGCCCGTCTTGCAATTCCTCCGCGACCATCCGGTGCCCGCCAGACCATCCGTAATGGAACGCATAAGCCTCGCCCATCGTGTTGGTGGCCCCGCGACATGGCACAATCAGGCCCGGGAAATGTTCGTGCCCCGTGCGGCCCGTGCGGTTTTCGCGGTAACGCATGCCAGCCGACCACGCCGTGCGGGCCAGTTGGAATTCGCCACACCACCGGCCGGACACATCAATCATCTCGTCTGACAGTTGTGGCGCAGGCAGCACTGGCGCCGCGAGCCAATGCAAATGCACGGGGCGGTCGGCATCCAGCGTGGTTTGGCATGTGATGACATGGGTTTCTGGATCGGTGACGAAGGTGACAGTCAACGTCAAACCATTGTCGTCGTCCACATATGACAGGGTCAGACCTTCGCTGTGATCTTCAGATGCGAAACAGAATTTTGGCAGCAGCGGGGTGCCATCCGTATCACGTACAATCAAACCTGGCTGGCCGGGAAAGCTGCGTGTGGCCTCGGGACAGATCGACAGATCGGGGTTTTCGTCGAGCATGCCCCCAGTCACATCAATCATTGCGGCCTCGTGCAGGTCACGCGGCACATCTGTGTCCGGCAGGGTCGGGCCCCAATAGGTTACGACAGGCAAACGGTCGGCATGGGCGGCCAGCACAAGCGTCTGGCGGCCATCATCTAGGCGATAGGATCTGTTCATAGTCTCTTACTTTACGGCCCCAAGGGTCAGCCCAGCAATGAAGTGTTTTTGCATCAAAAAGAACATGGCCACAGGGGGGAGGGCGGCAACAATCGAACCGGCACTCATCAAGTGATAAGCGGCACGGAATTGGGCGTTGAAGCTGGTGATACCAGCGGTCACAGGCTGTGTTTCAGACCCTTGGGTCAGCACGATCGCCCAGAAATAATCATTCCAAATGAATGTGAAAATCAGCACGGCCATGGCCGCCAATGCAGGTTTCGTCAGCGGCAGCACAACATACCAAAAGATGCGCCATTCGGCGATGCCTTCGACGCGCGCCGCCTCGATCAATTCAAACGGTAACGCACGGATGAAGTTACGCATGAACAGCGTGCAGAACCCTGTCTGGAACGCCACATGGAACAGCACCAAGCCACGCACGGTGTTGTACATTTCAAGGTCCACCGTCAGGTCGCGCACAGGCACCATCAAAATCTGGAAAGGCACAAAGTTACCGGCCACAAACATAAAGAAAATCCAAAGGTTCGACCGGAACTTATAAACGCCAAGTGCAAAGCCGGTCATGGACGACAAGATCATGCAGCCGATAACCGTTGGCACCGTGATGCGGATCGAATTCCACAGGTATTTGGGCATGTCGCTTTCAAAGAACACTTTGTAATAGTTGTTCAACCCGTCAAGGTTCGCAGGCAGCGACCAGTAGTTGCCCGACACAAAATCCGCCTCTGGCTTAATCGAAAACAGCATCACTGCGAGCAGTGGCAAAAGCCAGGCGAGCAATGCCAATGGAAGCAAAGACTGATAACCAAGTTGCCAGCTGCGCGAACGCTTTTCTATTGGGGTCGGGAACATCAGCGGGCTCCTTTTTCTTCTTGGTACATGGACCAAAGAAAGTAGGCGATGAACACCAGCATAATCATGAACAAGACAACGGCGATTGCTGCGCCGTATCCCATTCGGAACCCATATTCAGACAGGGCCTTTTCAAACATATAATAGGACAGCACGCGACTTTGGCCGAACGGGCCACCGCGGGTCATGATTGAAATCAGATCGAATGACCGCAAGGCTCCCATGATGGTCACAACAAAGGCGATGAAGGTCGCGGGTTTCAGTTGTGGGATGATGACATACCACAGCATTTTCCAGCCCTTTGCGCCGTCCAGACGTGCGGCTTCGACTTGTTCCGGATCAACGGAATTCAGGCCCGTCAGATACAAGATCATGCAATAGGCCGTTTGCGGCCATAGACCCGCGGCGATAATCCCATATGTCACCGCGGTTGGGTTGCCCAAAACGCCGCCTTTGATTTCTAAGCCAACAATGGCGAGGATGCGGGTAAAGATGCCGAATGTCGGGTCGTAGAACCACGAAAACACAAGGCCCACGACGATCTGCGAAATCACAAACGGAAAGAAGAACAGCGATTTATACAGCCGGATACCGACCACTTTTTGGTTTAGAAACAGCGAGATCATCAGACCTGCAGGGATCGCCAAAAGATACAGAACCAACCATTTGAGGTTGTTCCAAAGCGAGACTTCGAACGCGCGGTCATCTAGTAGTTTTTGATAGTTGGTCAGGCCGACAAATTCCGCCTCTCCCAAACCGTCCCATTTATACAGTGAAATGTTGAACGACTGGAATACAGGAAAAATCACGTAGACCGCGAACATCAGCACGCCGGGGGCGAGGAATAAGAACGGCGTGATCGCAATCTCGTTGCGCTTGTACCACCCTCGTTTCGGGGCGTCGAAATTTTCGGCTGTTGTCATGGTCATTCCCTGACTGTCGTGGACCCCATGAAGGGCGGGGGCGCATGTGGAAACACCAACGAGGTGTTTGCAGATGGGCCGGTGGGATGGGGTGGGCATTGCTGCCCACCCGCGTGATCTTATTTCGCGTAGATGTCGACTGCTGCTGCGTCCAGACGTGCAAGGATATCATCCAAGTTATCTGGGAAGAGCATGAATTCCTGGAAACCTTCCATGGCAACGGATGCCATTTCAGCAGGAGCGTCGCGGTCAAAGAACTGCGCGATGCCGCCAGGTGCGTCGTTGGACAACATTGCGAAACCTTCGTTGAGGAACTTGTCGTCATCAACAGAAGAAAGCGCGTTCACAGGCAACTGACCAAGGTTATCACCGTTGTTGATCAATGTCTGGTTGTCAGCCGAAGCAACGAACTGCAGGAATGCACGTGCGTTGTCTTTGTTCTTCGCACCCGATGGGATGTGGAACGTATCGGTTGGCGCGTCTTCGCCGCGGGCGATGCCATCAGTGATTGTTGGGAACTGATAGAAGTCCAACTGGTCGTCTGTAAGACCACCTTCACGGAATGCCGCAACAGAGAAGTTACCCATCAGGTAAGACGCTGCTTCGCCGTTGACCATGAATGGCATGGCTTCCTGCCAGCTGTATGTCTGGTGGTTGTCGATGAACGCACCCATGTCGATCAGCTCGCGCCAGTTTGCGAATGTCGCGCGTGTTGCTTCGCTGTCCCACTTCTCGTTACCTGCGGTCAAAGCGGCGTGGTAGTCATAGCCGTTTGTACGCATGTTCAGATAGTCGAACCAGCCGCCAGCAGTCCAAAGGAACTTTGTACCGATGGTGTAGCATTTGATGCCGTTGTCCAGATATGTCTGGCAGTTGGCCTTTTCTTCTTCCCAAGTAGTTGGCTCGGACAGACCATACTGTTCCATCAGGTCTTTACGATAGTAAACACCCCACTGGTAGTATGTGTAAGGCACGCCGTACTGCTTGCCGTCGATTGTCATCGCACCTTTGGTGGATGCCAATTCTGTGCCCATTTCGCCAGCCCAAAGGTCGGACACGTCTTCGAACAGACCTGCTTCGACATATGGCAGCATGCGGTTGGCCGCATACCAGTTAGCAACGTCAGGTGCGTCAGCAGTCAAGAAGTTACGGATCTGTGTTTTGTATGCTTCACGGTCAATGACTGTCAGCTCGATGTTCAGATCAGGGTTTTCTGCGCCAAAACGCTCTACCATGCCTTCCATCACTGCGCGTGGCGCAGGGTTGGACATGTCAGAGAAAATGACAAGGTCGCCTGTCAGGCCTTCGGCCTGCGCAGAAGTTGCTGCGATACCAGCAGCGACAATCGCCGCAAAGGACGTCTTAATAATGGAATGCATGGTTTCCTCCCTAGTGCTTCCAATCGTGGTTCCAAGTCTCATTATTTGAAACTTAGTTTTGGATATTGATACTAAACCGCGACTCAGCTAGCCTTGTCAACACTCCGGTGTGTTTCGTGACGGTTTTAACGGCATGAAATCTAAAGCACCGGAATGGGGAGGAAATGATGGGTTACGAAACCGGCGATGGGACAGTGGGCAAGGCGCTTGGCGTCTTGGATCATGTGGCGTCGTTTGGGCGGCCTGTCCGGTTTTCAGAAGTGTTGTCGCAGTCCGATTTGCCCAAGCCGACTCTTTATCGATTTATCCAAAGCCTGACCAATCAGAACATGTTGTCTTATGATGCTGACAGGCAAACCTATGCGCCGGGCCTACGCCTTTTGCGCTTGGCTCACTCTGCTTGGGAACAATCATCATTGGCCCCTGTTGCCCGTCCGTTTCTTGATGCGTTGGCCCAAGAAGTTGGCGAGGCAGTCCATTTGGCCCAAATCGACAACGGTCAGGTCTTGTTCATCGACAAACGCAAGGCGCAGGCGGGGTTTGATACATTGGCGCAAGCAGGCCAAGTTGCGCCCGCCTATTGCACGGGTGTGGGCAAGGTGATTCTTGCGTTTATGGGCGAAGAGCGCCGCGCGCGGGCCATGCAGCAACAGGCGTTTATGACCTATACCGCCGCGACCCACAGCGACGCATTTGCCTTGGGCCAAGAGCTGACGGACATTCGCGAAAGCGGCGTGGCCTTTGACCGCGAAGAACACGAAGCGGGCATCATTAGTATCGCAGCCCCGATCCTCACATCAGAAAATCGCGTGATTGGTGCGGTGTCCATCGCAACCACAACCCAGCGCCATAGCGTAGAAGATTTAGACGCCTTCCGCGCCACATTATTGAACACAGCGACCAAAATCGGGCATGAAGCCCAGTCTTGGCAATCCCCCACAACTGAATAAGGAGCCTTCATCATGGCTGGCGTAGAGCTTCAGAGCGTTATTAAGAAATACGGCGATGTGCAGGTGATCCACGGGATCGATTTGCAGATCGAAGACGGCGAGTTTTGCGTGTTTGTTGGCCCATCGGGTTGCGGGAAATCCACGCTTTTACGCATGGTCGCAGGGTTAGAGGAAACCACCGGCGGCGCGATGCAAATCGGCGACCGTGATGTGACGCGTCTGGATCCATCCGACCGCGGTGTGGCGATGGTGTTTCAGACATATGCTTTGTATCCGCATATGACCGTGCGTGAAAACATGGGCTTTGGTCTGAAAATGAACGGCTTCGCCAAAGATGTGATTGCGGAAAAGGTGGCAGAGGCCACACGCATTCTGAAGCTCGAAGACTACCTTGACCGCAAACCTGCTGCCTTATCCGGTGGACAGCGCCAACGCGTTTCCATTGGTCGTGCGATTGTGCGCGGGCCAGAGGTGTTTTTGTTCGACGAACCACTCTCCAACCTCGACGCCGAATTGCGTGTTGAAATGCGGGTCGAAATCGCCCGCTTGCACAAAGAGATCGGCGCAACAATGATCTATGTAACCCATGATCAGGTCGAGGCGATGACACTTGCCGATAAAATCGTGGTGTTGCGCGCGGGGCTTGTGGAACAGGTGGGCGCCCCGATGGATTTGTATCGTGACCCTGACAATAAATTCGTCGCGGGCTTCATCGGATCGCCCGCAATGAACTTTCTTGACGGCGTCGCAAATGGCGGCAATGTTTCCGTGCCCGGTATGAAGGCCAGCTTTGACGGCGTGATTGCAGAGGCTTATTCTGGGAAAGCCGTCACCGTGGGCATGCGCGCTGAACACCTGATGGTCGATCCTGCTGGCGACACCCATACGGTTGAGATGACAGAGAGCCTTGGCGGCGTTTCATTTGTTTATCTGACAGGTGAAACGGGCGAGCGGATTGTCATCGAAGAACGTGGAGATGATCGGTCATCGACTGGTGACCGCGTCGGCGTCACAATCGACAAATCCCGTATCTATCTGTTTGACGAAAACGAACAGCGTATTCGCGGATAACAAAAAGGGCGGGCCGTTGCGGACCCGCCCTAATTGTTAGCGTTGGCCGTAATACAGACCGACGACATGTTCGGCTTGGGCAAAGAACAACCAGCGTAGGGCCAAAACACCAGCGACATGGCTGATCACGGCCAAAAGCGCGAGCCAGTGACTAAAGCTCAGGAACAGTAGTATAATCGGCAGAATGAACCCCAGAACCAGCGCAATAATGCGGATGTTCATGGCGTGTTTGCGGCCCACAACATGAATGAACTCTTTCATCAAATAGTTGGTGCCAGTGTGCGGCGGTTCAAATGCGCGCACCGTGCCGATGTCACCAAGGCCCGTGGCCGAGGCCATGGTCGTGCCTGACGCGTTGAAACGTCCGTCGCCGTGAAACCACGCGAATGCTTGTAGCGCGCCCGCGATGATCAAAAGCGGGATCGCAGTGGAAACGCGCCCAGACAGCAATGCGCCGCCGCCGATTGCCAGCACAAGGAATAGTGCTGGTGTCGTCCAGTGTTTCCAGCGCGGCACGGTGTTCAGCTGAGCGTAGATCATGGATGTCGTAAACACGGTGCCCAGCGCGCCCAATGCGCCCAGCCAGCCGAGGATCGACCATTGCGCTCCCGCAAAAACAAGGCCCGCGCCATAAAGCGCCATGATCAGCAGGGTCGCGACGGCGCAGATGCCTTCGCGCGACAGCCAGCTTGTGCGCCATTGGCTAAACGCCTTGATCGCGCGTTCAGGGTGGCCGAGGTGGAAAGTGGACGCGAGCAGCCCGCCAACGGCCATGATGTAAGCTAACGCAAAGAAGACAAAAGCGACCCAACCAGTGGGCGCTGTGGCGTCAATGCCAAGCCAGAACAACAGGCCAAAGCCCAAGCCGGAAAAGGTTGTGAAGATGATAACTGATGGTGCGGGATGCATTATTTCGCTCCTCCGGGAAGTGCAGACAGGGCTTTGTCGAGCCAGCCGACGAAGCCCTTCCCGTCTTCGGCGATGGGTTCAAGATAGGGGGCTAGAATGTCGAATTCCGGTTCTACGTCTTTGGGTCGTGGTGGCAGGTATTTGTTGGTCGGCTTGGTGCCTTGTTCTGGCATCAAATCGAACCCGCCACGTTCGGCCACAAGGATCGACACGTCGGATGTTTCATCACCCAAATCGCCAAAGTGGCGCGCGCCTGCGGGGCAGGTGCGCACACAGGCTGGCTGGCGGTCTTCTTCGGGCAGGTTTTCGTTATAGATGCGGTCCACGCAAAGGGTGCACTTTTTCATGACCCCTTCTTTGGCATCCAGCTCGCGCGCGCCATATGGACAGGCCCAAGCACAAAGCCCGCAACCAATGCAGTCCTTTTCATTGACCAAAACGATACCGTCTTCGGCGCGTTTGTAGCTGGCACCTGTTGGGCAAACGGTAACGCAAGGGGCGTCTTCGCAGTGCAAACAGGATTTGGGGAAATGGATCAGCTGGGCAGGTGCGGCTGGTTTGTCCTTCAGGATGGGCGGCTGGACCTCGTAGGAATGCACACGGTTCAGGAATGTGCCTGACGCGGCGCCCGAATATGCGTTTTGGTCCGACAATGGCGCGCCATAGTTTTCGGTATTCCAGCCTTTGCAAGACACCACGCAGGCATGGCAACCCACGCAGGTATCAAGGTCAATGACCAGCCCGAGTTTCTTGGCGGATGGGGGTGGTAAGGTTGTCATAGTGATACCTCCGGCAGGCGTTTTTCGGAATATACGAGGGCGGCGACGGGTTCTTCGGCTTCGGCGTTCCAAGTGGCGATAAACCAGATGAAAGAACCGACAGTCAGCAAAAGGAAAGCCGCGATGATCATAAGGACTTGGGCGTTGGTCATTTGCCAACCTTCCAAGCCTGATCTTTTGGACCTTTGCCAACGGGTGATTTAATCGGCGGCAATGCAGGTTGCGATTCCTTGGGGGCAGCGGATTTCTCAATTTTCACCTGCAGGTCGAACCAAGCCGCTTGGCCGGTGATTGGGTCGGAATTGGCCCAGCGCATCCCGTCGCCTTTGGGTGGCAAGAGTTCGTGGATCAAGTGGTTCAAAAGGAACCCTTTGGTCGCCTCTGACGCGTCATTATCCAGCGCCCATGCCCCTTTGCGTTTGCCAATCGCGTTCCATGTCCAAACGGTGTCTTTGTTCAGCGATGCCTGATGCGCAACGGGGACCGTGATGGACCCATGGGTCGATGACACCCGCGCCCAGTCGCCGTCTTTGAACCCATTGGCTTCCCAAATCGCGGTGGGCACATAAAGCGGGTTATGCCCGTGGATTTGACGCAGCCACGCGTTTTGTGTGCCCCATGAGTGATACATCGCCATGGGGCGCTGGGTCAGCGCGTGAACAGGATATTCAACAGGGTCTACATGGCCGTCTTCGAACGGCGGATACCAGATTGGCAGCGGATCCATTGTTTCTTTAACCTGACCGCGCAGATGCTCTGGCGGTTGGCGGGTGCCGATGCCTTCTGCAGCGAGCTGGAATTTGCGCATCGGTTCGACGTAAAGCTGGAAGATGTAGGGTTGGACCACATCATAGAAGCCCATTTTGACAGCCCAGTTTTGGTAGTCCATCGAGAACGGTTTATAGTAGGCAGCGTTTTCAGGAACATGTTCGATCCAGAAACCGCCGTTTTCGATATAGTTGTCGATCTGGCTTTCGTTGACGTCGCCACGTCCGCCTTGCAACCCGTTTTCACCCATGCGGAAACCGGCCAATGGGCCAATGCCCGGACGGCGGATATGGTTGGTGATATAATCGGCGTAATCGGCGTATTTCTGGCCGCCGTCTTCGTTCACGAAACCAGGAAGGCCAAGGCGTGCGCCGAGATCACACAGTACTGATTGAAAGCCGCGCACATCGCGGTCTGGTTCAACGACCGGCCAGCGGATTGCATCGGCTACACCGTCCGCTTCGCAGATGGGGCGGTCGAGCAGCGAGATACAATCGTGCCGTTCCAGATAGGTCGTATCAGGGAACACCAAATCGGCATAGGCCACCATTTCGGAACTATAGGCGTCAGAATAGATAATGTTTGGGATCACATAAGACCCGTCTTCGTTGGTGTCGGTTAGCATCTTCATGACGCCGCCAGTGTTCATGGATGAATTCCACGACATATTGGCCATATACATAAACAGCGTGTCGATCTTGTACGGATCGCCCGCGTGCGCGTTCGAAATGACCATATGCATGAGGCCATGGGCCGACATTGGGTTTTCCCATGTATAGGCTTTGTCGATGCGTGTTGGTGTCCCGTCTTCGGCCAACAACAGGTCTTCGGGGCCTTGTACGTATCCAAGGTGCGGGCCGTCGAGTGCGGCACCGGGTGTGACCTTGCCGTGTGGCTTGGGGTGCGCGGTTGCCGGTTTCGGATAGGGCGGTTTAAACCGCATGCCGCCGGGGGTTTCCACAGAGCCGAGCAGGATTTGCAGGACATGCAATGCGCGGCAGGTTTGGAACCCGTTGGAATGCGCAGAAATGCCGCGCATCGCGTGGAATGATACGGGACGGCCAATCATTTGCGCGTATTTTTTACCGCGGAAGTCGGTCCATTCGCGGTCCAGCGCGATTTCTTCGTCAAATGCGACGCGGGCCAGATCAGCGGCTATGGCGCGGATGCGTGTCGCGGGGATGCCGCAGCGATCTTCAACGGCTTCTGGGGAATAGCTGTCGGCCATATAGCGGTCAGCCATTTGGTGGAATACCGGACGGTGGGTTACGCCTTTGTGGCGGTAGGTCGCGGCCAGATCGGGTTCGACACCTTTGCCGTTCCAAGGGGCCAACTCGCCAGTGTTGCGGTCGATGACCTGCGGCTGGCCGTCAGCGTCACGCAGGAAAAGGCCGAATTGTTCGGACTTTGGGTCCTCGTCGACAAGCACGGACGCATTGGTGAAGCGCGCTAAATAGTCCAGATCAATTTTGCCAGCCTTCATAAGGCAATGCACCATTGCGAGGATAAACAGCCCGTCGGTACCCGGTGTGATGCCGACCCAATCGTCAGCAACTGCATTATAGCCGGTACGGATCGGGTTGACGCCAATCATGCGCGCGCCGCGTTCCTTGATCTTGCCAATGCCCATTTTGATCGGGTTACTATCATGGTCTTCGGCAACACCGAACAGCATGAACAGTTTCGTGTTGTCCCAATCCGGTTGGCCAAATTCCCAGAACGCGCCGCCCATCGTATAGATGCCAGCGGCGGCCATGTTCACCGAACAGAACCCGCCGTGGGCCGCGTAGTTGGGTGTGCCGAACCCTTGCGCCCAGAATGACGTGAACGATTGCGATTGGTCCCGGCCAGTGAAAAACGCCAGCTTTTCCGGAGCCTTTTCGCGCAATGGAGCAAGGGTTTTGGTGGCGATTGTCAGCGCCTCTTCCCAAGAGATTTCTTCGAATTCGCCTGACCCACGCGGCCCAACCCGCTTTAGCGGTGCGCGCAGGCGCGAAGGCGCGTTGTGCTGCATGATCCCGGCGGACCCTTTGGCGCAAAGCACCCCTTTGTTCACCGGGTGGTCCTTGTTGCCCTCGATATATGCAACTTTGCCTTCTTTCATGTGCACGTTGATGCCGCAGCGGCACGCACACATGTAGCAGGTCGTTTTTCGGATCTCGTCAGAAACCTTTGGCGACAGGTCAAGATCGGGTTGGTCGAGGGACATAAGCGTTCCTTTCAGGTGATAGCGGTTCGGATCAGACCTGCTGTGGCAAGTCCGGTCAAGAGGGTCAGGCAAAACGGCCTGTAATGGGGTTCAAAACGCGGGGTAAACATGCGTTGTCCAATCCAGACGCCCATGAAGGTCGGCAAGGCGAAAACGGCGGACCGTTGGACGGCTGTCCATGTCATGACGTCGAAGTAGATTTGGTAAACCAGCGAAGTGGCGAGTGTAATGAAAAGATATAACACCAATGCCGCGCGCATTTTGCGGGCACCTGCGTCTTGGGAGAGCACGTAAAGGGCGACGACCATGCCAGCGACGGCGGCCAAGCCACCAACAATACCTGCTGCAAAACCTGCAAGATAAAGGCCTGGCTTGGTGGCGAGAAATGCGAAACGAACTTTGGCGAGCAGCAACATTGCCAGCACGATCACAAGGATCAGCACGATGCTTTTGGATGTCTCAACGGGCAATGATGTTGTTAGCATCAAGCCGATAGGCGCACCGATTGAAGAGCTAATCACAAGTCCGAACACAAGTCCGCGGTCCGCTTCTTGCCAACCCGCCCGGCCCATCAGCAGGCTTGCGCAGAATTCTAGCCAAAAACAGATCGGGATCAGTTGAACAGGCGGGATGAACGTCGCGGCCGATACCATGACAATCGCCGAGAGTGCAAAGCCGGAAAACCCGCGCACGATGCCCGCCGCGATCGTGATGGCCAAAAGCAGCCAGAATTGCGTGATCGTCAGGTCTATCCATATCAGCAAATCAGTCATGCGGCCACCATCAGGGTTAGGGCATCGCGGGCGATTTGCTTTTCTTCGTCTGCAGCGATGACATGCACGGGCAGCTCGCCGAAACAGGCCAAGTGGTCCATGATCCGTTCGCGGATCGGGGCTGCGTTCTCGCCAATGCCGCCGGTAAATGCCACTGCATCCACGCCGCCCATTGCGACCACAGCGGACCCTGCATGACGCGCGGCCCAATAGCAAAAATGGTCGACTGCAAATCTGGCCTCGGGGTCATCGCGATTGAGCAAATTGCGCATATCATTATCGCCGGCAAGCGCGCGCAGACCTGCGTTCTTGTTGAGCATGCGGTTGGTTTCTTCTTCGCCCAATGCGGCAGATATGCGCAGCACCGCGGCCCCGTCGATGTCGCCCGACCGTGTGCCCATTGTCAGCCCTGAAAGCGGGGAATAGCCCATGGAGGTCGCAATAGATTTGCCGTCTTTGATCGCGCACAGCGATGCGCCATTGCCAAGGTGTAAGGCAAGCAAGCGGCTTGGGATATCCGCGCCAAAATCGGCGACCATCCCCGCGTAGGACAACCCGTGAAAACCATAGCGGCGGATGCCCGCGTCATGTTGCGTTTGCGGGATGGCATAGCGGGTGGCAACAGTCGGATTGGTTGCGTGGAACGCGGTGCCAAAGCTTGCGTATTGCGGCAGATCAGGTGCCGCCTGTGCCAGCGCAACCATCGCGGCGAGGTTATTGGGGTTATGCAGCGGAGCCAATGGAATGCAGGCGGTGATCGCCGCGATAACTTGGGGCGTGACCTTTGCCGGTTCGGTCAGGATCGTGCCGCCGTGGACGACACGGTGGGCAGCGGCAGTCAGGCGGTCAAGCGTGATGCCTGCATCGGCCAGAGCGGCCAGCATTTGCGCCAACCCATCGGCATGGTCGGCGGTTTTAGTGGGTTGGTCCAAATCGCCCAACTTGATCGAGCCATCCGTGCCGATAGATGTCACGGACCCGCACAACACTGACGTCAGGTTCAAGGTGAATACCTCGACCTTCAAAGACGACGATCCTGCGTTGAGCACGAGTATCATTTTGGCAAACCACAGCTGATCGCGGCCAATGCGGCAGAGGCCATGCGCGCGGCGGCAGGATCCGCGCGGGAGGTGAGGAGGATCGGGACTTTGGCGCCCGTCACAATCCCCGCGGCACAGCCGCCCTTGAGGTAAACAAATGCTTTGAACAGAGCGTTACCAGCCACGATATCAGGCACGACGATGGCGTCGGCTTGGCCTGCCACAGGGTCGGAGGTCAGCTTTTTGGTGGCGACGGCTTCGGGTGACATGATCAGGTCAAAGGCCAGTGGGCCCGACACATCGGCACCCGCCACATTGTCTTTCGCCCAAGCCGCAAGTTCCGCCCCATCCATTGACGAAGGGACAGACGGAATGGCGCTTTCGGTTGCGGATAAAATCGCGATTTTTGGGCGCGTGTTGCCCAAGCGGTTGAGCAGCGCCACGCATTCTGTGATGCAGTCTTGGCGGGTCTCTATATTCGGAGCGACGTTGACGGCGGCGTCCGAAATGAGGATCGGCTTGCCCCCATCGGGGTGGCTGATGTGGAAAATATGTACAAAACGCTTGCCCGTGCGCAGGCCAGCGTCACGGGCCACGGCGGATTTCATGAACACATCTGTGTGCAGATTGCCCTTCATCAATACGTCAGCGTCGCCAGTGCCACATAGTTCGGCGGCAACTTTACCAGCTTCTTCTTCGCCTTGCGTATCGTGGATCGCATAGGCCGAAATGTCCCAATTCAGCTTCGCAGCTTCGGACCGGATTGCATCGGCTTCGCCGACAAACACTGGGATCATGATGCCTGCTTGGGTCGCATCTTGCGCGGCTTCCATGGGCAAGGTCGCCCCGGCGCGGGCGATGGCGACGCGCGGGGCGGCAAAACCTTTCGCCATCGCGATCAGATCGGCGGGGGCTTGCGGTTCACGTGTGGCAAGAAAGGGGGATTTCATGAGGACCTCATAGGAATGCGCGGATCAGTCCGAGTGCGGACAGGATCAATAGTATAGCAATTGTGAATTTGCGAAAGCCTTGCGGGCTGGCTTTCCCGAATTTCTGACTGCCAAGCCAGAGGCCAAGGCCTAAGAATGGAAAGGCGTAAGCAACGCCCAGCGCGGTGTTGGTGGTGACCAATCCGCCGTGCCAAAGCCAAGGCAGCGTTATCAGATCCAGCCCCGTCAGATAGATGATCATCGTGGCGCGGAATGTTGCGGCCGCCATCGGCTGTGCAGTCATAAATGCAGCCACGGGTAAGCCGCCGACACCAGCGGCATTGCACAGGCCCGACGCCATGCCGACGCCCGTGTGACCAACCGCGCCGATCGTGCGGGTAAGGGTCCAGCCGGACAGCAATATCAGCGACATGACCAAGACGATGGCAGACACCACAAGGCGGGCCGTGTTTTCGCCGAGCGCCAAGAGCGCTGTGACTGAAAAGGGCAAAACGATCGCTGCGCCGAGCAGCAAGGCGCCAACGCGCCGCCAGTCGATATGCGGGCGAATGCCGCGCGCCTGAAACACCGTCATTAAGATTTCGCAGGCAAAGACCACAGGGACCAATGGCAATGGATTGGTGATCAGGCTGGCGCTGGCGATAATGATCGCCGAAAAGCCGAATCCCGAATAGCCCCGCACGTAAGCGGCCCCCACCAAAGCAATGGTGAGGGCCGCGATTTGTGCAAGGCTTAGGTCAAAGAGCAAGTCTTAGACAGTTTGCTGACGCATGTCGTCTTTGCTGATGCCAGCAACTTGGACAGGCTTCTTCATCGCGTCGCGGCGGAATGGTTCACCCAGCTCTTGGTTGATCATGGCTTCGATCAATGTGGTGATGCCGTTTTCCATTTGGTCCTTGATCGCTTGATCCAAGGCCGCTGTCAGCTCTTCTTGGGTACGTGCGATGACGCCTTTCAGGCCACAAGCGTTTGCGATGCCAGCGTAGGACACTTCTTCGTCCAGCTCTGTGCCGACAAAGTTATCGTCGAACCAAAGTGTCGAGTTACGCTTTTCCGCGCCCCACTGGTAGTTGCGGAAAACGATCTGTGTGATCGCAGGCCAATCGCCGCGGCCAATCGCTGTCAGTTCGTTGACAGAAATGCCGAACGCGCCGTCGCCAGCAAAGCCTACAACCGGCACATCGCGCTGGCCGATTTTCGCACCAACGATGGATGGCAGGCCGTAGCCACAAGGGCCAAACAGGCCTGGCGCCAGATATTTGCGGCTGTCGTTGAACGATGGATAGGCGTTGCCGATCGCACAGTTGTTGCCGATATCAGAGGAAATGATTGCCTCGACTGGCAGCGCCTGCTGGATCGCACGCCATGCCATACGAGGAGACATCCACTCTGGCTTGTCCGCACGTGCGCGCTGGTTCCATGTTGTGCCTGGATCATCCTGCTCTTCGTTCATGGATGTCAGCTCTTGCGCCCAAGATGATTTGGTCTGCGCGATGGTTGCTTTGCGTGCGTCACGATCTGTGTCACCTGCGCTGTCGGACAGTTGCGCGGAAATGCCTGTAGCAACTTTGGCCGCGTCGCCAACGATGCCGACGGTGACCTTTTTGGTCAGACCAATGCGGTCAGGGTTGATGTCGACCTGAATGATTTTCGCATCCGTTGGCCAGTAATCCATGCCGTAACCAGGCAATGTGGAGAACGGGTTCAAACGCGTACCGAGGCAAAGAACAACGTCTGCCTGTTGGATCAGCTGCATGCCGGCCTTGGACCCGTTATAGCCCAACGGACCTGCGAACAGCGGGTGGTTGCCGGGGAATGCGTCGTTGTGCTGGTAGCCAACACATACAGGTGCGTCGAGAGTTTCAGCCAATAGGCGGGATGCCTCAATGCCGCCCTTGGACAGGATCGCGCCTGCACCGTTCAGAATGACTGGGAACTTCGCGTTGGAAAGCAAATCTGCCGCTTCGGAAACTGCAGTGTCGCCGCCCTGTGGCAATTCGAAGTCCACGATTGTTGGCAATTCAATGTCGATTACTTGTGTCCAGAAATCGCGCGGTACGTTGATCTGTGCTGGCGCGGATGCGCGCTTGGCTTGCATAATCACACGATTGAGTGTTTCAGCGATACGGGACGGGTCGCGGACTTCTTCTTGGTAAGCCACACAATCAGCAAACAGGTTCATCTGTTCCATTTCTTGGAAACCACCCTGACCGATTGTTTTGTTGGCCGCTTGCGGTGTAACCAGCAAAACCGGTGTGTGGTTCCAATATGCCGTTTTCACAGCCGTCACAAAGTTGGTGATGCCGGGACCGTTTTGCGCGATCATCATGGACATCTTGCCAGTCGCACGGGTGAAACCGTCAGCCATCATGCCGCCGGATGTTTCATGGGCGCAGTCCCAAAATGTGATGCCCGCATCAGGAAAGATGTCGGAAATTGGCATCATGGCAGAGCCGATGATCCCGAATGCATTGTCGATACCATGCATCTGGAGCGTTTTGACGAAGGCTTCTTCGGTAGTCATTTTCATGGGGGAGGTCCCTTTGATCGCTGAAATAACGGAAAAGACGCGGTCCAACTGGCCACGTCTTGCTGATTGCGACACTACTTATGACAACAGAGTCGCGTTAGGGCCAGTTGTAGTATGAGCCTAAGGCCAATGCAATTATTTTTGAGAATGAGGGTCTCAAAAATGGACGTTATCGTATTTCATCAATTTCTTGTCGTATCAGCGCAATTCCATCGGCGATGAGGTGAACGGGAATGGACGAATAAGCGAGACGAAAGAAATGTAGCGGCGGGTTTTCTCCGTCAAAGAACGGTGCCCCCGGTTCGATAAGCACGCCCTTTTGGCGCAGTTTTTGGGCAAGCAGCGTGGTGTCGACCGTTTCGGGTGCGCGCATCCACACGGATGATCCGCCATATGTGCCTTGCCCCGCGATGGTCAGCCCGTGGTCGGCAATAGCCGCATCAATGGCATTGCGGCGTTCATGAAAAGCCCTCCCCATTCGGCGAACGAGCGCATCATAGTGCCCCAGCGACAGATAATAGCTGACCGTGCGCTGAATGTGTCCGGGGGGATGTCTCAACACAGAGGCCCGCAGCGCCCTTGCTTCGCGAATGAACGGCGCGGGACCAACAAGATAGCCAAGCCGGAGGCCCGGAAAAAGCGATTTAGAAAACGATCCAACATAGATCACCCGCCCGTTTTCATCGAGCGACTTCAGAGATGGGGACGGGGATTTCAGGAATGACATTTCGAATTCATAGTCATCTTCAACGATGAGGAAATCATCAGTTTCTGCCCGGTCCAACAGTTCTTTTCGACGGTGCAGCGGCATCGTGGCGGCTGTCGGACATTGGTGGCTTGGCGTGGTAAACACCACGTCTGTGTCATCGGGCAAGGCGCTTGCGCGTAGGCCGTCAGCGTCAACTGGGACGGCTGTTAAGTGACACCGTGACTGGTTAAGAATGTCGCGCAGCGCAGGATAGCAGGGGTCTTCGATCGCGGCGCGACGACGCGCGTTCAATAGGACCTGCGCCGAAAGCCATAATGCATTTTGCGCGCCCATTGTGACCAATATTTCCGACGGTCCGGCCAGAATGCCGCGACGTGGCAGGGTTTGGCGGGCAATGAATTCCACCAACTTGGGGTCATCGCGGTCGTAATAATCTTCGGTCAGGGCCGAAAAATCTTTCTTCCCCAAAGCTTGCAGCGCGCAAAGCCGCCAATTTGCGGAATCAAATAAAGTCGGGTCCGTTTGGCCATAGATGAATTGATATTTGTAGCTTGCCCAATCGGCGGGTCGGTCCAATCCGATTGTCCGCTCAAACCCTTGCCCGATTACGCGTGACCAATCCACGCTGCCGGTGCCTGATTGCTGCGCGGGAAATGACGGTGGCTCTGGCGCGTTCATCGACACGAAATAGCCAGACCGCCCCCTTGATGTCAGGTAATCATCGGCGACCAATTCGGTATAGGCCAAGGTGACGGTGATCCGGCTGACGCCAAGATGCTGCGCCATTTTGCGGCTCGACGGCAGGCGTTCACCTGCACGAAAACGCCCCGCCAAAATGCCTTGGGCGACCATTTGTTGGATGCGCGCCTGCAATGTCCCTTCGGTCGCGGGGTCAAGAAAGAATGTTTCAACGGAAATTGACATGATCTGGTCCTATAGTGCGAACACTCTGGACCTAAGCGCGACGCTGTGCAAGCCGTCCGGTATCTCGGTTTCTTCGAAGTTAGGGCATAATTCTTCTTATTGCGCTTGGGGCGGGTAACGAACGTCATAGAACAAAGACCGCTAAACATTTCAGTGGCCATGCGGTTTTTAATCACTCTGTTATGGCGGCTGGCCAACGCCTCTGTTTGATTCATTTTAGCGTTCAGACACAAAAAAGGGCGGCGCCACAATTGGCACCGCCCCAATTTCATAACAGTTGGCCTTAGCCCAAAACGCGTGTAATCGCCTGATCGACCGCATCGGTCACATGGTCGATGTCGTCCGGTGTGGCCACCAAGGCTGGTGCGAACAACAATGTGTTGTTGAAACCCGGTAGGGATCTGTTCGTTGCGCCAATGATCACGCCCTGTTGCATGCAGTCGCCAACAATTGCCGCGACCATTTTTTCGTCGACGGGCTCTTTGGACTTGCGATCAGACACCAATTCAGCGCCGGCAAATAGGCCCATGCCGCGCACGTCGCCGATCCATTTATGCTTTTCCTTAAGGGCGTTCAGGTTGATTTTCAGATGCTCACCCGTGCGCACTGAATTGCCGCGCAGGTCTTCCTCTTCAATGATCTTCATGTTTTCGATGGCCGCAGCAGGGCCGCCTGTGCAGCCGCCGAATGTGGAAATATCGCGGAAGAAACCCATGCGGTCGGTGTCATCCGTGAACTGATCGAACACTGCGTTGGTCGTCACGCAGCATGAAATAGCGGCGTAGCCCGAGGCCACGCCTTTGGCCATGGTCACGATGTCAGGCTGAATACCAAATTGCTGGTAACCGAACCAAGTGCCTGTGCGGCCTACGCCGCAAACGACTTCGTCGATGTGAAGCAGGATTTCGTATTTCTTGCAAAGCGCTTGAACGCCTTCCCAATAGCCATCGGGCGCGACGATAATCCCGCCGCCCGCAGTGATTGGTTCTAAGCAAATGGCCCCAATTGTTTCGGCACCTTCGCGCAGGATCACATCTTCGATGGCTTTCAAACAAGCGGCGACATATTCCGCCCCTGTCGATCCATCTTGGCTGCGGTATTCAAGGCAATGTGGTACGGCAACGAATCCTGGTGCGAAAGGACCATATTGCGCGTTGCGCTCTTCTTGGCCGCCAGCCGAAAGCGTGGCGATTGTCGTGCCATGGTAATCGCGCTCGCGGAACAGAATTTTGTGCTTTTTGCCTCCGTGGTGTTTGTGGCTGATCTGGCGCACCATTTTGAACGCTTTTTCATTCGCCTCGGATCCAGAATTTGCATAATACACGCGGTCCATGCCTGGCATCTTGTCGATCAGCATTTCGGCAAATGTCGCACCGGGGATTGTACCCATCGCGCCGCCGAAAAAGCACATCTTGGTCACGGCATCTGAAATCGCGTCGCCGATACGCTTGCGGCCATAGCCGACGTTCACGGTCCAAACGCCGCCTGATACAGCGTCGATATGCTCTTTGCCTTTGATATCCCAAACGCGCAGGCCTTTACCCTCGACGATGATTTTAGGGTCAACGCCCATGGAATAGGGTTTGTGCTGGCTAATGTGATGCCAAACGTGGGCGCGATCAGCTTCGATGATGCCCTCGGGGTCGTTCGTCAAGGCGTTGATATCCATGGGTCGTCTCCGGTGATGTGGTGAGGGGTGCGTCCGAATCTTGGAACGTCACGAATTTTCTAGCCTTACCATGGCGCGGCGAAGCGGCAATCTGATAGGGCCAGATGGCGTACATAAATATATCCAAAATCAGATGATTTTTGAAGGCTGGGGTGCAAGGTTGGGCGCAAAACAAGGTAGCGTATTGAAAAAGCGCTGCTTTGTCCTCGGGTGACGCGATGGTGATTAGTGAAATGCCCTTGATTTAAAGCGTTGACGGATGGGTTTTAATCTCTTTGTCTCCGATTTGAGCAGATCGTTAGCGCGTTGAGCAGACTGCGACGTGATAGGCCGAACGGTTTGGATAATATGGGCGCCACACAATGATGGAGATTGACGAGGTCTAAGAACGCGGCAACACTGATCAAGGTCGCAATTGTTCTGCGGAAAATCACGAGATTTTCTTCAAAACTATTGGGGCAGAGACGATGTCAGGACTAGAAATCGACAAACTATCGATGCGCTTTGATTTGCCGAACGGGTCATCCGTGCAGGCATTGCAAGACGTATCCATTGATCTAAAGGCGGGCGAGCTATTGTCCGTGCTCGGGCCATCGGGCTGTGGGAAGACAACGCTGCTTAATATCGTTGCGGGTTTCTTGGCCCCGACATCCGGTGAGATCAACTTGAACGGCAACCTTGTGCAAGGCCCCGGTGCAGAGCGGGGCATGGTGTTCCAGCAAGGCGCATTGTTCGAATGGATGTCCGTGCGTGAAAACGTGGGCTTTGGTCCGCGCATGAAAGGTATGGCCGAAAAGCCCAAGCGCGAGATTGTCGATCATCTGCTTGATGTGGTTGGTCTGCAAGAGTTCAAGGAAAAGGCCGTTTACGAATTGTCTGGCGGCATGCAGCAGCGTGTGGCCTTGGCCCGTTGCCTTGCCAATGAACCTGATGTGATTTTGATGGATGAACCGCTTGGCGCGCTTGACGCGTTGACCCGCGAGAAAATGCAAGGTCTCGTGCTGAAGCTTTGGAAAGAGACTGGCAAAACAATCATCCTGATCACCCACTCTGTCGAAGAGGCATTGCTGTTGGGGGAACGGCTGATCGTGATGGCCCCGCGTCCGGGCCGTATTCACAAAGAATATAACCTGCCGTTCGCTGAAATGGGCGTGGGTCAAGACCTGCGTGAAGTCAAAAAGCATCCCCAATTTGCTGAAGTTCGTGAAGAGATCCTTGGCATGATTTGGGACATGGAAGAAGAGATCATGGGAGGGGCAAGCAAATGAGCCTGTTAGCTGAACTTTGGTCCGAGCTTTACGCCGTTCTGGGCACCCTTGTCGGTGCGGCCCCCTATATCGCGGGTTACATCGCGCTGATCCTTTTGTGCGGATTTATCTACTCGACCATCCGCAAGATGTTGACGCCCAAGGCCGACTATGGATCGTTAAAAACGGTTACCTTTGGCGATGAAAGCTCTGTGTCTTCGAACACGGTCGCGTCTGTTGTTTCTGTGGTGCTGATCTTTGTGTTGTGGGCGACCTTCACTGGGTCGAAACTGTTGCCGTCCTTTATGCATATGCCTGGCGCATATGAGGGCGATAGCAGCTTTACCTACACGGTAGAGGCGAATGGTCAGACCGACGATGCGACAGTTGCGGTTACCGTATTCCCGACGGGCAAAGATGTTGACGCTCCCGCGATCGAGGCTGGTGACGGCTTTGCGTTGAACGACGCAATCGCCATGCCGATCTACCGGACCGAACTGCTGCGCGTTGATCGCAACGACACCCTAGGCCGTGACGAAGGCGCACAGATCGTCGCCGTTGACGGCCAGCCAATCGCACCAGGTGGGGAGGTCAGCGTTGATTTCGGTAAGGTCGCAATGACGCCCAAAGGCACGCTGAACATCAAGCCGTCGACAGGTTGGCAGATGGAGCCGATCTGGCTGCCCGCGCCAGAGGCGGTCTTGTCCCGTTTAGGTGAAATCGCAACCGAAGGGTTCCGTAACTCGACATTGGCAGAGCATTTGGGCTTCTCCTTGTTCCGCGTCATTGTCGGTTTCTTGCTGGGTGCTATCGTGGGTATTCCACTGGGGTACGCCATGGGCCTGTCAAATTGGTTCCGCGGCTGGTTTGATCCGATTGTGGAATTCATGCGGCCGGTGCCGCCGCTGGCGCTTATCCCGCTTGTGATCATTTGGGCGGGCATTGGCGAAGTGGGCAAGATCATCTTGCTGTTCCTCGCTGCCCTTTGGATCATGGCTATTGCGGCACGGTCTGGTGTGTCAGGCGTGCGGATATCCAAGGTCCACGCGGCCTATTCACTGGGCGCGTCCAAGTGGCAAATCATGCGCCACGTGATCATCCCCAACAGCTTGCCGGAAATCTTTACAGGGGCACGCGTTGCGATGGGTGTGTGCTGGGGAACTGTTGTTGCGGCCGAATTGGTTGCGGCGGAAAAAGGGGCCGGCATGATGATCATGGTCGCGTCCAAATTCCAGTCCACCGACATCGTTCTGATGGGGATCATCCTGATCGGCATCATCGGTTTCACAATCGATATGCTCATGCGCTGGGCCGAACGTTGGTTAGTACCTTGGAAAGGCAAAGGCTAATTTGACAGGACATAGCGACAAAAAGGCGGGTTTTTGCCCGCCTTTTTTAGTGGGTTGAGGCCTGCCTTTTTGCCCCATAAAGATGTGACATGAACCCAGTTTCAGATACGAATTTATTGCTTGGCGGCATCTTTGGCTTGTTGATCATTTACTTGCTGCGGCGGGCTTTTGACAGGCGGGCAAAACCCGCACCATCCGACAGCTGCCCACCAAATGCCATCGTCGTTGACGGATCAAACGTCATGCATTGGGGGGGCGACCCGTCCGCCAAAGTGCTGGCAGGTGTGGTCGCTAATTTGGTCAAATCCGGCTTGTGCCCGATTGTCGTGTTCGATGCTAGCGCGGGATATCGGCTGACTGGGCGCTATATGCATCACGCTGAAATGGCGCGCGTTGCGGGGGCACCGCGCGAACATGTTTATGTGGTGGACAAAGGCGTCGTAGCCGATGAGGTGATCCTTGATCTTGCAACAGTCCACGGGTTGCGCGTGGTTAGCAACGACCGTTACCGTGATTGGGCAGTGAAATTTCCACTGGTAAAAAAACGCGGTCGTATGAAGCGCGGCACGTGGAAGGGCGGCAATGTCGTCTGGACCAAAACGTAACGCTAAGGATTTTTGCACGTCGCGCCTATCTTCCGACAAATTCTCGGAGTAGGGGTCAGAAAATGCAGCGGCAAAGTCCGCGCCCATTGAAAGCAGCAATAATGACGATCACACACCTTGTTACCCACTCTGGCGGATTTCACGCAGACGAGCTTTTGTCGTCTGTCATCCTGACCCGCTTGTTCCCAGATGCGACGCTTTTGCGGAGCCGTGATGCTGAATGGATCACACCTGGGGCAGGCCGTATCATCTATGACGTTGGCCGTGATTTCGACGCCGATGCCTCGATCTTCGACCACCATCAGCGGCCAAGCCCGCTGCGCGAGGATGATCAACCTTATTCATCATTCGGCTTGATCTGGGCGCATTATGGGCGCGATTATTTGGCTGCGATGGAGGTGCCTGTCGCAGACGTTGAAAAGATCCATGGATCGTTTGACGCCAAATTCGTGCTGCCGATTGACCTGTTGGACAATGGCGCGATGGAACCATCCGTCGCGGGGCCGCTGTCGGTTCTGACATTGCCATCCTTGCTGAGCAGCTTAAAACCCGTCTTTGATGACCCATCGCCTACTGCCGACGATGATGCGTTCATGGCGGCCTTGCCAATCGCACGCGCCTTTGTTGAAGCGATGATTAAAAAGCTTGCCGCGAAAGCCCGCGCCAAATCCGTTGTGATGGATGCGATTGCAGCGGCAGGCAATTCGGCGATTTTGGAGCTACCGATGGGCATGCCATTCCGATCCGCAATGGACGAGGCGGGGGCGGATCATATCGTGTTCATGGTCACACCGCGCGGGACCGATTGGACCTTGAATGGGATCAAGATTTCCAACGAAACATTCGACCAACGCGCCGACTTGCCTGCGTCTTGGGCGGGACTGACGGACGCGGACCTTGAAAAGGCGTCTGGTGTCAAAGGCGCAAAGTTCTGCCATAACGCGCGTTTCATTGCCGTGGCCGACAGCCGCGAGGCGATCATGGAAATGGCGGCGATTGCATTGGCTGAACTACCATAGCCCGACGGTTTCGCCATTGCACCGCGATTTGCAAGCGGCTAACAAAGCGCAACGGTCCCGTAGCTCAACTGGATAGAGCACCTGACTTCTAATCAGGGGGTTGGGGGTTCGAGTCCTCCCGGGATCGCCATTTGGAAACGTTTTCAACAATTAGGCAAAACAAATTTCCTGAAGCTGCCGAGGTACTTTCGCGATTATTGCAAGCTCGGTTGCCAGCTGGAGGCAAAGAACCCCAGTTTAGATCGCCGACGCATGCCCCTTCCTTTCGGTCGAATACGCGTCAATCTGCTTTGCTATGATCCGTGCTAATGGATAGGTTTCTGGCCGCATGATCAATCCGGTTGGGTCCAGCATGAAGACATCAGGATAAAATTTCATAAGTTTGATTGCAGAGCGACGGATTGCGTCGCTTTGGTCCGGAAAGGCGAGCTGTAATTCTTGGATTGGAAAGCCGAAACGGCACATCAACGCCTCAATCATTGCTGATACCAAAGCGTCGTTTGGTGTCATCACGTACCCTTTGTGACCTGCGAGGCCGGATTTCGATATCCGATCTTGATATGCCGATGTGGCGACAGCATTTTGCGCGAAACCATTGTGAAAACGCGAAATCGCAGATGCACCAAGCCCGATCAATGTTTGGCATTGATCATCTGTATACCCCTGAAAATTTCGTCGTAGTTGCTGTGATCGATTTGCTTTGGCGAGGCTGTCTGATGGCTTCGCGAAATGATCAATGCCAATGGCTTCGAAACCCGAAGTTGTTAGAACCTGCGCAGCAATACAGGCCAGATCAAAGCGTTTTCTGGTATCTGGCAAGGTCTCTGATTTGATCATCACCTGACGCTTGGACATCCAAGGGACATGGGCATAGCCGTAGATCGCCAGCCTATCAGGATTAAGGGCAACAACATGTTGCAGTGTCGTGCGAAAACTGTGTTCAGTTTGGTGTGGCAGACCGAAAAGTAGATCAAGATTGATCGCATCAACGCCCCGGTCCCTTAGAAAGGTGATCGCTTTCTGGGTCTGCTCTAAGCTTTGATGTCGGCCAATGGCCGCTTGGACGTCGGGCGCAAAGTCTTGCACGCCAATGCTTGCGCGATTCAAGCCAAAATCTATTAGGGTTTGTAAAAGCTCAGGGGCGGCTTCGGTTGGGTCTATTTCGACTGAAAACTCGAAACTTGACGTGGTTTGGAATGTCCCAAAAACGTCGTTTAGCAAGCCCCGCATTGTCTTGGGCGAAAGAATGGTTGGTGTGCCACCGCCAAGATGCAGGCGGTCCATTTTTACCCCAGACGGCAGGGTTTTTGCGACTGTCTTCAGCTCTTGCTTTAGAATTTCGACATAGGCGTCAACGGGCCGGAGTGTCTTGGTGCCCTGAGTGCGGCATGCGCAGAACCAACACAAACGTTTGCAAAACGGGATGTGAATGTAGACTGAAATCGGGTCTTGGGGTCCTACTTGTGATAGCCAGTTGGCCTGACATCGGTGACCTACATCATTTTGAAAATGATTTGCGGGCGGGTAACTGGTATAACGTGGCACCTTTGCGTCAAAAAGACCGTGCCGTGAAAGGGTATCGATGTTTTCCATGGCTTCATCTAGTGTGAATACAGACAGGCACTCTTTGACACAGATCAACATGACTAAATTAAAATTATCCTCCGAGAATTGCGGCGATTGCCCGATCCGCCACCGCGCGGTTTGTTCGCGCTGTGAAGGGGACGAGCTGTTGGCTTTGGAAAAGATGAAGTCATACCGGACCTATGCGGCAGGTGATGTGATTTTGTGGCGCGGCGAGCCATTGGACAGCGTGGCATCTGTCGTGTCTGGGGTCGCGAGCCTGTCCAAAACACTTGAAGACGGACGCACGCAGATGGTGGGGTTATTGTTGCCATCCGACTTCATCGGCAGGCCAGGCCGCACCCATGTCGAATTTGATGTGACGGCGACGACCGATGTTACGCTTTGCCGATTTGAACGCATGCCGTTTGAACGCATGCTTGTGGAAACGCCGCATCTCGCACAGCGCTTGATGGAAATGGCCTTGGATGAACTTGATGCGGCGCGTGACTGGATGATTCTACTGGGTCGTAAAACGGCCCGCGAGAAGATTGCGACATTTCTCGATTTGCTCGCGCGGCGCGGCACCGTTGATGCGGATCAATCGCAGATGTCACTGGAATTGCCCATGACACGGGACCAAATCGCGAATTTCTTGGGGCTAACGTTGGAAACTGTGAGCCGACAGATGAATGCCTTGAAGAAAGACGGTGTCATTTCGTTTTCAGGGCGCAAGCAACTTGATGTCGTGGACCTGATCGCCCTGCGCCATGCAACTGGCGATGATGCGGATGGCGGCGTTATCGTCTAATCGTTCGGCTTT
The DNA here is from genome assembly GCA_965660685.1 of Yoonia sp. Classification (GTDB taxonomy): domain Bacteria; phylum Pseudomonadota; class Alphaproteobacteria; order Rhodobacterales; family Rhodobacteraceae; genus Yoonia. The sequence continues at coordinate 152,203 of CBFIAX010000004.1, read as the reverse complement.
TCTGCCCGTTCTTGACACAGATCAAAGAACGCCATGTATCGCCCCCATAAAACAAACTTGCGAACAAGGGTGTCAGCCGATGCCCTGATAACCGTGAGGGCATTTTATGGACTATGTGAAACTGATAATTCTAGCGCTTGTGGCGTTCATCGCGGCCATAGGTGCCGATTGGGGGCGCGACCTTGCCTATCAGGTCCATGCGCTATTGATCATGTTGATCGCCGCGGGGATGTTCGTGTGGGTGTTGCGCCAAACTGGCGACCCAAAGCCAGCGGAACCCGTCAGCGACTATAACGATGGCGTCATCCGCGCCGGCGTGATTGCAACGGCGTTTTGGGGGATTGCAGGGTTCCTGGTGGGCACACTCATCGCATTCCAACTTGCCTTTCCCGCATTGAATTTCGACTGGGCCCAACCATTCGCCAACTTTGGCCGCTTGCGCCCGTTGCACACAAGTGCTGTGATCTTTGCCTTTGGTGGCAACGCGTTAATCGCCACATCATTCTATGTCGTGCAGCGCACCAGTGCCGCACGCCTTTGGGGCGGCAACACCGCATGGTTCGTTTTCTGGGGCTATCAGTTGTTCATCGTTTTGGCGGCCACTGGTTATTTGCTCGGCGCGACCCAGTCCAAAGAATACGCAGAGCCGGAATGGTATGTTGATATCTGGCTGACCATTGTTTGGCTGGCCTATCTCGCCGTTTTTCTGGGCACGATTTTCAAGCGCCGCGAGCGTCATATCTATGTGGCCAACTGGTTTTATCTCGCCTTCATTATTACCGTCGCGATGCTGCACGTGGTCAACAACCTGTCCATTCCTGTCAGCTTTTGGGGCAGCAAATCCGTCCAGATATTCTCTGGCGTGCAAGATGCGATGACCCAGTGGTGGTATGGTCATAATGCGGTTGGGTTCTTTCTGACTGCGGGCTTCCTTGGGATGATGTATTATTTTGTGCCCAAACAGGCGAACCGCCCTGTCTACAGCTATAAACTGTCGATTATTCACTTCTGGGCGCTGATCTTCTTATACATTTGGGCCGGTCCACACCACTTGCATTACACAGCCTTGCCAGATTGGGCAGCAACGCTCGGTATGGTGTTTTCGATAATCCTGTGGATGCCAAGCTGGGGCGGTATGATCAACGGTTTGATGACCCTGCAAGGGGCATGGGACAAGCTGCGCACCGATCCGATTTTGCGGATGTTCGTCCTGTCGCTTGGCTTCTACGGCATGTCCACATTCGAAGGACCGATGATGTCGATCCGTGCGGTGAACAGCCTGTCGCACTATACAGACTGGACAATCGGGCATGTGCATTCCGGCGCGCTTGGGTGGAACGGCATGATCACATTCGCCTGCATTTACTTTCTGACTCCGCGCCTGTGGGGCCGCGAAAAGATGTATTCCATGTCCGCGATCAACTGGCACTTCTGGTTGGCGACGATTGGCATCATTCTTTACGCCGCATCCATGTGGGTCACCGGCATCATGGAAGGTTTGATGTGGCGCGAGGTCGATGATCAGGGCTTCTTGGTCAACAGCTTTGCCGACACGGTCAGCGCGAAATTCCCGATGTATGTCGTGCGCGGTTTGGGCGGTGTGATGTTCCTAAGCGGTGCGCTGGTCATGGTCTGGAACATGTGGATGACCATTCGCGGCGCGCAGCCTGCCACCAAATCGCTGCCTTTCGCAGCCCCTGCTGAATAAGGATCCCTGACAATGGCATTTCTTGATAAACACGCGATCCTTGAACGCAGCCCGACCTTGTTGCTTGTGACCAGCCTTGCGGTTGTCACTGTAGGCGGCATCGTCGAAATCGCACCACTGTTCTGGTTGGAAAACACGATCGAAGACGTGGAAGGGGTCCGCCCATATTCCCCATTGGAACTCACAGGGCGGGACATCTACATCCGCGAAGGCTGTTACACCTGCCACAGCCAAATGATCCGCCCCATGCGCGACGAGGTTGAACGTTACGGGCATTATTCGCTGGCCGCAGAATCCCAATATGACCATCCGTTTCAATGGGGGTCCAAGCGGACAGGGCCAGATGTGGCCCGCGTTGGGGGGCGTTATTCAGATGCGTGGCATGTTGATCACTTAATGGACCCGCAATCTGTCGTCCCTGAGAGCATCATGCCAAGCTATGCCTTTCTGGCTGACGCGCGGATTGACGGTGAATATGTCCAAGACCTGATGAAAACGCACCGTTTGGTCGGTGTGCCCTATTCGGACGTGCAAATTGAGATGGCACAATCTGATTTCATCACGCAAGCCGATCCGGACGGGGATTGGGACGACCTGCTCGAACGTTATCCGGGTGCTGCCAATGGCAACTTTGACGGGCAAGAGACGTTGACCGAAATGGACGCGCTGATCGCCTATCTTCAGGTGCTAGGAACCATGGTCGATTTTTCCACATTCACACCAGATGCAAGCCGCTAGGAGGCCAAAATGGATACCTATTCACTCTTACGCGAAATCGCGGATAGCTGGGTTTTGCTCGCGATGTTTTGTTTCTTCATTGGTGCCGGAATTTGGGCATTTTTGCCCAGTCAAAAGGGCGCACGCGAAGACGCCAGAATGATCCCGTTTCGCGATGACACCGTCGAAAAATCCTGCACAGGCACCTGCGAAACATGTGTCTGCGCGGCTGATGCACTCAAATTGAAAGGGACGGATCATGTCGGATGAACGCATTGACGAGGAAACCGGCGTTGAAACCACCGGCCATTCTTGGGACGGTATCGAAGAGCTGAACAACCCACTGCCGCGCTGGTGGCTTTGGACGCTTTATCTGACGATCATTTGGGGTATTGGCTATGTCATCGCCTTTCCCGCGTGGCCGATGATTTCCGGCGCAACTCAAGGCGTGCTTGGTTGGTCCACGCGCGGCAATGTGGCCCAGGATATCGCGGATCACGAGGCCAAGAATGTGGATCTCGTGACCGATCTTCTGAATGCAAATATGGCGACCTTGCCAGAGGATGCCGATCTGAACCGTTACGCTATCGCGCGCGGCGGATCTGTTTTTCGCGCGCAGTGTTCGCAATGCCACGGGTCTGGCGCTGCGGGGGCCAAAGGTTATCCGAACCTGCTCGATAACGATTGGCTTTGGGCCGGTGATATGGATGGTATCATGCACACAGTCCGCCACGGTGTCCGCAACGATACCGACCTTGATGCGCGTTGGTCGCAAATGCCTGCATTCGGTGACATGTTGTCCAACGCCGAAATTGTGGCGACCGCAGAATATGTCGTTTCATTGTCGGCCACGGAATTTGACGCGACCCTCGCGGCGGATGGTGCCACATTGTTTGCTGACAACTGCGCATCGTGTCACGGAGACGCGGGGCTAGGGGACCGCGTTATTGGCGCGCCCAATTTGGCTGATGCGATCTGGTTATACGGTGGTGGTCGGGCAGCCGTCATTGAGACCATCGAAAACGCGCGATTTGGCGTTATGCCCGCATGGGGCCAGCGCCTGAGCGAGGAAGATGTACGTGCTGTGTCTGCCTATGTGCATGCGCTAGGCGGCGGCGAATAGCTCTCTACGCCCCGAAACGGTTTTTGAAAAATCTGAACGGTTTCGGGGGCTTTCTTGACCCAGATCAAGGCAGCGATTGCAGCCTCTCGTTACTTTGAGATAGCGAACAGAAGGCCATCACCATGACAGACACGCCGCCACGGCTTTATGCCCCCCAAGAACCCATTTTCCCGCGCAAGGTGAAAGGGTTCTTTCGCACATTCAAGTGGTGGATCATGGCCGTCACATTGGGGATTTATTATCTGACCCCATGGATTCGTTGGGATCGCGGGCCGAACTTGCCGGACCAAGCCGTGTTGATCGATATGGCCAACCGCAGGTTCTATTTCTTTTGGATCGAAATCTGGTCGCATGAATTCTATTTTGTGGCTGGGCTATTGATTATGGCAGGCTTGGGGCTGTTTTTATTTACCTCTGCGTTGGGACGGGTCTGGTGTGGTTATACATGCCCGCAAACCGTCTGGACCGATCTCTTTACCCTAGTGGAACGCTGGATCGAAGGGGACCGCAATGCGCGTGTCCGCTTGTGGAAAGACAAGTGGGATTTGCGTAAATGGCGGCTGCGTTTGACCAAATGGACAGTTTGGCTGGGCATAGCGGCCGCAACGGGCGGGGCTTGGGTGTTTTACTTTGCTGATGCGCCAACCCTTATGGGCCAACTCTTTCGATTTGAAGCGCATCCGGTCGCCTATCTGACAATCGCCATTTTAACCGCGACGACGTTTTTGTTCGGCGGCTTCATGCGTGAACAGGTCTGCATCTACATGTGTCCGTGGCCGCGCATTCAGGCCGCAATGATGGATCCTGAAACCATCACCGTCGCTTACCGCGACTGGCGCGGCGAGGACCGAAAAAATTCTCAGGCGGTCAAAGACGGTGCGCCGCAAGGAGATTGCATCGACTGTATGGCCTGCGTGAATGTTTGCCCAATGGGGATCGATATTCGCGATGGGCAACAGATGGAATGCATTACCTGTGCGTTGTGTATCGATGCCTGTGACGACGTGATGGCCAAAATCGGCAAGCCGCGCGGTTTGATCGATTATCTTGCCTTGTCGGACGAAGATGCCGAACGCGCAGGCGCACAGGCCAAACCCATTTGGCGACATGTGCTGCGGCCGCGCACACTGCTTTACACCGCATTGTGGGCAGCGATTGGGGTCGGGCTTGTCTATGCCCTGTTCATCCGCAGTGATATCGAAATGACCGTCAGCCCCGTGCGCAACCCGACCTATGTGCTGCAATCGGATGGTGCGATCCGCAACATCTATGACGTCCGACTGCGCAACAAACTGGGCACTAATCGCGAATTTCATCTGAGCCTGACAAGCGAGGACATCCTGCGCATCAACCTCGAAGGGACGGGGCGCGTTCTGACGATTGATGTGCCCGCAGACAGCACGATTTTACAACGCGTTTATGTTACGGCGCGCCCGCAAGACACCGCAGCATCACGGGCCGTCACGCCCCTGCGTCTTTGGGTCGAGGATTTGGAAAGCGGTGAACGCGCCAGCCAAGCAACCGTGTTTAATGGAAAGGACACCCAATGACTGAAATCAAAGGATGGCATGTTTTTGCGACATTCGCTGCGGCATTCGGAATCATCATATCCGTGAACCTGACCCTTGCATTCAAGGCTGTCGCGACATTTCCGGGGTTAGAGGTGCGCAATTCCTATATCGCTAGCCAGTCATTTGACGCAGACCGCAGCGCGCAACTGGCGCTTGGCTGGGATGTAACCGCGACATTGCATGACCATGAGTTGCGCTTGGCGATCTTGGAAAACGGCCAGCCAATCGCGCCAGAGATCGTCGAGGCCACCTTTGGCCGCGCAACGAATGTGGCCTATGACGAGACGCCAGAATTCACGTTTGACGGGGCCGAACTCGTCGCGCCTGTTATTGCGGGGGATGGCAATTGGAACCTGCGACTAAAAGCACGAGCAGCTGACGGCACCATGTTTCAGCAACGCATAATTGTGACGGTGCTCCCATGACCGCCGCCTGTCCTGCCTGCGTCGCGATGCCCGAAATGGACGAATTGAACATCGGCCCCGCCGTGCAATTCTCTGTCCCGACAATCCACTGTGCGGCCTGCATTGGCAAAATCGAAAGGGGCCTACACGAGGTGGTGGGTGTGCAAACGGCTCGCGTGAACCTATCGCTGAAACGGTTGTCCGTGACAGGGCCTGTTGATCCCGATCTGGTGGCGGCAAAGTTGGAAGACCTCGGCTTTGAAGCCTACCCATTGGACATCGAAGCACTGAACGCCGCGCGCGATTCCGTGGGGCGCACGCTGCTTTTGCGGATGGCGGTTGCCGGATTTGCGATGATGAACGTCATGTTGCTATCTGTCGCCGTCTGGTCCGGTGCCACGGATGCGACGCGCGACATGTTTCACCTGATTTCTGCCGCGATTGCGTTGCCGGTCGTGGCCTATTCGGGGCAACCGTTTTTCCTGAACGCTTGGTCGGCGCTGCGTGTGAAACGTCTGAACATGGACGTTCCGATTTCGCTGGCGATTATCTTGGCTGCGGGCATGTCGCTTTTTGAAACGATGAATAGCGGCAGCCATGCCTATTTTGATGCGGCATTATCGTTGACATTTTTCCTGCTCATCGGGCGTTATATGGATCACCGCACGCGGAGCGCAGCGCGGTCAGCCGCAAAGGAGCTGACAGCATTAGAGGTGCATCAAGCCCAGCGGATTGTGGACGGAAACGTGCAGACTGTCCCGGTCCAAGACCTTCGGATCGGAGACATCGTTTCGGTGCCGACCGGTGCGCGGGTTCCCGTCGACGGTCTGTTGGTTTCAGGATCAGCGTTGATGGACCGGTCGTTCCTGACCGGTGAATCTGCGGCCATCGATATTGCAAAAGATGCCCAGCTTCAGGCGGGCGAAATCAACGTTGGCGCCGTGTTGCACTTGCGCGCAACTGCCGTCGGGGATGACACATCGTTGCGGCGCATGGCCCAACTTGTGGAAACGGCGGAAAACAGTCGCAACAGCTATACCGCGCTGGCCGATAAGGCTGCACAAATTTATGCGCCAGCCGTCCATCTATTGGCGTTTTTTGCGTTCGCAGGGTGGGTCATCGCGACAGGCGATGTCAGGCATGCATTAAACGTGGCAATCGCGGTTCTGATCATCACCTGCCCTTGCGCGCTGGGGCTTGCAGTGCCCGCTGTCTCGACGGCTGCGATTAGCCGTCTATTCTCGCTCGGCTATCTGGTGAAACATGCGACCGCGCTTGAACGCCTGGCCGAAACGACACGTGTTGTTTTTGACAAAACAGGGACATTAAGCATGCCTTCTGTCAATGTTCCGGCAACAATGGCGGACAGCACCCGCGCGGTTGCAAAGGCACTTGCGCAATCATCGAACCATCCTTTGTCGAAGACGTTAGTCGTAGCGTTGGCCGATACTGATGCCGAAAAGATCGACAATATCAGTGAAGTCGCGGGGCAGGGCGTTTCAGGCACATGGGGCGATAAGGTCGTCCGCTTGGGGCGTGGCGCGTGGCTCGGCGCGGATTTTGGCGGATTGGGTGTCAAAATTGGGGACGCTCCCGCGCAACCATTCGATACGGCAGAAGCACCTCGCAAAGGGGTGCGTGAAGCCCTAGACATGCTGCCAATCCCGGCGGAAATCATTACAGGTGATGCTGAAAAGCCCGCGCAAGACTTCGCATCCCTGATCGATTTACCAGTGACGGCGAATGTCCGCGCCGAAGAGAAGCTGGCCCGCTTGAACGCGATGCCAGAAAAGGTGCTGATGATCGGGGATGGGTTAAACGATACGGCGGCCTTGTCCGTGGCACATGCGTCCATGGCCCCAGCCACCGCATTGGATGCCTCACGGTCCGCATCTGATATTGTCATTCTAACTGATAGTTTTTCCGATTTGCCGCTGGTGTTAAAGGTGTCAAAACTCACCCGTCACTTGTCGAAACAGAATTTCGGTATCGCCGCGCTATATAACTGTATCGCTATCCCAATCGCGCTTGCCGGATTGGCCACACCGCTGGCCGCTGCTTTGGCGATGTCGGCATCTTCGATTACGGTTTTGTTTAACTCTCAACGTGTGAGGTACGTCAAATGAACGTTCTTGTGGTGCTCATCCCGGTATCTCTATTGTTAGGGGCTGTTGGTTTGGTCGCATTTGTGTGGACTGTGCGGAGCGATCAATATGACGACGATCAGGGCAACGCCGCGCGGATTCTGTTGGATGACTGACGTGCAAAAGAAGATCGGCCGAAATATCGGATAACAGTCACTAGCAATGACAGGGCGAGTGAGGGCTGTTCGTATTTAGCGTCGGACTTGGCCTCGGGGCCAGCGGTTCCTTGGCTATACACGCCCACGCCAAATTTAAGAGATCAAAGGGAAGCTGGCTGGGGTGGTAGGATTCGAACCTACGGTGCACGCTACCAAAAAGCGTTGCCTTACCACTTGGCTACACCCCATCAGCGATGCAGTGATTACGATGAAGCGCGCAGCGGTTCAAGCCCCGAAATGGGAAAAAGTGTTATTCATTTTGCGCATTCTCGTTCAACAGGTCCTGCGCATCCGTATCCTTGCGGTCTGCTTCGACAATGCGTGCCAATTCTACGTCAGAATCAGGGGCGACCGTGGCGATTGGCGCGGTTTTTATAGGTGCTGCGCCATGGGGTTGGGCGCGCTTTACCACGACGGTTTGTGAAGCATCGGGTAGGGCGACCGCTGCCTCTGCCAAAACGCGTTTAACTTGTCGAATGGCTTCGCCCTTGGCCAAGGCGAGTGAGGTTTCGCGTTGATCGATCCATCCCGTGGCCACGATATCCGCGCCTGTCGTTCCATATGAATCGATCCAAACAGAGGCGGTGGGTGTGTCCAAAACGAACGGGAGATCTTGGATGGTGTGTTCGATCAAGTCGCGCGCGGATTGCAAATCTGTTTCTCGGTCGATCAGCCGATGGAACATGAACCTGCGTTCGGCGTTCTTTGAATAGTTCACGATCCGGCTTTTGAAAACTGTCGCATTGGGAATGCGGATGTGGTTGCCGTCGAATGACAAAAGAATGGTCGCCCGGCTGGTTAGACGGATCACGCGCCCCTCGTCGCCGTTGATTTCAACGGTATCGTAAGGGCGAAAGGGTTGCCGGATAGAAAGCATGATTGAAGCAATGTAGTTTTCCACAGTGTCGCGCACCGCAAAACCAAGCGCCAAACCGATCAAGCCAGCCGCGCCGAGAATTGTCGACAGCAAGGCGGTCGCGTTCATCACATCAAGCGCCACGACCAATCCGGTCACCCCAAACACCAGCCGCACGATTTGGCGGTAAAGTTCTGCAATAAAGCTGTTGGGTGCCAAGCTGTCCCAAGGTTTGCGCATACGTGCGATCGCGAAGCCCAGGGCGGTGATGACCGCGAACAGTGCTGCCCCGATCAAAGCAAGGGGCAGGAAAGCAACCAACTGGTCAATGCGCGCACGGAACCGGTCGACGGCGGGGTCCAAGCGACGACCGATTTCAGTGGTTTCAGTGACCTCGTTGCGCACGGCCACGACACCTTCGACGCGGGCGGCGACATCAGCAGATTGGGTCACTTCGGGCGCAGAATTGGCCGTGCCGCGTAGGGTTACGACGCCATCTTCGGCCAATACGGTAATGTCATCCGAATGGCCCAATGCATCCAAAATATCGCGAATGCGGTTTGCAATTGTGGCGTCTTGCTGGTTGCTTGACGCAGCGGCGATCGTGCCGCCATTCGTTTGGGCAAAGATGGGCTGTCCGGCCAAAAGCGCCAAGCAGATCAGCAAATGGCGCAGGCCGAACATTTAGGCGGTGACCTGTTCGCGGAGGATTGATGCGGTCAGCGAAATCATCAAATAAATGCCGGCAAAGATCATGAACGCCAATGCCGTATTCTCAAACACACGTGGGTAGGTCGCCTCGTCAGGGGCCACAGGTTCCACGCCCAACGACAAATAGCGAACCTGACGGTTTGCTTCGATCTGGGCCGCTTCCATTTGGGCGAGCGCTTGTTGCACTAACACGGTTTGGAAGTTGTAGTTCTCCTCTGCAAGGCGCAATTCGGTATTACGTGACGCGATGGACCCGTTGTCGGAATTGGATGTCATGCGATCGCGCAATTCGGCGATCAACCCTTCGAGGCTGTCGATTTGCGCACGTAATGCGGCGACTTGTGCTTCATTCGGTCGGGAAACAGAGGTCTTCGCCGCCAGATCAAGCACCAATTGCTGGCGCTGCGTTTCAAGAGCAGAGACTTGCGAAATAATTGCGCTGGATTCACCTATTGGGTCCAAGATCGCCGTGTCTTGCTGGATTTGCAACCATTCAGCCAAGGCTTCGGAACGGCGGAATTCAGAGCTTTCATAGGATGTGCGTGCGCCTGCCATTTGGTCTTCGCGCAAGCGACGGGTCAGCTGATCGACTTGTTCTTCGGCGTAACTGATCAAGGATTCGCTGAATTTTTGGCTAGCCTCTGGGCTGGCTGCGATGACTTCCATACGCAGGATGCCTTCGGTTGGGTCATAGCTGATCTTGACCCGCTTAGAGTAAACCTTGAACACGTCTTCATTGGTTGCATCAGCAGGCAAGCGTTGGATTTCGTCAATGGTCTCTTGTGAAAAATGCTCTTGGAAACCGGCTTCTTCGTTCAGGCGCACAAGGGCAGCGCGGGAGGCCAGATAGGACTGCACCGTAATACTGTCTTGCTGGGTCGCCATAGACGTGCCAGCGAACATGCCGCTAAGACCGCTTGCCGCAGAACCGGATTCTGCCTGCTGGATCACGAATTCAGATTTTGTCGCGTACATCGGGGTCGCAAGAACAGAGAAGTAATAACCGGCCAGAATTGTCGGCAAGAGTACAAAGAACGATAGGCGGGTGAACAAAAGCAACAGTTTGCGACGCCGCCGTTTCGCGATGTCGCGCTGGATGCGGTAAATTTCTTTGGCGCGTTGGTCGGCTGGGTTTGCTTGCGGCTGGACCTGTTCGGTCGATGGCAGATTCGCGCCCGGATTTGGCACTGTCTGCGGCAGTTGAATGCGGCCCAATTCCTGCGAAGGGGCAGGGGGTTGCGCGCCGGTGGGCGGCACAGGTGGCACACCGCCTTCAGGTGCGACGAGATCCAAGATCGTGTTCTTTTGGAATGGGTCGATACCCGCTGCCCGCAGCTGGCGCACGGCGTCGAAATCGGATGTAATGGCCAGTCCCTGTTTCTGGGCGACACGGCGGGCCATCCGCAATTGGCGGCCTGTCAGCCCTTCCTTGCGAATTGTATCAATATCCGTGGGGCCAAGGGTTTCAGGCGCTGGTGGTGCAGGTGTGGCGACGCCTTCTGGCGCGGCTTCCGCGTCATTGCCCATCGAACTGTCGCGCCGAATGCGGAATTTCTTAGCCTTGGGTTTCGTAGTCATAGAGCACTTTCGCTTCTTCCAAGGTGTCAAACATATGGATGCGCCCGTCTTTTAGAACAGCTGCCGATTTGGCAAAACGCTCTAGGGTCGCAGCTTGGTGAGACACGATTATCACCGTTGTATTTTCAAGCCGTTCACGCAGGATTTCCCCTGCCTTTTTATTGAATTCGGCATCCGTGGTCGAGGGCATGCCCTCGTCGATCAAGTAAATGTCAAAGTCGAGCGCCAGCAGCAACGAAAACGTGAACCGTGCCCGCATACCTTGTGAATAGGTGCCGACAGGCATGTCGAAATATTCTTCAATACCGCACATCCAACGGCAGAACGCTTCGACATAGTCGGGGTCAAGCGCGTAAAGCCGCGCGATTTAGCGACAGTTTTCCTTGGCCGTGTGCCGGTTGACAACGCCGCCCATAAATCCAAGCGGGAATGAAATGCGGCAGCCCCGATATATCTGCCCTTCATCGGGTTTTTCCAGACCGGCCATCATATTGATCAACGTGGTTTTGCCGGTCCCGTTGGGGGCTAAAATGCCAAGCGACTGACCCAATTCCACGCGGAAACTAACCCGATCAAGAATGACCTTGCGTTGCGTTCCGGTCCAAAAGGACTTGCTGACATTTTCAAACTCTAACACGTCGACCTGCTCATAACCCTTGATATGGGTGCCGCCATTGATGACGGCAATAGGTTAACGGACCCCATCAGATCACGTTTCCTTTTGCCGGACTATGCCGGATTGATTGTTTCAAATATAGATACAAACGCGCGAATGGCCAAATTTCGCGTGTTTCTTGTGGCCTTTGCGCCCCTTAGTTTAGGGATTGGCATGCATATTCTGGATGAAATAGCGGCCTGTCGTCTGTGCGCGGACCGGTTTGAGAGGACTGCGACGGTCCATGCGCCGCGCCCCGTGCCGTGGTTTGCATCCGCAACGCCGATTTTGATCGCGGGCCAAGCACCCGGCGCACGGGTGCACGAAAGTGGTAAACCCTTCACCGATCCGTCAGGTGACAGGCTGCGCGCGTGGATGGGGATCGACGCGGGCGTGTTTTATGACCGTTCCCTCGTGTCAATCTTGCCGATGGCGTTTTGCTTTCCGGGTTATAGCGCGAAAGGCAGCGATTTGCCGCCGCCGCCCGTTTGTGCGCGCACTTGGCGGAAGGCGGCAATGGATCATATTGGCACGCCCCAGTTGACCTTATTGGTGGGCGGATATGCGCAAAAATGGCATTTGGGCGGAAACGACAGCGTGACGGCCCGTGTCACCAATTGGCGCGCCCATGCCCCTAATGTGTTTCCGCTGCCGCATCCGTCATGGCGCAATACGGGCTGGATCAAGAAAAACCCGTGGTTCAACGCGGAATTGTTGCCCGCATTGCAGGCCCGCGTGCAGCACGTGATTGCCAATGTGCCACCTACCGATTAGGTCGATGCTGACCGCAAGAGGACATTGATGATGACTGATCTGGATAACGCCCACGCGGCCATGGACGCCGCCCCTGATGATGATGCCAAGCGTTTGCAGTTTTATGAACGGCTTGCTGATACAGAATTGTTCATGCTGTTGGGCAGTGAGATCGCGGGCGATAAGGTCAATCCTGAACTGTTCGATATCGAAGACCAGAAATACGCGCTGATTTTCGACCGCGAGGATCGATTGGCCGAATTTGTTGGTCGCGAAGCGCCCTATGCCGGGCTTTCGGGGCGCGTGTTGTCGGAAATGATCGCGGGCCAAGGGATCGGATTAGCGTTGAACCTTGAAGTCGCCCCATCTGCAATGTTGATCCCAGCGCAGGCAGTCGATTGGTTGCACGCGACATTGGGCAATACGCCACAAGAGGCCCAAGCCAAATTGACCGAAGTTTCCGCCCCGCGCGGTTTACCAGAAGCTGTCGTTGTCGGTTTGGACCGCAAGCTGGCAATCGCTGCAGGATTGGCGCAGACGGCATATCTGGCAGCGGCGACTTATGATGACGGCGGGCGCGGTCATGTGTTGGCGTTTATCGATGCGGTTGCGGGCGCGCAGGACGCATTGGCCCAAGCGGCCGGCGAGGCGCTGACGTTTTCAGGGATTGAGGCGGGCACAATGGATGTGTTGTTTGCGGGTGCCAATGATCCGCTGACAGCGCATTTGGCCAAGGTTGGCTTGCGATTTGATTTGCCCGCGCTGCATGACCCGCAGGCGCCCGGTGCCCCCGGGATGGATCCTGATAAGCCGCCGCGTTTGCGATAATTGGTAAGTATTCTGAAAAACGCGAGGCGGTTTAGTAGCCTGCAGTCCGGTCGACACGGTTTTCAAACTCATGGCCGTCTTGGTGCCGTTTTATATTCGCCGCGATAATCCGACTGGCAGTGTCGGGCCGTGTGGTTGATGCGATATGCGGCGTGACTGTTACCGAAGGGTGCTCCCAAAACGGGTGATCTTTCGGCAGAGGTTCAGTGCGGAACACATCCAGCGTTGCATGGCCGACTTTCCCGCTATTTAGCGCTGCGAGCAATGCATCGTCGTCAATCAACGGGCCGCGACCGGGGTTGATGATGAACGTACCATCGGCTAGCAAATCCAAAGTCTGTACATTCAGCGTATTTTCAGTTGCAGGTGTATCGGGCAGCAAAAGGATGACTACTTGCGCATCGGTCAGAGCGTCTTGCAACCCGTCTGTTCCATGTAAACAAGTGATCCCGTCGATGGACTTTGGATTTCTACTCCAGCCCTTAACCGGAAAGCCAAGCTGTGTCAGTGCTTTACCGCATGCTGTCCCTAAAGCCCCAAGGCCAAGAATTGTGACAGGTCTGTCAGCGGCAAGCGGTGGGTAGACCGTGTCGCGCCACGCACCGTCTTGGTTGTTGATATGCACATCCATGCCCAAGTGGTGGCGCATTGCGTGGCCAACGACCCATTCAACCATACCTGCCGTCAGGCTATCATCAACCATCCGCACGAGCGGCTGTGTCAGCGTGGGGTTATCGACGACGGTTTCGACGCCAGCCCAAAGGCTAAGTACCCCTTTGGTGTTCTCATAGGGTGTGAAATCTTTCACCGGCCCGTTGGGCGCAAAAACGATATAGTCGACAGTGTCGGGTGCGTGATCTGTGGCTAGATTAACCTCCAAACCCGCATCCGCAAACGCCGCATTTAGCAACGCGTGATAACTGCCCCAAACTTGGGGTTTGGCAGAGAAAAGGACGTTAAGCATTAGCGGGGCCTATGGACATGGGCGCTTTGGACAAGGCCAAAAGCGACGAGCAGGACCAGCATGGCGGACCCGCCATAGCTGACGAGTGGGAGCGGCACGCCCACCACAGGGGCAAGGCCAGTGACCATTGCCATATTGACCGCGAAGAACAGAAAAAATGTCATTGCGATCCCGAGGGTGAGTAGGGATGCAAAACGGTCCTTGTTTGACATCGCCGAGACCACACAAAAGAAAATGATCAGCACATAAAGCATGAGCAAGGCAAAGGCCCCGATGAATCCGAATTCTTCGGCCAATGTGGTGAAAATAAAGTCGGTGTGTTTTTCTGGCAGGAAGTTCAGGCGCGACTGTGTGCCCTGCATAAATCCGCGCCCTGTCCAGCCACCTGATCCCAGCGCGATCTTGGCTTGGGTGATGTGGTAGCCCGCACCTAGCGGGTCATTGGCCGGATCAAGAAACGTGTCGATCCGGCGGTATTGGTAGTCTTTGAGCAATTGCCAGCTCGTGCCGCGTCCTTCGAATACCGCGACAATTGTGCCGACACCTGCAGTGATGACCGTGGCGAAATAGGCCCAATGCACACCTGCTAAAAACATGATCGTCGCCCCGCCCGTAAGCATCAGCAGCGCTGTTCCAAGGTCTGGTTGGCGCAGAACCAGAAACGTCGGAAAAATAATGATCAAAATGGGGACAAGTACCCAAAGGGGGCGGGAGGTTTTGTTGGTGGGAAGCCAATCGTAATAGGCCGCGAGTACCATCACCAGCGTAATTTTGGTCAGCTCAGAAGGTTGCAACCGCATAAACCCAAGATCGATCCAGCGCTGCGCGCCCATGCCGACAGCCCCGAAAAATTCCACTGCCAACAGTAGTAAAACAGAGATGCCAAAGGCGACCACGGACACGTTGCGCCAAAACCAAATCGGCACCATGGCCACGCCGACCATCAAGGCCATGCCGACGCCAAATCGTTTGACTTGCGCCGACATCCACGGGTCGACCGATCCGCCAGCGACGGAATAGAGCATGACGAACCCATAGCCTGAAACCGCGGTCAGTAGGATAATCACAGGCCAGTTCAAATAGATAAGTTTGCGAAAACCGACGGGGACATATTTGGCGTTATACTCAAGATAACTCATGTGTCGGATGCCTCGATCTTGCCGGGAGGGACCCGTTCGCGGATACGCCGTTGCTGTTCGGCAATGCGTCCGCGATCTGCGGATGGATACGCACTCAGCGGTGGCTCGCCGTCATAGAGCGCTTGAAGCATGATGTCGCGTGCAATTGGCGCCGCTGCTGTCGATCCGCCACCCCCATGTTCGACGATGACTGCCACGGCGAAACGCGGGTTTTCAACGGGTGCGAAGCTGACGAATAATGCGTGGTCGCGGCGTTCCCATGGCAGATCTTCGTTTCGGGTTACACCGCGCGCGCGTTCCTCGGCCGTAATCCGGCGCACCTGCGATGTGCCGGTTTTGCCCGCCATTTTCATGTCTGCCGCGCTGATCCGTGATTTGTATGCCGTGCCGCGCGAACTGTTCGACACATCATCCATCGCCGCTCGAATACGGCGCAAATAGTTTTCGTTCAGCCCGATGGTTTCGCCTGCACCACTGGGCTGTTCAACCCCATCAATGGCACGCACAAGCCGCGGCTTGACCTCGCGTCCTGTGGCCAAACGCCCTGCCATTACGGCAAGCTGCAATGGCGATGACAACACATAACCCTGACCGATCGACGCGTTGACGGTATCGCCAATGCGCCAGTCTTGTTCGCGGACTTCTTCTTTCCACGCTTTATCGGGGGCAAGCCCTGATGCGACGGCGGACAGCGGTAAGTCGTGTTTTATCCCTAGCCCGAGCTTTTTCGCCATGGCAGAAATCTTGTCGATCCCGACCCGTTGGCTAATCTCGTAGTAGTAACAATCGCATGACTGTTTCAGGCTTTCGTGCAGGTTCATGTTGCCATGGCCGGCACGCTTCCAGCAGTGGAAACGTGTACCGAACACTTCGACCCAGCCAGTGCATTTGATCGTTTCTTCTGGGGTGACTTTGCCGTCTTCCAGCGCGGCGAGGGCGGTTACCATTTTGAAGGTGGACCCCGGGGGATAGGTGCCTTGCACAGCCTTTGCTGCCAACGGGCGGTACTTGTTTTCGTTCAGGTCGCGCCAGTCGGCGACCGAAATGCCACGCACGAACATGTTGGGGTCAAATGTTGGTGCGGACGCAACAGCACGCAAATCACCATTCTCAAGGTCGAGCACAACAGCGCCGGCAGAATCGCTCGCCAAACGGCCTTGGACATAGGATTGCAGGCGGGCATCGATGGTTAATTGCAGATCGGCCCCTGAATTGCCCTCTTTGCGGTCAAGTTCGCGCATGACCCGCCCGATGGAATTCACCTCGATCCGTTTCGTGCCAGCAGAGCCACGCAGCAGGCGTTCCATCTTGTTTTCGGCTCCGGTTTTGCCGATTTGAAATTTCGGGATTTGTAGCAAGGGGTCTTGGTCGTCGATCCGGCTAAGGTCATAGTCTGACACCGGGCCGACATAGCCCACAACATGGCCCAGATCAGCGCCCCACGGGTAGACACGGCTAAGGCCGACCTCTGCAGTGATACCGGGCAGGGCGGGGGCGTTGACGTTTACGCGCGCCACGTCGTCCCAAGTCAACCGGTCCGCAATCGTGACGGGCACAAACGGTGACCGGCGCATCATTTCGTCCATCGCGCGGGCAAGATCATCAGGGTCGAGCGGAACGAGTTTGGTTAGACGTTCCAAAACCTCGCCAACATCGCCTGCGTCTTCTCGGACCATCACGATGCGATAGTTTTGTTCATTGATAGCCAGCGCTTGCCCGTTGAGGTCGTAGATCAACCCGCGTGCAGGGGGCAGTAGGCGAATGTTGATCCGGTTCTCTTCGGCAAGCAGGCGAAACTGATCGGCCTGATCGATCTGCAACGTCTGCATCCGGTAACCCAGTGCACCCACGACCCCGACCTGTGCGGCCCCAACAACCAAGGCGCGGCGGCTGATACGGCGTGCGCTTTCTTCGGCGTCTCGGGTGTTGCGTTTCATAGGCGGTGGCCTCGGTTATCTGTTTGTCCAACGGCGGGTCGGGCAATGCCAAACACGAACTGGGCAATGACCGCGACGACAGGAAAGAAGGCCATTGTCATCAACATTTCGATCAAGGTCAGACCCAGTGGCAGTTGGGGTGTCATGACAACCATCAAAACGGCACGGTTGATCAATGTGATCGCCAAAACCCCCGTAGCCACCATGCCCCATTCCAATAATAACGGCAAATCACGAATCCTCGACGTGCGGGCGCGCAGGATTTCGGTCAAGATCACGACTAGAGCGCACCATAGCCCAGGGGGGCGCTGGAACAGCATATCGGCCAAGAAGAAGATCCCTGCAATTACAAAGAACGGTACCAAATCGGGCCTGCGAACAACCCATGTCAACGTGACGAGCAATAACCAATTGGGCGGTGCCCAGACGGTGGGTCGCGTGTTCAATGGCAGCAGTTGTGCAAAGATCAGCGCCAGCGCTACCGCGATAAATACAATCCGTCCGCTCCAAAGCTGCGATGACGGCGCATCAGCCATCGGTCAAAACCTCTGCCGTTTGCGGTGGAACGTCAGGTGTCAGTAACGCGCCTGCATCTTCGATCTGTTCATGTGGGCGAGAGCGAAGCACACGCAAGAATTCAAGCCTTTCATAATCCGCCGACAGGCGTACGCGCAATCTGCGGTCGTTCCCAAGTGCCACTTGCCCGACAAGCAAGTCCGCAGGGAATACATCCCCGTCGCCAGAGGTCACGACACGGTCTCCGGGGCGCACAAGATCCGCGTTTTCGAGAAACTCAATCGGCGGGTTCAATGTGTTATCGCCACCCAATATGGCCCGCTGCCCTGATGGTTGGATCGTGATCGGGATGCGGCTCGAAGTGTCGGTCAGCAAGATCACACGTGCCGTTTTTTCGCCCACACCGCTGATCCGACCAACAAGCCCAACCCCGTCCATCGTTGGCCAGCCGTCCACGATGCCATCGCGCGACCCAACATTGAGCAACACAGATTGGCGAAACGGTGACCCGCTGTCGGTGAGCACAACGCCTGTCACATGTGTCAGCTTGGGATCAAGCCGCACGTTGTTCAGGCCCAAAAGCTTCGCGTTTTCTTCTTCAAGCTGGATGGCGGCTTCTTTCCATGTCTTCATTTGCTGAAGTTCACGACGTAGATCGTCGTTCTGTTCGGCAAGCTGTTGATAAGACTGGAAATCGCTGATCAGATTGGTCAACCCCGTAACGGGGGCCATGGCCCAATCGAATGATGGCACAACGCGGTCGATTACTGCCAAACGAAAACGTTCCACCCGCGGGCTGTCGATCCGCCAAATCAGAAAAATACCCATCAGCGCCAAGACAAGCAGCCCGACCAGCAGTCTGCGGATTGGGCCGAGATAGTCGTCACTGTTGCGGTCATTCGCCAATGCGGGCCCGCTCCTTAGCTATCGTAATCAATCACGTGGCGCAGTTGCTTTTCGTATTCCAGTGCCTTGCCGGTGCCTAAGGCTACACAGTTCAGGCTCTCATCCGCGACCGAAATTGCCAGACCAGTTTGTTCGCGCAATGCCAGATCAAGTTGGCCAAGCAATGCACCACCACCTGTCAACATAACGCCACGGTCGACGATGTCGGCGGCGAGGTCTGGCGGGGTGGCTTCGAGCGCGGTCATCACCGCTTCGCAGATTTGCTGCACGGGTTCGGCCAATGCTTCGGCCACTTGCGCTTGGGAAATTTCGGTTTCTTTAGGCACGCCATTGAGCAGGTCACGCCCGCGGATCATCATGGACTGGCCGCGCCCGTCGTCGGGCATGCGGGCGGTCCCGATGGATGTTTTGATACGCTCGGCTGTGGATTCACCGACCAGAAGGTTATGCTGACGACGCAGATAGTTGATGATTGCCTCGTCCATACGGTCACCGCCAACGCGCACGGATCGCGCATAAACGATGTCGCCGAGCGACAGAACCGCAACCTCTGTCGTCCCGCCACCGATATCGACAACCATGTTACCAGTTGGATCAGTGATCGGCATGCCCGCCCCAATGGCCGCAGCAATCGGTTCCGCAATCAGGCCCGCGCGGCGTGCACCAGCGGAGAGTACCGACTGACGGATCGCGCGTTTTTCAACGGGTGTTGCGCCATGCGGTACACAAACGATGATTTTCGGTTTGGAAAATGTTGTGCGTTTGGCAACCTTGCGAATGAAGTGCTTGATCATCTCTTCGGCTGTGTCAAAATCGGCGATCACACCGTCACGCATCGGGCGAATAGCCTCGATTGATCCCGGTGTGCGGCCCAGCATCAGCTTAGCGTCTTCACCAACCGCAAGGGTTTTCTTGACACCATCCTTAACGTGATAAGCCACCACAGAAGGTTCGGACAAAACGACACCTTTGCCTTTGACGTAAACCAGCGTGTTGGCCGTGCCGAGGTCAATCGCCATATCTGACGAAAACAAACTTCCGAAAATCGCCATAATGCAGATAACCCTTGCAAAAACAGTTCATGAATCACGGCGTCACACCGCGTCGCCCTTATAAGTAAGGGCAGCGCTTTGCGAAAGGGGCAAAGCGCGGTGGGGGCGGCAAGATCATGCCGCCCCGCATGGCTTAGCTATCTTTGTAGCTGACGCCTTTTGTGTCGTAACCGGGCTGCGACTGCTCGCGGCGCACAATCAGGCGGTTCAGCGCGTTGATATAGGCCTTTGCGCTGGCGACAACCGTGTCAGTGTCGGCAGATTGACCCGTGGCAATGCGCCCGTCTTCTTCCAGCCTGACTGTCACGGTGGCCTGGGCATCGGTGCCTTCGGTCACGGCGCTGACTTGATAGAGCTGCAGTCGCGCGCGGTGTTCCGCGAGCGCCTTCACGGCGTTGAACGTCGCATCAACAGGTCCGTCCCCCGTGGCCTTTGTTTCAACGAAGGCGCCGTCGATTTCCAGCGCCATGTCAGCCGATTGTGGACCGTCAGTGCCGCAAACAACGCGCAGGGATTTCAGGCGAATGCTGTCCTCTACCCCGTCTGTTTGGCGCATCAGTGCGATCAAGTCGTCGTCGAACACCTCTTTTTTGCGGTCGGCCAGCTCTTTGAACCGGACAAACACGTCCTTGAGCTGATTGTCGGCCATGTCATAGCCCAGTTCAGTCAGCTTGGCGCGCAATGCAGCACGGCCCGAATGTTTGCCAAGTGGCAGCGATGTGCCCGCCAAACCCACATCTTCTGGACGCATAATCTCGAACGTTTCCTTGTTCTTCAGCATGCCGTCTTGGTGGATGCCGGATTCATGGGCGAATGCATTTTTGCCGACAATCGCCTTGTTAAATTGCACGGCAAAGCCAGACACTGTCGCCACGCGGCGAGAAATGTTCATGATTTTGGTTGTGTCGATCTTGGTCGAGTAGGGCATAATGTCGGACCGAACTTTCAGCGCCATGACAACCTCTTCCAAGGCCGTATTGCCAGCGCGTTCGCCCAAGCCGTTGATCGTACATTCGATTTGGCGAGCGCCGCCTTCAACAGCGGCCAAAGAGTTCGCCGTCGCCATGCCAAGGTCATTGTGGCAGTGAGTGGCAAAGATGATGTCATCCGCACCCGGCACCGTTTTGATCAAGTTGCGGATCAGATCGGCGGACTCGACCGGCGCAGTGTAGCCGACGGTATCGGGGATGTTGATCGTTGTCGCACCGGCCTTGATCGCAATCTCGACCACGCGGCACAGGTAATCCCATTCAGTGCGTGTCGCATCCATCGGGGACCATTGCACGTTGTCGCACAGGTTGCGCGCATGGGTCACCGTGTCGTGGATGCGTTCTGCCATTTCATCCATCGTCAAGTTCGGAATGGCGCGGTGCAATTCGGACGTGCCGATAAACGTGTGGATGCGTGGTGATTTGGCCTGTTTGACGGCCTCCCAGCAGCGGTCGATGTCTTTGTAATTGGCGCGGGCCAGACCACAGATTGTTGCCGATTGGGCGCGTGCCGCAATTTCGGACACGGCTTTGAAATCGCCTTCTGATGCAATGGGAAAGCCGGCCTCGATGATGCTGACACCCATATCGTCCAACAATTCCGCGATTTCCAGCTTTTCAGCGTGGGTCATTGTGGCGCCAGGGGATTGCTCGCCGTCGCGCAGCGTGGTGTCGAAAATCAACACTTCATTCGTCGTCATTTGAGATATTCCTTTTGGTCCTTAAGCTGTCTTGGTGCTGGTCCCCTCTGAGCGGTCGCACCGATATGGCACGCTCAGAGGCAGCTAAGGAGAAGCAGCGCAGATAGGCCTAACCCGTAGGAGGCGGCAGAAGTGATATGTGCGGTTGCGTTCATGCGTGGCACTATACGCAGATGGAAATGAATGAAAACCCCCGTTTTATGGGGGCCAGCCCCCAGACCCCCGGGATATTTGAAAACCAAAGAGACGCAGGGGTGGTCCCGCCTGGATGTGGCACTAGTTTCGACGGATGAAACGAATTTTGATTATTGGGGCGTCAGGCGGAATTGGCTCGGCGCTTGGTGCGGCGGCGGATGGCGAAGTTATTGGCTTGTCGCGCAGCGCGGATGGGTTGGACGTGACGGACGCAGCCGCGGTGGCGCGGGTTTTGGATGGTGTTGATGGGGTCTTTGACCGGATTATCATTGCGACTGGCGCCTTGGGCGTTCCAGAAAAATCAATGGCGGCCATGGATGCGGTCGCCATGGCAGATGTGTTTGCCGTGAACGCGATTGGCCCGGCGATGGTGTTGCGCGAGGTGCCGCGCCTTTTGGCCCCCATGGGCCGCGTTGCGGTATTGTCGGCGCGCGTCGGATCGATTGGCGATAACCGGATCGGTGGCTGGCATAGTTACCGCGCGTCTAAAGCTGCGTTGAACCAGATTGTCCGTGGGGCGGCGATTGAACTGGCGCGCACCCATAAAGGGTCCGTCTGTGTTGCCTTACATCCAGGCACGGTGGCCACGCCGTTTACTGCAAAATATGCGGGCCGGCATCGGACGGTTTCCGCCCATGAAGCGGCTGCAAATATGTGGTGCGTGATTGAAGAGCTCTCGCTGGATCAGACGGGCGGGTTTTATGATTATGCCGGCGAGGCCATTCCATGGTGAGGTTGGTTCTGGTTTTGGGCGATCAATTATCGGCGAACCTGCACGGGTTGCGCAAGGCTGACAAATCCCGCGATCATGTTGTCATGGCGGAGGTCAGTGCAGAGGCCACATACACCCCCCATCATCCTAAGAAAATTGCGTTTACCTTTATGGCGATGCGCAATTTCGCCCAAGAGCTGCGTGACGATGGTTGGACTGTGCATTACACAAAGCTGGATGATCCCGAGAATACTCAGTCAGTCACGGGGGAGTTGATCCGCCGCGCAAGTCAAACAGCTGCTGTTGGCGTGGTCGTGACAGAGCCGGGGGAGTGGCGGTTGATTGATGCGCTGACCGATCTACCGTTGAAACTGCATATGCTGTCGGATGATCGTTTTATCGCGACGCATGCCGATTTCGACGGCTGGGCCGAGGGGCGTAAACAGCTTCGGATGGAATATTTTTACCGCGAAATGCGCCGCAAGACGGGGCTGTTGATGAAAGATGGAAAGCCTGCGGGTGGCAAGTGGAATTATGACCACGACAACCGCAAGCCTGCACCTGGCGAGGTTACACATGATGGGCCGCTCCGGTTCGCGCCAAATCAAGAAGTGCTGGATTTGGTCGCCGCGCGTTTCGGCGAAAATTTCGGCGACCTGACGCCGTTTTGGTTCGCCACAAACGCGCGCGATGCGCAGGCTTCCCTGGATCATTGGATTGTTCATGCGCTGCCGCATTTTGGCGATTTTCAAGATGCGATGATCACCGATCAACCGTTCATGTATCATGCGATTGTCGGGCTGTATTTAAACGCCGGGCTGCTTGACCCGCTCGAAGTTTGCCAGCAGGTTGAAGCAGCCTATCACAAAGGTAATGCGCCACTGAATGCTGTGGAAGGCTTCATCCGCCAGATCATCGGCTGGCGCGAATATGTGCGCGGCATCTATTTCCAAGAGGGCAGCGCATATACGGGGCGCAATGAGCTGGATCATCGTCGTGACTTGCCGCCCGTATTTTGGGGTAAGCCGACCAAGATGCATTGCATGGCGCAGGCCGTGGGCCAGACCAAGGCAGAGGCCTATGCCCACCATATTCAACGGCTTATGGTCACCGGTAACTTTGCCTTGTTGGTAGGCGTTGATCCGGCACAGGTGCATGAATGGTATTTGGCGGTTTATGCCGATGCCTATGAATGGGTCGAGGCCCCAAATGTCGTTGGCATGTCGCAGTTTGCTGATGGTGGCATCATCGCGTCAAAGCCTTATGTTTCCAGCGGAAATTACATTCATAAGATGTCGAATTACTGCGGACCATGTGCCTACCGTGTGCAAGACAAAACGGGAAAGGATGCCTGTCCGTTTAACTTGCTTTATTGGCATTTTCTGGAAAGGCATCGCGACCGGTTCGCGGGCAATCCGCGCATGGGCAATATGTACCGTGTTTGGGATCGGATGGACGCAGAAAAACGCGGCACGGTTTTGTCCGAAGCTGACACTTGGCTGGCCAAATTGGATGCGGGTGATCCGGTTTAGTTTTCGACAGGTGCCTCTTCCACGGTGCCGGCTGGGGCTTCTTCGGCGGCGGGTGCGACCTCGGTTGATGGTAATGTGCCGTCGACCCAATCGCCTGTTGCTTCTTCGCCGGTAGCGTAAACCATAGTACCCGCGCCTTGGCGGCGGCCGCGCACAAATGTGCCTGTGTAAATGTCGCCATTCGCGTAGGTCGCCACACCTTGGCCGCTGATCTCGCCGTTGACCCAATCACCGTCATAGGTGAAACCGTCAGCAAGGGTAATTTTGCCAATCCCGTCGCGTTGGCCGTCCTTGAAGGACCCATCATAGACCGTGCCGTCAGCATAGATGGCGCGGCCCATCCCGTTGCGCTGCCCGTCAGCCCAATCGCCTTCGTAGGTGTAGCCATCCGCATAGGTCATTTTGCCTGTGCCATGGTTCTTCGCGTTGAGGAATTTGCCTTCATAAACAAGCCCGTTTGCATATGTCGCCACGCCGGTGCCATTGATGACGCCGTTTTCCCACGCGCCGTCATAGCTGGACCCGTCAGGATAAATGATCTTACCCAAGCCATCGGCCAAATCAGCGGTGAATGTGCCGGTATATACAGACCCGTCGGGGTAGGTGACCTCGCCGGTGCCTTCGATCTGACCAGCTTTCCAGTCGCCCACGTATTTATAACCGTCTGTGCCAATAAAGGTGCCAGTGCCGTGGCGTTTATCATCGACAAAGCCGCCTTCGTAGCTGTCGCCATTCGCGTAGGTCACGGTGCCAGTGCCCTGACGGCGGCCCGCAACAAGATCGCCTTCGAATACATCGCCATTGGGTTGTTCAAGCCGGCCCTTACCCTCGATCTGGCCGTTGACCCATGTCCCTTGGTAAATGAGGCCATCGGCCATGGTCAGCGTACCGGTCCCGTCACGTTCGCCAGCCTTTAACGCGCCGACATAGACCGCGCCATCGGGGTAAGTGATTTCGCCATTACCCTCTTTGACGCCATTAATCCAAGGACCGTCATAAACGTAACCACCGGGTGATTTCATCATGCCTGTGCCGTGGTGCATCGCATTGCGAAATTCGCCGTCATAAACAACGCCATTAGCATATGCCGCGATGCCGCGTCCGGTGATATTGCCGTCGAGCCAGTCACCTTCATAGGTACCGCCATCTGCGAATGTGATTTTACCCGTGCCAGACGGCTTGCCTGCAACAAAGCTGCCTTCGTAAATGGATCCATTTGGGAAGCGTGCCGTGCCTTGACCGCGGATTTCACCTTCGACCCATTCGCCGGAATATTCATAGCCGTTGGGCAGGCGATAATCGCCTTGGCCATGCTGTTTGCCGTTCAGAAATCCGCCTTCATAAACTCCGCCATCATCGTATTGCTTGGTCTGCACGGTCTGCGCCGCCGCTGTTGTTGCCAAAGCGAGTGCGACAGCAACCGCTGTTCCATTCAATGCCCAATGCGCCATTCTTATCCCCACGGCCTGTGTTTGTACCAAACCCTAGTGCAAGGTGGGCGGCCTGACAACGGTGAAGGGTGCGCAATCGGCTTTCACTTGCTCACTAATATGCTACATCAAGGTGAACGACAAAGGATGCGCCCATGACCGATCAATTCCGGCTGACAATTGCACAATTGAACCCGACTGTGGGCGATCTGGCAGGCAATGCCGCGCTGGCACGTGATGCGTGGGAACAAGCCAAGGCAGCAAGGGCTGATATGGTAGCCTTGCCTGAAATGTTCATCACCGGCTATTCGACACAGGATTTAGTGAACAAACCTGCGTTTCATCTGGCCGCGATGGCGGCGTTAGAGGCCTTGGCTGCGGATTGTGCTGATGGACCGACCTTGGCAATTGGTGGGCCTTACGCGAAAAATGGGCGGCTTTATAACGCTTATCACATTTGTCGTGGCGGCAAGGTCGTATCTCGTCAACTCAAACATTTCCTGCCCAATTACAATGTCTTCGACGAAGTTCGCCAATTCAATCGCGGTGATATCCAAGGGCCTTATGCCATTCCGAACGGCCCGCGCATCGGCAGCCCAATCTGCGAAGACGCATGGTATGAAGATGTCGCAGAGGCCATGGTCGAATCTGGCGCAGAGATTTTGGTTGTGCCGAACGGATCGCCTTATTTCCGGGGCAAATTCGATTACCGCATGAACAATATGGTGGCCCGCGTCGTGGAAAATGACGTCCCGCTGGTCTATCTGAACATGGTTGGCGGCCAAGACGACCAAGCCTTTGACGGCGGATCATTCGTGCTGAACCGTGGCGGGGAACTGGCATTACAATTGCCATTGTTTGACACGGCCATTGCACATGTTGATTTCACACGCGAGGCTGAAGGTTGGGTCGCGAAGACTGGTGACAAAGCGCCGCGGCCGTCCGAGTACGAACAAGACTACCGCGCCATGGTCGAAAGCCTGCGCGACTATTTTGGCAAAACCGGTTTCACCAAATGCCTGCTTGGGCTGTCCGGCGGGATTGACAGCGCGATTGTCGCAACCATTGCTGCCGACGCCCTTGGCCCGCAAAACGTGCGCTGCGTTATGTTGCCATCCGAATATACCAGCCAAGCGTCCTTGGATGATGCCCAAGCCGTCGTTGATGCGCTGGGCTGTAAATATGACACCGTGAACATCGCAGGCCCACGCGCGGCCGTGACCGAAGCGCTCGCGCCATTGTTCGAAGGCTTGGAAGAAGGACTGACCGAAGAGAATATTCAGTCACGGATGCGTGGTTTGCTACTCATGGCGCAGTCGAACAAATTCGGGGAAATGCTGCTGACTACAGGTAATAAATCAGAGGTCGCGGTTGGCTACGCAACGATCTATGGCGATATGGCGGGCGGCTATAACCCGATCAAGGACATGTACAAAACCCGCGTGTTTGAAACCTGTCGTTGGCGCAACGCGCACCACCGCCCTTGGATGATGGCACCTGCGGGTGAAATGATTCCAGTGGCGATTATCGACAAGCCGCCAACTGCAGAGCTGCGGCCTGATCAAAAGGACAGCGACAGCCTGCCGCCATATGACATTTTGGACGGTATCCTTGAAATGCTTGTCGACGACGAAGCATCCGTCGCCGATTGCGTGGCGCGCGGCTATGATCATAACGTGGTCAAACGCGTGGAACACTTGCTTTACATCAGCGAATACAAACGCTTTCAGTCGGCCCCGGGCACACGGCTTTCACGCCACGCCTTTTGGCTCGATCGGCGGTATCCGATTGTGAACCGCTTTCGGGACAATGGCTAACCTCACGCTTTGGTCAAAACAGCTTGGCTGCGCGGAATATTTGGAAAATGCCCGCGTTCTGGTAGGCTCTGGTCCAAAGGAGACAGCCCATGGCCGAAAACAAAACCCAAGCGACGGTTGTTGATCCCGTTGAGTTCATCGCCGATGTTCCGCATCCAACGCGCCAAGCTGATGCGCGGGTTTTAGACGAAATGTTCCGCCGGATCACGGGCTATACCCCGAAAATGTGGGGGCCAACGATCATTGGCTATGGGCAGTATCATTACGTTTATGACAGTGGCCGCGAGGGCGATTGTTGTGCCACCGGTTTTAGCCCACGCAAGACGAACCTCTCTATTTATATTCTGCCGGGCTATGAAGACTATTCCGACATTCTGAGCCGTCTTGGCAAACACAAGATCGGTAAGGCTTGTCTCTATGTGAATAAGCTGGCCGATATTGATCTGGATGTGCTCGAAGAGCTGATCCGCAAGGGGTTAACTGATCTCAATAAGAAATGGCCCGTAACCGCATAATCTAGACAAACGGGGATGATCATGAAACATCGGGGGCAACTAAAGGATGTTCCCATGACCACGACTCGTTTCGCCCCGTCGCCAACCGGCTATATTCATATCGGCAACCTGCGTGCTGCCCTGTTTAACTATGCGATTGCGCGCCAGAACGGCGGCGAATTCGTGCTGCGGATTGATGACACCGATCAAGAACGGTCCAAGGATGAATATATCCAAGGGATCAAGGATGATCTAACGTGGCTTGGTCTTGAATGGGACCGTGTTGAACACCAGTCCAAGCGTATGGATAAATATCTGGATGCGAAGCAAAAGCTGATCGATATGGACCGTCTGTATGAATGTTTCGAGACGCCAGTCGAACTGGACCTTAAGCGCAAGAAACAACTGAACATGGGCAAGCCGCCGGTTTATGACCGTGCTGCATTGGACCTGTCCGAGGACGAGAAAAACACCCTGCGTGCTGAGCGTGGATCGCATTGGCGGTTTAAGCTGGATCATGAACGCATTGAATGGGACGATCAGATTGTCGGCACGATTTCGATCGATGCGGCCTCTGTTTCCGATCCGGTTTTGTTCAAGAACGATGGGCAGATTTTGTATACGTTGGCGTCAGTTGTTGATGACACCGAAATGGGCATGACGACCGTTGTGCGCGGGTCTGACCATATCACAAACACTGCGACGCAGATCCAAATTATGGAGGCGCTGGGCGGCACGGTACCATCCTTTGCCCACCACTCACTGCTCACTGGCCCGCAGGGCGAGGCGCTTTCCAAACGTCTTGGCACTTTGGCGTTGCGCGATCTGCGAGCGCAAGGCATTGCCCCCTTGGCGATCTTGTCGTTGATGGCGCGTTTGGGATCGTCGGACCCTGTCGAATTGCGTGCCGATGTGCGCGAAATTGTGGACAATTTCGATATTTCTAAATTCGGCTCTGCACCTACGAAATTCGACGCGGAAGACCTTGGCCCATTGACGGCCCGCTATCTGGCGACGCTCGACGTGGCAGATGTCGCCGATGCTCTGACGGATGTGCCTGCTGATAAGCGCGACGCGTTCTGGCATGCAATCAAGGGCAACATCACGACGCTCGACGATGTCGCGAGCTGGTGGACATTTTTCCAAAATGGCCCTGATGCGCCGTTGATCGAAGACGAAGACGAAGAGTTCATCGTGCAGGCTTTTGACATGCTCGGCGCGCCGCCCTACGCTGACGGTACATGGTCCATATGGACCGCTGCCGTCAAGGAGGCGACAGGTCGCAAGGGCAAGACGCTTTTCATGCCGCTGCGTAAAGCGGTCACGGGCATGCAACGTGGGCCGGAAATGGCCGAAGTCATGCCGCTGTTACAAACAAAACCAAAGGTTTAAGCCATGTCAGAGCAAGCTGTTTTTCTAAAAGGCAGTTTGCTACGCCACATCACTGTGATGTCGCTGACTTCGACGGTCGGGTTGATGGCGGTGTTCCTTGTGGACTTCGTCGACATGATTTTCATCGCGATGCTTGGCAAAGCCGAATTGGCTGCGGCCATTGGCTATGCCGGTGCGATCCTGTTTTCACATCGTCATTCGGGATCGGTGTGGCGATTGCGGCGGGCGCGCTTGTGGCCCGTGCATTGGGCGAAGGCGACGAAGAGCTCGCGCGGACCAAGGCAACCAATGCGCTGATCTACGGCGTGGCCTTCGCAGTCGTTTTCGCGGCTTTGGTCTGGATGAACCTTGCCACCTTGGCGGGGCTCATGGGCGCGACGGGCGAGACTTTGACACTGACTGTCGGTTACCTCCAGATCATCATCCCGTCCTTGCCGTTCTTGTTGGTTGGCATGGTGGGTGGCGCGATCTTGCGTGCACATGGCGATGCGCGCCGCGCGATGATGGCCACAGTAGTTGGCGGTTTCGTGAACGCCATTCTGGACCCGATCCTGATTTTTGGGCTTGATCTAGAACTGACGGGCGCGGCTTATGCCAGCGTCGCGGCACGCGTCACGATGGGCGTCGCCGCTGTCATTCCAATCGTGCGATATTACAATGGCTTCAGCCACCCAACCGCCGCCAAGCTTCGCAAGGATTTTTCGCCCATCGCGGCCATCGCGGTTCCAGCGATCCTGACCCAGTTGGCGACCCCCATTGGGCAAGCCTATGTCACGCGCACCATGGCCGATTATGGCGAAGCGGCAGTGGCTGGCATGGCGATTGTGGCGCGGATTATGCCGGTGGCTTTTGGCGTCATCTTCGCCCTTTCGGGTGCCATCGGTCCGATCATGGGGCAGAATTTCGGTGCCGGCCAACAAGACCGCGTGCGCGGCGCATTTCGGGATGGTCTGATTTTTACCGCTGCTGTGGTCGTTTTGGTGTCTGGTATCCTGTTCCTTTTGCGTCCGTTCCTTGCATCACTATTTGCGCTTGACGGGATTAGCCAAACAATCGTGTTTGTCTTTGCTGGGCCTTTGTCGTTGATGTTCTTTTTCAACGGCGTAATTTTTGTGGCGAACGCGGCGTTCAATAACCTAGGGCATCCGTATTATTCCACGATCATCAACTGGGGCCGCAACACGATTGGGATGATCCCGTTTGTGTTGCTTGGGTCAATGTGGTTCGGCGCTGTTGGCGTGCTTGTCGGGCAGTTCCTCGGCGGTGCCGTCTTTGCTGTGATTGCATGGATTTTGGCGCGCAAAGTTATGGCCGAGCCGAAAGTGACAGACGATGCAGCCTTTGCCCGACAAAGCCGGTTGTTGCAGTTATTGCACCTGCGCCGCTGATTATTCGCGTGCGCGCAAGACCTGAGCTGGGCTGGCATTGAGCGGGCGGATCGCAAAAGCGAGGCCTGCGATCAGTGACGCCATAACGCCGCCGCCAATGATCAACAGCGCGTTGGTCCAGATCACCTGATAATCGCCGTCCATCACAAATGTCGTCACAGCCCAGCCACCCAAAATGCCCGCCAACAAGGCAACGATGCCCGCAGCAAGTCCTAGAATTGCGGCGCGCAGGGCGAAACTGATTAAGATGCGCGCGCGAGTGGCACCAAGAGTCTTCAAGACGGCGGCTTCGAATGTCCGCGCCCTTTCGCCAGCCGCTGCTGCGCCGATGAGCACAAGGAAACCCGTTCCCAGTGTGGCTAAGGCGGCATAGCGTGTGGCCGCAGCGATGCCATCTACGAGGTCGACGACTTGGTCAATTGCGTCCCTGATCCGTATGGCGGTTATGTTGGGGTAACTGTTGGCGAGATCGCGCAGGATTGCCGCCTCTGCGTCTGGTGCTGCGTAGACTGTCGATATCCAACTGTGGGGCGCTCCTGCCAGCGCGGATGGGTTCAGCGCCATGACAAAACCGATGCCGGCGTTTTCCCAGCTGACGTCTCGGAAGTTCTTGATGGTTGCGGTGATGTCACGGCCTAGAATGTTGACTGTGACGGTGTCGCCTATGGATAGGCCCATCTCTAATGCCTCTTCGGTCGAGAAGCTCATGACCGGTGGACCTACATAATCGGCGGGCCACCATGTGTCATCAGTAATTTCGGACGGATCAGGAGCTTCGGCGGTGTAGGTGACACCACGGTCGCCGCGCGTCACCCAATGGCCGTCCGCGAATTCTTCGGCTGATTGGCCGTTAATTTTCGTGATGATTCCGCGCAGCATGGGGGCTGTGTCGACCTTGCTGACGGCTGGGTCCGTGTCAAGTCTTGCGCGGAACCCGTCGATTTGATCAGGCTGGATGTCGACAAAGAAATAGCTTGGCGCAACTTCGGGCAGTTCGTCAGAGAATGCCGCACGTAAGTTGCCATCAATCTGTCCAACGGAGGCAAGCACAGTCAGGCCAAGCCCAAGGGACAAAACGACAGATGTCGCTTCACCGCCGCGCGCGCCAATTGATCCAAGCGCGAGACGCAGGGCAGGGCGTCCACTGGCGTGGTGGCCAAGTTTGCGCGAAATAAGACGAGCGACCCAAGCGGCGGCTACAAGGATCAGGAGTGCACCGATAATGCCGCCAGCGGTCCAAAGTGTCAGGAACACTGTCCCTGAAAACCAGATTGCCGCGCCAAGAAGCATGGCGACCAAAGCCGCTGTCGCGACGAGATATGGCCAAGCTGGCATTCCGCTGTCGGTGCCGAATGCATCGCGGAACAGCGTTGCAGGCCGGATGTTTTCGGTCCGTGCTAGGGGCCAAAGGGTGAAGATCAGGGCCGCGAGCAGGCCGTAAATCGCGGCCTCTATCAGTGGTGCCATGGTGAGGGTGAAATCTGCGGGTATCGGCAGTTGTGCTTCGATCACAGGTGCGAGCAGGACAGGAATACCGCCGCCCAATACCAGCCCGATTGCGATACCCAAAAGCGTGAGCGCGCCGATTTGCAGGAAATAGGTGAGGAAAATCGTACGGCGTGTTGCCCCGAGCGTTTTCAACGTTGCAATCACGCCGGTTTTGCCCGCGAGGTAAGAGCGCACAGCGGCAGAGACGCCGACGCCCCCAACGGCCAGCCCTGACAGCCCCATAAGGATCAAAAACGCGCCAATGCGTTCAACAAACCGGGCCGTGCCGCCTGCACCATTGCGGCTATCGCGCCAGCGCAGTCCAGTATCGCGGAACTGGTCTTCGGCGCGGGTTTCGAGTGCCGCGAGGTCAGCACCTCCGGGCAGTAGCATCCGGTATTGTGTGGAATAAAGCGTGCCCTCAGCCAAAAGACCGGATGTCGCGAGATCTTCTGTCAGCACTACCGTGCGCGGACCAAGGCCAAAGCCGCCGGACGAATTGTCGGGGTAACGATCCAGCACCGCGCGCAGGGTGAATGTGGTCTCACCCAAACGGAATGTGTCGCCAACGGTCAATCCCAATCGGTCCACCAAAACCCGTTCCATCACGCCACCGTTGTCCGCAAGGGCGCGGTCCAATGGGATATCGGGGACTAGGGTAACGCTGCCTACAAGCGGATAGGCGCTATCAACCGCGCGGACTTGGGTCAGGCCGCGTTCTACGCCGGACGGCCCATCCACGACGGCCATGGACCGGAAATCGACGGTTTCTGAAATTTCAGTCGCGATGTCGTTGATGAACGCAAGTTCGGCATCGCGGGCAAAGCGGTAGGTAAATTCGACTTCCGCATCGCCGCCAAGTAAGGCCGCGCCTTCGCTTTCCAATCCGGCCTCTATGCCAGCGCGCACAGTGCCGACCGCTGCAATTGCTGCAACGCCAAGGGCGAGGCAGGCGAGAAACACGCGAAAGCCGTGAAGCCCCCCGCGCAATTCGCGGCGGGCCAAACGGGATGCGACAGCAAAGCTCATGAAATGCGTCCGTCGGTCAAGGTAATGACGCGGTCACAACGCGCAGCAAGTTCGGCGGAATGGGTGACCATGATCAGCGTGGCACCGTGTCTGTCGCGCAGATCGAACAGCAAATCCATAATCGCAGACCCATTGGTCGCGTCCAGATTGCCAGTGGGTTCATCAGCGAGCAGAATGCGCGGGCGCGGGGCGGACGCACGGGCCAATGCCACGCGCTGTTGTTCCCCACCTGACATTTGGCTTGGGTAATGGTCTGCGCGGGTACCAAGGCCGACGGCATCAAGTTCTGCCGCCGCGCGGTCAAACGCATCCGTCACGCCTGCCAGCTCTAACGGGGTTGCGACGTTTTCCAATGCTGTCATTGTTGGGACCAGGTGGAAAGATTGGAACACCACCCCCATATGATGTCTACGAAAGCGGGCGAGGCCGTCTTCGGTCATGGCTGATAGGTCTTCGCCCAATGCGGTGATCTTACCCGCTGTGGCCCTTTCCAGCCCGCCCATCAACATCAGGAGAGAAGATTTGCCAGACCCGCTCGGCCCGACCAGCCCCAAGGTTTCCCCCGCCGCCACATCGAGCGAAATGTCATGTAAAATGTCGACCTTGCCAGCATTGCCATCCAATGAAAGTGCGGCGTTCGAAAGTGACATGATGGGATCGGGCATAGGCTGGCTTTCTGCTGTGTTATCTTTTGGATATGGGGCGCGGGCGCTGTTGTGCAAGGCGGGCTTTGCATTGATAGTTAGCTCGGGTGTTGTGCATGCTGACACAGTAACAATCGCATCACTTGGTGACAGCCTGACCGCTGGATACGGATTGCCTAACGGAGATGGGTTTGTGCCGCAGATGCAGGCGTGGCTGGATGCACAAGGTGCCGATGTTGTGTTGATTAATGCGGGCGTGTCGGGGGACACGACAGCGGGCGGATTGTCGCGCACGGATTGGACCCTGACCCCCGATGTGGACGCGATGATCGTGGCCTTGGGGGGCAATGATTATTTGCGTGGCATTGATCCCGCTGTGAGCCGCGCGAATTTGGACGGGATTTTGGCGAAGGCTGAAGCGGCGGATGTCGACGCGCTTTTGGTTGGCATTACGGCGGGCGCGAATTACGGGGCTGATTATCAAACCGCGTTTAATAGCATGTATGCGGATTTGGCAGAGGGCTATGATCTGCCGCTATACCCGACATTTTTCGCAGGTATCCTGTCCGAGGTCACGCGCCAAGAAGATGTGGCCAAGTTCATGCAATCGGACGGCATTCACCCGAACCAAGACGGCGTGGCGCTGATCGTGGCGGCGATGGGGCCATCGGTTCTGGCATTGGCTAAAGGGGTATTGCAGGGGGAATAAGGCGCGGGCATTCCCGTTCTGCCCTATTCAAAAGCTATGTTATTCACGAGTATCACAAAGGCCAGTTCGGCCATCAAATAAAGGAAATTCATATGTCTATCGCAAAAGTCACCGAAGTTATCTCCTCTTCCTCCAAATCATTTGACGATGCTGTTGAAAACGGTGTGGAACGTGCTGCAAAGACCCTGAAAGGCATTACAAGTGCTTGGGTTGCCGATCAAAAAGTCACTGTGAAAGACGGCAAAATCGACGAATATCGCGTTGTGCTGAAGATCACTTTCGTTCTGGAAGACTAATATACAACAGGGGCGCCCGATCACGGACGCCCCTTTTTTCAATCTATTGGTCGCTTAGTCTACCAAGGACAGGTTTACGGCGCTTTCGCGGCCATCACGTCCTGCTTCGACGTCGAACGTGAGCTTTTGGTCGTCTTTCAAACCTGTGAGACCAGACCGCTCAACAGCGGAAATGTGAACGAAAACGTCCTTTGTCCCGCCGTCTGGTGCGATAAATCCGAAACCTTTTGTGGTGTTAAACCACTTCACTGTACCTGAAGCCATTGTGCTTCCTCCATGTTTACCGCTCGCGAAAATGCAGCGGACCGGCTCGTCTGATGGATCGAAGAACTGGGCCGTTATGGGGTCAGTGGTCGATATTATGCGACGTCGCACCGCCACCATGTGCGTACAATGTAACAAAATCAAGAATTTTTGGGGGGATTGCCCTGTTTGGGCGGAATGGAGCGCCCGCAAATGCGGACGCCCCGAATGTGATTTAGGCCAGAGCCAGGTTCACCGCAGATTCGCGGCCGTCACGGCCAGCTTCGATGTCGAAAGTGACCTTTTGGTCGTCTTTCAGGCCTGTGAGGCCGGAACGCTCAACAGCAGAGATGTGTACGAACACGTCCTTGGAGCCGCCATCAGGAGCGATAAAGCCGAAGCCTTTAGTTGCGTTGAACCATTTTACTGTACCAGTAGCCATGGAAATATTCCTTTGTTTTCAGGGCTGTCCACGAAATGCGACAGCGCGGCGTAGTCAGTGCAAAATCGAAAGACTGTAGCCGTGATGGAAAACAGTGGGTCGAGAAAGATAACGTCTGCCCCACTCATCTGGGGGTTGTCAGCGCAAATTGCAAGGGAAATTACGGGATTCGCTAAATGCCGCTCTTTCCTTTTGGGCAAAATGGCGTATCGGATGCGGGCAAACGTTGGCAAAGGAAATGCGATGCGCTGGGATGAATTGATGACGCGGGCTGATGGGCGCTGTGAATTTTGTGGCGCTCAGGATGGGCTTGTCTCCACGGATGTGACGCCAGAGGATCAGATTTTGCTTTGTCCGATTTGTGTTTCGGATGGCGAAACGCCGCCCGGTCATTGGCGATGTCTTGAAGGTGCCGCCTGGTCCGTGGTCCCGTCGGTACAGATTGCTGTTTGGCAAAAGCTGGGTACGATTGACGACAGTTGGGCTGTGGATACCCGTGACATGATGCAGGTTGATCCTGAGGCGATGAAACGTCTGGTTTTAGCGGATCAGCCTGAAATTGTGCATAAAGATAGCCTCGGTATGGAGCTGGCCCATGGTGACACGGTCGTCTTGGTCAAGGATTTACCTGTCAAAGGTGCGGGGTTTACTGCCAAACGCGGCACAGCAGTGCGCAACATATCTTTAGTTCCCGACAATGCGGGTCATATTGAAGGACGTGTTGAAGGCCAAAGAATTGTCATTTTGACCGAATTTGTGAAGCGAAAATAGGCAATCTGTGCCTTGGGGGACTTGCCCGCAGGGTTTCCCCTAATCGTTTGTCGTTGCCTGTTTTAGGGTAGGGCAACAGTTTTATGAGGGAAACCAAGATGTTCAAGTTTTTGAAATCACGTATGGGCGGGCTGAAGCCTGCAGTAGAAACACAGCGCCAGACGGTTGAGCGCGCATTGGGCGAAGTGAACGAAGTGCTGGCCCTCATGGCCGTGAAGCCAAAGGTCACGATTGATCCTGAAACGGGCACAGTGGCCTTGAGCTTGCCCGATCAGATGCCGGACGAGGCGTTGGCCTTGCCCGCGCCAGAGCCGGAAGTCGACGAGCCGGTCGCGGAAAAAGACGCGGCATAAGTTAAAAGGGGCGGCCCCAAGGGCCGCCCAATTTCTTTAGCGCGTGAATTTCTTGTGCTTCATGCGCTTGGGTTCCATCGCATCGGCGCCAAGACGCTTTTTCTTGTCTTCTTCATAATCTTCGAAGTTGCCTTGGAACCATTCCACATGCGCATCGCCTTCAAACGCAAGCATATGTGTACAAATCCGGTCGAGGAAGAAGCGGTCGTGAGAGATAACTACGGCGCAGCCCGCGAAGGATTCCAGCGCGTCTTCGAGTGCTCGCAACGTTTCGACGTCCAGATCGTTGGTCGGTTCGTCGAGCAGCAGAACGTTACCACCTGACTTCAATAGTTTGGCCATGTGAACACGGTTGCGTTCACCGCCTGACAGCAGGCCAACTTTCTTTTGCTGATCGCCGCCTTTGAAGTTGAACGCAGAGCAATAAGCGCGCGAATTCATGGACGCGTCGCCCAGTTCAATGATTTCTGCGCCGCCGGTGATTTCTTCCCAAACGGTTGTTTCTGGGTCGAGCGCATCGCGCGACTGATCCACGTAGGACAGTTGCACCGTATCACCGAAAGTGACGGAGCCTTCGTCTGGTGCGAGCTGGCCGGTGAGCATGGAAAATAGCGTGGATTTACCCGCGCCGTTTGGCCCAATCACGCCGACAATGCCACCGGGTGGCAGGTCGAATGAGAGGTCTTCGACAAGAAGCTTATCACCCATCGCTTTTTTGAGGTTCTCGACCTCGATCACCTTGGACCCAAGACGCGGGCCATTTGGAATGATGATCTGGGCACGGCCCATTTTCTCTTTTTCAGACTGGTTGGCCAGATCGTTATAGGCGCTGATCCGCGCCTTGGATTTCGCCTGACGGGCCTTGGCGCCTTGGCGCATCCATTCAAGTTCACGTTCCAGCGTTTTTTGCTTGGATTTGTCATCCTTGGCTTCGCGTTCCAGACGTTTTGCCTTGGCTTCCAACCATGAAGAATAGTTGCCCTCATGCGGGATGCCCGCGCCGCGGTCGAGTTCCAAAATCCAGCCTGTGATCGCGTCGAGGAAGTAACGGTCGTGGGTTACGATCAAGATTGTGCCCTTGTAATCAATCAGGTGCTGCTGCAACCATGCGATTGTTTCAGCGTCAAGGTGGTTGGTCGGTTCGTCCAAAAGCAGCATGTCTGGTGCTTCGAGTAGCAGTTTGCAGAGGGCCACGCGGCGTTTTTCACCGCCAGATAGGGTGGTCACATTTGCGTCGTCAGGGGGGCAGCGTAATGCTTCCATTGATACGTCGATTTGCGCGTCCAGATCCCATAGGTTCTGGCTGTCGATCTCATCCTGAAGCTGCGCCATTTCATCGGCGGTTTCTTCGGAGTAGTTCATCGCGACTTCGTTATAACGGTCCAAAATGGCCTTTTTGTCAGCCACGCCCAGCATCACGTTTTCACGCACTGTTAGTGTCTCGTCCAGATGCGGTTCTTGCGGCAGGTAGCCCACGCGCGCGCCTTCGGCCGCCCATGCTTCACCGGCAAAATCTTTATCCTGACCCGCCATAATGCGCATCAGTGTTGATTTACCGGTGCCGTTCACACCGACAACGCCGATTTTCACACCGGGGAGAAAGTTCAGGCGGATGTTTTCAAAAACCTTTTTCCCACCGGGATAGGTTTTTGACACGCCGTCCATGAAATAAACGAATTGATTGCTGGCCATTTTCGACGCTCCGCTGGGGTTCAGGTTTGCCCTTAGATAGCGGGGGTTGCGCACATGTTCAACGCCCAGATGGTTTGATAATCTGGATGCAGGGTTGGCCATTTTCGTTGACGATTTAGAAGAATGCCAGGTGAATACCCCCGCCGCCGGACACTATGACCATATGGTCTACTGAAAGTATGGCAAATCTGGCGTAAAATTGCCTGTCGTTTCTTTGGGGCTTTGGCACAACTCTTGTCATGATACGCCGCATTAATCCAAACTGGATATTTGACGCATCGCGTTTGATCACGGGATAACCCATTTCGATTTGGCCAGTCATTGCGGGCGGGGCCCAGTTCACCCAGTTTGATGACATTCCTGCCTAAGCCTTTGCTTTGGTCCGGTTTTTTGCGTAATCAGGGCCAAACAGTGGAATTGGGCGGTGATGCAGGGCGATCCGGTAGCAAAGGCAGGGCAGGTCATTGGCCTTTTGGGTGGGTCGTTTGATCCTGCCCATGGCGGGCATGTGCACATCACTCAAACGGCGCTGAAACGGTTCGGTTTGGACCGTGTTTGGTGGCTTGTGTCCCCGGGTAATCCGCTCAAAGACCGTGGGCCTGCGCCGATGGAACAACGGCTGTCCCGTGCGCGTGACGTGATGGATCATCCAAGGGTATTGGTGACGAATATCGAAGAGCGGTTTGGCACGCGGTTTACGGCGCAAACGCTCGCAGCGTTGAAAGATCGCTATCCTGATGTGCGGTTTGTTTGGCTTATGGGGGCTGATAATTTGTTGCAGTTCCATCGCTGGCAAGATTGGCAATGGATCATGGAAAATGTGCCTGTTGGCGTGATCGCCCGCCCGGGTGACCGGATTGCGGCACGTATGTCGCGGGCCGCAACAATTTACCGCCATGCGATGTTGCCTGCACGCGCGTCATCCGTTTTAGCCCATGGTTCCGCGCCGCGCTGGTGCTTCATCAATTTGCCGTTGTCGGCCCAATCATCCACAGCAATTCGTGATCGAGGTGCATGGGGTTAGCCGTTGCGCCAGAATTAACTAACGTTAAGATATTTGAATGATGCAGAAATTTTCACGTCGCGCGGTGGTTGCCGCATTATTGGGATCAGCCGCGACAGGGGCACTAGCGAATGCGCCATTGACGTCGTTGCGCCCGACGGGGCGGCCTGCCAAGGCGGATGAGATTACGCCAGAAATGCGCCGCAGCTTGCCCGATGTGATCGCCGCATCTGGTGTGACGGGTCGTGTCGGTGTTGTTCTAGCGGATACTGATACTGGCGAAATCATCGACGCCCATGATGCCGATGTTGGCCTGCCGCCAGCAAGCGTGACGAAGGCGGTGACCGCGCTTTACGCGATTGAAGAGTTGGGCGCTGACTATCGTTTTGTGACGCGGATATTTGCGGATGGGCGCGTCGTGGGCGGCATTTTAGATGGTAATTTGATCTTGACGGGTAGTGGTAATCCAAATCTTGTCACCGACGATCTTGCCGCAATGGCGCAAAGCTTGAAAGACAGCGGGCTGACTGAAGTGCGCGGAAATTTCTACGTATATGACGGTGCGCTTGCAAATTTGGACGAGATTGATGCCAGTCAATTGGACCATCTTGGCTATAATCCGTCGATCACTGGCCTGAACCTGAATTTCAACCGTGTGCATTTTGAATGGAAACGGTCTGGTGGGGCCTATACCGTCGCTATGGATGCGCGCAGCGAATTATACAGGCCAGCTGTAACAGTCGCCAAGATGCGGATCGTGGACCGTGATGTGCCGGTGTATACCTACCGCGATGGAGGCGGCTTGGATGAGTGGACTGTGGCGCGTGGGGCGCTGGGCAGTGGCGGGTCGCGCTGGTTGCCCGTACGCTATCCAGCGATTTATGCGGGCGAGGTTTTCGCAAGTTTTGCGCGTGGACAAGGTATTGTACTGTCGCCACCTGTAGAAGTACCGGATGCGCCGAATGGTGACGTGTTGGCCGAACATGGGAGTGATGAACTAGGACGTATGATGCGCGCGATGTTGCGGTTTTCAACCAACATCACAGCTGAAGCTGCGGGCATGATGGCGACACAGAAGTTAAGCGGGCAGCAACGCGGTTTGCGAACCTCGGCGCTAGGCATGACGCGTTGGGCAAAAGAGCGCGCGGGGATTACAGCCAGTTTTGTGGATCATTCAGGTTTGGGCGATACCACGCGGATTACCGCGGCTGAAATGGTGACGCTGCTGAATGCGGAGGGCGTGGGTGATGTGTTGTTTCCAATTCTCAAGGACATCCCCTTCCGCGATGACAAAAAACGCGTGATCAAGGATCATCCGGCGACAGTTGTGGCCAAGACCGGCACCTTGAATTTTGTGTCTTCGCTTGCGGGCTATATCCGCACTGGTGGTGGACGAAATTTGACCTTTGCGATTTTTGCCGCTGATTTGGAAGCGCGTGAAATTGGGAAGGCGTCCAATGATGAACAGCCACGTGGGTCGATCACGTTTAACACCAAGGCCAAGAAGCTACAGCAAACCCTGCTGCGCCGCTGGGCCGCGCTTAACGACGTGTGATTACAGCGTCATGTGCCGCGCACGTGATCCGCGTTCGATTGCGGCGGCGTGCAGGCGGTCGATTTCCAGCTCGTAGCGAATCTCTTCGAGCATGCGGCCCTCTGCCTCTTTGATCGATCCGTCGGCGGCTGCGACATCGCAAGCGAGCGCATAGGCCGTCTCGAACAGCCGTTCAGGTAGGGCGTCGCGAATGAGGCCAAAAATGGCATCCAGCCCGTCTTCTTGTTCGAAAATCTCATAGACCATTTTGGAAACTCGCGGCAGGCGTTCTGCATCATAGCCTGCGAAAACGGGCAGATTGTTGATTTGGTTCGACATTTTCACAAGCTCTGCCGTGCGAATTTCTTCGTCACTGGCGGAAACGGCGACCATAAGCGCAACGAGCGCGTCTTGGGCTGTCATGGGTGCATCTGGTGTCATATCCGTTCCTTTTCACTGGTTACCCCACCGATTTATTGACGCCAATGCACTTGCGCAATAGGGAGTGCGCGTTGGGGCGTCATTGGGACCCCCGTTCAACCCGTGAGAGATACCATGACCAATTTGCGTGACGCTGCGATGAATTCCAAGGCTTGGCCCTTTGAAGAAGCTCGTCGTTTGCTCAAACGCTATGCAAACAAGGCGCCCGAGAAGGGATATGTCTTGTTTGAAACCGGTTATGGTCCGTCGGGTCTGCCCCATATCGGTACATTTGGCGAAGTTGGTCGCACAACGATGGTGCGTCGCGCGTTCGAAGTGATTTCTGACATTCCGACAAAGCTGGTTTGTTTTTCCGACGATATGGACGGCATGCGCAAAATTCCAGGCAATGTGCCGGACCCTGCGGCGCTTGAAGCTTATATGCAGCAGCCGCTGACGGCGGTGCCTGATCCATTTGGCACACATGACAGTTTTGGCGCCCATATGAATGCTAAGCTGAATAGCTTTCTTGATACCTTTGGGTTCGAGTACGAGTTCATTTCTGCGACCGATTATTACAAGTCCGGTAAAATGGATGAGATCCTTCTGACCGCGGCCGAGAAGTATGATGATGTCATGGCGATCATGCTCAAGTCATTGCGTGAAGAGCGCGCGGCGACATATTCGATTTTCTTGCCGATCAGCCCGTCGACCGGGCAGGTCCTCTATGTGCCAATGAAAAACGTCACAAAGGACGGCATGATCACGTTTGACGATGTGGATGGCACTGAAGTGACGATGCCCGTCACCGGAGGTAACTGTAAGCTGCAGTGGAAGCCTGATTTTGGTGCGCGCTGGGCGGCATTGGGCGTTGATTTCGAGATGTACGGCAAAGATCACGCGACCAATACCCCAATTTATGACAACATTTGTCGTGTGCTTGGTGGCAAGGCGCCGGAGCATTTCACCTATGAATTGTTCCTTGATGCTGAGGGGCATAAGATTTCCAAGACATCGGGCAATGGTCTGACGATTGATGAATGGCTGACTTATGCGTCCACAGAGTCCCTGTCTTATTT
Organism: Yoonia sp.; assembly: GCA_965660685.1. Lineage (GTDB taxonomy): Bacteria > Pseudomonadota > Alphaproteobacteria > Rhodobacterales > Rhodobacteraceae > Yoonia. Next base: position 110,130 of record CBFIAX010000004.1, on the reverse strand, counting down.
CATGTATCTCAAGCCGAAGACGGCCAAGCGTATGCATTTCGATGTAATCCCCAAGGCGGTTGACGAATATCACCAGCAGTTGCGCGCCTATGCCGGCCAAGATGATGCGGCCAAGCTGAATAACCCCGTGTTTCATATTCATGGGCATAATGTGCCCAGCAGTGATATGGTCGTACCGTTTGCAATGCTGCTGAACCTCGCGTCCGTTTCCGGCGCAGAGGACAAAGATACGTTGTGGGGGTTCATCAAACGCTACGCGCCCGAAGCTTCGGCAGAGGGCAACCCCCAGATGGATCAAGCCGCGGGTTTCGCCGTGCGGTATTACAACGACTTTGTGAAACCCACCAAAGTATTCCGCGCGCCAAGCGACCAAGAGCGCGCCGCAATGGAAGATTTAGTCGTCCGCTTGAAGGCATGGGACGGCGGTTTGGACGCGGAAGAATTGCAATCGATGGTGTTTGCGGTTGGTAAAGATCATGCGTTCGACCCGCTTCGTGGTTGGTTCACTGCACTTTACGAGGTGCTATTGGGCGCGTCCCAAGGCCCGCGTTTTGGTGGGTTCATTGCCCTTTACGGTGTTGATGAAACCATCGCCTTGATCGAGGCCCAGCTGGCTGCTTAAACATAAAATTGAAACTAATGCGTGCCTTTGATCGTTACTAAACTAGCTTTGGTATGATCGGAGGCACGTATGAGACATTTTATTGCAAGCGTTTTCGCGCTTGGGTTCAGCGCATCGGCGGCGTTGGCTGATACGATTCAGGATGTAATTGGCGACCAATTACAGGCATTTAATGACCGCGACGTGGCTGCGGCATTCGAACATGCCAGCCCGATGATCAAACGCTTGTTTGGCAATCCGCAGAATTTCGGCACGATGGTCGCGCGTGGATATCCGATGGTTTGGAATAATAGCGATGTGCGGTTTTTAGAGCCGCGTGAAGATGGACCACTTTTTTTCCAGCGGGTTATGATGCGCGATGAAGATGGGGCTGTGCATATCATTGAATATAAGATGATCCCTGTGGGCGATACCTGGCAGATTGACGGTGTTCAGCTGATGGCCCCGGCGGTTGGTGCATAACCCCACCGTCACGGTGGGCTAGGTGGTCGTTTACCCCTGACGGATAGTTCTTTGTTCGGCGCGCTGGCCTTGATCCGGTGCCTGATGTGCAAAGATTTTCCGGAAAGGGTTATTCATGAACAAAGCGATTACCGATGGAGTCGTGCTGATGCCGCTGCCATTTGCGGCCGGTCTTGGTGTTTGGTCGAGCGGCGATGGCACGCCAGGATCGGACACCTATGCCGTCAGTGGTGACGGCTTGTTTGTCGCCGCGGATCAGGATTTCGGCGGGTGCCTTGAGGTCGTGAAATCAGCCACGACATCGCGCGTGCGCTATATGGGTGAAACGCCGATCTTGCCCGGTTGTTTTTTGCAAGTGCGTGCACGGGTAAAAGCCGTGGCGGGACCGATGCCTGCCGTTCGGATTTCGGGTTGGGCAGGCAAGGCGGGCGGCGGACATGCCACCGGCCTCACCGAAGTTGGCCCGGTGACCCAATTGACCACTTATGGCGAGGTTGTTGAGGTCGCGGCAATCATTGCTGTTTCGAACCGGACCGGCGTGGATATGATCTGGGATGATGCGGCCTACGGGCATTTTGGTATCGATTTGACGGGCCCGAGCGGCGGGCTGGTGCGCGTCGATGACCTGATTATTGAGGATGTCACAAATGTTTTCGCCCGCGATCTGATGTCCGTTGTTGACGTGCGCGACTATGGGGCCAAAGGCGACGGCACAACCGACGATAGCTCCGCCTTTGAGGCGGCTGATGCTGCTGCAAACGGGCGCACTGTTTTGGTGTCAGAGGGCGTGTTTCGCATTGCCCAGAATGTCACCATAGAAAGTAAGATCAATTTTCAAGGCACAGTCACGCAGCCAGCGGATAAGCGATTTGTTCTGCAGCAAGAGTATAATTACGAGCTGTATCTGAGCGCATTTGGCGACGAACAAATTGCATTTAAAAAGGCATTTCAAGCTCTTTTGAATTTCACTGATCATGAATCGCTTGATCTATGTGGGCGGCGGATCGATTTAACAGAGCCAATGGATATGCAATCGGCGGACCCAAATCGGACCGTTTTTGCGACCCGTCGTGCGATCCGTAACGGGCAGTTTCAAGCCAGCGGCACGACAGGCTGGACCACGGAAAATGTTTCGTCGAACGGGACCTATTCAGTGTCCAATCCGACGCGTCTGACCAATGTCACCAATATCGCAAACGTCCAAGTTGGGTCGCTTGTCATGGGTGCGGGTGTCGGGCGCGAAGTTTATGTGACCAGCCTCAATATCGGAGCGAAAATCGTTTATCTTAGCCAACCGCTTTATGATGCGGCGGGCACCCAGAACTATACGTTCCGCCGGTTCAAATACCTGTTGGACTTTTCTGGCTTTGAAAGCCTGAGCCAATTCATTTTGAGTGATATTGAATTTCAAGGTAATGGTGTTGCAAGCGGCGTGATGTTGGCACCGGATGGTCTGACATTCCATGTCCGTGATTGCTTCTTTACTAAACCGCGCGACCGTGGCCTGACGTCGATTGGCAACGGGTGTCAGGGCATGATGGTGGATCGCTGTCAGTTCAATTCCAATGAAACTGCGCTGACTGTTCAGAACCGTGTGTCTATTGCACTGAACACTAACTCTAATGACGTCAAAATCCGCGACAATCGTGTCATGATGTTCAAACATTTTGCCATTCTTGGCGGGTCGACGTCCTTGCTAACCGGCAACCACTGGTTCCAGGGCGACACCCAGTCTAATGGCGTGCGCATGGGTGGCGTTGTCATTACAACGCCGAACCCGTCCACCGTGATTAACAATAACTATATCGACAATAACTTTGTCGAATGGACGAACGAGTATTCCGCGGATCCCGCTTTGGGTAATCAATTCTCTTTTGGTGGCATGACGATCACGAGCAACATGTTCTTTGCATCCAATGTTGCGGATTCTTTCAAATTCATCGTGATCAAACCCTTTGGACCGGATCATTTCATTCATGGTTTGTCCGTTGTTGGGAATACATTTCGCACGATCAACGGCTTCATTGATGGGGTCGAAAAAATCGATACGACCTTTGCCGATTTAGAGTTCAGCCGTATGCGGGCGGTCGTGTTTTCGGGAAATGCGTTTCACGGTGTGCGCAATGAGGTGTCTAATCCTGCCGTATTGACGCACGATCAAGACACCGCGGCCGCGACATGGACATTGCAGACAGAACCGTTTCTGCCGTTCGAAGGGCGCGCGCGATTTGTAGATGCGGTCGTTGCAAACGGCACATTGCGCGATGAATCCAACGTAGCAGTGTATTTGGCGCCGTCTGTAACGCCAAGTCAGGGCGCGGATTCACGTGATGTGGTATTGGGTTGGGGCGCGGCTGTGAAAGGCGAGGTGCGGTATACGGTTCGCATGGATAACCCGCTATAACGGTCGGCCGACGGGGCGATGGCGTGGTCTTCGCCCCGATTAGAAGGTGATCCAGGTTTGGAACTTGAGTCCAGCCCCCCTGTCGCCGGTCAATGCTTGGGCGGCCCCAAGGTGCAATTTGATATTGTCGCGCAGGTTGTAGGTCGCCGATGGGACGATTTTGGCATAATAATCGTCGGAAACACCTTGGCCGGTTTGGATTTGAACCGACATTTCCCACTTGTCCGAAAACCGATGCCCGCGAGTAAAATCGATCTTAGGTCGAAATTTCTGGTCATTTTTTGAAAAAATGGCGGCCCCATCGACGGACCACCACCCATGATCGAGGCCAAGCCCCCAAGAAATCCCCGCGCGCATCAAGGCATCGGTTTGGGCCGACTGCTTTGTCCGCACCCCAAATCCGAGAGTTGCGGATAGTTTTTGCTGTCCGTCGAGCTTGCCAATTGGAAAACTGCCAAAAATGAAACCGGTTTGGACCCTTCCCGCATCACCGACATGAAGATCGACGCCAAGCGTCAGTTTTTCGGCGAAACCGTATTCGAGGTAAAGTGTCGGATCATAGTGCACTGGCAATTGTGCGCCTTCAGACAGTAGGAAATTTCCGCCCGCCGCGATAAAATATTCTTCCTTTTCTCGCATCCACGCCCCCGCATGAGCGGTGGTTGTGCAAAGCATTAGAATGGTCAAAAGTCCGAAAATGTAAGGCACTGTTTCTCTCCACTCAGTAAAGATGTGGAAAAACGGTTAACAGTCGATTAACGCGAATAACCGACGACCCGAAGTGCCAATTGTAAATTTTTTAACAAAAACACACAGGTCATGGTCTTCTGTCGCTTGGAAATTGGTTTTATTGCTTCCATGATGCCGCCAGGGATGGTGGTCCGTCTGTGTCGGGCCATCAAAAGGAGGGGGCATTCGTGCCTCATATGAATTTTTCTTGGGGGGACAGACGATGTCTGACGCAAATCTAACCTATCCACCATCGGCCGAAATGGCTGCGGGCGCACATGCTGATAAGGCCAAATACGAAGCGATGTATGCCGCATCCATTGCGGACCCGACAGCGTTTTGGGCTGAGCATGGCAAGCGCGTCGATTGGATGAAACCCTATACGAAGGTGAAGTCGTCTGACTACACGTTGGGTCAGGTCGACATTAAATGGTTTGAAGATGGCACGCTGAACGTCGCTGCCAACTGTATCGACCGTCACCTTGCCACACGTGGTGATCAGACCGCGATCATTTGGGAACCAGATAGCCCGACTGACGACGCGCTGCACATCACATACAACCAACTGCATGAGAAGGTCAGCAAGTTCGCAAATGTTCTCAAAGACATGGGCGTAGGCAAAGGTGACCGTGTTGTTATCTATATGCCAATGATCCCCGAGGCGGCTTATGCGATGCTCGCTTCTGCGCGGATCGGTGCGATCCATTCGATTGTTTTTGCAGGGTTCTCTTCTGATGCGCTTGCTGCGCGGGTGAATGGGTCCGAAGCTAAGGTTGTGATTACAGCGGACGAGGCCCCACGGGGAGGCCGTAACACGCCGCTCAAGGTCAATGCAGATGCCGCATTTGAAAAGATCGACGTTCCCTCAAAAATGCTTGTGGTTCAACGCACAGGTGGTGAAGTCGCGATGACCGAGGGCCGGGATTTCTGGTTGCACGAAATGCAGGCGACTGTTTCCGCTGATTGCCCACCAACTGAAATGAATGCCGAAGACCCGCTATTCATTCTTTACACATCTGGGTCCACCGGGATGCCAAAAGGCGTTGTGCATTCGTCGGGTGGCTATCTAGTTTACGCGTCCATGACACATCAATACACATTCGACTATCATGACGGCGACATCTTTTGGTGTACGGCTGATGTGGGTTGGGTCACGGGTCACAGCTATATCGTTTATGGTCCGTTGGCCAACGGTGCGACGACAGTGATGTTCGAAGGCGTGCCAACATACCCCGACGCGGGTCGCTTCTGGGAGGTATGCGCCAAGCATAAGGTCAATCAATTCTATACCGCCCCAACAGCCATTCGTGCGTTAATGGGGCAAGGTAACAGCTTTGTTGAAAAGCACGATCTGTCCGATCTGAAGCTTTTGGGAACCGTTGGCGAGCCGATCAACCCAGAGGCTTGGAACTGGTACAACGACGTGGTTGGCAAGGGCAAATGCCCGATTGTTGATACATGGTGGCAGACCGAGACCGGCGGTCATTTGATGACGCCACTGCCAGGTGCGACAGCGACCAAGCCGGGGTCGTGCACATTGCCATTCTTTGGCATTCAGCCTGTGATCTTAGAACCCACAACAGGCGAAGAAATCCATGATGTGGCGGCTGAAGGTGTGCTATGCATCAAAGACAGCTGGCCGGGTCAAATGCGCAGCGTTTGGGGCGATCACGAGCGTTTCGAGAAGACCTATTTCAGCGATTACAAAGGCTATTACTTCACCGGCGACGGCTGCCGCCGCGACGAAGATGGCTATTACTGGATCACTGGCCGCGTTGACGATGTGATCAACGTATCGGGCCACCGCATGGGCACTGCAGAGGTCGAAAGCGCCTTGGTCGCCCACCCCAAAGTGGCTGAATCTGCCGTTGTTGGTTACCCGCATGACATCAAAGGCCAAGGCATCTACGCCTATGTCACCCTGATGGGCGGCGAAGAGCCATCGGAAGAATTGCGCAAAGAATTGGAAACTTGGGTCCGCGCCGAAATCGGCCCGATTGCCAAGCCCGACCTGATCCAATGGGCGCCTGGCTTGCCAAAGACGCGTTCTGGCAAAATCATGCGTCGCATTTTGCGCAAGATTGCAGAGGATGACTTTGGCGCATTGGGCGACACGTCCACATTGGCCGATCCATCTGTGGTTGATGATTTGATCGAGAACCGGATGAACCGCGCTTAAACCAAATTCCGCGACGGTGGTAACACCGTCGCGGATTACCGAAGCCGATCCAATGCGGCACCCAGCCACGGCCAACCTGCACAAGCTGTTGTGCGCGACACGGCGTAGACTTGACGAGTAAACTGCGGTGCGTCCGAGATTTCCTGCAATTCTGATTCAATGAATTGCCTTGCGATCCGCGCAGGCAAATAGGCCGCGCCGCCGTTGTGCAGGATGTAGTCGCGGCCCAAAGTTGCTGTTCCAAAGCTTAGCCGTGCTGCATCCGTTTTCGGAAATGCATCGGCATGGGCGCGGCTGAAATTGTCGCCAGCTTCAACGAACACATATCCACTCGTAGTCGCATCGAATTGCGCGGGGTCAGTGGAAACTTGGACCAGGCGATCTTGAATTAATGGTTCGGTCAGCACTGTGGCCCGCGTGCTTGGCCAATAGGTTAGCGCCACGTCCACCAACCCCTGATCCAGCCAGCTGGCCAAATCGTATTGGCCGCCGGTCCAAATCGACAGGGCAACGCTGGGCTGGGTATCGCGGATATGTGCAAACAGCTTTACCCCAAGGTCGGGCCAAAGATCTGGGTGACAGGCGAGGTTGCAAATTGATAGCATCCCATCGGGCAGGGCGGTTTCGTGGCGGGCCTGTTGCCATAAGTCATTGATTGTGGACGCATATTTTTGCAGGCGATTGCCTGCTGCGGTCAAAACGATGCCTGACTTCTGCCTGTGCATGAGCCGTTGACCCAGCTCATCCTCTAACGCCTTCAGCCGCGCTGTGACTGTTGATTGTGTCACATTCAACGCCTCTGACGCGCGCACAAGGCTGCCGGTTTCGATGATCGTCAAGAATGTGCGTAATTCGGACAGGTTCATAATGGTTCGCCTTTTTCGAATTTATTATGCAAAAACATTCGTTTTTTCAAAGTAAATTTCTACGTTACTTTCTCCCTCAACCAAGGGGGGTGGCAGATGTCAGACATCGCTAATTATCAAATGCTCATCAATGGCGCATGGGTCGATGCAACGGACGGCGCACGGTTCAACAGCGTTAATCCGGCCACTGGACTGGTCTGGGCAACCATTCCCGAAGCAACCCAAGCCGATGTTGATGCCGCCGTGCGTGCCGCCGATGCCGCGTTAGATGGGCCGTGGGGTCAGATGACGGCGACCCAGCGGGGCCGTGCCCTTGGCCGTTTGGCCGATCTGCTTGCAGCCAACTCCGAAGCGATCGGGCGGATTGAGACTACAGACACCGGCAAAATGTATTCCGAAACGGCATGGCAGTCGAAATACATTGCTGAATTTCTGCATTTCTACGCTGGTGCTGCCGATAAGCTGCATGGTGAAACCTTGCCCATCGACAAGCCCGACATGTTTGTTTTCACCGACCGCGAGCCGCTTGGTGTGATCGCCGCCGTGGTGCCGTGGAACAGTCAAATGTTCCTGAGTGCGGTCAAAATCGGCCCTGCTTTGGCGGCAGGCAATACCATTGTGATGAAGGGGTCTGAACATGCTGCAGCGCCGCTGCTCGAGTTCGGTAAGTTGGTTGCACAAGCGGGCATCCCCGATGGTGTTGTGAACATTGTCACTGGCGATGCGGATTGCGGCAAGCATCTGACGTCGCATTCGTTGGTGGCCAAGGTTGCCTTTACTGGAGGCCCCAATGCGGCGCGCCACATTATGCGCAACGCGGCAGAAAATTTCGCCGAAGTCTCGTTGGAGCTCGGGGGTAAGTCGCCGATTATCGTGTTCGATGATGCCAATATCGAAAGCGCGGTGAACGGGTCCATCGCGGGGATTTTTGGCGCCACGGGGCAGTCATGCGTCGCGGGGTCGCGGCTGTATCTGCACGAAGATATCGCCGATGACTTCCTAACCCGCATGGTCGCCATCGCGGGCAACATTCGGATCGGTGATCCGCAAGATGAGACGACCGAAATGGGCCCGCTGTGCACGCAGGCGCAACTCGATCATATCCAAACCCAAGTCGCATTGGCTCAGTCCGAAGGCGGCACCATTTTATGCGGTGGCAAGCAGCCCGATTTGGGGGGGCTGTACTATGAACCGACAATCATCGACTGCCCCCGCCAAGACATGAGCATCGTTGATACCGAGCTTTTCGGACCCGTTCTTGCTGTGCAACGGTTCCGCACCGAGGATGAGGCGCTCGCCCTTGCAAATGACAGCCAACATGGGCTGGCAGCAGGCATTTTTACCCGCGATAGCGCGCGGTCACTGCGAATGTCCAAACGGGTCAAGGCAGGGATCGTTTGGGTCAATACTTACCGCGCGATCAGTCCGATTGCGGCCTTCGGTGGTGTGAAAAACAGCGGCTATGGCCGTGAAAGCGGGTTTCAAGCTTTGCACGCTTACACCCGCCCGAAAACGGTTTGGATGAACATGTCCGACGACCCCGTCGATAACCCTTTCAAGATGCGCTGATCAGGAGAGAGCCATGAAATTCCACATTGCAATAAACCTCGAGCGTATGGACGAAGAAACCGATATGATCGGAGTGCGTGACCACGTGTTGGGCATGGTCAAAATGGCCGATGACGCAGGGTTTGAAATCGCTTGGGCTGCTGAGCATCATGCGCTCGAAATGACGATCGCGCCGAACCCGTTTCAGATCATGACATGGTGGGCCGATCACACAACCAATATCCGTTTGGGCTGTGGGGTCGCGAATGCGTCATACTGGCATCCAATCAATCTGGCTGGCGAGGCGGCGATGGTTGATTTGCTGTCAGGCGGGCGGCTTGATCTGGGCCTTGGGTCCGGTGCCTATCAGCGTGAATTTGACCGCATGCGTCCGGGGCTGGATCAAAAAGACGGGCACAAATACATGCAAGAAATGCTGCCTCTTGTGCGTGAGCTGTGGAAGGGCGACGTGGCCCATAAAGGTGAACACTGGCAGTTTCCTGCGGCGACGTCTTGCCCAAAACCTGTGCAAGACGACGTCCCGATGTGGGTTGCGGCACGGTCGCCTGCGACGTTCGATTATGCCGTGGCAAATGATTGCAACGTCATGTGCTGGCCGTTCACCTTGCCCATGGCAGAAGCTGAGAAATATAAGGGCCAGCTTGATGACAGCATCGCCAAAGCTGGCGGCTGGAACGGCACATTTGCCTTGATGCGGCACACGGCGCTTTATGACAACGAAGATGACCGCCAAGACGCGCTGACCACAATCCGTGGTACATTGGGCCGGTTCGGAAACGTCATGATGAAAAAGGGCGATGTCATCAATGGGTTCCCTGAAATCGTGCCCTTGGAAGAACTCGAAGGCAACGTGCGCGTCGATCTTGATATGCTCGAGGAAAACCTGATGTTTGGTGACCCTGACACAGTGATCGCGAAACTGCGCGGATACGAAAAGCTCGGCGTTGACGCCTTTATCTACTACGCCTCGATGGGGCTGGACATGGACCTGCAAAAACGCTCGCTACAGTTGTTCATCGACCGCGTGATGCCTGCATTTGCCTAAAGGAAAACCACAATGACTGTTGAAATTCGCCGCACCCTGACGACCGTGCAAACCACCTTTATCGAAGGCGGTAAAGCCGTCGAAACGCCGACGCTTTTGGTTGCTGCCATGGCAATTATCAAAAACCCGTGGGCAGGGCTGGGGTACGTCGAAAACCTGCGCCCCGCGATCCGTGACCACGGTCCGGTACTGGGCAAATTGCTGACGGATATGATCCTCAAGGAAACGGGCGGCACGGTTGAGGGTTACGGAAAATCATCCGTCGTTGGTATGGGCGGCGAGCTGGAACATGCCCAAGGGTTAACCCACACGCTTTGGTTTGGGAACCAATTCCGCGATGCGGTCGATGCGAAATCTTATCTTGTGTTTGCCAACACGCGCGGGGCGGCGGGCACCCCTGTTATCATTCCGTTGATGCACAAAGATGATGGCGGTGCGCGCAGTCATTATCAGACGATCCATACATCCGTTCCTGACGCGCCAGCCGATGACGAGCTTATCATCGCATTGGGTGCGTCAATCGGCGGGCATCCGAACCACCGGATTGGAAACCGCTACGAAGACCTCAGGGAGATGGGACACGATGTCGACAACCCCGCAGGTGTTTAACGGCACGTCTTACACGTTGACCGGCCCAGCGGATGCGCCCGTGGTGGTGTTGATCCATGGGCTGGGGCTGTGCCGCGACGTGTTCGCAGGGATGCTGCCCGCTTTGAAGGACTATCGTGTTTTGGCCTATGACCTTTATGGTCATGGCGCGTCAGGACCTTCGAAAGACACGGCCAGTTTGACTGTTTACGCGGACCAATTGGCCGGACTGATGGAGCACCTCGGGGTGGCCAGCGCACATATCGTGGGGTTTTCGATCGGGGGTATGATCAATCGGCGATTTGCGCTGAATTACCCAGACCGCGTGGCGTCCCTAACAATCCTCAATTCTCCACATGACCGGGGCACTGACGCGCAATCACAAGTCGAAGCCCGCGCCCTTGCCGCCCGGGAACAAGGGGCCTTTGCCACCTTTGATGCAGCACTCAAACGCTGGTTCACACCTGCCTATTTGGCAACAGGAAACGGCCCCGCGTTGGTGCGCAGGTGGCGCGAAATGGTTGATGATGACAGCTACGCGCAAGCGGCGTGGGTGTTGGCAAACGGGGTTGTGGAATTGACAGGACAGGACGGTGAAATCACCGCGCCCACTTTGGTGATGACCTGCGAAAACGACAGCGGCAGCACGCCTGCAATGTCTCGCGATATTGCGTCGGAAATCGCATATGCGCCCGTCATCATTGTTCCTGCGTTGCAGCATCTGGGGATTATGGAAAACCCAAATGCGTTCACCAAACCCATCTTAGATTTTATCGCCAAGCATTACTAAGCCCTCGGGCTTAGTAATCTTTTTCAAAGAAGATACCGATACTTGTTTCGCCATCCACATCAACCGTGCCCTTGGCGGTGATGTCGTCGGTGATGTCCAAATTCAGGTTCACCTCGGTTGATCCATCGCTGGAAACCGTCACATCGGTATAGATGTTTTCGGACAGGTATTTGCCCGCGCGCACGGCGGCATTGCCGTCCGCGTCGGTGGTCACGTCAAAATCATCAAGCCCGATGTTCTGGCGGAAGTTATCGATCAAACCGCCACCGCCGCGCCCTGCAAGTGTGCCAACAGCTGCGGCCAATTGCACTGCTTGTAGCGGGCTGATGTTTTGTAGGTCACGTCCAAATATGAGCTGCGCCAAGACTTCGTCTTGTGGAAGCTGCGGCGTAGAGGTGAAGGTGACTTCTGGTTCCGTCGCTGGTCCTTCGACAGTAATGGAAATCAGCGTGCCCGTGCGTGCCTCGGTGCGGGCGACGAGCTTGATGTATGGCTCAAAATCGCCTTGCAAGGATGCGCTGCCTTCGGTCAATTCGAACCGTTGTTGCAATATGTCGATGCGCCCGCGCACGAGCTCAAACAGGCCTGTTGGTTGAACATTGTCCGTGGTTCCGCCGATCCGGAGCGCGCCACCCAATTCGGCATCCAACCCGCGCCCGCGAATGAAGATCCGCGAAGGCGCGTTGATCGTGATTTCAAGCGGGAAGGGCCGCGATGTGCTTGTCGATCCATCGTCTGATTTGGTTGTCGCCCCTGCGCGGCTCAACGTCTGGCGGACCGCATTGCTGGCCCCGATATGGGTGACGTTAGGCAGATCGCCTAAGGCGCCCACGCCGGACGATGGCACCTGCACATCGGTTTGCCCAAGGTTCAATTGGCCCGCGATCTGTGCGCCACCTGTCAGCGGGCCGTTCACAGTAATCGCGCCGTCAATGCTTGTTTGGTAAAGCTCCGGGTCTTTGATGATCACATTGTTCAGGGCCACAGTTAGGTCGGCCGTTTGCGGGGTGGCTAGCGTCACAGGCCCACGCGCGGAAACAGAGCCGCCAGAAATAACATCCCCAGTCACAGCAACTTGTGCGGTGCCATTGGAAAGCGTCACGCCGCCTGCGATATTCGTGAGGCCTTGGGCCAGTGAGGGCGCGGTGAGCCGCGCATTTTGCAGGTCAATTCGGCCCGATACGGCGTTGACTGTCGGCGGTCCATTCACGGATAAATCAAACAAGGCGTCCCCTGAAATCCGACGTGGTTCTAAGATTGTATTGGCAAGGCCCAAGGGCGCTGATCCGGCGACGTCCAGGTTCAAATTGCCGGAATTCCCCAATTGCCCTGCCGCAGTTACCACGATCCCGCCGGGCCCCGATGCATTCGCATTGATGCCCCAATTGCCCGCGCCATCCAGCGATGTGGTGCCCGTCGCGGTGACCGGCCCACTAAGCTGATCTGTCAGCAGCCCGACGTCGCGCAGGCGTGCATCAAACGCACCGTTGCCTGCGCCACCGCGCCCGTCCAGCCTGCCTGAAACAGTTAGGTTCGCGGTCGAAATTTCAAGCTGATCCACGGTTAGGCTGCCGTCATTTAACGATGCGGCTGCATTCAACCGACCTTGGCCAGCCAACAAAATATCCGCGATTGGATTGCCAACCCCAAGTCCCTGCGATTGCACATTCAGCGTCCCGTCAAACGCCGATAAATCAGCCATCACCCGCCCCGCAGCGCGTGCTGAAACCCGTCCTGAAACGGGTTGGTCAATGAAGCTGCGATAGTCCGCCAAATTGGCGATATCTGCGTTCAGCGTGCCGTCAAACTCATTTTCTGGGCTGACGTCCCCACGCAATACCACATCGGTCCCCGGACCGTTCAACCGGATGGCAACCTGCGCCTGATTGTCCGCATCACGCTCTGCTTCAATTGACGCAGTGATCGCGCCGACGAGATCCGGATCGATGACGGTCGCATCCGCAATTTCCGCGATGATCGAGGCAGAGGCTTCGCCATTTACGCCGCCAAAACCCGATCCCGATATGTCCACTGTGTCGGACGAAAGAACCAAGTTTTCGAGACGGTAGGCATCTTGGCCAGTTCGGCTTAGCTGGGCTTGAAGTGTGCCGTCACCGCGCAGCAATGGGTCCAATTGGGCGATATCCGTCATCAAATCACGTGTCTGAGCCGTCACATCAGCGACGAACCGCGTGCCGTCACCAAAGACCACCCCTGTCGCATCGACGTTCGCTGCGCCACCAAGGTTGCGTCCAGCAATCTGGCTGTAGTTGCGAAGATCCACAACCTCTGCAGTGGTTTTGAAATTGATAATTTGGCCTGACGGAGTCGCGTTCACGTCGGCGTTAAACACAAAATTGGTATCCTTCGCCGTGCCAGTGAGATCAAGCACGGTCAGCCCGTCGGCGTTTTGCAAGGCGGTGCCTTTTATGGATATTGGGCCAGATAGGCGCGGCTCGATCATCGCTACTTCCGCGACGGAGACATCAAACGCGGCATCGCTTCCCTCGCTTGTGAGGTCCGCCGATCCGGTGACGACTGCGGCGCCGGTCTGGATGCGCAGGCTTTCCAGACGGGTGCCAGCCGTATCGCGCACAGCCTTAGCATCGATGGTGCCAAGCCCAGATAAAACAGCATCGGCCTGCGGAATTCCGACAAGCAAATCTTGGGTCGTGCCGGTGACCGCAACGTCATAGAGCCCATCAATCGGGGTGATCGTGCTTGTGATCGTCACGTCACTGGATCCCGCCAAATCACGCCCAGCAAGGATCGAAAAGCGTTCTAGTTTTTCGACCGACAGCGCGATATTGCTTTGAGATCGTAATCGCGCCCCTGTGCCTTCTAGCGTCGCATCTGCAACGACTTCGATGCCCGGGCCGGACAGGGTGAATGCGTTGATCACAGTCGGCATGTCCTCTGTGCGCACGAACTGTAGTACGCCGTCTATAGTGTCACCGAATGCTTGGGAAAAACCTGCATCGTCGAGGGTCAGCCCATCGGCCGCATAGTTTAGATCACCTGTGAAAATCCCAACCATTGGGCCGTTGCCGCCGATCAATGTCCCGCCGCCAGACATGCCTAAATCTGCAATTGCGATGCCAGGTCTTTCGAAGCCGGTGACGTCCAAATCGAGCGCCCATACGGGGTCGACCTGTTCGTCAAATTTCAAAGAAAAACGAGTGTCTTTGATGTAGGTTTTCGGCCCAGATATGGGCAACAAAACAACGCCTTCTTCTGACGCGATTTGACCTGTTAGGTTAAGCCGTTTCGGCCAGCCTTTGCTGCCGATTTGCGCCGTTCCCGCCAGTTGGAGGGCCTGTGATGACAGGCTCAAGTCTTCCAAATTGACCTCGCCAGCGGTGTCCGTGCGGGCCGCGACGACAAGGCGCAAGTCGTCGCCAAAGAATGATTGGTATTCCGGCGCAAACAGCGGCGACACGTCCCCGCCGATATCCAAATCGACGATTTGACCTTGATCATCGGATCGCAGTGCAAAGCTGCCAAGCACCCTGACTTGTCCGTCGGTCGCAAGGCGCAATTGGGCCGCGTAGTCGTCGATCGGGGCGGTGCCAACTATCGACAGATCAGTGGACGGGCGCCCCGGCAGGTTTAATAGACCCGCTGCAATGCCGCCCGCATCTTCGACGATTTGCAGATCAAGGGCGAGGATCCGGCTTAGATTGCTATAAGCTCCGTCAATGGCAAATTCACCAGCTCTGTCGCCTAGGCGCGTCGCCGTCAGAACGGCATTGCCCTCGCCGCCTGAAAGGGAGGCACTGCCACCGACCGTGAACGAAACCTCTTCGCCCAGAAATGTTTCACCCAAAACGATTTCCGCTATGTTGAGCGTGCCTAAATGAATGCCTACTGGCAGTTCAGGCAAGGCAAATGGGATTGCTTCAGGGCTTGGGGCGGTGGCCTCTGATACGGGTGCACGTGCAACGATCACCCGCTGTGCAGAGATTTCTTCAACGTCGATGCGCCCGACCAAAAGTGCGGAGCGATTCCACGTCAAAACTACATCCTCAAGGGTCAACCACACGCCATCCGCATCCGCGATTGTCAGAACATCGAGGGACGCAGCAGAGCTAAGCGCGCCGCGAAACCCCAAGATGCTGACTTCGCGCGATGCACCCGACAGGCTACCTTCGATCAGTGCGACAAGATAACCTTTGTCGACCTCCTCTTGGGTCTGGGCGGTGGCTGTGAGTGGCGCGAGGATCAGTGCGCAGATGATCAAAAAACGGTTCAAAATGATTGCCCAATCCCGATATAGACCTGTACGGATCTGGCAATGTTGTCGCCGCTTGCGGGCGTGCCAATGTCCAAACGGATTGGCCCGATGCCTGTGTTATACCGGACACCAATGCCTGCGCCCGCGTGCCATTGACTGTCGCCATCAAAGCCCGCGCCTGTGCTTATCCGGCCAAAGTCATAAAAGCCCACGACACCGATATTGTCGGTCACTGCATAACGGGCTTCGAGCTGTGCACCGGCGAATGATTGCCCGCCGGTACGGACTGTTTCGCCAAGGATCACACTATCGACGCCCAGCGATTTATAGGATTGACCCCGAACTGTGCCGCCGCCGCCCGAATAAAACAGGAAATCTGCGGGTGCGTTTGCGATGCTCGTGCCTGCCACGCTGCCCAACTGCAACCGGCCAGCAACAGTGATTTTGTCGTCAGAGCCAAAGCTGCGATAGGCCCGCGCATCCGCGCCAAGTTTCGCGCCGAATTTGCTGTTGGTTGTATCATAAAATGGCGTGGCATCAATATTAAGGTAATAGCCGTCCGTCGCATTCGTAGGGTCATTACGCAGATCGAGCGCCGCCTCGAGTGGCAGGGTCAAAAGGCTATAGGACCGTTCGCCAAGGTCAGAAACTTCTTGGGCGGTTAGAAAACCTATGCCTGCTTGAACATCCAACGTGTCATTGATTGTGCGGGTAAAACCGGCCTCTATCGTGAATTGATCCACACGGTAATCTGGCTCGTCTTCGCGGCTAAGTTGGGACCGGATAAACCCATCGGTATCGGGCCCGAAAATTGCGGGGCGTTCAAGGTTCGCCCCTATGGTATAGTCAACGCCGCCTGTGGTCCCGCCAATGCCTGAAATCTCGCCATCAACCCGAAATCTTTCGGCCCCACCCAAGAAATTACGATGCATCCAGAATGAAGACACCTTGAGCCCTTCGATCGACGATAATTCCAGTCCGAAACCGAAACGGCGCGGTTTGCTTTCGACGACCTGTAGGTCAATCGGCAAGGTGTCATTTGGCCCAATCGCATCAGCCTCGACCGCGGCGACGCTGTCAAATGCGCCGGTTTCACGCAGGCGGCGCTCGGCCTTCGTGATCTCTTGCGGGCTATATACTTCGCCGATGGGCAGGCCCGCGATGGCTGCAATTCGGTCTGCGCGCACGGCTTGATTTCCGCTGACCGACAGAGCACCGAATGTCAGTTGCGGGCCGGGGGCCAATGTAACGTTTACGTTCAGCCGTTGGTCTGCATGCTGCGCCGTGATGCGCTGGTCTGCGCGTTCGGCCTTGGCATGGCCCGCATCGCGCCACGCGTCGATGGCGTCAGATACAGCCACCCCTACTGCCTTGGCCGCCGCCGTTTCACCCCGTTGAAAGTCCTTTGGGGTCACGGTGCCCGCAGCCACGGGGCTGATCGTCGTCTCGCCAAATGTGAACACCGGGCCTGGATTGACACGAAGCGTGATGGTGCCGATGTGCGCAGGCGCGGCCAGCGGCGAAATGTCAGATGCTTCGCGACCGTCGACCAGAATTGAAATCACGCCACTGTAATGGCCTCGCCCATAAAGTGCTGTCAAAAGCCTGCGATAATCGGCACGCGATGCGGCGATATAGTCTTGGGGTGCGGGGGTGTCGTCTTCTGTGACCGCCACGACCAATGACGCAGATTCAAGTGCAGTCGCGAGTGTGGTATCATCCCCCGAGACGTCAAAATCGATGACTTGTGCCATGGAAATCTGTGGGAGCAAAAGCAACGCCGCAACGGCGCGCGCTAAAATTCGCATTATCTGCTTCCCTCGATAAAACACGTTGCATATGCCTAACCCGCCGCGCCCTATTTTTAAAGCCGTCGTGGATCACATTCTCCTTTTTCGGCGAAGAAATGACCACACCTAGCGCACGCCGCAAATCGCACCCGAAATGTCCGATTTTGATAGGGTGGTTTCGTGGGCTGTGGTAAATAAGTGTTACGTGAAATTGCGATCACACGAAGGACAGAATGAAGGACACGATTGATCCACCACAAATGCCCTTGCGCGCGCCGTGTGATGTCATGCGATTGCGCCGTATGGGCGCGTCGTTTCCGCATCGTTTGTCATTTTTGCGCACGTTATTGCGCACCTTATCGGCCGAGAATGTACGCGTTGATCGCACCGTTTGGCAGATGTGTGCGGATGGTTTTGGTCACGCGGTTTATCAGTTGCGTTTTGGCGGCTACGACTATGCGCTGGTTGCGGTGTCCACGGATTTGCCGCCGGAATTGCGTACCGACCGCGTGATCGCAACGGCCTGGGACACGGCCTATGTTTTATATGACGGCATCCCGTCGCAGGCTGAAATTGATCGCATCGTTGCTGCGGCTCCCCTACAAGAAGCCGCCCGATTTACAGAGCGTGATCTGGTGCTAAGCCGCGCAAATAAATCGGTGCGTCTGTTCGATCACGTCACAAGCGCCTTGCGTAATAGGCGGCAGCCTGACGCCGATTTGGTGAAATCGACGGGTTATCTGATGCGAACCACAGCCGTTTACGGCAACGGAAAATTCGGCATCGCCGATCGTGGGCGCATTGCGCATAGGCCCGGAATGGGTGGCCCCTTTATGGCGGAAATGCTGACTGTTCTGTTGATCCGTGGTTTTACCCATGATCTGGCTGAACATGTTGGCGGTGCTGCACTTAGCCGCGATATGAAACGGCATTTGGGTATCGGTAACTCCACCGGTCTTGGGATGGCGCCGTTTTTGGTAAACCACCCTGTGCTTTTGGATTCGTGGATGCAAGTTCGCGAAACGGCGATTGCGCGGGTGCGGGCTTTGCCGGAACTCAATACGGCACAAATCGTGAAGCTGGCGGAGCTTGCTGCGCGGGTGACTGACCATCTGGACCAATGGAATGTGCCGGACGAAATCGCGAGACGTAGAATTGAAACGCTTCGTGCCGAATGGACCATGGTGATCGGGGCAATGACCCCCGCTGTCATGTCGGGGCCGCAGCCGATTGATGCACTTTTGACACGAAGCGACACATGGTCAATTGACACCCAAGAGCTGCTCGCCGCGATGATCCTCGAACCTTTTGGCGATGTGATTGACGGATTGACCGACTGCATGGCGACCCCGTTTACACCGCAGGTCGACCCAATGATGACCTGCGAAACGCTTGGCGATCTGATCGCGCGTGACTGGGACTGGGCCTGCGATATCGACTATGATGCGGCCGAAAACTGTGCCCAGTTTTGGTATGTTTCAGAGGAAAAGCTGGAACCGCGCTTGGGCGACCGCCACGGCGAGGATGGCGCGCATCTTGAAAGCCCGCTGGACATTGCGCGTCAGGTGAAAGCCTTGGAACGCGTACTTGCTGGACAATCAGGCACGGTTGCGCATTTCCTTGCCCGTCATCCCGAATATCGCGCCGCGGTTAAGCGCGTGCAAACCCTCGACCGCCACCCCTATAGCGAAATTCGTGACAATTTGATTGGCCGTGATTGCCTGCCGATTGATATGTTGCGCTGCAAGCTGTCGTTCTTTGGCGCAGCGAAATTTGACCCGAAATCAGACCGCTGGACGCGCATCACATTGGCCCAAGGTGCACCGTTGTGGGATGAATTACACGCTGCCGACGATTGGTGGCTGCCAGTGGCAAATCTATGAAGCGATCCTTGAACGAAATCAGCGGAATGGTGGCCAAAGCCGCGCGCGGGGCAGGTGTCCCTTTGGGGCATTGCGACGACATTGGGGCCGCAGCCGCCCATTTGGCCGCGACTGATCCGCTGAGGTTAGACTGCGTGATCGGCGCATTAAGCGGGCCGCATGTGCCTGTTGATATGGACGGCGCGAGGTTCCGAAACGCGCGCGCCGCGATGGCAGGGCCGATTGCAATTGATGCGATCTTGGCCGGAGCAGAAGAGGTTACCTTAGAAAACATCGATGCGCCGCGTCTGGTCTTGGCTATGTGCGCGGCAAGAGGTGTGGCAGTCGCTCAGCGATCAGAAGGTACGGATTTGATTTTAAATGCAAAAAACGAAGCCGTGACGCCGCCCGCTGCAAGTTCGGTCACGGTGTCCGATCTGTTGTGGGATCAACTCAGCACATTAGCCGCGAAAACCTATGTGCCCGCGACAGAGGCCTCTCGGCTTGCAGGGGCTGGGGCCGGATTGACCGACAACGATTAGGTTGCGAACGGGTCTTCGGGGTATTTCACGCCAGCCAAATATAAACCATCGGAGGGGCTGACAGGGCCACATGCGGCGCGGTCACAAGCTTCTAACGCGGTCTTTACATCATCGGGTTGCCATGCGCCTGATCCGACACGTTCCAAGGTGCCAACAAAGCTGCGGACTTGGTTATGCAAAAACGATTTGGCCCGCACGTGAAACCGAAATTCGGTGCCATTGGACTGATCAATCTGCTCGATCCGTATCTCGTCCAGCGTTTTAACAGGGCTTTGCGCCTGACACATGGTCGACCGGAATGTTGTAAAGTCATGCAAGCCAATCAAATGGGCTGCTCCGGTCTGCATTGCTGCCAAATCTAGCGGATAATTCACACGCCACAACTGCCCACGTTCAAAGGTCAGCGGCGCGCGCCTGCTGACGATCCGGTAGATATAGCGACGCTCTAACGCGCCGAAACGTGCATGCCATTCGGCGTCAACCAGCGCGCAGCGGGTGATTGATACAGGCAAGGGTTTCAGGTGGAAATTGAGCGCTTCTGACAGACGAAATGGGGTCCAGTCCCGCTGCAAATCACAGTGGGCGACCTGTGCAATCGCATGCACGCCCGCGTCGGTTCGCCCCGCAGCCCCAATTGTGTGAGGGCCGGGTTCGAGTTTCGCCAATGCATCCTCGATCGCGCCCTGCACCGAAGGCTGGTCATTCTGGCGCTGCCATCCGGAAAATGGCGCACCGTTATATTCGATTGAAATGGCATATCTTGGCATGATCACGGGCTTATGCGGGGAAAGTTTCGAAATCAATCCCTACACAAGGTGGTTGCGCGCCCTTATCTTAACCAAACAGGACAAAACCAAAGGAATGCCGCGTGGTTATTGCAGCAATTGCCGATCAAATCTTACGTGGCGTTGATGCCGTGACCGATACGGTCAGCGCGCCGTTTTCCGATCCGGTGATCCGGCTGGGCGTGACGGGGTTGAGCCGAGCGGGCAAGACCGTGTATATCGCATCGCTTGTGGCTAACCTGACCAATCGCGGGCGGATGCCGCAACTGGTGTCGGCCGCCAATGGCAGCATTCAAACAGCCTATCTGCAACCGCAGCCCGATGATACATTGCCGCGTTTCGATTATGAATCCTATCTGGGTCAGATCACGGCTAAGAACCCAAGCTGGCCAGACGGCACGCGACAGATCAGTGAATTGCGTCTGTCGCTTAAGGTTCAGCCGACAGGATTGCTGGCAGGGCTTTCTGGCCCGCGCACGGTCCACATTGATATCGTTGATTATCCGGGTGAATGGCTGCTGGACCTTGGGCTGCTTGATCAAACCTATGAAGACTGGTCGGCCGCAGCGATTGCCCGCGCAGATGGACGACCAGAAGGTAATGCGTTTTTGAAAGCCTTGTCGGAAATAGACCCAGAGATGAAGTTGGACGAGCCGATAGCCAAATCCTTATCCGCCGTTTTCACGTCGCATCTTCAAGCGTCCCGCGAGGCAGGGTTTTCCGATTGCAGTCCGGGCCGGTTCCTGTTGCCGGGTGACATGGCTGGATCGCCGGTGCTGACCTTCGCGCCGCTGACAGGTGCATCGGGGAAACGCGGCACGTTAGGGCGCGAATTTGCGCGGCGGTTCGAAAGCTATAAGCGCAATGTCGTGAAGCCGTTCTTCCGCGATCATTTCGCCAAGATCGACCGCCAAGTCGTGCTTGTCGATGTGCTTGGCGCGATCCACGCAGGCCCGCCTGCGGTCAATGATCTTCGCAACGCGATGGCTGACATTCTGGGTGCGTTCCGGCCCGGTCGCAACGCCTTCCTCACGCGCATTTTCCAAGGGCGCAGAGTCGAGAAAATACTATTCGCTGCGACCAAGGCCGACCATCTGCACCACACACAGCACGCTCAATTGACCGCGATTACAGAGGCTCTCGTGCGCGATGCCAAAGACCGCGCCGATTTTGCGGGGGCCACGACGGGCGCTATGTCCATTGCTGCCTTGCGCACCACGGTCGAGGAAACCGTGGACCACCGCGACGGCCCATTGAATGTCGTGCGCGGGCGTCTGCTTGATAGCGGGAAACAAGCCGCGTTTTATACTGGTAAATTGCCAACAGACCCCGCGCATTTGCTGGGACCCGCACGGGCAGGGGCGGAAAATTGGGAAGGTGAAGGTTACGGCGTCATGCGTTTTGCGCCTGCGCCGCTGGACTTAAAACCGGGCGACGGGCCGCCGCATATTCGGCTGGATAAAGCCACGCAATTCCTGATCGGAGATAAGCTATGACCGACGGACCACGCGGGCCGATCCTGATCGATCTTGATGACCAAGACACCGCTGCACCCGCCGCAGCCCCCGCCGTGCCTGATGAGGTTGGTCCCGCGACATCCATGCAAACCGTGGCGATGATCGCGGCGCGCAAACCATCACGGCTGGCGCGGTGGTTTTGGTCGTTGCTCGTCACATTGCTGGGTTTTGTGGTGTCGCTCGCTGCCTATGATTACATCGCCGGATTGCTGGCGCGGTCCCCTGTTTTAGGGTTGATTGCACTTGGCTTGTTGGGATTGTTTTGCGTCGTGTTGGCAGTGATTGCACTGCGCGAATTGGCGGCATTTTCGCGTTTGCGTCGATTGGACGGTGTGCATCAAGACGCGGTCAATGCGTTGACGCATAGCGATTTACCTGCAGCACGGGGCGTTATTGCCCAATTGAACCGTCTTTATAAATCCCGTGAAGACACCGCATGGGGCCGCGAACGTTTGGCCGAACAATCGGGGGATGTTCTCGACGCTGATGGCTTGCTCGGGTTGGCGGAAAACACGGTTTTGACGCCGCTTGATGATGCCGCGATGCGCGAAGTCGAAGCGGCCGCGCGCCAAGTCGCCACAGTCACGGCCATCGTGCCGCTGGCGTTGGCTGATGTGTTTACTGCACTGACGGCGAATTTGCGGATGATCCGGCGGATCGCGGAAATCTATGGTGGGCGGTCGGGCACATTTGGCAGCTGGCGGTTGACCCGCACTGTGTTGACGCATCTGGTCGCAACAGGGGCGGTGGCAGTGGGTGATGACCTGATCGGGTCTATTGCGGGCGGCGGCGTCTTGTCCAAAGTGTCGCGCAGGTTCGGCGAAGGCGTGGTAAACGGCGCATTAACCGCACGCGTTGGCGTGGCCGCAATCGAAGTCTGCCGCCCGCTGCCGTTTCACGCCGTCAAACGCCCCTCTGTAACCGCATTGGTGCGCCGGTCTATGACAGGGCTTTTCGGACAGGGTTAAAACAGGCGCGGCGCTTGCCCCAGCGGAATCGGCCCCATCGACACCATGCCGTTTTGGAACGTCAGTGGCAGGGAAATATCTGTGCCACCACCGCCGAGCAGACCGCCCATGCTTTTGGCCGTATTGGCAATGCCCGTGTCGACAAAACCAGCGCCAACAGCCAAATCCAACATCTGGCGCCAGTTCTGTGCGGTCAGGTCAATCTGGCCCGATGGCACACCCAGACTGTCGACATTCAACGTGCCTTTGCCGCGCAGTTGGAGTGGCCCGAGCGTGATTGTCATCCCTTTAAGGGTCAAAGCGGTCGGGCGGGGTGATGCAGATATATTGCCGTCCAATGTGACCGCCCCATCGATTGTGACTTGGTCAAAGCTGTCAGGCAGGGTGCCATTCGGATCAATCAAGCTGCGCAAGGCGAGGGGTAATGCAAACCCGTCGAGGTCCAGATAGGTATCGTATTGATGCGGTGCGGGGCCTGCCAGCCGCATCGCCGCGATGCCCTTGGTCATGCTAACAATCGGGTCACCGGCAACAGTCACGCCCAATGGGCCGGTTTCGATTGTCACATCTGTCGGGTCCAATTTGGTCGACGCAGCCACGGTAACGCTGGCACGAAGGCCGTCGGACGTGACGTCCAACGAAGTGCCGCCCAGCGTGATTTGTTGGGTGTCAGCAAAGGCCAAGATCACATTGTTCGGTTGGTATGACAGCGACAATGCTTGGACCATCGGGATGCTCCACGCGACACTTGCATCATCACTGGCGGCGCGCAGATTGGTCACTGTTGTGTCGAACCGCGAAGGGTAACCCACGGTATCCAAGCCGTCATAACTAATGTCCCAGCCCGCTGTGTTCAATTCCGCCAAACGTGCCGTTGCTGTTTTTTCGGTCGCTGTCGCGCCGACAAACCAATAGCCGCTATATAATACCGCCAAGGCGATCACGATGAATGTCAATCTACGCATGGTTGCCCCTTGGCGTTATCTGTCGCGCCGTGTTTATAGTGGGCAGCAGAAAAGGACCAGCATCATGGCGTTATGGGTATTTGGGTATGGATCACTTTTGTGGAATCCGGGATTTGAACCCGCGCAGATGAAAACCGCCGTTCTGCGCGACTACGCCCGTAGTTTTTGCATGTTATCGATCCATCATCGTGGGACAGATGATGATCCAGGGCTGGTTTTGGCACTAGACGCGCAAGTTGGTGCGCAATGCACGGGCGTGGCATTTCAGGTGAAACCCGAAGAGGAAGCCGACGTGTTGGCCGCCTTGCGCGAACGCGAATTAATCTCGTCTGCCTATGTCGAAGAACAGGTGACATTGCATGCCGATGACGGCCCGCTGTTGGCATTGGCCTATGTGATCGACCCTGACCATGTGCAATACTGCAATTACGATCTTGAAACCCAAGCCCAGATGATCGCGCGGGCCATTGGCGGGCGCGGGCCAAATACCGAATACCTGTATAATACCGCCGCACATCTGACTAAAATGAACATCCGCGACGATGATATGGCGTGGCTTGTCACCCGCGTGCAGGCAATTGTAACAGAGTAACGCGACCGTGGGCCGATTTTATTTGGGAATTGCGCGCAAGTTCAGTAAGCTATGCTTAACAACAATCACAAGGACCCCTTTGTCGTGACTGAAACAAGGGAACCCGAGGCCGAGCCGCAGTTTACACAGCCCATCCGTCAGATCATTTCGATGCTGATTGTGCTTGGGTTGGTTGGCGCGGGCATCTACCTCGGATTTGAACAACTGAATGCGATCTTTTGGTCGAACCCATATCTGAACGGGGCGATTTTATTCGTCTTTGTCTTGGGGGTTTTGTCGTGCTTTGGGCAGGTTTATCAGCTGATGCGGTCTGTTGGCTGGATCGAAGGATTTACCAAGCATAAAACCGGATCAGACGCTGATGTGGCCCCCGGGTTGCTGGCGCCCTTGGCGACGCTTTTGCGGTCGCGCGGCGCGCGGATGCAGCTTTCGTCGTCGTCGGGTCGGTCGATCTTGGAATCCGTGGCCCAGCGTATCGACGAAGATCGCGAAATCACCCGCTACATTGGCAACACGCTGATTTTCCTTGGGCTTTTGGGCACATTCTACGGGCTGGCCACGACCGTGCCCGCTTTGGTCGAAACGATCCGGTCGTTGAACCCGTCCGACGGTGAAAGCGGAGCAGATATCTTTAGCCGCTTGCAAGCAGGACTGGAAAGCCAGCTTGGCGGCATGGGCACGGCGTTTTCATCTTCATTGCTAGGGCTTGCGGGGTCGCTGGTTGTCGGCTTGCTCGAACTGTTTGCGTCCCATGGGCAAAACCGGTTCTACCGCGAGCTGGAAGAATGGTTATCCACGATCACCCGCCTTGGGTTTTCCACCGGCGAGGATGGGGGCAGTGAAACCGGCATTATGGTCGAATTCATGGAACATATGGCGCGGCAGATGGAAGAACAGCAAGCCAGCTTGGACAGCCATCTCACCGCCTTAACCCACGCCATCACAGGCGCGGGTGGCGGGTCGAGCGGATCAACGGATGAATTGCTGGCACGTGTGGCAGATGGCCAAGAACGGTTGATTGAAAAGCTGCGAGACAGCGGTGTCGATGGCATCGATGCCGAAAGCCGGATGCGATTGCGATCTATCGACGTGCAAATGCTGCGCATTTTGGAAGAAATGTCCGCTGGCCGCCAAGAAACCGTCGCTGATTTGCGCGCCGATATTTCCTCCCTGACCCGTGCGGTGCGCACGGGCCGTGGTCGCCCGACCAACGACGGAGGCTAATGCATGGCGCTTCGTCGGCGATCTGGGGGCATGCAAAACGCCATTTGGCCGGGGTTTGTGGATGCGATGACGGGGCTTTTGCTCGTCTTGATGTTTGTGCTGACCATTTTCATGGTGATCCAATTTGTACTGCGTGAAACGATCACGGGGCAGGCGTCGCAATTGGATGAGCTGGCCGCAGAGGTTTCATCGCTGGCTGCCGCATTGGGCTTAGAACAAGCGCGAAATGCAAATTTGACCGCAAATTTGGCCGACGTCACGGACACGGCAAATGCCCAATCTGACCTGATCGCGCAGCTCACCCAGCAACGCGATGCGAGCGATGCCGCCCTGATAGCGGCACAAAACCAGATCACAGGGTTCGAAGCACAGGTCGCGGGATTGCTGGCCGAGCGCACCGAAGCCCGCGCCGCAATTTCTGATTTGGAAGCCGCACAGACGCAGTTATTGTCGGATCAAGAGGCGCTCAACCTTGCATTGGCCCAAGCACGCGACGAAATCGACGCAGGCACCGAGGCAGCCCGCCTCGCCGCCGCCCGCCGCGAGGCCCTCGAGGCGCTGATCGCCGATTTGGAAGGCGAGCGCGATCAAAACACCGCCC
Source organism: Yoonia sp. (assembly GCA_965660685.1). Lineage (GTDB taxonomy): Bacteria > Pseudomonadota > Alphaproteobacteria > Rhodobacterales > Rhodobacteraceae > Yoonia. The sequence goes on along the minus strand of CBFIAX010000004.1, from coordinate 83,796 downwards.
GCATAACGGATCTCGAGGCTGAACAGCTTGCCGATGCCGCCGCAGCCGAAGCGCTGCGCGCCCGTTTGGAAAACGCTAATTCAGAGCTGACCGCCATGTCGCTCGCCTTAGACGAAAAACGGCGCGAGGCGGAGGATACGCTGACATTGCTCGCAGCAGCAAAGGCGGCGGGTCAAGATTTGGACATGAAGCTAGCGGCGGCTTTGCTTGCCCAACAGAATGCCGAGAACGACCTGACGCGGGCTTTGTCCGAAGGCCAAGACCTTGATGCGCGACTGCTGGCTGCGCTTGGCTTGCAGCAAACAACAGCCGCCGAACTGGCCGATGCGCGGGCGCAATTGGATATCTCGGTACAAAACACGGCCGATCTGACGGCGCGTTTGGCCGCTGCCTTAGCCGATGGCGATCAAAGCGAAACCGCGCTTGCGGCCGCGCAGCAAGCCCTTGCCGATGCGCTAGCAGACGGCGCGCAAACCGAAGCTGATATTCAGGCGCAACTCGCCGCTGCCCTTTTGGCCAAAGAAGCGTTGCAGGCCGAAATGGAAGCCGTTGCCGCCAATGGCGAGGCAACCGAGGCAGAGCGGCAATCGCTAGAGGATCGTTTGGCCGCCGCGTTGCTGGCCAATGAAACCTTACAGGCCCAAGCGACGTCGCTGGCGGCTGGTGCGTCCGAAACGGAAAATGAACGTGCAACGCTAGAGGCGCGGCTTGCCCAAGCCTTGGCCGCGATGGCCGCCGCTCAAGCCGATGCCGTTGCACAGATGACGGAACAAGAACGCCAAGACGCGCTGCTTGCTGCCGCGAACACTGCGCTGTCGGAAGAGCAAGCGCTGTCGGCCGAAAGTCAACGTCAGGTCGCAGCCCTAAACGCGCAAGTCGCTGAACTGCGCAATCAGGTGGGCACACTGCAGTCGCTTTTGGATGTGGCCAACGACACGGACGCTGATGCGCAGGTGCAAATCCAAGCGTTAGGTGCTCAGCTGAATACGGCACTTGCCCGCGTCGCCGCCGAAGAGCGCCGCCGCCTTGCACTGGAAACCGCAGAACGTCAGCGGCTTGAAGAAGAGGCCATCAGGCTGGCTGCAGAGGCGCAAAACCTGGAACGGTTTAAGTCGGATTTCTTTGGCCAGTTGCGCGATGTGCTCGAAGGCCAAGACCGCGTGCGCATCGAAGGCGACCGTTTTGTGTTTTCATCCGAAGTGTTGTTCCAACCGGGGCGCGCGGAACTGTCCCCCCTTGGACGTGGCGAGATCGCGAATATTGCTGGCATTCTGCGCGACATTGCCGACGATATTCCTGATGGCATCGACTGGGTAATCCGCGTGGACGGGCATACCGACAACATACCGCTGTTGGGCACAGGTCAATATGCTAACAACTGGGAACTTTCGCAGGCACGGGCCTTGTCGGTCGTGCTTTATATGGTGAATTTCCTTGGGATTCCGCCAGAGCGGGTTGCCGCCAATGGGTTCGGGCAATATCAGCCGTTGAACCCTGCCGACACGCCCGAAGCACGCGCGCAAAACCGCCGCATCGAGCTAAAGCTGACAGAGCGTTAGCGGATTTCGAACGTTAAGGTTGCACGGTCCAGCTCTGCGCTGGCGCGGGTGTGAATGACAAGCAATTCATAGTGCCCGACGGGCCAACCGCCCGCTGGGGTGCGCTTGCCAAAGGCACGGAAAATGCGTGCTTGGGTGCGGGTGATGTCGTCTGTGTGGTCGAACTGGCTACCGTCTGGTCGCGTGAACCGCGTGGTGATCTGATCGCCTATGCGCGTGCCAAAAATATGGCTCCACCCGACAAGGGCGGGGCTATGTTTGGTGATCTCAACCCCCGCCGTACCAGCCTTGACCGCGTCAAAGGTCGGGACATTGTCAGATAACCCGATGTCAACAATCCCGCCCGCAGGCGTCGCGATATCATCGGCCCAAAGCGACGGTTGTGTCGGGTCAGGACATGTTTGCACGCCATCTGCGTTGAATGGGTCGACGGGTTTTCCAAACCGACGGACCGAGAGGTGTAAATGCGGGAATTGGGTTTGGCCAGACAGACCGATTTTACCCAACACGTCGCCCGCCGCCACGGTTTGGCCGGCTGTCACAACCACCGAGCCTTGGGACATGTGGCAATACTGTGTCTCATATCCGTCCGCGTGACGGATCACGAGGCCGTTGCCACAAAACCTGTCGGTGACATCTGGCGCGTCGGGGCCAACCTGTAGGGCGTCGACCATGCCGTTGCGCACACCAACGACTGTGCCCGCTGCGGCAGCCAGAACATTCACACCAGCCGCTTGTGCCGCCAAGGTCGGTAGCGCGAAATCGGTGCCTTTGTGCGTGTCGTATGTCAGCGATCCGCAGGCGAAGTCATGCGCGTCACCTGTTGGATCATGATCCATATATTGCTGGATGTAGCAGTCGTGATCCAGCACGCAATCGACCGGCTGCACCAACGAAAAATCCCCCGCTGCGGGTGTCGCAGCGAGGGATGTTATTAAGACTGCGGCGCGCATTATTCGGCCGTCAAAAGGGGCGGTTTATCACCACTGATACGGGCCTGTGCTGGCTCCTCATATGTCATGTGCAATTCACCGTTCTTGACGCCAACCTTGACCAAGCCACCTTTGACGAGCTTTCCGAACAACAATTCTTCGGCCAATGGTTTCTTGATGTGCTCTTGGATCACGCGGCCAAGCGGACGCGCGCCCATTTTCGCATCATACCCTTTGTCACCCAGCCATTCGGCGGCTTTTGGTGTGATTTCGATATGCACATTGCGATCAATCAGTTGCGCCTCGAGCTGAAGCACGAATTTCTCGACAACTTGGCGGATCACAGGTTTTGGCAAAGCGCCAAAGCTGATGATCGCATCCAGACGATTGCGGAATTCCGGCGTGAACGTCCGCTCAATCGCGGCGATGTCTTCGCCGTCGCGGGTTTCGCGGCCAAAGCCCATGGCGTTTTTGCCAAGCTCGGATGCACCAGCGTTCGATGTCATAATGATGATGACGTTGCGGAAATCAGTGGTCCGGCCATTGTGATCGGTTAACTTGCCGTGGTCCATGACCTGCAACAGGATATTGTAAACATCCGGATGCGCCTTTTCCATTTCATCAAGCAGCAAAACGCAATGAGGGTTCTGGTCGATGCCGTCTGTCAGCATGCCACCTTGATCAAACCCGACATAGCCAGGAGGCGCGCCGATCAAACGGCTGACCGCGTGTTTTTCCATATATTCGGACATGTCAAAGCGCATCAATTCCACGCCAAGCGTATCGGCGAGCTGTTTCGCGACCTCTGTTTTACCGACACCTGTTGGGCCGGCAAACAAGTAGTTGCCAATCGGCTTTTCAGGTTCGCGCAGACCAGCACGTGCCAGTTTGATGGCGGATGAAAGTGCTTCGATCGCAGTGTCTTGCCCGAAAACCACGCGTTTCAGCGATGTTTCTAGATCTTTGAGCACCTCTGCATCGTCTTTGGTCACGTTTTTCGGCGGAATGCGTGCAATCTTGGCAACGACGGCTTCGATTTCTTTGACGCCGATGGTTTTCCGGCGTTTGGATTCGGCAACCAGATGTTGGGCGGCGCCAGCCTCGTCGATCACATCAATCGCCTTATCAGGCAATTTGCGGTCGTTGATATAGCGCGCGGACAATTCCACAGCCGTGCGCACCGCGTCGGCGGTGTATTTGATGCCGTGGTGTTCTTCGAAATATGGCTTCAATCCGCGCAGGATTTTGACCGCATCTTCTACAGAGGGTTCGTTGACGTCGATTTTCTGGAAACGACGTGCCAAGGCGCGGTCTTTTTCGAAATGCTGACGGAATTCTTTGTAGGTGGTAGAGCCCATGCAGCGCAGTTTACCGCCCTGCAATGCAGGTTTCAGCAAATTGGATGCATCCATCGCGCCCCCGGATGTGGCACCGGCGCCAATCACTGTGTGGATTTCGTCGATGAACAGCACGGCGTTATCGTGCTCTTCCATTTCGGTCATCACGGCCTTTAGACGTTCTTCAAAATCGCCGCGGTAGCGGGTGCCAGCCAGCAGCGCGCCCATGTCGAGGCTGAAGATCGTTGTTTCTGACAGCACCTCTGGTGTGTCGCCATTGACGATTTTGAATGCGAGCCCTTCGGCGATGGCGGTTTTGCCGACACCAGGATCACCGACCAACAATGGGTTGTTTTTGCGTCGACGGCAAAGCACTTGAATGCAGCGTTCGACCTCATGGGCGCGGCCGATCAATGGATCAACGTCGCCTTCTTTGGCTTTAACGTTTAAATCGACGCAATATTTGGCCAGTGCGCTTTCTTTGACTTCGCCGTCGGTATCCGTGAATTCGTCGCCTTCATCTGGTGCGCCAGTCACAGGGCGGCTTTCGCCAAATGCCGGGTCTTTGGCGACACCATGAGCGATGAAATTTACCGCGTCATAGCGGGTCATGTCTTGTTCTTGTAAAAAGAAGGCCGCGTTACTTTCGCGTTCGGCAAAGATGGCGACAAGCACATTGGCACCTGTCACTTCTGTCCGGCCGGAAGATTGCACATGGATTGCGGCGCGTTGGATCACGCGCTGGAAGGCGGCGGTTGGCACGGCCTCTGACCCTTCGACGTCGGTCACCAATGTGGAAAGCTCTTCTTCGATGAAGTCATCCAAGTCTTTGCGCAGCTCGTCCAGATTGACCGAACAGGCCTTCATCACTCGGGCCGCGTCGGGTTCGTCAATGAGCGACAACAGCAAGTGTTCTAGCGTGGCCAGTTCATGTTTGCGTGCGTTGGCAAGAGCCAAGGCCCCGTGAATGGCTTGCTCGAGTGTGGTCGAAAAAGATGGCACTTTGTGTGCTCCTTTGCAGATCGGGTTGGGCGCTGCGCGAGGCCTCGCAACCAACTGTGGTCTCTTACCTCTTAAGGTTTGGTTTTATTGCGCAAGCTTCAAGGACTTTTTTGTATTTTCCGGTCACATTTTCGATGAAAGCGGCAGATATTTTGTGATTTGTCCGCAGGGGACATCAAAATCTGTCCTTGCGGCCCCTTATTTCGGCGAAAACGGCGGCGTCGCTGGTGTCTGCCATGCCGATTGCAGCCTTCAGTGCCGGATCGTCGGCGCGCAAGAATGGGTTGGTGCGCATTTCTAGGTCGAGGGTTGATGGCACGGTGGGTTGTCCTGCCGTCCGCGCCGCGGTGATGGCGCTGATCCTTGATGTAAGGTCCGCGTTGTCCGGTTCAATAGTCGCGGCGAATGTTGCATTGCTTTGCGTGTATTCATGGCCCGAGCAGATGATGGTTTCAGGCGGCAGCGCGCGCAATTTCAACAAGCTGTTCCACATTTGGTCTGGCGTGCCTTCGAATAAGCGTCCACATCCGAGCGCCATGAGGCTGTCAGCGGTAAATGCATAACCGCTTTTGGCAAAGTGGATCGCAATGTGGTTGATCGTGTGGCCGGACACGTCGAAAATCGCGGCGTTCTCGCCGCAGACCGTAATGGTGTCGCCTTCGACCACTGCGGTGTCGAGCGGGGGCAGGCGGCCTGCGTCTGCTTTGGCGCCTATCACATGAAGGCCATTGCGGCCCGTGAGATCATCCAGCCCTTGCACGTGGTCGTGATGGTGGTGCGTTAGAATGACGGTGGTGAGGTTCCAGTTCCCGGCGGATAAGGCCGCGTTGATTGGCGCGGCTTCGGGTACATCAATGACTGCGGCCTCGCGCGTTTCGGGGTTCCCGATGATGAACGCATAGTTATCAACAAGGCAGGGCACAGTTGTCAGCGTAAGGGTCATGGTAATTCAGTCCGGTCTTGCTAAGGTGATCCCAAGCTTCGCCCAAAGGAGAGCAGACTGCAATGCATCTTGATGTTCTTGACTTGCGCAATTTCTATTACCGCAGCGCGCTAGGACGGGCTGCTCAAAAAGTTATCCGCGATGAACTGGTCGAGATATGGCCAGAGGCCAAGGGGCAGACAGTTGCGGGGTTTGGCTTTGCTGTGCCGTTACTTCGCCCTTATCTGGGATCGGCGCGACGGGTGACAGGGTTGATGCCCGGACCGCAAGGCGTGATGCCTTGGCCCGCAGGGCAACCTAATGTCAGTGTATTGTGCGAAGAAACCGTATGGCCTGTTGAGACGGGGCAGGTGGATAAACTGGTTGTCATGCATGGGCTTGAAACTTCGGAAAATCCGTCGGCATTGCTGGATGAGATTTGGCGCGTTTTGGGACCGGGGGGGCGCGTTGTGTTCATTGTGCCCAATCGAGCAGGGCTTTGGTCGCGGTCGGATAAGACACCATTTGGTTTTGGCCGCCCCTATTCCATCGGGCAATTAGAGGCACAGTTACGTAAACACGATTTTGTCTCTGAAAAATCGCGGTCGACATTGTATCAACCGCCCTCGCACAACCGTGTCTGGCGCAAAACGGCGGGGCTTTTGGAAAAGGTCGGACATAATATGCCCATCGTGGTTGCTGGTGGTGTGCTGATGGTTGAGGCGACAAAGCAAACGGTTGCGCCGACGCGGCCGGGGCTTACGTCGATGGTCAAGCGACCATTGCGCGCGCTCGAAGGGATCACCGCCGCGCCAGAAGCCGCAAGAACGCGGCCAACGCGCTAATCCGCGCGGGATTCGTCAGAATCGCCCTGTGCCGGCCAAAATGCGACGCGATGGGCTGAATTTGTAATGTAATTTACAAAGCGGGCAAGTTGGCTTTGTCACGGATTGATGCCGTTTGCGGATGAATAGGATTCACCCAGCTGATGCCGGAAACTGCAACAAACAAAACACATTAAGGGATCTTTAACCCACGCGCATCCCGTGGGGTGAGGCTAATGGTTGTTCTATACGCATGCTCCGTTGCGTCAAAAGGTGCGACAAAAGGTACCAAATTGAGGGCGCAAGGCGGTTGCGACAGCGGAAATGCTCTGTTACATCGGCGCTGATTTTGCCGCCTGTGCGTTACGTATAGGTGTGTGTGAACGAGCCCATCTTTCGTCGGATCGTCCGGCGGTCGAGGCGGGCCCTAGACATCGGAAGGGTGGACGTGTCCGAAACAATAGGAATTTCCACAGGCATCGCTGCACGTTATGCGTCAGCTGTGTTTGACCTTGCCAAAGAGGGCAAGGCGATTGCAGGTCTTGAAAAAGACGTAGATGCACTCGACGCCGCAATGGCAGATAGCACGGAACTGCAAACGCTTTTGACATCACCGCTATATAGCCGTGAAGAACAAGGTGTTGCGATTGGTGCTGTTGCAAAGAAAATGAAGCTGTCAAAGACAACAAGCAATGTATTGGCGCTGATGGCGTCCAAGCGTCGTTTGTTTGTTTTGCCACAGCTGGTGTCTACGCTGCGGGCACAGATTGCAGAGCACAAAGGCGAAGTAACCGCCGAAGTGACATCTGCTAAGGCGCTGACAAAGGCGCAGTCTGACAAGCTGGCAAAGACACTCAAGGCGCAAGTTGGCGCCGATGTGAAGATCAAAGCGATCGTTGATGAGACAATCATCGGCGGTCTTATTGTAAAAGTGGGCTCGAAGATGATCGACACGTCGATCAAATCCAAGCTCAACGCACTCCAGAACACAATGAAAGAGGTCGGATAACATGGCGATCCAAGCGTCTGAAATTTCTGCGATCCTGAAGGACCAGATCAAAAACTTTGGCCAAGAAGCCGAAGTGGCCGAAGTTGGCCGCGTATTGTCCGTCGGTGACGGTATTGCGCGTGTTTACGGGCTGGACAATGTCCAAGCCGGTGAAATGGTTGAATTCCCCGGTGGTATCCGCGGCATGGCCTTGAACCTTGAAGCTGACAACGTTGGTGTTGTTATCTTTGGTTCTGACCGTGACATTAAAGAAGGTGACGTTGTTAAGCGCACCAACTCTATCGTGGACGTTCCTGTTGGTGACGAACTGCTTGGTCGTGTTGTTGACGGTCTTGGCAACCCACTTGACGGCAAAGGCCCGATCAAAACCAAAACACGTGCTATCGCAGATTCCAAAGCGCCTGGCATTATCCCACGTAAATCTGTTCACGAACCAATGGCGACTGGCCTGAAGTCCGTTGACTCCATGATCCCAGTTGGCCGTGGCCAGCGCGAATTGATCATTGGTGACCGTCAGACCGGTAAAACAGCGATCGCGCTCGACACGATCCTGAACCAAAAATCCTATAACGACGCAGCACAGTCCGAAGGCGAAAAGCTCTACTGTGTCTACGTTGCGATTGGTCAAAAGCGTTCCACAGTTGCGCAATTGGTGAAAAAGCTCGAAGAGTCCGGCGCGATTGAATATTCAATCGTTGTTGCGGCGACCGCTTCTGACCCAGCGCCAATGCAGTTCCTTGCACCATATGCGGCGACTGCGATGGCAGAACACTTCCGCGATAACGGCCGCCACGCGCTGATCATCTATGATGACCTTTCCAAGCAAGCGGTTTCTTATCGTCAGATGTCCTTGCTTCTGCGTCGCCCACCAGGGCGTGAAGCATACCCAGGTGACGTTTTCTATCTTCACTCCCGTCTGCTCGAGCGTTCTGCGAAACTGAACGAAGACAACGGGTCCGGTTCTTTGACGGCGCTGCCGATCATTGAAACACAAGGTGGCGACGTTTCTGCGTTTATTCCAACAAACGTGATTTCGATCACAGATGGTCAGATCTTCTTGGAAACTGAATTGTTCTTCCAAGGTATCCGCCCAGCTGTGAACACAGGTCTGTCCGTTTCCCGCGTTGGTTCTGCTGCGCAAACAAACGCGATGAAATCTGTTGCTGGTCCAGTTAAGCTTGAGCTTGCTCAGTATCGTGAAATGGCTGCGTTTGCGCAGTTCGGTTCCGATCTTGATGCATCTACACAGGCATTGCTGAACCGTGGTGCACGTTTGACTGAGCTGATGAAACAGCCACAGTATTCCCCACTGACCAACGCCGAAATCGTCTGCGTGATCTACGCTGGTACAAAAGGTTATCTCGACACAGTTGACGTCAAAGACGTTGGCCGTTTTGAAGCTGGACTGCTCAAGCACCTGCGCACAAACGCAAAAGACGTGCTCGACATGATCACCAAGGACGATCCAAAGATCAAAGGTGAGGCAGAAGACAAAATCAAAACTGCGATCGACGCTTTCGCAAAAGATTTCGCCTGAACCCTTTCCTAAGAGAAGGAGACTTAGCTAATGCCTAGTCTTAAGGACCTTAAAAATCGGATCGCGTCGGTCAAATCGACCCGCAAGATCACAAAGGCGATGCAGATGGTCGCGGCAGCAAAATTGCGCCGCGCCCAAGACGCAGCCGAGGCGTCCCGCCCTTACACAGAACGGTTTAACGCCGTGATGGGTGGGTTGGCGTCCGGCGCGGCTGGTTCTGCCTCTGCGCCAAAGCTTCTGTCAGGCACTGGCAGCGATCAGACCCACCTGTTGGTGGTGATGACTGCTGAACGTGGTCTGTGCGGCGGCTTCAACGGCAACATCGCAAAATTGGCGCGCAACCATGCGCAAGAATTGATGGCCGCAGGCAAGACGGTGAAAATCCTGACTGTCGGCAAAAAAGGCCGTGATGTGATCAAGCGTGAATTTGGCGACCATTTCGTGGGTCACGTTGACCTGACCGCTGTGAAGCGGGTCAGCTACGCGAACGCCCAAGACATCGCAAAAGACGTTCTGGCAAAATTCGATGCCGGTGATTTTGATATCGCCACATTGTTCTTTGCCCGCTTTGAAAACGTTGTGTCCCAGCACCCGACGGCTTTGCAGGTTATTCCTGCAAAGTTCGACGTTGCTGACGATGCAGAAGCTGCTTTGTATGACTACGAGCCGTCAGAAGACGCCATTTTGGCTGATCTTTTGCCGCGCGGTGTGGCCACGCAAATCTTTGCAGCCCTGCTGGAAAACGCAGCGTCCGAGCAAGGCGCACGGATGTCCGCAATGGACAACGCGACACGCAACGCTGGCGACATGATCGATCAGCTGACAATCGAGTTTAACCGCTCGCGTCAGGCTGTGATCACGAACGAGCTGATTGAAATTATTTCGGGCGCGGAAGCGCTCTAGAAACCCGGAGAAAACCATTATGGCTAACGCTAAAGGTAAAATCGTACAGATCATCGGCGCGGTCGTTGACGTACAGTTCGGCGATGATCTTCCACAGATCTTGAACGCCCTGACAACAGACAACAACGGCAAGACACTGACGCTTGAAGTTGCACAGCACTTGGGTGAAAACACCGTTCGTGCCATTGCGATGGACGCGACAGAAGGTCTGGTGCGCGGTCAAGAAGTGACCAACATGGACGCGCCAATTTCCGTACCAGTTGGTGACGCGACATTGGGTCGTATCATGAACGTGGTTGGTGACCCTGTTGATGAACAAGGCCCAATCGGTGAAAAAGAGCGTCGTTCTATTCACGCTGACGCGCCAGAATTCGAAGAGCAGTCCACTGCATCCGAAGTTCTGGTAACAGGCATCAAAGTTATCGATCTTCTCGCGCCGTATGCGAAGGGTGGTAAAATTGGTCTGTTCGGTGGTGCGGGTGTTGGTAAGACAGTTCTTATTCAGGAATTGATCAACAACATCGCGAAAGTGCACTCTGGTTACTCCGTGTTTGCGGGTGTGGGCGAGCGTACGCGTGAAGGTAACGACCTTTACTACGAATTCATCGAATCCGGCGTTATCAACGAAGAAGACCTGACAAAGTCCAAAGTGGCCTTGGTTTACGGTCAAATGAACGAGCCTCCAGGTGCGCGTATGCGTGTTGCGCTGTCCGGTCTGACAATGGCGGAATCTTTCCGTGACCAGTCTGGTACTGACGTTCTGTTCTTCGTGGACAACATCTTCCGCTTTACACAAGCTGGTTCCGAGGTGTCCGCGCTTTTGGGTCGTATTCCTTCTGCGGTGGGCTACCAGCCAACACTCGCAACTGACATGGGTGCGATGCAGGAACGTATTACATCCACAAAGAACGGTTCTATCACGTCCGTGCAGGCGATTTACGTTCCTGCGGATGACCTTACCGACCCTGCGCCAGCGACATCGTTTGCGCACCTTGATGCGACAACCGTTTTGAACCGTGCGATTTCCGAAAAGGGTATTTACCCTGCGGTTGACCCGCTCGATTCCACATCGCGTTTGCTTGACCCACAGATCGTTGGCGAAGAGCACTACACAGTTGCAAACGACGTGCAGCAGATCCTGCAGCGTTACAAATCTTTGCAGGATATCATCGCGATTTTGGGCATGGACGAATTGTCAGAAGACGACAAAATGACCGTGACACGTGCGCGTAAGATCGAAAAGTTCCTGTCGCAGCCATTCGACGTTGCGAAAATCTTTACAGGTTCTGACGGTGTACAGGTTGCTCTGGAAGACACAATCGCATCCTTTAAGGCTGTTGTTGCTGGCGACTATGACGATCTGCCAGAAAACGCTTTCTACATGGTTGGCGGTATCTCTGAAGTGATCGCTAAGGCGGAAAAAATGGCGGCTGACGCTGCTTAAGGAGGCCTAACACATGGCAAACGTTCAATTCGATCTGGTCTCTCCCGAACGCCGTTTGGCGTCGGTAGAGGCGAGCGAAGTGCAAATCCCTGGCGCCGACGGCGACATGACGGCAATGGAAGGCCACGCGCCAACCATCACCACATTGCGCCCAGGTCTGCTGCGGGTTGTGCACAGCGGCGGGACCGATGAATATGTCGTGTCTGGTGGCTTTGCTGAAATCACTGCAACTGGGGTGTCTGTTCTTGCTGAACAGGCCCTGCCACGCGCAGAGATGACGCAAGAAGTCTATTCCAAGATGATCGCTGAAGCGCGCGCTGCGATGAACAACGCAAGGGAAGTGTTCGAAAATGAACCCGGTCCTGTTGATGACGCAGCAAAGCTGATTTCCGATATGGTCGCCATGGGTGGTCACATTGGTCTAAGCGACGACTAAACGTCAAATCGTAACAATAATTGAGAGGCCTCGCAGGAATGCGGGGCCTTTTAGCTTACCTTAGCGTAAGTTTTAACCTATGCCTGTTAATGCAAAGAAAAATTTCAAATACCGAGCCACGTCATGCGGAAACTAGATAACAATGTAATCGGAATTGATCACGGCGACGTCGTCTTGTTTTCAGATTTTGAAGACGACGGACAAATGTGGACGGGCGACGGGCCGCGTGTTTCGCGTACAGCCGTATCATTTTCCGAAGAATATAAGGCAGTACCGACCGTGTATGTTTCGGTTTCTATGTTAGATATGTCGAACAACGCAAATGTGCGCGTCGATGTCCAAGCGGACAGCATAACGAACGTCGGTTTTGAAATCGTATTTCGGACATGGGGCGACACACAGGTCGCCCGCTGTCGCGTTGCATGGCAGTCCATCGGCCCTGTGCAGGCCGATGACGTCTGGGAACTTTAAGACTGATACATGCCTTCGTAGATCGGGCCGAGTGTCTTGTGATCGAACAGTGAAGAAACTGATGTGCCATTCCAGGTGTTCAGGATCGCTTGGGCGAACATAGGTGCGGTTGGCACGATGCGGATATTCGGGCAGCCGTTGACGGCATCTGTCGCTTGGATGGTGTCGGTGATCACAAGGTTCTTCATGACTGATTTGCTGACCCGTTCGATGGCCGGGCCGGATAATACGCCATGAGTGATGTATGAATGCACTTCCTTTGCGCCATGTTCCATTAGAACTTCGGCCGCTTTGCAAAGCGTCCCTGCGGTATCGACGATGTCATCGACGATCAGGCATACGCGGTCTTTGACATCGCCGATCACAGTCATTTCCGCGACTTCTCCGGGCTTGCCGCGACGTTTGTCGACGATGGACAGTGGTGCACCGATCCGTTGGGCCAAATCACGCGCACGGGCAACGCCGCCGACATCAGGGGACACAACCATCACGTCATCCATATTGCCTTTAAAGTGGTGCATCACATCAAGTGCGAAGACAGGCGAGGCATAGAGGTTATCAACTGGGATATCAAAGAAGCCTTGGATCTGTGTCGCATGTAAATCAAGCGTGAGGATGCGTTCGATCCCCGCTTCGACCATCATATTGGCCACCAGTTTGGCAGTGATTGGTGTACGGGCCTTGGAGCGGCGGTCTTGGCGCGCGTAGCCGAAATAGGGGATCACAGCCGTGATCCGGGCTGCAGATGACCGGCGCAGCGCGTCGGCAATGATCAGCAGTTCCATCAGATTGTCGTTGGCGGGATTGGACGTTGGCTGCAGGACATACATATCCTCGCCACGAACGTTTTCGAAGACTTCGACGAAAATCTCGCCGTCGTTGAACCGTTCCACACGTGCGTCAACAAGCCCAAGGTCAAGCCCGCGGTGCATCGACATACGGCGGGCGACGGCGGTCGCTAATGGTTGGTTCGCGTTCCCAGAGATAAGCTTGGGTTCGTTCAGATTTGGCATTGGGTGGTGTCCTTTGGCAGAAGGTGCAGATTCGTGGCGTTGACATGGGTTAACACACCGCTACGGTCTGGCAAACAAACTGCATCATGCCGGAGCCCGAAAATGCCACATATCGACTATTTCTTTTCCTCGCTTTCCCCATTCACCTATCTGAACGGCACGCGCGTCGAAGAGATCGCGGCAAAACATGGCGCGACCATCACATATAAGCCACTTGATATCATGGCACTGTTCGCCCGCACGGGTGGCGTGCCGCCCAAAGATAGACACCCAAACCGTCAGGAATACCGCCTGCAAGACATGCGCCGTCGTGCTGCGATTGCGGGTCTGCCGCTGAAGCTGAAACCTGCTCATTGGCCCACCAATGGTGCGCCCGCGGGCTATGCTGTGATTGCTGCGCAGAATGCGGGCGGCGGTGATTTGGGCAAGCTTGTCCATAGCTTTGGGGCCGCGTGCTGGGCCGAGGATCGCGATATCGCCCAAGAGGATGTAATTCGTGGCTGCCTAGAAGGCGCCGGTTTCGACCCTGCGCTTGCGGATAGTGGATTGCTGACCGGCGCTGAAACCTTTGCGTCTAATTTAGAGGAAGCAGTGCAGCGCGGTGTCTTTGGCGCACCGTTCTTTATCACCAATCGCGACGAGCGTTTGTGGGGGCAGGACCGTTTAGACGATTTGGATGCCGTGCTGGGCGGGAAGATTTAAGGGGGCCAGCCCCCTGACCCCCGAGGTATTTTGAGCCAGAAGAAATTAGTCGTGCAGAATGTCGATGAACTGATCGATCGCAGCATCTGATTGTGACCAGTCTGTGACAAGGCGGGCTGTCAGCAGCGCGTCTGGGTCGCCTTTTTGCGGGTCGCCGTTCCAGACGTAGTAATTGGCACCAGCATCGAGCAGTCGTTTGTGATCGCGGCGTGGCATGTCGACGAAGATCATGTTGGCCTCGGGTTCAAACAGCAGTTTTGCAGGCGTGTGGGCGCGTAACCCGTCGGCAAGCCGTTTGCAGTTGGCGTTGGCTGCGCTGGCGAGATCGTGCCATAGGTTGTCTGTAAGATAGGCCTGCATCTGTGCCGACAAATAGCGGTGCTTGGAAAACAAATGGCCGCCGCGTTTGCGCCGCAGCTCGAATTCCCACGCGAGGTCCGGGTCGAAGATCACGCAAGCCTCTACGCCCATCAGGCCGTTTTTCGTGCCGCCAAAGCTGACCGTGTCGATGCCGGATTTCCATGTCATATCGGCGGCCGAGCAGCCCAAGGATACGAGTGCATTGCAAAAGCGCGCCCCGTCGAGGTGGGTTTTGCAGCCGAAACCATGGGCGATTTCGGTGAGAGCGCGAAGTTCTTCGAGGCTATGCACGGTGCCTTTTTCAGTCACCTGGGTGATGGAAACGGGGCCACGTTGCGGGCCGTGCACGCCGCGGGATTGTTCAGCCTCTATCGCTGCTTGGAGAGCATTTGGCGTCATTTTGGCGTTTTCTGCTTGCACCAATGTCAGCTTTGCACCGGAATAGAACTCTGGTGCGTTGCATTCGTCTTCGTGGATGTGGGCCATAGGCGAACAGAAAATAGTGTCCCATGGGTTGGCCATTGTTGCTAAGAGGATCGCGTTCGCAGCTGTGCCAGTCGCGGTCAGAAAAACGGACGCTTGTGGCGCTTCAAACATGTCACGCACCATATCGCGCACATCGTCCATGAGCGTGTCAGCGCCATAACCGGACTGATAGCCTGTGTTTGCATCCATGAGGGCCTGCATGACCAATGGATGTGCGGGGCCTGCGTTGTCGGATGCGAAAAACATTAGGTTGGTTCCTTGATGATATGATCGTCCCAGTCGTCCTCGTTGACGTCGGTTTCCGAAATGGTGCGTCCTTGCATTGACACGCCTGCAGCGTGGACAGACGCGGGGTCGCCGCTGATCAGCGGATGCCAATCAAACAGGTCGCGCCCTTCGAATTTTAGCCGGTAAGCGCAGGTTTGTGGCAGCCAATACATGTTATCTTCCAATGACTTTGGCGTCATCACGATGCATTCAGGTACGAACTGGTGGCGGATGGGGTATTTCGTGCATTGGCAGCTTCGCCCATCGAGCAATCGGCACGACACGCGGGTCAATTCGACCTTGCCATCTTCGTCTTCAAGCTTGTTGAGGCAACATTTTCCGCAGCCATCGCAGAGCGCTTCCCATTCCGGGCGAGACAGATCATCGAGGTCGTATTTCGACCAGAATTCGGGACGCAGATCAGACATTGGACAGAATTTCCCGTGCGGTGACGCAATCGGCGTCCATTTGGGTGATCAGGGCGTCGAGCCCGTCGAATTTCAATTCGGGGCGCAAGTAGTGGACCAAGGCGACGGAAACGGTTGCGCCATATAGATCGCCTTTGAAATCAAAGATAAAGGTTTCGCAGTTGGCATTGTTGATCCCGAACATCGGACGCACACCGATTGAAGCGGCCCCGTTATAGCTGCCTGCATGCGGCCCATCGCGTACATCGATTTTCACGGCGTAGACCCCAAACTTCGGTGGGTGCAGCCCGTCGATGGACATGTTCGCCGTCGGGTAGCCAAGGTCGCGGCCGCGTTGGTCACCACGGATGACAGTGTTTTCCAAGCGGTGCCAATGGCCAAGCATTTTAGCCGCGTCATCCGGTCGGCCGTCGCTCAGCGCTTGGCGGATGGCAGTTGATGATACTTCGACTTCGGCGACTTGCATCATGGGCGCTATGGTCACGCCAAAGCCCATTTCTGCGCCCATTTGTGTAAGCGTTTGCGCGTTGCCTCTACGCCCTTGACCAAAACAAAAATCGGCGCCAACGACCACATGTTTCAGGCCAAGCTGGTCCGCGATCACCGTTTGCGCAAAATCGCGGGCGGGCAGGGCGGCAAGAGTGTCGTTGAACGGCACTTCATATAGTTTTTCAATCCCGAGCTTTTCCAGCTGCGTCGCCTTGGCCTCGGCGTTCATTAAACGGAAAGGGTTGGAATCGCGTGAGAAATAGCTGCGTGGATGCGGCTCGAATGTTAGGACACCAAGCGGTGCACCGACTGCATCGGCTGCCTTACGTGTCAGGTCAATGACCGCTTGATGGCCCAAATGCACGCCATCAAAATTACCGATTGCGGCGGCTGCCCCACGGTCTGATCCGGCTATAAAATGGGTGTCTCGAATGATCTGCATGGCATTGCGTAACGCGCCTTGCGCGAGCGTGCAAGGCTAGTCGAATTTGCGGCTAGGTGCCAAAACAGTGGCGTCGCCGACCAACACCTTTTTATCATCCACCAGACAGCGCGTGTTCATTGTCACACGGCGTTTGGACAGATCGATGTCGGTCACTTCAACCTCTGCCAACACCATGTCGCCGGGGCGCACGGGGGCGAGGAATTTCAGCGATTGACCAAGGTAAACCGTGCCATGGCCGGGCAATTGTTCCCCGATGACGGCGGATACGAGGCCTGCGGTCAACATGCCATGGGCAATGCGCCCGCCAAAGATTGTGTCTTGGGCATAGTCATCATCAAGATGCACTGGATTATGGTCGGTGGATACTTCGGCGAACATTTCGATGTCGCGATCGGTGACGACCTTACGCACTGAGCGGGTCATACCGATTTCGATGTCTTCGATGCAGATTGTGCCGCGTGGTGCGTTGTCCAACATTTCGTTCTCGCCGAGTAATTAAAAACTATAATACATTATATATTTGTAATTTAATTACTTTGCAAGTGCGGCATTGGAATTAGCGTAAGAACCCAATTGCATAGGTCGGCGACAGCATTTCTGTTTCTAAATAATCAGTTAGGGCGCTTGGGTCTGGGTGATCCACGGTTTTCGTTTCCGCTGCCGCCAAGCCGCCGGTGATGAACAATGTGTCCAGATCCTCTTGGATGCCGCCCAATACGTCGGTTTTGATTCCATCGCCGATGCAGATGATCCGCGGTTCGGACGACAGTAATTCCAGACCCGCAAGGCGCAGGCGAGCAAGTTCGTAGATCGGCGGATGCGGTTTGCCGAAATATAGGCTTTCACCACCCATTTCCGTGTAAAGCGCGGCCAATGCACCGGCACACCATTCGCGTGTCTCGCCACGGTCCACGATGATATCGGGATTGGCACAAAGCAGTTTCAGCCCGCGTTCCCGTGCGATTAGAAAATCAGGCCTGTTTACATCAACATCGGCCAGCGTATCGAACGGGCCACAACACACGATGCCTGTCGCCTCTGCCAAGGGCACGCGGGTAATTTCAATCGGGTCGGCCAGCACGGACATGGGTTTGAAAAAATCTGCGTCGCGGTTGTTGTCGCCCATGAACCAAACCTTATCGCCGACCACGCCTTGCAGCATCGCGGCGCGCGCGCTGTCACCGGATGTCGCGATCGTGTCATAGCAATCAGGTGTCACGCCAATCTGATCGAGCTGTTCTTTCACAGAAAACCGCGGGCGCGGCGAGTTGGTGACAAGCACGACAATCCCGCCTTCTGCGCGGAATTTTTGCATTGCTTTCATCGCCCCCTGAAACGGCACAATTCCGTCATGCATGCAGCCCCACAAATCGACAAAAGCCGCATCGTATTTGTCGGAAATATCAGCGAAGTTTTGGATGATCTGTGTCATGGGATGTCCTGCATATAATGTAAAAAGGGGCACCCGAAGGCGCCCCAATTTGGATAGTTTAAGCTGTTTTAAGATTTGGGATAATCTGTTTTTTCCGGCTCATCACGCCCGGCAACACAACCGTGTCGCCTGTGACTGTTGCGTCAAACGATGCTTCTGCCACAGTTTTGGACAGATCGTTCGGGATCATCATGGTGGCTTCTTCGTTCAAGATATCGACCACGAACAAGAGCACCTGATCAACGCCGTCTTCGGTTGCGACGGTCGACATGGTGTCCATAATAGACGCCTTGCGGTCCAACACGATGGCGGGGGCCGTGGTTTCCAAGACGGACACGCGGAATTTCGTGTCGCCGACGGCGTATTCTTTACTGTCCATGCGCAGCAATTCTGCGTCAGAGAATGACGACACATCAGATTTCGCTTCAAACATCTCTGTTGCATAGGCAGACAGATCAAGGCCCAAGTCTTCGGCCAAGGCTTCGGCGAGTGCTTTGTCGGTTGGTGTTGTTGTCGGTGACCGGAACTCCAACGTGTCGGAGATGATGCAAGACAACATTAGGCCTTTGATGCCTTCGGGCATCTGCTCGCCATGTTCGCCCATCAGGCCCAACATGATTGTCGCTGTGCAGGCCAGCGGGCGGATCGTGATGTCGATCGGGCCAGCTGTTTCCAGACCGCCAACCAGTTTGTGGTGGTCAATGATCGCAGTGACGTTTGCGCCGTTGATATTGGCCGGCAATTCGGCAGGGTTGTTGGTGTCAACGATCACACAGTCTTGGCCGTCCGCCACATCTGCGATGATTTCAGGCTCCGCGAAACCCCAACGCTTGGCCACAAACGCGGCTTCGGTGTTTGGTGTGCCCAGCAGCTTGGCTTCGGCTTTTTCACCTGTATGGTTCATGAACCATTCCCAGATCAGCGCAGAGCCGAGGGAATCAGTGTCGGGGGCTTTGTGCCCAAAAATCAGAGTTGTCATTGTCATCATCCATTAAATCAGAGAGAGTTTGAGCGGCTTATAAGAGGGAAAACCCATGCTGTCACGTTGCAGATTGACCATGGCTGATATGACGTATGACCAAACCACGCGAGGCTGATCTTTATGCGCCTGTTAAGGCGTTTTTGACCCGACAAGGCTATGACGTCAAAGGCGAGGTTGGGGCCGTGGATGTCATGGGCATCCGCGATGGCGATGATCCTGTGCTGGTTGAGTTGAAATTGGGGTTTTCGCTGACTTTGTTTCACCAAGGTATTGACCGATTGGCCGTGACCGATCTGGTTTATGTGGCCGTGCCGGAAAAGCCCGGTCAACCAGCCGCGCGTGCGCTAAAGGATAACGTCAAACTGGCGCGGCGTGTCGGTTTGGGCGTGTTGACCGTCCGTTTGCGCGACGGGCATGTCACGGCCCATGCGGACCCAGGTGGTTATGTGCCACGCAAACAGCCCAAGGCCAAAAAGCGGTTGTTGAAAGCGTTTGACCGGCTGAAAGGTGATCCCAATGAAGGCGGTGCCACGCGGCACGGCATTGTCACGGGCTACCGCCAGGATGCGTTGTTATGCGCGCGGTTCTTGGCCGTACATGGGCCGAGTGCTGGAGCGAAGGTCAAAGAATGGGCAGAGGTGCCAGCCGCCACCAGTATCATGGCCGCTGATCATTACGGCTGGTTCACGCGGGTGTCGCGGGGCGTTTACGATATCACGGATGCAGGTCGCAAGGGCATCAAAGACTGGGGCGACGTTTAGGCGTTGAGCCTTTCCAAGACGTCCAGCCCCTGTTGTTTCAGGAAATACAGGATGTCGATAAAAATCCAGTTTTCCGCCAGTTTGTCGCCCTCGCGGCGGTAAATATCGACCACACGCATTTCAGCACGCGGTCCGGCAGGTAATCCCATGTAACCACCTGTTGGGGTGACGGACAGGTTCGACCAGCCAAAGAACCCGCCGTAGTTGCCTTCGGCCAGTTTTGCGACATGACCATGGAATTGGCGATCTTCCAGCTGGGTGCGGAACGGGCGTTGATGCTGTTCAACATAGCGGTCGATTGTATAGGTGGCCCCGATACCATCAGGCCCCCACCAGATCATCTGATCGTGCCAGCAGCGGGACAGTTCCTCTT
This sequence comes from Yoonia sp., assembly GCA_965660685.1. GTDB lineage: Bacteria > Pseudomonadota > Alphaproteobacteria > Rhodobacterales > Rhodobacteraceae > Yoonia. The sequence goes on along the minus strand of CBFIAX010000004.1, from coordinate 63,682 downwards.
GCGGGGTGGCGTCTCGGGGGGCGACCACATCCTTGGCATTCGAATTGGCGGCAATGTCCCCGATCATGCGGTTGATCAGCTCAAGCGTTTCCGACCCATCCGCCGACCCATCGTATTGCAACCCGTCATGTGTGCGGGGGCCGGGTTGAATGAGGTGCTGACCAGTTTGTGGGGGCAGGGGCTGTAACCCCGCCTGATGCATCAATTGGATAAGATCGCAGAACTTCGCCGTTTCGACGATCTTGCCGTTGAGCACGCGGTTGAATTCGGCATAGCGCAACATCGTGATTTTGCGACTTTCTGGAATACCTAGGAACGGCTGATCAAAAAGGCCCATCAGGTGGCCCATGGACACGACCCAGATGCCATCGGCACCATCCAGCGAGTTTTCATTGGCAAAGAAGATGTCTTCGCGACGCTGGACGGATGTCATGGATTTCAGGAACGGGGACCAAAAAGACGCCGCAACATCTGTAGCCCCGTATTGTTCGTAAAACGGATGCATGCCCCGCCAGTGCCAATCGGGGCTTGTGCGGTCAGCCAGAACGCCTGCAATCGTACCTGCGTCCGCCTGATCGATGGCTGCATAATGGTCACGGACGAGGCGCTTGGCGGCGGCGATCATCCTTTCACGGCCCCAGCCGTCAGGCCCGACACGATCTGGCGTTGGAACACCATGACCATCACAAACAAGGGCGCGGTGATCGAAACAGCGGCAGCGACGGCGAACATGACGTTGCCCTTGGTCTGTGTGGTGCCAAGGAAGGACGCCAGCTTCGGCACCATTGTTTGGTTTTCTTGCGACAACAGCATCGTGGTCACGGCAAAGTCGTTATAGGCCAACAAGAAGCTGAACAGCCCCGTCGTGATCACGCCCGGCCACATGACGGGAATGATGACATGGCGAAAGGCTTGGAAACGGTTGCAGCCGTCGACCATTGCGCTTTCGTCCAGATCCTTGGGGATGTTTTTGAAAAACGCGTGCAGCATCCACAGGGTGAACGGTTGGTTGATCGCAACCAGAACGATGATTGTCGTTGGCAATTTGCCCCAAAGGTTCCATTCAAAGAATGGCAATAAATAGCCCGATACCAGCGTGATTGGCGGCATCGCGCGAAAGATCAGTGCGAAGAGCAAGAACCAAAACGCATAGCGGTTGGTGGACCGCGACAAGGCGTATCCGCCCAAGGTTCCGCAGGTCAGCGAGATCGTCACAACGCAGAAACACACGATGAACGAATTGAGCGCCGCGCGCCAAAACTCTTCTTGCACCCAAGCACCGCGATAGCCGTCTCCGGTGAAATTGCCGCCGGTTTCGGCGACTGTCAGGCCGCCGAAAATCGCGTTGGCCCAATCTGCCTTGGAAAAGAAATCGCCTTCGACCTTATATGACCCCCACATGGTCCACAGGAACGGAAAGGCTGCAATGACCAGCCAGAACACCAGAAATGATGTGGCGAGGAATTTGACCGATAGCGGTTGCGCGGTGGCTTTGTTGGACATGTGAAACCTTTAACGCGGGGATGAAAAGTCGCGGTAGGTGCGGACCAGCACAGGCGACAAAAGAATAGCAACGCCAATGATTGTCAGCACTGACGTGGCCGCAGCCGATGACAGTAGGCGGGTTTCGCCGCCCAGATCATTATAGATCGCGTAAGACAGTGAATGGGCGTGGGCTTGGGCCGTGAATGACACGATGGGTTCAAACACGCGGAAATTGTCCATCAATTGGATCAGTGCCACAAATGTCACCAACGGGAACAGATGCGGGATCACGACATAGCGGATGCGTTCCCAGCGGTTGGCCCCGTCGATCATCGCGGCCTCTAGGCTGTCGGTATTGACGGTTTGCAAGCCAGCGTAGAACACAACGAATGCGAACGGGGCCGCATGCCAGATGCCGTATACCATCAGCATAATCCACATCAGCGGGGTCGATGCTTTGACCGACAATTCGGGGTTGTTGGACAGCCATTGTAGACCCGCCCCAAGAATGCCGCGCGCATCGACCATCCAGAACAGGATCAATGATCCAACCAGCGGGGTCACGATGAATGGCAACAACGTTAGAAAGATTGTCGGCCCTTTGAAACGTCCGGCAACGGAATTGACCGCCACGGCGATGAAAAACCCAAGGATGATCGTCAGCGGTGTGACAACAAATGTGTAGGTCAGCGTGAACGCCATCGCCTTATAGAACGGCAGGTTCATGAGCGTCGCGCCGAAATCGGGCAAACCGTCTGATCCGACCCAAGCCTCTGCGACTTCGGCAAAGGCAAGGTGGTTGCGGTCTGTGTAAACGTCCAGTCCTGCAAATTTGCCAAGTGGTTCAGCGGCTTGCAGGGCTTGGGTTGCCTCTTGATCAATGGACGTGACGGGGGTGCAGCCAAACGGCCCGCAATTTTCAACAGTCACAAGCACCTGATCATGGGCGGTATAGAGTGATTGGGTGATCACCGACACCACGGGCAGCGCGATGAACAAAATCATTAGAAATGCAGACGGCAGGACGAACCAGAAGAATGTTGAATGTTTCATGAATGGTCTCTGTCAGTCTGTGTCAGGATGCGTTCGGGCCAGCGGGACCAGCCCGAACGCGGGGTCGTTTTACTGCAAGTAACCTTGCTCTGTCGCAGCCGCTGTGTAGGCCGCTTCGATGTCCATCAACGCCTGTTCAGCAGACTCGTTGCCCTGCAAGAAGTCAGCGATGTTGTCACCTAGTGCAGAGTGCAGCAGGCCCATGAATGGCAGCATTGGGTATGGCGCAGCACCGGCAGCAACGGTGGCTAGAACGCCTTCGTTCACTGGCTGTGCTTCGAAACCATCCATCAACCAAACAGCTTGGGACATTGTTTCGTCGTTCAGCAATGCAGGCGATGTGGCGTGTGCCATGGCTTGGAACGTTGCTGCCGCTTCTGCGTCAGAGATGTTCTTGGCAACAGTCCAGCCGTCCCACCACAATGTGGATGCTGCATTGCCGCTGTCACCAACAGTCAACGGACCGCCAGCGCGCGTGTTGGAATACACGACTTCTTCTGCGCCTTCATCATCCATCAAAACGCCTGTGCGTGATCCCCACATGTTCATCAAGGCCACGTTGCCCGCTTCCCATTCGGCGGATGTCGCGTTGCTGTCGTGGGTCAGGTAATCTGGGTTCATATAGGCGGTCAAAGCCTTCATCATTTCCAGTGCTTCAACGCCTTGCGCGTTGTTGATGGACACGTTCGCAGTGCCTGCTTCAAAGAAGTTGCCGCCGGTGCCCAGATACATGTTCACGAATTCTTCGGCCAGGTTCCAGCCCGCCGCATATGCGCCGCCCACTGGGTTTACCATGATGCCCGCCGCGCGGATGGCTTCGGCAGCTGCAAGCACGTCTTCATAGGATGTTGGCACGTCCATGCCGATCTCTGCCAACACGTCTTCGCGGTACACTAGGTGCTGCGCGTTTGCCATAAATGCCACGGCCATCACTTGACCGTCGATTGTGATCAGCTGACGCGCCGGAATGTCTGCGCCATACATGGCGATCAGGTCATCGAGCGGGCGGATCACGTCTTCGTTGATCAGCGCCACAATAGACGAGTTGGCGATCACTGCAGATGTATATTCCGCAGGGTTGCCTGTCATGCCAGCCACGTTGATTTTCTGGTGGTCAGCGGTCAGGTTGGATTCCGCTTCTACGCCTGATGCGCAGTCAAGCGCGGCCGCAGCCACAGATTGAATTGCCGGAAATTCGTTGCCGACGATGTTCACACGACCATCCGTGATCGCGCAAGCGTGGCCGTCAGCCATTGCAGTTGTGCCCATCAAAACAGCCGTCGCTGTTCCAAGTGTGGCGATTTTAAAAACGTTCATTGGTGACTCTCCCGTTGTCAAAGCGCCCCGTCTTTGCGGGGTCATGTTGGCAAGGACGCCCGAATCGCGGGAGCCATTGCATACGTTTGCAATTTAACGGGGCAAACTATGTTTCGCGCAAGCATTATTCCGCCATGGATCAGCAAATTATGCGTTTTTTAATTGGGGTATTGCGTGGGTAGGGGAATCGCGGCATGTTTTTGCAAACGTATGCAAAATACCAAAACCCAAGGGGCACCCTATGGCCGAAATTGAACTGCGCAATGTGTCCAAACGCTGGGGCGATTTTGTCGGTGTGCACGACTTTAACCTCACAATTGCGGATCAGGAATTTCTTGTGCTGCTCGGCCCGTCGGGCTGTGGAAAGACGACAACCATGCGCATGATCGCAGGGTTAGAGGACGCGTCAGGCGGCGATATTATGGTCGATGGCAAGCGGATCAATGATCTTGACCCTAAGGACCGCGATGTGGCGATGGTGTTCCAATCCTATGCGCTATATCCAAACATGAATGTTTATGAAAACATTCGTTTTCCGCTGAAAGTCCGTAAGGTTGCGGGGGATCACGACGCCAAAGTCAAGCGCGCCTCTGCCATGGTCGAGTTGGATGAATTTTTGCACCGCAAGCCTGCTGAATTGTCGGGGGGACAGCGGCAACGCGTGGCGCTCGCCCGTGCAGTTGTGCGCGAACCCAATGTGTTTTTAATGGATGAACCTCTGTCCAATCTGGACGCGAAATTGCGGGTGAGCACGCGTGCGCAGATCAAGAACCTGTCGCATGAGTTGAAGACCACAACCATCTACGTGACCCATGACCAGATCGAGGCGATGACACTCGCGGACCGTGTGGTTGTTATGAACAAAGGCATGGTGCAACAGGTTGGCACACCGACAGAAATCTACGATATGCCCGCCAATACTTTTGTTGCGGGCTTCATCGGCAGCCCCGCCATGAACCTGATCGATGGCGACCTGCAGGGGGGTGTTTTTACTGCCGATAAGATTACAATCGCGGGTTTGCGCGATGACATTTCCGGCCCCGTGACACTGGGTTTCCGCGCCGAAGATGCCTCTGTTGCCGACGCGTCTGCACAGGTCAACTCGACAGTCTATTCGCTCGAGCTCTTAGGAGAGGCGACAATGGTCACAATGCGCGCCGGGGGCGCGATCTTGTCGATCAAATCCGACAAAGACTATCGCACACAGATTGGCGCGCCTGTCAGCGCACATATCCCTGCAAATATCTGCCACCTCTTTGACGCCAAAACAGGAGTACGCCTCTAATGGATCATGCTGAAAAAACTGCAGCCTCGCTTGCCGCGGTAAAACGAATGGAAGACGGGCTGGCTGCTGCCGAAACGGACATGACGCCCTATTTCACACCAGACTTTCTGTGGCGCGGCAATCAGGGCTGCGGTGTCAAAAAGGGCATCGCTGAATTTCAACGTAACTGGCAAATGCCGCTCCGCGCGGCCTTCACTGACCGCATTTACAAAACGGAACATTTTATGGCTGATGGTGATTGGGCCGCCTGTTTTGGTCATATCGAAGCCACCCATTCTGGCACATTCATGGGGATCGCGGCCACGGGTAAGCGAATCACCATGCCTTACATGGATTTCTGGCGCGTCGAAGATGGCCGGATTGCTGATAACCCTGTTTCCGTGGATTTCGCATCTGTGATGATGCAGCTGGGCGTTGATGTGTTCGGTGGCGAAGGCTGGGAAGCTTACGACGAGGGCAGCAAGGAGCCTGCAAAACCATGACAATTCGCCATCTCAAAACCGCCCGTTCTGCCGCAGACCGCGCCGACGACGACAGCAAAGTCCGCGCCATTGTCGAGGACGGCCTTAAGGCCATTGAAACCCGCGGCGACGCCGCCGTGCGGGAGATGTCGGAAAAATTTGATAACTATTCGCCTGTGTCTTACCGCCTGTCGTTGGATGAAATCGAAGGGCTGATGGCGCAAGTATCCGACCGCGACATGGCTGACCTCAAATTCGCCCAAGAGCAGGTGCGCAACTTTGCCCAAGCTCAGCGCGACAGCATGTTGGATATCGAAGTTGAACCCATGCCTGGTGTGATTCTTGGGCACAAAAACATCCCCGTTCAGTCGGTAGGCTGCTATGTGCCAGGCGGCAAATTTCCCATGGTCGCATCGGCGCATATGTCCGTCGCAACCGCTTCCGTGGCCAAGGTGCCGCGTATCATCGCCTGCACGCCGCCATTCAAGGGTGCACCTAACCCTGCCGTGATCGCCGCCATGCACTTGGGCGGTGCGCATGAAATCTACGTTATGGGCGGCATCCAAGCGATTGGCGCAATGGCCATCGGCACGGAAACTATTGACCCTGTCCATATGCTCGTCGGCCCCGGCAATGCATTTGTTGCAGAGGCAAAGCGGCAGCTGTTTGGTCGCGTCGGCATCGACCTTTTCGCAGGTCCGACCGAAACCATGGTGATCGCTGACGAGACTGCTGCCGACGCCGAACTCTGCGCGACGGACCTTTTGGGGCAAGCCGAACATGGCTATAATTCGCCCGCCGTGCTGCTGACGAACTCTGAAAAGTTGGCACGAGAAACAATGGCAGAAATCGATCGTTTGCTGACCATCTTGCCTACCGCCGACACCGCAGGCGTGTCATGGGCGGACTACGGTGAGGTGATCGTTTGCGACACCTACGACGAAATGCTCGCTGTCGCCGATGACATCGCATCAGAGCACGTTCAAGTCATGACTGACCGCGACGATTGGTTCCTCGAGCATATGACATGCTACGGCGCATTGTTCCTTGGTCCGCGCACGAATGTGTCCAATGGCGATAAGGTGATCGGCACCAACCATACGCTGCCCACCAAGAAGGCGGGGCGGTATACCGGCGGGCTTTGGGTTGGTAAGTATTTGAAAACCCATAGTTATCAGAAGATCACAACTGACGAGGCCGCTGCCGAAATCGGGGCATATGGCTCGCGCCTTTGCTTGCTTGAAGGTTTCGTCGGTCACGCTGAGCAATGTAATGTCCGTGTGCGGCGCTATGGTGGGGTGAATGTACCTTACGGTGGCGCAGCCCCTCACAAGGACGACCTTGCATGACCAGCCCCGCCGATCTGATCGCGCCATTGCCGGCAGCGAAGTATGACGGCACTGGGGTACGGGCCACGCTGAACGCTGCGCTCGCGGATGATGCAGTCGTGCATATTTGCGCCCCGTTCGGCGATCTTGCGGGGCGCGATTTCCATGATCAGATTTACGTGCAACTTGGTGTCGACGTGTTAGCCCGCATGCGGCAAATGTCATGACGCTTTTTCCGAGCATAAATATGTCCGCCGGAGGCTCCGCCACCGCGCCAACCAGAAAGTCTAAAAAATGAAGCTACCCACGACGCCCAGCTTTCAACTCAACGGCAAACGCGCCCTTGTCGCGGGGGCATCAAGCGGGATCGGTCTCGCTTGCGCCGCAGCTTTGGCGCAGGCTGGTGCTGCTGTCACATTGGCCGCGCGATCGGCCGATAAACTCGCCGCTGCTGTGGATGAAATGCGCGCGGCGGGAATGACCGCTGATGCGCTGACGCTTGATGTGTCGGATGTTCCCGCCACGGCCAAAGTTGTCGCAGACAACGGCCCGTTTGATATCCTTGTCAACTCCGCCGGTCTTGCACGTCACGGCGCATCCACCGACACAACACCTCACGATTTTGACGCCGTGCAGGCCCTTAATTTCAAGGGTGCATACTTCCTGACCCAAGCGGTGGCCAAGGGTTTGATTGCCGCGGGCAAGCCCGGTAGTTTGATCAATATCACAAGCCAAATGGCCCATGTTGGTGGCATTGATCGTGCGGTGTATTGCGGCACCAAACATGGTGTCGAAGGTTTCACAAAGGCAATGGCGATTGAATGGGGGCCAATGGGTATCCGTGTGAATACGATCGCTCCGACTTTCATCCGGACCGCGCTTACGGAAGCAACTTTCCAGAACCCCGAACGGTTCAACTGGATCATGGATAAAATCAAGCTGGGGCGGGTCGGTGAAGTTACCGATATCATGGGACCAGTCGTCTACCTTGCCTCAGACGCAAGCGCGCTGATGACGGGCACCTCGATGCTGATCGACGGGGGGTGGACAGCGGACTGATGGCAGTTGTGACATCTCTTCAAGTGGCCGAGCGGGCCGGTGTCAGCCAATCGGCGGTCAGCCGTGTGTTCACACCCGGTGCCTCTGCAAGTGCCAAGACAGTGGAAAAGGTCAAGCGCGCGGCCGATGAATTGGGCTATCGTCCTAACATGATGGCGCGCGCGATGATCACGGGCAAAAGCCGGATGATCGGGCTTGTTGTCGCCTATCTGGATAATCAATTCTATCCGCTGGCACTCGAACGCTTGTCGAATGCGCTGCAGGCCAAAGGCTATCACATTTTGGTTTTTACGGCGTCCAATTCGGCCGATCACGTTGCACGCGTCGTGCAGGAATTGATGGATTACCAAGTGGAAGGGATCATAACCGCTAGCGTCGGCATGTCGTCGGACCTTACCAAACGCTGCGAAGATGCGGGCATTCCAGTGGTCATGTTCAACCGCGGTCAAGACGACAGCAATGTGTCGTCGGTGACATCAGCCAATGTCGAAGGCGGGCGCAAAGTGGCCGAGTTCTTTCTAAGCTGCGGCCATAAAAACATCGCGCATATCAGCGGCTGGCAGGGGTCGTCGACAGGTCGTGACAGACAGCTTGGGTTTACGGCTGCATTGAATCAGGCGGGCATCGCGCCACGCTGCATTGACGGGATGTATGACCGTGACACCGCGCGGAACGCTACGCTTGACCTGATGGACCGGCGGTCCCCGCCGGACGCGATTTTTGTGGGCAATGATCATATGGCGTTCGCGGTCATGGATTGTTTGCGCAGCGATCTGGGCCTGTCAGTGCCGGACGACGTATCTGTCGTTGGTTACGATGACGTGCCGATGGCAGCATGGCCAGCTTACGGGCTAAGCACGGTGCGCCAGCCGCTTAACCGGATGGTAGATGCGACCGTCGATACGCTTTTGACCCAGATAGACGACAAAACAGCGACCCCACGGGTCACCGAAATTGATGGTGCGTTGATCCAGCGCACGTCGACACGCCGCATGAAAGGATAGACCCATGAAGGGCCTGAGCAACCGTTGGAAAGACCTGCCTGACTATATCATTGGGATCACCAAAGAAATTTGGGAGGATCGCGGGGTTGGCACGCTGAACCACTATTATTCCGATGATATTCCTGTGCGCACGCCAATGGGTGTTGGCATCGGAAACCAAGTGACCATCGCTGCAACGATGGCCACGATCAACGAATTCCCAGACCGCGAATTGCTGGGCGAGGATGTCATCTGGTCCCATTCTGAAGAGCATGGTTATCTATCGTCTCACCGTTTGCTGACCAAGGCGACGCATTTACGCGACGGCCAGTTTGGCCCAGCGACCGGCAAGAAGTGGGTTGCCCGCGTGATCGCCGACTGTGCCGTGCGCGACGACACCATTTATGACGAATGGCTTGTGCGCGATTACGGCGGGATCGTCCGCCAAATGGGGCTTGATCCACGTGACTATGCCGCCAGCCTGATCGCGGCAGAAGGTGGCCCGAAATCAGCAAAGCCGATGTTCACCCCCGCGACGGATGTTGATGGTGACTATAAGGGTACCGGCAATGACAATGCGTGGGGCGCGAAGTATGCCAACATCGTCCAGCGCATTATGGATAAGGATTTCGATGCGATAAACGAAGACTTCGACCGCGCCGTGATCGGCGAATACGCCGGCGCGAAAACCAGTATCGGTCGAGAGGGGTGTTTGGAATTCTGGGTTGGCCTTCGATCGTCATTCCCGAATGCCACCTTCAAAATCCACCATCAGATCGGCATGGATGCAGGTATGTTATCGCCCCGCGCGTCAATTCGCTGGAGCCTCGACGGCTTGCATGAAGGCTGGGGCAGTTTTGGTGCGCCGACGGGTGCGCCCGTGCATGTCTTTGGCATGTCGCATGCAGAGTTCGGCCCTTGGGGCCTGCGCCGCGAATTTGCGCTGTATGATGAAGTCGCGATCTGGAAACAGATTTTGATGCAATCGGCATAGGTCGGTTTTGAGTATTTGAGACAATGCGAGACGGGGCCAGTTCCCAAAGGAGAGATGATGACACCTGCTGAATTAGAGGCGCGCATTGTGCGTTATGGCGCGTTGATCCCATGCAAAACGGCGTTCATTGATGCCCATACACCGGGATCCGATCAAAAAGAGAACTTTACCATAATTGGTGGTGGCGTCTCGGAAAGCCCTGATCAGCATGTGCATATTGGTATTCCGCATGGGTTTAATATCGGGGCCGCGGGCCAACCGCCCAAATGCCGTAACAGCTTGCATTCCCACCGCACCGCAGAGGTGTTTTTCGTGCTTTCGGGTCGTTGGCGGTTTTTCTGGGGCCGCTATGGCGATGCTGGCGAGGTCGTGTTGGAAGAAGGTGATATAATCAATATTCCGACCGGCATTTTCCGTGGCTTTGAGAATATCGGCACGGATTATGGAATGATCATGGCCATGCTCGGTGGTGACGATGCCGGTGGCGGCGTGATTTGGGCGCCGCAAGTGATTGAAGATGCAGCTGATCATGGATTGGTGCTTGGACAGAACGGGCAGCTATATGACACCAAACAAGAACAGCCCTTGCCCGATGGCGTGGTGCCAATGCCCGTTTTGACGCCGGATGAATTGGCGACCTACCCAGAGCCGCTGGCCCGCGATGTCGTACCGCGCCATGTGGCGCGCTATCACGATATGGTTGCAATGTCGGATCACACACCCGTTCTGGTCATTGGCGAGGATGGCTTGCTGCCTGATAAGCCCGGGTTCGAGGTGTCGCTGATCACGCGCAAATCTGCGCAGGTCGAAATGCAATCCTATGACGTGCCTGCGGTGTTGATGCCGATGCGTGGCCATTGGACGGTCGAGATTGATGATCCGAATGGACCCCATAAGGTTACCCTGAACCCCGGCGATACTATGTCTGTACCCGCTGGGATGCCGCACCGCGTGTTCCCGGCAATGACCGGCGAGGCGTCGATGTTCCATGTCGTGGCCACGTCTGATCCTGCTGGGGTGACTTGGACTGGCGATTGAATTGGTCCATATGGTGACCTGCCCAAACCGGAGATTGCCATGCTGAACCCTGTCACCCCCGCCTTTGAAGCGCAGCTGCGCGATCTGTTACCAGCTGCGGCGTTTAAAGACCCGACCCCCTATGTAACTGAACCGCGCGGGCGCTGGACGGGGCAGGGCCTTGTGGTCGCGCCGGGCAATACGACAGAGGTTTCCGAGGTCGTCAAAGCCTGCGCCGCTGCGCGCATTGGCGTGGTGCCATATAGTGGCGGCACAGGGCTTGTTGGCGGACAGGTCATGCCAGATGGGCCTGCGCCCGTTGTTTTGTCACTGGACCGGATGACACGCATTCACGATGTCTATCCCACTGAAAACGTGCTGGTTTGTGATGCTGGCGTCATTTTGGCCGACGTGCAAAAGGCAGCAGAGGATGCGGGACGCATGTTCGCATTGTCCTTGGCATCTGAAGGGTCGGCGCGGATTGGGGGGCTTTTGTCGACCAATGCGGGTGGGGTCAACGTGTTGCGCTATGGCAATGCGCGTGCGCAGTGTTTGGGGCTAGAGGTCGTGCGTCCGGATGGGACCATTTGGAACGGGCTAAGCCGTTTGCGCAAAGACAATACAGGGTATGATCTGCGCGATTTGATGATCGGGGCGGAAGGATCGCTTGGGATTATCACGGCAGCCGCTTTGCGGTTGATGCCCCGTCCTGTGGCGCAAGGCACGGCCATGGTGGCAGTCGCGTCACCAACCGCTGCGTTGGATTTATTGGCGCTTGCAGGCGACATTCTGGGCGATGGGCTGAGCGCGTTCGAACTGATCCACCGACAAGGCTTTGATTTTCTTGCCGAAGTCGGACCAGATATCCAGCAACCGTTTGATCAGGTGCCCGATTGGTCTGTGCTGATCGATGTTGGCTATTCCGCGGCGGTGTCGCCCGATGCGGCACTCGAAGCACTGTTTGAAGCCGCATTTGCAGCGGATCTCGTTTCTGATGGGGTGATCGCCCAATCAGAATCCCAGCGACAGGCCCTGTGGCAAATCAGAGAGAGCATTCCAGAAGCCAACCGCCGGATCGGCTCGATCAGCAGCCACGATATTTCTGTGCCGCTTAGCTTGATCCCCGAATTCATCGTTACGGCAGGGGCCGCGCTTGAAAAACAAGGTGACTTCCGGATCAACTGTTTCGGTCATCTTGGAGACGGGAACCTTCACTATAACGTCTTTCCGCTTGTCGGAAAAACGCGGGCGGATCATGTGCAGGATCGGCACCGCGTCAAAGAAATTGTGCACGACACAGCGCATGCGCTCGGCGGATCGGTGAGCGCGGAACACGGCATTGGAAGACTTAAAGTTGACGACCTTACTCGCTACGCGGATCCCGCCAAGCTGGCCATGATGCGTGCGATCAAGGACGCCCTTGATCCCGACGGGATTATGAATCCGGGCGCAGTCGTCCCTTAGCTTCTTCTGGCTAAAAATACCTCGGGGGTCTGGGGGCTGGCCCCCAGCCTGTCGGCGGGGCTAAGCCCCGTCGAAGTCGCACAAGACATGCACATCCATGCCCATTTTCTCAAGCCTGGTACGGCCACCCAAATCAGGCAGATCAATAATAAACGCCGAAGCGATCACAGATGCGCCCATGCGCTCTACCAGCTTGATCCCAGCCTCTGCCGTTCCACCTGTGGCCAGTAAATCATCGACCAACAGCACCTTTTCACCGGCCTGCAGGGCATCGTCATGCACTTCCATTACCGCCTCGCCATACTCCAACGTATAGGCCTGTTGAATCGTTTTGCCGGGCAATTTGCCCTTCTTGCGAATCGGAATAAAGCCTTTACCCAATTGATGCGCTATGGCACCGCCAAGGATGAAGCCGCGCGCCTCTAGCCCCACAACCTTGTCGAATTCAACACCCGCATAGGGTGCGAGCATCTGGTCAATCGCGATGCGAAATCCACGCGGGTCTGAAAACAGCGTTGTCACATCACGGAACATGATCCCTTCATGGGGGAAATCGGGAATTGTGCGGATATAGTCTTGGACAGTTTTCATCGGTCAGCTTTCAAAGGACGCGGCCAGCGACGGCGTCGAGTTTTGCGATCAGATCAGGATCGCGCTTGTCTGGGGCGGTCATGATTGCATGGGTCAATGCCGTGGCGCAGCCGTCGGTGCAAGCCGAAGTTTGCGCGCCGAGCCGCGCACATAACGCCATTACCAAATCACGCGCCTTTGTTCCGTTGACTTGCAGCGTTTTGATCACATCAGACACATCCACCGCCCCGTGGTCTGGGTGCCAGCTGTCATAATCGGTGATCATGGCAATGGATGCGTAATGCAGCTCTGCTTCGCGGGCCAGTTTGGCCTCGGGCATATTGGTCATGCCAATCACGTCACAGCCCCAAGCGCGGTACATGTGGCTTTCAGCTTGGGATGAAAACTGCGGGCCTTCCATGGCCAGATAGGTGCCACCATTGTGCATGGTCACGCCCACTGTTTGTCCCGCCTCCAAGCAAGCCGTTGATAAGGCAGGGCAAACAGGATGGGCCACACTGACATGTGCCACGCAGCCAGTGCCAAAAAATGACTTTTCGCGCGCGAAAGTGCGGTCAATGAACTGCTCAACGATCACGAAGTCACCGGGGGCAAGGTCTTCGCGAAACGATCCACAGGCTGAAATGCTGACAACATCGGTAACACCTAAGCGTTTTAGCGCATCGATATTGGCGCGGTACGGCACAGTGGTCGGGCTATGCACATGGCCGCGTCCGTGGCGTGGCAGGAAAGCCACGGGCAATCCGCTGATGGTGCCTGTCAAAATCTGATCCGACGGTGCGCCCCATGGGCTGTCCACGCTGACCCATTCAGGATTTTGTAATCCCGGAATGTCATAAAGCCCCGACCCGCCGATAATGCCAAGATATGTTGTCATGCTGTCCTCGCTCGTGCGATCCGCGGCCACAATTGCCGCCAATGGTTTCAATGTGATGCAAGTCCCGCACGCACGCAACGGGCTTTGCGCTGCAGGGGTGACAATTGCGTGCACGCTTGGTAGGGGCGGGCAAAGTTTGAATTCAACATCAGGACACATAAAAATGGCGCAGGCCCTTTTAGCACGATTTGCAGATAGTCTCGCGCTGCGCGACCCCGCTGCCCCACTGACCCCCGCACGGATGCGGATCGAAATTTTGTCGGGGCTGACAGTCGCCTTGGCACTGGTGCCAGAAGCGGTTGCCTTCGCTTTTGTCGCAGGTGTGAACCCACTGGTGGGCCTTTACGCTGCCTTTATCGTTGGTTTAATCACCGCCCTGATCGGTGGCCGTCCAGGTATGATTTCAGGTGCAACCGGTGCCTTGGCCGTTGTGATGGTATCGCTTGTTGCACGGCACGGCGTTGAATATCTGTTCGCGACCGTGGTCTTAATGGGGCTAATCCAGATTTTCGTGGGTATCATGCGCTGGGGCAAATTTATCCGGCTGGTGCCACATCCCGTGATGCTTGGGTTTGTGAACGGCCTCGCGATTGTGATTTTCTTGGCCCAAATGAGCCAATTCCAAGTACCTGGGTCCGCAGTAGTGGGCGCACATGGGCTTGAGGGCGGCCAATGGTTGTCCGGCGCGCCCTTGGCGATGATGTTGGGCCTTGTGGCCGTGACAATGGCAATCATTTGGGTGATGCCTCGGATCACAACGGCCATTCCGGCACCATTAGCGGGTATCGGTATTGTGGCCGCGATTGTGATCATTTTTGGGCTTGATGTGCCGCGCGTTGGCGATCTGGCCTCGATCCAAGGCGGATTGCCGCCGTTCCACATCCCTGCGGTCCCATTCAACATGGAAACGCTTTGGATCATTCTGCCCTATGCGCTTATCCTGGCCGCCATTGGTTTGATCGAAAGCCTACTGACGCTGAACTTGGTTGGTGAAATGACCAATAAACGCGGCGGCGCATCCCAAGAATGTGTGGCACAAGGCGTGGCTAACACAGTGACTGGCGTATTCGGCGGCATGGGCGGTTGTGCGATGATCGGGCAATCGATGATTAACGTGAAATCTGGCGGGCGCACGCGCATCGCGGGTATTGCGGCGGCATTATTTCTGTTGTGCTTCATTTTGTTTGCATCAGGTCTGATCGAACAGATCCCGCTGGCCGCATTGGTCGGTGTGATGTTCATGGTCGTGATCGGCACGTTTGCATGGAATTCTTTGACAATTCTGCGCAAGGTCCCACTGACAGATGCCTTCGTCATTATCCTTGTGACGGTTGTGACCGTCATGACCGATCTCGCGACTGCTGTGGTTGTCGGTGTGATCGTGTCAGCGCTGGCCTATTCATGGAACAATGCCAAACGCATCTATGCCAGCACACATGAAACGCCAGAAGGCGCCAAAGTGTATAAGGTTAATGGCCCGCTCTTTTTTGGCTCGTCCGAAGGTTTTGCAGAGCTGTTCCAAGTGCATGATGATCCGTCCCTCGTTATCATCGATTTTGAGGGGAGCCGCGTTGTCGACCAATCTGCGCTGCAAGCAATCGAAGCGGTTGCGGGCAAATATGAGGATGCGGGTAAGCGCATTCAACTGCGCCACTTGACCCGCGAATGCCACGAGCTGCTGTCAAAAGCAGGGCACCTTGTGGTCGATAGTGACGATGATCCTGATTACGAAATCGCTGTGGATTACGGTGTGAAAACGGGCATTCTCGGCGGTCACTAAGCTGCCGGGCGCGATTTTTCGACGAAAAATCGAAATGGGCCGGATGACTTAATTGTCGTCCGGCCTTTTCAATGTCATTGTCTCACGCACAACGGCGTAATCGCGATAGCCTAAACGCGACAGTGGGCTGAACGTTGTGACATCGAACATGCCGTCCACCAAACATTCGTCGCGCATATGCACGCCGGTCACTTCCCCAAAAACAGCGAAATTATTTGGACCTTCCAATGGTACTATCTGGGTCATGCGGCATTCCAACGTCGCGGGGCTGGCCGCCACGCGTGGGCAGTTGATTGTGCTGCATTCGGCCCTATCCAAACCCGCTTGGGCAAACTCATCCGCTTCTTTGGGCCACATCGCAGACGTAATATTCATGGCATCGCGCAAGGCAAAGCTCACGATATTCACAGAAAACACGCCAGTTTCGCGGATATGGGCCACGCTGTCCTTTGTGTCCCCACGGTCGGGCTTCGCAGAGGTTGACGAAAACATCACTTGCGGCGGCACGTAAGCCACGGCGTTGAAAAACGAATAGGGTGCAAGGTTGTCAGACCCATCAGCGCCACGCGTCGCAATCCAACCAATCGGGCGGGGTGTGACAATCGCGTTGAACGGATTATGCGGCAATCCGTGGCCATTTTTTGGTTCGTAAAACATCGCATGACACCTTTTCGTTGCGTTGCTTTCTAGGTAGCTTCGCGCAAACGCTTTGACCAGAGGGATGCGCGTGCAAACTGAAGCGATCACTTTGGCCACCGAGGGCCCAGACGACTGGTGGGAAGTCGAGGCGCTCTATGATCTATGCTTTGCCCCGGGCAGGTCGGCCTTGTCGTCTTACAGATTGCGCGATGGGGTTGACCCAATTCGTCCGCTTTGCCTGACGGCCCGTGATGGGCTTGGTATTCTGGCCGGTGCAATCCGCCATTGGCCGGTTCGCGTTGGTGGCAATGATGTCGCTTTGCTTGGTCCCGTTGCCGTACATCCGACGCGGCAAGGAGAGGGGCTCGCACGGCTTTTGATATTCCATGCGCTCAGTATAGCGAAAAAGCGTGGCTGGGACCGTGTGATGCTTGTGGGTGATGAGCCCTATTACAACAAATTCGGCTTCACTTTGCTCGACACTGTCACCATGCCGCCGCCCACAAACCCCGAACGTGTCTTAGGGACTGCCCTGCGAAACGGGGCATGGGACGGGGTCACGGGCGACGTGAAGGCGTGGACGGATTGAAAACCACGCCAAAGACCCCATCTATTTGTCATGACCCAAGATTTGATCCCGTCCGACGCCCTTGATGATGAACTTCGCGCGGCAATCGCCGATGTTGCGATCCGGCAAAAGCGCGCTAGCGGTGTGTTGATGAAGGCTATAAATTTCGTCGGCGGCCAAGTCGAAGACGGGCTGAAAATGCTGCCCACTGGCGCACGCGCCCAAATTGGCGTTGCCGCAAGGCGGGCGTTAGAGGCCAGCTATGACACCGCCAGTCGCAGCCGTGGCACATATGGCGGTTCCGACAATGTGCACCGCGCCATGGGTGCGATATCGGGGGCGATTGGCGGGCTTGGTGGGCTTCCGACCGCGTTGATGGAATTACCAGTTGCCACAACAGTCATTTTTCGCGCCGTTCAAGGGGTCGCGGCGGAATATGGTGAAGACCCGATGTCCCAAGAAACCCGTTTGGAATGTCTTGCCGTGTTCGGCGCGGGCGGTCCAGGTACGGGCGACGACGGTGTAGATACGTCATTTTTTGGCGCGCGATTGGGGTTAACGGGGGCGGCTGTGCACGGATTGCTGGGCAAAGTCGCACCGCGCTTCGCGACGGTCCTTTCGCAAAAGCTCGCGTCCCAAGCGGTGCCGATTTTGGGTGCGGCGGCGGGGGCGGGGACCAATTACGCGTTCACCGACTACTATGTCCAAATGGCGCATGTGCATTTTGGTCTGCGTAAACTTGCGCGCGATCATGGGGAAAAGCGGGTGCTGGATGAATTCCACTGCGTGCTTGCGGCCCGCGATGTGCCTGTGAAACGAGCCTAAACCTGATAGACAAGCCAATCGGCCACCGCACGGCGCACAGATGCGTCACCATTCGCGATTGAGTTGTCCACAATTGCGCGGACTTCGGACAGGTCAACCCGCCGCAACAGATGCTTGACTGGCCCGACAGAGGCCGGACGCATCGACAGTGTTTTGAACCCTATGGCCGAAAATACCAAAGCTTCTACAGGGCGGCCCGCATCTTCGCCACAAAACGACAGTGGCGTATCGAACGCTGCACAACGGTCAACGACCAATTTAAGGAACCCTAAAAACGCGGGATTCAACGTGTCATAGCGCTGGCGCACCCGTTCATTCTCGCGATCTGCAGCAAAGAAGAACTGTTTCAAATCATTGCCGCCGACAGAAATAAAATCGACTTCTTTGAAAAACGCATCGGGTGCATAAGCTAGCGAAGGCGTTTCCAACATTGCGCCAACTTTTAGATCAGACGGCAGCAGATTGCCCAGTTTGCGTTCGCGGGCCATGGCCTTGTCCATCTCGGCTTTGGCATCTTGGAATTCGCCGTATTGCGCGATGAATGGAAACATGACCGAAAGGGGGCCACCTTTGGCCGCGCGGATCAACGCTTGCAGCTGCATTCGCAGCGCGCCGGGCTTATCAAGCCCAACGCGGATCGCGCGCCATCCCATGGCAGGGTTTGGTTCGTCGTTGGGTTTCATATAAGGCAAAACCTTATCGGACCCGATGTCGAGCGTGCGGAAAGCCACGCGTTTCCCTTTCGACGCGGCCAATACACGGGAATATAGCGCCGATAGCTCTGCGCGGCGGGGCATCTTATTACGCACAAGGAATTGCAATTCTGTGCGGAAAAGGCCGACGCCTTCGGCACCTGATCCGTCCAGCGACGGCAGGTCAGCCATCAAACCGGCGTTCATTTGTAGAGATACAGTCACGCCGTCTTTGGTCGTGGCTGGCAGGTCGCGGATCGAGGCATAGCGTTCTTGTGCCCGCGTTTGCATCGCAATCTTATCGCGGAATGCGGCCTGCACGGTTTCATCAGGGCGCAAATGCGCGATGCCCTGTTCGCCGTCGACCAAAATGTTGTCGCCGTTTAACGCTTCGCGTGTGATCCCCTTGGCGTTGATGACTAATGGAATGGCCCAAGCGCGGGCCACGATTGTGGCGTGGCTGCCGACAGATCCATTTTCCAAGACGATACCCTTGAGCGTCTTGCCGTATTCTAACAATTCACCCGGCCCAATGTTACGGGCCACGAGGATCGGGTTGTCAGGCATGTCGGCAACATCGGCGCCTTGGCCTGTCAAAATGCGTAACAGCCGGTTAGACAGGTCGTCCAGATCGGACATGCGTTCGCGCATGTAAGCGTCCTTGGACCGGCCTAAGCGGGCGCGAAACAGCGATTGTTCCTTTTCCACCGCGGCCTCTGCGGATAGTCCGTTTTCAACATCGGCTTCCATCCGAGAAAGCCAAGAGCGCGAATTGGCGAACATGCGATAGGATTCGAAAACTTTCTTTTGTTCGACGTCCTTATTCGCGTTCTCTGATAGCAAATCATCAAGGCTGACGCGCAATGTGTCCACGGCCTCGCGCAGGCGAGGTAATTCGACATCTGGGTCGTCGGAAATCGGATTGGTCACCACAACGCGGGGTTCATGCAGGTAAACCTGCCCCTCGGATGCGCCTTCTTGGGCAATGGACCCGCGGAACAAAACCGGCTGTGTGTGGCGGGCCGATAGGGCCGCGCCTTCGCCGACAAATGCGCCAAGTTCGGTCATTTCGGCCAGCACCATGGCCACAACTTCAAGCGCGTAAACCTCGTCGGGCGAAAATTCGCGGGCATCTTTGGACTGCACGACAAGCACGCCCAAGGCGTCGCCTAAGCGTTGTACAGGCACGCCACAGAACGATGAATACCGTTCTTCGCCGGTTTCCGGCATGTAGCGAAAGCCAGCTTCGCTTGGGGCGTCAGGGGTGTTAACCACGTGGCGGCTTTTTGCGGTTTGGCCAACAAGACCTTCGCCAAGCTTTAGGCGGGTTTGATGCACCGCGTCTTTTTCCAAACCTTTCGTCGCACATAGTTCGAGCGTGTCTTCGTCGCGGAACAAATAGATAGAGCACACCTCGGTGCGCATCGACGTGGCAATGACGTTGACGACGCTATCCAGCCGTTCTTGACCCTCGCCACTGGTGG
The DNA here is from genome assembly GCA_965660685.1 of Yoonia sp. Taxonomy (GTDB): domain Bacteria; phylum Pseudomonadota; class Alphaproteobacteria; order Rhodobacterales; family Rhodobacteraceae; genus Yoonia. The sequence goes on along the minus strand of CBFIAX010000004.1, from coordinate 43,780 downwards.
CCAAAGCCTCGCGCAGGCGGCCCAGCAGTTTGCGGCTTTCTGTCTCAATCCGTTCAGGCATCACGCCCCCCTTGGTCCCTTCATACTGGTCTGTGAAGGGCAGGGGAACCCTGACTATTCAACCTGAAGGACGATTTTCCCAATCAGTGTTTTGCCCATAAATGCGGATTGGGCTGCATGAATGTCGCGCAGAGCATATGTGGCGGAAACCAGCGGTTTGATTTCGCCCCGTTCAATATAGCCCACGACGTCGGGCAGGATGTGGTCTGGCTGTGCGGTTGATCCAAGCAGTGACAGGTCTTTCAGATACAGCGTGCGCACATCCAAGCTGACCATTGGTCCGGCTATCGCGCCAGATGCCACGTAGCGCCCCATCGGTTTGAGAGTATCAAGCAGGTCCGGCCAGCGCGGTCCGGCTACCAGATCGATGACAACATCGAAATGGTTTTCGGGCAAGGCTGCGTCTCGATCCAACGTGTGATCCGCGCCGATATCGCGCAATGCTGCGGCCTTATCGGCTTGGGTGACTGCCCAAACGGTGGCCCCACGTCGTTTGGCCAATTGAATAGCGGCAGAGCCGACACCGCCAGATGCGCCTGTGATCAATACGTTTTCCGCACCCAGTCCGGCCCGCACCAACATGCCCTCGGCGGTGGTATAGGCGCATGGGATCGAGGCCAGCTCGATGTCTGTCCACGCGCTTTCGACCGTCACGGCGTCATGAGCTGGTGCGGACATATATTGCGCGAAGGCCCCTTGGGTTTCGGACCCTTGGGTGACCACGCGGTTGCTGCCGCCTGCCATCCGGTAGTTGCGCATCGTTCGGGTCAAAACGCGTTCGCCGATGCGGGTCGCGTCGATATTTTCGCCAACTGCTACGATAATGCCGCAGCAATCTGCCCCTTGGACATGCGGAAAAGCCAATGCTTCGCCGTTCCATGTGCCATCTTCGTTCGGACCTAATTTGGCATCGTCCGACGTGCCATCTGTCACCGATTTGGCATACCAACCCGTGCGGGTGTTGATGTCGGTGTTATTTACACCTGCGGCACCCACGCGGATCAGCACGTCATCAGGGCCAAGCTGGGGCATGGGAAGATCATCGCGCCATTCAAGGCATTCCAGCCCGCCATAGCCGGTTAGCGCGATGCCGGACATCGTTGTGGGAAGTGTCATGAATATGCCCTTTATTGGCTGTCGATAAATCGTTGGATATAGGCATCGCAGACCGTGATCCGGCGCCCATTACGCGCCCAGCCAGCGCTGCCATCGCATTGCACAATATTGAGACGCACCTGAGAATGCCAATCAAACGATGAAAGCATGTCAACCGCATCGTCGATGGTGCCAGAGGTTTGCAAGCTTTCGGCAAATTGGCTGTCGGGGTCAAAACCTGCGCCAACTTCGGTGACGCGCGCGCCAGCGGGCATCATCAATGGGGCCAGAATCCGGCGCCAACTGCGGGCGATTTCAGGGGCTGTTTCGGCACAGTGCGCAGCATCGTCGCCGTCAAGGTTCATGAAACCTGCGATCTCGCCGAATTTATCAGGGTCGATCCCGTAGAGTAAGCAGGTCGCGCGTCCGGCGCGGCGTTCCCCATCAAGATATTCTGAATAGAACCCTTCTTGATCGTTATCGTTAAATTCAAACTGCACAAAGGCATCTGTGATTGCGACAGCACGGTCAGGCATATGCATCGCCAAAAACACCGTGGCGAAATCATCAGCCATCATTTCTTCGCTTGTCAGCACGGGCAGATCAAACTCGCGGATCACAGCGTGACCCATTTCATGGGCAACTGTGCGGAGGAACAAGTCATTTGCATAATCGGGCAGGGTGTCTTGGGCCTGCGCCGGAAACGAAATAGCCGCGGTCAATAACGCAGTATGCGTTAAAGATCTAAACATAAAAGCCTCCCTATAGCAGAACCATAAGGAGGCTTTGTAAGCTTTAACAGGGCGTTGATTATGCCGCTTTGTCCAAATCGAAGGCATCATGCAATGCTTGGACTGCCAATTCCATGTATTTGCGGTCGATCAACACGGAAACTTTGATCTCGGACGTCGAAATGACCTTAATGTTCACGCCTTCTTCGCGGAGGGTTTCGAACATTTTGGCGGCGACGCCAGCGTGGCTGCGCATGCCGATGCCGACGATGGATACTTTGGCCACATCCGTGTCGCTGACCAGATCGTGGAAGTTGATGTCGCCTGCGGTTTTGGCCGCGTCCATGGCTTGCTGTGCGCGGGCCACTTGATCAACGGGGCAGGAAAACGTCATGTCTGTGCGCCCGTCTTCGGAAATGTTCTGCACAATCATATCGACGTTTACGCCTGCTTCGGCCAAGGGGCCAAAGATCGCGGCGGCGATGCCTGGGCGGTCCGCCACAGAGATCAGCGTCATTTTCGCTTCGTCGCGGGAATAGGCCACACCGGCCACTACGTTGGATTCCATGATTTCCTCCTCATCGCAGACAAGCGTTCCGGCTGTGTCGGATGGTTCTTCAAATGATGACAGCACGCGCAAGCGTACCTTATAGCGCATGGCCAATTCGACCGACCGCGTTTGCAACACCTTGGCACCAAGAGATGCTAATTCGAGCATTTCCTCAAACGAGATTTTATCCAGTTTGCGCGCCTTGTCGGTGATACGTGGGTCGGTAGTGTAGACGCCATCGACGTCTGTATAAATATCGCACCGCTCTGCATCGAAGGCGGCGGCAAATGCCACGGCGGTCGTGTCAGACCCGCCACGGCCCAGCGTGGTGATGCGGCCCTCGGGCGACACACCTTGGAAACCGGCGACTACAGCAACCTTCATCCCTTCGCCAAATTTGGCGGTGATGTTTTCAGTTGGGATTTCTTCGATCCGCGCGGATGAATGGGCGGATGTGGTTTTCACCGGCACTTGCCAGCCTTGCCAACTGCGCGCAGGGATATCCATTTCCTGCAACCGCAGCGCCATCAGGCCCGCTGTGACGTTTTCGCCCGATGACACAACCGCATCGTATTCGCGGGCGTCATAAAGCGGGGACGTTTCATTGACCCAGCCCACCATTTCGTTGGTTTTACCCGACATGGCGGACACGATGACGATGACGTCATAGCCTTTGGACACTTCCAACGCGACGCGCTTGGATGCGCGCGCAATCCGGTCGAGGTTGGCGACGGACGTGCCGCCGAATTTCATTACGAGAGTTGGCATGATCGTGGCCTTAACTAAAGTTACGCGCGCTTCCTACTGGCAAGCGCGCGTAAGGGCAAGATCACAAGGGCAGCTGTTCGCCTTCATAAGTCTCGAAACAGCCCGTCGTTTCCATAGAAAGCGCCGTGATCCTATGGAATAGGCCCGAAACGGATTGATCCACTGTGATCGAAGCCTCTGCCCCGCCCATGTCAGTCTGGACCCAGCCGGGGTGATAGATTCCCACGGCGATGCCCTCAGACGCCAGATCATTGGCAAGGTTGCGGCCCAAATTCAGCACAGCAGCCTTGGATGCGCGGTACGCGTATGACCCGCCGCTGGCTTGCGTGCTGGACCCCATCTGCGACGAGATGATTGCGATTTTACCCGCTTTTACCTTGCGGATAAGCGGCAATAGCGCGTCGATGGTAAAGAATACGCCGGTTACATTGGCGGCCATCGTCTTGGCCCACAGGTCGGGTGTGTAATCTCCTTCAAGGTTCCAGAATTTGTCGAACATCACGCCTGCATTGCAGATTAGCGTGTCAATCGGTGCACCGTTCATGGCGGTGTGGAGGTCTGCGAATGACGCGGGGTTGGTCACATCCAGCGTCAAATGGCTGTCATCTTGGCGCGATGTGCCAATCGTGTGTTCGCCAGACGCGGCAAATTTATCAAAAAGGGCTGCGCCAATGCCACGGTTTGCGCCAGTAATGAGCGTCGTCATTTAATTCACCTTTTTGCTTGGAAAAAATGGAAGCGGAACGACAGGCACACCGTCATCTAATAGTTTGCGGGCTTCTTGCGGGTTCGCCTCGCCGTAAATCGGTTTATCGGGAATTACGCCGTCATGCATGTCGCGCGCTTGGGTGGCAAAGTTCTCGCCGACGTATTCAGATGTCGCTTCGACCTCTTTGCGCATCTTTTCCATCGGGGTCTCGGCCTCTGGCGCTGTGATTGCGCCCTTTTTCGCGACCGATGGGGACATGAGCGTTTTCTTGATCTTGGCCGATCCACAAGATGTGCATTCCACCATGCCTGCCGCCATCAATTTGTCGCAGGCCGCGTTGGATGCAAACCAGCTTTCAAACTGGTGGTCATTTTCGCAAGACAGGGTGAAGCGTATCATGAAACGTAAGATAGGTTATTGCGCGGGTGGTGCAACGTGCAATCGCGCCGGATCGAAATGGGCCACGATTTGTTTCAGTCCCGGTTCATCAAGCTTTTTCGCGGCGGTCCGAAGACTAACCCATTTGCGCTTGCGTTCGGATTTTTCGGGCCATTTCTTGGCCACCTGCGTTGCGTGAATGGCATAAACAACGACCAAAACGGGGGCGACCCCATCGTCGAGCGGTTTATCATACACATATGTGCCAACGGCGTTTGGAAAAACCTGACCGGTGATCCCGGCCTCTTCATAGGCTTCAATGGCCGCACCATCATGTGCGGTTTTCTTGTGTGTGGGCCAGCCGCGCGGCAAGATCCAGCGACCGGACCCGCGTGTCGTGACAATGCAAACCTGTAGCTTGTCGTTCTTATACCGATAACAAAGTGCCGCGAACTGCGCCCGCACATCGGTCTTGCCTGCGCTTCGCAGCTTTAATGGCACCGGTTTTTTTGGCGTCTTGGACATGGCAAACGGCTTTGATCGGGATACAACAGGTCGATGACCCATAGGTTCCACACTCCCGCGGCACATGCCAGCCCTCGGATGATCGCATCCGAAATTTATCGGCATTCGCATTATGGTGATTGGCATCCATTGCGCGTGCCACGTGTGTCGACGGTGCTGGATTTGACCCGCACGCTGGGCTGGCTCCCGCGCGACCAGTATATCAATAGCCCTATGGCGAAACCTGCGGCACTGATCGGGTTTCACACGGCTGATTATATCCATGCCCTATTTTCCGCAGAAGCCGCGCAATCTGTCAGTGACGCAGTTCGCAACCGCCATGAGCTTGGGACACACTCCAATCCGATTTTTGCGGAAATGTACCGCCGTCCGGCGACATCTGCCGGCGCCGCGTTACTGGCAGGAGAGTTATTGCGCGATGGCGGCGTGATCTATGCGCCGGGCTGCGGTACGCATCACGCCATGCCGGATCGCGCTGGCGGGTTTTGCTACCTCAACGATCCGGTGCTGGCGATCCAATCCTTGCGCCGAAACGGGGCGCAGCGCGTGGCCTATGTGGATATTGACGCCCATCACCCTGATGGGGTGGAAGCCGCGTTTGCGGATGATCCTGACACGCTGCTGATGTCCACGCATGAAGAAAACCGTTGGCCGCGCACAGGGGCGATGACAGACATCGGCGTCGGAAATATGTTCAACTTACCCCTGCCGCGTGGGGCCAATGACGATGATATGGCCTTGGCGCTGAATGATGTGATTTTGCCTGCTGTGACTGCATTTCAGCCTGACGCGATTGTGTTGCAATGCGGGGCTGATGCGGTGACAGAAGACCCCCAAGCCCGTTTGGCTATGTCAAATCGCGCCCTTTGGGGTGTCGTCAAAGCCCTGCGCCCGCTCGCACCGCGATATCTTGTGACGGGTGGGGGCGGGTATAACCCTTGGTCAGTGGGGCGGGCTTGGACAGGTGTCTGGGCGACATTGAACGGGTACGAAATGCCGGCTGTATTGCCTGAATCGGCCCAAGTGGTTTTGCGCGGGTTAGAGTGGAAAGACCCGCACCGGACCCGTTCGCCGCAGCCCCATTGGATCGACACATTGGCGGATGCGCCACGCGGTGGCCCGATAACGCCTGATGTCCGCGACCGTGTGGCTCAGCTCAGCGCGCGATTGCGGTCTTGAATATGGCGGCTGTGGCGCGGATAGTCGGCGCATGAAGTTGATCGTTTCCCTTTGCGCGCTGATCGCGGCCCCTGTCGCTGCTGATCCGGTTGTCGTTTTTGCCGCCGCCAGCCTTAAAGGGCCGTTGGACCGGTTAGAAAGCGAAATTGTCGCGTCATATGGCGGCAGCGGCGCGTTGGCGCGGCAGATCCAACAGGGCGCGCCAGCGGATGTGGTATTGCTGGCCAATGATGCTTGGATGCAGGACCTAATTGATGCATACGCTGTGACGGACGTCGCTGATTTTGCGTCGAACACTTTGGTTGTGATCGGCCCTTCGGACGCGCCCGATTTGGATTTGGCGAAACTGCCAATCACGCTCGGCGACGGCAAGCTAGCGATGGGGTTTACCCAAGCCGTACCAGCCGGAATTTACGGACGAGCCGCGTTAGAAAACTTGGACCTTTGGAACGCAGTTGCAGGCAATGTGGTCGAGCTGGATAACGTGCGTGCGGCCCTGTCATTGGTGGCGCGGGGCGAGGCGGCTTTGGGAATCACTTATGCTACAGATGCGCTCATTACGGACGCCGTCCGTGTTGTCGCGCGTTTTGATCCCGCCGATCACCCGCCTATCCGCTATCGGGGGGGATTGGTGTCGAATGATGCCGATGCCGTCGCGTTTTGGGCGTTGCTGCAAGGCGAAGCAGGGCAGGCCGCACTTTCCGCTGCTGGCTTCATCGCGCCATGAATTGGACACCCGTAATTTTGTCGCTTCAGGTTGCAACATTGGCGACGCTCTGCGCGTTGCCGCTGGCCATTTGCGTGGCATATGTCCTTGCCCGCAAACGGTTTCGTGGGCATGGCTTGCTCAATGGTCTGGTGCATTTGCCGCTGGTCTTACCGCCCGTTGTCACTGGTTATCTGCTGCTTGTGGTCTTTGGCCGCCAAGGGGCGCTGGGCGCATTGTTATTCGAATGGTTCGGTATCACATTGGCGTTTCGCTGGACGGGGGCGGCATTGGCGGCCGGGATCATGGGGTTTCCGTTAATGGTGCGGGCAATCCGGTTAGGGTTCGAGGCCGTGGACACCGGATTAGAGGACGCGGCGCGGACATTGGGCGCTTCGAATGCGCGGGTCTTTTGCCAAGTCACGATGCCATTGATCGGCCCTGCAATGATCGCGGGTGCAGTGCTTGGTTTCGCCAAGGCGTTGGGCGAATTCGGCGCGACCATCACCTTTGTTGCGGCCATTCCGGGGCAGACCGAGACGATCCCATCGGCGATTTATGCCGCCTTACAAGTGCCCGGCCAAGAAGGCGCGGTGGTCTGGCTGGTCTGCATTTCCGTCGCGCTGGCCATGGGTGCATTGATCCTGTCAGAATGGCTGGCACGTCGGATGGTGGCACGATGATCCGCGTTGATGTGAAAAAGCGATTGGGTGATTTCAGCTTGGACGCTCAGTTTGAAGCAGCCCGCGGGGTGACCGCCATATTTGGGCCGTCGGGCTCTGGAAAAACAAGCGTTATCAACGCAATAGCGGGTCTGATGCGCCCTGACAGAGGGGCGATTACGTTAGATGAGCATGTGCTGTTCTATGGTGCTCAGTCAGTACCAGTGCAAAACCGCAGGCTTGGATATGTTTTCCAAGATGCGCGGCTGTTTCCGCATATGACGGTTGCGAAAAATCTGACTTTTGGGGGGAGGCATGATCACGATAAGATCATCGACCTTCTTGGGCTTGGGAACTTATTGGCACGTAAACCCGCAGGTCTGTCGGGCGGCGAAAAACAACGCGTCGCCTTAGGGCGGGCACTGATGAGCAATCCAGACATGCTGCTGCTCGACGAACCGCTCGCCGCCCTTGATGCTCGGCGCAAGGAAGAGGTGCTGCCCTATCTGGTCCGTCTGCGTGACGACCTGAAAATGCCGATGATCTATGTCAGCCACGCCATGGCAGAGGTGACGCAACTCGCCAACCACCTCGTGATTATGGCGGATGGGCGGGTTGTAAAGCATGGACCATTGGGCGCGGTTCTGGCCGATCATGCGTCTGTCGCGGTGCTTGGCGCACGGGACGCGGGGGCAGTGATTTCGGCGACTGTTTTGGCCCATGATGCGGCTGATCAGATGACGCGCTTGGCCTTTGATGGCGGACAATTAAGTCTATCAGGGCAGGTCGGCCGCATCGGTGATACGATCCGCCTGCGCATTCCGGCCCATGACATTATCTTGGCGGGCGCGGCGCCCAGCCAAATTTCGGCACGCAATGTAATGCCGGTGACAATCACCGCAATCGATGCGGGAACGGGTGGTGTTTCCGTGTCACTGCGCGTCGGAAATACCCTGCTTTTGGCGCGCATCACTCAGGCCAGCGCGCGCGACATGAACCTGACAGTCGGCGCCAATATTTTTGCGATCATCAAGGCCACAGCCGTCGCGCCCACGTGCTAGACCCACATCACGATTGCGCGCCTGCCCAAAATATGGGATTTGCGAGGCAGTTAAAAAGGAAACCACCATGGTGCAGGAACTTCACGCGCAGATCCTTCGGGTGTTTGAAGAAGAAGCGGCGGCATTGGTGAAAACCGGCCCGCAAGTCGCTGATCAGATTGCTGAAGTTGCCGCATTGATGCACCGTGAAGCGGGGCGCGTTGTAGTTACCGGCATTGGTAAATCCGGCCACGTCGGACGCAAGATTTCCGCCACCCTCGCATCCATCGGAAAACCCGCCTATTTTGTGCATGCGACAGAGGCAAGCCATGGTGATATGGGTAACCTTGTTGATGGCGACATCGTTTTGGCCTTGTCCAATTCGGGCGAAACGCCAGAGCTGTCGGATGTGATCCACTACTGCCGCAATCGGGAGCTGCCATTCGTGGCGATCACGTCCCGAGCGGGCAGCGCGCTTGCCAGTTTCGCGACCCACAAGATTATCTATGAACCCGTGACAGAGGTCTGTGCGATCGGCCGCGCGCCCACCACTTCAACCACTGTGATGATGGTGATTGGCGATGCGTTGACGGTCAGCTTGTCGCGACTTTTGGGCACAACCGACGATGATTTCGGACGTTTCCATCCTGGTGGTAGCCTTGGCGCGCGCCTAAAGGTCGTCAGCGACATCGCCCACAGCGGGGCTGATCTGCCCATGGTCACCGCCGACACCCCAATGCACGAAACCATGATCGAGATTTCCGAAAAAGGGTTGGGTGTTGCGCTGGTGCGTGATCGCGACAATCGCCTGACGGGGATCATCACCGATGGTGATTTGCGCAGGCAAGGGCCAGAAGTCTGGGGGAAAACCGCGGGCGAAGTCGCCAATTACACCCCGTTTACCATCGCGCCAGACACATTTGTCAGCACTGCGCTAGAAGAAATGCAGGCCCGCAAAATCACATCACTGGTGATCGCCCAAGATGGCGAATTATCCGGTTTGATCCATATCCACGATTGCCTGCGCCTAGGAGCGAAATAATGTCAGCCGTTATCATCATTCCTGCGCGTTACGCATCGCAACGCTATCCCGGCAAACCGCTTGTGGAACTGCGCGATGGGTCCGGCGTGTCGAAAACTCTGATCGAGCGGAGCTGGGATGCGGCTGTCGCTGTGCTTGACGCTGCGGACGTATATGTCGCGACAGACGATGATCGCATTGCTGATTGCGTGCGTGGGTTTGGTGGGCAAGTCATCATGACCGATCCGGCGTGTCGCAATGGCACCGAACGCTGCGCCCAAGCTGTTGAGGTCGCAGGGATCGACGCCGATATCATCGTGAACTTGCAAGGTGATGCACCATTGACCCCCGCATGGTTTGTGGCCGACTTGATTGCAGCGATGGAAGAAAACCCTGCGGATATGGTCGCGACGCCCGTGTTGCGCTGTGATGCCGAAACTCTGCAAAACTTCCGCGATGATCGCGCGGCCGGCAAGGTTGGTGGCACAACGGCGGTGTTTGGCGCGGATATGAATGGGCTATATTTCTCGAAAGAGGTCATCCCTTATCTGCCACCCGAAGGTCCTGATCCTTCCCAGCCTATCCCTGTGTTCCACCATGTCGGGGTCTATGCTTACCGTCGCGTGGCCTTGGCCGACTACGCCGCCGCATCGACGATGCCATTAGAAACGCTAGAAGGTTTAGAACAGCTGCGGTTTTTAGAGCTTGGCCTGCCAGTGCGCTGCGTTGAGGTGGACGGTAAAGGCCGCGTGTTCTGGGAGCTTAACAACCCCGTTGATGTCGCCCGTATTGAAAAGGTGCTTGCATGACTGCCCAAGTGAAAATCCGCGATATTACCATCGCCAACGACCTGCCATTCACCTTGATTGCGGGGCCGTGCCAGATTGAAAACGCGGATCACGCCATGAAAACAGCAGAGGCGATTGCGACGGCATGTGCAGCTGTTGGCCTGAACTTTATCTATAAATCCTCCTACGACAAAGCGAACCGGTCCTCTGTCAGCACCGCGCGCGGCATCGGCATCGACGAAGGCTTGCGCATTCTGCAAGACGTGGGCGCCGCGTTCGATTGCCCAGTGTTGACCGACGTGCATGACGCGGCCCAATGCGACCGCGCGGCGGATGCCGTTGACGTGCTCCAAATTCCTGCGTTTCTGTGCCGTCAGACCGATCTGTTGCTGGCTGCCGGCAAAACAGGGGCCGCGATCAACGTGAAAAAGGGGCAGTTCCTTGCACCTTGGGACATGACCCATGTCGCTGATAAAATCGCGAGCACGGGGAACGAACGGATCATTCTGTGTGATCGTGGTACCAGTTTTGGTTATAACACTTTGGTCAGTGATTTCCGTGGTTTACCGATTATGGCCCAGACCGGATACCCCGTGATGTTCGACGCGACCCATTCTGTTCAACAACCGGGCGGGCAAGGCACCACGAGCGGTGGCCAACGCGAGTTTGTACCAACGCTGGCACGGGCTGCCGTGGCGGTGGGCGTTTCATCTGTGTTTATCGAAACCCACGAAGACCCCGACAACGCGCCATCTGACGGGCCCAATATGGTGCCGACCGATCGGCTTCAGGCGTTGCTTACCCAGCTCGTGGCGTTGGACCGCGTCGTCAAAGGCTAATCCATCGGATGTAGCTTGATGCGCGGATCCGCGGCGATAAGTGCGTCGATGTATGCCTGTTCAGATCGGAAATCATGCGGCACTTGGTCCGCAGTCCGGCTGCCTGAAAGCGACTGGGATGCGAAGAAATCAAACCCATGTAGATGGATCCCGGCGGCCTTTGATCGCGCAACCAAGTCGATGATCATAAGGCCCGTCGTCGGACGGTTGCCCAATCGATCTGAATCTTCGTTGGATCTCAGGAAAAATGGACCAGATTGCACCAACCACCAGGCCAAGCGGTGCCGCTTGTGGGACATCCACAATGTCAAATCTGGTGACCGTTTTGCCATGATGTGACGCGGTGGCGACATCGAAACTGCCATCCAATCAGTGCGTTCCCCATGCGAGATAGGGCTTGGCATGGGCGCGCCATTGATCCGGACGACAATATCGGCCGCGTCAATTAACGCCCCTTGGTCGCATCGGGACAAGGCTCGAGCATTTCCAACGATGGCCACGGATTTACCGGACAACAGGCACAGCACATCAGAAAGAGTGCATGAGTATTGCGCCAAGGCGGCCTCGTTTCGTGTCAATTTTGCCCATAAAAATCGGAACATTTGGCCCACCTTTGGTTCCGTTTTAAGACCGCGTCCCAGTACGCACAAGGCTAAGAAGCTTAGTTAGTCTTCCATCCAGTTTGCCTATCGCCTATGTCATTGTTCAACTCGGCAGAAGGCTATGTGATTATGTTTAAACGATTGTCTCAGCGGATTTCCAACCACTTTGCAGCAGTCCCAACGGACCTTGCCACCGCAGAAGGCCGCGCGCGTGCGTTGCGTTGGTTTAAATGGGTAGACCATCATGTGCTGCGTAAGCGTTGGCATAATTTCGAACAAGTCACCTTTGATGTGTATCGGTCGAACCAGCCTGACTATGCGCGGTTAACGGCCTATCAGGCGTTAGGTGTGCAGTCGGTACTTAATCTGCGGGGCAAGACTCTGAAGCCAGATTATGCTCTGACGCAAGAGGCGTGCGACGCATTGGGATTGACCCATTACGCTGTCAATGGATTGTCGGCACATTTGGCGCCTGACAAAGCGGCCTTAATGCAAGTTTTCGAAATATTCGACACGGCAGAGCGGGGTATTTTGATCCATTGCCGGTCGGGTGCGGATCGCACCGGATTGATTAGTGCTTTTTACCTGATTGACCAATGCGACGTGCCATTGGCCAAGGCCCGCGCGCAATTATCGTTCCGGTACCTGCATATCCGTTGGTCCGCATCTGGCATTCTGGATATGCTTTTGGATGACTTTGCGCGTGTAGAAGATCAAAAATCCCTACGAGACTGGATCGCCGAAGACTATGACGCCGCGGACCTGACCGCGCGGTTTAAGGCGCGTTAAACCCGTAGTGTGTTAAGGATTAGGGCTGCGGTCTGTGTTGCGGGGTCGGGGCCGTCGGGCAGTGAGATCTGCGGTTTGGGCATGGCCAAATGATCCAAAACTGCTTGTCCGAGCGCGGTCTCATTCTGCACGGTAGTGGCGCCCAGAGCAGCGAACCCATCCGCATGATTGCGCGCGTTTGGTCCCGTGATGACCGCGCATCCGAATCGCGCAGGTTCATACGGATTATGCCCGCCTTCATTCCCAAAAGACCCGCCGAGGAACACTGTATTGGCCAATGAAAACATAATTCCGAGTTCACCTAGCGTATCGGCTAAGTATATTTGCGTATTATGGGTGATCGGCGCACCACGCGACCTTTGGGCCAATTCCATGGACGTGGCTTTTGCAATAATCGACGAGGCGCGTTTGGGGTGTCTGGGGGCCCAGATGAGAATGGCGTTTGACGCGTGTTTCAATACCTCTTGATGGGCGTCCAAGACGGCGTCTTCATCATCCGCATGGGTCGATGCGGCGATCCAAACTGGTCGGACTGCAAGCTGATCGCGCAGGGTGCTCAATACAGTATCATCAACAGGCATTGGGCTGCCGTAAGCGCGCAAATCGCCAAAGCTGTGAAGTCTTTCTACGGGCAATCCGATGTCTGACAGCCCGTCGCGAACGGTATCGGATTTGCACGTGATTGCGTCGAAATGGGCCAGCAATGCGGCTTGCGCCTTTGGGTTCTTGTCCCGAGATTTCGACGGGCGGGCATTCACCAATATCATTGGAATGCCTTGCGCATGTGTCTCGGATAATAAGCGGGGCCATAGATCGCTTTCGACGAAAACGGCGCAGTCGGGGGACCAATGTGACAGAAATTTTCGCACGGCCTTGGGGGTGTCGAGCGGCAAGAATTGGTGGATCACATCGGGCAATTCTGCCGCGACCCATTGCGCCCCGCTGCCGCTGAATGTGGTCACAAGAATCTGGGTGCCGTCGGCGGCAAGCTGGTTTAACACGGCAGGCATTTGGTTGATTTCGCCCAAGCTGGCCGCATGCACCCAGACCAACCTACCATCGGGGCGCGGGGCAGAGGCATTTCCTAATCGTTCAGCAAATCGGGCGGGGTCGACGCCTTGGGACCGGTGAGCCATCCGCGCAACCATATGAATCAGGGGCGCAAAAAGCGCGCCAAGCCCAAGCCAAAGTCGAATTTTAAGAGGCATCGCGGTCGCATTTCTCGTTGTTTTGGCGACACTATCCCGTGGCCGGATGGTTGTCATCCGCACAGTGAACCTGCTGGAAAAACCAACCCTCGTAACGTAGAAGGTCGCATGTTTCGTAAACTTACAAAAGCAGTCAAAGACATCGCCAGATCGCGGCGGCCGGTATTCGGGCCGGTATTGTCGGACGCGGATCGGTCATTGGCCGAGGCGCATTTTTGGTATCACGATCATCATATGCTGCGCCATCTTTGGGCCAATACCCACGAATTTGCGCCCGGTGCATGGCGGGCCAATCAGCCTGATCCCGACCGCTTGGCGGGCTATGCAAGGGGTGGTTTCAAAACGATTTTGAACCTGCGTGGCACAGCGAATAACAGCCCCTATCTGTTGGAAAAAGAAGCTTGTGAAGCCAATGGGCTTACCTTGGTCAGCATGGCGTTAAGCGCGCGGCGGGCGGCATCGCGCGCGGACTATCTGGCGTTGCTTGATCATTTCGACACGATGCAAAAGCCGTTGTTGATCCACTGTAAATCTGGTGCAGATCGCACGGGGTTGGCGGCGGCATTTTATTTGCTACACGTCGAAAATGCGCCCCTGTCGGTGGCGCGTCAGCAACTTGCGGCGCGTTATTTGCATTTTCGGTGGACGAAATCAGGCATTTTGGATCACATTCTGGATTGTTATGGCGCGGATATCGACCAGTTCGGTCCCATGTCCCTGCGCGATTGGATCGCGACACATTATAGCAGTGACCGTATCACCGCGTCGTTTCGTAAATAAAAATCGGGCCTCACCTAGCCCATCATCCGTTTACGCCGTTCTTTGATCCGCGCATCTGCGGCCTCTGTTCCGTCGTGAAATGATCCAAAGAACTTGTCCCACGGAATTTCAAGCGATCCGTAGTTACATTCGAAATAGCGATGATGCATTTGGTGGTGAAACGTCCCCAACGCCAGCCGGTTTTTATCCTTAACCACGAGACCTTCGAACCCTGTGTGGGTCGTCGCGGCGGTTAGCGTATAGTATTGCAAATGGAACAGAATATGCACCGGATGCGCGGCTACAACCAAATGGATCAGCACGGACCCCAAGAAAATCAGATGCTCTACGGGGTGCATCGACAGCCCAGACCACGGCCCCACATTGATGTTGCGATGATGCAGCGCATGCACATGTTTGTAGAAAAACGGAATGTGTAGGAAACGGTGAATCCAATAGAAATAGAAGCTCTCCCAAATAGGGACCAGCAGGAACAGGGCCACAAACCACGCTGGATGCGCAGCAAAGGTCAACATCGGCGCATAGCCATTCGCCATCGCCCAAAACATCAGGACCTCATAAGCTGTCCAGATTGTGACACCGCTGGCCAACGTCCAGAACATATTGTCCCTGATCTGTCCGCCAAGCGTGAATTGCCGCCCGTCTTTCATCAATGGTCGCGGATCATAGCGGAGCGTTTTGCCCTGCTTCGTGAAGCTGTAGAAATACAGATGCAACCCGCCCGCGACGGCTGTCATCAGCACAAGGTTGCGCACAAACATTTCGGCGATCCATCCGAACCCGAGCGTTTCGGTTTCCGAAAGTGGGGGCTGAAACCAATAGAATGACACAAAGGCGATGCCCACAATAATCAGCTTTTCGGTAATCAAAAACCAAGAATTCCAAACCCATGCGAGCATCGCCATAGGCCTGAGAGGCCAAGTGAAAAACGGCGACACCTGAAGCGGTGTTTGAGGCACGTGGTTCCACCCTTTAACCGGCGTGTTGTCCATGGGGCTGTCCTTTGCAGTTTTCAGGCTAACACTGGCAGAAACCGTGGTGCGCGCAAAACAAAATCGGCAAGGCCATTTTATCCGTGATTTTTGGCGAACATATTGCATAGTGCGTGGCAAATAGGAGAACCCGATGTCCAAACCCACCCGCGCCCGCAGCGGAGGCCGCACCGCCCGCCGCGCCATTCGGACGGCGCCGAATTTTGATATGTTGCCGGGGCTGATGAATACCTTGCCGCATTGCGAAATTATGGATAGCGAACAGGTCGCCCGAATTGATGCCGCATCGATGGATATTTTGGAAAACGTTGGCGTTCAATTTCGTGATGATATTGCCTTGGCCGATTGGAAGGCCGCGGGCGCAAAAGTCGAAGGCGAAATGGTGTATTTAGATCGTGGCTTGGTGCGGGATCTTATCGCCACCATTCCATCGGATTTTACATATCACGCCCGCGATCCGAAAAAGAACGTGGCCCTTGGTGGGCGCAATGCCATTTTTGTGCCAATGACCGGCGCGCCGTATTTGCGGGACCTCGACAATGTCAGACGCAACCCGCTGCTCGAAGATTTGGCAATGTTTCATAAGCTAAGCCATATGCTGCCTAGCCTGCATTCCTCTGCGCATCATATCGTGGAACCCTACGATCATCCGATTTCACAGCGGCACCTGCGGATCGCTTATTCGTCGATGAAATATTCCGACAAGACGTTCATGACGATGACGACTAGCCCCAAAAATACCGAAGACGTTCTCGATATGTGCGCCATTTTATTTGGTGAGGCGTTCATGGAAACCCACCCGGTGACCACGGGGAACTGCAACGGGAATTCACCGCTGGTGTGGGATGAAACCATGTTGGGCGCGATGCGCGCATTATGCAAACGCAACCAGCCGGTTTTATGCTCGCCCTTTGTGTTGGGCGGGGCGAATACGCCTGCATCAGTGCCGGCGACGGTCGCGCAGTTGAACGCCGA
The DNA here is from genome assembly GCA_965660685.1 of Yoonia sp. Lineage (GTDB taxonomy): Bacteria > Pseudomonadota > Alphaproteobacteria > Rhodobacterales > Rhodobacteraceae > Yoonia. Next base: position 27,383 of record CBFIAX010000004.1, on the reverse strand, counting down.
AGCCCTTTCGGCGCTGGCCTATACCCAAGTGATCCGCAAGGGCGCGCCTGCGATATACGGGCACTATTTATCAACGGTGAGCATGAAATCCGGCGCCCCAATGGCGGGCACACCAGAGATTAGCATGATGAACTTTATGATCGGGCAAATGGCGCGTCATTACGGCGTACCGTGGCGGACATCCAATACGCTGGGTGGGGCGAAAACATTTGATGCGCAAGCGGGCTATGAAAGTGCGACGACACTGTCCGCTGTGATGCATTCGGGTGCTAATTACATCTGGCATTCGGCAGGCTGGAACGAGGCAGGCATGCATTGTTCAGTTGCGAAATTTATTGTCGATGCAGAGCAATGCGCAATGGCGCACCGGATGGCGTCAGGCTTACAATGGGGCGATTTTGACGCAGCATTATCCGCAGTGTCGGATATTGGGCCGGGAGGGCATTATCTTGGCCATCAACATACCCAAGATAATTTCCAATCCGCATATTTTATGCCTGAAATGTTTGATAACAATTCCATCGAACAATGGGTCGCGGATGGGTCTGTTGAAATCAACGAACGGGCGCTGAAACATGCGCGCGATTTGTTGTCACAATATGAAGAGCCGAAATTGGACGTGGCCAAAAACGAAGAGTTATTGGACTTCATCGCGCGCCGTGAACGCGACATTCCAGCGGCAGAAGAATTGAACCAGACATATTAGAGGGCTGCGGCTCGGGTGGTTTTGATAGGCATGTAGGAAGAATTGGAGGCGAGTACCGGAATCGAACCGGTCTACACGGATTTGCAATCCGCTGCATAACCTACCTGCCCACTCGCCTTCATGGGCGGGATATACCAAGCATTCGGGCGGCGCAAGACAGCAAAATGCCTTCCTTTGGCCCGTTGCTGATTGCGCAGCCCTATGTCATGAAGGGGGGGTAGGATTCTGATTGAGAAAGTTTCGCGCGTGACTGACTTTACCGCCCGCCGCACAATGATGGTTGATACACAAGTTCGCCCATCGGACGTGACTAAATTCCCGATTATCGACGCCATGCTGTCTGTGCAGCGCGAAGCTTTCGTGCCTGCCAGCCTGCGTGAAGCGGCTTATATCGGTGAAAACATTCAACTAAGTGACGACCGCGTCATTCTGGAACCACGGACATTCGCCAAAATTCTGGATGGCTTGATGATCGAACCGACCCATGTCGTGCTCGATCTGGGTTGTGGTCTGGGCTACTCGACGGCGGTTCTTGCCGCGATGTGTGATTTCGTTGTGGCTGTGGAAGACGATGCCTCTTTGGCGACCTCTGCCCAAGAGAATCTGACTGCGCAAGGCGTTGACAATGCCGCCGTGATGACTGGACCATTGGTCGAAGGCTCTGCCAAGTCTGGCCCATATGACATAATCATTGCCCAGGGTGCTGTTCATGACGTGCCCGCCGGTTTGCTGGATCAGTTGCGTGAAGGTGGCCGGATTGCCTGTATCTTTGCCGAAGGCGCGCTGGGTGTTGTGCGTATTGGTCACAAAATTGACGGCCGCGTGAACTGGCGTTTTGCGTTTAACGCAGGGGCACCGGTGCTGAACGGGTTTGAAAAACAAGCGGCCTTTGCACTTTAATTCCAATCGCGCTGGTAATGCGGCCAAGCGTGCCTGAATTGGATATATGAAACGACCTTTGAGGGGTTCGATATGTTCCGAAATGGATTAGCGGCTGTTGTCGCGGTAACGCTTGCATTTGCTGCGCCTGCACGGGCTGAAACGCTCGCGGATGCGCTTACATTTGCCTATAACCATTCGGGATTGTTGGATCAAAACCGCGCCCTTTTGCGCGCCGCTGACGAAGACGTCGCCCAAGCTGTCGCCGCCACATTGCCTGTGATCAATTGGGCCGCAAGTGCCACGACTTCTGCCGTCAATGGCAGCCGTGTTGGCGATGATTTGATTTCCGCCTCTGCCAGTATTTCTGGTCAATTGACGATTTATGACAGCGGTTCAGGTAAGCTGGGCATTGAAGCCCAAAAAGAGCTGGTTCTTGGCACGCGCCAATCCTTGCGTCAGATCGAACAAGACGTACTGTTGAACGCCGTCACCGCGTACATGCGCGTGCGCGCGGACAGCGAATTTGTGGCACTGCGTCAAAGCAACGTACGTGTCATTACAACAGAATTGCGTGCCGCGCGCGATCGTTTTGAAGTGGGCGAGGTGACCCGCACTGATGTTGCATTGGCAGAGGCACGTCTTGCTGCTGCCCGCAGCTTGCTCGCATCGGCCGAAGGCGTCTTGGCCCGGTCAGCGGAAACATACCGAAATGCCGTCGGCAAATCGCCCAAGGGGCTGCGCCCAGCCTCCCCAGCACCTGTGTCGAAATCTGTTGCAGAAGCAAAGGCATATGCTGTCCGCAATCATCCGTCGATTTTGCAGGTCCAGCATTCCGTCAGCGCGGCAGAATTGAACATTCGCCGTGGCGAAGCCGCGATGAACCCCACAGTGTCGGTCAGTAGCCGCATCGGGATCAGCGGAGACGGTGACATCGGGACTGAACTGGGCTTGAATGTCGGGGGGCCGATTTATGCAGGGGGCCGTTTGTCGTCCCAAGTCCGCCAGCTGATGGCCCGTCGTGATGCAACCCGCGCGCAACTACATGTGGTGCGCCACAGTCTCGAACAGCAGGTTGGGAATGCCTATAGTTTCCTTGAGGTTGCCCGCGCATCCCGTCAGGCGACAAACCTGCAGATCAGTGCCTCTCGGACGGCCTTCAACGGTGTCCGCGAAGAGGCCACATTGGGCGCACGCACGACAATTGACGTTTTGAACGCCGAACAGGAACTGCTGAATGCGCAGGCCAATTTGATTGCGGCGCAGGCTGATGAAGTGATTGCGAGCTATCAAGTCCTGGCGACGATGGGCCTGTTGACGGCAGCGCATCTGCGGTTGCCCGTGCAGCAATATGATCCATCCGCTTATTACAACCTTGTGAAAGATGCCCCAACGGTGCGCTCTGAACAGGGTCAGGCGCTGGAACGTGTGCTGCAAGCGATTGGTCAATAATTCAAACCTTAACGGATCGGTTGTTTGAAAACCAAACTCGGGGTAAGCTTACTCTGAGGCTAACGCAGGTATAAAAATGTCCGATCCGGTAACGAACGTCGAAATCGAAGATGTCTTGTCATCTATCCGCAGACTTGTGGCCGAAGGCGGCAAGGCGCGCGACCCGCTGATCGCCAATGAAAAAAGCGTTGCGGCTGACCCTGCGCCACAAGAAAGGTTTGTTTTAACACCAGACTTTCGCTTGGCGGAATCGACTGTTCCTGCGCCCGAACCTGCCCAAGTGCCCGAATCACAGGACCCTGTTTTTGTGACCCCTGCGGCAGAACCGCTTGTATTGACGCCAAGCGATACAGAGCCATTGGTCCACGATGCGATGTCCATGATCGAGCGCGCCAGCCTAGAGGCGACAATCGCCGAATTGGAATCTGCAGTAGCCGGTCAAGCCGACGAGTGGGAACCAGAGGGCAGCGTGACCCAAATCACCGGCGATATTGCGGATGCATTCGCCGATCTGGCCGAACCTGATGTCGTTGAACATAGCGACGTCGAAGCAGTGTTCGAAGAAGACGAGGCAGCTGTGTCAGAGGTCGTCATGCTGCACGATCCCGTCACGCCAGCCCCAGTTGAAGAACCCACATTCCGCCAGACCATCCCCGCGGATGAGGCCGATGCCGATTTTGGGGATGACCTGCAATCACCCGAAGACGACGGTCTGCCAATCCCTGACGATCTGGATGAAAACATCGCCGCTTATTTGGCGACCGGTGGGGGTAAGATTGATCAAGATGCCTTGCGCGCCATGGTCGTCGATGTTGTCCGCCAAGAGCTGCAAGGCGAGATGGGCGAAAGGATCACGCGCAACGTGCGCAAATTGGTCCGTCGCGAAATCAACAACGCGCTGTCGTCGAAGTCATTTACCTAAACATCGCCCGCGAGGGTGAGCAATTTGTCGATATCCATATGGGCTTCCATATGGTCGGCAAGCTTGTCTAACGTGTCTTCCACTCCTTGGGCATAATTGCTGACCGGCACGGGCGCGCCGAGTTCGGTTAAAAACGCGGTGCGGAACGCATCTGCGCTGAACAAGCCGTGCAGGTAGCAGCCCATGATTTTGCCATCGGCCGACGCGGCACCTTCGCCGCGCCCATCCAATGACAGCCACGCCCGATCACAATCGGGACCAGTTGTTTCCCCAATGTGAATTTCATAGCCTGTCACGCTGTCGCCCGTCGGCAGGTAAACAGCAGTTGATTGTGCCAGCCTCTTGTGCGGTTTCATCACCGTTTCAATGTCCAATAGGCCAAGCCCGTCAACACGTGCAGGCGCACCTTCGATGCCGTCATCGTCAATGATCCGGCGGCCAAGCATTTGATACCCCCCACAAATTCCCAACACCCGTCCGCCGCGACGCACATGGGCATGCAGGTCGATGTCCCAACCTTGGGCGCGGAAATGCGCAAGATCGGCGATGGTTGATTTTGAACCGGGGATCAGAATGAGGTCCGCGTCAGCGGGCAAGGGGCGGCCTGCCTCGATAATCTCGATGCTGACGTCGGGGGTTGCTGCCAATGGGTCCAAATCATCGAAATTTGCGATGCGGTTCAGGCGCGGCACAGCGATTTTGATCGGGCCGCCTTTACGGCTCGCGACGTCCATGACGTCTTCGGCAGGTAGTTTCCACGCATCTGCAAACCACGGGAGGATGCCAAGGGCAGCCCAGCCGGTCATGTCTTCGATCACTGTCATGCCGTCCGCGAATAGGGTCGTGTCACCGCGAAATTTATTGATGCCAAAGCCACGGATGAGGGCACGATCATCTTCTGGCAGTACGGCATGGGTGCCGACCAATTGGGCGATGACCCCGCCGCGATCAATGTCGCCGATCAAAACAACAGGCACGTTGGCCGCAGTTGCAAAACCCATATTGGCAATGTCACCCTTGCGTAGGTTCACCTCTGCCGGGCTGCCTGCGCCTTCGACGATGATCAAGTCATTGGCTGCGGCGAGGCGCTGAAAGCTTTCGAGCACGGCAGGCAGCAAGGTTGATTTCTGTTTGCCATAATCACGGGCCTTCATCGTGCCAAAACGTTTGCCTTGCACGATAATCTGCGCGCCGACATCGGATTCGGGTTTAAGCAAGACAGGGTTCATATCCACAATGGGGTCAAGGCCACAGGCAAGGGCTTGAAGCGCCTGCGCGCGCCCGATTTCACCCCCATCGGCTGTGACGGCGGCATTGTTGGACATGTTTTGCGGTTTAAACGGGGCCACGGACATGCCGCGCCGCACGCAGGCCCGCGCGATCCCTGCGACCAACATGGATTTGCCAACATTCGAGCCAGCGCCTTGGATCATGATTGCCTTGGTCATCGCGTCCTCCTGCACTAGATGTTTAGGGGTGCTGCACTGACAAGGAAAGATCATGAATTCACCTGCTCATCTGATTTTTGGCATTGCGGCCTTTGGGAAACCGGACCGGCGGGCTGTAACAGCCGCTGCAATCGCAGGCGCGTTGATCCCTGATCTATCGCTCTATCTGCTTGCGGGTTGGGAATTGATGATAAAGGGCACGGATGCACAGATCGTATTTGGGCAGATGTATTTTTCCGAAAGCTGGCAAGCGGTGTTTCGGATCGACAATTCGTTTGTGATTTGGGGGCTGTTATTGGTCGCGGGGATCATGGCGCGTAGTGGAGTTTTGATCGCACTTTGCGGGGCGGCGTTGTTGCATTTGGCCTTGGATTTTCCGTTGCACAATGATGATGCCCGTGCGCATTTCTGGCCGTTAACCAATTGGAAATTTGTAAGCCCTGTGAGCTATTGGGATCCCGATCATTATGGCCACATTGTTGGACCGGTCGAGATTATGTTGGTTGTTGCCGCAAGCATTTATGCATGGCGCCGTTTCACTGGATGGACCATGCGTGGAATGATCGGGGTTTTGGCACTGTTCGAGGTGACGCCCGTAATCATTTTCGGCTTGATGTTCAGCGTCGGCGCATAAAAAACGCGGCCCGAAGAAACGGCCGCGTTTTTTATCGTGCCCGAAGGCAAAAGATGTTGTGTTTAAGCTGCGCGTGATTCCAGCTCTGCCGCGTTGCGGCGTTCGCTCTCTTCACGAGACAGCGCCACAGAAGTCCGAACGCCTTTGCCAACAAAGTCCATCAGCCCCCCCACAACGCGTTCGTTTGGGTCGATCCCTGCACAAGACAACACTTCGCGGCCATCGCGAGAGCGGGCCCAGCGTGCAATCTGTTCAGGACCATTGCCATACTTCTTGTCGTCGGCAATCGCATCATCCAATGCGGCCAAGACAACAGCAGCGAACAATTTGCGAGCACGGTTGCCCTGTTCGTTGTTAAAAGCAGTTCCGTCGACGAAATCTCTCATCTAGCTTCCTTTTTTATGCTCTTGTCATTCTGGCGTGGCCGTCAATATGCAATATCTAAACCGATTCGGGGGTTCTGTTTTGGAATGGCTGCTATGCGTCTGACGCATGGCTCTTGCGGTCGCCTAAGTATATATAGTTATCTTGCCAGCTCTTCATCACCAAGATATAGATCGGCTAAACAAACGATCAACCTTTTGCCCTAAAAATGACACAAAGTGACCCATGCCAAAAATCAACGGAAATGAAATTCGCCCCGGCAACACGCTGGAACATGAAGGTGGTCTTTGGGCTGCTGTAAAAGTGGATCACGTGAAGCCTGGGAAAGGTGGCGCCTTCGCCCAAGTTGAGCTGAAGAACCTGCGCGACGGTCGTAAGCTGAACGAACGCTTTCGGTCCGCCGATAAGGTAGAGCGTATTCGTCTGGATCAAAAAGATCAGCAGTTCTTGTTTGAAGCCGATGACATGCTGACGTTTATGGACAGCGATACCTATGACCAGATTGCATTGCCCGCCGATATTTTGGGCGATCGCCGTCCGTTTTTGCAAGATGGTATGATCGTCAAAATCGAATATCACGGCGAAGAGGCGTTGAACGTGACATTGCCGACCAAAGTGGTTTGCAAGGTCGTCGAGACAGAGCCTGTTGTAAAAGGGCAGACTGCCGCCAACAGCTTTAAGCCTGCGACATTGGACAACGGCGTGCGCGTGATGATCCCGCCGTTTGTTGGCCAAGACGAAGACATCGTGGTGAACACGGAACTGAGCGAATACGTCGAACGGGCGTAACCAATTCAAAGGAATTGGTGTGTCTGGCGGACATATTTATGCTCGGAAAAAACGACGGTCAGTCTGTGATTTGCAGGCTGGCCGTTTTTGTTTTGAGTGGCGCGCTGCGATCAAACCGCAGGTAGGCAATTCCGCCAGCAGTCGGGTGGACTGTGCCCAAGGTGCCGGCGGGTTTGTCGTTGCACGTTATTGCGTCGCCGGTTTCTGCCACGCCGGTGATGACCACACGCCGCAGACCTTTTTTCAGGGTCGTTTTGTGTTTCATGCGCGCGACGATTTCTTGACCGACGAAGCAGCCTTTTTTGAAGTCCACGCCGTTCAACGTTTCGAAGTTGGCTTCGAGGATGTAGCTGTCAGGTGTTAAGTCGCGGCCTGATTGCGGGATCAAGTGGGTGACATAAATTGCGTCCCAATCGGTGTCGTCGCTGATATCCGTATCGCCGTAATGCCGCCATCCAAGCGCCGCGTGGCGGGGGTCGTGGAGCGCATTAGGTGGTATATGCGTTGTACCGCGCGAGACCGTAAGGTCGGCTTCGGCGATCTGCACATCCGCTCGGAGCCGATACATTGAAAGCCGTTGGAACAGCATGGGCGCCACGCCACTGTCGACATCGATCAAAAGCTGGTCTTCTTGTCCGATGACAAAGAAATCGGCGATGAATTTGCCTTGGGGTGTCAGCAGCGCCGCGTAAATGATCCCGTCTTTTGCGCGGTTCACGTCATTTGTGATCAACCCTTGCAAAAAGTCGACGCGGTCAGGGCCAGTGATTGAAAGAACAGTGCGGGTCATGATGTTTGAGTCTTTTCTTGGCTGAATTGCAGGGCGTGTAGGTCGGCGTAGATGCCGCCGCGTTTGAGCAACGTGTCATGGGTCCCTTGATCGACAACGCGTCCTTGGTCCATCACGACAATCTTGTCGGCATTGCGAATTGTCGAAAGCCTGTGCGCGATAACCAATGTCGTCCGGCCCGTAGAGAGTTTTTCCAATGCCGATTGCACGATGGATTCGGATTTTGTGTCGAGTGCGCTTGTGGCCTCGTCCAAAAGAAGGATTGGCGTGTCACGCAGCAAAGCGCGCGCGATGGCGACCCGTTGCCGCTGCCCGCCCGACAGGTTTGATCCGCGCGGGCCGGCAGCACTGTTCAGGCCGTCCGGCAGTTGTCCCAAGAAGTCGGTGACATGAGCCGCGTCGAGCGTCGATTCTAGGTGGGCATCAGACACATCCGCGCGCCCAAGCAGGATGTTTTCGCGTAGGGTTTCGTCGAATAGAGCCGCGTCTTGAGAAACGACGGAAATCAGCCCGCGCAAATCGCCGAGTGTCAGGTCTTGGGTCGCAGTATCGTTAATGGAAACCGCACCCTTCGTCGGGTCTACAAGCCGCGTGAGCACATTAAACACTGTTGATTTTCCGGCCCCTGACGCCCCGACCAATGCGGTCGTTTTGCCAGCCTCGGCTGTAAAGGTCGTGCCGCGTAGCACAGGCAAATCGCCGTAGTTTAGCGTTACATTTTCCAACTTGATTGACGGTGCCGCCACTGGGGCAGATTGCGGGGCGGCGGGAGAAACCAGACGGGCTTTTTCATTCAAAATCTCTTGCAGCCGCTCAATGCTTGCCGCCGCGGTTTGCCAAAGACCCGACATCAATCCCAACCGCCGAAGCGGTTCGAATGCCAGCGACATAGCGGTGAAGAACGACATAAATTGCCCGACGGTTTTTTCACCGGCGATGATTTCCGCTCCGCCCAGCACGATCACGCCAAAGAAGCCGACACCTGTCATCACATCAATCAGTGCAGGTACGGCGGCTTGACCGGTTGCGGCGCGGACCTCTGCCTTGACCCGCGCATCCCCTAAGGCGTCGTAGCGGCCCGATTGATACCGTTCGAGCGCGTTGAGCTTGATGGCGTTGATACCATGGAACACCTCGTCCAGACGGGTCGCCATTTTGCCTGCCAGCGTGCGGGCATTGCCCGCCCGATTGCGCACATAGGCCTGCGCGATAAGCGATGGCAGGACTAAGAATGGAATGCCGATCAGGGCCACAGCCGTCCATTTCCAATCGACGGCGAGTGCTACGGAAAACAGGGCTGCAACCGCAATAAGATCACGCCCCATCGCAACCATGATTGTCGTCCACGTTTGATTGACGACAGTCACGTCGCCCTGCACACGCTCGATCAATTGGCCAGGTGGATTCACTTGGTGGAATTCACCGTCTAGCGTCATGATATGCGCCAAAAGCTTGCTGCGCATCAGCGCCGCTGCCGATTGGCTGGCCTTTGTCATCAGAATTTTTTGTCCCGAAGAGCTGACAGCGCGCACGCAGAAAATCGCCATGATACCAAGGCCAACAAACCACAGTTTGTTGCTGTCGCCTTGGGTGAACATTGTGTCGAACATCGGCTGGATGATCCACGACAAAAGGCCAAGCATTGACCCTTCGATCGCCATAAACACAAGGGCCAGCCCTAGCGTCAGTTTTTGCGGTCGCAAGTAATCACGCCACAACCATGTAAAGAGCTGGCGGGTGTTTTGTCGTTTTGCAGGGGAAGCGGGTTCAGTCATCATGTTCCTTTGGGTTTACCTGCAAATCGGGACGGGGTGCAAGCTGGGCAAGGTTGACGCCATGGGCGCGGTTGATAGTGTCCGCTTGAACCCATCAATTTGAAAGCTTGTCCAATGACGCTTGCCAATGGCCGATCCTATCTTGCAATTCCTGGCCCTTCGGTGATGCCCGACGCGGTGTTGCGGGCCATGCATTGCGCGTCGCCCAATATTTATGAAGGGGAGCTGCATGATTTGACGGACAGTTTGATCCCGGATCTGAAAGCTGTTGCGATGACCGATCAAAACGTCGCGATTTATATCGGGAATGGTCATGCCGCATGGGAGGCCGCATTGGCCAACACGCTGACCGCTGGTGATACGGTTTTAGTGCTTGCCACTGGCCGGTTTTGCATCGGCTGGGGCGAAATGGCGGCGGATTTGGGCGTGACTGTGCAAACCATCGACTACGGCGAAGCGGCCGCGATTGATTTGTCGCAGGTAGAGGATGCCTTGCGTGCAGATACAGCTGGCAAGATTAAGGCCGTCTTGGCTGTGCATGTGGACACATCGACCAGTGTGAAGAACGATATCGCTGGGCTGCGCGGGGTATTGGACGCCGTCGGCCATGAAGCGCTGTTAATGGTCGATTGCATTGCGTCGCTCGGCTGTGACCGCTTTGAAATGGATGCCTGGGGCGTCGATGTGATGGTGTCGGCCTGTCAAAAGGGGCTGATGACACCTGCAGGGATATGTTTTGTGTGGTACAATGCCAAAGCGGACGGGCGCCGTCCTGCGCGGGTGAGCCGCTATTGGGATTGGCGCGCGCGCACCGAGCCGGAACAGTATTTCCAGTATTTTTCGGGCACGGCACCGACCCACCATTTATATGGGCTCCGCACCGCCTTGGACATGATCAAGGCCGAAGGGTTAGGCGCTGTTTTCGCGCGTCACGCGACATTGGCAAACGCCATTTGGGCGGCGTTCGATTGTTGGGCCTGCGAAGGGCCGCTTGCCTTGAATATCGCGGACCCTGCGTTGCGGTCCCACGCGGTCACCGCGATCGAGGCGGGGTCACCCAATGGGGATTCCTTGCGCAATTGGTGCGAACAGCAGGCTGGTCTGACGCTTGGGATCGGGCTGGGGCGCACGCCGGCTGACGCATATTTTCGCATTGGACATATGGGCCATGTGAACGCGCAGATGATTATGGCCGTATTGGGCACGGTCCAAGCGGGTCTGATTGCGACGAACATCCCTCATGGCGGTGGCGCATTGGACGCCGCTGCGCATGTGATCGCAACCGGATCAGGCGCTGTTTGCGCGCCCAAGAGCCAAGGGCAATGCTGCGGCTAACACGTCCATGTCGGCCTGCGGGCCACAGCTGATACGAATACACCGGTTTTGTGGCGCGACGAAGGGCATGCGAATAAACACGCCCTCTGCCGCCAATTCGGCCACAATCCGCTGGGCATATGCGCCGTCTTGTCCACAATCCAGAGCCACAAAATTCGTGGCCGAGGGCAGGGCGATCAGCCCATTGTCTTTCGCAATGGCGGCAATCTGTTGGCGCGACAGCTCGACGGCCGACAGAACTGCATTGAGGTGGTCCTGATCTGCTAATGCCGCCAAGGCACCTATTTGGCTGATCCGGTTCATGCCAAAATGATTGCGGACCTTGTTGAAGGCCGTGATCAAATCAGGGTGCCCGATGGCATAGCCGACGCGTGCGCCCGCCATGCCATAAGCCTTTGAAAATGTGCGCATACGGATCACACGGCGATCATCAGGCGATATCGCGGGTAATGCATTTTGGGGCGCGAATTCTGCATAGGCTTCATCAAGGATCATCAGGCAGCCGTCCGGAACAGCCGCGACCATACGTTCGATCACCGCACCGGAGTGCACAGTGCCCATCGGATTGTCGGGGTTGGCGATATAGACAAGCTTGGCATGCGTTTGGGCAGCCTTGGCAATCAGGCGATCCGGATCTTCGAAGTCACCAGCATAGGGCACGGTGTGTAGCGTCCCGCCAAAACCCGCGACATGATAATTGAACGTGGGATATGCGCCAGCAGAGGTCACGACACAGTCGCCCGCGGTGACAAGCAGCCGGACGAGCAGGCCAAGCAATGTATCGATGCCTTCTCCGATCATGACATTCTCAGGCGCGATGTTGTGATAGGCTGCGATGGCATCGCGCAGATCATGGTTTTCAGGGTCGGCATACATCCATGCGTCTTGGGCCGCGTCTTGCATAGCTTTGATCGCCAGCGGGGAAGGACCAAAGCCACACTCATTCGCCCCAAGCCGCGCGCGAAATGGCGTGCCGCTTGCGCGTTCCAAGGCCTCTGGGCCTGTGAATGGGACGGTGCTGGGCAGGTCAGCGGCGAGGCGGGTCAGGCGGGGATCATTGGTCATGCGCGCAGCTAAGCGGTTGGGCGGGGGACTTGCAATACGTCAAATCATACATATATGAGAATCATTCGCAAACAGCGGGAGGGTGTTATGGAATTAAGTAGACGTGGATTTTTGGCCGCAACCGGTGCAACTGCATTTGTGCGTGTGGCCCCGACGGTGGCCCGCCCGGGTGGGCGTCGCATTTTGACATTGGTTTATGACAAGGCGCTTGGCATGATGCGCGCCGTGGAACGCGTTGTTCCATAAAGGGATTTTATGCCTTCGGCGAGGATATTTTCGAACCAAAGAGCTGGGCGGTCCAAGTGAATGGGCCGCCCGTTTTGTGTTAGCCGATCTCTGCAAGACGTGCGATTGCGGCTTTGATCTGGGCTTCTTCTTCTTCGCGCAGCGCGAGGTTTGCCTTGGTTTCTGCCAAGACCTCTGGCGGTGCGGAAGCCGCGAATTTGGGGTTGTTGAGGCGGCCGCGCAGGCCACCAAGTTCCTTGCCCAATTTCTGCATGGATTTTTCAAGGCGCGCGATTTCTGATGGCACGTCGATTAGCCCTTCGAGTGGCAGACCGAAGGTGCCGCCGGGCATGGGGATTGTGACGCAGCCTTTTGGCAGGTCGTCGACCTTTGTCAGGCTTTCAATCCGCGCGAGGCGCTGGATTAACACATGGTTGTTGTCCCATGCAGCCTGACTTTTGGCATCCAGATCGGTGAAGACCAGCGGAACCTTGGCGCCCGCAGGCACGTGCACTTGGGCGCGGTTGGACCGCACGGTTTCGATCAGGTTGATCGTCCAGTTCATTTCCGCATCGGCATCCGCGTCGACCAATTCTGTACCATATTCCGGCCAATCGGCGTGGACCAGCATTTTGGCGCGATTGTCCGCCGTGCCCCACAGCTCTTCGGTGATGAAGGGCATGATCGGGTGCAGCATGATCAGGGCTTGGTCCAGGACCCAGCGCAATGTGGCTTGGGTTTCCAATTTGGCGGCTTCGTCGTCGCCTTGCAAAATAGGTTTGGAGAACTCCAGATACCAGTCGCAAACCTTGCCCCATGTGAAGGCATAAAGCGTGTTGGCCGCGTCGTTGAACCGGTAGGTTTCCAGCGCTGCATCCACGGCGACACGGGTTTTGCCGACCTCGCCGATGATCCATTTGTTCAGCGTTTGCGTGGTCTCTGGCATTGCTGTGTCGCCCGCATTCGGGATTTCATAGTGATCGGCAAAGCTGAACGCGTTCCAGAGTTTCGTGCCAAAATTCCGATAGCCTTTGATCCGGTCCTCGGAGATTTTCAGCACGCCACCAAGGGCCGCCATTTGTGCGTTGGAAAACCGAAGCGCGTCGGCCCCGTAGGCGTCGATCATGTCGAGCGGGTCGATCACATTGCCCTTGGTTTTCGACATCTTCTCGCCCTTCGCATCGCGAACGAGCTGGTGCAGATAGATGGTGTGGAACGGGTTTTCATCCAGAACCGCGTTGGACATCATCATCATGCGCGCGACCCAGAAGAACAGAATGTCCTGACCCGTGATCAGCACGTCACCGGGGAAGTATTTCATCGCCTCGTCCTCGGCAGGCCAGCCGAGTGTCCCGAAAGGCCAAAGGCCGGAGGAAAACCATGTGTCTAGGACGTCGGGGTCGCGGTAGAGTACGACCTCGTCACCGTCAGAAATGTCATCTTCATCCGTTGATACGCGTACGGGCAAACCATAATGTGCTGCGGCCATTGCCACGATTTCGGCTTCTGTTACAGCACAGAATGACTGGTTCTGCCCGTTGACATAAGATGATGTAATACGCACGACACCTGTCGCATCAATTTCACCAGACGCGGTTGCAGGCCCATACCAAACCGGAATCTGATGCCCCCACCACAGTTGGCGCGAGATGCACCACGGTTCGATATTGTCGAGCCAGTGGTAGTACACTTTTTCGCCGCTTTCGGGCATGATTTTGGTTTCACCGTTACGCACGGCGTCCAATGCAGGTTGCACGATTTGGGCGGTGTCGACGAACCATTGGTCGGTCAGCGCGGGTTCAATCACAACGTTGGACCGGTCGCCAAATGGCTGCATGATTTTCTTGTTCTCGACCATTGGGACGGTCTCTGTCACGTCGACCTTTTCGCCGTCGTCATTTTTGACGGTCTTGGTGACGTCATGCATGACGGCAAGCCCTTCGGCTGTGATGTCTTCGATGACTTTGGCGCGCGCGTCAAAGCGGTCCAACCCACGGTATTCTTCGGGGACCATGTTCATGGCGGCGATCATCGCCTCGTCGAATTCCTGTTCGCCGCGCGCAATCTCTTGGGCAATTGCGGCTTCTTCGACATAAGGTTTGCCATCGGCCCGCATCGCCCCTTTGGTATCCATCAACGCATACATGGGCAGGCCAGCGCGTTTGGCGACCTCATAGTCGTTGAAATCATGGGCTCCGGTGATTTTCACCGCACCGGACCCGAAGGTCATATCAGGGTAGGGGTCGGTGATGATCGGGATCAGGCGGCGCTGTTCTTTGGGACCAACCGGAATTTCGCAGAGCATGCCGACGATGGGCGCATAGCGTTCGTCGTCTTTGTGCACGGCAACCGCGCCGTCGCCGAGCATGGTTTCGGGGCGGGTTGTGGCGATGGAAATGTAATCGCGTGTTTCGGTCAGGGTGACGTTGCCGTCTTCGTCCTTTTCCACGTATTCATAGGTCGCGCCATTGGCCAGCGGGTATTTGAAGTGCCACATGTGGCCATCAACTTCGCGGTTCTCGACCTCGAGGTCCGAAATCGCAGTTTCAAAATGCGGGTCCCAGTTGACCAGACGCTTGCCGCGGTAAATCTTGCCGTCGTTGTAAAGTTTGACAAACACCTGCAGCACGGCGTCATGGAAATTGCCGGGTTTTTCGGTGTCAGGGGCAGAGGACGCGCCAGACATGGTGAAGGCAGAGCGCGAGAAATCCATGCTGTCGCCAAGACGGCGGGCCTGTTGTTCGATCATGCCGCCCTTGGAGGCTTTCCATTCCCAAACCTTTTCAAGGAACTTTTCGCGGCCCATTTCGGTGCGCTTGGGCTGACCAGTGGCGGCGAGGTCTTTTTCAACCATCAGCTGGGTGGCGATACCCGCGTGGTCAAGGCCCGGCTGCCAAAGGGTGTCGAACCCTTGCATCCGTTTCCACCGGATCAAAATATCCATCAGGGTATGGTTAAACGCGTGGCCCACATGCAGGTGGCCTGTCACGTTTGGCGGGGGCAACATGATGCAATATGTGGATGCGCCGTCACGCGCATTTGCGCCCGCTTTGAATGCGCCTGCCTCTTCCCACATCTGATAGATGCGCGGTTCAGCGGTATTTGCGTCGAAAGTTTTTTCCATCGCCATTGGTTAGTCGTCCTTTTTAGGTTTGACAGGGGTTTACCCAAAGGCGGCGCGGGGGAAAAGGGCTATGTGGTGAGCGGTTCTCTTGCGCCTTCGCGTATAACGTCCGGATCATAAGGTTCGCGGGCAAAAACTTCGCGGACGCGGTCGGCGAAATGCGATAACGGCAGGGTGTCATAGTCAGGATCGAACGACGATTGATCCCAGCGTTCGCAGAATGTCGCGCAGTCGTCGAAATAGGGGTGACCAGCATAAGCGTCGCGTTTATCCGGGTTCGCGCCGACATGTTCGCCGTAATAAACCAGCTGGAAATCCCCGTGCTTTTCGACAACCCAAGAGACTTGCTCGCGCACAAACGGGCGTAAGATCGTTGCGGCATATTCATCATGGTTGTAGGGCGCATAGATGTCGCCGATGTCATGTAGCAAGGCCGCGACAATCCAATCGGTGTCCGCCCCGTCGCGTTCAGCGCGTGTGGCTGATTGCAATGAATGGCCAAGGCGGCTGATTTGATAGCCCGATAGGCCTTCGTCCAATTCCACAAGGGCGGAGAGCAGACGGTCTGCCGTGCCTTTGGTGTGTTCGACCTCATGTTTGGTGAGGAAATCGTAATCATCTTTGTCGCCGTCTTTCATGGCGGTAAATTTGACTTGATCCATTATTTTGCCTTCTCGTCGAACGCGCGGGACTTGCCGCGCCCTGCATCATGTTTTCAGTCTGGAGGATTATCATGTCGTGGTAAATGCCCAAGTCATCGGCGTTTTGCGCCCCAATGATTTGCCGTCTGGACAGCGCCGCCCATCAGGTTAGGTTCATCGCAAATGAGCGTAGGATCAACACCTTGGAAAAATTCGGGAAAAGCCAGCCTGTTAAGCGCGTTGAAGACCAGCGGTTTTTGACCGGAGCTGGGCAATACATCGATGATATCACCCCTGATGGAGCGTTGGTGGCGTATTTTTTGCGGTCTAATGTGGCCCACGGCGAAATCTCGGCGTTGGAACTGGATGATGCGCGGGCCATGCCCGGCGTGGCCTTGGTTGTTTGCGCAGCCGATCTTCACAATGCGGGCGTCAAGATGGGGCTCAAAGGGGTCGTTGTGAAAAACCGTGACGGGACGCGCGGGGCGGGGCCGGTGCGTCCGCTTTTGGCCCAAGACCGCGTGCGCCACGTGGGCGAAGCAGTCGTGATGATTATCGCTGATACGATGGACCATGCCCGTGACGCTGCGGAGATGATTGAACTCGATATCAACGACTTACCCGTTCATGTTGATCTTGCAATCGGTGGGGACGCGATCCACCCAGAGGCACCGGAAAACCACGCCTTTGACTGGGCGCTGGGCGATTTGGACGCGGTGCAGGCCGCGCTTGCGGCGGCAGCGCATGTTGTCCGTGTCGACGTGCCCGACAACCGGATCATTTGTAACGCGATGGAACCGCGTGGCTGTTTTGCAAACGTCGAAAACGGGCGGTTACATGTAGCGGTGAACGGTCAAGGCGTCTGGGCGCCAAAGGCCGACCTGATGCATCATTTTGGTCTGTCTGGTGACGACATTCGGGTCACGAATCCCGATGTGGGTGGCGGGTTCGGGATGAAGGCGATGCGCTATCCTGAAACAATTTGCGTGGCCCATGCTGCGCGCGTGCTTGGCCGGCCCGTGCGTTGGATGTCTGACCGCACAGAGGCGATGCTGACTGATAACGCGGGTCGCGATTTGACGACGACGGCGACTCTTGGGTTCGACGTGGATCATCGGTTAATCGCCTACCACCTTGATACAATTGCAAATATGGGTGCTTATAACTCGCAATTTGCTCAAGCCATTCAGACCGATCTATTTTCCAAAGTCCTCACAGGTGTCTACGATGTCCAAGCTGCCGCCATGCAGGTCCAGGGCGTGTTTACCAACACAACCCCCGTCGATGCGTACCGCGGGGCGGGGCGGCCAGAGGCGATATTTGTGCTTGAGCGGTCCATGGATCAAGCCGCGCGCGAACTTGGAGTCGATGGTTTCGCGCTACGCCGCAAAAACTTTATTCGGCCTGACCAGTTTCCATATTCCACCGCAACCGGTGTCACCTATGATGTTGGTGAATTTGACGCGCTGCTGAACAATGTAATGGATAAGGCCGACGTCGCTGGCTTTGCGGATCGCAAAACGCAGGACGGCAAATTGCGCGGTATCGGACTGTCATATTATATCGAGAGCATTCTTGGCGATCCGACGGAAACAACACGCGTGGTGTTCGAAAATGATCATACTGCGATCTATGTGGGCACCCAATCCAATGGGCAGGGACACGAGACCGTTTATGCACAATTCCTATCTGACCAAACGGGCATCCCTGCGGATCAGATTAAGGTGGTGCAGGGTGACAGCGACCTTATTCCCACGGGTGGCGGCACCGGTGGGTCGCGGTCTGTTACAGTGCAAAATACGGCAACCTTGTCTGCCGTAGATGCGATCGTGACAAGCTTTACGGGGTTTTTGGCAGAAGTTGAGGGCGTCGCGGTTGAAGATGTGCAATTTGATCACGAACGGTTCCGCATTGCAGGATCAAACTTGACGCCCACAATGATTGAGGTCGCAGAGATGTTGCGTGAGGCGGGCAAGCCTGATCTGCTCGATCATTCAGCCACGATCAAATTGGACAATCGCAGCTTCCCCAATGGAGCGCATGTCGCGGAGGTTGCAGTCGACCCAGATACGGGTTTGGTTGAAATTGTGAAATACACCGTGGTCGATGATTTCGGAAATTTGATCAACCCGATGCTGGTTGCCGGGCAGGTCTATGGCGGTGTGGTTCAGGGCGTGGGGCAGGCGCTCACTGAACGGGTTGTTTATGACGAGGAAGGGCAATTGCTGACGGCGACCTTCATGGATTATGCAATGCCGCGGGCCGATGACTTGCCAATGATGGGTTTTGATACCCGTGGCACGCCGTCGCTTTATAACCCGATGGGGATGAAAGGCTGCGGCGAGGCAGGAACCGTGGGCGCGCTGGCCGCGATCACAAATGCAATGACCGACGCACTATGGGATGCTGGCGTGCGCAATGCGCATATGCCGTTCACCCCACAGCGTGTCTGGCAAATGCTACAGGACGCCAATGCCGATACGTGATTGGATTTTCGGGCTTTTTGGCCGCCGCGCGCGGGCCGAAGAAGGTGTGCACCGCAAACGCGGGCAGGCCACACATGTCATTATTTTGGACGGCACAATGTCGTCACTTTCACGGGGCCGCGAAACCAATGCGGGGCTGACGTTCAAGTTGCTACAAGAGGTCGGCCAGACCGAAAACACCACCGTTTATTACGAGGCGGGCATTCAGTGGCGAGATTGGTCCGGCACATGGGGCGTGATGACAGGCAGGGGGATCAACCGGCAGATTGAACGCGCGTACGGCGTGCTTGCGTCGCGATATGAAGCGGGGGATCGGATCATCTTGATCGGCTATTCACGCGGGGCCTATGCCGTCCGGTCGCTTGCTGGTGTGTTGGGCATGGTCGGGCTGTTAAAGGCCGATCACGCGACGGTCCGAAATGTGCGCCAAGCTTACCGGCATTATAAAGTCGGGGGGAAATCTGTGGCGGCTGCGCAGTTCCGTAGCAATTTCTGTCATCCAGACACAGACGTCGACGCGGTGGCAGTTTGGGACACGGTCAAGGCGTTGGGCATGCGCATGCCGGTTGTTTGGCGCTGGGCCCCGTCGCTGCATGATTTCCATGACCACCGTTTAGGCGACCACGTGCGCCGTGGCTTTCACGCATTGGCGATTGATGAAACCCGCGATGCTTATGCCCCGATCATGTGGTATACGCCTGCTGATTGGGATGGGCATATCGAGCAGGTTTGGTTCCGTGGCACCCATGGTGATGTTGGCGGGCAGGTGGGCGATTTTCGGGCGGCTCGACCCTTGGCGAATATCCCTTTGGTTTGGATGTTGGAACGGTTGGAAGATTGCGGATTGGGCTTACCCGTTGACTGGCGGTCGCGTTTCACCTGCGATCCGGACGCGCCATCTGTTGGTGGCTGGCGTGGATGGAGCAAGTTGTTTTTGTCGCGGGGCCGTCGAACGATGCTGACCGATCCCTCTGAAAGCGTGCACGGCTCGGTGCCGCCGGATTAGCCCTTCATGATCAGGCAAGTCGTGGACCCGGTAGCATAAAGCTTCCCATCTTCGGCGCCACGAATATCGCCATGCGCCACGCCTGTTGTGCGCCCTGCATGATCAACGATCCCTGTAGCGATGATTTCTGTGCCCAATGGGATAGCGCGGGTTAAATTCACCTTATATTCCAAGGTGGTATAGATCGACCCGCGCGGCACGATCGTCATTACGGCGCAGGCCATGCAGCTATCCAGCAGCGTCCCATACCAACCACCATGCACGCCGCCCAGCGGGTTGGAATGCGCGAAATCCGGTGTGCCGCGAAACACAATCCGGCCTTCGGCAACCTCATCCAATGTATAGTTCAATAAATCGGAAATCGGCGGGCGCGCAATTTCACCGCGACCCATGGCTTGCATGAATTCAAGCCCTGACATGCCCAGAACAGTGCTGCGTTTCGGTAGATCAGCGGGGGATTTGGCGGTAAACATGCCATCAAATCTGCGGGCTTAGGCGACGTTTTGCAAGCTATGTTTCGGGGTAAAGCCCAAGGCATGGCAGACATCGCGTGTTAGTTCCGCGCGGTTAAGCGTGTAGAAATGCAAATGGTCAACGCCACCATTCAGCAGATCATCACACAGCTCTGCGGCGACGGCGGTCGCCAGCAATTTTTCCGTGCCATCACGGGCCGCATTGTGAAACGCATCCGCAATCACGTTTGGGATAGCTGTTCCGCAGCTGGCCGCAAATTTCTGTACACCTGACCAGCTTTCAATCGGCAGGATGCCAGGAACGATGGGCGCGTTGATACCCGCGTCCGCGCAGGCGTCGCGGAACCGAAAGAAAGTGTCTGCTTCGAAAAAGAACTGGGTGATTGCGCCGGTCGCCCCTGCGTCGATCTTGCGTTTCAGAAATGCGATGTCGGCTGCGGTGTCGCGGGCTTCTGGGTGCTTTTCCGGATATGCGCCCACATGAATGCCGAATTTGCCTGTGTCGGCCAAGGCCGCGATCAGCTCGATAGAGTTTTGGAACCCCTCGGGGTGGGGCGCGAAACTGGTGGCGCCCTTGGGCGCGTCACCACGGAGCGCGACAATATCGGTCACGCCAGCGGTCGCATAGTCATCGGCAATCTGCAGTGTTTCATTCCGTGTGGCGTCCACGCAGGTCAAATGTCCCGCCACCCGCAGGCCCGTTTCTGCGTGCAGCGTCTGCACCGCCTCATGGGTCAATTTGCGTGTTGTGCCGCCCGCGCCATAGGTCACCGATACGAACTTTGGGTCGAGCGGCGCAAGGTCCTTGACCGTATCCCAAAGCCGAAATGACCCTTGGAGGTTTTTGGGTGGGAAAAATTCAAACGACAGGGCAGGGCGGGACATGGGGCTCTCCAAAATGGGTTGGCCTCTTGTCTCACAGCCTCAAACATGAAACAAATTCATTAAATTCAGCTTCATTATGCGGATCATTCATAGTGCGTATCGATTTCAGACATCTTCGGACCATTAAGGCCATCCATGACACGGGCGGTCTGGCGCGTGCTGCGGATCAGCTGAACATGACCCAATCCGCGCTAAGCCATCAGATCAAAGGAATCGAAGATCAGGCAGGTGTGGCCCTTTTTGCCCGCAGAACCAAACCGTTACGTCTATCAGCGGCGGGTGAGAAACTTTTGGCGGCTGCCGAAGACATTCTGCCCCGCATGGCCGCGTTAGAGGCTGACTTTGCAGGGTTGGTGTCGGGCAAAGCGGGCCGCATGCATATCGCGATTGAATGCCACGCTTGTTTTGAATGGCTGTTCCCTGTGCTGGAACAATTCCGCAAGGCATGGCCAGAGGTCGATGTGGACATCCGTCCAGGGCTTGCATTCGACGCGCTGCCCGCCTTGCGCCGCGAGGAGGTCGATTTGGTTGTGTCGTCTGATCCAGAAGACCTGTCAGAAACTGATTTCACCCCGCTATTCGACTATGAGCCGGTGTTTGTGGCCTCCGCTCAAAACTCGCTCGCCGCGAAATCCGTGATCGAGGCTGAAGACTTTCGTGATCAAACCTTGATCACCTATCCGGTGGACCGCGCCCGTTTGGACGTGTTCTCCCAGTTGTTGACCCCAGCAAAGGTCGAACCCGCTGCATTGCGCCAAGTGGAACTGACCGCCGTGATATTGCTGCTTGTCGCCTCCAATCGCGGCGTCGCTGTGTTGCCCGATTGGGTCGTCAGCCAAATCAAATATAACGCGGATTATGTGACCCGCCCGCTCACAAAATCCGGTAAAACCCGCAGGCTTTTTGCCGCCACGCGGGCCGAGGACACACAACGCCCCTTTGTCGCACATCTGATCCGGCTCGCCCGTCAAGAAGCCGTGCGCATGCAGCGTGCCTAACCCCCTTGTTTGCCAGCGCACATCGGCCTATAGGCTGCGTCTAACCCTGAACATTCCGGAGGCCCCTGATGGCTGGTAGCGCAAATCTTAACGTGATGATGAAAACCGCCCGTAAAGCTGGGCGCGCTTTGCTGAAGGATTTCACCGAAGTTGAACAGCTTCAGGTATCGACCAAAGGGCCTGGCGATTTTGTGTCTCGTGCAGATAAGCAAGCCGAACAGATGATCCGTGAGGACCTGCAATATGCACGTCCGTCTTATGGTTTCCTTGGCGAGGAAGGTAAAGAGATCGACGGCGAAGACCCGACCCGTCGTTGGATCGTTGATCCGCTGGATGGCACCACAAATTTCTTGCACGGTCTGCCACATTGGGCGGTGTCCATCGCACTGGAACATAAGGGTCAGATCGTTGCTGGCGTCGTTTATGACCCTGTGAAAGACGAAATGTTCTGGGCGGAAAAAGGTGGCGGTGCTTGGCTGAACGAAAGCCGTATCCGCGCCTCTGCCCGTCATCGTCTGATTGAAAGCATCTTTTCCACCGGTCTGCCATTCGCGGGTCGCGCGGATTTGCCGGACACATTACAAGATCTCGCCCGTTTGATGCCTGCTTGTGCGGGTGTGCGCCGGTTTGGTGCGGCGTCTTTGGATCTGACTTACGTGGCCGCTGGTCGTTACGAAGGGTTCTGGGAACGTAAGCTAAAAATTTGGGACATTGCGGCGGGTCTGATTATCGCACGGGAGGCGGGTTGTATTGTCGAGCCGTTGAACCCAGAGGGCGACATTCTGGCCGATGGCGACGTCATCATCGCCAACGAGCCAATCTTTGAAAACTTCGCCAAAGTGATCCGTAAGAAGCCTAGCGCTTAACCACTGGAATGCGCGATGGGTATGTGGCTTCAGGGTGGGGCGGATGGTAATCCGTTTTCACCCACCAGCCGCTTGCGCCCAACCGCAGCCACAGCGGGATCGTCAGCACAAACCCGACGATGAACCCGCCTGCATGCGCCCAATAGGCCACGCCGCCACCGGACGCATCGCCCGTGATCCCGTTAAACAATTGCAGCGCGAACCAAAGGCCCAACATGACCCATGCGGGGATCGGCAGAATACGGATGAAGATCACGAGGAAGATGAAGATATCGACCTTGGCGTTGGGGAACAGCAACAAATAACCGCCCATCACGCCCGCGATCGCACCTGAGGCGCCCACGACGGGGATCGGCGAGTTTGGATCTACGGCAAATTGTGCGATGTCTGCGCCCACGCCGCTGACAAGATAGAACAATAGGAATGGGATATGCCCCATTTCGTCCTCAAGATTGTCCCCGAAAATCCAAAGGAACAACATGTTGCCCGCCAGATGCATGAAACCCGCATGCAGAAACATCGATGTCAGCAAAGCTGGATAGTTTTCGCCCGCAGAGAACCGCGCAGGAATTAGTGCGTAGTCATAGTAGAACTGTGACAATGCCTGATCAGTGGTCAGCGTTGCCAGACCAAATAAGTAAACAAGCACGTTAATCGCCAGCAATGTGTAGGTCACATAGGGGATGCGTTCGGACGGGTTGTGATCGCGAATAGGTATCATGGGGCCGACGATTGCCGCGCCGCCCCCATGTTGTCAATGGTTTAGGCGTTGCCGACTTCTGCCAAAAGGGCCGCGTTGCCACCTGCCGCAGTGGTGTCGACGCAGACATGGCGTTCGTGCAGCACTTGGGCCGCGTCAGGCATGGCGGTTATGAGTGCCGTGATCGGGCCGTCGCGTTTAGCCAATGCGGCCTCCATCGCGCGGCCTGATTTCTCGTCGCCCCACCAGATGACACCAGCAAGCGGGGTGATAGTCGTTAATGCCGTGATCCCGATTGTGCCTGCAACAGACACGCCCAAACCGCCAAGTTCGGCCACGGCCTTCACCTGTGCCGCTGCCGCATCGCGCCCCGGTCCCATGCATAGGATCGGGCCACGGGGCATCACGGAATGCCGATTGGATTCGCCGGTTGGGCCAGGAAGATCAACTGCCGGAAAGCCGCTGGGCAATGTCGCGGATAAGCGCTTCTCCAGATCATCTAGGTTGGCCGCTCGGTCCCATGCGCCTTCTGCCTTGGGTTTTTCCGGGGCCGTGAAGCGTGGCAAATAGTGCGGGCCGCCCGCCTTGGGACCAGTGCCAGACAGGCCTTCGCCACCGAACGGTTGGCTGCCAACAACCGCGCCGATCTGGTCGCGGTTCACATAGATATTGCCCGCATCGATCTGTTCCACGATGTCTTGTACGCGATCGTCGATACGTGTGTGCAAACCGAACGTCAGGCCGTATCCGGTGGCATTAATATCGGCGATGACCTTGTTCAGTTCGCTTGATTCGAATGTTGCGACGTGCAGCACTGGACCAAAGATTTCACGGGTCATATCGGCAATGCTGTTCACCTTAATCACGGCTGGCGCGATGAATGTTCCGTCTGTCGGGGCGGAAATTTCGAAGAGCAGTCGCCCGTCGGTTTTGGCTTGAGCGATGTGGTCTGCGATGGTGTCGCGGGCCAAACCGTCGATTACGGGGCCAAGGTCCGTGGACAGATGCCACGGGTCACCGACCGAGAGTTCGGACATCGCGCCATATAGCATATGCAGCAATTTGTCGGCGATGTCTTCTTGGACATAAAGGCACCGCAGGGCTGAACAGCGCTGCCCGGCAGACCGGAACGCACCGTTGACGATATCACGCACCGCATGTTCGGGCAGGGCGGTGCTGTCGACGATCATTGCGTTCAAGCCGCCGGTTTCCGCGATCAACGGTGTGCCGGGGGTGCAGTTTTGCGCCATGGATTTGCGGATTTTGAGCGCGGTGGCGGTTGATCCGGTGAAAGCTACGCCATTGATCCGCGCATCCGAGGTGAGCGCTGCGCCGACGGTTCCGCTTCCGGGTAAGAGCTGCAGGCTGGCACGCGGAACGCCGGCGTCATGCATTATTTGCACGGCGCGCGTGGCGATAATGGGGGTTTGTTCCGCAGGTTTTGCAAGCACGGCGTTGCCCGCCGCCAAGGCGGCCGCGATTTGCCCTGTGAAGATCGCCAATGGGAAGTTCCATGGGCTGATGCATGTCCAAATACCGCGCGGCGCTACGCCCTGTCGGGCTTGGGCCGCGTAATAGCGCAGGAAATCCACCGCTTCGCGCAATTCCGCGACGGCGTCGGGCAGGCCCTTGCCCGCTTCGCGCGCGAGGATCGCAAAGAGTTCCGGCGCGTTAGCCTCGTAAGCGTCTGCAACGGCGTTAAGGGCAGCAGCGCGGGTTTCCACATCGGCGTTCCATGGCTGCGCGTCATTGAGCGCGTGGGCGATGACGTCATCCGTAGCGGGGTGCACGTGGCCAACCACGTCGTTTGGATTTGCAGGGTTAGTGACCGTGTCTTTGGGTGTGTTTACATATTTATGCTCGGAAAAAACCAAAGGGTGTGCTGTCATTTGTGCGGTAGCGAATGGCGCGCGGCCTGTGTTGATGTGGTCTAGCGTGGGTTGGTGTGTGAGATCGAACCCTTTGGAGTTTGCGCGTTCTGGTTGGAATAGATCGGGGCCAATGGGCAGGTGAACGCCAGCGGCGTTTGGCGCGAAGGGGTCGGCTGCGACGGTTTCAGGGGCGACCTCCTCATCGACGATTTGGTTCACAAAGCTGGAGTTTGCACCGTTTTCAAGCAAGCGGCGGACAAGGTAGGCGAGGAGGTCTTCATGTGCACCGACGGGGGCGTAGATCCGGCAACAGGTGCCTTCGTTGTCGAGCACGATTTTATGCAGCACTTCGCCCATGCCGTGCAGGCGCTGGAACTCGAAGTCGGCGGCAGTGCAGCCTGTTGTTAATGACAGGTCCAATATGGCTGCCACCGTATGTGCATTATGCGTCGCGAATTGCGGGTAGATGTGTTTGGTCATGCCCAGCAATTTGCGCGCGTTGCTGATGTAGCTGATGTCAGTGTGTGCTTTTTGCGTGAAGACTGGGAAGCCTGCCATGCCTTCGACTTGGGCGCGTTTGATTTCTGCGTCCCAATAGGCGCCCTTAACAAGGCGGATCATAATTTTGCGGTCCAAACGCTGTGCCAGATCGTGCAAGAAGTCGATTGTCAGGCCCGCGCGCTGTCCGTAGGCCTGCACCACGATGCCGAACCCGTCCCAGCCGCCAAGCGCGGGTTCCGAGAGCACAGTCTCTATCACATCAAGCGACAGCGACAGGCGATCTGCCTCTTCTGCGTCGATGTTGAAGCCCATGCCTGCGGATTTTGCGAGCATTGCCAAGGCGCGAACGCGGGGGACGAGTTCTTTCATCACGCGGGCCTTTTGCGCAACCTCGTAGCGGGCGTGAAGCGCCGAGAGTTTCACGGAAATTCCAGGATTTTCGGCCACTGATCCGTGGATGCAATGTTGTGCGATGTTCGAAATCGCGCGGCTATAGGCGAGGTGATAGGCGCGGGCGTCAGCGTCGGTGCGCGCCGCTTCACCGAGCATGTCATAGGAATAGGTAAAACCTTTGGCTTGCATCCCTTCGGCACGTTTCATGGCCTTTTCAATGTCTTCGCCGAGCACAAATTGCCGCCCCATTTCGCGCATGGCGCGGCCGACTGCGGTGCGGATCACAGGCTCGCCGAGTCGTTTGACCGCCCCGCGCAGGTGCCGCGTGATACCCGGTTTGTCGTCGTCCAAAACGCGGCCCGTTAGCATCAAGGCCCATGTGGACGCGTTGACAAGCGAAGAGGCGGAATGGCCCAAATGTTTGCCCCAATCAGAAGGCGCGATTTTATCTTCGATTAACGCATCAATGGTGTCCGCGTCGGGTACGCGCAATAGGGCCTCTGCAAGACACATCAGCGCGATGCCTTCGTCAGTTGATAGGCCGTATTCGGCAAGGAAAACCTCCATCAAGCCCGGTTCGGC
>CBFIAX010000004.1:0-443 GCA_965660685.1 Yoonia sp. | reverse complement strand
GCTGCGAATCTGCCGGACAAGCTCTGCGCCTTTGGCACTGATCCGCGCGCGATCTTCTGTTGAAAGGCCCGCGCTGGCACGCAATGTGTCCACGGTGGCGGCTTCTGATGCGTAAATTGTCGCGTCGATTTGAGCGCGGATGGCAGAATAGCGGGTCTGTGACATTGTGAGAAACCTCAGGAAGGGTGATAGCCTATGATACCTTATTGTCCTAAGTCGTTTTGACCTCTATTGACGTAAATAGAGAAAAAATTGACTGAAGATTGGGATGTTTTATGTCGGAACAAACTGCGACGATAGACGGGTTTGACCGCAAGATTCTTGATGTTTTGGTCGTGGATGGCCGGATCAGCGTGACAGAGCTGGCGCGGCGCATCGGCTTGTCCAAATCGCCAACTCAAGCGCGGCTGAAGCGATTAGAGGATCGCGGCGTCATTCGGGGG
>CBFIAX010000003.1:0-194229 GCA_965660685.1 Yoonia sp. | reverse complement strand
GAGATTGTACCAACCTGCGCAACTTCGTCACTGTCGGAAACCGGACGTGCCGCACCGATGATGGATTCAACAACTTTGGATGTCGCAAGGTCGATGCCGCGCTTCAGGTCCATTGGGTTCATGCCAGCCGCAACAGATTTCATGCCTTCGCGAACGATCGCTTGGGCCAGAACTGTGGCTGTTGTTGTGCCGTCACCAGCTTCGTCATTGGTGCGCGATGCAACTTCTTTCACCATCTGCGCGCCCATGTTCTCGAACTTGTCTTCAAGCTCGATCTCTTTGGCAACAGATACACCATCTTTGGTGATGCGTGGTGCGCCGAAGGATTTGTCCAGCACAACGTTACGACCCTTTGGGCCAAGTGTTACTTTTACAGCGTCAGCCAGAATGTTCACACCGTTCAACATACGGTTGCGGGCGTCTGTGCCGAATTTTACGTCTTTAGCAGCCATTGATTAGCTCCTTAAATTAGAATTTCAGATAGGATCAAGCGGGGCTTAGAGAATGCCCAGAATGTCGCTTTCTTTCATGATCAGCAGGTCTTCGCCGTCGATCTTTACTTCTGTGCCGGACCATTTGCCGAACAGAACTTTGTCGCCAGCTTTGACGTCCATTGCGATCAGCTCGCCGCTGTCTTTGCGTGCGCCTGCGCCTGCAGAAACGATTTCGCCTTCGGCTGGTTTCTCTTTTGCAGCGTCAGGAATGATCAAGCCGCCTGATGTCACGTCATCGCTTTCAATGCGACGAACGAGAACGCGGTCGTGAAGTGGTGTAAATGCCATCTTGGAACGTCTCCGGTTGGTTTTAATTTCGGGTTAGCACTCACATGCTGCGAGTGACAACAAACGGAACCTATGTATCAGGTTCGCATGTGTCAACGCGATTCATTCGAAATTTTCCGGATGCTTAGCCGACGTCAGTTTTCCCACGTCTGTCGCCGCGCAAATTGGCGTATAAAACATGGTTTCGCCAACGCCCGTTGATTTGCAAATACGATTGCGCAACGCCTTCGTATTTATAGCCGCATTTTTCCAACAGCCGCCGTGACGGGGTGTTTTCAGGCAAACAGCCTGCCTCGACACGGCTAAGGTCCAAAGACGTGAACGCATAATGCACGACCGCTTCAATCGCTTCTTTCATATAGCCATGGCGCGCAAACGGCTGGCCGATCCAATATCCGGTGGTGCCCGCTTGCGCTGGACCACGGCGGATATTGTCCAGCGTGATTGCCCCCAAAAGCATATCGTCAGACCGACGCACAAGAAATAGTGGCAGCGCGTTGCCGTTGTTTATGGACCGTTGCGCCCAATAAACGCGGTTGGTGAACGCCTTGCGTGAAAGATGGTCACCCGCCCATGTCGGTTCCCAAGGGTGCAGAAATTCTTGGCTGTCCGCACGCAATGCGGCCCATGCGCGAAAATCGGCGTGGATCGGCGGGCGCAATGTCATGCGTTCCGTTTCCAACCTAACCTTCTTGCGCGCACCAAACATTAGGCCACCAATCGCGCCTTAAGATCATCCAGCGTGGGTGCGGCGGATGCAGGACCATACAGCGCAAGCGCGGACCCCGCCTGCCCCGCCATTTTACCGGCAAAGTCTTTGACGGCTTGGGTCGTGACAGCGTCAACATTCGTGATGGTTTCATCCAAGGGCGGAATACGCCCCCACATGGACCACAGCCGCGCCAACCGTTCTGCGCGGTTAGATGGAGATTCGAGCCCCATCAGCAGCCCTGCTTTCATCTGCGCACGGGCGCGCGCGACTTCGACGTCGGACATATCATCGGCTGCGCGTTTCATCTCGTCTATGGTGACATTCGCCAGCTCTGCAATTTGTTCGGCACTGGTGCCTGCGTAGAACGTGGTCAGCCCAGTGTCTTCATACGCGCCTGCTTGGGCGAAGATTGAATAGCATAGCCCACGGTGTTCGCGGACCTCTTGGAACAAGCGCGAGGAAACGCCGCCACCCATGACTGATGCATAGATTTGCGCAGTGTAGATTTCGGGATCAAGGTAGTTCGGCCCCTCGAAAGCCAGCGCGAAATGGACCTGTTCAAGATCTTTATCACGGCGCACTTCACCGCCGCCAAATGCTGCTGGCTGAATGAGGTTCGCCGGCCGCTCGATTGGTGACATGCCGCCAAACAACGCCTCTGCCTGCTTGCAAATCGCGTCATGATCAACAGCACCCGCGGCGGCTAGTACCATTTGACCGGGGCCGTAGTGTTCAGACACAAAGCCGCGCAAATCTTCCGCAGTGAACGCAGACACGCGTTCCGTCGGCCCAAGGATCGTGCGCCCAAGCGCCTGATCAGGATAGGCCTGTTCCTGCAACCAATCGAACACGATGTCATCGGGCGTGTCGTTGGTCATGCCAATTTCTTGCAAAATCACGCCGCGTTCGATGTCCACATCAGCCGGATCAAACAATGGGTTCATCAGGATATCGCCGATCACATCCATCGCCAGCGGGACGTCTTGTTCCAACACGCGCGCGTAATAGGCCGTATTTTCGCGGCTAGTATAGGCGTTGATAAATCCGCCAACATCCTCGATGGCCTCGGCGATTTGCAAGGCAGTGCGGTTGGGTGTCCCCTTGAACGCCATATGTTCCAAGAAATGCGCGATGCCGTTTTGCGACAAGCGTTCATGCCGCCCGCCCACATCGACCCAAATGCCAATGCTGGCAGATTTCAGGCCGGGCATATGCTCTGTCACGATCTGAAAACCGTTGGACAGAGTGTGCGTTTGAATGGTCAAGTTGCGATCCGTTCTTTGATGAGTTTTGCCACAGCGTCAAAATCGCAGGCCACGCGGGTCACCCGTTCGTCGCGGTCAAAAAGATCGGCCATGCGTGGCGGCAGTGGGGCGCTGACCCCGCTGGCAGCCTGAACCGCATCGGGGAATTTCGCAGGATGCGCGGTGGCCAATGTGATCATCGGCGTATCACCCAGATGGTCTTCGGCCACATGCACGCCGACGGCGGAATGCGGGCAAAGCAATTCCCCGTGGTCCGCCAAATAGGTTTTGATCGCAACAAAGGTTTCATCTTCCGACGCGCGACCCGATTTGAACGTGTCTTTTAGGTACTGATAGGCCCCTTGGGAAATCGTGAAGCCACCCGATTTCAAATCTTCCATCTGACCTGTAACCGCCGCCCCGTCGCGCCCGTAAGCATCGAACAATGCGCGCTCAAAGTTCGAAGACACTTGGATGTCCATCGACGGGCTAATCGACGGCGTCACACCCTCTTTGGTATAGGCGCCGGTTTCAAGCGTGCGGTGCAGAATGTCGTTTTGGTTAGTCGCGACAACAAGATCTTTGATCGGCAAACCCATTTTCTGCGCGATATAGCCCGCGAAAATATCGCCGAAATTGCCAGTTGGGACAGTAAAGCTCACCTCGCGGTGCGGCGCGCCAAGGCTGACGGCGGAGCTGAAATAGTAAACAACTTGTGCAAGAACCCGGCCCCAATTGATCGAATTCACACCAGCAAGGCGAACGCCATCACGGAATTCCGTGTCATTGAACATGTCTTTCAACATGGCTTGGCAGTCATCAAAATCGCCGTCCATGGCCAGTGCGTGGATGTTGCTGTCGGTGGGCGTGGTCATCTGGCGGCGTTGTACTTCTGATACACGGCCATGCGGGAACAGAATAAACACGTCAACGTTCGATAGGCCCTTAAACGCCTCAATCGCCGCTGACCCTGTATCGCCCGATGTAGCGCCCACAATTGTGATGCGGTCGCCAGAGCGGGACAACGAGGCTTGGAACATTTGCCCGATCAGCTGCATCGCGAAATCTTTGAATGCCAATGTTGGGCCGTGAAACAGCTCTAACAAGAAATGGTTCGGTGCCAGCTGAACCAACGGCGCGCGCGCCGCGTGGCCAAAACCAGCATAGGCTCGGGCGATCATGTCGCGAAACTCTTGGTCGGTGAATGTGTCGCCGATGAATGGGCGCATGACTGTGAATGCGATCTCCTCATAGGACTGGCCAGCCATGGCAGCGATCTGGTCCGCTGTCAGCGTCGGGACGGTTTCTGGCACGTAAAGCCCGCCATCAGATGCCAATCCAGTCATCATCGCTTGTTCAAATGTCAGCGCAGGTGCTGTGCCGCGGGTCGAGATATATCGCATCGGTCAGGTGTCCTTGGTCCGCAGAATGCGGGAGATCAGAAAAAATGTCATCGCCGCCCAGACAAGCGCAAGACCAAACCATGTCACCGCATAGCTTAGGTGATCATTCTTGATAGTGCTCGTGTCGACAGGCAAGAGGGTTGTGCGTGGGTCGGGTGCCGTCATTTGGGCGGCGACAACCATAATAGGCAACGTGTTTAGCGCGGCCGACATTGCGGTCAGATCGCGGCCGAACCAAATGTTCTTGGCCAAGTCAGGATCAGGGGTCGAGCTGTTCACGTCGTCGGGCCAAATCAGGTTGCCAATCACGTCACCCGTGCCGAGTGTCGTACGCGCATCTTTGGCGTCCAATGGGAGCAGGCCAAGATCAATCAGAATTCGGCGATTATCGGCTGTATTAAAGGCGCGGATCACGCGGTATCCGGTGCCAGCGGCGGTACCCGATGTCAGCACGTGCAACTCGGCCTCACCTGGTGTGCCCGACATGCGCACGGCGGTGTACTCGTCGGTCGCTTCATCTGGCGCGGCTGGAATATCAACCGGCGCAGCAACAATGCGTGCATTGATGTCGGCCAGCACGGCCTCTTTCCATGCCAGCCGGTCCAATTGCCAAAAGCCAAGCGCCAGCAATACGGCGACGCCGCTAAGACCGAGCAAGATTGGAAACAGAAGTCTGGACAAGAATATGCGCCTTTGATGGGAAAAAGGCGCCCGCAGATATCCACGTGCGCCTCATGTGTTTGTCGGGTCGTCGTAGGATGCGTTTCAACGCATCCCCCGTTTTAGCCGCCCCAGATGTAAACAGCTGCGAACAAGAACAACCAAACCACATCAACAAAGTGCCAGTACCACGCCGCCGCTTCAAAACCGACGTGCTTTTCTGGGGTAAAGTGGCCGCGGTTCAGACGGATTAAGCAAACCAGCAAAAAGATTGTGCCGATTAGAACGTGGAAGCCGTGGAAGCCCGTCGCCATAAAGAAGTTCGCACCGTAGATGTTGCCAGAGAAGCCAAATGATGCGTGGCCATATTCATAGATCTGAAACACAGTGAACAATGCGCCCAATGCAACGGAAAGGATCAGACCCCATTTCATGTCTTGGCGATTGTTTTCGTGCACAAGTGCGTGGTGCGCCCAAGTTGCGGCCATACCAGAACACAACAGGATCAGCGTGTTGATCAACGGCAGGTGCCAAGGATCGAATGTCTCAATGCCAGCTGGTGGCCAAACGCCGTCCACCATTGGTGACGTGCCGTCCGGGTTCATTGGGTACATCGCGTGTTTGAAGAAAGACCAAAACCATGCCGCAAAGAACATGACTTCGGACATGATGAACATGATGAAACCGTAACGCAGACCAATGCGGACAACAGGTGTGTGATCGCCGACGTGGCTTTCTGCCACGACTTCTGCCCACCAAGCGTACATGACATACAGAACAGCCGCGAGGCCGATCAGGAACATGTATGGGCCAGATCCGTGCATCCAGGTCACAGAGCCGAACAGCATGATGAACGCCCCAACGGCGCCAACGAGCGGCCAAATTGATGGAGGCAAAATGTGATAGTCGTGGTTTTTCTCATGCGCCATGGCGTTGTTCCCTTAAGGCTTGTCGTCTTAGTTTGTGTCTATGGCGTTTTCAGTCGCCGTTGTCAAAGTTGTTGGCATGTCTAATGCCGCCTGCAGTTCATCTTCGGGCAGGTCGATCTCGTAAAAAGTGTAGCCAAGCGTGATTGTATGCACATATTGGCCTTCGCGGTCGTCAACGATTGCTGGGTCGACAAAGAAGGACACAGGCATCATGACTGTTTCACCTGCCTGCAAAATCTGCTCTTCGAAGCAGAAGCAATCGATTTTGTCGAAAAACCCGCCGGCTTCATACGGTGTCACGTTGTAGGCCGCCGACCCAGCGACAGGGCGATCGGTCGGGTTATGCGCCTCGTAAAAGGCCAATGCGGTCTCGCCGATGCGCAGGGTCATCTCACGCTGTGCTGGCTTAAACGTCCAAGGCATGTCTCGGTCGAGTGATGCATCAAAACGCACTGTAATCGTTTGATCCAAAATCACGTCTGATTCGTATTCCACAACATTGGTCACACCGCCAAAGCCCGTCACACGGCAGAACCAGTCATAAAATGGCACCGACGCCCAAGCCAGTGCCCCCATCACAAACACAACGCTTACGGTTTGCGCCAATGTGCGGTTTGGACCTGTTAGGTTCGGAAATAGTTTCATTCGGTTGTTCCTTCCTCAGGAACAATCGCAGGTCTTGCCACGTGATCAAAGTTTTCAAATTGTCGCGCATCGCCCAATTGCAGAACCTTCACGACAGTCAGCGCGAAAACGATCCCAATGAAACCACCGAGCAGCATGCCTACGCCGAAATTGCGGCCCTTACGGCGCGTGTGCATTTCATGTTCAACTTTAATCGCCATTACCAGCCTCCAAAGCCATAGGGACGCAAGGCCGCTTCGGCCAAGAGTGCGACGAAATGCCCGAACAAGTAGTAAAGCGAAACTTTAAATACTTGGCGTTCGACATAGTATTTGTCCGCATCTGCCGCCGCGTCGTCGCGTTGCCAGATGTTGTAGCACCCCTTTAGGAACCACGCGTTGAAGAACAAAGCGGTCGCTAAATAGATCGGGCCGCCGATGGATGTGAATGCGATCCCGAGCGCCACTGGCACCAAAAGGACTGCATAGACGATGACATGTTTACGGGTTGCGTCGCGTCCATGTGTTTCGGTGAGCATCGGCACACCCGCATCGCCGTAGTCGGATTTCACAAATAGGGCCAACGCCCAGAAATGCGGTGGGGTCCACATGAAGATCAGTGCGAACATCAGCACGGACTCGATGGACACCGATCCGGTCGCTACGGCCCAGCCGATCATTGGGGGGAACGCGCCCGATGCGCCACCAATCACAATGTTCTGTGGTGTCAGCCGTTTAAGCCACATGGAATAAACCACGGCATAAAAGAAGATTGTAAACGCCAGAAGGAAGGCAGCGAGCAAATTGGTCGCCAATGCCAAAAGGATCACGGAGAAACCGGACAATGCGAGGCCTAGCCCCAAGGCTTCGCCCGGTTGCACGCGGCCCGATGGAATCGGGCGGCTGGTCGTGCGTTTCATGATGGCGTCGATGTCTGCGTCCCACCACATATTTAGCGAAGCAGAGGCCCCTGCCCCGACAGCAATGCATAAGATGCCGACAAAGCCGATGAACGGATGCACTGGCACAGGTGCCACGAGCAAGCCAACCAAGGCCGTGAAAATAACAAGCGACATCACGCGTGGCTTCAGCAAGGCGAAGTAGTCGCCCATGCTGGCATCATGTGGTTGGTCTTGAATGCTCATGTCAGTCATCATCAATCCCATAGGGGGTGAGATGGGTTAAAACCCATCCTACGTAGGTAGGATGCCACAACAGATTGTCCCGTTGTGGCGTGTGTTTTTATCAGACGCCGTTGATTTCTTTGGCCTCAACGAGCCAAGCATCATAGGTTTCTTGGCTGACTACTTTCACAGTGATCGGCATGTAGGCGTGGTCTTTACCGCATAGCTCTGAACACTGGCCAAAATAAACGCCTTCACGTTCTGCTGCGAACCACAGCTGCGCCAAACGGCCTGGCACGGCATCTTGCTTCACGCCAAACGCTGGGATGGTCCAAGAGTGGATCACGTCCGCACCAGTCAATTGCATAACGATTGTCGCCCCAACAGGTACAACAACGGCTGTGTCGGTCGCCAGCAGATACTCGTCTTCGGAGTAGCCGAATTCTTCTAGCTCGTCCTCAGCCAACATGAAGCTGTCGAAGGCAACGCCGTCGTCTACATATTCATAGCCCCAATACCACTGGTAACCGGTAACCTTGATCGTGATGTCTGCCTGCGGAATTTCTTGTTGCTTGAACAAAACAGGCAAAGAAAACGCGCCGATGAACACAAGGATGATGATTGGTACAATCGTCCACGCCACTTCCAATGCGGAATGGTGAGTGAATGTCGCCGGTGTAGGGTTTGCTTTGGCGTTATAGCGGATGAACACCCAAACCATCAGGCCGGTCACGAACAATGTGATGATCGTGATCAGCACCAACAGCCAGTGATCAAGCCACTGCACGTCGCGGGCCAGTTCAGTCGCAGCTGGCTGAAAGCCAGTGCCGCCCAAAACTGGCTTACCAACGGTTTCCAGTTCTTGGGTTACGTCTTGGGCAGATGCAGTGGCGCCAGCAAGGATAAGACCAGCCGAGGCCCACAAAGAAGTCGCAATGGTGTTCAATCGCATATCAAAACCTGTCTTTCATGGCGCCCCGTGGCGCGTCGCGTAGGGGGTGTCGTCCAAGCATCGGACGGAATCCCGTTGTATCTGGACGTGTCTGTCCCATATCTTGATGAACAACTCAAGAACCGAGGACGCGTCAAACCGCCGCGAAGCCGGAAAAAATTGTTCAACAGGCAGGAAATCCAATGTCCGCAGACGCATTTGCACCGTTCGATACCAATTTAGACCGGGAGACCGCTCTTTCCATCCTTCAAGATGCGACAAATGGCGCAGATGATGGTGAATTATTCCTTGAACGCCGCAAGTCAGAGGTGCTGTCATTCGACGACGGCCGCGTGAAAACCGCCAGTTATGACGCGACCGAAGGATTCGGCCTGCGCGCTGTGCGGGGCGAGACCACTGGTTTTGCCCACTCCAGCACAATCGACGAACACGCGTTGCGCCGGGCCGTTGCCACCACGCGTTTGGCTGTGGGCGATGGTGGCGGCACATTGGCCCCCAGTCCCGTTGGCACCAACCGCAAGCTATATTCCGACGCCGATCCGATGTTACAGGCGACCTTCCCTGCGAAAATCGATATTCTGCGCGAAATCGACCAATACGCCAGAGACCTAGATCCACGCGTCGTTCAGGTATCCGCGACCCTCGCAGCGTCGCACCAGGAGGTCCTAATCCTGCGCCCAGACGGTGTACTTGTCACCGACACCCGCCCAATGAGCCGCCTGAATGTATCCGTAATCGTGGAACACAACGGTAAACGCGAATCGGGAGGCGGCGGTGCTGGTGGTCGCGCCGGACTGATCGGGCTGATCTCTCCGGACCATTGGAAACCTGCCGTGCGTGAAGCCCTGCGCATCGCGGTTGTGAACCTCGACGCTGAACCTGCCCCTGCGGGCGTCATGGATGTTGTGCTTGGGCCAGGCTGGCCAGGTATCTTGCTGCACGAGGCAATTGGCCACGGGCTGGAAGGTGATTTCAACCGCAAAGGCACGTCTGCTTTCGCGGGCCTAATGGGCCAGCAGATCGCAGCCAAAGGTGTAACAGTGTTGGATGACGGCACGATACCTGATCGGCGCGGGTCTATTACTGTGGACGACGAAGGCACGCCCAGCGCCAAGAACACATTGATCGATGATGGCGTCTTGGTCGGATACATGCAGGATCGACAGAACGCACGGCTGATGGGCGTGGACCCAACTGGCAACGGGCGGCGTGAAAGCTATCAACATGCGCCAATGCCGCGCATGACCAACACCTATATGCTCGCGGGCGACGCAGACCCAGCGGCTTTGGTCGCAGACCTTAAGGATGGGATCTACGCCGTGGGCTTTGGCGGCGGTCAGGTAGATATTACAAACGGAAAATTCGTGTTTTCCTGCACCGAGGCTTACCGCGTCAAAGACGGCAAGGTCGGCGCACCGGTGAAAGGTGCCACGCTAATCGGCGACGGGGCCACATCGCTAAAACACATTCAAGGCATTGGCAACGATTTGGAACTGGACCCCGGCATCGGGAACTGCGGCAAGGCAGGGCAATGGGTACCTGTGGGTGTTGGGCAGCCATCACTGAAAATCGGCGGACTGACGATTGGCGGGGCGGCCGGGTAGTCTGGTATGATCAGCTATTGGATCTGGCGCGCTTGTGGTGGTCGCGGGGCCACTCCGTCGGATCATTGGATGGCGTAGTATCTGGACATCCAGATACAGCCTATTGTCATGCTTTTGGGTGTACTCGCAACATCACGAGACTGAAGCAGCGTTGATCGCTCTGACCTTACGTTGTGAAACGCGAATCGTATACGCCCAGCTGACCCCGCTATTTCTGGGGAGGAGACGCGCAACATGCGGTTGGTCCCTAGAGAAGAGACTTATGGTGGTTTTTATAAAACTTGTTCCGATTACAATTAGTTATCATCGGAATAACTTGATCCGCTGCGTTTCCTGTTAGCGATTCATACCTCATTAACTGTCCTCTACTCTACTGATCCGAGCAATCAGACGGAGCATTCGGATGACCGGAACACTATTCTCTTCCACTCCCCCCCTACTCCAGCAGTCCACGGAAGACACCGCCTTTGACTGTCTTCGTCTGTTGCGATCCCGCAGGGTTGGCCCCACAACCTATCATCGCTTAATGCGCGAACATGGCAGTGCGCATGCCGCATTGAACGCCCTACCCGATATCGCGGCAGCAGCAGGCGTTCCCGATTATTCCATTTGTCCTGAAGGCGTCATCGCCGCCGAACTCAAGGCAGGCCGCGCCAATGGCGCAAAGTTGGTCGTCAAAGGGCAGCCGATCTATCCCACCGCGCTCAACGACATCGATGACGCGCCACCGATCCTTTGGGCGCTTGGCGATCTCGACCTACTACAACGCCCGATGATCGCGCTGGTGGGCGCCCGCAATGCATCATCGCTTGGGACCCGTATGGCGAAAAAGCTTGCTGCCGATTTAGGCGAAGCAGGTTTTGTGGTGGTGTCAGGGATGGCTCGAGGCATCGATACGGCGGCCCATCTCGCGACCCTACAGACAGGGACAGTCGCGGTCTTTGGAGGCGGCGTAGATGTTATTTATCCACCTCAGAATGCGAGCCTTGCCCAAGATATCGCCAAACAAGGGTTGCGTTTGTCGGAGATGCCCATGGGCGTGCAGCCTCAAGCCCGTCACTTTCCCGCGCGCAACCGGATCATTTCGGGGCTGGGGCGTGCGACGGTGGTGATAGAAGCCGCCTCAAAATCCGGTAGCCTTATCACCGCGCGCAATGCGCTCGACCAATCGCGCGAGGTTTTGGCGGTGCCCGGCCACCCGTTCGACGCGCGTTCCGCCGGATGTAATATGTTGATCCGCGATGGTGCAACGATGGTGCGCAATGCTGATGACGTGATCGAAGCTATTGGTCAGATTGGAGTGTCGGAACCATTGGCAGGTCCGGCACCCAAAACGCCACCACTTCGTGAAATCGCAAAGCTACATGATCAGGTCTTGGCCCGCCTTGGTCCGTCCCCCGTCGCAGAAGATCAACTGATCCGCGACATCGGCGCGGCGCCGACGGCAGTTGCCCCCGTCATCGTTTCGCTCGAACTCGACGGGCGCATCACACGTCAGCGCGGAGGGCTTTTGGCGCTCGCGAATTAGGGCATTTTTCGCGATCTGACTTACCCACGCGTAACTTTCCCCTTTGACATTCCGCGTCATTGACATTCATTTGCTGGCAACCACATGTAGCACCTGCCCTGCTATCGTCCCTGTTTTTGAAAGTTTCATATGCCAGTCGTCGTCGTCGAATCGCCCGCTAAGGCCAAGACAATCAACAAATATTTGGGCAGTGATTACACTGTGCTTGCGTCATACGGTCATGTGCGCGACCTACCACCCAAAGATGGGTCGGTCCTGCCGGACGAAGATTTCCACATGAAATGGGAGATCGCGACGGACAGTAAAAAGCATATCAAAGCAATTGTTGACGCGTTGAAAAACGACAACGAATTGATTCTTGCTACCGACCCCGACCGTGAAGGCGAGGCAATTAGCTGGCACTTGCAAGAGGCGCTGACCGCCAAGAAAGTAATCAAGAAAGACACACCTGTGTCGCGGGTCGTTTTCAACGCGATCACTAAAGCTGCGGTGACCGAAGCGATGAAAAATCCCCGTCAGGTCGACGTGCCGCTGGTCGATGCCTATCTGGCACGCCGCGCATTGGACTATCTTGTGGGCTTTAACTTATCGCCCGTTTTGTGGCGCAAATTGCCCGGCTCGCGGTCCGCTGGCCGCGTGCAATCGGTCACGCTGCGGATCATTTGCGAACGCGAAATGGAAATCGAGGCATTTAAGAACCGCGAGTATTGGTCAGTCAAAGCCCTGCTCGAAAACCCGCGCGGTGCAACCTACGATGCCCGCCTGACGCATCTGGCTGGCAAAAAGCTCGAAAAATTCGATCTTGCCGATGCGACCCAAGCCGAATTGGCCGTACAAGCAATCAACAGCCGCAACCTGACCGTACAATCGGTCGAGGCGAAGCCAGCCTCGCGCAACCCGTCGCCGCCGTTTATGACGTCTACCTTGCAGCAAGAGGCAAGCCGCAAATTCGGCTTTGGCGCACGCCAAACCATGTCCGTCGCACAGCGATTGTACGAGGCTGGTCTGATTACCTATATGCGGACCGATGGTATCGACATGGCGCCAGAGGCGGTGACTGCCGCACGCGACGCGATTGGCAAAAAATTCGGCGCCGATTACGTGCCCGCCGATGCGCGCGTTTACAAAAACAAAGCCAAGAACGCCCAAGAGGCCCACGAATGTGTGCGCCCAACTGACATGATGGTGGCGACCGAAGACGCGAAAATCGCCGATGCGGATCAACGTAAACTCTACGATCTGATTTATAAGCGCACATTGGCAAGCCAAATGGCCGCCGCCCGTCTGGAACGCACAACTGTTGATATCGGCTCTGCCGATGGCCAAGTTGTTTTGCGCGCAAACGGTCAGGTTATGTTGTTCGACGGTTTTCTCGCCGTATATGAGGAAGGCAAAGACGACGCCGTCGTCGATGACGACGACAAGCGTTTGCCGCAAATCTCGCAAGGCGAAGCGTCTGGCAAAAAATCAGTTGAAAACGAACAGCATTTCACACAGCCTCCGCCCCGCTATACCGAAGCCACACTGGTCAAACGCATGGAAGAGCTGGGCATTGGCCGCCCGTCGACCTATGCGTCCATTGTTACGACCATTCAGGATCGCGGGTATGTTGAAAAAGACAAAAACCGCCTAATCCCCCAAGATAAGGGCCGCTTGGTCACAGCGTTCTTGACCAACTATTTCCGT
The DNA here is from genome assembly GCA_965660685.1 of Yoonia sp. GTDB lineage: Bacteria > Pseudomonadota > Alphaproteobacteria > Rhodobacterales > Rhodobacteraceae > Yoonia. Next base: position 180,982 of record CBFIAX010000003.1, on the reverse strand, counting down.
AAATACATCGGCTATGACTTCACTGCCGATCTGGAAAACCAGTTGGACGAGGTCAGCGCGGGCGATGCCGACTATAAGAAAGTGTTGCATAACTTCTGGACCGATTTTTCCGCCGCAATTGGTGAAACATCCGAATTGCGCATTACGGAAGTGTTGGAAAAAATCAACGAAGTGCTGGAACCGCATCTGTTCCCACCGCTCGAAGATGGTGGCGATCCGCGTCAGTGCCAGAACTGCGGCGTCGGCCGTTTGTCCATGCGCACGGCGCGGTCCGGTGGCGCCTTCATCGGCTGCTCGAACTATCCTGAATGCCGCTATACCCGCCCGTTCGGCCCGCCCAACCCAGAGGCCGAAGCGTCCGCCATCCCACCAGAAGGTAAGTTGCTTGGCGAAGATGCCGGCGATCCAATTCGCGTATTCAAGGGCCGCTTTGGTCCATACGTGCAGCGTGGTGAAGTGACAGAAGACAACAAAAAACCACCGCGCCAAGGTGTGCCAGAAGGCTGGGACCCAGAAGAAATCGGGATTGAAGACGCGTTGCGCCTGCTCGAACTGCCTCGCCTCATTGGGACCCACCCCGAAGATGGCGTAAACGTTTGGGCCAATCTTGGACGGTATGGTCCGTATTTGAAACACGCGGAAAACACGTCGTTTAAGGGCGGCACCAATGCCAATCTTGAAGGCATTGAAGACGTTTGGACCGTGGGCATGAACCATGCCGTGCAATTACTGGCGGAAAAAGTTGCGAGCCGCGGGTCCCGTGGCAAGGCCGCTGTGCCGATCCACGAATTGGGCGAACACCCCGAAGCAGGCGGTCCGGTGAACGTGTTTGACGGCAAATACGGCCCCTATGTGAAATGGGAAAAAATCAACGCAACGATCCCCGATACAATCGAACCGGCAGACTTGACCCTCGCCCAAGCCGTTGACCTGATCGCGGAACGTGCGGCTAAGACCGGCAAGAAGGTTGCCAAGAAAAAGGCCCCAGCCAAAAAGAAGGCGGCTGCAAAGAAGCCAGCAGCGAAGAAGAAAGCCGCGCCAAAGAAAAAGCCAGCGGCGAAAAAGGCGGACTAGTATATAGACCGCGTCTAAATGCCGTTATTATGAAAAACGCACCCGTCCGTCATCAATTCGGGCGGGGTTTGGCATAGCCCCTTGGCGACGGTCCATGCGGAGAGTATTTTTGGCACATAGGCGCGGGTTTCAGCGTAAGGCGGCACGCCGTTATTATCACGCACAGCCCCCTCCCCCGCATTATACCCTGCCAAGACCAAAATCGGGTCTTGTTCAAAATGATCCATAAGCCATGCAAGATAGGCCACGCCCGCTTTGATATTCTCTTGCGGGTTCAACCGATCGGTGACGCCGAACCGTTCGGCCGTTGCTGGCATTAGTTGCATAAGACCCTGCGCCCCAGCAGAGCTTTCAGCCTCAATCTTGCCCGCGCTTTCGATGGATATCAGCGCCAGCACCAACGCGGGGGACACATTGGTTCCGACGGTCGCGCGCAAAATGTCCAGCCCATGGTCATTCGCGATCCCTTGTAATGTCTGGAGACGCGGCGTGGGCACAGCTTTGCCCTCGGGCGCATCCTTTATCGCACGTAACGCTTTGGACAACCTTCCTGGTCCAGTTTCAGAAATGTCGGGCGATACAGCCATCCAGAACCATTCCAACCCCGACAGCTTTGGAACAACAGCCGCCTGACCTGACACCTCGCCGGTTCCAGCCGCCGTAGGTGCTGCAGGGCCAGAGGGGCCGGACGGAGACACTTGGACGTTAATGCGCGGCGCGGTTGAGTTACTTTTGGGGACAGTTACACGGCGAAAGGTGAAGTCAGCCTGAAGCCGCGACGATTCCGCCAACGCAGATGTGGTTGCGAGGCCCACCAAACTGGCCCCCGCGATTATAACCGCCCGTTTGAACATTTTCTTAACCTGCTACGTTTTTATTGAAATGATTATCGCAGTTTCACCGTTTCAAAGCGACTGAATTGAAAACAATCGCAACCAAATGGGGTCTATTGGCCACATAACCGCACCAACCAGGACCTGATACTTGGCAAAAAACACATTAAAAATTGTTTATCTTCATACTCTTAATTCAAAATTAGCAAAAATAATTAAGTAACCCAAAATCGCACGATTGCCGACAAATTTCCGCCCTATTCAAAGTGCAAAACATGTTCAACCAAGACGGGGATCGAGCCATGAAGAGGCCGGCACGAGATGATCCGACAAGGTTAAATTTGAAATCTAGCGATACCCTGAGGAGGGACTACAATGCTTAACTTTATCAAAAACTTCAAAAACGACGAATCCGGCGCAGTAACAGTTGACTGGGTTGTTTTGACAGCTGCAATCGTTCTTTTGGGCGGCGTTGTTGGCGCAGCTGTATCCGGCGGCGCAACTGATCTGGCTGGCGACGTTGGCACATACCTGACAGACATCGAAGTCGGTGCAACAACTACAGAAACACCACCAGCTGGCGGCTAAATTAGCCCAATAAGCTGGACGAAAGTCTGACTTGGTGGCCGCCCCGCATAACGTGGGGCGGCCATTTCTTTGTCCGTAACACGATATGATTGGTCGCAATTTCGTGCCGATGGGGCCATGATTACGCCTTATTGCCCGACAACACTAGGCACTGAATACGTCTATCCCAGATCACCTGTTGAAAGCAAAATACACAGTGACCCTTATCAATAACGAGAGACATCTTTTGGGTGTCAAGCTACGCAATTTCAGTTCGGACGAAACTGCCGCAGTCACGGTCGATTGGGTCGTTATAACCGCAGCTATGTGTATTTTGGCTGGGGCTATGGTGGGGCTTGTCAGAGCAGGCGCTGTCGACCTGGTTGCTGATCTAAGTGTCGTGATGGACGCCAAGGCCCCCGAATAGGGTCCCTGACGCTACGCCGATGGCAAACCAATTTTGGCAGCCATCGCCGAGTATTAATCTAAGCCACCTGGTGGCATTACCGTCGTACTGCGCGACAAAAAATTGGAAAAGAGGTACACAATGCGTGCACTATTTGGACTGGTATTAGTGGTGGGTCTTGGGCTTGCTGGCTTTGCTGTTTACATGGTCCAGGGGTATTTGTCTCAGCAGGAATATGCCTTGGCAAAAGAACGGGCCAGGTCGGCACAGATCGTCGCAACGACCAAAGTCGTGTCGCCGACGCGTCAAATCATGTATGGTGAGTTGATCAAAGAAGACGACATAGCGCTCATTGATTATGCCACGAAATACGTCCCTGAAGGTGCATTTACGTCGATCGAAGACGTCTTTTCCGAAGGTGAGAACAAACCGCGGGTTGCACTGCGACAGCTCGAGAAAAATGAACCTTTGCTTGCAATCAAGGTGACCGAACCGGGCCGTGACGCAGGCATTACCAGCCGATTGGACCGCGGCATGCGTGCCTTTACGATCAAGGTTGACGTGGCCAGCGGTGTATCGGGCTTTTTACGCCCAACCGATCACGTGGACGTCTATTGGACCGGCACAGTCAACAATGGCCAGCGTAAATCGTTCACCCAGCTGATTAAATCAGGCGTGCAAATCATTGCGATTGACCAGAATACAAACAGTGACCGGTCAGGTGCATCAATTGCGCGGACAGTGACCGTTCAAGTTTCACCACAAGACGTAGGTGCCTTGGCCCAAGCGCAATCCAGCGGGAAGCTATCCTTGTCGCTCGTTGGCGAAGGCGATGAGTTATTGTCGTCTAACGTTTTGGTCGACCAGCGGTCACTTCTTGGCCTTGAAGTCGTCGCCGAAGCCGCCCCGGTCGCGAAGAAAAAGGTCTGCACGATCAAAACACGCCGCGGCGCGGAAGTGGTCGAAATTCCAATTCCCTGCTCCAACTAGTTTTAGTTGAATAAATAAACCCGAACGCACGCCATGCGAAAGCTTGGCGTGCGCTTTCGTATCAGCCGCCTAATAACTTGCGACTTATCCACATCAGTTTCTCCCGACAACGCATTGATTCTTGCAATAAACTACATTTCGGGGCAGTGTAGCGGACACGCGGGCGAAAAGACCCGTCGAACGAGGCGTGATCGGAGAGGCAGGTCACCATGACATATAAGAATTTTATCAAAGCGGTTGTTACCAGCTTTGCGTTAGCTGTTGCGACAGCACCAATGGCCGTTCAGGCCGAAACCTTGCGTGTGATGCGCGGGGCACCGTCTAGTGCACTAAATGTGCCGATGAACCGTGCGGTCGTTGTCGAAAGCGACAGCGTGTTCTCGGAATTATCCATTGCCAATCCTGGCATCGCGGATATTTCGTCGCTGTCAGATCGCACTATCTATGTGCTGGGCAAAGAACCTGGGCGTACAACACTTACCCTTTTGGGCGCGGATGGCCGGCTGATCACAAACGTCGAAGTTCACGTAACCCCCGACATTGCCGAATTTAAAGAGCGTTTGCGCCAAATTCTGCCTGGTGAGCCAATCGAGGTTCGCACCGCGAACAATGGTATCGTTTTGTCTGGCACAGTCAGCTCTATCGCGCGGCTAGATCGCGCCATGGAATTGGCGCAGCGCTATGCGCCCGATCGCGTGTCTAACCTGATGTCGGTTGGCGGTACACAGCAAGTCATGTTGAAAGTCCGTTTTGCAGAAATGCAGCGTTCGGTCAGCAAATCCTTGTCCACCTCAATTGCATTGCAAGGCGACGCGCTCGGCAATTCGCTCGGCATGTCTGCTGGGACAAATACTCTTAATAGTTCTGGTGCAATTACGTCCGGTTTGGACGGCAACACACCGGGTTCGAATGAGAATAACGGTGCCTTCCTATTCGGGTTTAATGCTGGTGGTGTCGAGGTCGGCATTTTGCTCGAGGCGCTCGAATCCCGCGGTGTTGTCCGTACATTGGCCGAACCAAACTTGACTGCTCTGTCAGGTCAAGAAGCCAAGTTTCTTGCCGGCGGCGAATACCCTATCCCTGTCTCTCAGGATGGTGGCGCGATTACGATCCAATACAAACCGTTTGGTGTAGAGTTGAACTTTACACCGCGAGTGGTAGATTCTGACATTATCAATCTGGAACTGATGGCCGCAGTGTCATCTCTAGATTCCACCAATGGCTTTACCTCCAATGGTTTTACGGTTGATGCGTTTAAGCGGCGCGAAACATCCACCACGGTCGAAATGCGTGACGGCGAAAGCTTTGCGATTGCAGGCTTGCTGCAAGACGACTTTATGGACCTGAACGGTCAGGTACCTTGGGTCGGTGACATCCCAATTCTTGGGTCTTTGTTCCGGAGCGCCGAATATGCGCGCAGCCAAACTGAACTTGTGATCATCGTCACCCCGCATCTTGTCACACCAACCCGTGGAGAGGTTTTGGCCTTGCCCACGGACCGCGTTGCATTGCCAAGTGAAAGCGATCTGTTCTTGTTCGGTCGGGTTACGGCAAAGAACGCACCGAAGTCCGGTGGCGCAGGCGAAGTCGCCCGCCAAGACTTTAGCGGCTCTTACGGCTATGTGCTGGACGATTGATATGAAAGCGGTGAAAATGAAAAATGTCGCAATTATAACAACAGCCTGCCTGGCACTTACTGCCTGCACGCAAAACAACACGATCCGACAGAACTTCCACCGCGAAGCAGGCTTTCAGGTTGATGGCGGCACTTTTGGAGCGGCGACCCAAAACAATATGGGTATCCATTCTGGCCAGATTGAGGTTGCCAATGATTTGGCTAACCGCTTTGCGTCCGAAGTGAATTCAACGATCACCTTCCCGTTTAATTCCACCGCACTGGACGAAACTGCACGCGCCATTTTGCGTCAGCAGGCGACTTGGATCAAACAATTCCCCGAAGTTCGGTTTAAGGTTTATGGTCATACCGATCTTGTCGGGAGCCAGTCGTATAACCGCGCGCTTGGCCTGCGCCGCGCGCAAGCTGCCGTTATCTATTTGACTAGCCAAGGCATTGATCGATCCCGCCTAGAGGCCGTTTCATCATTCGGCGAAACCCGCCCTGTCATCCGCACAGAAGCCATGGAGCGTCAGAACCGCCGCACGGTGACGGAAGTGTCCGGCTTTGTCGGATCGCACCCAATGGTCCTGAACGGAAAATACGCCGAGGTGATTTTCCGCGAATATGTTGCGGCCGCTGTACCTCTGCCAATCGGCGCTCAATCCGATAGCTAAGCAAAGGTTCACGCCGAAAAACAAGGCGTGGACAATCCACTTTCAGCCCAAAGATCGTCCCAATTTAACAAACAATGACGCTCTTTTTGTCCCATTCTGGACATGATTGCCCCCCACAAACAGCTCAAAGGGTGAATTGCGCGCACTGTTTCAGGTCGTCGCAAGCAGCCATGGTTGGTTTATTAGGGCAAATGACGTGCCCCTGATCTGCTGTGACTTCGCCCGCCAATAAAGGACGAAAAGACATGAGCATCGCGGCATTACAACTCGAACCACAAGAACTGGTGGCCTGCACAATCAGCAGGGACGTGCAAATTTTTGATTTGCTGATCGAGGATATGGAAACCTCTTTGGGTGAAAACTGGGGCGATCTTTCGTTCGACGACGCCGCCGCATATTTCCAACAGCCCGATGCCGCAGACCTGCGCTTTGTTACCATCGCGATGGACCAAGACGACGAAGACAATTTGGATCAGATCGCGTCACTCATCCGGATGGCGAAAAGTCACGACATCAAAGTGATCTTGATCACCGAAGACGTGAGCCCCGCCTCTTTGCACCAACTGCTACGCGAAGGTGGCGATGAATTCGTGCCATATCCGCTACCAGAAAACGAGTTGGCGCGTGCGATTGAACGCATTTTGACGCCCGTGGCACAACAACCCGCAGCGACCGAAAACGAAACAACCCTGAAGGCATCCGGCAATCACAGCGGCGTTGTCATCCCCGTGCACGGCATGGCAGGCGGCACCGGTGCGACCACGTTTGCAGTCAACCTTGCTTGGGAACTGGCGACTGTCAGCAAAAAGGAAAACCCGCGCGTCTGTCTTATTGATCTGGATCTGCAATTCGGCACGGCGTCCACATATCTGGACCTACCTCGCCGCGAAGCGGTCATGGAACTTTTGTCCGACACGGAATCCATGGACGGTGAATCCTTCATGCAGGCGCTCATGACCTATGACGAAAAGCTACTGGTTCTGACCGCCCCTAGTGATATGGTCCCATTGGACATGTTCACGCCTGACGACATCAAACGCGTGATCGACGTTGCACGGTCCAACTTTGACTACGTAATTGTGGATATGCCAGCATCGATGGTCGAATGGTCCCAGACTGTATTAGAGGCTGCACATGTCTATTTTGCGCTGATCGAAATGGATATGCGTTGCGCCCAAAATACGCTGCGCCTGAAACGTGCATTGCAGGCCGAAGAGCTGCCATTCGAAAAACTGCGGTTCATCCTGAACCGTGCGCCGGGCTTTACCGATTTGAACGGAAAGTCGCGCGTCAAACGGTTGGCCGATAGCCTAGGAATCTCAATTGATGTCCAGTTTCCAGATGGGGGCAAACCCGTTGCCCAAACCAATGATCACGGCAACCCATTGGCCGTGACGCTGCCAAAAAACCCATTGCGCAAGGAAATCGCAAAGCTCGCGAAATCTGTGCATGACGTCAATCAAGCCGATAACGCCGCTGCGGCGCAAGGTTAAGGAATACCTGAATGTTCTCGAAATATAAGAAGCCGAATGCCGGTGGACCCACCACCGCAAACAAGCCACAAATTTCGCCCCTGCCAAAGGTCGCACAAGAGGCACCGCGTCAGTCGTTGATGCGCGCCATGCCTGCCAAAGCAGCCGAAGTGGGGAATCCGGAAAAGGAAAAGCGCCGCAAGGAACGCCTTGGTGATATCAAGCTTGAACTGCATAAAGCCCTGCTCGACAATCTGAACCTCGCCGCACTTGAGACAGCGTCAGAGGCCGATCTGCGCGCCGAAATTAACGCAATCGCCCAAGAGTCCCTGTCCGATATGGGCATCGTGCTGAACCGCGAAGAACGCCAGACCTTATCCCAAGATTTGTTCTTTGAGGTGACGGGTCTTGGCCCGCTGGAAACCTTGCTTAAGGATGACACGGTCAACGATATTCTGGTGAATGGTCCGCAGCAGATTTTCGTCGAACGCGACGGGAAACTGGAACTGTCGGATGTAACGTTCAAAGACGAAAAGCACCTGCTGCGGATCATCGACAAAATCGTATCCGCCGTGGGTCGCCGCGTTGACGAATCCAACCCCTATGTCGATGCACGCTTGCAAGATGGGTCACGTTTCAACGCCATGGTGCCGCCTGTTGCTGTTGACGGCAGCCTAGTGTCCATTCGTAAGTTCAAAAAGGACAAGCTTGGCATCGAAGATCTCGTTTCTTTTGGTGCGTTCAGCGACGAGATGGCGACATATTTACAGGCGGCCATTGCCTGCCGTTTGAACGTGATCGTGTCTGGCGGTACGGGTTCCGGTAAGACAACCACACTCAATGCATTGTCATCGTTTATCGACAACAGCGAACGCATTCTGACCATCGAAGATACGGCTGAATTGCAGCTGCAACAAACCCACGTGGGCCGCATGGAAAGCCGCCCGCCAAACGTTGAGGGCAAGGGCGAAGTCTCTCCGCGCGACTGTTTGAAAAACGCGCTACGTATGCGTCCGGACCGGATTATCGTGGGTGAAACCCGCGGTGAAGAAGTTATTGATATGTTGCAGGCCATGAACACAGGCCACGACGGGTCGATGACCACGAACCACGCCAACTCAGCCCGCGATGGCGTATCACGTTTGGAAAACATGATCGCCATGGCGGGGATCGAAATGCCGCTCAAGGCTGTGCGGTCCCAGATCTCTTCGGCTGTGAACCTGATCGTGCAGGCGTCGCGATTGCAAGATGGGTCGCGCCGGATGACGTCGATTACAGAGATCACCGGCATGGAAGGCGAAGTCATTTCGATGCAAGAAGTGTTCCGCTATCAGCGCGTTGGCCTGACACCGGAAAACAAAATCATTGGCCATTTCACGGCCACCGGCGTGCGCAGCCACTATGCTGACCGCTTTAAAATGTGGGGCTATGATCTGCCGCCACAAATCTTTGAACCTATGGCTGCGGAGTAAACTGTCATGATTTCAGCTGCCCCCATCATCTATATAGTCATCTTTGTCGCGGTGCTGGCCATCGTGCAGGGTCTTTACCTTGTCATGTTCGGCAAATCGATTGCGCTGGATGGTAAGGTTAACCGCCGGCTTGAATTGCTGGAAAAGGGTGGCGGCCGAGAAGAGGTGTTGGAACAGCTCCGAAAGGAAATGACCCAGCATATGAAATCGCAGGGCATTCCGCTCTATTCGATTTTGGCGAACAAGGCGCAAAAGGCGAACATTGCATTCACGCCCACCCAGCTCATCATGTTGATGGTTTTGGTGTCCATTATAGCCTACGTCGGGCTTTTGGTCGGGACAAGTGCCGGCAATAACGTGCGGATTGTTGTTTCCATTCTGATGGGCGTCGGTGGCGTATTCATGTGGATCAGCAACAAGGCGAAAAAGCGCATGAAGTTAATCGAAGAACAATTGCCAGAGGGTATTGAACTGATGGTCCGGTCCTTGCGTGTGGGCCACCCGTTCATGTCCGCCATTTCCATTGTGGCCAATGAGGTCGCCGATCCGCTTGGTTCCGAAATGGGCGTGATCGCGGACGAGGCGGCCTATGGTCGTGACGTTGGTGAATGCTTGAAGGCCATGGCCGAACGCCTGGATATGCAGGACATGCGGTTTCTGGCTGTCGCTGTGACCATTCAACAGCAATCGGGTGGTAACCTTGCCGAAATTCTCGATGGATTGTCCAAGGTGATCCGGTCGCGTTTCCGCCTTTTCCGCCGCGTGAACGCCATCACCGCAGAGGCGAAATGGTCCGGCAAACTGCTGTCCGTTTTCCCTGTGCTCGCCACCCTTGCGATTAACGTCGCTGTGCCGGGGTATTTCGACGACGTGATGGAATCCTCTTACTTCGTGCCTGCATGTTTCGTGGTTGGGGTGCTGCTCGCCCTCAACCTGCTGGTCATGCGCTGGCTCGTAGATATCAAAGTTTAAAGGAGCATCGGATAATGGAAGCAATAAACACAATGCTGACCAATATGCTTGGCCCGTTTGGCGGCGTGATCGCCGTGGGCATGCTCGGCATTCTGATGATCTTGGTCACGGCGCCATTCTTGCTGAAAAAGCAAGAAGACCCGCTAGACCGGCTAAAAGAAGACAAAAGATCCCGAAAGCCTGAAGCGCAAAAGCTGCGCACCGCCGACGGCAAGGACAAGCTCGATAAATATGCCAACTTCCTCGAGCCGCAGAACAAGGAAGAGTTTTCCGCGATTAAGCTCAAGCTGTTGCAGGCTGGATATTATTCCAAAAACGCCGTGCGCATGTATTTCTTTGTGCAATTCACATTGGGCGTCTTGGGGTTACTTGGCGGTGTTGCATACGCGTTGATAAAAATGGGCCAAGGTGAAGTATCCACCCAGGATCTGGCAATGATGATCATGCTGCCCGGGATCATCGGGTATATGGGTCCTAAATACTACGTCACGCGCCGCCAAGGTGCGCGCCAAGACGCCATAACCAACGGTTTCCCCGACAGCTTGGACATGCTACTTGTCTGTGTCGAAGCAGGTCAGTCATTGGACCAATCAATCCTGCGCGTGTCCCAAGAGCTAAAATCGGGTTTCCCTGATCTGTCTTATGAATTTGAAGTCGTCAGCCACGAGCTGAAAGCCGGTAAGGATAAAACCTCCGTTTTAAAGGACATGGCGGAACGCGCTGGTGTTATGGACATCCGCAGTTTTGTGACCGTTTTGATCCAATCCCAACAATTCGGCACGTCAATTGCCGATGCATTACGGGTCTATGCAGCCGAAATGCGTGACAAAAGGGTCATGCGCGCCGAAGAAGCGGCCAACAAACTGCCAACAAAGATGACTTTGGCCACCATGATGTTGACGGTGCCGCCGCTTCTGATCATTTTGATCGGGCCGTCGATCTATCAAATCTCACAAAGCATGTGACGGTGTAAGGACAACGCCTAATGCGCATAATCTGGGTCCCTTCTATTCTGGCCCTGTTGACCATCGCCGCCTGCTCGCCGGGCGGCTTTGGCCGTTCCAATGACCCCGTATTTGCCCCCGGTGTGGCTGGCGCTTCAGACATTGACGGGCTTTTGGTTGGGCACCGATTGATGGCGGCTGGCGAATTTGAACTTGCGCTCAAGGCCTATACCCGCGCTGCGTCCCAACAGGGGCTTAACGTCGACACATTGTCCGCGCTGGGGTCCGCAAACCTGCGTTTGGGCCGCCTTGGTCAGGCGGAAAAGCTGCTGCGCCGCGCGACAGACGAAGAACCCAATTTCCCCGCAGCCTGGAACAATTTGGGCGTCATATTGATGGAACAGGGCAAAATTGCCGAAGCGGCAGAGGTTTTCCGTCGCGCCTTTGCAACGGATAACGGCAATTCCGACCAGATCAGAGAGAACTTGCGGATAACTCTCGCGCTGTTGGACGATCCGGCTTATGATCCGAACCAAAGCCAAGACGTAAAATTGGTGCGGCGAGGATCGGGCGATTTCGTCCTTCTCACCGATCTATGAGGTAAGAGCAGTAAAGGACGCGAAAATGCGCCACCCAATCTTTTTGACGCTGGCTGCGGCCGCGACCCTTGGCCTTGCGGCCTGTGACAAATCTGGCGAAGCGCAGGTTGAGCGCGCCTTGCAAGACTTGAACGTCGTTGATGAAACCAACCTTAATGATGTGATGCTGACCGTTGGCGACCCCGACGAGGCCGTCAATTATTTTGCGGGTGCGAACAACAATGATCCGGGCCGTATTGATCTTCAACGCGGCCTTGCCAAATCCCTGATCCGCGCGGGTCGCGCATCAGAGGCTGCAGTTGCTTGGAAAAATGTTGTTGATCATGCCGAGGCCAATAACGACGACCGTGTCGAATTGGCCGACGCCTATATCCGCACCAACCGCTGGGACGACGCAGCCGATACGCTGAACTTGATCCCGCCGACCCACGAAACGTTCAAGCGCTACCGCCTAGAGGCCATGGTCGCCGACAGCCGCAAGCAGTGGGAAAAAGCAGACAGCTTTTACCAGACGGCCGTTGGCCTGACGACCAAGCCTGCTGGCGTGATGAACAACTGGGGCTATTCAAAACTGACGCGCGGCAAATACAAAGACGCAGAGCGTTTGTTCAACGATGCCTTGCGCCACAACAGCGGTTTGTTCACGGCTAAAAACAACCTTGTTTTGGCCCGAGGTGCGATGCGCAAATATGAATTGCCCGTCGTCCCAATGACCCAGATTGAACGCGCTCAACTGCTGCACACATTGGCCCTGACCGCGATCAAACAAAACGACATCACCACGGGCAAAGGTCTGTTGCGTGAAGCTATCGACACCCACCCACAGCACTTCGAGGCCGCCGTGCGGTCCCTGCGTGCGCTTGAAGACAACGTGACGAATTAAGCGATGATGGCCCTGTCCCCGACCGCCGCACTTTGGCTTTTACCCATTGCTTTGCCGGTGTCTGTGTTTTGCGCATGGAACGATATGCGCGCGATGAAAATCCCCAATATCGCGGTGATGACATTGGTCGCGGGCTTTGCGGTGCTTGGCTTGTTTGCCTTCGATTTCACGCAATACTTTTGGCAATGGTCGCATCTGATTGTGGTTCTGGTGATCGGATTTTTGCTAAATATGGCGGGCGTCTTGGGCGCGGGTGACGCGAAATTTGCTGCAGCTGCGGCGCCCTTCATCGCGCTTGGTGACTTCGCACAGCTGATGTGGATCATGGCCGCATGTATCGCCGCAGGTTTCATCACGCACCGGATCGCTAAACACAGCCCCCTGCGCCGCCTCGTTCCGCATTGGGAAAGCTGGAATTCAGGCCGGAATTTCCCGATGGGTCTGCCGCTTGGCATGACATTGGTGTTCTACCTGCTTATGGCCGCGACCCAAGGCTAGCATTGCCATGAAACATGACAGCTTTGTCCATCATTTGGTCACAAAGCTGGGCGATGCTGACGCTTAACAGTCTGCCCAGAAAGGGCCGACCATGGGCAAAGGACATCCATCATGAACATGCAAACCTCGACCGTTATGGCCCCACCGGCGCCAAAAACCATCGCGCAGATGCTGCTGCCCGTGTCGATGATGCGCGACATTTTGATCAAAACCATGTTTCGGATGAACATCACACAAGTGTCCGAGCTAAGCAAAAATGTTTGCCTGCCGACGCCTGTTACCCAAGAACTGATCGACCTGTGTCGCCAACAACTTATGGTCGAGGCCATGGGGACCATGAGCGCGAGCGCCAGCAATGAAATGGGGTATCAGCTGACCGATAGCGGTAAGGCCCGCGCGCTCGACGCCTTGGCCCAATCCGAATATTTCGGCGCGATGCCCGTGCCGCTGGATATCTACCGCGAACAGATTAAGCGGCAGTCTATCCGTAACATCGCTATCACACGTGACCAATTGGCCGGTGCGATGGGGCATCTGATTTTGCCACCCGACCTGCTGGGCAACCTTGGGCCAGCGGTTGGGGCCGGACGGTCCATTCTAATGTATGGCCCCCCGGGTAACGGGAAGTCGTCAATCTCGAACGGGATTCGCGATGCGCTTGGCGATAAAATCTATGTGCCTCGCGCCATTGAATATTCCGGTCAGGTTATCACGGTTTACGACCCAATCGTACACTCTGCCGCCGACGTCGACGAAGACGATCCCAACAGCCTGCGCCGCACATCTGGGCGTTTCGACACACGATATGTCCGCTGTGTGCGTCCAACTGTGATTACCGGTGGTGAGCTGACGTTAGACATGCTCGACCTTGTTTATAACAAAACCGCGCGGACGTATCAGGCACCGCTCCAGCTGAAATCAACGGGTGGGGTATTTATTGTGGACGACCTTGGACGACAAGCCGAACCGCCGCAAACCCTTGTGAACCGATGGATTGTGCCGCTGGAAGAAAACAAGGATATCCTCGCGCTTCAGTCCGGTGAAAAATTCGAGGTGCCGTTTGACACGCTCGTGATCTTCTCGACCAACTTCCACCCCAACGCCATTTTCGATAAGGCCGCTCTGCGTCGGATTTTCTATAAAATCAAAATTGATGGGCCTAGTCAGGCGGATTTTCTCAAGATTTTTGCCTTGATCGCCCGCAAGAAAAAGATGCCGCTGGACGAGGCGACGTTGATCCATTTGCTGAACAACCGCTATCCGGAAATCGACAATGTTTACGCCAATTATCAGCCTGTTTTTCTGATCGACCAGATGATCGCGATTTGCGAATTTGAAGGTATTCCGAACCAGATGACGCCGGAGCTGATTGACCGTGCATGGGCCAATATGTTTGTCGCTGATGAAGAAATTGTAAGGTAGCCTTGACCTGCTGATGGAATAGGTCAGGTTGCGGTGCATGACGCAGCTTCCTCCTACTATTGAAAATTGGTTCACGGCCAAAGGCTGGACGCTGCATCCCCATCAGCGCGATATGCTGGCACGTGCCGATGCACCTGCCCTGCTGCTGATTGCGCCCACGGGTGGCGGCAAAACATTGGCGGGTTTTCTACCCACATTGGCCGAACTGGCAGATGGGAAACACAAGGGCATACACACGCTATACGTGTCACCGCTAAAAGCCCTCGCCGCCGATATCAAACGGAACCTGCGCACACCAGTCGATGACATTGGCCTGCCCATCCGGATTGAGGATCGCACAGGCGACACCAGCTACACCCAAAAACGCAGGCAGCGCGCGGACCCGCCGCATATCTTGTTGACGACGCCCGAAAGCCTCGCGCTGCTCACAAGTTACGAAGACGCGCCGCGCATGTTTGCAGGACTACAGCGAGTCATCGTCGATGAAATCCACGCGCTTTCCGAAAGCAAACGGGGTGATCAATTAATGCTGGCGCTAAGCCGTTTGCAGGCCATTGCGCCGGAAATGCGCCGCGTCGGCCTGTCAGCCACCGTCGAAGACCCCGCCGCCATTGCCCACCAATTGGCCCGACACCCCGACCCCTGCCCCATTCTGAACGCTGATCCCGGACCGGACCCCGACATTCAGATGCTCGTTACCGACGCAGCACCTCCATGGTCGGGCGCTGGCGCAAAATACAGCATTCCCACTGTGCTAGATCAGGTCAAAAAGCACAAAACCACACTTATCTTCCACAATACTCGCGCACAGGCAGAGATCTATTTTCATAACCTTTGGCTTGCCAATGAAGAAGATTTGCCCATCGGCATCCACCATGGCAGCCTTGATCGCGCGCAAAGAGAGAAGGTCGAGGCGGCGATGATACGCGGTGACCTTCGTGCGATTGTCTGCACGGGCACGCTTGATCTGGGGATCGACTGGGGGGATGTTGATCTTGTAATCCAAGTCGGCGCACCCAAGAATGTGAAACGTTTGGTGCAACGGATCGGTCGAGCCAATCATCGGTATAACGCGCCGTCAAAGGCGCTTTTGGTCCCTGCAAACCGGTTCGAGGTCGTGGAATGCGTCGCCGCATTAGAGGCCGCCAAAGCCCATGACTTGGATGGCGACCCGAAAGGTGACGGCCCGCGCGACGTATTATGCCAACACATCCTCATCGCGGCCTGTGCAGGACCATTCAAAGCGGATGAACTATATGCCGAGGTCACGTCAGTTGGCGCCTATAGCAAGCTGTCACGGGCAGGCTTTGACGCTTGCCTAGATTTTTGTGCAACCGGCGGTTACGCCCTGCGCGCCTATGACAAATGGCAACGACTGCAATTGCGCGGCAATGAATGGCACCTGCGCGACCCGCGCGCGCGCCAGCGCATTCGCATGAACATCGGCACGATCCAAGACACCGACACACTAAAGGTGCGAATGAAGGGAAATTTCAAACCTTTGGGCGAGGTCGAAGAGGCGTTCGCCGCGACCTTGACTGTGGGGGATACCTTTCTGATCGGCGGACAGATTGTGCGTTACGAAGGGCTGCGCGAATTAACGGTGCAGGTCACCCGCCGCGCCGACAAGCCCCCAAAAATCGCAACCTTCGCCGGCACCAAATTCGCGACATCGACCCAACTGTCGGAACGCATTTTGCAGATGTTCGCCCAGCCGGATTGGCCCAGCATGCCCGCCCATACGGCCCAATGGTTGGCCTTGCAACGTACAGTGTCAAAGCTGCCAGAAGCCAATCGCATCCTTGTCGAAAGCTATGGGCATCAGGACAGGAGTTACACCTGCTTTTACGGATTTGCAGGGCGCAACGCGCAGCAAACTTTGGGGTTATTGCTGACACAGCGGATGGAAGACTTGGGCCTCGCGCCCTTGGGTTTCGTCGCCACCGATTACGCCACGCTCATCTGGGGGTTAGAGCCCATCTCTGATCCAGCGTCGCTATTGCAGGCAGGCAATCTGCGCGAAGGATTGGCGAAATGGTTGGCCGGGAATGCGGTGATGAAACGCACATTCCGGGCGAGTGCCACGATCGCGGGGCTAATCGAACGCAACCTACCCCAAGCCCGCAAGTCCGGCAGGCAGGCCACATTTTCGTCTGATATCCTTTATGACACCCTGTTGAAGTACGACCCTGATCACCTGATGATGCAGATCACGCGTGAAGAGGCGATGCGCGGGCTGGTGGACTTCGGGCGTGTCGAAGATATGCTGACGCGGACTCAAGGAGCGGTAGACCATGTAACACTCGACCGAATTTCGCCGCTCGCGGCGCCCATGATGTTGGAAATGGGGCGCGTGCCGGTTGTGGGCGAAGGGCGCGAACGGTTGATGATGGCCGCTGCCGAAGAACTGATGCAAGACGCGGGCCTACGGGACATCGACCGATGACACATCATAGCTTCAGCCTCTGTGGTGCAACACTTCACGCGCGCGCCAGCGGCGCGCTTTGGCAACCAGATAACAGGATCTTATGTGTCTCGGACCTACATTTGGGCAAATCTGGGCGGATCGCGCGCCGCAATGGCACCTTGTTGCCGCCGTATGAGACCACAGACACGTTGAACCGGTTGGCTGATGAAATCGCGGCAACAGACCCTGCCACGGTGATCTGTTTAGGCGATAGTTTCGACGATCTGACCGCCAGTACAGAAATCACACCATCCGCCGCCGCATCCGTCGCGCAAATGCAGGCTGGCCGAACGTGGATATGGATCGAAGGCAACCATGACCCTGGTCCCGTGTCGTTGGGGGGCAGTCATGTGGCAGAACTGTCGGTTGATCCGCTGACATTCAGACATATTGCCTCGGGGCTGACAGGCGAAATCAGCGGGCACTATCATCCTAAGTTTGGGGTCGCTGGCGCTGGCCCCGCACGCGCCTGTTTTCTTTATAATGAGCGTCAGGTCATCATGCCTGCATTCGGCACGTTCACAGGCGGGCTTATGGCGACCGACCCTGTATTGGCCGCGTTGTTTGAAACGCCCCCCATCGCAGTGCTTACTGGCACCCGCGCCATCGCAATTCCTACGACAAAAGCCCTTTCCGGACGACGTTCGCGCGGTAGGTTTTACTGACAGGGACCTTATCGCCGCAATTCATCACAACGAACTCCTTTGCGCCTTCTCGCACCCCTGATTTGACAGATTCCGCCGCAACCCAATGGGATCTATGTGTCAGAAAACCTGCTGTTTCATCCATTTCCTTCACGCTGTCAGCAAAGCGTAAAAGAAGGCGAGCAGACGTCCCATCGTCCAAGTAAACGACAGTATAATGATCATCCACAGTTATGCGGGTAATTCTTGCTTTCCCAATTTGTGGTAAACGACTGTAAAGACGCGGAAGATGAGATTGCATCGCTTCGGGTCTCATCAGCACAAGACTGACAACGATAAATCCTGCGAAACAAATGGTAACAAAAAGAATGTAAAAATAAGGCAAGACTGGCGCTTGGCTGCCAAAGACATGGAATTTGGACAAACCGTATAGCACCGGTGGATAAACCAAGGCCACAACTGCCGAGACACCAATCCAATGCCAAATCAGTGTTTTTGCAGGGGCAAATGTTCGAATGCACACTGACCCAAGCCCAATGGCGACCAGCGTTAACAATGCGATTGGTAACCAAAGCGCTATCCGCGAAATCAGCGAAAGGGTGTCAAAGGTGCCAAAAGGTCCTGTCAGTGCTGCGATACATCCGAAAATAGTTGCAATCAATACGCGTTGTGCCGAAAAACTTCGCTTAAAAAATGTCTGGTCCGAAAGTCTCAACGAAATACCCTGTCTTGTACCTTCTCCACATGAGTGGCGCTTGCGCAAAGATTACGCAAGGTCACCGCAAATGAGAAGTAGGCCAAAAGGGGGAATTTATCGCAATTCTAAGCCGTTAAGCCATCAGGTTCTGGCAACCCGTTTGCGCGACAACATGCTGTGATAGTATTTGCCAACAAGCACGCAATTGTCATAGGACCAACACCACCGGGCACGGGGGTGATCGCTCCTGCAACTGCAGCACAGCTGCCGTAATCAACATCGCCGACCAGCTTGTTTTTGCCGTCGCGCTCAATGCGATTAATACCCACATCGATGACTGTCGCACCTTTTTTGATCCAGTCGCCTGGCACCATTTCAGGACGCCCAACAGCCGCGACGACAATGTCGGCTTGGCTGACAACACCTTGCAAATCTTTGGTACGACTATGTGCAATCGTTACCGTGCAACTATCGCCCAGAAGTAATTGAGCCATTGGCTTGCCGACGATGTTGGACCGGCCAATAACAACCGCGTTCAATCCAGACAGGCTACCATGATGATCACGCAGCATCATCAAACAGCCCAGCGGCGTACACGGCACCATGCTCTTTTGACCAGTGCCCAATAGACCCACGTTCGAAATGTGAAAACCGTCAACATCTTTCGCAGGATCAATGGAATTGATCACCAAATCGCTGTCCAAATGATCAGGCAACGGGAGCTGAACCAAAATGCCATGCACAGATGCATCCGCATTCAATTCGGCAATCAACGCCAGCAAATCAGCCTCGGATGTATCTACATCCAACTTGTGCTCCATGCTGTTCATGCCAACCTCAACGGTCATTTTGCCCTTTGACCGTACATAAACCTGACTGGCCGGATCTTCGCCCACCAACACAACAGCCAGACCGGGCGTGATGCCATGTTCATCCTTTAAACGTGTCACATGTGTGCCAACCTTTTCACGCACTGTCGCTGCAAAGGCTTTTCCGTCAATCACTGTCGCTGTCATGGTTTTTTTCCAAGTTTTAAATATGTCCGCCGGAGGCAATCGCGCCAAGGGCGTGATGCGGGCGCAGGGGGCTCGATGCCCGCTGCGCCCTCACTCGCTTTAGAACAAGCCTTCGATCTGGCCATCCGCATTTAAGTGGATCGCTTCCGCCGATGGCACCCGTGGCAGGCCTGGCATCGTCATAATCTCACCGCAGATAGCCACGATGAACCCTGCCCCCGCTGACAGGCGCAATTCACGCACTGGCACTGCATGGCCCGTTGGCGCACCGCGCAACGTTGGATCGGTAGAGAATGAATACTGCGTTTTCGCCATGCAAACCGGCAAATCGCCATAACCCTGATCTTCCCAATCCTTCAACTGCGTGCGCAATTTCTGATCCATAATCACTTCGTCCGCGTGGTAGATGCGCTTGGCGATTGTGTCGATCTTATCAAACAGTTTCATGTCATCAGGATAGATCGGAGCAAAGCTGGACGCGCCGCTTTCGGCGACTTCGGCCACTTTACGCGCGAGGTCTTCAGACCCTTTGGACCCGAATTCCCAATGCTGGGAAAGGACAGCCTCGGACCCTTGGGTCGCGACGTAGTCTTTGACCGCTTGGACTTCCGCATCGGTGTCCGTGACAAAATGGTTGATCGCAACCACTACAGGCACGCCGAATGATTTCAGGTTGCCGATGTGACGGCCAAGGTTTGCGCAGCCATCTTTCACTGCGTCAACATTCTCGCCGCCAAGATCCGCCTTAGCCACGCCACCGTTCATCTTCATGGCACGCACAGTTGCAACCAGCACAACGCAATCGGGCGACAGGCCGGCCTTGCGGCATTTGATGTTCAGAAACTTTTCAGCCCCCAAATCCGCGCCAAAGCCTGCTTCGGTCACGACATAATCCGCGATTTTCAAGGCGGTTGTGGTTGCCGTTACAGAGTTACAGCCGTGGGCGATGTTGGCAAACGGGCCGCCATGCACGAATGCTGGGTTGTTTTCCAATGTCTGCACAAGGTTTGGCTGCATCGCATCTTTAAGCAACACAGTCATCGCACCGTCCGCCTTAATATCGCGGCAGTAAACAGGAGACCTGTCACGTCGATAGGCCACGATCATGTCGCCCAAGCGTTTTTGCAGGTCTTCAAGGTTCAGCGCGAGACAGAGGATCGCCATGACTTCGGATGCCACGGTGATGTCGAAACCCGCTTCGCGTGGGAAACCATTGGCCACACCGCCAAGGTTGACGTTGATCTGACGCAACGCGCGGTCATTCATATCAAGCACACGACGCCAAGCCACACGGCGGATGTCGATTTCAAGCGCATTGCCCCAATACACATGGTTATCAAGCATCGCTGCCAGCAAGTTGTGCGCGGATGTGATGGCGTGGAAATCGCCTGTAAAATGCAGGTTCATGTCTTCCATCGGCACGACCTGTGCCATGCCGCCACCAGCTGCCCCGCCCTTCATGCCGAAGTTCGGCCCAAGCGATGCTTCGCGGATACAAACAGCGGCTTTCTTGCCGATACGGTTCAGACCATCACCAAGACCAACAGTTGTCGTCGTCTTACCTTCACCAGCAGGTGTTGGGTTGATCGCAGTTACAAGGACCAGCTTACCATTCGGGCGGTCTTTGACGCTGTCGATGAAGCGCTGGCTGACTTTTGCCTTATCGTGACCGTATGGCAGCAGATCGTCGCTGCTAATATCCAGCTTTGCGCCAATCTCTTGGATCGGCAGTTTATTCGCTTCGCGCGCGATTTCGATGTCGGTTTTGTAGCCCATGGTAAATTCCCTGAAATGCGGCGCTGTGTCCGTTTGTTCTGCCATAGGTGTAACGGCCCGAAAAGCGGCGGCGCACCGCGATTGCGACATTTTCACCACCGGAATCGTCGGACTCAGGAAATGCTGTTTCGGATCAGAAACCGATTAAAGCAACTATGGCTTCCAGCTACGCTGATCTGGGACATGCAATGTCAGCTTATCGCCTAGCTTGAACGATCCCTCATGTTCGACCCACGCGGTCACACCGCGTTTGCCCTTGGCCGCTACCTTGAACGGTTTTCCATGGGTTGGATGGTCCGCCTCGATCTCGCGCGCGGGCAGATTGCAGGGCCGGTTCTGCATATCGACAACGATTGTCGTTAGGTTCGGGGCCTGCAAACGCGATGACGGGGGCACATGGCTGAAATCAGAAATGCCTTTAACCACAATCGAACAGCCCAACAGCGCAGGGTCGAGTTCGTCCAACCCGCAGTCCGCCGCGATTTGATCGATTTCCTCTTGGGACATGACCGTCAACTGCCGCACGTTACGAATGTCGGTGCCTTGGGGCCATTGCGTTTTGACGCGTACGCAGGATGGGCGCGTCAATCCACTATGCGCCTCGCCCACTGCCCCTGCATAAGTTAACACCAAGTCGGTCGCCGCCGTGCTACGTAGGCCGGTGTCCGGCGCAACGGTACCGAGCCAGACAATTTCACCGATTTGCTGAGTGGGGGCTAGTGCGGGCATAATGACTCTCCTGTTTGCACCCTTTGGTAGCGGGCCAATTACCAAGGTTCAAATCGCATTTTGTGACATTGCCCTTCACCAAATGAAAACGCCGCCCCGATCTGGGACGGCGTGATCTGGTTTAGGTAGAGGGTTCCGGTTCCAGCCCAGCGTCTGGCGCCTTGGGCTTTTTCGGTTTCGTCTTGGGGATCGACGTCAACGAAGACCCACCCGTTGGTTTATCTTCCTCGTCGGGGTCAACACGGGGCGGCTCGCCTTTGATCACCCGTTCGATTTCGGCACCGGTTAGCGTCTCATATTCCAGCAAACCTTGGGCCAAACGTTCAAATTCCTTGTTCTTCTTTTTCAGGATTTTGACGGCCGTGTCGTAGCCTTCATCGATGATCCGTTTCACTTCGGCTTCGATCAATTCCTTGGTCGCCGCAGAAATAGAGAACCCACCAGCGCCACCATTGGCCTGATAGCCTGCTGCCGCCTCTTGGTAGTCAATGTTACCGACCTTGTCAGACATGCCGTAACGCATGACCATTGCGCGGGCCAATTGGCTGGCTTGCATGATGTCACCCACGGGGCCGGACGATACTGACTCCGCGCCGTATTTCAGGATTTCCGCCGCTTTGCCCGCCATTGTCATGGCGATGCGCTGTTCGGCTTCATCCTTGAACATTTGCAGCTTGTCCATTTCAGGCAGGCTCATCACCATACCCAATGCACCGCCGCGCGGGATGATCGTGGCCTTGTAAACCGGATCACATTTATCAAGCGAAATGCCAACAATCGCGTGGCCCGCCTCGTGGTATGCAGTCTTTTCTTTCTGATCTTGGGTTAATACCATAGATCGGCGTTCCGCACCCATCATGATCTTGTCTTTGGCTTGTTCAAAATCAAGCATCGCAACAAAACGCCGCCCGATACGCGCCGCAGTCAATGCAGCCTCGTTCACAAGGTTCGCCAGATCAGCACCAGAGAAACCCGGTGTGCCGCGCGCGATAATGCGCAGATCAACATCTGGGCCAAGAGGGGTCTTGCGAGCGTGCACCTGCAAAATCTTTTCGCGACCTTTGATGTCGGGATTGCCGACGGTCACTTGACGGTCGAAACGACCCGGACGCAGCAGCGCAGGGTCCAACACGTCCTTACGGTTGGTGGCCGCGATGATGATCACACCTTCATTGGCCTCAAAGCCGTCCATTTCGACAAGCAATTGGTTGAGCGTCTGTTCACGCTCGTCATTGCCGCCGCCCATGCCAACACCACGGGCACGGCCCACGGCGTCGATTTCATCGATAAACACGATGCACGGCGCGTTTTTCTTGGCCTGTTCGAACATGTCACGCACACGAGACGCACCCACCCCCACGAACATTTCAACAAAGTCGGACCCAGAGATGGTGAAGAACGGCACGCCAGCCTCGCCCGCAATCGCACGCGCAAGCAACGTTTTACCGGTGCCTGGAGGACCTTCAAGCAATGCGCCTTTTGGGATTTTACCGCCCAAGCGGCTGAACTTCTGCGGGTTACGCAGGAATTCTACGATCTCTTCCAGCTCTTCCTTGGCCTCATCAATGCCCGCAACGTCGTCAAACGTCACGCGGCCATGTTTTTCGGTCAGCAGTTTCGCCTTGGATTTCCCAAAACCCATCGCCCCGCCTTTGCCGCCGCCTTGCATCCGGTTCATGAAATAGATCCACACACCGATGAGCAACGCAAATGGCAACAAACCGATGAGGAATGTCGCGATGCCGGACTGTTCTTGGCTTTGCGCCACGACAGGCACATCATTGGCCAAGAGCATATCAGTAACAGACGCGTCTTGCGGGCGGATCGTCACATAGTCGCGACCATCTGTGCCCCGATACCGGATCTGTTCGCCATCAAGCGTCGCTTGGGCCACATTGTCGGATTCGACTGCTGCGACAAATTCAGAATAGCTTTTTGAATTGCTGGCCGTGGTGTTGGCGGAACCGCTGAACAAGTTGAACAGCGCCAGCACCAACAGGAACAAGACGACCCAAAAAACGAGATTACGTGTGTTGCCCAAGGGGACACTCCTTTGAATTCGGGGAAATGCACGGAGGAGTCGCGCAAATCGTTAGTTCTAAAATAGAGGCAAATTACTAATCTTCAATGTGCATTGAGCGAAGAATGGAAATCCGCGACAATACGCACCGTCCAATCTGCATGCAAACCAGCGATAGGCGCCGCAATTAGCGTTTCACCGTGCCAGATTGCAGGACTTGCCATCAATGACGCCCGCGGCAAGCCGGCGTCGCGCCAGTCGGAGCATTGCATGATCCCATCGCCCAGAATCGCAATGTGCAGATTATCGGCATGCGGTCCGTCAAACGCCCAACGCCCGTCCCAAACTTCTGTCGTTTTGCAAGTGTCCTGCCGAACAGCATTGGCTTCACGCATGATCCGCATTTTTCCGTCTTTGACAGTAACAATCGCACCGCCAAGCGTGTGTTTACCTTCTAGCGACAGCCCTTCCATTAAGTGCTGCATGGCGGCCCCGCGGGGCGGATAAGGCAGATTGCCCATCCATTGGATCGCCTTGGCGCGCAATCGGCGGGCAATTTCATCGGGCAGATCGGGCTTGACCGGCATGATCAAATCGCCAGCCTCGGCGATCACATAGTCCCGCGCCTCTTTGCCTGTGTAATAGTCCAAGGCGTCGCGCGATTGACGCAGGGCCGTGGCCGCGTGGGTCAGCGCATCGGACCGCAGCCCCAGTTCACCCAGCGTTTCCATGGCCTTACGCACGCGAATGCGTTCAAAATCAACATCATCATTGCTCGGGTCATCAATCCAAGTCACATCGTTGCGGGTTAGATAATCGCGCAAATTGCCACGCGAACACATCCACAACGGCCGCGCATAGGTTAACCCGTCGCGGGTAAATACGCGGTCCATTGCCGAAAGCCCGTCAACACCGGCCTTACGCGAAAGACGCATCAAAAATGTTTCCGCCCCATCGTCCATCGTGTGCCCAAGGGCAATGCCGCCGACACCATTGGCACGTGACCAATCGGCCATCAATTTGTAACGCGCATCACGGGCAGCGGCTTGTAAATTACCGTGCCCGTCCCAGTCGTTCCACAACAACGTGTCGTGCGGAATACCGATAGCGGCGCAGAATTTCGCGACGCCTTCAGCCTCGCGGTCAGACCCATCGCGCAATCCGTGATCAACAGTCACAGCCGCAATTGGGTGGCCGGTTTGGGCGGACCAACGCGCAAACAGGTGTAGCAACGCCATGCTGTCGCCACCGCCAGACACGGCGATCCCAATTTTGGCAGGACGGTCAGGAAATGCCCGCCCAACCCAATGAACAAGCCGGATATCATCACCCGCCGGTGGTTTTAGCTGCATTTCAAACGTGCCATTTCGTTGGTGGCGTCGCTGGCCGTAGGTGTCGATGGGAACCGCACACCGACCTCGCCCAGCGTGACACAGGCGTCTTGGGTTTGGCCAATCGCGCCCAATGAAAACCCAAGCTTGAATAGGGCGTCAGGCGCTTTTGCCCCTGTCGGGTTGGTGGAAAACGCTTCGAGATAGGCACGCGCGGCATTTGTCATTTCGCCCAAACCTTCGAAGGCTTCACCGCGTAGATACGCCGCCTCTGCTGCTATGGGCGATCCGGGATAGGTCGTGCCAAAGGCCGCAAGCTGATCAGCGGCGCCTCGAAAGTCACCGGATGCGAGCGCCTCCTGCGCCCGCTTGATGTCTTCTGCCTCGCCCACTGCCAAGGCCGGACCGTTGTTGGTCGCAACTTCGGCGGTCGGCACGCTGGACCCACTGTCCACACCGCCAAGGCTAGGTGTGTCGCCAAGGCTGGCAATGTCACAGCCCGCTTCCAATTCGCACAGTCGAAATTCAAGATTGCCGATCCGGTTGGTGCCGTCCGTGGTGATACGGTTGATCCGAAATTCGAGCTCTTCTGACTTCGACGTCAGGCGCTGTAACTCTGCCTCAATCGCGTTCAAACGATCCAATGGGGTGTTGCCCACCGATCCGGTTGTCAGCGCACCGGTTGTCGACAGTTCCGTGCGCAAACGCTGCACATCTGTGTAAAGAACAGTCAACTGTTGACGGATATCCGCCAGTGTTTGGTCTTGGGCCACGGCGGCCACAGGCGCGCCGGCGGCCAAAGCCATTATCAAAGCAATCCGGTGCAACATATTTGGTCCTTAGCTCATAGATGCGATTGAGATCACCGTAACAGCACGGCGGTTCTGAGCATAGCAGCTTTCGTTAGAACAAATCTCGATCGGGCGCTCTTTGCCATAGCTGGTGACCCGCATACGGTCGGCAGGCACACCTTTGGACACAAGGTATTCGCGCACTGCTGTTGCACGGCGGAAGCCTAGACCGATGTTATATTCGCGGGTGCCTTGCTCGTCGGCGTGGCCTTCGATGATCGCGCGATATTCGGGGTTATCAAGGAGCCATTTAGATTGCCCGTCCAAGATCGATTTGCCCTGCGCTGTTAACGTGGATGTATCAACAGTGAAAAGAACGCGGTCGCCGATTGTCTGATTAAAGAACTGCGGACTGTGCGGATCGTTGGCACCCGTCGGGGTGGTCAATATCGCGTCCGCATTGGCATTTACGTCCGCATTCGTCGCATCATCGTCGCCCCCAAACCCGAAACGATTTGGGTTGGTGCAGCCTGCTGCGGCAATGATCAGGCCAATCATGGCCGCCTTTTTCAAAAATGTCATAAGTGGGTATCCCATCCTTATCTGCTCTGTTGCGGCACCCTAGCATGGGGGCGCTCCGCGTGGAAATAACGCTATGTTACGGTTGAAGTGGTCCCCAAGAAGGGTCTGACGCCCCATTGTTTAACGGCACAGGTTTCAGGTTCCGGCCAGACACATCCACGGAATAGAGCGAAGACGTGCCTCCTGCCCCTTGGGTCTCACGCATGAACATGATCACACGGCCATTGGGCGACCACGATGGGCCTTCGTCAAGGAATGACGCGGTGAGCAAGCGTTCTTCGGACCCGTCGGTGCGCATGACGCCAATATGGAACCGGCCCGCGTTTTGTTTGGTGAACGCAATAAGATCGCCACGCGGTGACCAGACTGGCGTGCCATAACGGCCATCACCAAAGGAAATGCGCCGCGCGTCGCCGCCGCTTGACGACATGATATAGAGTTGTTGGGTGCCGGACCGGTCGCTTTCAAACACGATCTGGGAGCCATCAGGTGAAAGGCTCGGCGCAGTCTCAATCGACGGTGCAGAGGTCAGGCGGGTGCTAGACCCCGACGCGATATCACCGCGATAAATATCGGTGTTACCGCCGTTTGCGAGGCTATAAATCACTTGATTTCCATCTTGGGAAAACCGCGGGCTAAACGCCATTTCGCCCTCTGCTGTGGTCAGTTGGCGCGTGCCTACGGATGCCACATCAAGGATATTGATACGCGGAAAACCGGAGCCAAAGCCTGTATACAGCACGCGATCTCCTGTCGGGCTAAACCGTGGGGCAAGAACCAATTCGGAGCTGTCGGTCAAAAATTGCACATTCGCGCCGTCATAATCCATAATCGCCAAACGCTTTTGACGCTCATTCTTCGGGCCGGTTTCTGACACGAACACAACGCGACTGTCGAAATAACCACCCTCGCCCGTGATCCGACTATAGGCGGCATCGGCGACCTTATGCGCCATCCGGCGCCATCCATCGACTGTGCCTGCAAATTGCAAACCACCGCCCATTTCAGCGCCAGAAAACACGTCATACAGGCGGAATTTCACCACCAGTTGATTGCCCGAAACAGTCACGGCACCAGTGATCAGCGCCTGCGCATTGATTGCGCGCCAATCGGGATAGGCCACGGTTTGGGTAAAACTGCCATGTGTGCTGATAAAGGCGCTTGCGGGAATTTCGCGGAAAAGGCCCGTGCCGGACAAATCAGCGGCAATAAGGCGCGTGATGTCGGATGCAACTTGGGTCGCCTCAGCATTTTCAGCCTGAAATTCAGGTACGGCGAATGGCAGCGGTTCGATCACACCATCTGTAATGGTCAACCGCAACGGGGCACTTTGCGCAAGCACAGGGCCAGCCAAACAAACCGCCAGCACGGCCACCAAAATTCGTTTCAACATCATTCGCCTCAATCGTTATGACGGGTCTTTGCCCATCTTTGCTAATCTGTTCTTCGCATGTTTATCAGGGGAAATCACGCCCCCTGCGCGCATTGTCGCCTATCTTAACCGCATACCTGATGGATCAAACGTGATTTCAACGTCACGCCATTGGTCATATTTTTCCGCAGGCAGGTCATAGCCTGTCGCACCGCATATCAAAATCGCCCGCCGTGCGGCCTGAAATGCGATCGACGTCGCACCCGCATCACCACCCGACGCGGCGATCTGGCGCACATCGCCCTGCACCTTTCCGCCTTGGTCCAGATTGAAACCAACCGTGACGGTCACACGTGCCGCTTGCGATCCTGGGTCAACATTCCAACAGCGGTTCACGGCAACACGGAACCCTTCTTTTTCAGATCCGGTCATCGGTGGTCCTGCAGGCAAGTCGGGGGCGGTAGTCGCCAGTGCCGCTGCCAAGGCCGCCGCAACAGCGTCATCCGTATCAGAAGATGTCATTTCTGTCGGCGCTGGCCGATTTGGTCGTGATTGCGGGCGCGCTGAGGTTTGCACAGCGCCAGACGGCGCGTCGGCTTCGGTCACAATTTCTGTTGCCGCTTCCTCTGGCGCAGTGGCTTCCTGCACTTGGTCTTCGACCTCGGCGGGTGTCACCGCGTCGGGGACAACAGCGTCTTGGACAGCATCCGCAATATTCGCATCCGGTGGAGGTGGGGCAACCGGCGTCGGGGCCACACGATCCGCTGGGCGCGGCTGCGGGCGCGGACTTAGGTTCAGATCAGGTGCGGTTTCCGGTGTGGGTTGGGCTGGCGTGTCTGGCGCAATCTCGACTACATCGCTTGGCGGTGCTGGTGGCGCGGGCGGCGTGGGCGGAGGGGCCTCCGCCAAAGGGGCTTCCGTTTGAGTTGGCGCAGGCACAACCTCTGGCGAAGTTTCAGGCAAAAGCTCTGGCGGCGCGTCATCGATCTGCGGAATTGCTGGCGCTGGCGGATCGGCGACATCGGGCTGCGGCGTCGTGGCGGCGACCAAGGCCGCGAACTCTTCGCCCGACACGACAGACACCTTTGCAATGTCGAATTCCAACGGATCGGCATTGAAGCCATAACCGAACAACAACCAGCCGATCAGGCCGACATGTCCAATCGCTGAAATATAAGTGCCCGGCGTGCGCATTGGATTAGCCGTCCGTCCCGTCAAGCGCCGGACCGCCGCTATCGGTTACCAAGCCGATATTTGCAAAACCTGCGCCATTCAACGCACCCATCACTTTGGCGACGCGGTCCCACCCATTGGCTGCATCTGCGCGTAAGAAGATGCGGTCTGATGTGCGCTCGGCGGCAATCGCGCGCAGCTTGCCGACAAGATCAGCATCGGACGTCGGCGTGTTTTGGATTTGCAATGTCCCATCAGCAAGGATCGTGACTGCAAGCGGTTCTTCATCATCCGATGAAAGCGCACCGGCAGCGGTTTCGGGGGCTTGCACTGACACCCCAACGATGGACAAAGGTGCCGCAACCATAAAGATGATCAACAACACCAACATGACGTCGACAAACGGCGTGACGTTGATTTCAGCCATTGGGGCGGACCGTCTGCGACCACGTCTGCGACGACCTCCGCCATCTTCGGATTTGACGATACCGGCCCCCATTTAGCTGTCCAACTGACGGCTAAGGATAGTCGCAAACTCGTCGGCAAATGCTTCGTAGCCCGCGACAATGCGGTCACTGTCAGCTGACAGCTTATTGTAAAAAATCACGGCAGGGATCGCCGCGAGCAACCCAAGTCCCGTCGCCAGCAACGCCTCTGCAATACCGGGTGCAACAACGGCAAGGTTGGTGTTCTGCTGTTCTGCAATCTCAATGAACGCGTTCATGATTCCCCAAACGGTGCCGAACAACCCGACAAAGGGGGCTGTCGATCCGACCGTCGCAAGCACAGGCAGGCCCTTTTGCAGGTTGGCCGCTTCCTTGGCGATTGCCACATCCATAGACCGATCGATGCGGGCAGTTGCCCCTGCGATCAACCCGCCATCTTGGCGGTGGGACCTGCGCCACTCCAACATGCCAGCTGCGAAAATCTTTTGGCTTTGACCCACCGGGGTTGTTCCGATCTGATCGAACAAGGTATCCAGTGGCTCGCCGGACCAGAACGATTGATCAAACACCGCCGCCTCTGCACGGGCTTTGCGATATTGCGCAATCTTGTCGATGATCACCGCCCAGCACCAAATTGATGCGACGATCAGCATGATCATAACGATTTTGACGGTGATAGTCGCGCGCGCGAAAAGCGCCCACATGGTGAAGTCTGATGCGTGTTCCATATGCCTGCTCTGCTTTGGCGGCCCTGTTTGGGCTCTGATTAAAAGCAATATAGCCGATCCAAACCCAGAAATCCAATGTAAGGCGACCTGAGGCAGGTTTATTCTGGGCGGAAGTTCGCCGGAAGCCGCACAGGGCGGTCATTTGCGCCCATCGTGACCACAACAACAGTGGCCTGAAACAAGGTGATATCCCCCCGCAAAACGGTCTGCAAAAACGTGACGCTAGCGCCGCCCACCTTGGTGACTTCGGTGCAGACAATCAGTTGATCATCGAATTTGGCAGGGGCAAGATAATCCGCTTCGACACGGCGGACGGCGAAAACGGTGCCTTCAGCCTTAAGCGCGATCTGGTCGATGCCAATCTCGCGCACCCACTCGCTGCGGCCCCGTTCTATGAATTTAAGGTAGTTGGCATAATAAACAATGCCACCAAAATCGGTGTCTTCGTAATAAACGCGCACGGGAAGTTCATGGATCATTGGGGCGGCTCCATCCGTGCAGCCAAACGCAAGGCATGCGATTTATCGCGTGACACGGCAGGCATAACAGGATCATAAGCCGCGCGGATCACAGCCGCAATTTCAGGCCGCAACACGCTGGTGCCATTGATCTGCGCCAAGGGGGATTGTTCGCGAAATGCCAAATCGGACCAAAGCAATATCGCTTGCGTCGCTTGGGACATGGCTAAACTATCCGCAGGTATGGATGCCAAATGTTCATCCATTCGCAAGAACACAAAACACCCGCTGATTGCGCCGTCTTTGTCGAAACGGAACAGACGATATTGATTGGCATTGGCCGCCTTCAATTTTTCCATCAGTGGGCCGATGTTCGGCACCAGCTGATCCAGATGCGGAACTTCGCCCAGCTCCGCCCAATCTTGGCAGAAAAACACCATGACATTCGCGCCAAGCTCTGGATCGGTTTCAGCCATCTTATGCTGGGCCAAACCCACCATGACCTCTATCGCGCCCTTGAACAGGGCAAGCGTTTTTTCATCCACGCCAAAGATAACAGGCACAATCGGCCGCCCCCAACGGGCAAAAACATAGCTTTCGTCGCGGCGTGTAAACAGGGCCTCGACGGCCTTTGGATCAAATGACATGAAAATCCCCTCTTTGGTTTTCAAATATCCTCCCCGAAGGGCCGATTTCAACCAAACAAATCCCGATCTGTTTTCGGCGCGTTCAGCCCCAAATGCGTCCAAGCGGCCTGCGCCAACATACGCCCCCGCGGGGTGCGCTGGATCAATCCCTTTTGCAACAGATAGGGCTCGATCACGTCCTCCAGACTATCACGGCTTTCCGACAAAGCCGCCGACATGGTTTCAACGCCCACAGGCCCGCCGCCATAGCTTTCAGCAATCAGGCGTAAATACCGACGGTCCGCACTATCCAATCCCAGATGATCAACCCCAAGACGCGTCAACGCACCATCGGCGATTTCTTGGGTGACTTTGCCTGTTCCTTCGACAACGGCGAAATCCACAACGCGCCGCAGCAAACGGCCAGCGATACGAGGCGTACCCCTTGCGCGTTTCGCGATTTCACGGGCACCAGCATCCTCTGCAGGTGCGCCCATCATACGTGCGCCGCGTGTGACAATCTCGTGCAGCTCGTCTTCGGTGTAAAATTCCAATCGTGTCGGAATGCCAAAGCGGTCGCGCAGCGGTGTGGTTAGCAGCCCCATGCGGGTGGTCGCCCCGACAAGGGTGAAAGGCTGCAATTCAATCCGCACGGTTCGCGCCGCAGGGCCTTCACCGATTACCAAATCCAGCTCAAAATCTTCAAGCGCGGGGTAAAGCACCTCTTCCACCGCCGGATTAAGACGGTGGATTTCGTCGATAAAAAGCACATCGCGTGCTTCGAGGTTGGTCAGGATCGCAGCAAGATCACCGGCTTTCGCTAAAACCGGCCCAGATGTCATGCGAAAATTCACGCCCAGCTCGCGGGCCATGATCTGTGCCAACGTGGTTTTGCCCAGCCCCGGCGGGCCGTGAAACAGCGCGTGATCCATCGCCTCGCCGCGCATCTTGGCGCTTTCGATAAATACCTTCAGGTTCGCACGCGCATCGCGCTGCCCGATGAATTCATCCAGCGTTTGTGGCCGCAAGGCGCGGTCCGCGTCGCCCGCTTGGGGTTGGGGGCGAATGTCGGGTTCAATGTCCATGACCTACCCCTACTCTTTCGGGGCTAGGAGCTTCAAGGTGGCGCGGATCAGACCAGAGGTATCCAGATCAGGCGTGGCACCCAGAGCCTCGGCGACAGCGCCAGCCGCATCGCCGGGGGCATAGCCAAGGTTGGTCAGCGCCGATAATGCCTCTGACTGGGCAGGGTTGGCTTTCGGCGCGGGCGCCCGCCGCTTGGGCGCGGGATCGTTTTCGATCACCTCTTCGCCCAATGCCTCGGCCACAGTACCACCCATGGCCATGATACTGGGGGCTTTATCCTTTAGCTCGATTGCGACGCGCTGTGCGGTTTTCGGGCCGACACCTTTGGCCTTGGCCAATGCATTCCAATCGCCCAGCGCAATCGCGCGGCTGACCCCATCCGCGCCCAATGTGCCCAAAATCGACAGTGACGCCTTAGCCCCGATCCCTTGAACCGACGTCAGCAAGCGGTGCCATTCTTTTTCCACTAACGTGGTGAAACCAAACAGTTGCATATTGTCTTCGCGCACCAGCATGTCTGTATAAAGTGCTACCGCCTCGCCATTGCCAGGCAGGCCAGCAAGCACGCGGTTGGTGACATAGACGATATAGCCCACGCCGCGCACATCAATCAGCACGTGATCAGCGGCGCGGTATTCCAAAATGCCAGAAATTTTCCCGATCATGCTGTTGCCTTTGCCAATGCGTCCGACAGGCGGCCTGCGGATTGGTGGTGGTGGGCGTGGCAAATGGCGATTGCCAGCGCGTCGGCGGCGTCAGGTCCGGCAAGCTTCACACCGGGCAATTGTAGCCGCACCATATGATCAATCTGCTTTTTGTCGGCATGGCCCACGCCAACCACGGCTTTTTTGATCGCGTTGGGATAGTATTCGCCAATCGGCAGACCAGCCTGCGCAGGGACAAGCATGGCGATACCGCGGGCTTGACCCAGCTTCAGCGTCCCTGCCCCGTCTTTGTTCACAAAGGTCTGCTCGACAGCGGCCGTCTCAGGCGTATGGGTCGCGATAACGTCCGCCAATTGGGCGTGCAACGACCGCAGCCGCTCGCCCAGCGCCATGCCCGTGGCCGATGTGCAGACGCCATTGGCGACATGAATAATGCGCGATCCGTGTACTTCGATGACGCCCCAACCCATGTTTCGCAACCCGGGATCGATTCCCAAAACCCGCATATTCGCCCCTTTGTTTTTTCTGCTTTTCAGAAATTTAGCACAAAACGCGAACATAAACCAAGCAGTGATTAACATGTGGCCGAAATGCTGCACCATCCTTACAGGCTGTTTTCGACGAAACGACGGCAATAAACAACTCCGCACACCCCAATTTTCTAGGGATTTCAGTACGCTCGCGCTTAAAAATTAGGCATTCTGAAAACGCATATGGGGCATGCAAAAAATGGGAGTGGTGAGATCAGATAAGCGGGCGTAAGTGCGCCTTAGGAAAACAACGCTGCGCCTGCAGCACATTTAAGGAATAAGCCCATGGCTGCTTTTGACACCACACGCCCCACCGCTGTCCTCTCTGCAGGACGTATCACGCATTTTGTATCGTCTGCATTTGGCACTGTCGCCACTTGGAACGATGCGCGCATTACACGCAAAACCTTGTCGAAGCTCACAGCACGCGAGCTCGAAGACATCGGCCTGTGCTACGGCGACATCGACAATATCGCTGCACGCAAAACAGTCTAAGCTAAACCAAGCTTGAAACAGTTTAGGGCCGCGCATTCCATTGGGGAAGCGCGGTCATTTTCATTTAGGCACCAAGTGTCAAGGTGGTCCAATCGCCAATTTCGTCGCGCTGGAACAGTTTCAACCCGTTGTCGGCATAAACCGCGATGACCTCGTCGGCCTGTTCGTTCAGGATGCCTGAAAGGATCACAAAACCTCCTGCTTTTATTGCGCCGCCCATGTCAGGCGCGAGACCGATCAGTGGACCCTTCAAAATATTCGCAAAGATTAGGTCATAGGGTGCGGGCGATTTGAGCGCAGGTGCATCGAACCCTGCCGCCACGACACAATCGACGCGTCCCGTCAGCCCATTGGCCGCCACATTGGCCGCGGCGACGTCAACCGCGACAGGATCGATATCGCTGGCAAGTATCGTGCCGGTCAATTCCGCTGCCGCAGCCATCGCAAGAACCGCCGTCCCACAACCCACGTCGATGATCGTGTCCCCTTTAAACCCATCATTGAGAAGCCGATCAAACGCGCGCAAGCAACCCAAGGTCGTGCCATGGTGACCCGTGCCGAATGCCATTGCCGCCTCGATTAACAATGGGGTGCAATCATCAGGCACCTTATCCGCGTCATGACTACCATAGACGAAGAAACGGCCTGCTTCGACGGGGGCTAATTCGCGGCGCACTTTGCTCACCCAGTCTTGGTCAGGGATTTCGGAAATGATGAAGTCTTTGACCCCGTGCATGGAGGCCAGAACCGCCAAGCCAGCCGCATCAGGTGCGTCGGTGAAATAGGCCCCAACTTCCCATAGACCAGACCCGTCTTCGATCTCAAAGATGCCCGTGCCTGTGGGTTCGGGCATCAGCGCCTCAAGATCTTCACACAATGCGGCGGCATCATCTTCATTTTGAGCAACGGTCAGGGCGGAATAGGACAACATGGGACGATTACCTTTGGGTCTGGGTTTCCCCTTTCGCCTAGGCAATCGCCCCGCATTGGTCAATGGCTAGGCTTGCGTTCCAATTGGGCAAGTCACGCCCGTGCCGCCGATCCCGCAATAGCCATTGGGGTTTTTGGCCAGATACTGTTGATGGTAATCCTCGGCGTAGTAATAGGCTGGCGCCGGAAGAATTTCGGTGGTGATGACACCATAACCGGCGGCGGACAAACGTGGAGCGAAGGCCAACTTGCTGGCTTCTGCAGCTTCGGCCTGCGCATCAGATGTGGTGTAAATCCCCGACCGATACTGTGTGCCCGCATCATTGCCTTGGCGCATCCCTTGGGTCGGGTCGTGGCCTTCCCAGAATGTTTGCAACAACGTGTCATAGCTGATCTTGGCGGGATCGAAGACAATGCGCACGACCTCATTATGGCCTGTCTTGCCAGTGCAGACCTCTTCATAAGTCGCATTGGGCGTATAGCCCCCTGCATAGCCGACAGATGTGCTGTAAACACCATCAAGTTTCCAAAACATGCGCTCGACGCCCCAGAAGCAACCCATCCCAAAAATCGCCACCTCCATGCCGTCGGGCAAGTCCTTGAGTGGGGTGTCCAGAACGAAATGCGTATCGGCGGTTGGGATAGCGAATTCGCGTCCAACCAGCGCATCGCCCGCGGACACCATGTCAGATTTGTTGCGGAACATAGAAAGCATAGCGTGACCCCTTTATTGTTGTTTTAGATATATGGCGCGATTGTTTGCGGTTTCTAGGTCTGTGACGCATCCATCAACTTAACTTGAAACACGGTCTCATGGCCCTTTGCAGGATGGCGCGGGATCAGCAAGGCCAGCAGAAACGACCCCATGGCCATCATCGCGGCCAGCACAAACACCGCAGCCGGACTAACCAGCCATAATAGCCCAAGCAATACCGGCAGAAAAACCGCCGCAATATGGTTGATCGTAAAGGCCACAGCCGCTGTGGGCGCGATATCTTGCGGGTCTGCAATCTTTTGGAAATAGGTTTTTAGCGCCAAGGCCAGCGCGAAAAAGATATGATCCACAACATAAAGGGCTGCGGCAATCATAACGCCCCAGCTAAAGAAATAGACCCCGCCATAGGCCAAAAACACGCACACAAGCCCCGCATATTCAAACAGCAGCGCCCGCCGCTCCCCGAATAGCGTGACTATTTTGCCCATCAATGGGGCCACAAAAACATTGGTCAACAACGTTAGCAGATACAGGCTTGTGATCTCATGAACGGCAAAGCCGAATTTCTCAACCATCATAAACCCTGCAAACACGACAAAAATTTGCCGCCGCGCACCGGCCATGAACTGCAGCGCATAATAAAGCCAATACCGCTTGCGCAGAACAAAGGACGTAAGCTGCGGATGCGGAGCCTCGAATTGCGGATAGGCAAACATGCAAAACAGCGCAATCACCACCGTTAACCCGCCCGACACCATGTAGACAAAGGCATAGGACAGATCGAACGCTTCCCATGTCAGCACGATCAACACATAGGCCACAAAAGTCACCGCTGACCCCGCCGCCATCAGCCAACCAATCATCTGGGGCGCGCGGGCCTTTGATATCCATTGCAACTGCAGCGATTGGTTCACTGTTTCGTAATAATGAAACCCGATGGACGACAGCATGGTCAGAGTCAAAATGCCGGTGAGACTGGGGAAATAAGCGGTTACCGCCGTGGCCGCCCCAAGCATGATCAGGGCCACAATGCCCAAGACCTGTTCACGGATAAAGATGATCAGGGCGATGACGCCGATCGCCAAAAACCCAGGAATTTCGCGCACTGTGTGCAGCAAACCAATATCGGCCCCATCAAACTGCCCCACCTCAATAACGAAGTTATTGAGCAGCGCCGACCACGTATTAAACGCAATCGGCATGGCCATCGCCATCATGAACAAGAGGGTGATCGGGCGACGCCAAACCGGCAGGTAATGGGCGTCTTCAAGGCGAATGATTTTCATGTGATCAGGCTTACGCCTGCGGGGTAGGATTGGAAAGGGTTAGACGTCTATCACTGTCGAACCTTGTTCGACAGGGTTTTCCAGTGCGGGTGCAATTTCTTCAACCTCAGCACCAAAACCACTTAGCATTTCGAGCGCGGAACCAAAATCTACCACACCCGTAAAATGCGATATGCCGACAACAACTGTTCCCCAGAAACTTGTTGTGAAGACCTTGGCTGTTGTTTTGACGACCTCCTCTTTCGCAATCTCACCCAAGGAACTTGCTGATTTCGTGGCCAAAGCAGTTTGCAACTCCTGCACATCCCGCGCCAACCCAACGGTTTGGGCAACCAATGCAACGATCTGTTTTTCCAGTTCGGCAGTGCGATCTGCGGACTGACTGGTTTCTGCCATTGCACGCAAAATCGCGGGCAAAGCATGTAACCGCTCCAATTCGGCAGGCAGTGCGTTGAGCTTCATGGTACGACAATAGTCGGTGATGGCATCCTCAATCTGCGACGCAACATCATGTCCAACCAATGCGGTTGTGCGCGGCTGCGCGATCAAGCGTTTGGCTTGGGCGGTCACCACTTCTGGCGGTAAAGGCGGCGGGGCCAGTTTTGCCTTAATCGCCTCAATCGCTTTGGCCACGGCCTCTGGTCCGTCTTTCCAGACATTATCGGGGATGAGCGCGATCTCTCTCCAGAGCCGCCAGTCAGGTTTTCGGCCTTCGAGCAAACCTTCGTACCAATCAATCCAGAAGCCCCAGATGTGGGGTTGTTCGGACCAGCCTGATTTGAGGTTCTGCCAATCCGATGCAAGACTACTGGAATCCAATTGCGACCACAGTCCTTCCCGAATGGCACCGTCGCGACCAAAGCGCTCGATCCGTTGCGCTATGACATTTGCATAGGAAAAAATCCCAGATTCGTCGCCTCCAACGATGGTCAGCACAAAAGAAAATGCCGTGTCGGCAGCGTCGGCATAGTCCCCATTTGCGACGAAGTTGGCGGCGTTAGTTGCCGTATCAGCTGGGTCGAGAGTGTAGCCGCTGGCATTGGCAGCCGCTTCGACTAAGTCAGTTTCATCAAAATAGGCACTCGTAAGAGCAACATGAATTGATCGAAACGCAGCCAAATAAAGTCGATATCTCTCGCGATTTTCCTTCAGTGTGCTACTAGGGAACACAGCTGCCGCGTTGAGGGCGGAAAATAAGACTATCTCTTCACGAGTTCGCTTCGTAAACCAATCGTTAACATTCCCTCGATTTATAAACTCAACCAATCCATCACCCGTCAAAATACCTTAACCCACATATAGGGGCGTTTTAGGCGTGTTGTCAGAAAAAACTCTGCGGGTCGATGTCGATGGACAGGCGCGTGTTGGTGGGCAGTTTGAATTGTGCGGCCCAGACCGAGAGCGCCTTTTGCAAGGGCGCGGATTTTTCGGCTTTGACCAATAATCGCACACGGTGGCGGCCCCGTACGCGGGCGATGGGGGCTGGGGCTGGTCCGAAAACCTGCGCCCCGATTTGCCGCAAGGGTGCGTCGCGTCGCGCCATGTCATTGCCCAGATCAAACGCATGTTCGGCATTGGGCGAACTGATCACAACCCCCGCCATGCGCCCGTAGGGGGGTACGCCTGCGGCCTTACGTTCGGCGGCCTCCGTGGCCCAAAACTCTTCCTCGTCACCGGCAATAATCGCACGGATCACCGCATGTTCGGGTTGATAGGTTTGCAGCATCGCCGCCCCCGGCGCCTCTGCCCGCCCTGCCCGTCCGGCGACTTGGCGCATCAGCTGAAACGTGCGTTCAGCCGCACGCAGATCAGACCCTTGCAGCCCCAAATCCGCATCGATCACGCCGACCAGTGTGAGATTCGGAAAATTGTGTCCCTTGGCCACCAATTGGGTGCCGATGATGATGTCAGCGCCGCCTTCTGCAATTTCTTCGATATGGGCCTTCATCGCGCGGGCTGAACCGTAAAGGTCCGACGACAACACCACGACGCGCGCATCAGGAAACAGCTCTGTGACCTCTTCGGCCATGCGTTCGACACCGGGGCCGACGGGGGCGAGTTTGTCTTCGGCATCGCAGTGCGGGCAGACGGTTGGCATCGGTTTTGTTTCGCCGCATTGGTGGCACATCAGGCGTTTGAGAAACCGATGTTCAACCATGCGCGCATCGCAATCATCGCAGCCGATTTGATAGCCGCACGCGCGACACAGCGTGGTCGGCGCATAGCCCCGTCGGTTCAAAAACACGAGGCTCTGCTCGCCTTTTTCCAACCGGTCCGCCATGGCACGGCGCAAGGTTGGCGACACCCACTTGCTGCTTGGCAAGTCCTCGGCACGCATATCGATCGCGGTCATTGTCGGCAGCACAGCAGGGCCAAAGCGTGATTTCAACTCGAGCCGCGTGTATTTGCCTGCCTCGACATTGGCCCAACTCTCTAAGCTTGGCGTCGCAGAGGCAAGCACCACCTGCGCCCCATTGATGGAGGCACGCAGCACGGCCATGTCGCGGGCGTTATAAAGCACGCCGTCCTCTTGTTTATAGGATGTGTCGTGTTCCTCATCGACAACGATCAGACCAAGGTTTTGGAACGGTAAATAGAGCGCGGACCGCGCCCCAACTACCAGTGGTGCCGCCCCTTGGCCGACCATTTTCCAACAGCGGCGGCGTTCGGTCATGGTCACGCCGGAATGCCATTCGGCCGGTTTAAACCCGAACCGCGCCTCGACCCGATTGATGAATTCACCCGACAACGCGATTTCGGGCAGCAACACCAAGGCTTGCCGCCCCATGCGCAAACATTCCGCCACGGCTTCAAGATAGACTTCGGTTTTGCCCGATCCTGTGACCCCTTTCAGCAAGGTGGTCCCATATGTGTCGCTGCGCAATGAGGAACGCAGAACCTCTGCGCCGGCGGCCTGATCGGCGGACAGTTCCTTGCCGCCATAGTCAGGGTCCAACTGCGGATAAGGCACATCGCGCGGCGCGTCTTCTTCGCTGACCGCCCCTTGTTTGACCAAACCCTTAACCACCGACGACCCGACGCCCGCCATATCGGCAAGTTCCTTAAGCGTGAATGACAATCCGCCATAGTCGCGCAGAACGTCCATCACCTTGGAACGGGCGTCGGTGACACGTGTCGGTTCCGCACTGCCAAGCCTATAAACTTTCCGCATCGATGGCGCATCGCCCAAGCCTGGCGCACGGGTCGCAAGGCGCAGCATTTGCGACATCGGCGTTAGGGTATAATCGGCGGTGCGGGTCAAAAATTCGCGCATCTCGTCGCGCATTGGGGCCACATCCAACACACGGATCACGCTACGCACCTTGGCATAGTCGAAATCGCCAGCACCCGCGCCCCAAACCACCCCCAAAACCTTGCGAGGGCCGAGCGGCACCTCGACAAATGCGCCTAGGTGACAGCCGCCTTCAGGTGCTTTGTAATCTAAGAAGCGGTCGATCGGTTGCGCGGTCAGCACGGCCACCAGATCGCCTTGATCAAAGAACTCTGCCGTCATACCTGCGCAAATACCATTTGGGTTTCCGTTTGATACAGTATGCGGTAAACGCGAGGGCAACAAAACCCATCATGCACCGGAGAGAGCACAAATGAAGTTTTTCGTAGATACCGCCGACATCGACCAGATCAAGGAATTGCATTCTTATGGCATGGTTGACGGGGTCACCACGAACCCGTCGATCATTGCGAAATCCGGCCGTGACATTATTGAAGTCACCAAAGAGATCTGCAACATCACCGATGGACCTGTATCCGCCGAAGTGACCGCACTGGACCACGAGACAATGCTGGCAGAGGGCCGCAAGTTGGCAAAAATCGCCGACAATATCGCCGTGAAGGTACCGCTGACATGGGCTGGCTTGCAAACCTGTAAGGCGCTGTCGGACGAAGGCACAATGGTCAATGTGACCCTGTGTTTCTCTGCTAACCAAGCGCTTTTGGCCGCCAAGGCAGGTGCCACATTCATCAGCCCGTTTATCGGCCGTTTGGATGACATCAACCTTGATGGTCTGGAACTGATCGAAGATATCCGCACGATTTACGACAACTACGGGTTTGAAACACAGATCCTCGCGGCGTCCATCCGCAACGCGAACCACATGTCCGAATGCGCGAAAATCGGCGCAGACGTGGCGACAGCGCCACCAAGCGTCATCAAGGGCATGGCAAACCACATTCTGACCAACAAAGGTCTGGACGGGTTCATGGCCGACATCGCCAAAGCAGGTATCAAAATCCTGTAAGACAAATAAAGGGCGCGCCGATTGGATCAGTGCGCCCTTATTGTGTCCGCGGCCCGCCTAGCCGATCAGACCGTTATCGTCCCGCTTAATTGCCACGACAGAGGACCGCGCCAGCTTTCCTTCACCCATTGGGAACGGGGCAGCAGGGTGCTGAATACCGACAAACAAGGTGCGTCGATCCGATGACCATGTGATGCCGGTGACTTCCGATCCCTTTGGACCCGTCATAAAGCGGGCAATTTCGCCAGTCACAGGGTCGCCAACCAGCATTTGGTTGTTCCCCATACCTGCAAATTCGCCTTCATTGCTGTCATCACCATCGGTTTGGATCCATAGCATGCCTTTGCTATCAAACATCATCCCGTCAGGCGAATTGAACATATTCCCTGAATTCACATTGTCAGAGCCTTTATAGGCCCCGTCAGCCACGTCGGGATTGCCCACCATCACATAAAGGTCCCATGTGAAATCAACGGCCGCATGGTTGTCGTTCTCAGGATACCAGCGCACGATTTGGCCGTATTTATTGGCTTCACGTGGGTTTGGCCCATTGGGGGACGTATCGTCGCCACCCGCGTTTGGCTTAATCCCGCGGTTTTTGTTGTTGGTTAGACAGCAATACCCTTCTACGGCCAGCGGATTGACGGCGACCCATTCAGGCCGATCCATCGTTGTCGCGCCAACAGCGGACCCTGCAATCCGCGAATGGATCAGAATTTCTGCTGCATCCATGCCAGTGCTTTCAGGTGTCAAAGCAAGCCATTCACCCGTGCCGTTGTCATAGAATTTGGCCGCATAAAGCACGCCGTCGTCCAACAAACCTTCGGTCGTTCCACCTGTTTGATACGCACCATTCGACACGTATTTATACATGAATTCCCCACGTTCATCGTCGCCCATATAAACAACGACACGCCCATCAGCTGCCAATGTAACGGCGGCATTTTCATGCTTAAACCGTCCCAACGCCGTGCGCTTTACCGGTGTGCTATTAGGATCAGTCGGGTCAATTTCAACGATATAGCCAAAACGGTTCGGCTCGTTGGGGTTTTGGGACAGGTCGAAACGAGCGTCGAAGTTTTCGTAGGAATAGCGCCCCTTGTTGCCAACGCCATATCGCTTAAACGCGTCTGTGTGATTCCAATCTTCGGGCTGATCTGGAATGCCGAAATAGCCATTAAAGTTCTCTTCACATGTCAGATAAGTGCCCCAAGGCGTTTTGCCTGCACCGCAGTTATTCATTGTCCCCAGCACTGTGGTGCCTGCAGGATCAGCTGCTGTTTGCAGCAAACGGTGACCCGCCGCCGGACCCGCGATAGTCATCGGCGTATTTTGCGTGATGCGTCGGTTGAACGGGCTGTCCACAACAACCTCCCAACCGTCTGCACCTTCGACCACCTCAAACACTGCCAATCCTTGCAGGTTTTGCAGCTTCAACACATCATCAGATGACAGTGGCACACCGCCTTCATTTGCTGCCAGGTTCAGCTTTGGGTTGGCATATTCATGGTTCACCGCGATCAGCTGATGGCCTTGGTATTCAAACAGCTCCATGCCGTCTGTGTTTTCGCCAAATACCTTGTCCGAAGATGCAAGGTCGCCACCAGTCGCCTCGTCGAACGGTGCTGCGTCGGACGTCAATGGATCGCCCCATGATACGACGCGGGACCAGTTATACCCTTCTGGCACATGCACTGTATGGTCCGTTGCCACTGGGATTGGGTTAAATCCGAAACGGGAAATTGTTGCGGCCTGCGACGCTGACCCATTTAGCAAACCTGATCCCATCACAGCAGCACCGGAGCCAAATGCCAAAACCCGCCCCATAAAACCACGACGTGTCAGCGCGGATTCAACCACTGCATCAAAGTCGTTTTCATCCGTGCGGGGGCTTTGTTGCTCGTCCCAATCGTCCCAGCTTTGGTCGTAATCGATGTCTTTCATCCTGCGTCTCCTTTTGCGTAAAGATAGAGAGACGGTCGCGCTTGCATGTTGCAGCGACATGACGATTTTGATTCTGTTTTGTGACAATTGTTGTGGCGCAAAGGCACCGATTTTTGGCCACGCATCAAAATTTCTAGCCCCAAGGCCCCTTGATAGGGTATGAACAGGAAAAAATAAGTGAGCAGCAGATGACCAGTACGCCTAAAATGGACACGCATATGCGTGAAAAAATTATTGCCGATCCCGAGTTTCTACTTGAGGATCAAGACATTATGCGTGCGATTGTGGCCGCAAATGAACAGGCGATGGGCGGAAATATTGTCGATCTGCGCGGCATTGCGATGGAACGATTAGAATCGCGTCTTGATCGACTTGAAGACACGCATCGGTCTGTCATCGCGGCGGCCTATGATAATCTCGCTGGCACAAACCAAGTGCACCGCGCCGTATTGCGCATGATGGACGCCACGAAGTTTGAGACCTTTTTGACCGACCTATCCGGCGATGTCGCCGATACATTGCGCGTGGATAGCATTAAGCTTGTGCTCGAATCCGCAGCCCAAGCCGATGACCCCGCGATCCGTCAGATGGGTGACGTGCTGGGCGTCGTCGAGGAAGGCTATATCGACAGCTATGTAAACCGTGGCCGGTCCAGCACCGTACGCCAAGTCACCCTGCGTCAAATTCAAACAGACGATGCAGCGCTATATGGCGAAAAGGCAGGGTTTATCCGGTCAGAGGCCTGTCTAAAACTTGATTTCGGCCCTGGTCGTTTGCCGGGTATGTTAATGATGGGGTCAGAAGATCCGCATCAGTTCACGCCACAACAAGGCACTGATTTGCTAACCTTCTTTGCAGGTGTGTTCGAACGCGCCATGCGCCGTTGGTTGGCGTAGGCCATTGATTTCCGCAGCCCTGACAGACGCGCTAGCCAAATGGCTGGACCATTGTCGTGCCTTGGGTGGTGCGTCGGACAATACGATCAAGGCGTATCAAACCGACGTTATGGGATTTTTGTCGTTCATGACACTGCATCAGGGCGAGGCGCAAGGACTTGGCCCGCTGTCCAAGATCACTGTCAGCGATATGCGGTCATGGATGG
The DNA here is from genome assembly GCA_965660685.1 of Yoonia sp. GTDB lineage: Bacteria > Pseudomonadota > Alphaproteobacteria > Rhodobacterales > Rhodobacteraceae > Yoonia. The sequence goes on along the minus strand of CBFIAX010000003.1, from coordinate 136,690 downwards.
CATCTGAGCGGGCGCGTGGCGTCGGGGCCCGGTCATTGGCGCGGTCGCTGTCGGCGGTCAAAACATTCTATCGTTGGCTGTCCGACCGCGAGGGTTTTGAACCCACCGCCGTTCTGTCCACGCGCAGCCCGAAATTCACCAAAAAGCTCCCACGCCCTTTGGCCGAAGACGCCGCAAGCGCCATGATCGAAACAGTCGAGCTTCAAGCCCGTGACGGCTGGGTCGCGGCCCGTGATGCGGCGGTGGTGACTTTGCTTTATGGCTGTGGCTTGCGGATATCAGAGGCCTTGGGCCTGACCGGCGCAGACGTGCCACTCCCCCCTGTTCTTCGGATCATGGGCAAAGGCGGCAAAGAACGGATCGTACCTGTGATCGACGCGGCCCGCGACGCGGTGGACGTCTACTTGCGCCTGTCACCCCACCCGGTCGAGCCCGCTGGTCCGCTGTTTCTCGGCGCGCGTGGCGGGGCGTTGAACCCGCGGATGGTGCAAAAGGTGATGGAAAAATCCCGTATGCAATTGGGCCTGCCCGCCACAGCCACACCCCATGCGATGCGCCACAGTTTTGCCACCCACTTGCTGACAGCGGGTGGTGACCTTCGGGCGATCCAAGAGCTGCTCGGCCATGCCAGCCTGTCCACAACCCAAGCCTATACCGCCGTCGACACGGCGCACTTGATGGACGTCTATAACCGGACCCATCCGAAAGCATGATTGCCCCGGCGTCATTTTCAGCTATGAAGCGCACATGACTATTCAAACCAAAGCCCTGCTTGTCCATCTGCTCACCGCTACGGGTGCCGTTTTCGCCATGCTCGCCATGTTAGAAGCCGTCGACCAAAACTGGTCGATGATGTTCGTATGGCTTGTGGTCGCCTTCTTTGTGGATGGGATCGATGGGCCATTGGCCCGCCGGTATGACACGAAAACAAACGCGCCTATTTTTGACGGGGTCTTGCTCGATTTGATCATCGACTATCTGACCTATGTGTTTGTGCCCGCCTATGCGTTGTTCAAATCCGGCTTATTGCCCGGCTGGACGGGCTGGTTTGCGATCATCGTAATCACCTTTACGTCCGCAATGTATTTCGCGGATAGTCGGATGAAAACAAAGGATTATTCATTCTCTGGCTTCCCTGGATGCTGGAACATGTTGGTGCTCGTCCTCTTTGCATTGCAGCCAAATTTCTGGGTCATCGTAGGGCTGGTGGTAATTCTGGCGATCTCACAATTCTTCCCTGTGCGCTTCGTGCATCCGGTGCGTACACAGCGTTGGCGTATGGTCACATTACCCATGGCGGCAGCGTGGACTGTGTTTGCGGGCTGGGCGGCTTGGGTCGAATTTGATCCGGCCAGCTGGGCACATTACGGGCTGATGATCACCTCGGTTTATTTGTTGGTCGCGGGCGCAGCCCAACAAATCATGTATGGCAAAAACGGCTAAAGCCGCGTTAAAGCCACCCCTGCAACGATAAAGCATGCGGCAATTGCCTTGCCGCGGTCCATGCGATCACCGAACGCCAGCCACCCGATCAGCACCGCGAATAAGATCGAGGTCTCGCGCAATGCTGCAACCAACGCGATCGGCGCTTGGGTCATGGCCCAAACCACGATGGCATATGCGATGTAAGATGTGATCCCTGCTATTCCGATTACGCCCCAAGCCCGCAATGGCGCCCGTAGTACATTCGACCCTTTCAGCACCAAAACGCTCGGCACGTAAAACAATGCCGCCATGATCAAAAGCCAGCCCGTATACCCCATCGGATCGCCGGACACCCGCGCACCCATACCATCCACAAGCGTGTAGCCCGCAGTCGCAGTAGCCGCACCCAGTGCGAAAGGCAGCAGTTTGCGGCTCTCATTATGCGCGAACACTCCGCGCGCCATCAGGGCAATGCCGAGGCCAAGCACCACGATACCAATGTAATGCATTGGTGTCATCGGGTCGGACAGAAAGACAATGCTAATAAGCATCACAATCAGCGGTGCTGTACCCCGAGAAATCGGATAAACGCGGCTTAGATCGCCTTGTTCATAGGCGTAGGCAAGGAAAAGCTGATAGAACATATGGATCAAGCCAGAGGCCAACAGCCACGGCCACACGGCGGCATCTGGAAACGGGCGGAAACAAACGATTACGATGCCCATCAGGCTTTGCGTTACCGTCAGAATTGCCATCGCCGTCTGTTTATCTTGCCCCGTTTTGACCAGCGCATTCCATGTGGCGTGCAAAAGCGCGGCAGCCATAACAGCAAGAAAAATGGAAATGGTCATCAGGCGTCCCTAGATTAAAAGGGATGCTGCCCCTTCTAGGCGCAACAATTGCACCTTTCCTTCAACACCACCAGCACCTGAAAACCCGCCTAATCCATTGGCCCCCAAAACACGGTGGCACGGGATGATGATCGGGATCGGATTAGCACCGCAAGCCTGCCCTATGGCTTGCGCCGGCACGCCCAGCAATTTGGACAAGTCGCCATAGGTGCGGGTTTCCCCTAAAGGAATTTCGCAAAGCGCTGCGCCAAACTTACGCTGAAAATCGGATACCTTTGCGGCGAGCGGCAGATCAAAAACCTGCCGCTCGCCCGCGAAATATTCTGCCAGTTGTGCAATCGCACGATCTGCAATTGGATCAGCTAGCCCTTCAAGAATGGACCATTCCAACCGGACCACCGCGCCATTTTCGACAACCACCGACACAGGCCCGACAGGTGTGTCAGCCAATGAAGCGTAGGATGGGTTTAAACCCATCCTACTTTGTCAGCGCATCATCACAGCGGCCGCAAACACCCGCATGGGCATGGGCACCCACGTCTGGCAAGATCTTCCAGCAACGTTCACATTTGTCGCCTTCAGACTTGGCAAAGACGACGCCGACACCGTCAATATCGGCCAAGGTAAACGCCCCCTCTGGCGCATCACCTGTGATCAAAGTTGCTTGGCTTGCGATGCACAAATCAGCAAAAAGCGCCGGATCAGTGATGACCTGCGCCAGCTCTGCCGACAAATAGACCGTTGGTGCGGCTTCTAACGACGACCCAATTACTTTGGCCGTGCGCTGTTCTTCAAGCGCGCCAGTCACCACACGGCGCACTGCGCGTACCGTTTCCGCACGGGCAGCTAACGCATCGTCGCGCCAGGTGGATGGCGTTTCTGGGAAGTCGACCAAATGCACTGACGTGTCGGCCCCGTTCCGCTCTAGCCAGACCTCTTCCATGGTGAAAGACAAAATCGGGGCCAGCCACGTTGTTAACCGCGCATAAAGATGATCAAGCACCGTCAGCGCCGACAACCGTCGGTTCGTGTCGCCATCACAGTAGAGTGCATCTTTACGGATATCGAAATAAAACGATGACAGATCGAGCGTGGCAAATTCAAAGATCGCGCGGAAGACGCCTTGGAAATCATATTTTGCATAGCCTTCGCGCACGGTCGCATCCAGTACGGCAAGTTTATGCAAGATCAGGCGTTCCATCTCTGGCATGTCTGCCGCATCGACCGCTTTCGACGCATCGAAATCCGCCAATGACCCCAACATAAACCGCAGCGTATTGCGCAACCGGCGATAGCTGTCCGCCGTCCCTTTCAGGATTTCCGGCCCAATCCGCTGGTCGTTGGTATAATCCGTTTGGGCGACCCAAAGACGCAAGATATCCGCACCATATTGCTGCACAATCTTTTCCGGAACGATGGTGTTACCGATGGATTTGGACATCTTCATGCCCTTTTCGTCCAGCGTGAACCCGTGCGTTAACACACCGCGATACGGCGCACGCCCTTGGGTGCCACAAGACTGAAGCAAAGACGAATGGAACCACCCGCGGTGCTGGTCTGTGCCTTCCAGATAAAGGTCGGCCAACCCATCATCAGACCCATCTGCACGATCCCGCAATGTGAACGCATGTGTCGATCCACTATCGAACCACACATCAAGAATATCCATGACCTGTTCATATGCGTCGGCGTCGACGATACCGTCAAGGAACCGGGCCTTAGCAACATCCTGATACCACGCATCTGCGCCTTCGACCTCGAATGCGGCAGTGATACGCGCGTTGACCTCTTCGTTGCGCAACAAGAAATCCGCGTCTGACGGCAGGGCACCTTTCTTAACAAAACAGGTCAGCGGGACTCCCCAAGCACGTTGCCGCGACAGCACCCAATCGGGGCGTTGTTCGATCATTGCGTGCAGACGGTTACGGCCCTTTTGCGGGGTCCATGTGACCAACTCGTCGATGGACCGCAGGGCCCGCTCTCGGATTGTCGTGCCGAATTCGTCTTGTCCGTCACCAACCGCCTTATCGATTGCCGCAAACCATTGCGGCGTGTTGCGGAAAATGATCGGCGCTTTGGACCGCCAAGAATGCGGATAGCTATGTTTGATCTTGCCGCGGGCAAACAGCTTACCTTGCTCCGACAACGCAGCCATCACGGCGGTATTCGCGTCACCTTCCCAAGGGTTGTCCTTGTTCTTTTTGTTGGCCTTTTCACGCAGGATACGCATGCCGCCGAAAAGCGGCAGATCAGCGCGAAACGACCCGTCCTCAACCACGTTATAGGTGATGACCTCTTCGAGCATGCCCAGATCGCGGTACAGTTCAAATTCGTCCATCCCGTGGGACGGCGCGCAATGCACAAAGCCGGTCCCGTCTTCATCTGTCACAAAGGGCGCCGCGCGGAAATCACGAGGTGCATCCCATTCACCCTCGCCGCCTTCAATGCCTGCTAATGGGTGGGCCAGTTTCAAACCAGACAAATCACCGGCGTCCGCAATGCGGGTAAAGGCGTCGACCTTAGCCTTGGCCAAACAACCTTCTGCGAGCTTGTCGGCAAGCACCAGTTTGTCGCCAACTTTGACCCAATTGTCAGCTGCCGCTTCGGTCACTTCATAAACGCCATAGGAAATTTCGGGATGATAAACGACGCCCTTGTTGGACGGAATCGTCCAAGGCGTTGTTGTCCAGATAACAACATCCGCACCCGCCAGCGGGCCGTCACCCAACACGGGGAAACGCACCCAGATCGTGAAGCTTTCCTTGTCGTGGTATTCAACTTCGGCCTCAGCCAACGCAGTCTGCTCAACAGGCGACCACATCACAGGCTTAGAGCCTTGATAAAGCGTGCCATTCATCAGGAACTTCTGAAACTCTTCCGCAATCACACGCTCGGCGTGGAAATTCATGGTCAAATAGGGTTCGGCCCAATTTCCCTGCACACCCAAACGTTTGAATTCTTCGCGCTGGATATCGACCCAACCAGCAGCAAAATCGCGGCATTCCTGACGAAATTCAACCACAGGCACGTCGTCTTTATCGCGACCCTTTTCGCGGTATTTCTCTTCGATCTTCCATTCAATCGGCAAGCCATGACAATCCCAACCGGGGATATACCGCGCATCTTTGCCCATCATCTGCTGGGACCGCACAACCATGTCTTTAAGGATTTTGTTCAGCGCATGACCGATATGCAAATGGCCATTTGCATAAGGTGGACCATCATGCAGGGTAAACGGCGGGCGGCCTTGTTTGGAGCGAAGCTGGCCATAGACATCCATCTCGGCCCAACGGTTCAGCCACTCTGGTTCGCGTTTCGGCAAGCCAGCCCGCATCGGAAATTCGGTACGTGGCAAGTTTAGTGTATCTTTATAATCAGTCGTCTCGGCACACATATCGTGTCCTTCATCATAGGGAATTTTTCAGTGAAGGGCGGCGCGACATCAGGTCAGCACCATTGGCCCGGCAGCGCTGGTGATCAGCGCGCCGGGGACATAATTCGTATATGTGTCCAGATCATCATGGGATTGCTTATAGACTTGCGAAAACAGACAAACAAGACAAAGCAGCCTGCCTTTTTCTGAGCACAAATATGTCCGCCGGAGGCACCATTTTTCGACGAAAAATGGACGAGTCGCACACTAGCGACAATATGATCCGCTGCGATACCGCGCCGTGTCAAAATGGAAATGATCTGCGTGGAACCTGTTGGCATTTGGCCCAAGCACAGTTCCAAATGGGCCACAAGCCGCACGCCACATTTGGCGAAGTCGCGCGCCGTCACCTCTGGCATTCCAGCCTTTCAGCACCGTGATCTCGCGTCCTGAATTCAACTTGATCCCGGCAATATCGATCGCACGACCAAATGCATGCTCGGACAATCGACCCGTTGCCGCGGAATTCCGGTTGCGGCAGGAGTAATGCGATATAACACGCAACGATGCAATACCGCCACCTTCAGACCCAACTGCTGGCTTAGCTCCGCTTACAATCCACCTCTTTAGTGCCGTCGCAGTGCGGCAATCAATCGTCGGCTGCGGCGACAAACGCACACCTGCAACGGATTTCACACGCACGGCGCTGTCTACGCCACATGCCCCGCGTCCATTGATCCGGCCAATCGCTTGACCTTGGATATTCGGGTCTCCACAAATCTGACCCCGTACACGTGCAAGGCGGCGCGCCTCGGCGGCTTGCTCAATCGCTTTGGGACGAAGGGTCGGACGCAAAGACGTCGTGATCGCATTGATGCTGAATGCGAACATCCCCACTTCTGCGCGGTAAATCGGGCGGGTCTGCACACCGCGTTCCAAATCGGGGCGCTCATAAGGGCGCAACACGGGTCGTATCGGCGGTTCCGGCGGGGCTTCCCCACGGGCAACAGGTCGAATATCCGCAGTTTGTGCCGCAACAGCGCCCGCGCCAAACAGCGCAAGAGACAAGATCAACAGACGGATCAAGTCTTCGTGGCCGGCGTCCGGCCAAAGTTGGGTGCGTCTGTATCTTGTCCCGCTTCGATAATCGAACGGCGGATCGACCGAGTCCGGGTGAAATAGTCGTGCAAATGTTCACCGTCGCCTTCACGAATGGCACGCTGCAACACGAATAACTCTTCGGTAAATCGGCCCAAAATCTCCAGCGTCGCGTCTTTGTTGTTCAAGAACACATCGCGCCACATGGTCGGGTCAGACGCTGCAATCCGCGTAAAATCACGGAAACCCGCGGCCGAGTATTTGATGACTTCGCTGTCGGTCACGCGGCTTAGATCGTCGGCGACACCGACCATCGTGTAGGCAATCAAATGCGGGGTATGGCTGGTAACCGCCAAAACAAGATCGTGATGGTCCGCATCCATTTTATCGACATTCGACCCCATTCCACGCCAAAGTGACGACAGACTTCCAACCGCTGCGTCATCGGCACATAGATCGGGAATGATGATGCACCACCGGTCGTCAAACAGTTCCGCGAACCCGGACGTCGGTCCAGAATGCTCTGTCCCGGCGAGCGGGTGGGCAGGTACGAAATGCACGTTATCAGGCAAATGGGGTGCGACGGCATCAATGACAGCACGTTTCACGGACCCAACATCGCTAATCACCGCGCCCGCCTTCAATGCAGGTGCAATGTCCTTGGCCACGCTTTCCATGGCACCGACAGGCACGCAAAGCACGACCAAATCCGCACCTGCGACAGCATCCTTTGCCGTGTCACAAATCCGGTCACACAGCCCGATGTCGCGCGCAGTTTCGCGGGTCTCGGCAGAGCGCGCATAGCCCACGACTTCGCCCGCCAGCCCCGCCCGTTTAATGGCGTGAAACATGGATGACGCAATCAGGCCCAGCCCGATCAATGCAACACGGTCGTAAAGCTGTGTCATTCACGCAGTCCTTTGAATTGTCCAACGGCATGCACGATCCGGCGGCAGGCACTTTCATCGCCCACAGTGATGCGCAGGCAATGCGGGAAACCATAGTTTTTCGGATGACGGACAATGATGCCCGCCGCCTGCAATGCGTCATTGCAAGCCACGGCTTCGTCTTCAGATCCAAAACGGGCGAGGATAAAATTCGCTGTGGATGTATCCGATGGCACGCCCAGTTCCGCCAGCGCTGTCGCGAGCCATTCGCGCCAACGATGATTTTCAGTACGGCATTTTTCGAAATAGGCAGCGTCGCGCACAGCGGCTTCTGCCGCGGCCAAAGCAGCCGACGACATGTTAAACGGTCCCCGAATACGGTTAAGCACATCGATGATCTGCTGGGATGCATAGCCCCAACCAACGCGCATACCACCAAGCCCGTAAATCTTCGAAAACGTGCGGGTCATCATAACATTTTCATGGGCATCGATCAGGGATTTACCCGCATCATAGCCTTCGACAAATTCGGCATAAGCACCGTCAAGCACAAGGATACATGACTTCGGAATGCCCGCGGCCAACCGCGCGACATCTGCAGCCCCAAGAAAGGTGCCTGTCGGGTTGGCTGGGTTCGCGATGAACACCAGTTTTGTCTTTTTCGTGCAGGCTGCAAGGATTGCGTCAACATCGACCATGCGGTCACGCTCCGCCACCTCCACAGGGGTGGCACCAGCAGCAAGCGTGGAAATACGATATAGCGCGAAACCGTGTTCCGTGTGGATCACCTCATCACCCGGTCCGGCGAACGCCTGACACATAAGATGCAGTACTTCGTCAGACCCAACGCCACAGATCACGCGATCGGGGTCGACGCCCCAGACATCGCCGATAGCGCTGCGAAGGCTGGCATGATCGGTGCTGGGATAACGATGCAAATCGTGCACGGAACGTAAATACGCCTCTTTGGCGGCGGGCGACGGGCCCATCGGATTCTCGTTGGACGACAGTTTCAACACATTGGTCACGCCTTCCAAATGGGACGCACCGCCCACATAAAGGTCGATGTCCATAATACCGGGTTGTGGTTTGATTTTACTCGCCATGTCGTCAATTCATCCGTTGTGATATCGCCGTTCTATATCGACAGGCCGAGGGCCGCAAAGACATTGCGCAATTGTGCCAAACCTGTTGCTTTGAAGGTAACACTTCGAATGCAAAGGACCAGTGTGATGCCACTTAATGAATTCGGCCAACCGATTGGGGATGCGCTGCCTGATTGGACAGGAAGCGCGACACCGGATCACAGCACTTTGACAGGGCGCTACACAACGCTTTGTGCGCTGGATCCGACAGCACATGGTGACGACCTGTTCGCTGCCTTCACTGACCCCGCGATGTGGACCTATATGCCGGTTGGCCCGTTCGACGACCGCGCCGCATTCGACGTGTTTCTTGATGGGATCAAACACAGCACCGACCCGCTGTTTTACGCGATCATTGATCCGGCGACTGGGCGGGCCATGGGCTTTGCCAGTTATCTAAGGATCGACCCCGCCGTGGGTGCGATTGAGGTCGGTTATATCACCATGTCCCCTGCCCTACAGAAAACGCGCATCGCGACCGAGGCCATGTATCTGATGATGGCCCATGCGTTCGATGATCTGGGATATCGGCGCTATGAATGGAAATGCGACAACCTAAACGGGCCGTCCAAGCGCGCCGCTCAGCGGTTTGGGTTCACCTATGATGGAATGTTCCCGCAGGCGACAGTCTATAAGGGACGTAATCGGGACACGGCGTGGTTTTCGATTGTCGACGGGGATTGGGCGCGGATCAAAGCTGGGTTTGAAGCGTGGTTGGACCCTGCAAATTTCGACAGCGGCGGAATGCAGAAGTCACGGTTGATTACGCAGGGTTAGAAGGCAACATTGCCTTTGTCGAGGTCACAGGCAAGCGCAGCGCTATGGCCGATCACGACCGTTTCAATTTAACGCATCTCGGGTGTCAAATCAGGTACCCCTCGAATTACATCACTCGGCTCGTAGGGGACATATTGACCATCTGGCAATTCGTTTATTGCAATGTCATCGAGCGTCAGATCCTGACCGCCGTATATTATAGCCATGACATGACCTTTGACAGTTAGCGCCGCCCCCGACCCGTCTTCTAGCGCCGTGATGGAAACGTCATTTGGGTCTAGTTGCGTTCCTGGAATGTGCCTGACAAGGATCATGTCCTCGCCTGCAGTGAAGTCCGTAATGACGGTCGGTTCAAAAATACCGGCAGCGACATTAAAGGATTCATCATTGCGCAAGACAAATAAATCTTCGCCCTCGCCACCTGTAACATCATTGCCGTTCAGCGACTGGATCACGTCATCACCGTCACCGCCAAAGATGGTGTCTCTTTGTGTTTCAAAGATTAAATTATCTTCTCCGTCAAAACCATCCAACTGGACATTAGTAGCGTAGCCTCCATCAGCAAAAATCGCATCGTTGCCATCTCCACCATAGACAATGTCTTCGCCGCCTGTGAGAGCAACTACATCCCCACCACTGCTTCCCGTAATAACTTCGTGACCCGGGCTATCTATTAACGTTGGGCCGAAATCACTATCGGTATCGCCGATAGTGTATTCAAACACTCTGCTGTCGGTATATTCAAACCTGACAGTGATATTGATGTCATCCAAAGTTAAAGGAGCATCGCCAGACAAACTGATAATCAGTTCGTCCCCAAGAAATAGATCACTACCTTGACCGTCTTCCCGCTCAACAAGGGTGAATTCACTGCCAACCCCATTCGCGACACCTAGGTCAATATACAGACTATCTTCAGAGGGATCAAAATCGGTAATCTCGCTAACCAATTCATTCGACAGGCTCTCATATGCCGTGAAGCTATCCGCTCCGGCACCGCCAGTGACTGTACTGCCATCAGCAAAACTGATTATATCATCGCCCGCGCCTGCATCTATCTCATCAGAAAGATCAGACTGAAAATCATCGTGGTCCACGCCGATAATAACGTCATTGCCGTCGCCACCGTAAACGGTGTCGGTTCCCCAATAACCGTTTATCGTATCATCGCCTGCGCCACCGGCGAGGGTATCAAATCCGAAATAGCCACGGATCACGTCATTACCCGCACCGCCCTGAATTGTTTGGTCGTCATACTCAAGAGCGTGCCCTATGGGCTCTTCGTCTTGTGGGTTGCCCTCTTCTTCGGCGACACTTTCGTCGACAGCAGCCGTATTGACGACATCATCGCTAGCGGCGACTGCAACGGGTTCGTCGTCATCAGAGATGGCAACAGAATCCTCGGCCTCGGCCTCCACCAGATCGTCATCACCTTGCTGAGTAAGGACATTGTCATCGCCACCTTGGCCGTCAAAAGAATCGGACCAATCCGCGCCCTCTAATCTCTCGGATTCGACTGCGCCCCCATCGAAAACCATATCGCTGTCGAGAGTAGTTTCTGGAATTGGAATCGGCTCTATGGTGACTTCTGTCATGTCTGCGTCGGTGTCTTTGTCTTCTTCAGTTTCATCTGAAGAAAACGCAGTAGAACCAAACATTCCTACGGCCAAAAAACCAGAAAACAGCAGCCATATTTCCATATATGACACCTTAAAATGCGTTAAATATAGGGAAGGTTAGCCTGTTTGCAAATTTGGGGCAAGCATTGACTAAAACAGCAACGCAAAAGGGCCGCACCATTGTGCAGCCCTTTCGTTGTAGGATCAGCCAGAACGATTAGTTCTTGGCGTAGAATTCCACGACGAGGTTTGGTTCCATCGTCACTGGGTAAGGCACATCGCCCAGACCTGGTGCGCGGACAAATTCACAAGTCATTTTGGAGTGATCAACAGACATGTAGTCTGGCACATCGCGCTCTGGCAATTGTGTCGCGACCAGAACCAGTTCCAACTGCTTGGATTTCTGGCGTACGGAAATCACGTCGCCTTCTTTCACGCGATAGGATGGGATGTTCACTTTTTTACCGTTCACTTCGACGTGGCCGTGGTTCACGAACTGACGTGCAGCGAAGACTGTTGGTACGAATTTTGCGCGGTACACAACAGCGTCCAAGCGGCGTTCCAGCAGACCGATCAGGTTTTCACCCGTGTCGCCTTTTACACGCTCAGCTTCGCCAAAGATGCGGCGGAATTGCTTTTCTGTCAGGTCGCCATAGTAGCCCTTAAGCTTCTGCTTGGCGCGCAACTGCAGACCGAAGTCGGACAGTTTACCCTTACGGCGCTGACCGTGCTGGCCTGGGCCGTATTCACGGCGGTTTACTGGGGATTTAGGACGGCCCCAGATGTTTTCGCCCATGCGGCGGTCAATTTTATATTTGGCAGCTGTACGTTTAGTCATACGCTGATCTCCTTCTTTTATGTTTGCTTCGCAGCTTGGTCCAAAAACCGGTTCCCACTTTTTGGGCTGCTATCGCATGTGAAGGGCGTTGTCCTTTGGCCGAAGCCCGACAGGGTTCCGATTGCTCGGTCCACCAACACCAATGTTTGGCGGCTTATAAGCGGGGCACACACAGAGTCAACACATCGATTGCAATTGCACCAAAGCCCCGTCACATATGCCCCATGTCCACCGATACACCCCCACGATTCATTCATTATCTTGGCGCATTTGCGGCGGGCGGATTGATCACATTGATGTTGCTGACAAATGGCACATTGGCGCAATACGGCACGTTACTGTTTTCCAGCTGGGTGCCGCATTTGACGGGCACCGTTTTGGCAGTTCTGATCCTGCTCACAATGCGCCCCGCCCGCGCATCCACCAAACGGCCACCACTTTGGGCCTATTTGGGTGGGGTTTCCGGTGGGCTGACAGTGATCGCGACATCGGCGGCGATGAATTCAGCGTTGGCCTTGTCTGGCACAATTGCTTTGGGGCTGGCCGGACAGATCTTGTTTTCGCTGATCGCAGATGCCAAAGGGCTGTTTGGCTTGCCGCAACGAATGCCATCGGCGCACGATCTGGCGGGGCTTGGCCTGATCACAACGGGCGCCTTGGTCATTATTTTTTGGGGCAGCGCGCCATGATGGTGTTTATCGCCTGCGCCATCGGGGCCGGTGCGCTTGTCGGGCTTAGCCGACAACTCAACGGCCGCGTGGCCCTTTCGACCAATGCATGGGAATCGTCGTTTTGGAATCACATCGTTGGGCTTGGCTTTGTTAGTCTCATCGCGCTGATCGGCGGCAGGCTGTTCGCTGGTGCGCCATTGGGCGCACCGTGGTGGGCCTATTTGGGTGGGCCAATTGGCGTTCTATTTATTGCAGCAGGGAGCTGGGCGATCACACGAATCGGTGCAGCACAGACCGCTATGTTAATCATTGCAGGCCAGATGATCTCTGGTGTTTTGCTGGATATGGCGATGATGACGCAAGGTCAACTTTGGGCGCGTATTCTGGGCGTTGTCCTTATTTTACTCGGCATTTGGATCACCAGAAGTCAAAAAGCATAGGCAAATGCCTTAGTTCTGCCTTATTGCGCCCCACTCGGGACACATTGAATTGGTTAATATTCCATCAGAACATCCCGAATATTCCATCAGAACATCTCGCGATGAAGCGGAAATAATAAAAGGCTCAATACAATGTCTATGAAATCGATCTACGGTGCTGCGGCCGTGTTGTTTCTGGTTCCAGTTCCATTTACGGCGATGGCGCAGGACGCCGACGCGGATTTTACTGTTCACACACATAATGAAATGGCCGCGCTGCTTGAATTGGATGTGGAAATTCTTCAGGCCTGCATGCCGGGCGAACCACTCGAAAACACCACACAGCATCCGAACCTGGATGAAATCGTCGGTTGTATCGAGAACATCGGCATCGAGGTCGACAGTGCTGCTGTAAATACAGCATGGCGCGAGACGCGCACTTAAGCTGCAAAGATCGACAATTTGAAGTTTGGGCGGTCCGCAATGCGGACCGCCTTTTTTGCGTGTTTAATCGTCTGTGTTCATCGCCTTGATACCGGCCACACCGGAATGACCAAGCTCGACCACTGCGAACGGCCCGCCGATGCACAGATTGGCTGGGTCTTTATTGTCCAACGTTGGGCTGCCAGCAAACACCTCTGCAGCAAACTGTTCGGCGTTGTCTTTTGGGCGATACCCAAGATGACCGGCCTTGGTGTTGTCCACAACTGCGCGGTCATTGTTGGAAATACCGTAAACGGTCGTCATGCCAACAACAGGGCTGTCGATCGACCGCTGCACAAGGTGGATTAGGTCATCCATGGACAACCACGTCCCAATCGCACGCGCGTTGGACGGCGGTGCGGCAGAGAAGATACGCATGCAGACGGATTCCACACCGCGTTTGTCCCAATAAAGCGACGCGAGGTCTTCGGCAAAACACTTCGCCAGACCATAATATGTGTCGGGGCGGTGGGGGACGTCCAACCCGATGGTGTCGGTTTTCAGGTGCATCCCAACCGCATGTACGGATGACGCATATACAACCCGTTTAACGCCATTGCGGTACGCGGCTTCCCAGACGTTATAGGCGCCGATGATGTTGGATTGCAGGATATCATCCCATGGGGCCTCGTCACCGATTGCCCCAAAGTGGATCACCATGTCGGCGTCTTTGAGCAGCGCTTCCATATCTGCTAGGCTAGAAACATCGGCCTTCACATAGGTTTCATTGGCGGCCAGACCGTCGATGCTATCAACAATATCGGACGCCACGAATGTGTCGCACATGGCGGCCAATGGTGCGCGCAGCACGGACCCAAGCGCGCCCGCAGCGCCGGTTAATACGAGTTTTTTCATGGTGATCCCTATGGGTTAGATGACAGCTTTTTCGACGAACTTTTCGCCTGCGATAATCCGGTCAATGCTAAACGGCGTCAAGTCGAGCGTTTGGTATGATCCGGTTGCGATCAGCTCTGCGATGCCGCGTCCCATGGCGGGTGATTGTTGGAACCCGTGGCCGGAAAAACCGTTGGCAAAAATGAAATTCGTGACCTCAGGATGCGCGCCAATGATCGCGTTTTGATCAAAGGCATTATAGGCGTAATGCCCGACCCACGAATTCATCAGCTTGATCCGTTCAAACGCAGGCACACGGTGTGCGAGGATCGGCCAAACCTTTTCTTCCCAGATGGAATGATCTGCAACAAAGTCGTCGTAATCCACGGGCCCATCATCATCGGGTGGACACCCAGCGAGGTAATAGGTGCCTTCAGACCGCATATGCACCCCTGACGTGTCAATCGTCAGCGGCAGGTCGCGGTCGAGCTTGTCCTCGGCATCGAAAATGAACGTGTACCGTTTGCGCGGCTCGACTGGTATTTCAATCCCGGCCATGCGGCTTGTCAGCACTGCGCGCGGGCCGGATGCGTTCACGACCGTGCCGCATGCAATGACTTCGCCGGATTCAAGCGTCACCGATTGTACATTGCCCCCGACACGGTTCATCGCCACAACAGTGTTGTGGATGTATTCCGTGCCGCGTTCACGCGCGGAACGCTTCCACCAATCAAACAGCGTGTTACCGTCGAAATACCCTTCGTCGATCAGGTTGTGATTGCCCGCAACAATGTCGTCCATGTTGTAAAACGGATAAGCGGCAAGAATGTCATCTGCCGACATATACTTGGTGCCCGCGCCATTCGCGGCCTGGATTTTCTGTCCCTCTGCCAGTTCCGCGGCAAAGGCATCATTGTCGGCCAAATACATGTAGCCATAGGATTGCAGCGCAAGATCTGGGACCCGTTCGTCTCCGCCCATATACCCGCGGAAATTCTTAACGAAATCCGCAGCGAACTGACTGATTTTGATGTTAATAGGCGCGCTGAATTGCTGACGCATGCAGGAATTTGTGTGCGACGTGGACGACCATTCATAGGTCGGGTCGCGTTCTACCACCAACACATTGCCATCGAAATCGGTATGGTCGGAGAGAAACCAAGCAATGCTTGATCCGTACATCGCCCCGCCCACAATGATCACGTCATACGATGTGTGGGCGGGAGATTGTGTCATGCTTTAGGCGCCCGAAGAAACGCGCGGCACAAGCGCCTTAACCAGATCCCGCATCTGGATTTCACCGACTGGTTCGCCGTTGTCCATCACGCGGTAAATCAGGCTCGTGTCGCCTTCAGAAAGCGCAATCAAGCTTTCGAGGTTGTCTCGAATATCGACGTCACCTGCAAAGGATTGGCCTTTCAACTTATCAAGCAGGCTTGGGTCTTCGATCTTGGTCATCACCGATTTGGCACGCAAAACACGGGCACGGTTGATGTCAGACACAAAGTCTTCGATGTAAGGATCGGCAGGCGCAAGCAAGATGCCCTGCGGCTCGCCTTGCTGGATGACAGCGCCGTCCTTGAGGATGACCAGATGGTCCGCAAGTTTGAGCGCCTCGTCGAGGTCATGCGTAATGAAGACAATCGTCTTATGCAGCTCTTCCTGAAGCTCCAACAGAAGGTTTTGCATGTCGGTGCGGATCAACGGGTCAAGCGCGGAAAACGCTTCGTCCATCAGCATGATGTCGGTGTTCGCGGTCAGCGCACGGGCGATACCCACACGTTGTTGCATCCCACCCGACAGCTGCGCGGGATAGTGGTTTTCGTAGCCATCCAGCCCCACACGATCCAGCCACTTCTGACCTTCAGCGTTGCGTGTCGCCTCGTCCACGCCCTGTACTTCAAGCGCCATTGCGGCGTTTTGCATCACGGTGCGGTGCGGCAGCAAGGCGAATTTTTGGAATACCATCGACATCTTGTCTTGGCGCATTTTACGCAATTCGGCGTCGGTCAATTCCATTACGTCGATTCCATCCACGATGATCTCGCCCGCGGTTGGGTCAATCAAACGGTTCAGGTGACGGATCAAGGTTGATTTACCAGAGCCAGACAAACCCATCACAACCGTGATTTCGCCAGGCATCATGTCTACGTCAATCGCTTGCAGCCCCAACACATGATTATGCGCCTCGAGCAGTTCAGGTTTGCCCATCCCTGCCTCGACATGTTGCATCATGTCTTTGTGGTTAGGACCAAAGATTTTATACAAACCGCGCAGGCGGACTTTTGGTGTAGCAGTCATTTTATCCGCCTCCATCAATGTGTTTTGTGGGTCATATCGACCCGCGACAAGGCAGCCTTGGACGTGCGGTCAAGGATAACTGCGAGCAGCACAATCCCGATACCACCAACGATACCAACACCCAATTCAAGCTGACGGATACCGATCAACACGTTGCGGCCTAAGCCCGGTGCGGATACCAACGATGCGATCACAACCATTGCGAGGCTCATCATGATAGTTTGGTTGATCCCAGCCATAATGTTCGGCAATGCCAGCGGCATTTCGACCTTAAACAAGCGCTGATTGTTGGACATGCCAAACGCGTTCGCCGCTTCGATCACGTCCTTATCAACAAGGCGGATACCAAGGTCGGTCAGGCGGATCACAGGCACAATCGCGTAAAGAATAATCGCGATGCCATAGAGCTTGGATTCTGTCACCGAGAACAGGAAAATAAGTGGGATCAGATACACGAATGTCGGTAAGGTTTGTAACAGGTCCAGCACCGGCACGAGCGATTTTTGCAATCGGTCGGATTTCGACATCGCAATGCCAATAGGCACGCCCAGTGCCACCGATATCCCCGTACAAACAAAGATGATCGAAAGGGTCTGCATGGCCACATCATAGTGGTCGACCATCGCCAAGCCGCCCAATGAAAGGGCTACAAAAACGGTCACACCCACTGAACGGGACGCGTAAAATGCAAGCAACAGCAACGCAGGGATCATGATCCACCACGGCGTCGCTTCGAACAACCACAATGCAGCGTCAAGGAACCATGACAAAGGCTGTGTGATTGGGTCTAATACGGTCTTGAGGCCTGGTTTGGCCCAAAGAAATGCGTTTTCGATGCCGGCTGTCACATCACGGCTTTGACCGATAGACGCGCAGGCTTCGTTGAGATTGTCCAAGGATGGGAAGGGAAAGGCTTCACCGCCAACATCGGCATCCGCGTTATTTGCTTTTAGCAAATCCGCCATCGACATCGGCGCGTCAGACGCACTTCCGTCACACCAGTCGCGCAGGCCAAGCGCGTTAAATAGCCCATCGTAAAATGCCATGTCTTCCGTCCCTTAAAGTCGTAACAGCCCCCCGCGCAGGGTCGCGCGAGGGGCTGCAATTGGTGTAGCGCTTACTTGATCAGTGCAGCAAGCTTGGCTTTTGCTTCGTCGTTGATCCAAGTGGACCACAGGTCAGCGTTGTTAGAGATGAAGTAAACAGCCGCTTCTTCGTAAGATGCGTTGTTGTCATCCTGCCAAGCCAACACTTCGCCCATTTTGGCGTTTGTGAAGGACACGTTCTTCAGCAATTCTGCGATTTCTGGCTCACGCTCCATGAACGCGCCGGAAACAGCTGTCACAACTTTTGCAGTTGGGTATGGGGACAGAACTGGTGCGTCACAGTCAACGGAACCGTTACATGTGTGCGCGTCTTGGGAAAACTCTACGCCCAGATCAACTTGTGTCATTGGGTATTTGCCCAAAACAGATGTTGGTGCCCAGTAGTAGCCGAACCAAGGTGCTTCATCCGCGAATGCAGACGCGATGGATGTCGCAAGTGTTTCACCAGAACCATGCTGGAAACGCTCTACACCGGATGCTTCCATGCCGGCCGCAGTGATGTTGTTGTTGTTGATGATGTCACAAGCCCAACCGGTTGGGCAGTCGTGGAATTGACCACCAACAGCTTCTGGGTTCGCCATAATACCAGCAAGCGTTGTCAGCTCTGGGTTGGCTTCTGCGAGGTAAGTTGGGATCCACCAACCTTCAACGCCGCCGTCGGACAGAACGGAAGTCAGCTCAACCAGTTTACCTTCAGCCAACAGTGGCTCGTATGCTGGTGTTGAGTTCGCCCAAACTTCGGTCAGGATGTCTGGCTCGCCAGTTTCCGCCAAAGATGCCAGCGCAGGAACGGTGGAGGATGGAACGATTGTTACGTCGCAGCCGTAGCCTTGTGTCATCAAAAAGTTTGCGACAGATGTGACAACAGCAGAAGAAGCCCAATCCATTTCAGTGATGGATACTTCACCGCAGTCTGCCCATGCAGATGTTGCGCCAAATGTCAGTGCCAGCGCTGATGCTGTGCCAAGTGTTTTCATTTTCATTTTTAGTCGTCTCCCTATGAGTGGCGGTATTAACGGGTGCAACCGCGATTGATTGCAACAGTAAACCGATAAAATGGCGCGGATATCTTTTCCAAGGCCCAGAATGGGCCAGCGCGCCATGCACAAAACGTCGCATTTGGGGCAGAAACGTCACTTGTTCCAGGGGCCAAAGCGGTTTTGTTAGCCTGTGTCTACCCAAGCACTCGCGGGGATGCCACCCCGTACAGGTCGCTTTTGTTCACTTTTACGTCGGAATTATTTTTCATTTTTCCCCCTATGTTCCGCGACTTGCGATTTAGATTGACGAAAGCGCACCCTTTCATGCTCAATCAACAGAACTCAATAAGGCTGCGCCATGCAAACGTTCCCGAACCCGTTCCGCCACGCGGACACCCCTATCACAATGCCCAAGCAAATCCCTGCCCCAAGCGTGGATTCGGCGGCGCCCGCCGCATTGCTCGCGCGCTGTCCCGTGGCGAGGCGCACACCATTGGTCGATGCGTCTGGCCTTGCCGATCTTGCAGGCGTCGCCACCGTGCATGTCAAAGACGAACGCACCCGCATGGGCCTTGGCAGTTTCAAGGCATTGGGTGCCGCCTATGTGATTGCCCATGATGCCGCTGCCATTGGTGGCGATGATCTTTCCCAAGTTCTCGCAGGCCGCACTTATGTCAGCGCCAGCGCCGGTAATCATGGGCTGTCCGTCGCAGCTGGTGCCAAGGTGTTCGGCGCAAAGGCTGTTATCTATCTGGCCGAAGCCGTGCCTGAAAGCTTTGCAGTGCGCCTGCGTGATCTTGGCGCCGATGTCGTGCGCGCTGGCACCGATTATGCCCAATCCATGGACGCGGCTATGGCCGATGGTGAAGCCAACGGCTGGTCGCTTTTGTCCGACACATCTTGGGATGAGTATTTCGAGGTCAGCCACCGCCTTATGGAAGGCTACACCGTTTTGATGGATGAGGTGTTCACGCAAATTCCCGAAGCGCCCACTCACATCCTGCTTCAAGCTGGCGTCGGCGGGTTGGCTGGTGCGGCCGCTGCGATGGCCCGCGCCCAATGGGGCGACGCACCTCAGATTATTGTGGTAGAACCCGAGTATGCACCGGCTTTGATGGAATCGGCAAAAGCAGGGCACAGTGTGTTGGCCGATGGTCCAACATCAGAAATGGGCCGCCTCGACTGCAAAGAGCCATCATTGATCGCACTCAAAGGCCTTGCCACTGATGCCGATCTGTTTGTGACGATTACAGAGGACGAAGCCCAATCCGCCATGCCCGTTCTGGCGGCCCATGATTTGGCTTGCTCAACGTCAGGAGGGGCAGGACTAGCCGCACTTTTGGCTGGATTGGACCTGCCCACCGATGCGCGGGTCTTGGCTGTGCTTTCAGAAGGCCCCGCCTAGATGTTCGCAGCGTCCGAATACCACGAACGCACAGCGCGTGCGCAAGCGATGATGGCAGATCGGCAGATCGACGCCTTGTTGCTGACAACAGAACCAGAGCTGCGCTATTTCACGGGTTATCTGACGCGGTTTTGGGAAAGCCCAGCGCGACCTTGGTTTTTGATCGTCCCTGCGAGCGGCAATCCGGTCGCGGTGATCCCGACCATTGGGGCCGCACTAATGGGGCGCACATGGATTACAGACATCCGGACTTGGCGATCCCCAGATTATGACGATGACGGTGTCGGGCTTTTGGCGGACACGTTCCGAGATCTTGGTAGCACGCGCATCGCAACGCCGATGGGATTAGAAACGCATCTGCGGATGCCCTTGGATGATTTCGACAGGCTGCAAGGGTTGCTCGGCAACAAGATTATCAGCGATGACGGCATCATCCCTGCCCTGCGCATGGTCAAATCTGACGTGGAAATCGCAGCGATCCAAAAAGCCTGCGATGTCGCCAACCGCGCATTTGCCCGCGTGCCGGAAATAGCCGCGGCTGGCGTGCCGCTATCAACCGTGTTCCGCAAATTTCAAATGCTCTGTCTTGATGAAGGCGCTGACTTCGTCCCCTATCTGGCAGGCGGTGCGGGGCAAGGTGGGTATGATGACGTGATCTCGCCCGCCTCTGACGCGGCATTGGAGGATGGGGATATACTCATGCTCGACACTGGCCTGATTGTTGACGGCTATTTCTGCGACTTCGATCGCAACTTTGCCGTTGGACCGGTCGCAGACGGG
This sequence comes from Yoonia sp., assembly GCA_965660685.1. GTDB lineage: Bacteria > Pseudomonadota > Alphaproteobacteria > Rhodobacterales > Rhodobacteraceae > Yoonia. The sequence goes on along the minus strand of CBFIAX010000003.1, from coordinate 115,698 downwards.
ACCAAGGCGGCACATGCCAAACTGATCGACGCGGTCGACGCGGCTATGGCAATTGCAAAACCCGATGCCACGGCTGCGGACTTGTTTCATGCGATGGACCAAATCGTGACCGGCGGTGCGGGTGGGTCCGACACTGGGCGGTTGGGGCACGGGTTGGGGATGCAGTTGACTGAATGGCCATCCCTAATCCCTGCAGATCAGACCATATTGGCCGAGGGCATGGTGCTGACGCTAGAACCGGGCATCGACGTCGGCGGCGGCAAAATGTTGGTGCATGAAGAAAACATCGTGATTACCGCGAACGGCGCACGGTTCTTATCCACCCCCTACAGCCGCGAAATGGTGCAGTTATGAGCTTTGATTTCACGACCGACCCCGCCGTCCCCGCCATGGGCTTGATCGTTCTGCAATCAGACGAAACGATTGAACAAGACTTTCGCCGGATTTTCGCACCAGACGTCATGATCTACGTCACACGCATCCCCACTGCGACCGAGGTCACGCGCGATACGTTGCAAACAATGGCCGACACATTGCCCGCCGCCGCCAGCCTGTTCGCCGAACCCACGCAGTTCAGCGTCGTGGGCTATGGCTGCACCTCTGGCACAGCCCAGATCGGTGCCGATAACATCGCGCGGCTGGTGCGGATGGGCTGCGCAACGCCCGAAGTCACCCAGCCCGTCACCGCCTTGCTCGCGGCTTGTGAAACGCTAAATATCAAACGACTTGGGTTTTTGTCGCCCTATGTCGCAGAGGTATCGGCACACCTCATCAAGGTTTTGGAAACCAACGATGTGGCCTGCCCAGTGTTCGGGTCATTTGACGAGGCCTGCGAAACCGTCGTCGCCCATATCAGCCCCCAATCAACCTATGACGCCGCGTTGGAACTGGCGGCAAAGGGCGGCATTGATGCGTTATTTCTGTCTTGCACAAACCTGCGCACCTTCGACATCATCGAGAAGCTAGAAGCCGCGACCGGCCTGCCCGCTTTGTCCAGCAACCAAGTGCTGGCATGGCATATGGCGCAAATTAGCGGATCACCCACCACCGGTATTGGCCGATTGTTCAAAGGATAGCCCATGAAGAAGCTCAACACATCCGCCGCCGAAATGGTCGCAAAAGCCCGCGCGCGGATCGAAGAGGTCAGCACAGAAGACGCGATCAAAATGGTCGCTGATCCAGATGTGGTCATCGTGGATTTGCGCGACGTGCGCGAACGCGAACGCACGGGGTTCATCCCTGACAGTTTTCACTGTCCCCGCGGCATGGCGGAGTTTTGGGTCGATCCGGAAAGCCCATACTTCAAAGACGTCTTCGCCCAAGACAAGACATTCGTCTTTCACTGCGCGTCAGGATGGCGATCAGCGTTAACTGTCGCCACCCTGAATGACATGGGGTTCGCTTGTGCGCATCTACGCGACGGGTTTTCGACATGGGAAGCCAGCGGCGGCCCGATTACACGGGGTTAAGCGTGTTGCAAGATCGCCGCTTCGCTGTCTGACAGCACACGGCGGGCATAGTCGCCGTAATTGTGAACGCTCTCTTTCAGCTCTGGCAACCGGTCATACATACGGTCGCGTTGATCCGCTTCCATAATCGCGATCTGCGCGCTGGCCGGATGAAAGCTTTCCGTGGCGACACCATTGGCAAATACGACCTGATGGCTCGGTAGCATCATATGAACATAGGTGACTTCCCGCAGCCCGAATTCACGCACGATAGACCGATCGTTGATCAGATCGCGCGCGGTCACAAGCACCTCGTCGCAGTTATACAATGCGCGCGCACGCGGGCCACGCAACACAATCCGGTGGTCTGGCGAAACAAGTAGCCCTGCATCGGGCACGTCTTTGTCCAAGGCACCAGCACGCAAACGCACTGGCGTCAGTGAAGGGGTTGCTTGCATGCGTGCACCTGTGACACGGCGCTGGCCGAGCCAAAGCACTTCTGCCTGACCGTTATCAGCGGTCTGGACGGTGTCACCTTCTTCGATAGATGCGACATCGCGGGGGCCATCTTCGGTCATAATCATGGTGCCGGGTGTGAAACATACGACGCCACCTTGGTCGAGCATTGCATCGCGGCGCAGCGTGTCATCAATCCGGCGGTCCACGACCCATAGGGCGGTGTCGCGTGGCGGAATTTCATCCAAGAACATGCACAGTGGCCTACGGTTTGCGCCGGTTTCAATCAGCGTAATCGTCCATGTGTCATAGCCGTTCGTCACACGGAAGCTGTCGTCAAACAGCGGCCCGTCCCAATCAGGCGCGTCCATGCGACGCGTATCAAGTTGTGATGTGTCCACCAGCCTGCGCACGCTTTGCGCTGCGCGACTGCGAAAGTCTGCCTCTCCGAGGGATGCGCCAAGCGGCAAAATGCCATTTGGTCCATCCACACGCACCGCGTCGCCGGTCCAAGACCATGCGGTGCCCACGTTCAGTTCTGCGACGGACGGCGCGTGCTGCCCATCAATATCTGTCTGTGACCAGGAGATGACAAACGTGCCATTAAAGCCCGTTTTCATGCCTGTTTCTTCGCCTCAAGTTATCCACGTCATTAAACGCGCGGATTTATGAAGAGAGTCTAACAAGCCAAAGCCGTTTCAATCAAGCCACATTAACTATGCGACGTAACTATTTCATTAGAAGCTGAAATTTATCCGCAGGGAACCGACATATTGTCCCTCGTGCTGGCCTTCGAATTCTGGGGACAAATAGGTCACCCCATAGAAGCCTGACAGCTTGGTCGAATATTGCGCAAAAACACCAGCCCTAGCGCGTGTTCGTGTTTCAGACACATTATATCCGATTTCGGCAGGCAAGAACGCACTGTCAAAGACCTTTGCCGTGTCCGCGCCAAGCAACAATGACACGCCAGCGTTATCGCCAATTGTCCCGCGATAGAGTTGCCCTGTTACAACATCCCGCAGCAGTAAATCATTTTGCGCCGCGGTGCCAAACAGCACGTCCGCGCCGGCACGCACCAAGTCTTCGGTGCCGAAATGTGCTTCTACAAACGGACGGACAGTTGTGTGGTCAGACAAGCGCATCACCCGCGTCGCGGCCGCGTTTGCATTGACAAATACGTCGTCGCCAAGCTCGTCATCCACAAACCGTGGACCTGGGATATCGAATGCCTCGTGAAAATTGGTCTGGAACGCAGAAAGGCCAGTTTGCGGTCCAATCGCGGTCACACCTGCCCCTAACGACAAATCCGTGCCGCCCAAATCAAAATGGGTCGCAACACCAAAGGACAATGCACCAACATAGGGTCGATCGCCCGGCGCGGGGGCATGATTGGATGGGCTGATGATTTGGCCACGCAGCTGGAATTCCAAAAGATCGCCGAATGCTTCATTACCGGAATAAGGCGCACGCCCGCGAACGTAGCTTAACGTGGAAGAGGCAGTCTGCCAGCGGTCGGACCCATCGCCAAAGTAGTCATTCGAAAACACCCGGCCAAACCCTAATGCTTCTCGACCTTCTGCATGGGCAGGTGTCCAAAATGAAATAGTTGCGGCCAAGCAAGCCAAAATAAATCGCATAATTCGTCCTTCGAAGTGCTCCCAATCGCACACCCTTGGATACTGGGAACCGCTCGATTCTTGCGAGTCGATTCATAGCTGATTTGCCAGCTATGGCCCCTCGGTCACAGTCACGATGCGCGCCACTACATCTTGTGCGACTTCAAGCGCGCCATCTAAATAGCGCCATGCTCAGCGCCCCGTTTTGAAAGGCCCGCGAATGAATGATCGGTGATAGGTTACCATCAAACGGCAGGCGCAGTCGGCGCAGTTCGCAAATGGCCCGTTTTGATCCAGACTTTTGCGCCCATTGGGCCTGCAGTCGCGATCAATGTTGCGTCGACAGGCAAACGCAACCAACTATCTGTTTGAAACGCTTCTCCACCTTCGGTGAACCCGCCCGATAGGACCAAAATCTCTGCCCCATTATGGTCAGCCAAGTTGATCTGTGCACCTGCAGCCCAATCTTCAACGCGCACGACTTCATTGGCGTCGCGGTGCAACGGTGTCATCGTCACACCGCTCGTCCCCGCGACGGGGCGCATATCATCTGGGCGTATGGTCACGGCTGTGCGATCGTCTATATCGAACTGCCAAAGCTTGACCAAAATGACGCAGCCATCCGCAGCGCTTGGCGTATGTGAAGTGGTTGGCGGATTGCGGACATAGGTGCCCGTCGGGTAATCGCCATGCTCGTCCTGAAATGTGCCCGACAGGACCAAGAACTCTTCGCCGCCGGTGTGGGTATGGGCCGAGAACGCCGACCCAGGGGCGTAACGTACAATGGTCGTCGCGCGGGCAACTTCACCGCCTAAACGATCCAACATGCGGCGGTCCACGCCTTTCATTGGCGAAGCGACCCATGGAATATCAGCCGAATGCACAACCACGCGTGCGGTAAAATCAGCGTTCAATTCCATGGCGTCGCTCCTATTTTGACAAGCTTGGGAAGTAGTCTTCGCAAACGCCTTCGCGGTGAACATCCGCTGTGCAGCAATGCAACCCGCCTCCAAACGCATAGGCCTCGCGCAGTTCCACCGGAATGACGTTCATGCCAAGTTTGTCCATCTGTTCCATTTGGTAGACTTCGGATGCTTCAACACAAACGGTTTTCGGATCAAGCACGAGCACGTTCATCGATAGCCATGTCGAAGAATAACATAGCGGCGGCGGCGCGTTATGCGCGGGCTGCGCGGCATCGACAATTTCCCAACCATTCTTTTCAAACATGCCGCGCTGTTCTTCGGGCAAGCGTCGCTGCGGATTATTCAAAATCAGACCCGGACGCAGCGGTGTAAAGGTCGCATCAATGTGGATCGGGTAGGGATCACCAGGGAAATTCACGGTGTGCACCCTGTGATCAGGGAAGTGACGCTTCAGCCATTCGATACCCTTAAGGTTCGTGGTGAACCCATGCTGCACAACGAGGTCTTTGCCAAACCGCAAAACGTCAGCCGCGTCGAACAGCGGCTCTTCTTCTGTTGTAACAAAGAACTTCTTGGCGGCCCATTCCAACCGCTTGGCATCGCCGATTTTGTCGGACAAATAGTCAGGGTGATAATCAGCATCGGTCAGACGCGGTTTTGGCGCACTTTCATGTCGAAAATTCGGGTCTTCGTTGAAGTATTGCTGCATCAACGGGCGATAGTTCAGATATTCGAACCAGCGACAGCGATAAGACATCGTCGCCTCGAGCATTTCAGACCCGACGGTCAACAATACGTCGCGCGGCGGCATGCAGCCGAACTGGCTATCCGTATGGAAATCAGGTGTCGTTGCTGGTTTGGAATGGTCAATCGATGTCGGGCGATCGACACGCACGCCACGCTTTTCCAACATGGATGCAAAGTTATCCAAAAGCTCATTTGCACGATCAATCGTTTCCTGCGGGCGTTTGCCCCACTGTCCACGCATGTCGCTGTCTTCTGGCACCTTGGCGTCCAGTGCGGGTTCTTCAGGCGGGATGTGGCAATCATCGGCACGCCCTACGATCACATGTGTCAGCGGATCCCACTCGTTCCAGCTATTCACAACAGTTTTTTGCATTTCAAATCTCCCTTAAGACTGTTCGTAGATCGCATTTTGAAACGAGGCAAGACAGCACGCGACATAACAACGCCCGAAGACGAAACAGATAAGGCTATCCATAAGCGAACCCATAACTTGACCACGTAATTGAACCATGGTCTGAGGGATAAAAGTTAGAAAAGGGATTGATATGAAAAACATATTCTTGGGCACTTTGGCCGCAGTATCATTGGCCGCATGCGCGACACCACCACTGGAAATGACGGCGGCCCCACAAGCGGTTCAGCTGCGCGCTGATGCGCCGATGTCACGTATTCGGACCGACGGACAAACCCCTACAACCGTGCGCGCGTTTCAGGCTGTTACAGCCGCTGACGGTTCGGTCACACGCACCGAAATCGCAGGCGCGACATGCAGCCTGACATCTGACCACTTTGTTGGAAACATTGTCACCCCACAAGTTGTTCAGCTTCCAAAATACAACCAAGATGCCGATCTTGATAACCGTGGCGTGCCGCCATCTGTCGTTGTTAATTGCACATCCGGCGCGTTGAAAGGTCAAGGCTTGATCGCCGCCAAACCAGGCCAGATCGTATCTGGATCAGGTAAACTGGTCGCTGACATCTTCTTAATCGCGGGCAGCGCCGCAATCGCAGCTGCTGCCGATTGGCGCTATGTGCCGGCCGTGAACGTCGATCTTCAATGATGCGGAAGGTCACGTGTATTGCGGCCTTGTCCGTTTTGGCGGCCTGCGCTGGCACGCCCCCATTGGAAACGAGCGGGCCGCAGCCTGTGCGCATCAAACAAGCCAAGAACAATCAGTTTTCGAATAAGAACATTTCAATCCGGAGCTACCGCACAGCAGAAGATGGCACCAAGGTCGAAGTACCCGGTGCTGTCTGTAGCGGGCAAAACGCATGGTTCGCGCTTCCCGCGATAAGCACCCCCGCAGTCGTTCAAATGCCAACATTTCTACAAGGCGAGCGTTTTGCAAACAGGGGGCTGCCACCGGAGCTAACGGTGGCATGTAAACTCGACGGGAAGACGATCAAAACCGTTTTGACCGCGTCCAGCACTGCGCAGAATATGACCACAAGCTCGGCAGGGTATTACGACGCACAGACTGGTAACTACAGCAACCCAACAACGTTCCACTTGACGGCGCGGCTTAGCTCTACTTTGCCATGGGTATATCCATCTGTACGGGTCGAGTTTTAAAGGTCCATGACAGCGGCATCTCGGATTTGATCACCATACGTATCAATGGCGGGATGCCCGATACCAGCATAGCAAACTAACCTATTTAGGTAGCTGCCCTTTTACGGGGCAGCACTCTTTTTCTGAACCAAGATTGCTAGACCCATAATTGCAAGCCCAATTCCATCCGTCAGCCAGCCACCTGCGATGGTGGCAAGACCAGCGGCCACAAGCATGATCCGAACGACAGTGCCGGCATGGCCCATAAACCAACCCTGCACCGCACAGGACAAGAAGTAGACACCAGCCACCGCTGTGATTGCGACATGTGCGATCTCAAACGCAGTGCCTTGTAGCAACATCGCAGGCGAGAAGAAGAACATGTAGGGCACCACAAAGGCCGCGAGGCCGATCTTAAAGCTTTCCACACTGGTCTTCACTGGATCCGAGCCCGCGAGCGCTGAGCCCGCATAAGACGCCAAGGCAACGGGTGGTGTGATCGCGGACATCACGGCGAAGTAAAAGATGAACAGGTGCGCGACCAACGGCTGAACGCCCAACGCAACAACACCCGGCGCGATGACACTGGCCGCAACGGCATAGGCCGCTGTCGTCGGCATTCCCATGCCAAGAATGATCGAGACAACCATCGCGAAGAATAGCGCGAGAAGCTGGCTTTGATCAGCGAGTGCCAGCAGCACAGTTGAGAACCGTGAACCGATACCTGTAAGCGCAATCACACCGACAATAATCCCCGCCGTGGCACAGACTGCCACCAACTGCAGCACCATTCGTGCGCCGTTGTCGAGCGCTTGGAACAATTGCACAGGCCCCATCTTATGAGGCGTCAACCATGACACGACAGCCGCCGTCATCATCGCCAATGTCCCGCAACGGATCACTGAATAGCCCATGAACAACGCCCCAATCAGCACCACAATCGGTGTGAACAAATAGAACTGACGGATCAGCTGGCCGAATTTTGGCAGCATGTCGCGCGGCAGGCCTTTCATGTCCATTTTCTTGGCCGCAAGATCGACCATGAAGTAAACAGAGATGAAATAGAGCGCCGCTGGGATCAGCGCGGCCCAGACGATCTGCATATATCCGATGCCAGTGATCTCGGCCATGATGAAGGCACCAGCGCCCATGATTGGCGGCATGATTTGCCCACCGGTTGAGGCCGCGGCCTCCACAGACGCCGCGGTCTGCGGTTTATGACCAACCTTTTTCATCATCGGAATCGTCAAAGAGCCGGTGGCAACCACGTTGCCCGCCGATGTACCGTTGATCATGCCCATAAGGCCCGACGCAAAGATCGCCACTTTGGCGGGACCGCCGCGTTTGTGGCCCGCCGCAGCGAAAGCGAGGTTGACGAAATATTCCCCGACCCGCGTCGTTTGCAGGAAAGCGGCGAAGACGACAAACAAGATGATATAAGTCGATGAAATTGCAATCGGGGCCGACAGGATGCCGTTGTCCGTAACAATATAGGAAAAGAACCGTTTGGCAGCGTAGCCACGGTGTTCGAACAACCCGGGCAACCACGGGCCAAGAAAGGCATAGGCCACGAAGATCGACGCGATGATGACAAGCGCCATACCGGCCAGACGGCGGGTCAGTTCCAAGATCAACATCACGATCACCACGGCAGCCCACATATCTCCCGGCAGCGCCATGGGCATGCCTGCGCGCAATTGTAACTGGCGCGCAAAAAAGATCAGGTATGCCGTGCAGGTAACAGCAGCGATGGCCAAAAGGATATCGGCCCAAGCAAACCGCGTGCGGTCTTTGCTAGGAAAGAACCAACCATGTGCAATGGCCAGACCAGTGCCAATTACCAAGGGGATTCCGAATGTGTTCATCGCCCAAGCTGGCGGCAAGGCGACATCCATAATCGTGCCATTGATCCAGACGGCCGCAACAGCAACAGCGCCATAGAGGATGGCTGCAGCCGCAACGCCAAGCCCAGCAAGCCCAAGCGGATTGGCGCGACTGGCACCATCACCAGTCAACGCAGTCGATCCGAACAGTAAATACCCCAGCATCAAACCGCCCCCCACGTGGGTCAGACGATAGGCCCATGTTTCCAGCGGATAGACGTTCATCACGAGCAAGTGGAACACCGTATAGGCGACGCACATGATCGCGATCAGCCAGTGGCGGTTGCCTTCAAACACACGCTGGTTTGTGGCCGCGCGTTCTTCGTCGACGTTCGCGTTCGCGGTTTCAAGTTCGATCTGAGATACGTGTTGGTCCGCAGATGCGCTGTCAGGCTGGGGATGATTTGCCATTGGTCTTCACTTTTATAGGGGGGGGCTGAAAAGAGAGCACGGGCCAACAGTTACCAGCCCGTGCTCGATCATGAAAGTAAGGGGGCCTTACTTCAGGTTATCAGGGATCATGATCCCGTTCTCTTCGAACCAACGAACCGCACCGGGGTGGAATGGCAGTACAGCATTCTTCAACGCGTTCTCAGCCAGTGTTTCCTTGGCAGCGGCGTGAACGCCAACCATGCGATCAGGGTTTTCCATTGCCAATGCCGTGATTTCATAGGCAAGGCTTTCTGGCATGTCCTGGCTCGCAATTGCGAAGTTCCACAATGACACTGTGGACAGTGCTTCTGGCTGGTCTTCGTATGTATCAGCCGGAATGGTGAATGGTGCAAACGCTGGCGCGACTTCCATCATTGTGGCCAGAGTTTCTTCGTCCATCGACAAAAACTCTACGTCGTTTTCAACGGCCAATTGCGCATATGCACCCGTTGGCAAGCCCGCAGCATAAACGAAGGCATCAATGAGACCGTCTTTCAGCTGACCGGCGGTGTCAGATCCGCCCGCATTGCTGACATCTGCGCCATTGTCGACGAAATCAAAGTAACGGGTCCAATAGGTTGCCGATGTACCGCCTGCAGGGCCAACACCAACTCGCTTGCCTGCCAGATCAGCGAAACCGGTGATACCGGAGCTGGCCAAAACAGCCGCCTGTAGCGGTGTTTGATACATCGGGAACAATGCGCGTACGTTTTCATGTGGCACACCTGGCATCAACGGGCTTTCGCCGCGGCGAGCTTCGTCAGCTGGGCCAAGGGTAACAAAGCCCATGTTGTGATCACCGGTCTCTACCAGCGTGACGTTCTGCACAGGGCCACCTGTGATTTCAACGCCTGCGTTGATGTCGAGTGCTTCGCTTACCATTGCGCCAAAGCCGCTGCCGTAAGTGAAGTATGTGCCACCCTGACTACCGGTGCCAATGGTCAAGCTGCTAGGCCAACCGTCACGGTCCTGTGCGACCGCTGGCACGGCCATGAGTGCGCAAACTGCCGCTGCGGTGAATGTCGTGAATTTCATTTTCTTCCTCCCAAATGTTGTCGATGCCACCCTGTCGAGTGCTCCTACATCGCTGACAATGAGATTGAGCAAGACAGCCCGCGCAAACAATGCGCCAATTATTATATTCTAGATCATTATAATTAGGCGGTTGCTTCGATGTCTTTGAGGTGGGATTCCAGTTTGGCCATGACAGCATCGCGCATTGGGTCACGAATGCCGCGCGGCCATGCAGCAGCCAAAACCAGTTTGGACAGGCTTGTGCGTTCCGGCATTGCGATTGGCACAAACCGAACCCCCGGCACTTGCAACCGCGCTGTCCAGCGCGGCACAATCGCAACACCTGTTCCGGCGGCAACCAAGTTGACGATAGTGTGTTTTTCTTCGGCAACCTGCGCAATGCGCGCGGTCAATCCCGCATCCAAAAACAACTTGATCGTCAAATCATGGGAATGCGGCCGCGACCGGCGGTCCGGCACAATCAGAGGCTCATCCGCAAGATCCGCAATATGCGCGACGGCCCGATCCGCCAGCGGGTGATTGTCAGGCAATGCCACCACAGCCGTTTCAAAGAAAAGCGTGCGAAAATGCAAGCGCGGGTCTTTGAAATCAGGGGTTCGGCAAAATGCGATATCCACACTCCCACTCAAAAGCTTGGGTAACAGATGGATCGTTTTCTGCTCGATCAATTGGATTTCAATCTCGGGATGGGATTCGCGCACGAGCTTCATCAACTGCGGCATCAGGCCTGCCGCTGCGCTGTCGATCGCACCCACCTTTAACACAGCGGTTTCGGTGCGCCGCACACTGCGGACCTTTTGTTCAAAGCGTGCTGTTTGTTCCACAAGCTCGCGCGCATCATCCAAAATGCTAAGCCCAGCTTCCGACAGCGACACATTACGCGTTGTGCGAACGAACAATCGCGTTTCCAAATCATCTTCGAGCAATCGAATTTGGCGGCCCAAAGACGCGGGCAACATATCCAACATCTGCGCCGCTCGCCCGAAATGCAGCGTATCAGCGACGGCCAAGAAGCATCTTATACGGTTAATATCCATTTCCGTGTCCCATCGCCACTATTTCATTTTTGTATATAATTCCAGTTTGATTGAGAATTGCAATGCCGAACATGTAGCTTTGGGTCAGATCGCCGGTATTCAGCGTTCAGGGGAGGAGGTTTGTCCACGGGTGTAGACCCGCCGGCCCCTGCACTGTGGCCGGTCCAACGACAATCCAAAGAAGCGGATCACACCATGAATACCTATAAGATTGCAGCCATTCCCGCCGACGGCATCGGCCCCGAGGTCATCGCAGCGGGCCTGCAAGCGCTCAAGGCTTTGGCCGAACGTGATGGCGGCTTCAAATTCGACGTGACCGAATTTGACTGGAGTTCACAGCGGTACAAAGACACGGGCGCATTAATGCCAGAGGACGGCACAGAGCAGCTCAAGGCATTCGATGCAATTTTCTTTGGCGCAGTAGGTGCCGCTGATGTGCCTGACCACATTACCCTTTGGGGTCTACGCTTGCCGATTTGTCAGGGCTTCGATCAATATGCGAACGTGCGCCCCACCAAAATTTTGCCGGGCATTCAATCCCCATTGGCAGGTGTCGGACCAGGCGATCTGGACTGGGTCATCGTTCGCGAAAATTCCGAAGGTGAATACGCCGGCCACGGCGGTCGCGCCCACAAAGGCTTCCCCGAAGAAGTCGGCACAGAAACTGCGATCTTTACGCGCGTCGGTGTGACACGCATCATGCGCTACGCGTTCAAGCTCGCGCAATCACGCCCGCGCAAGTTCCTAACCGTGGTGACAAAATCCAATGCACAGCGGTTTGGTATGGTTATGTGGGACGAGATCGCTGCAGAAGTCGCACAAGAGTTTCCTGACGTGGAATGGGACAAGATGCTGGTTGATGCAATGACCGTGCGCATGGTCAAAGACCCCAAAAGTCTGGACACAATTGTCGCGACCAACCTGCACGCCGACATTCTGTCGGATCTGGCAGGCGCGCTGGCTGGTTCACTGGGCGTTGCGCCAACCGGCAACATCGACCCTGAACGTCGCTTCCCATCCATGTTCGAACCAATCCATGGCTCGGCATTCGATATTGAAGGCAAAGGCATCGCCAATCCTGTGGCGACCTTTTGGACAGCAGCGCAAATGTTGGAACATTTAGGCGAAGACAAAGCTGCTGCACGCCTAATGCAGGCGATTGATCAGGTCTGCGAAGCGGGCATTATGACGCCTGATATTGGCGGCACTGCGAACACCCAACAGGTGACCGACGCGGTCTGCGATGCCATCCGTGGGGCCAATATTCTTGGCGCATAAGATGGCGCAGCCGGATCCAACCCATCTTCTGAAATCTATGTTTGCAGCCGCCATCGCGGCTGCAGACCCTGCCAAAGTACTGGCGCAACACCTTCCCGAGAAACCCAAGGGTAAATGCATTGTCATCGGCGCGGGGAAATCGGCTGCAGCCATGGCACAGGCGTTAGAACAGGCTTGGCCTGATGTGGATATCTCTGGCGTGGTCGTTACGCGCTATGAACACACTGTACCTTGCGCGCGCATCACCGTACGCGAGGCATCCCACCCCGTGCCCGATGCCGCTGGCGAAGCCGCCGCGCGCGAAATTCTGGATACCGCACAAGCAGCGGGCCCCGATGATCTCGTACTCGCGTTGATCTCGGGCGGCGGTTCTTCGTTGATGCCTATGCCTGTGGCCCCGCTTTCACTTGCAGACAAAATCGACATCAACCGCCGTCTTCTGCGATCCGGTTTGACAATTAGCACAATGAACAAAGTGCGCCGCCGATTGTCTGTGATAAAAGGCGGCGGGTTGGCCCGTGCTGCCGACCCTGCCCGCTTGGTCACATTGGCCATTTCCGATGTGCCCGGCGACAATCCAGCAGATATCGCGTCAGGCCCCACTGTGCCGGACCCGTCCGCGCAAGAAGACCTCACACACGTCATACCGTTGCTAGGCCCAGACCTGCCAGCGAACATTGGTGCGCTGCTGAAGGCCCCGCAAAAACCAGAGGCGCCGTTCGATACAGACTACCGCCTGATTGCAACGCCAATGATGTCCTTAAGGGCGGCCGCAGATGTTGCGCGCACCGCAGGTTTCGCCCCGCTGATCTTGGGCGACGCAATTGAAGGCGAAGCCCGCGAGCTAGGCATCACCATGGCCAGTATCGCATTATCCACGGCGACCCATGGGTTGCCCCTGAAATCACCCTGCGTGTTGCTTTCAGGTGGGGAAACTACTGTCAGTATCGGCGAGACCATACCCGGACGCGGTGGGCGCAATACCGAATTCCTAGCGGCTTTAGCAATTGAGCTATCCGGCCATCCCGACGTCTATGCCATTGCCGGTGATACCGACGGTATCGACGGCTCTGACGACGCAGCGGGTGCCGTTTGGGGACCAGCAGACTGGGACCGTGCGATGGCGATGGGTTTGGACCCAAAAGACGCCTTGATACGCCACGACAGTTACACTTTGTTCGATCAACTTGCTCTTCTGATAAAAACGGGTCCAACACTGACCAATGTGAACGACTTTCGTGCGGTTCTAATTCAGTAGCTAGTAGTCGTTCATGCGAGTTGCATAGAACGTCTTCAACCTCATCAAACGCGAACGGTTTCAGTGGACAAGATCGAAATTTTTTCTCCCCTAACGGGAGCTATTGAGGAGTTCGATCACCGGCCAGATTCGCAATATCCAGTTGGCTAATCAAGAAATCCATGAAGCACCTCACTTTCGGTGTGAGCACATTCGACTTGGGATAAATGAGCCAAAGTACGGATTGATCGTGTAAACACCAGTCCGGCAGCACACGAACCAAACGTCCTGCATTGATGTCCTGCGTCACGCTCCAAAGCGAGTTGACAGAGATACCCATACCAGCCAGCGTCGCCACCCGTTGAGACGTCCCGTCGTCGAGGATCGTGCGACACATCATTCTTGCGGGATCGATCATCGCCTTATGACCATCGGTATGGATGATCTGACGCGGCGCTTTGTTCGACCATGACAAGAAGCGGTGAGCGTCGAGAGCATCCGGTGTTGCTGGGTTCCCAAACTCCGCGATGTAGGCAGGCGATGCGCACAAAACGCGCGTGTCATCAGCCAGCTTACGTCCCAAGAGGCTGCTGTCTTCTAACGGCGCGCTGCGCAAGGCCAAATCAAAGCTGCCCTCGATGATGTCTTGGCGCGTATCGGAAAGCCTAAGGTCCAGAGTGATATCCGGGTAACGCGCCTGAAATTCTGGCAGGATCGGAATGATATGCAGTTGTGCGAAGCTGCTGGGGGCCGCGAACCGCAGCGTGCCACTTGGATGAAGCGTGCCTGCCCCCAAGGCGGCCCGGCCTGCATCTACTTGCGCCAAAACCTCTCTGGCGTAGGGAAGAAACGCCTCCCCTTCCTGACTGATCGAAATCTTGCGCGTGGTACGATGCAACAGCTCTGTGCCCAACTCTCGTTCCAGCTTTGCAAGGCGGTTGCTGGACATAGCGGGCGCAAAGCCAAGATCGCGTCCAGCGGCCGTTATGTTCAACCGCTCTGCCGCGGCAACGAAAAGACGTAGGGCATCTATATCCATACCCTCAATTATATTGAAAATGAGAATTCTGAAACAAAATATTGGGCATTTTTATAAATTATCAGGGTGATATGTCATGTCCAACACAGCATTCAGGAGTATTGCGCATGAAATCGATCGGCTACAAACAAAACGGACCCATCAACGGCGCGGGGGCATTGAGCGTGCTGGATGTCGACAAGCCAGCGCTTGGAGTTCGCGATATTTTGGTCGCGGTCAAAGGCATTTCGGTCAACCCTGTCGACGTCAAGCTCCGCGAGGCGCGCGCGCCAGAAGGCGACCATGGCATTTTGGGGTATGACGCTGCAGGCACTGTCGTCGAAGTCGGGTCCGACGTTACAGGTTACGCCGTTGGTGACGACGTATTCTACGCCGGCGATGTGACCCGCGATGGAACCAATTCGGAATTCCACGCAGTAGATGAACGCATCGTTGGCAAGAAACCAGCTTCGCTCGATTTCGTTGAAAGCGCTGGCCTTCCGCTGACTTCTATCACAGCCTGGGAAATGCTGTTCGATAGTTTTCGCTTGGCCGAAGGCGGCGGCGCGGGCCAAACCCTCTTGGTGATCGGGGGCGCGGGCGGTGTCGGGTCGATCCTGATTCAGCTTGCAAAGACCTTAACGAACCTGACCGTGATTGCGACAGCATCCCGCCCCGAAACCGAAGACTGGGTCCGAAAGATGGGGGCCGACCATGTGGTCAATCACCGCGACGATCTGGCGGCGCAAATCAAAGACCTTGGTCTGACGCCAACCTATGTTTCCGCATTGACGGCAACGGACCAGCATTGGCCCGCGATCATTGACTTGATCGCGCCACGCGGACACATCTCGTTGATCGATGACCCTGCGAACCTCGATATCTCACCCGCCAAACCAAAGGCGCTGACGATTTCTTGGGAATTCATGTTTACCCGTTCGATGTTCGCTACGGATGACATCACCGCGCAGCGTGATCTGTTGAACCGCGTGTCGCAGATGATCGACACCGGCGCACTTCAATCCACAGTTACCGAACGCGCCGAGGTGCTGACGGTGGAAACATTGACTGACGCACATAAAAAGCAAGAAAGCGGCCGCGTGATCGGTAAACAGGTCCTCCCTGGACTGTCCTTGTAGCAACTTAATCAACTTTCAAAAGGAAAACCAAAATGGCTTATTACTCTGTTCTCGACGTGACCCCTACCGACGACGCGTGGATTCCCAACTATCTGCCGACCGCGAATGAGCGCGTAGCGGCCCACGGTGGAAAATACATCGCCCGCACCACAAGCCACGAGCAGGTGGAAGGCGAAACCAAAGACGCAGGTCTGCGCATTATCATCGAATGGCCATCTAAAGAGGCTGTGCAGGCATTCATGGCCGATGAGGCATATGCGCCGCATCTTGCCGCCCGCACAGCCGGTTCCGTCAGCCATCATTATCTAATCGAGGGCAAAGACGAACTCGCCTAAGATACATGCGCCGTCCCGTCCAAGGGCGGCGCAACTATGCGGAGAAAACCCATGTACAATGACCCTCATACGCCATTCGAGCAGATCAACCGGGGCTACGATGCAACGTTTCGGAACGGACGGCTGAGCGTCGGGCTTGTCGTGCCGATCGCGCAATACGGCCAAAGCGCTGTGCCGGACATGGCTGGTCATCTGGACCGTGTACAACAAGCGGAAAGGCTTGGCTTCAAGGCTGTTTGGCTACGGGATGTGCCGTTTAACGTCCCCAGCTTTGGCGACGCGGGGCAGCTTTTCGATCCCTTTACCTATCTTGGTTATCTGGCTGCCACGACGACCGATATTGCATTGGGCGTTGCCAGTATCGTTCTGCCGCTGCGCCATCCCGCACATGTGGCCAAGGCCGCCGCGACAGCTGATGTATTGTCAAACGGGCGGCTGATCCTTGGGGTGGCCTCTGGCGACCGCCCCGAAGAATACCCCGCATTGAAGCGCGCCTTTGATACGCGCGGCGAAGATTTCCGCGAAAGCTTTGACTACATCCGCGCCATGGGCGTACCCGCAAGACAGATCGACAATCGCTTTGGCAAAGTCGACCCGTCTATCGAGATGCTACCCAAACCAGCCGGATCGAAACTTCCTCTTCTGATCACCGGATCAAGCCGCCAGTCGCCAGACTGGATCGCGCAAAACGGTGATGGCTGGATGACCTACCCCCGCTCCGGTGTGGCACAGGCCCACATATTACAAGAGTGGCGGGCGCGGCTTGCAGATTTGGGACAGGCGCCAAAACCTGTCCTGCAACCGCTCTATATTGACCTCGCCGACGATCCCGATGCGCCCCCCAGCCCCATCCACCTTGGATTCAGGTCTGGTCATCGCGCGCTCGTGCGATACCTTCAACAACTAGAGCAGGTTGGTGTGAACCATGTCGCACTCAACTTGCGTTTCAGTGCTGCCCCCGTCGAGAAAACCCTAGACGCCCTCGCCGAAAATGTCCTGCCCGCTTTCAAATAAGGAATAGACCATGACAAAAACGATCCTCATCACCGGTGCGACCGATGGCCTTGGCCGTGCAACCGCAATCGCATTGGCGAAATTAGGCCACAACATTATCGCGCATGGTCGAAACGCGCAGAAGCTCGAAGAACTGAAGGCCCAGATTGGCGCGAACCTGACGACTGTGCAAGCCGACATGTCTGACCTAGCCCAAGTCGTGCAGATGGCAGGTGACTTGAAAGAGGACCATGACCGGATTGACGTTGTTATCAACAACGCTGGCGTTTTCAAAACATCGCAGCCGCGTTTGAGCAATGGAATGGATGTGCGTTTTGTCGTCAACACCTTCGCTCCAGCGGCATTGTCGAACCTGCTGCTGCCCATCATACCACAGGACGGCCGTTTGGTGAACTTGTCTTCGGCCGCGCAAGCGCCTGTCGACCTTGACGCATTGGCAGGAAACAGACCGTTGCAAGACATGGAGGCCTATGCCCAAAGCAAGCTGGCCTTGACGATGTGGAGCCAAGAGTTTGCGGCAAAGCACCCTGATGGGCCAATTTCGATCGCGGTCAATCCCGGCTCGCTTCTTGCGACCAAGATGGTCCGCGAGGGGTTCGGCACATCTGGCAACGACCTGAATATCGGCGTGGATATCCTGATACGCGCCGCTCTAGAAAGTGAGTTCGCGACCGCAACGGGGCTATATTTCGATAACGATAGCGGGCAGCTTGCGCAGCCCCATCCAGACGCCGCCAATGTCGCGACGGTCTCGGGCGTTGTTGCCATTATCGATGCGCAAACCTCTGACTAGATAAATCCAAGGCGCAACGCCAATTCCAGTCGGTCGCACATTTTCATTCATCCCGCTGTAGTAGGCTACCAAGTTTTCTGAAGAGTTTTTCGCGTGCTGATCCAGGTCTCCATGCAAGAACCACTTGACGCGGACAGGCGTCAGGAAGTGGCGTTAGGCGTATGTCGCTGCTGCCGACAACTCCCGCTGAAACTGCGAGGTTTGGCAGGAGGGTAACACCCAGCCCTTCGGAGACCATCGCAATCAGTGTCGTCAGGCTGGTGGCTGAAAAACTATCCTGCACTGACAGGATGCTTTTTGGATATGCTTCGAGCGCGTGGCGCTGAAGGCAGTGCCCTTTTTCAAGCAGCATGAGTTGCCCGCCTTCGGTCAACAAGTCGACGTTACTGGGGAAGGGCCAATCAGCGGGTGTGGCCAATTGGTAGCCATCTTCAAACAGCGGCATGGTTTGCAATGTGCCTGTGTCAAACGGAAGCGCGATCAAAATCAGATCCAGATGCCCCGCATTTAAGCCCTCGATTAGACTCTCAGTCATTTCTTCGCGCAGGTATACCCGAAGGTCGGGAAAGACATTTCGGATTGCCGGCAGCGCGTGTGGCAACAGGTAAGGGCCAATGGTTGGGATCGACCCGAGTTTCAAATCCCCCTTAAAGGGGTTGCAGTGGGCTTTCGCCACCGTTTCGATTTCTGCAGCATCTAGCAAAAGTTGCTTTGCACGCACTGTGATGTCTTTCCCAACGGGTGTCAGCAGAACGCTTTGACGGGTGCGTTCAATCAATTGTACCCCCAACCGGTCCTCTAGTTCCTTGATTCCGGCGCTAAGAGTGGGTTGGGTCACAAAGCAAATTTCGGCGGCACGCGAGAAGTTCAGCGTCTCTGCAACAGCTGTTAGGTAGCGCATCTGGCGGAGCGTGATCATTTATAGATTTCCTCTATCATTATTAGAATTATATTCAATTTTCCCTATCTACGTCCAGCATCTATCTTTGTGACATAGAAACAATCGACCCGAGGACAAATGATATGACAGACCAAATCCAATCCCCCGGTGCCCATCTGAACGAGGCCGCACCAGCATTCGACGCGCCAACCACACATGGCCGCAAAACGCTTGAAGATTACCGTGGTAAGTGGCTGGTTCTTTTCTCGCACCCAGCTGATTTCACGCCGGTTTGCACAACAGAGTTCATCGGTTTCGCCAAAAAGCAGGATGACTTTAGCGCACGCAACACCGAATTGTTGGGCCTGTCCATCGACAGTCACTACAGCCACATCGCCTGGATGCTGAACATCAAGGAAAAATTTGGTGTTGAGATCAAGTTCCCTATCATCGCCGACCTCAACATGGCGGTGGCCCAAGCCTACGGGATGATCCAGCCCGGCGCGTCCGATACGGCCGCAGCCCGTGCGACCTTCTTGATTGACCCTGAAGGCGTTCTGCGTGCGATGGTCTACTACCCGATGAACGCGGGCCGATCGGTTGATGAAATCTACCGCCTATTGGTTGCAATGCAGACCGCGGACGAAAACTCTTGCGCGATGCCCGAAAACTGGAAACCCGGTGAGCCTGTCATCGTGCCGACGCCTGCAACACCCGAGGCCGCGATGGCGCGTGCCGGAGAAGGCTGCAAGACTGTGGATTGGTATTTTTCCACACGCACCCTGTAACGAGAGTGGGCGCGCCCCATTGGCCCGTCCCCACTACCCTAGTCTTCGAGAAAAATATCGAGCGCACTAATTACAAATCCCAAGGAGAGAGACCCATGGTTGACGCATCACAAAAGAACATCGATGCTCTGAATGCTGTTTTAGGCCAGACATTCCGGCTTTATATCCAGACCCACGGTTACCATTGGAACGTAGAAGGTCCCAGCTTTCGCCGACTTCACGTCATGTTTGAAGAGCAGTATCAGAACCTTTGGGGCGCGTTGGACGAAATCGCCGAACGCATCCGCACACAGGGCGCCTATGCGCCGGGAACTGTTGCCGACCTGATGGCACTGGCCGAACCGGAAGCCGCCGCCGCCCAATCGGCCGAAAAGATGGTGACCAAGCTGATCGCAGGCCACGAGGCCCTTTCAGGAACTCTGCGCGGTGCCATCGCCGCAAGCTCGGCCGCGGGCGACGAAGTTTCTGCCGGAATGCTGACAGACCGTCTTGAGTACCACGAAAAAGAACTGTGGATGATGAAAGCCAGCACACGCTGACCTACCAACGCCAAGCCTTCAGGCTTGGCCACCCCACACACAAATCACACACAGGAGAAAACCTATGAGTAATCCAATTGTAAAAGGTTTCTGGGACAAACCGACCGGCAGCTGGCAGTATGTGTTCCACGATCCTGAAACCATGAAAGGCGCGATCGTCGACCCCGTCCTTGATTACGACCCACTGGCCGCTGCAACATCCACGAAGAACGTCGAGATGTTACTCGAGTACGTTCGCGAAACAGGGATTGAACTGGTCTGGATTCTCGACACACATCCTCATGCCGACCACTTTTCAGCAGCGCCATGGCTGAAGGCTCAAACAGGCGCCCAGACGGCGATCGGTGAAAAGGTGACGGGTGTGCAGGCGCTTTGGCAGGACATCTACAACCTTCCAAAGGATTTTCCGACTGACGGCAGCCAATGGGATCACCTGTTTTCGGGTGGTGAAAACTTCATGGTAGGCAATATACCCGTGACCGTCATGTTTTCGCCTGGGCATACGATGGCTTCGGTCACCTACGTAGCTGGCGATGCGGCCTTTGTGCATGACACGTTAATGATGCCCGACAGCGGCAGTTCGCGCGCTGATTTCCCAGGGGGTAGTTCGGCCGCACTTTACGATAGTATCTCGGCAATTTTAGCGTTGCCTGCGGACACGCGCGTTTTTGTAGGGCACGACTATGCCCCTGATCGCGATGCAGCTTGCGAAGCTACCGTCGCCCAGCACCGAGAGACCAATATTCATTGGAAGGATAATCCGACCGAAACACAGTACCGCGCCGTGCGGGATGCCCGTGACGCGACTTTGGCGTTGCCCAAACTAATGCTCGCCGCGTTGCAGATCAATATACGGGGCGGGGCTCTTCCTCAAATGGAAGACAACGGACGAGCCTATTTGAAGGTGCCGCTGAATTATTTTGAAAGCCGGTGATCTGTGACAGTTTAAGTAGGGATGATACCATTGCGTTGGTTTCATCCCTTCCGCTCCAACAGCACCTTAACTCAACACGATTGTGTTCGGTGGCAATTTGCCGCTGCGACATGCTGGGCGTCATATCGCATTGTGAGGTCATTCATCGGTTGAAGCCTCCCACACAACGCTCCTTAGACAAAGTGATCCTAATGTCCCGCGCACCAAGCCTAATTTTCGCAGTATCCGTCGTATTGGCAGCCTGGACGGCAGCTACTCAGCCTGCGGGTATGACAACAGAGCAGGCCATGACCTTTGGCGTCATTCTTGTCACGTTGGCAATTTGGGGCACCGGCGTGGTGCCGGGATACGTAGGATCCATGTTCCTTTTTACCGCATTGATTTTAGCGGACCTTGCTGCACCTCAAGTGGTTTTTTCAAGCTTCGCATCAACCGCGATTTGGTTGGTGGTGGCGGGCTACGTTATCGGGGCGGCCATCACCCAGTCAGGACTTGGCGTCCGTTTGGGTGCCTTGGCGCAGCCGCATCTGTCGAAGAGTTACCCAACGCTGATCATAGGATTGATGATATTCGGGATGCTGCTGGGTTTTGTGATGCCTTCCTCACTGGGTCGGGCCGCGGTTTTGGTGCCTATTGGCATTGCGCTCGCGAATGCATTGGGGCTTGGGAAGGGAACAAGTGGACGCACCGGCGTCGCAGTAATCATCGCGATTGGGACCAACATGCCCAGTTTTGCGATCCTGCCGTCTAACATCCCTAACATAATTCTGTCCGGCGTGGCCGAACAGTCACTCGGCGTGCATTTCAGTTACGCAGATTATCTGTTGTTACATTACCCGGTGTTGGGCATCCTCAAATCGGCGGTCATCGTCGGCCTTGTGCTGTATTTCTTTCCGGGACAGGTCCAATCTGGCGATACGTCCACGGAACTGACATCAAAGAAAGGCGAGCGCCAATTTGCGCTTGTGGTCATATTGTTGCTGACGCTTGGGTTATGGGCGACGGACCAGTTACACGGGTTCAACGCTGCATGGGTTGGTTTGGGCGCGTCTTTGGTTTTGATGGTGCCACAGTTGGGATTAGTCCCTCCGCCAGTTTTCAAATCATCGGTGGATTTTTCGATGCTATTGTTTGTGGCCGGCGCCCTGACGCTTGGGACGGTAACAGCCTCTAGCGGGTTGGGCGATATCATCGCTACAAGGGCTTTTGACGTGCTACGATTGCAAGCAGGACAGGATTTCATGAACTTTGTGTCTTTGTCTGCCTTGGGAGCGGGTACGTCGATCTTTACAACTGCGCCCGGCGCACCAGCCGTTTTGACGCCGCTTGCAAATGACCTTGTCAATTCCACGGGGTTCACGCTCAACGCCGTTTTGATGACACAAGTTATAGGGTTTTCGACCGTTATCTTCCCCTATCAGGTGGGACCGTTAATCGTTGCAATGGGGTTGGCTGGGGAAAACACGCGACACCTTTTGAAGGTGACAGTCGTCCTATCGATTATCACACTGCTCTTCCTTGTTCCGCTTGATTTTCTGTGGTGGAAACTGCTCGGCGTAATCTGACCACAAACAGAGGCTGATTAGGGCTATCAGTTTCTTCAAACTGGCCCCTTTTGCCTCGGTCAGGGTCATCATTCTAGGTGCTGCCTTTGACGAACACGCAATACGGGCATCTGATTTTTAAAGCCGTGGCTGCATAGCGCTTGGACGCACAATACCAATGGACGCCGCAGCCTCCAAATCCCCAAGTGACTGAAAACATTAAAAAAACCACCGACCTCATGGAGACCAATGGTCATTTGGTCTCTGCGGAGTGGCCAAGTTATGGTGCATCCCACCACAAGTTTAAAAAGTTAGACTAGCCGCACTTCGAATGGCCACATGAACCGCAGGTCATACAGCCTTCAACCATACGTAAGTCAGGTGCACCGCAGGACGGGCAGGCCTTGCCTTTTGGAGATGGGTTAATGGCCACCACGTCGGCTTGCGGATCGGATTTCAGTCCCATGCCTTCTCCGGCCAAGAACCCCGTCGCGACCATATGCTTTTCCATCACACCGCCAATGGCTGCCAAAATGGACGGCACATATTTGCCCTGCATCCAAGCGCCGCCGCGTGGGTCGAACACAGCCTTGAGTTCCTCCACAACAAACGATACATCGCCCCCGCGCCGGAATACGGCAGAAATCATCCGTGTCAAAGCCACGGTCCAGGCGAAATGCTCCATGTTTTTGGAGTTGATAAACACCTCAAACGGGCGGCGCTGACCGCCCACAATCAGGTCGTTAACGGTAATATATATTGCATGCTCGCTATCTGGCCATTTGAGCTTGTAGGTCGCACCCTCCAGCTCTGTTGGGCGATCCAGCGGCTCTGACATGTAAACAACTTCGCCTTCGCGATCCGCAATGTCGGAGCCTCCGGCGGTGGTATTTTCGGCCAGAAGAACAGGTGGCTTTTCCTCAGAAACTGAAAGGACGGACCCAGTCACGTCGTTGGGACGGTAGGTTGTGCACCCCTTACAGCCTTGATCCCATGCGGCCATATAGACCTCTTTGAAGTCATCAAAACTGATGTCTTCGGGGCAGTTGATCGTTTTGGAAATAGAACTGTCGATCCATTTTTGTGCGGCGGCTTGCATGCGCACGTGTTCGAGCGGGGCCAGTGTCTGCGCGTTGACGAAATAGTCAGGCAGCGGTGCGACCCCTTTCAGATCGCGCCACATTTGTACGGCGTAGTCGACAACTTCTTCCTCAGTCCGCGTGCCGTCTTTTTGCAAAACTTTGCGCGTGTAGGCATAGGCGAACACCGGTTCGATTCCCGATGACACGTTGCCTGCGTAAAGGCTAATCGTGCCTGTTGGCGCGATGGACGTCAGCAGCGCATTGCGGATACCATGCTTGCGGATCGCATCGCAAACATCGGCGTCCATGTCCTGCATCGCACCCGACGCCAGAAATTTTTCGGCATCAAATAAGGGGAAAGCTCCCTTCTCCTTTGCCAAGTCCACAGACGCCAGATACGCGGCGCGGGCGATCGCTTGCATCCATTGCTCGGTTTGACGCGCCGCCTCTTCCGAACCATAGCGCAGACCAACCATCAAAAGCGCGTCGGCGAGGCCAGTGACCCCAAGCCCGATACGACGTTTCGCTTTGGCTTCGGCTTGCTGTTCGGGCAAAGGGAAGTTGGACGCATCCACCACATTATCCATCATGCGCACGGCTGTGGCGACCAGATCGGTCATTTTGGCCACATCAAACATGGGGTTATCACCAAACGGATCGGACACAAGCCGCGCCATATTGATCGAGCCAAGCAGACACGCCCCATAAGGTGGCAGTGGCTGTTCCCCGCAAGGGTTCGTTGCGGCTATCGTTTCGCAGTAATTCAGGTTGTTGGCCTGGTTGATCCGGTCAATGAAAATTACGCCAGGCTCGGCATAGTTATAGGTTGCTTGCATGATCGCATCCCACAGCTCGCGCGCCGAGATTGTTTTGTAAACCTCGCCATTGAACACAAGGTCCCAATTCCCGTCCGCCTTTACCGCATCCATGAACGGGTCAGTTACGAGCACGGACATGTTGAACATACGCAACCGCGCCGCATCCGACTTCGCGCTGATGAAATCCATCACATCAGGGTGGTCACAACGCATCGTCGCCATCATCGCACCGCGACGTGACCCTGCGGACATAATCGTGCGGCACATAGCGTCCCACACATCCATGAACGACAATGGACCGGATGCATCCGCAGCCACGCCTTTGACACTTGCGCCTTTGGGCCGAATGGTGCTGAAATCATATCCGATGCCCCCGCCCTGCTGCATGGTCAGCGCGGCCTCTCTGAGCATATCGAAAATGCCGCCCATGCTGTCGGGCACCGTGCCCATGACAAAGCAGTTGAACAACGTTACCGACCGCGCCGTGCCAGCACCCGCCGTGATCCGGCCCGCTGGCAGATATTTGAAATCTTCAAGCGCGTCATAGAATTTGGGCGCCCATGCCTTGGGATCATCCTCAACTGACGCCAGCGCGGTCGCAATCCGGTCCCATGTTTGGGTGACATCTTGATCAATCGGGGTGCCATCGGCCTCTTTAAACCGGTACTTCATATCCCAAATTTGTTCGGCAATCGGGGCGGCAAAGCGGGACATGGGCATTCCTTTGATATGATTCTGGTGGCGGCAGTCAGCATTAATTGATAGGTCGACAGCTTCGTCGGGTCAATTTGAAACCCGAAAATGCTGTGCTACTTCCTTAACAATTGCTTATCTGTTACACCAAGGCGCAACACAACATCTAGGGGCAAATTGCCACAATGACCATAAATCTGGTAAAATTATCCGTCGGAACCGAAGATGTCGCAGGCTTAGCGGCTTGGCAGCAGACCCGCCGCGCGCAAGCCGCCGACGGATTGCCACAGCACGTCACCCGCATGTGGCCAAAGCGCGCAGAAGAAATTCTGGACGGTGGGTCGATTTTCTGGGTCATCAAAGGTGTTATCTTGTGTCGCCAGCGCATTGTGCGCCTTGATGAGCGGGTAGGCGCGGACGGCATCCGGCGCTGCGCCATTGTCAGTGACCCAGATTTGATCCGTGTTGAGGCCACACCAAAACGCGCGTTTCAAGGCTGGCGCTATTTGCAACCTAGCGATGCCCCAACTGACCTGCCCGACGGCGCGCAAGCCGAGGAAGCCCTGCCCCCTGAACTAAGCAAAGCACTGGCCGCGATCGGTGTGCGTTAGACGCCAAGCAGGCGCGTTAGGTTTTTTAACGTGGCCCGCTGCGCATCAGTCCAATTGCGGCGGCGGCCGCGGAACAGGGTCGCTTGAGATTGATGGATCAGCCCGTCTGACAGAATTTTCAGCCCATTGGCGCGCAGGGTTTCGCCTGTGGATGTGATGTCAGCAATCGCTTCGGCGGTCTCGTTTTTCACCGTGCCTTCGGTCGCACCTTGGCTATCGACCAGCTGATAATCGGCCACACCGTTGTCGCGCAAAAACTCACGCACTTGGCGGTGGTATTTCGTGGCGATCCGCATACGGAACCCGTGCTTGGCACGAAACGCAGCTGCAGCAGCGTCAAGATCATCCAAGGTTTCGACATCGACCCATCCCTGCGGCACGGCGATGATCAGATCAGCACCGCCAAAACCCATGGGCGCGACACTATGCACACGCGTTTCCCACGCGGCCAGTTTTTCGCGGATCAGGTCAGAGCCAGTGACCCCAAGATGGATACGCCCCGCGTCTAATTCGCGCGGGATTTCACCGGCGGACAGCAGCACCAATTCAACCCCGCTGATCCCATCGACAGCGCCGGAATACTCGCGGTCGGACCCAGATTTCCGCAGCGTCACGCCACGATCACCGAACCACGAAAACGTCTTTTCCATCAGCCGCCCTTTGGACGGTACACCTAGTTTCAGCATCACAAATCTCCCCGCATCATCGCGACCAAATCGGGGCGCACAACGCCGCCCACGGCTGGCACAGCGCGGCCAGCACCCAAGCGCGCGGTAAGCGCATCATAGCGCCCACCGGTTGCGATAGGGGCCAAATGCGGGTCGTCTGTGGCATAGAAGCCGAACACGAAACCATCGTAATATTCCAGCGACGTGCGGCCATAGCTGCCTTCAAACGCCAGCGTGTCAATGTCCACGCCTTTGGTGGCGAGTGCATCGAGACGGGCTGCAAATGCCTCGACCGCGCTGTCAATGGACGGCAGGTCGATGGCGATATCGCGCAGGGTCGACAATACATGCGGGCAAGTTTCATCGAGCGACAGGATCGCGTCGATCAACGCCAATTCTTCGCCGCTGATCGGGGCCGTCGCCGCATCTGCGCGCAGCGCATCGATGCGCGTTTGAACTTCGGCCCGAGACCGCAAACCAACCTCTGGGCCAGCATCGGCCAGCGGGTCAGGGTTGGCGAGCAAGGCCACACGGCTAGGCGCTGGCACCGTGCGCCCGCCGAAACGGTCCAACAATGCGCGGAATTTGCGCGGCCGCCAAAGGTGACGCAGCAAAGCGGATTTACGTGTGTCGGATGTTTTCAATCCAGCCACCGCCGCCATCAAGATACCAATGTCACCAGTCGCGGCACGCACAGGTAAGCCCGTCAGTGCATCTGCAATCGCGGCAAAAACTGTCGCGTCGGCATCCGCCGGATCGGACCCATCGAAAATTTCAAACCCGACCTGCATCGCTTCGCGTTGGCGGCTAGGGTCATCTTCTTGTTTACGAAACACCCGGCCGGCATAGGTATAGCGCGCGGGGTCCGCCTTGCTGTCCATATGCATCTGCACGACAGGCACGGTAAAGTCTGGACGCAGCACCATTTCTCCGCCAAACGGGTCGGTCGTCAGATAGGCGCGGCCGCGGATGTCTTCGCCGTATAGGTCCAGCAATGTGTCTGCAGACAGCAAGATATCGGCATCTACAGCACTTGCACCCTGTTGCACGAACAAGGCTTGGAGGCGATCCGCCTCGGCGGCAATCGGTCGGGTCATTACGCCTGCCCCGCAAGAATTTCGCGCACCTTCGCGACAAGCTCGCCACGTGGAACTTCATATTGGCTAGGACGGTCTTTCCATTCTTCCACGGTCGCGCTTTGTGCGATTTGCGCGCCGAGGATCAAGTCCTTGATCTGCACGACGCCACTCGCCATTTCATCAGACCCTGCGATCACGGCGACAGGGCTGTTGCGGTTGTCGGCGTATTTCAGTTGGTTTCCAAAGTTCTTAGGGTTGCCCAAGTAAACTTCCGCCCGAATGCCCGCATTGCGCAATTCGGTCACCAGCCCTTGGTAATAAGCCATTTGGTCACGGTCCATTACGGTCACGACGACAGGGCCAAGGGTTTTGCTATCCAAACGCCCTTTGGCATGCAGGGCTGCCAACAAGCGATCAACACCGATGGATACACCCGTCGCGGGCACCTCTTGGCCAGTGAAACGTTTGACCAAATCGTCATAACGCCCACCACCTGACACAGAGCCAAAATTGCGTGGACGCCCCTTTTCATCGGTCACTTCAAACGTCAGTTCCGCCTCGAATACAGGGCCAGTGTAGTAGCCAAGACCGCGCACAACGGATGGATCAATCTCGATCCGGTCAGACGCGTAACCGCCCGCATCGAGCAATGTCGCGATGGTTTCAAGCTCGTTCACGCCGGTCATGCCTACATCAGAGCCTTGAACCAATTCGGTCAAGCGCGCGACAGTATCGGCCCCCGTGTCACGTTTGGCAGACATAAAGCCCATGACGATCTGTGCCTGTTCATCCGACAGGCCTGCACCCTTGGTGAAATCGCCAGACGCGTCTTTGCGGCCTTCACCGAGCAAGGCCAAGACGCCGTCGTTGCCAAGGCGATCAAGCTTATCAATGGCACGCAGAACGATCCCGCGTTCGGCCTCTTTGTCGTCACCAGATAGGCCCGCGACTTCGAGCACACCATTCAGAACCTTGCGATTATTCACCCGCACAACGTAATCACCGCGCGGGATGCCCACGACTTCCAGAGTATCCGACAACATCGCGCAGATTTCGGCATCGGCAGCGACAGAGGATGCGCCGACAGTATCCGCATCACATTGATAAAACTGGCGGAACCGACCTGGGCCAGGTTTTTCGTTGCGCCAAACAGGCCCCATCGCGTAGCGGCGATAAGGGTTGGGCAGATCATTGCGGTGCTGGGCATAAACCCGCGCCAATGGCGCCGTCAGATCATAACGTAACGCCAGCCAATCTTTGTCCTCTTCCCATGCGAACACCCCTTCGTTTGGGCGGTCCACATCGGGTAGAAATTTGCCCAACGCCTCGACTGTTTCCACAGCAGAACTTTCAAGCGCGTCAAAACCGTATTGATGATACACCTCGGCAATCTTCGTAAGCATGGCGGTCCGTTGGGCCACCTCTGCACCGAAATAATCGCGGAAACCCTTGGGCGTTTGGGCCTTGGGGCGGGGTTGTTTCTTCACTTTGGCCATCATCGTCTCGCGGTTGGTCAGGAATAATGCCCCGCCTTTACCAAGGCAGCGGCTGCGGGGCAATGCGCAGTTGCGGGAACACTAGCGGGTGGTTATGTCAGGATCATGACCGATATCACACATCTTGAAGAACAAATCGCCCATCTGACCCGCACGGTCGAGGACCTGTCAGACGTTGTCGCCCGCCAAGAAACCGAGTTGGCCGTGGCCACACGCCGATTGGCGATGTTGATGGAACGCGAAGCAGGGCGTGAAATGGATGCGGGCAGTTCGGTACCATTGGCCGATCAACGCCCGCCGCATTGGTAGATTAACGCTTACTTTCGCTTATCTCGATGACCTGCCCCTTATGCAGCAAGATATTTACCCACGTCGGGTTCGTGCCAAAGTTGCGGTAGGCGGTGATAAAGGTCGTGGATCGGGCCAAACGATCCAGCTTTGCACCGCATGGCTGCCCCTTACCAACACGGCAAAACGCATTCTTGATCTTTTCATAGGCCAGATCAGTGTCGCTATAGGCCATGCGCTTGTTCGACGGCAAATAACGCACGACTTCATGGGTGCCAATGTCGCCAAGCAACGATGTGGCTGCCGTGAACTGCCGCGCGCAGCGATCTTTGAACCCCGTAATGTAATGGGTCCGCATCGATTCCGCATTAGGGATCGTGTCGAACAGGGAATAGCCGCCTTCGGTCCCAACCTTGCGCCCCATCTGACGGTTGGACACATCACAATTTTTAGCG
The DNA here is from genome assembly GCA_965660685.1 of Yoonia sp. Taxonomy (GTDB): domain Bacteria; phylum Pseudomonadota; class Alphaproteobacteria; order Rhodobacterales; family Rhodobacteraceae; genus Yoonia. Next base: position 85,874 of record CBFIAX010000003.1, on the reverse strand, counting down.
ATTTCACCAAATGGCAACTGCGTACCGACGGAGACCGTGCGTGCATCAGGACCAGCCGGCGCGTCACTCATAAATCCACTTAGGAAACCGGCCTGCTTTGGAGCGGCAACATCGACAGCCTCCGGTTTCGGATCAGGCTCTGCAACCACTTTGGGCCCGCCGCCACCGAACAACCGTCCGAAGAAACCCGCGCGTTGGGGGGCGGGCGTCGGTGCTTCTGCAAGCAAGTCAGCCGTCACGCCGACCACATCGGGTGTCGGTGTGTCAGGGGCTGGTGTGTCTTCCTCGACGACGGCTTCTGTTACGACTTTGGGTGTTTCATCGCCTGCAAATAGGTTATCAAAAAATCCTACGATGGGATTTGACACAGGTTTTTCAGCCGTGATCGCCGCGACCTCTTCTTCGACGATAGCATCTGTCACGACATCATCAGCATCATTCCCAATGGCCTCTGACAAGGCCACTGCAACTGCGTCTTCTTCTACGGCCAAGTCGCTCAACAGTGTCAGCTTGGACAGCGGGTTGCTGCTGCATGCGCTTAGGGCTGCGATGATGGCGAAACTGACAAAAATACGCACGAGCGGGTCCTTAGTACGAAACGTTAAGGATTGTTTAACGCCAATGCTTAGGCCCGTCCACGCATGACCGCGCACGGACCGCGAAAACCCGCCGTATGGTTACACCTCTTCGACTTCCATAACGCCGTTCAGGGACCGCAACGCGCCTTTGATCTGTGGATTGACGGGGTAATCTTGGCCCAAATCAATTTCCACCTCACCGGGCAAGGCGGGATCCATCAGGCAGAAATAAACAGGTCCACGACCACCGCGCACCTTATCCTTGGCCGCGTTTTCCAAAATCGATTGCACTGATAAAATCGCGTCGGGCGCATCAAGGAACACGCGCAAGCCCGAAGACCCAGCATCCGCGACGGCTGTGTCAATCGGCGCGACAGAACGGCCCAGCAGCTTGAGCTGATCAGCCTCCATCGTGGCCTCACAGCCAATGACGACTTGACTGCCCGTTTCCAAATGATCGCGCGCGGCCTCCAACGTGTCGGAAAACAGTGTGACCTCATATTGCCCGGTCGGATCAGACAGTTGCGCAAAGGCAAACCGGTTGCCCCGTGCGGATTTGCGTTCTTGCCGCCCCGACACAGTGCCCGCCATTTTGACCACACACGCACCGCGTTCGGCCTTGGCAATCACCTCGTCCAAGGTCAGAATCTGCTTGCGTTTCAACGCAGGCATATAGTCGTCAAGCGGATGACCGGACAGATAGAAACCGATGGCCTTGAATTCCTCTGCCAGCTTTTCGGCAGGCAAGAAATCATCGCCGCCAGCCAACCGTGGTTCGGGCAGATCGTCGCCGGCCTCACCAAACAATGACACTTGGTTCGAATTCTTTTGATCGTGGATCGCGGCGGAATAGTTCACCAATGCGTCCAATGACATCAACACGCGGCGGCGGTTCGGGTCGAGCACGTCAAACGCCCCTGCCCGCGCTAGCATTTCCAGCGGTCGCTTGCCCACGCGTTTGATGTCCACGCGGCGGGCAAAATCGAAAAGGTTCACGAATTCAGCCCCGTCGCGCGCATCCACGATCAGCTTCATCGCGTCGACGCCAACGTTTTTCAGCGCGCCCAGCGCATAGACTAATTTCTGGTCTTTCACATCGAACGTGGCCATCGACCGGTTCACGCATGGAGGGGTATATTCAATGCCCAGCCCCTTTTTCACCTCTTGAAAATAGGTCGCCAGCTTATCTGTCAGGTGGATATCGCAGTTCATCACACCGGCCATAAATTCAACTGGATGGTTCGCCTTTAGCCAAGCGGTTTGATAGCTTACTACCGCATAAGCGGCTGCGTGTGATTTGTTAAAACCGTAGTTCGCAAATTTCTCGAGAAGGTCAAAAACCTCTGACGCTTTTTTCTTATCAACGCCATTTTCCATCGCCCCTTTTTCGAATTTGGGGCGTTCCTTGGCCATTTCCTCGGCGATCTTTTTACCCATCGCACGGCGCAACAGGTCCGCGCCGCCAAGGCTATAGCCCGCCATGACCTGCGCGATCTGCATCACCTGTTCTTGGTAAACGATGATGCCTTGGGTTTCCGCGAGCAAATAGTCGATGGATTCGTGAACGGATTCGATTTCTTTTTGCCCGTTCTTGACCTCGCAATAGGTCGGAATATTCTCCATCGGACCCGGACGATAGAGCGCCACAAGGGCCACGATATCCTCGATACAGTTAGGCTTCATGCGCTTGAGCGCATCCATCATACCACTGGATTCCACTTGGAATACGGCGACGGTTTTGGCGCTCGCGTAAAGCTTATATGACGCCTCGTCGTCCAAAGGGATCGTGCCGATATCGTCAATCAAACCCGCCACCGGATCGAACAACTGGGCCCCATCCGCAGCTTGATGCAAATGGCGACCTGATTTCACAATCAGGTCCACAGCATTCTGGATTACGGTCAAGGTCTTTAGGCCCAAAAAGTCGAATTTGACCAGCCCAGCCTGCTCCACCCATTTCATGTTGAACTGGGTCGCGGGCATATCGGAACGGGGGTCTTGGTATAGCGGGACAAGCGCGTCCAGCGGCCTGTCGCCGATTACGACACCCGCCGCGTGGGTCGATGCGTTGCGCAGCAGCCCTTCGATCTGTTCGGCATAGGTGAGCAGACGATCAACGACTTCTTCGTTCTTAGCTTCTTCGCGCAAGCGCGGCTCGTCCGCCAACGCCTTTTCGATCGAAACGGGTTTGACGCCCTCGACAGGGATCATCTTGGACAGGCGGTCCACTTGCCCATAAGGCATCTGCAAAACGCGCCCCACATCGCGCACGGCGGCCTTGGACAAAAGCGCACCAAAGGTGATGATTTGCCCCACCTTGTCGCGGCCATATTTGTCTTGAACATAGCGAATGACTTCTTCACGGCGGTCCATGCAAAAGTCGATATCAAAATCGGGCATGGACACACGTTCAGGGTTCAGGAACCGCTCGAACAACAGCGAATATCGTAACGGATCAAGATCGGTGATCAACAGCGCATAGGCCACCAGCGATCCCGCACCAGACCCACGGCCCGGACCGACGGGGATTTTGTTTTCTTTGGCGTATTTGATAAAATCCGCAACGATCAGAAAGTAGCCAGGGAACCCCATGCCTTCGATGATGCCAAGCTCGAAATCGAGCCGTTCTTGGTATTCTTCCAAGGACACGGCATGCGGGATCACGGCCAACCGGTTTTGCAAACCTTCATTGGCCTGCCTGCGTAATTCGACAATCTCATCGTCCGCGAATTTCGGCAAAATTGGGTCGCGTTTATAGGTCTTAAACGCACATCGCTTGGCGATAACGACGGTGTTTTCAATTGCTTCGGGCAGGTCTGCAAAAAGCGTGATCATTTCCTGTGGCGATTTGAAATAGTGCTGCGGCGTCAGACGGCGGCGCCCTTCTTGTTGATCAAGATAGGCACCCTCGGAAATACAGATCAGCGCGTCATGGGCTTCATACAGCCCCATCTTTGGGAAATAGACGTCATTGGTCGCGACCAACGGCAAGTTTTTGGCATAGGCCATTTCAACAAAACCACGTTCGGACAAGCGTTCTGCTTCAGGCAGGCCATTCGCATCAGGATGCCGTTGCAATTCGACATAAAGCCGGTCTGGGAAAGCCGCCGCTAGCTGGTCCATGAGCAGTTCTGCCTTGGGCCGCTGCCCTTGGCGCAACAGCCGTCCAACAGGACCGTCCGGGCCACCAGACAAACAAATCACCCCGTCTGAAAACGCCACCAAATCGTCCATGGTGACCTGCGGTAGCTGCCCACCTTGGTCCAGATACAGGCAGGAATTCAACTTCATTAGGTTCATATAACCTGCTTCGGTCTGCGCGAGCAGAACGACGGGCGCGGGGTCTTCGGCACGCTTGCCGGGTTCGGGGGTGATATAGCCCAGATCAACTTGACAGCCGATGATTGGCTGCACACCTGCCTTGGCCGCGGTTTCCGAAAACTCCAGCGCGCAGAACATGTTATTCACATCTGTCACCGCCACGGCTGGCATATCCATTTCGGCCGCCATTGCGGGTAATTTTTTGGCATGAACGGCCCCCTGCAAGAGGGAGTATTCCGTGTGCACGCGCAGATGAATGAATCGGGGATCTATAGCCATACGCCAACCTACCCCACGGGTGGGCAGGGGCAAGCGACTTTGACCGATTGACGAATCCCAAAGCTCGGCCATAACGGACGGCCATGGATATCACGTCCCAAATGAACGCCTGCTTTGCGGCCCTATCCGACCCAACCCGCCGCGCGGTTGTCGAAGAGCTGGCGCGTGGCCCCGCCACGGTGTCCGCACTTCACGCTCCCCATGCGATGGCCTTGCCTACATTCATGCGGCACTTGTCGGTATTAGAGAAATGCGGTCTGGTGCGGTCCGAAAAATCCGGCCGCGTGCGCACCTGTTTTATCGAAGCTGACCCGCTTCTGCAGGTCCAAGGCTGGATGGAATGGCAGCGCATCGTTGTGGAAAAGCAGTTGGATGCGCGCGACCAGATCGCCATGTCCCCAGACGATTGATGTAAATTCGCTTGCAAAGCGCAACGCGCAGCGGTTTCATGGGGCAACCTTGGGGGTCGTCAGTCTACGCCGCATCGAATGACGACCATGCACCCGATCAAATCTGGTAACGCGGCAGGTTTACACCGATGAATGTGACGTTTCTTCTAAATGGAGAACGCGTGGAGGTGAATGCACCGCCCACGCAAACATTGCTTGATTGGCTCCGCATAGAGCGCGGCCTGACGGGCACCAAAGAGGGGTGTAACGAGGGCGACTGTGGCGCCTGTTCCGTCGTTGTAACCGATGGCGATACAAAGCGGGCCTTGAACGCTTGTATTTTGTTTATACCACAACTGCACGGCAAGGCGGTGCGCACGGTAGAGGGGATTAACGGGCCGGATGGGGCACTGCACCCGGTGCAACAAACCATGGTCGATCACCACGGTTCACAATGTGGGTTTTGCACGCCGGGGTTCATCGCATCCATGGCGGCGGGCCATGCAAACGGACGAAGTGACCATGACAACGTGCTTGCAGGCAACCTGTGCCGCTGCACGGGCTACGCCCCGATCATTCGCGCAGCTGAAGCGGCCGAAGGAATGCCTGTCCCCGAATGGATGACAGAGAACGCTGTGGCGGTGACGCCTGTCGCTTACGCCCCCGAGAGCTTGGACAAATTGGCGACATGGTATGCGGCGCACCCTGATGCAACTGTGATTGCAGGGGCGACGGATGTCGGGCTTTGGGTCACAAAACAATTGCGTGATTTGGACGAGGTTGTGTTTTTGAACCGCTGTCGCGCCCTGCAACAGATCACGATCACAAATGATGCCATCACCTTTGGTGCCGGCGTTACGATGGTCGATGTACATGCCGTTCTGCGCGATCATCATCCGTCCTATGCGGAAATGGTCCGGCGCTATGGGTCTGAACAAGTCCGTGCGGCGGCCACGATTGGCGGCAATATCGCCAATGGATCACCCATCGGGGATAACCCGCCTGCGCTGATTGCGCTGGGTGCGACGCTGCACTTGCGTCATGGGGATGTGACCCGCGACATTACGGTTGAAGATTTCTTTATCGCTTACGGCAAGCAAGACCGCGCCAAGGGTGAATTGGTCACCGGTGTTACGATCCCAAGATCGGCCCCAGCCTTACGCGTTTACAAACTGTCGAAACGGTTCGACCAAGATATCTCTGCGGCCTGTGGCGCGTTCAATGTGACCGTTGCAAATGATGTCATCATCGATGCCAAAATCGCTTTTGGCGGCATGGCGGGCATACCGTGTCGGGCGGCGGCGGTGGAGGCAGCCCTGATTGGGCAGCCTTGGACAGAGGACACGATGCGCAATGCCCTGCCCCCGTTCGCCAAAGACTTCACGCCGATGTCGGACATGCGCGCCTCTGCCAGCTACAGACTAGAAGCCGCGCAAAACATGCTCTTGCGGTATTTCGCGGACCTGAACGGCCAACCAGTCAACGTGTTGGAGGTCGCGCCATGAGTGTTGGAAAACCGCTACCACATGATGCCAGCGCCCTGCATGTAACAGGGGCTGCGCGGTATATCGATGATATCCCTGCTCCGCCTACGACGCTGCATTTGGCGTTCGGCATGTCGGATGTTGCGGCCGGCCAGATCACTGCGATGGATTTGGATGCAGTGCGAGATGCCGACGGTGTCGTCGCGGTGTTATCCGCCGATGATTTGCCTTTTGCCAATGATGTGTCGCCTTCGGCACATGATGAACCACTGCTTGCGACGGGCGAGGTGCATTATCTAGGCCAACCGATTTTCTTGGTCGTTGCGACCAGCCATTTGGCCGCGCGCAAAGCGGCCAGAATGGGAAGCATCGAGATTGCGGCGACATCGCCCATTCTGACAATCGACGCGGCCATGGCCGCAAATAGCAGGTTTGAAGACGGGCCTCGTATCTGGAATAAGGGCGATGTTGATGCCGGATTGGCCGCAGGTCAGCACCGGATTTCCGGCAGTATCGAAATGGGCGGGCAAGAGCATTTCTATCTTGAAGGCCAAGCCGCAATGGCACTGCCCCAAGAGGGTGGCGACATGGTTGTGCATTCATCCACGCAGCACCCAACCGAGATTCAACATAAAGTGGCCGAGACCTTAGGTGTGCCAATGCACGCGGTCCGCTGCGAGGTCCGCCGCATGGGTGGCGGCTTCGGTGGGAAAGAAAGCCAAGGCAATGCTTTGGCCGTGGCATGTGCCATTGCGGCACGTCAAACGGGTCGGCCCTGCAAAATGCGTTATGACCGTGACGACGATATGATGATCACAGGCAAGCGCCACGATTTTCGCATTGATTACGACGCCGCCTTTGATGCGGACGGGCGTCTAACTGGCGTGGACTTCACACAGTTCACGCGCTGTGGTTGGGCGCTTGATTTGTCGATCCCCGTGGCGGATCGCGCAATGCTGCATGCCGATAATGCCTATGATCTGCCAACTGCACGGATCACGTCGCATCGGTTGAAGACGCATACCCAAAGCGCCACCGCTTATCGCGGGTTTGGTGGCCCGCAAGGTGTTTTGGGAATCGAGCGCGTTATGGATCATGTGGCCGCGCATCTGGGTCTCGATCCTGTCGCCGTGCGGCGCGTGAATTATTATGCACCGATGCAAGATGGGGGCGCTGCCCCCCGGCCTGCGGCCTCCCCCCGAGGTATTTCGGGCCAGAAGAAGATGGGCGTGACCCCTTACGGTATGGAGGTCACGGATTTCATTTTGCATGAAATGACGGATCGTCTGATTGAGGATGCTGGTTATGACGCCCGTCGGAAAAGCGTGGATATGTTTAACGCGCAAAATACGGTGTTGAAACGGGGACTAGGTATTAGTCCGGTCAAGTTCGGGATTTCGTTTACGCTGACCCATTTGAACCAAGCCGGCGCCTTGGTCCATGTTTATCAAGATGGGTCCATTCATCTCAACCACGGCGGCACAGAGATGGGACAAGGTTTGTTCCAAAAGGTGGCGCAAGTTGCCGCGAGCCGGTTTGGCGTGGATCTGTCTGCAGTGAAAATTACCGCGACGGATACCGGGAAGGTGCCCAATACGTCCGCCACGGCTGCCTCATCGGGTACGGATTTGAACGGGATGGCCGTACAGATTGCCTGTGATACGATCCGCGACCGCATTGCCGCCGTTGTATCAGGTGGCGAACCCGGCCCTGTCTTGTTTCGCGACGGTCACGTGATCGCGGGCGATGTCGTCATGTCATTCGCCGAGGCTGTGAAGCTGGCCTATACCAATCGCGTGAGCCTGTCGGCCACGGGGTTTTACAAGACCCCTGACCTTTCATGGGACCGGATCAAAGGTGACGGGCAGCCGTTCTTTTACTTTGCCCAAGGGGTCGCGCTGACCGAAGTTGTGATTGATACATTGACAGGCGAGAACCGGATTTTGCGCACGGATATCTTGCACGACGCTGGTGCGTCGTTGAACCCCGCGCTGGATATTGGCCAGATTGAAGGCGGATATGTGCAAGGGGCCGGATGGCTGACGACGGAGGAATTGGTCTGGGATGAAAGCGGTCGTTTGCGCACATACGCACCCGCGACCTATAAAATCCCTGCGACGTCTGACCGTCCTGATATTTTCAATGTCACATTGTGGGACGCACCGAACCCCGCGCAGACCGTCTATCGGTCTAAAGCCGTTGGCGAGCCGCCGTTCATGCTAGGCATTTCCGCGTTTCTGGCGATTTCTGATGCGGTAGCGGCATGTGGTGATAATTATCCGGCGATGGATGCGCCTGCCACACCGGAACGTGTGTTGGCGGCCGTAAAGGCCCAGCGTTCATGAGCTTTATCCGTGTCACTGTGTCCGCCACTGCGGGGTCTGCCCCACGCGATGCGGGCACACAAATGCTTGTGTTCGCCGACCGGATCGAAGGCACAATTGGCGGTGGCGCGTTGGAATGGGATGCCATGGCACATGCCCGTCAGATGCTGGTGAATGGGAAAGATGCAGACCAAAGGACGATACCGCTCGGCCCCGCGCTTGGGCAATGTTGCGGGGGATCCGTGACATTGGATTACACCCGCAATGCAGCGCTTGACGAACCCTTGAAACGACAGATTTGGGTTTATGGCGCGGGGCATGTCGGGCGGGCCTTGGTTGCGATCCTGGCCGCATTGCCAGATGTTCAAGTGACGTGGGTTGATAGCACGGTTGAGCGATTTCCAGATGTGATACCAACAGGGGCGCACCGATTGGTCGCGGTAGATATGGCACGTGCGGCCCGCCACGCGCCCGCGCATGCAGAACATCTGGTCCTGACCTATGCCCATGATATTGATCTGGCAATTTGCAACGCAGTCTTGTCCCAACCGCGTCGCAGTATCGGGCTGATCGGATCAGCGACGAAATGGTCACGTTTTAGACGGCGATTAGAAGCTTTGGGGCATACAAACGACCAAATCTGCCAGATCGCTTGTCCGATTGGTGATCCCGCATTAGGAAAACACCCGACGCAGATTGCAATTGGTGTCGCTACTGCGATGATCACCGCGGATGCTGGACGACAAAAGGACCTGACCGCATGAGCCTATTATCCTTGGAGGGCCTGACCAAAGCCTATCCTGGCGTGATCGCCAACGACGACGTGTCGTTTGATATTGAGCGCGGCGAAATCCATGCGCTTTTGGGCGAGAATGGCGCGGGCAAATCGACCTTGGTCAAAACCATTTACGGGTTGGTCAAGCCGGACGCGGGATTCATGGCGCTTGAAGACTTGCATTTTGCCCCTGCCGAACCGCGTGCCGCCCGCGCCGCCGGTGTTGCGATGGTGTTTCAACATTTTTCATTGTTTGACGCACTAACGGTCGCCGAAAACATCGCGCTGGGCATTGAGAACCCGCCCTCGTTGTCCAAGGTCGCAAGCCGTGTGCAATCCGTTTCAGAGCAATATGGCTTGCCGCTCGACCCTGCGCGGGTTGTCGGGGATTTGTCTGCCGGAGAGCGCCAGCGCGTCGAAATCGTCCGCTGCTTGCTGCAAGATCCCAAACTGCTGATCATGGATGAACCGACGTCTGTGTTGACCCCGCAAGAGGTGACGATCTTGTTTGAAACCTTGCGCAAACTGGCGTCAGAGGGCACATCTATCTTGTATATTTCCCACAAATTAGAGGAAATTCGTGTTCTTTGCGACCGTGCAACCGTCTTGCGCGATGGGCGCGTGGTGGGCGCTTGCGACCCACGTGAAACCACGGCCCGCGATATGGCCGAGCTGATGGTCGGCGCGGTGCTGCAGGTGCCCGAAAAGCCTGACAAACCTGCGGGCGACCTTGCCTTGTCCCTGACCAAGTTGAGCGCCCCTGCCCCACATATGTTTGGCACCGCCCTCCGCGATATTTCCCTGTCAGTGCGCCGCGGCGAGGTACTTGGCATTGGCGGTGTGGCTGGTAACGGCCAAGACGAATTAGTTGCCGCGTTATCGGGCGAGATGATCGTGGATACGGGCATGGTGCGCATGGGCGACGCGGATATTGGCAAATTGGCCCCGAATGCACGCCGCGCGATGGGCCTTTGTGCCGCGCCAGAGGAACGCAATGGCCATGCCGCCGCCCCTGATATGTCGCTGATCGAAAATGCGTTGCTGACTGGCGATACGCGCAAAGCGCTGTCGTCACGCGGGTTCGTGAATTGGGCCGGTGCGCGTGATTTTGCACAAGAGGTGATCGCCCGTTTCGACGTGCGCACGCCCAGCGCGCAAAGTGCGGCGCGGTCGCTATCTGGCGGAAATTTGCAAAAATTCGTGATTGGCCGCGAGATTATGCAAGACCCCGATGTGCTGATTATCAATCAACCCACATGGGGCGTTGATGCCTCTGCTGCTGCATCCATCCGGCAGGCAATTTTGGATTTGGCAACGGGTGGATCGGCTGTGATTGTGATCAGTCAGGACCTCGACGAGCTGATGGAAATTTCTGACAGATTTGCGGCACTGAATGAAGGGCGTTTGACCGAACCGCGTCCTGCCAAAGGACTAACCATCGACGAGATTGGCCTTATGTTGGGCGGTTCTCACGATATGGAGGTGGCACATGTTGACGCGTAGCGCTGCCTCCGGCGGACATATTTATGCTCGGAAAATGCAAAGGGTTTGCCGATGATCATGTTGGAAAAACGCACAGAGCCGTCGCGGCTTTGGGTCTTTGCAACACCAGTTTTGGCGGTTGTTCTGACCATGATGTTCGGCGGGATTTTGTTCGCGGCTTTGGGTAAGAACCCGTTTGAAACCATTCGCACAATTTTCTTGGACCCGTTGTTTTCGGAATTTGCGTGGTATTACCGCCCGCAATTGTTGGTCAAGGGCGCGCCATTGGTGCTGATCGCCATCGGCCTAAGTTTCGGATTTCGCGCGGGTGTTTGGAATATTGGTGCCGAAGGCCAGTATATCATGGGTGCGATCTTCGGTGCGGCTGTCGGCTTAGCGCTATATCCTGCGGAATCCTGGCTGATTTTTCCCGCCATGGTCTTGGCAGGCGGTATCGGCGGGTTTGTTTGGGCCATGATCCCAGGAATTTTGCGCGTGAAATTCGGCACCAATGAGATTTTGGTGTCGCTGATGTTGGTCTATGTGGCCGAGCAATTGCTGGCCTCGATGGCGCTGGGCGCGCTGCGTAACCCTGATGGTATGGGCTTTCCGGGGTCTCGAAACCTGTCACAATACCCAAGCGCCACAAGCTGGATCAATGAAACCATTGGCATGCACTGGGGTGTCGTGACCGCATTCATCGCTGTAATTTTCGCCTATGTGACACTGGCCAAACATATGTTCGGATTTCAAATCCGGCTTGCAGGGCAAAGCCCGAAGGCCGCGCGGTTCGCCGGTGTGAACCCTGCGCGCATGATCCTGATCTGCCTTGGGTTTTCGGGCGCACTTGCTGGTGTTGCAGGCCTGTTCGAGGTTGCGGGTCCGGCTGGACAGATCAGTATTGATTTCAACGTGGGCTACGGTTTCACCGCGATCATCGTTGCCTTTTTAGGCCGATTGCATCCCATTGGCATTCTGCTCGCGGGCGGGTTGATGGCGTTGACCTATATCGGCGGCGAAATTGCACAATCTAATTTGGGGTTACCGGGGGCGGCAATTCAATTGCTCCAAGGGATGTTGCTGTTTTTCTTATTGGCGGTTGATGTGCTGACCAACTACCGCATTCGTTTTGGAAAAGGGGTAAACCCATGAAGCCGATAGCAATTGGGGCAGCCATGGGGGCTATGATGTTTTGGATGCTCCACGGACAATCAACCAGCACAAACACATTGGCTGGCTGGGCACTCGTTGCTTTTATCGGCGTGCATCTTGCTATGATCGCTGCGGCCGGTTTTGCCATTATCTTTGCCGCACGACTTTCGCCAAAAACGCGAGAAATGCTGGCATGGCTACATCGTCCGTCATGGCACCATCTCGCCCTAATGGTGATTGGCATGGTCGCTTCGGTCGGAACCATACACGTCGTGGTGCACGGGGGAATTGCATAATGGATCTTTCATCGATCAATCCGGTTTTACTGGTTGCGTCCCTGATGGTTGCCGCAACCCCCATTTTATTGGCCGCAATCGGCGAACTGGTGGTGGAGCGCGCTGGCGTTTTGAACCTTGGTGTCGAGGGCATGATGATCACCGGCGCTGTCTGCGGCTTTGTGGTTGCCGTGGGCACAGGGTCCCCTTGGCTTGGCTTTGGTGGCGCAGCGATTGGCGGAGCTATTCTGGCGCTGCTTTTTGGCATTCTCACGCAGTATCTGCTGTCGAACCAAGTGGCGACGGGTCTGGCCCTCACCCTGTTTGGGCTTGGGCTGTCAGCCCTGATCGGCCAAGGCTACATCGGGATCAAAGCACCGAGCTTTCCTGATTGGCATATCCCATTGCTAGGCGACATTCCGATTCTGGGGCCGATTGTTTTTCAGCATGATCCAATGGTCTATGTCGGGTTGACCCTTGTGGCCGCCACATGGTGGTTTCTGAACAGAACCCATGGCGGTTTGGTTCTGCGGGCCGTGGGTGAAAACCACGATGCTGCCCATGCGCTGGGATATAAGGTCGTGCGCGTACGTCTTTTGGCGATCATGTTTGGCGGAGCCTGCGCGGGGCTTGGTGGCGCATATCTTAGCCTTGTGCGCGTGCCGCAATGGACGGAAGGCATGACCGCCGGTGCAGGTTGGATCGCGCTGGCGATTGTCGTTTTTGCAGGCTGGAAACCATGGCGTCTTTTGCTGGGTGCCTACCTTTTCGGCGGGGTGACTGTTTTGCAGCTGAACTTGCAAGCCGCAGGTCTGGCCATTCCGGTCGAATATCTTTCGATGTCGCCATATCTAGCAACCATCGTCGTTCTGGTTATTATGTCGTCAGGACGCGCGCCTGGATCACTGGGCCGAATCTTTCACGCCTCTCGTTAGGGGCAAAACACCAAGTCCATCTAAGGGGATGCACATGACTATGAAATCAATCCTTGCCGCAGCAATCGTTGCAGCAGGTGCTGCAACCGGCGCATATGCCGATGCACATCAGACCAAAGTCGGCTTTGTTTACGTCGGCCCAATCGGCGACGGTGGCTGGACTTACGAGCACGACAAAGGCCGTCTTGCTGTCGAAGCAGAATTCGGCGACGCGGTTGAAACTGTTTACGTCGAAAACGTACCAGAAGGCCCTGATGCAGAGCGCGTGATGACACAGATGGCACTTGGCGGTGCAGACCTGATCTTCACAACCTCTTTTGGTTACATGGACCCAACAATCAACGTTGCGGCCAAATTCCCAGACGTGAAATTCGAACACGCAACTGGCTATAAGCAAGCAGACAACGTCGCGACATATTCCGCGCGCTTCTACGAAGGCCGCGCCGTACAGGGCCACATCGCGGGTCAGATGACTGAATCCAACATCGTCGGCTATATCGCATCCTTCCCGATCCCAGAAGTTATTCGTGGCATCAACTCTGCGTACATTCACGCAAAGGAAGTGAACCCAGACATCGAATTCAAAATCGTTTGGGCCTACACATGGTTTGATCCAGCCAAAGAAGCCGAAGCCGCAACTGTTCTGATCGAACAAGGCGCTGACGTTATTTTGCAGCACACGGATTCCACTGCACCACAAGCTGCGGCACAAGCCGCTGGCAATGTTGTGACATTTGGTCAGGCATCCGACATGGCTGAATTCGGCCCGTTCCCACGCGTATCATCCATCATCGATGACTGGGCACCATATTACATCGCACGCACCAAGGCTGTCATGGACGGCACATGGGCGTCCGGTAACACATGGGACGGCATCGGCGCTGGCATGGTTGGCATCGGTGAAATTTCCGACGCAGTTCCAGCCGAAATCAAAGCATCCGCAGAAGCCCTGCGCGATAGCCTTGCAGACGGCTCTTACCACGCCTTCACTGGCCCAGTGAACAAGCAAGACGGTTCCGCTTGGTTGGCTGACGGTGAAACAGCTGACGACGGTACATTGGCTGGCATGAGCTTCTACGTTGAAGGTCTAACAGGCGACATTCCGCAGTAAACGGACCTTGATTTAAAACGCGAGGGTCCGCCAGAAATGGCGGGCCCTTTTTTCGATTTTACTACCAAAGGAACTTTCCCATGACCGCCATGATTTATCTCGTTGCCGGCAAAGTCGCTGCAGGAAAGTCCACTTTGATCGCATCACTCGCTCAAGCCGAGAACACAGTTTTAATTGCCGAAGACCAGTGGTTAGCTGCATTGTTTTCCGACCAGATGAAAACGGTTCCAGACTATGGACGCTGCGCGGCAAGATTGCGGGCTGCCATGGCACCCCATGTCGTCGCCTTATTGCGGTCAGGCACGTCCGTTGCACTAGACTTTCCAGCGAATACACGGACCACACGGGCGTGGATGTTCGATATCATCCAACAATCCGGTTCAGCGCATGAATTGCATTTTCTCGACGTGCCAGATGACATCTGTAAGGCGCGATTGAAACGACGTAATGTGGCCGGTTCCCACGTATTTTCCGCGACCGAGGCCCAATTCGATCAAATCACCAAGCACTTTTATCCCCCACTTGCGAGCGAAGGTTTCAATGTCATCCTTCACCGCGAGCAATTAGCGGCGCCAAAGGCTTCCATTATTACCAAGCCTTAATTTCGATGATCTCGAACGGGTTCAACGAGATGTCGAACTCTGGCGCCGTGAAAATGTGGTCGGTCAGAACAGCCTCGGTGTCGTGCTCGTTAATATAATAGGGCTCGCCATCAACCAAAACCGATTCCGCATCGATCGTGCGCCCTTCTGTTGGGCTATAGATGCGGCCGTCTGATGTTTCGGGATCGTAGCCAACCTGCACACCTGTCGCGCCCTCGAATTCGGGCAAAATTTCCGTGAGATCAACTGGAATGACCTGAGGCGTCAACGCTGTATTCCAAATGTAGAAGGTGAATTGACCATCTTGTTCATAAGCAGAAACTTCAAAGTCATCATCGACCGTTGTCAGATCAAGGTTGATCAGCTCCATTCCCGGTAGGCTGTTTGACATCAAATCAAAAACAGCGCCTCGTACGGTCTGAATGACACGACCTTCGTCATCTGTCTTAATGTCCTCACCGTCGGCGGGACCACCTAAGTCGACAGTTGAATTGTGAACAGCGGGCCAAACGCATGCACTGTCGACGCCAAGTTCAACCATGTTTTCGACCATCTCAACAAGAATACCCGTCCCTTGCATACCGTTTGTATCATCCATCGATGTCCGTAGGTTCCATTCCGTGATGTGAAAATCTAGGTCTTGTTCAAAGTTGGCATCCCAAACTGCAATGTCCAAATTCATAAAATTCACTTCGGCGAAGGTGTCATCGAAAGGCTCCGCCGGTTGGGACCAATAGTAATGCTCTACGACACCATCTATTTCGCTTCGTGCGACGGCATCAAGTTGATCAATAATGGTCTGATTGGCGTCTTCGTTGCGGTCCGCGTAATCACGGTTATCAACACTGCTGCTGAACGCCGATTGCGCGTTCGGTGATGCCATTTGCACGATGATATCGGCGTCTGCGCCTTCTGCCGCTTCTATTCCATTGGCGATCGCCGCAACGGCAATGTTTGCTTTTTGCCCGTATTCGACCTCGTCCATGTGGGTCCAGTATTCATTCCCGATTTCAATTGCGTCGATCTGATCGCCATATTCCTCCATGACCAACTGGGTCCATTCCATAAGGTGCGCGCCATAGCTTTCCAAAGGAGCGTTCGTTGTCGGGATCGTTAAGGTGACTCCGCCTGCGACGCTATCAAGAAAGTTTGTAAGCTCGACTCCCAACATGCCATCATCAGTCAGCGCCGTGATATCGAGCCAATCCTCACCTTCCACTTGCCAGTCATGACCCTCAGCTTGACCCGCAGGAAATCGCAGGTTTTCAAACTCAAAAACGTCTATTGCATTTTCAAGAGATTCATTTGGAACGCCGGCATCCGTATTGATGGAATAAATCGAATTGGTCCCGAACAATTCATCCGGCACAAAGTGCCCCGTACTTTCAAAAATGTCCTCTGAGTTTTCGAAATCAAGTAAATTGCCTTGGTCTAACCGATCACTTAATGCGGCGTCTTGTGCGTCGTCTTCGGTCTCTTCCAAGCCAAGCATTGAAAACATCATCGGTAATGCAAACAAGATCAAAAATTCCATGGATTTACTTCTCCCCGGTGCAAATAAAAAACTGACCAAAAAACTGATAGACCGTGGTCAAATCAAAAAATTTCTCTGTAATTTTGATCAATTCTGTCCCCAAAGCCTGCCACCGCCCCCTTGGCTCAACAACAAAGAATGTCGCTATTTCGAACCTGCAAAAACGCAGCCTCGACGAAATTGGTTAAAAATATATTTTTATAATCAATGGGATAGCTGACATCCACTCAGGGATACACCCACCTACCCATAGTGGTCTGCATTCCTGATTTTCGGAATTTCACTTGATTGTTTGAGTGCACGGATCAACGAACGTGACAAGATGGCTCGGGCAGCTTTCACACCACATTTTAACGATGTGAGAATCATATGCCGTTTCCATTGCTACCTTTCACCGCGCATGCAAATCTGCCCAAATGACACATCTCACCACGGCCAATGGCACCCGCGTTTCAACCACCACATTCGGCACGATGCAGTTCGGCGGCACAGCTGATGCAGTAGCCAGTCGTGCGATGTATGATGCGGCCCGCGATGCGGGCATCACTCATTTCGATACAGCAGTGATGTATACGGGTGGCGCGTCGGAAACCCTGTTAGGGCAGTTCATCAAATCAGAACGTGACGAAATCTATCTGGCGACTAAGGTTGGGTATGTCGGCGGGGCGTCCGCCGCCAATATAACCTCGCAATATGATCAATGCCGCAAGCAACTGGACCAAGACGGTGTTGACCTACTTTACCTTCACCGTTTTGACGATGACACAGCGTTAGAGGAAACTTTCTCTACATTCGCCGACCTGCAACAGCGTGGTTTGATCCGGCATATCGGGGTGTCAAACTTCGCGGCATGGCAGATCATGAAGGCACAGACTGTGGCTTTCTCCTTGGGCACAAAAATCGACGTGGTTCAGCCGATGTATAACCTTGTCAAACGGCAAGCAGAGGTCGAGATTTTCGGCGTTTGCGCTGACCAAGACATCGCCATTGTTCCCTATTCTCCGCTTGGGGGCGGGTTGCTTACAGGGAAATACGCGCGCGGCGAAACGGGCCGGATTACCGATGATGACCGGTATAATGCGCGTTATGCCCAAACGTGGATGCATGATACGGCCCGCGCGCTGTCGGACCTCGCACAGGACGTCGGGGTGGCACCTGCGACCCTCGCGGTGGCTTGGGTTGCAAAACACCGCGCCAGTCCGTCGCCAATTATTTCCGCGCGGTCGGTTACTCAATTGCAGCCATCCCTCGCCGCCGAAAGTTTCGATATGAGCGACGCATTATACGCGCAGATCACCGCCCTGTCCCCAACGCCCGCACCAGCCACAGACAGGTTGGAGGAAGCATGACAGATTTCATTATCATTGGCGGCGGCGTGGGTGGCACGTCTGCTGGGGCGGCATTATCCAAGCTTGGCACGGTCACATTGCTAGAGGCGGAAACGCAGCTGGCTTATCATGCGTCCGGCAGGTCCGCTGCATTGTTCGACGAGAACTATGGCAAGCCGTCAACTGTCGCATTAAACGCCGCAAGCCGCGCGCATCATGTGGACAATGGCTTGCTTAGCCCTCGTGGGTTAATGACCGTCGGCACCAATCAGACCAAGGATGCCTTTGCCCATGACAAGGCCACGATGCACCTAACACGGCTAAGCCCGACAGAGGCAAAATCGATGGTGCCGATCCTAAACACAGATGTCATCACAGACGCCGGATGGGACGAAGACGCGTGGGATTTGGATACTGATAAGATGATCCAAGGCTATATAAAAACGATCCGTGCCAATGGCGGGGCAATCCACACTGATGCGGCTGTGACGGGTGTCAAACGGACTGCTACGGGCTGGACCGTGGCCACGAAACAAGGTGATTTCAGCGGGGCGGTTTTGGTGAATGCGGCTGGCCCTTGGGCGGATCAGGTCGCGGTACTTGCAGGCATCCCCCCAATCGGACTGACCCCATTTCGCCGTTCGATGGGCCGCATCCCTGCACCCGGCGGCCATGATTTGGCAAGCTGGCCCATGATCTTTGGTGCGGGCGAAACATGGTATTGTAAACCCGACGCGGGCGCGCTGATCGTATCCCCCGCCGAAGAACATGCGATGGAACCGCATGATGCTTTTGCCGATGACATGGTGCTGGCCGAAGGATTTGCGCGTTACGAAGAACATGTGACCGAACCCGTCACGCGGCTGTTGTCGTCGTGGGCTGGCTTCCGGACATTCTCGGCTGACCGGACCTTGATTTTGGGGCCAGAGCCCGCCGATCCCGCGTTCTTGTGGTGCGCGGGTCAGGGTGGATACGGTATGCAATCAAGCCCAGCAGCGGGCGCGCTATTGGCCGACCTTGTGAATGGCCAAACGCCCGCGATTGACGCGGGCGCTGTGTCTGCTTTGTCCCCGAAACGGTTCCGCTAGCCGTCTACACGGATTGTTGTGTTTTTCGGATCGTAGGGGCTATCTTCTACGATCTGCGCGGGCCAGAGCTTGTCTTGGATTTTGACTTGCACATTTGCGCCCACGACGGCCAAGTCAGGTTTGACATAACCCATGCCGATAGATTTCTCGAACGCGACTGAATAGCCACCAGACGTCAAACGCCCGATACGGTTGCCATCCATATCATAAAGCGCCTCGCGCCCCCACGGGTCTGCATCAGACGGGCCGTCGATCAACACGGTGACGCATTTCGACCGCACGCCGGTTGCGACCATCGCCTCCTTCCCATGGAAGTCCTTGGACAGGTCGATAAATCGCGGCAAGTCGGCCTCTGCTGGGGTCGCATCGCGGCCCAGTTCGTTGCCGAATGCGCGATAGGATTTTTCCTGACGCAACCAGTTTTGCGCCCGCGCGCCAACCAGTTTCATCCCATGCGGCTCGCCTGCCTTTTCCAGCAAGTCGAACAAGTAGTTTTGCATTTCCATCGGGTGGTGCAATTCCCAACCCAATTCGCCGGTATAAGCCACGCGGATCGCGTTGACGGGGCACATCCCAAGCTCGATCTGGCGGCCAGACAGCCATGGGAACCGTTTGTTCGACAGTGCCGTGTCTGGGTCCGCATCGTTGATCACAGCCTTCAGCACATCGCGAGATTTCGGCCCTGCAATGGCGAAAACGCCCCATTGGGTCGTCACATCCTGAATTTCGATATAGCCCAATTCGGGCATCATATCAGCGGCCGCTTTGCGCAAGAAATCGGAATCATATTCCGTCCAAGCCCCTGCAGAGACGAGGTAATAGTTATCTTCGCCATTGCGCACGATCGTGTATTCCGTGCGGGTCGTCCCATGCGACGTCAACGCGTAGGTCAAGTTGATCCGGCCAATTTTCGGCAGCTTGTTACAAGTGAACCAATCAAGGAAAGCCGTCGCACCCGGCCCTTTGACCAAGTGTTTGGTGAACGCTGTGGCGTCGATCAAGCCGACCCCTTCGCGGATCGCTTTTGCTTCATCCACAGCATGCTGCCACCAACCGCCGCGCCGGAAGCTGCGCGCCTCTTGATCGAAATTATCAGGCGCATCCACAGGGCCAAAATAGTTCGGGCGTTCCCAACCATTGACCCAGCCAAACTGTGCGCCCCGCGCCTTTTGACGGTCAAACGCGGGCGCTGTGCGGAGCGGACGGCAGGCAGGGCGCTCTTCGTCGGGGTGATGCAGAATATAGACGTGCTCGTAACATTCTTCGTTTTTGCGGGCCGCAAATTCGGTGGTCATCCAGTTGCTGGAATAACGTTTAGGATCAAGCGAGGCCATGTCGATTTCAGCCTCGCCATCGACCATCATTTGCGCAAGGTAATAGCCGGTGCCGCCAGCGGCAGTGATGCCGAAACTGAACCCTTCGGCCAGCCACATGTTCCGCAGACCCGGTGCAGGGCCGACAAGCGGGTTGCCGTCTGGCGTGTAACAAATCGGTCCGTTGAAATCGTCCTTTAGGCCGGAGTCGGCACAAGACGGCACACGCTCCGTCATGGCCATGTATTGTTCGGCAATCCGGTCGAGGTCGAGCGGGAACAGATCGGCGCGGAAGCTATCTGGCACGCCATGTTCAAACCGCGCAGGGGCCCCGTGTTCGTAGATGCCGAGTATCCAGCCGCCGCGCTCTTCCCGTGCATAGCTTTCGTTGTCGGCGTCACGCACCACGGGGTGTTCGGGGTTGCCCGCCTCGCGCCATTTCACCAGTTCAGGGTCTTGATCCATCACAATGAATGTGTGCTCCACGGGGATCGCGGGCATCTTGATTCCCAGCATTTTGGCCGTGCGCTGCGCGTGGTTGCCAGATGCGGTCACGACATGTTCGGCGGTAATCACAATTTGCTCGTCTGATGGGATCAGGTTGCCGCCTTTCTCGACCATCTTGGTGCAGGTGACTTCCCAATGTGTGCCATTCCAGTGGAAGGCATCGGCTTGCCATTTACGTTCAATAATCGCGCCATGCTGACGCGCGCCCTTGGCCATCGCCATGGTCACATCGGCGGGGTTAATATAGCCGTCCTCGGTGTGATAAATCGCGCCCTTCAGGTCATCCGTGCGGATCAGCGGCCAGCGGGATTTGATGTCGTCAGGTGTCAACCATTCATAGGACACATCGCAAGTTTCAGCAGTAGAGGCATAGAGCATGTACTCGTCCATACGCTCTTGGGTTTGGGCCATCCGCAGGTTGCCGACCACAGCGAAACCCGCGTTCAAACCTGTTTCTTCTTCCAGCGACTTATAAAAATCGACCGAATATTTATGGATATGTGTCGTCGCGAACGACATGTTGAACAAGGGCAGCAACCCTGCAGCATGCCAAGTGGACCCAGATGTCAGCTCGTCACGTTCCAACAGCATCACATCGTCCCAGCCCGCCTTGGCCAAGTGATAGGCGATAGAGGTGCCGACGGCGCCACCACCGACAACAAGTGCTTTTACATTGGTTTTCATGGCCGATTCCTTAGGACGTAATGCGTTGCCCATAAGATGCGCGAAAACGCCAAGCCACGATAGAACCAGCCGACCTGTCAGCGCACGATTGCGACCTTGATGCGCGGCCACGCAGGGCATATCCATAGGGCAAACCACGATAGGAGCCCCGCCCATGAAGATTTGCAGAACAATCGCAGAAATTCGGGATGCCGTGGCGGGATTGCGGCAGGCCGGCAGCGTTGGGCTGGTGACAACCATGGGCGCATTACACGCGGGCCATATGGCGCTCGTGGCAGCGGCCAAGGCTGGCAATGACAGCGTGGTCGCCACGATTTTCGTGAACCCGACACAGTTCGGCAACCCGGATGATCTTAACACATATCCGCGCACCGAAGAGGCGGATTTGGCGCTGCTGGAACAGGCAGGCGTGGCCGCTGTGTTCATCCCTACCGTCGCCGAGATGTATCCAGAAGGCGAACAGACCATTGTGGAAACGACCCATTTGGCGAATGTGTTTCACGGGCTTGTGCGGCCTGGGCATTATCGTGGCGTCACCACCGTTGTGACCAAATTGTTCAATATCGTCGGGGCGGATGCGGCGTATTTCGGTGAAAAAGATTATCAGCAACTGGCCGTGATCCGCGCCATGGTCCGTGACCTTTACACACCGATCCAAGTGCATGGCGTGCCAACCGTGCGTGAAGCCGACGGGTTGGCCATGTCGTCGCGGAATGTACGCCTCACAGCGCAAGACCGCGCCGCAGCCCCAATTTTGATCGCATCGCTCACCGCAGCAGAGGCACTGATCAAATCAGGCGAAACCATTGAAACAGCGATTGATGCGATTGCAGCAACTATCGCGGCGGAACCCCTTGCGACCCTTGGCGCAGTCGATATCGTAGACGCCACAACTTTCGCCCCTGCCACTGGCAAACCCAGCGGCCCCGTGGGCATCATGATTTCCGCCAGCTTTGGCGACGTCATGTTGATTGACCAAAAGGAGGTCACGCCATGAGCACCCAATCAGAAACCATCCGCCGCAACACCGTTCCGCAAATAGCCAAACGCAAAGGCGGAGAGCCGATCGTGTCGCTGACCAGCTATCACGCACATACGGCGGCCATCGTGGATAAATACGCTGATTTCATTCTTGTCGGCGATAGCCTTGGCATGGTGATGCACGGGATGGACAGCACTGTGGGCGTGCCACTTGATCTGATGATCATGCATGGCAAGGCCGTGGTGCGCGGCACGCAAAAAGCGCTGATCGTCGTGGATATGCCCTTTGGCACCTATGAGGAATCGCCAAACATCGCTTTTCGCAACGCAGCCAAGATCATGAAAGAAACGTCTTGCGGTGCGATCAAGCTCGAAGGTGGCGCGCGCATGGCCCCGACCATCAAATTCCTGACCGAACGCGGCATTCCAGTCATGGCTCACATTGGCCTGACCCCACAATCATCCCACGTCATGGGCGGTTTCAAGACACAAGGGCGTGACGAAGACACATGGGCCGATCACATCGCTGACGCGCATGCGGTGACAGAAGCGGGCGCATTTGCCGTCGTGCTGGAAGGCATGGTCGAACCGTTGGCCTCCAAAATCACAAAAGAGATCGCAATTCCGACCATCGGCATCGGTGCATCTGTTGATTGCGACGGGCAAATTCTGGTGCTCGAAGATATGCTCGGCATGAACCCATGGACCCCGAAATTCGTCAAAGTCTATGGCAGTCTTGGTCCGATGATCGAAGACAGCGTCAAACGCTACGCCGAAGAGGTCAAAGACCGGTCTTTTCCAACCGAAGACGAAGTTTACCGCTAAATCTGGTATTCATCAGGGGAATCAACGCACTATATGCAGGAGGGGGAAGAAAATTTCCTTCTCCCCCTCGAAATTAGGGCAAGACTATGTTACCTCAGGATTACCGCTCGTTAGAAGCGGAGTGTTGAGGAAGCAAAAATGACCCGTTCTACTTTGATTGCGCTTGCCGCAATGTTAAGCCTTGGTGCCTGTATGGACGCGCAAGGATCTTATGTCGCTGGCCGCGCCGATAATGACATGCTCCGCTTTTCTGCATCAAACTATGTGCTGACGCTCGAAGACGCGCGTTAAAGCATCGCAGGCACAACCAAATCCGGTGGGCGGTGCCCGTCGGAGAAGGTTTTGATGTTGATGATGACTTTCTCGCCCATCTCGATACGCCCTTCGACCGTGGCCGATCCCATATGCGGCAACAGCACGACATTCGGCAGCGCCTTTAGACGCGGGTTGATATCATGGGCATTCTCGAACACATCCAAGCCAGCCCCTGCCAATTCTCCCGCACGCAACATGCGCGTTAGCGCGTTTTCGTCCACGACTTCGCCACGTGACGTATTGATCAACACGGCATCGGGCTTCATCAGTTTTAATCGCCGCGCATTGAGCAGATGAAACGTCGAAGGAGTATGCGGGCAATTGATCGAAATCACGTCCATCCGCGCAACCATCTGATCAAGACTTTCCCAATAGGTCGCATTCAGCGCCTCTTCCGCATCTGCGCGTAGGCGTTTGCGGTTGTGGTAATGGATTTGCATGCCAAAGGCAGACGCTCGCCGCGCCACGGCCTGCCCAATCCGCCCCATACCCAAAATCCCCAAACGACGCCCACCGATCCGGCCACCGAGCATCGCGGTCGGGCTCCATCCATCCCAGTCATCGCCACGCAGAACAGCAAGCCCTTCGGGGATACGGCGGGTTACAGATAGCAGCAATGCCATCGCCATATCGGCCGTATCATCGGTTGTGACGCCGGGTGTATTGCTGACTTGAATGCCGCGCTGGCGGGCTGTGGCAACGTCAATGTTATCAACTCCAGCCCCGTAATTGGCGATCAGCAACAGCTTTTCACCTGCGCTGGCCAGTAGGCTCGCATCTATCTGATCGGTGATCGTGGGCACCAACACATCGGCGGTTTTCATCGCCTCAGCCAGCTCTTCTCGGGTCATCGGGGTATCGTCCGACCGTAGCCGCACATCGAAAAGTTCGGCCAGCCGCGTCTCGACCACATCGGGCAACCGTCGCGTCACGACAACACTTAGATGTTTACCTGGCATCCGGCGTTCCTTTTCATTTTCAAATCAGCCCTATAATGGCAGGGTGCAAGATACAGACGCGAGGCACAAGAACCCGCGCAGAAAATGAGCAGAATTACATGTTACGATCCATCACTGGCTTGATCAAAATCGGCTGTCTTTTGCTATGTTTCGCTGGCGCGGCCAGCGCGACGGAACGTGGACCTGTCACCAATTTGCCAATGCCGCGTTTCGTGTCGCTAAAAGCATCCGAAAGCAACGTGCGCCGCGGCCCGTCTCTATCACACCGGATCGACTGGGTGTTCAAACGCCGCAACATGCCACTGCAAGTCGTCGCAGAATACAGCCACTGGCGCCGCGTCGTTGATCGCGACGGTCAAGGCGGATGGGTGCATTACACCATGTTGTCAGGCACCCGCACAGTCATCGTTGACCATGACATGCTCGCCCTCCGCGCCCGCCCCGACCCTGCGGCCACTGAAATCGCCGTGATCGAACGCGGTGTCATTGCCAAGCTGGGCGAATGCGGCCCCGAATGGTGCCGCCTGACCGCTGGCGGCTATAAAGGTTGGGCGCAAAAATCTGTGCTTTGGGGTGTAGAAAGCGCTGAATTGCGCGACTAGCGCAGACGCGTTACACACGCATATGTCAGCCCCAAACACCCATCGCTTAAACCTGTCTGCGGGCCTCTTGTCTGTAACCGTCGCCTTTGTGCTGGTGATTGCAAAGCTGTGGGCGCTAGGACAAACTGGATCGCTCGCGATTGCGGCCACTTTGGCCGATAGCGCGATGGATTTGATGATGTCGCTGGGCGGGCTGGCCGCCATTGCCTATGCCGCGAAACCCGCCGATGACGACCATAATTTCGGACATACCAGCGCAGAAGACCTCGCCGCACTCGGCCAATCCCTGTTCATCCTGATCTCTGCCGGTGTGATCGCCGTCGCTGCAATTTTGCGCCTATTGTCCGACGACGTCACCCTGCCCGAACGCGAAGCAAGCGGCATGGCCGTCGCACTGTTCGCAATCGTTGTCACACTGGGTCTGGTCATCTGGCAACGCAGGGTCGCACGGTTGACGGGCAACAAAGTGGTAAAGGCCGACAGCCTGCATTATTTGGGTGACCTCATCCCCAACGTAGGTGCAATCATCGCGCTGTTTGCCTCTGCCCGTTTCGGGTTGGGGTATGTCGACAGTGTTGTGGCTTTGGGTGCGGCGGCCATCCTTGCCGTCGGCGCATTGCGCATCGGCAAAACCGCTTGGGACGCGCTCATGGATCGGCAAGCCGACCCGCAAATGATTACAGGGATCGAAACCATCGCCCGCGATTTTCCCGGCCTTCACGGTTACCACGACCTAAAAACCCGCGTTGCGGGCAGCCGCGTGTTTGTGAACATGCATATCGAGCTCGACGGCGCGCAGACCTTGGACGAGGCCCACGCCATCGGCGCAGCCCTACGTCGCGCAATCACAGCCGCCTATCCAAACGTCGATGTCTTAATCCACAAGGACCCTGTCGGCGTGCAAAAACACCCCGACGATCATCGCTAACCTGCCAAGCCGCGCCCTTTTAGCAATGCTTCTACACCTGGCAAGCGGCCACGGAATTGCACATACAATTCAGCCGCGTCCACCGAACCGCCGGACGACAGGATCGTGTCTTCCAACCGCTCCGCCAGATCGGCGTCAAACGGGTTGCCCACCTCTTCGAATGCGGCAAATGCATCAGCGTCCATGACCTCTGACCACATGTAGCTGTAGTAGCCGCAGGAGTATCCGTCACCTGCGAAAACATGTGCGAAATGCGGTGTCGCGTGGCGCATCCGGATGGCGCGCGGCATGCCTATATCTTCCAAAATCTCTGTCTGTTTTTGCATCGGGTCAGCGGGCGGCGGCCCTTCGTGAAACCCAAGATCAACGAGTGCGGACGCCACATATTCCACGGTGCTAAACCCCATATCATAGGTAGCAGCACCCAGCATGCGTTCCAGCAGATCCGCAGGCATCGGCGCGCCAGTTTCCGCGTGGGTGGCAAATTCTGCAAGCACCTCTGGCACTTCTAACCAATGCTCATACAGCTGGCTTGGCAATTCCACAAAATCACGGGCCACGGATGTGCCACTGATGCTTTCATAAGTCACATCGGACAACATCTGGTGCAGCGCATGGCCGAATTCGTGGAACAAGGTCCGCGCATCGTCATAGGACAACAACGCAGGCGACCCAGCCGCCGGTTTCGCGAAATTGCACACGTTGACAACATGTGGCCGGATCTCGCCATTCGCACGGCTTTGGGACCGCATTGCCGAACACCATGCGCCTGACCTTTTTGATCCACGAGCAAAATAATCCCCGATGAATACGGCAATATGTTCGCCACCTCGGGTAACCTCCCATTGGCGCACATCAGGGTGGTAAGACGGTGCATCAAGCGGCGCGAATTCCAGCCCGAACAACCGGGTCGCACAAGCAAATGACGCTTCAATCATCCGATCCAATTGCAGATATGGCTTCAATTCCGCCTCATCGAGGTCATGCAAATCCTTGCGGCGCTTTTCGGAATAATACCGCCAGTCCCATGCCTCTAACGGGCCATCCCAGCCATCGGCATGCAACATGCGTTCCAGCTGTTTGGCATCCGCATCGGCAGCGGATTTGGCAGGTGACCAAACGTTCATTAACAGCTTGCGCACAGATGCCGGATCACCCGCCATTTCGGTTTCCAATTTGTAGTCGGCAAAGTGATCATAGCCCAGCAACTGCGCCCGCTCATACCGTAGCGCAAGCGTTTCGGCCGCCAGCGCGCGATTGTCCGTCTCGCCACCATTCGCACCACGGGCCACCCAGGCCTCATATGCGACCTGACGCAAATCGCGACGGTCTGAAAACTGCAAAAACGGAACGATGAGCGACCGCGACAGGGTCAAAACCGGCCCGCCGGCATCCTTTTCCTCGCCCGCGGATTTGGCCGTCGCGACAACGAAATCGGGTAAGCCTGCCAATGCGTCATTGTCGAGCGGCATGAACCAGTCACGCTCATCCGCCAGCAAGTTCTGGACAAACTGGGTCCCCATCACAGACAAACGCGATTTCACATCACGCAACCTATCCGCATCCGCACCGGTCAGTTGGGCACCTGCACGCACGAACCCGCGATAAGACAACATCAAAACCCGCGATTGTTCTTCCGTTAGGTCAAGCGCATCTCGCCGGTTCCAAAGGTCTTCGACACGGGCAAACAAGGCAGAGTTACCAGTCACCCAAGACCCATAAGCGCTTAGCTTGGGGGCAAAGTCGCGCTGCAATGCTTCACGGGCAGGGTTACTGTCGGCACCAGCCAACGCATAAAACGCCCCCAGAATCCGACCCAAATCCGTATCAGCCAACTCCATTGCCACAATCGTATTGTCAAACGTCGGCGCGTCCACATTTTGTGCAATCGCATCCATGTTCGTCCGCGCAGTATCCAATGCGGCATCGACGGCGGGCGCAAAGTCATCGTCTGAAATCGCATCAAATGGCGGCAAGCCAAACGGGGTGTCCCAATCGTTCAACAGCGGATTTGTCATGGTCATTCTCCTATTCCCATTACAGCTAATAGCCGCCCCAGCGTTTTGCCAGAACCCATGCCTCGCATTGTCTCAAATACTCAAATTTGCGCGCCGCAAACTGCACATGTGACATCACGTTTGACCTTAATGACCCGCGACTGGGCATAAAGCGCGTCATAGATCATCAGACGCCCTCGCAACGTGTCACCCGCACCTGTCAGCGCCTTGACCGCCTCGACCGCCATCATTGATCCGACAACACCCGCAAGCGGACCGATGACACCAGCCTCGGCGCAACTAGGAACCAGCGCAACATCAGGCATCGTTGGAAAAACACATGCATAGCAAGGTGCATCATGGGCCGGATCATACAAACTGATCTGCCCTTCCCATTGCGTAAGCGCGGCAGCAATCAACGGTTTTCCCAGCGCCACACAGGTTTCATTCACCAAATAGCGCGTTGCAAAGTTATCCGTCCCATCAAGCACAAGATCATAGTCCGCAACGATGCCTGTCGCGATATCAGCCGTCAGGCGACGATTGTAGGGGCGCACGGTAACATGCGGGTTCTGAGCCGTCATCGCATCGGCGGCAGACAGCACTTTGGGGTCACCGATGCGACCGTCTGTATGGATGACTTGTCGTTGCAGGTTGCTATTATCAACCACATCATCGTCGATCACGCCAATTGTGCCCACGCCAGCCGCCGCAAGATATTGCAGCGCTGGAGACCCAAGCCCACCGGCACCAACGACCAAAACGGATGCGTTGCGAAGCGCCTTTTGCCCTGGCCCGCCAACTTCGCGCAACATGATATGGCGGGCGTAGCGGTCCAATTCACTCGCGGAAAAGCTTCCATCAGGGGTAGGCTCCACCCTGCCGGACTGCGCCCTGCGGCGCAAAACCCGCAGCAGCCGCTGATAGCCAAAGCCAACACCAAAAAACGCAAGTAGCAGCGCCCAAAGGCCCACATCTCCACCTGTTGCTTCACGCAGTGGATGGCCGTTTGGCAATGTAACCTGAATCAGAATAACCGCGGCAAACAGCGCACCAATCATCACCCAACGTGCGCGTTTCGGCGTGCCCATCGCCGCGCCAGTTCCCCAAAGAACCGCAGCCATGACAAAAACGACCATCATTGTCCGGTCGACCCGAAACCACCGGCACCGCGTTCTGTATCATCTAGTGCATCAACAACGTCGAACTCCGCCTGCACAACCGGCGCGACAACCATTTGGGCAACGCGCATGCCGTGGGTGATCTCAAAGCTGTCATCGCCCAGATTGATCATGATTACCCCAACAGCACCACGATAATCGCTATCAATCGTGCCGGGTGAATTGACCAATGCGATCCCGTGTTTCAACGCCAGTCCGGAACGAGGTCTGATTTGCACCTCGAATCCAGTTGGAATGGCCATGCTCAGCCCAGTCGGGATCAACGCGCGTGCACCCTGTTCCAACACGACGCTCTGCCCATCGGCGAAATTCGCACGTAGATCAGCCCCTGCAGCACCGGCTGTTTCATAGCGAGGCAAGCCAATGGACTGGTCTGCGCCCTCGGCCCATGCCAGCCGGATGATCATGCCAGCGCCTCTGCCAATTTCTGCGCCAGCTTGGCCGCGACAGCATCTTTGGTCATGCGCGGCCAGTCTTCGGATTCGTCTTCCATGATCAGCGTTACATCATTTTCGGACCCGCCCATAATGCCCGTGGACGGCGACACGTCGTTGGCGACGATCCAGTCGCAGCCCTTGCGTTTCCGCTTCGCGGTTGCGTTTGCGATTACGTTATCGGTTTCAGCGGCAAAGCCGATGACTACGGCAGGCCGCCCCTTTTTCATCTGCGAAACTGTCGCGAGGATGTCCGGATTTTCGGCAAATTCGAGCTCGGGCAGTCCGTTTCCGTCCTTCTTTATCTTCGACGTGCCTGCATTGGCGACGTGCCAATCGGCCACAGCAGCCGCGAAAATACCGGCGTCGGCGGCGGGGGCGCTTTGCACGGCATCCAACATCTGGGCGGCGGTCTGCACAGCCACAACACGCACACCCATCGGCGGCGGCACATCGGCGGGTCCCGTTACAAAAGTTACATCTGCACCCAAGGCCGCAAGTGCCCGCGCAATCGCGGTGCCCTGCGCACCAGACGACCGGTTTGCGATATAACGCACGGGATCAATCGGCTCGTGTGTCGGACCAGAGGTTACAAGAATGTGTTTACCTTTAAGTGGACCATCCGCAAGCGCCGTATCAATCGCAGCGACAATTTCCATTGGTTCGGCCAAGCGACCATAACCGTATTCGCCACAGGCCATATCGCCCTCGTTCGGGCCAACAAACAAAATGCCGTCGTCTTTGAGCTGGGCCATATTGCGCTGGGTCGCGGCATGTTCCCACATGCGCACGTTCATCGAAGGGGCGACAAGCACGCTTTTGTCTGTGGCAAGCAAAAGCGTTGATGCAAGATCATTGGCCAGTCCACCTGCCATCTTGGCCATCAGGTCAGCTGTGCCGGGGGCCACGACAACCAAATCGGCAGCGCGGGACAATTCAATGTGGCCCATCTCTGCCTCTGCATTCAGGTCGAATAATTCTTGGTAAACCTTTTCTGACGCCAATGCAGATACACTGAGCGGGGTCACGAATTCCGCACCTGCCTTTGTCAGCACAGGGGTCACAGAGGCACCCTGTTCACGCAAGCGGCGGATCAGGTCGAGCGATTTGAACGCGGCGATACCGCCCCCGATGATCAAAAGAATACGTTTATCAGCCAGCATGTTACGCCTCCGGTTTCTTCACCGGTGACACTATGGCAAGTCGCAGGTCAATGACAATGCGCCGTGTCAGTGTAGGAACGCCGTGATCTCTGGGCTTTGATCCTGCAAAGTTTTGCGCATTTTCGTGAAAGCGGCGGCTTCAACCTGACGCACGCGTTCCTTCGACAATCCGAGCTCTTTGCCCAAACATTCCAGTGTGCGCGGATCGTCCCGAATTTTGCGTTCGCGCACGATGAATTGTTCACGGTCGCTTAGCGAGGACAACGCCATCAATAACCACTGCCGTAATGTGTCATTGTCGTGATTGTTGGCGACAGTTTCTTCTGCCTGCGCGCCGTCATCTTCGAGCGCATCAATCCACTCGCGACCCTCATCCTCTGACGATTGGGTCGCATTGAGTGAAAAATCAGACCCAGACAAACGGCCATCCATCATTTCCACGTCATGCAATGGAACGCCTACTTCCGTCGCAATGGCCTGCAACATCACGTGGCGTTCGACTGCTCTCCCTTCGGCAGCGGCTTCGCGTTCGATGCGCGCTTGAACCCGGCGCATGTTGAAAAACAGGGATTTTTGAGACGACGTCGACCCCGTGCGCACCATAGACCAATTGCGCATCACGTGGTCTTGGATCGACGCCTTGATCCACCACACGGCATAAGTCGAAAAGCGCAGGCCACGATCAGGGTCAAACTTTTCTGCCGCTTTCATCAAACCAACCGACGCCTCTTGGATCAGATCGTTCATCGGGGCACCGTAACGGCGGAATTTTGACGCCATAGAAATCGCCAAACGCATATAAGCCGTGATCAACCGATGCAGCGCCTGTTCGTCGCGATGATCGCGCCACGCGTAAGCCAAGGCGAGTTCCGTTTCCGCATCAAGCAGCTCTGCTTTCATCGCAGTGCGCGACAGGATTTGATCAGTGTTCACTGTAGCAACCATTTCGACGTCTCCCCAGACTTGCGAACCGCACTTTTCATGCTAATTGTTTTTTCTCATTCATGCCCCAACGCGCAGGTTCCAAATGAGTTCCATAAAAAATCATAGAAATCTCACTTTGGTGTTGGGAGGTGCGGCGAGCGGAAAGTCGAAATTTGCAGAAAGCCTTTGTGAACAAAGTGGTTTGACCAAGATTTACATCGCCACGGCGCAGGTGTTCGACAATGAAATGGCCGCAAAAATCGCGGTCCATCTTGACCAACGTGGCAGCAATTGGACCACGATAGAAGCCCCGCTGGATGTTCCAAGCGCGCTTGCCACTGCGACGGCTTCCGACATTGTTTTGCTGGACTGCGCGACGTTGTGGTTAACAAATGTGATTTTGGGTGAACATGATCTGGGTGAACATCAGGCCGCATTGCTGGCCGCCCTAACAAACTGCGCCGCACCCGTTGTTGTGGTATCAAACGAGATCGGCATGGGCATCGTGCCCGACAACGCCTTGTCTCGCAGGTTTCGCAATGCGCAAGGGCAACTGAACCAAGATATCGCCGCCATCGCCGATACAGTCATCGCGGTCATGGCCGGTTTGCCGCTGACGTTAAAGGGCAGCCTATGACGACGCTTTGGCTGGTCCGGCACGGGCCTACCCATGCGAAGTCTATGATTGGTTGGACCGACCTGCCCGCGGATCTGTCTGACACAGCGGCAATCGCGCGGTTGCGGGCGTATTTGCCCGATGCCCCTGTCGTATCATCCGATCTGATCCGCGCGGCGGATACCGCCAGCGCATTAGCTCTAACGCAGCGGCTTCCCCATGACCCCGCCCTGCGCGAGATCAATTTTGGCGCATGGGATGGGCTGACTTTTGCCGACGCCGAGGCCCGTGACCCAGCCCTACTGCGCGCTTATTGGGAAACGCCGGGTGATGTGAACCCACCAGAGGGCGAAAGCTGGAATGCGGTGCGCGCGCGTGTCGATACCGCGATCGACGGCTACGTCGCGCTGGGTCATCCCGACCTGATCGTCGTGGCACACTTCGGTGTTATTCTAACCCAAGTGCAACGCGCTCTGGGCATTACAGCATACGCGGCATTCAGCCATAAGATCGGCAATTTCTCGGTGACTAAAATCACAACGAATGCCGGTTGGGACGCCCCCGTTATCAATCACATCGCGTGATATTGCGGTTCACAGAATTGCGTTGGCAACCTGCTAAGCCGCACCCTAAGGTTGTCGCATGACTTATCACATGTATCTCGGCAATCGCCTGTATTTTAGCTGGTCCATCGCGGCCTATTTGATGTTCAACCGTTTCGGATTGGAGGATCAGCTCAAGACCACAATCTTCCGCCCAGAATCCGAATCCGCCCTACGTCCGATGCTGGCAGACCTCGCTCCCGCGCGCACCTTGCCAACGCTTGTCACGCCAGAGGGGGCAACGCTCAATGACAGCTTGGCGATCGGCGAAGAGCTGGCAAGCCGTCATCCCGATATCGCGTTCTGGCCATCCGATCCCTTGGCCCGTGGAACCGCACGTGCCTTGGCCAATGAAATGCATTCCAGCTTTGGCGGGTTACGCAGCGACTGGGCCGTAAACCTGCGCACAGGGTTTGAGACCGTCACACCGCCTGACACCATCGCGGCAGAACTGGACCGCTTGGAAACAATTTGGGCACATGCGCGCGACATCACAGGCAGTAAAACGCCATGGCTTTGCGGCGAATATTCAATCGTCGACGCGATCTTTGCGCCGATGGCGACACGGCTTGCGACCTATGGGTTCGATACGCGACCGACGACACGCGACTATGTCGCAGCACACCTTGCAGACCCGTCCTTGCGACGGTGGCGCGCAATGGGGCTTGCCAATGAACCTCGCATGCCAGCATTCGAAGCCGACCTACCAGAAGTGACGTGGCGCGGGCCAGAACCGCTGGCGGCACGGGCAATTGAAACTGGCACGCCCGAAAATGACGTCTGCCCATACTCAGGCCTTGAAATCACACATCTGCTTGAATTGGACGGGCGGATATTCGGGTTCTGCAACGCGTTTTGCCGCGACAAAACCGTGAATGACGCCGCTGCTTGGCCCCAATTCATGGCGCTGCTTTAAGTCCGCGTTAACCATTCCTAAACCAGCGCGCCTTACTCGTTAACAAAGCTTAACGATGAGGGCGCAATGGCCGCGGTCACATATACAGTCGCCTTCGAAGGCATAGAGGCGCGCATGGTCGAAGTACAATGCGCCGTGGCGCCGGGCATTCCTGCGTTCACAATCGTTGGGCTGCCTGACAAAGCCGTGTCCGAGGCCCGCGAACGGGTTCGGGCCGCCTTAACCGCCATGGCCATCGCGCTGCCGTCCAAGCGGATCACGATCAACTTATCACCTGCCGACTTGCCTAAAATCGGATCGCATTTCGACCTGCCTATCGCCTTGGCCGTGCTTGCAGCCATCGAAATCATCCCCGCCGACGACGCGGCCACGACCGTCGCATTAGGAGAGCTGTCGTTGAACGGCGATCTTGTGCCCGTTCACGGGGCCCTGCCCGCCGCGATAGCCGCCGCAGCAGAAGATAAACAGCTGCTATGCCCCAAGGCCTGCGGGCCAGAGGCAGCTTGGGTTGGAAACGCACGCGTGATCGCACCACATAGTTTGGCGCAGTTGATACAGCATTTCACAGGGCAATCCGTGCTCGCACCTGCCAAAGCAGGAGAGGTCAAAACCCAACCAACCGCCCGCGACTTGGCAGATGTAAAGGGCCAAGAACGCGCCTTGGAAATCGCGGCAGCCGGACGGCATCATATGTTTTTAGTTGGCCCGCCCGGATCTGGGAAATCTATGCTCGCCGCCCGCATTCCCAGCATTCTGCCCCCGCTGACGCCAACCGAGGCCTTGGAAACCTCCATGATCCATTCTGTCTCTGGCCTGCTTGATGAAGGTGGGATCAACCGCGAACGGCCATTCCGAGAGCCGCATCATACGGCATCCATGGCCGCAATTGTTGGCGGCGGTCGCGGCGCGCAACCCGGGGAAATCAGCCTCGCCCATAACGGCGTGTTGTTCATGGACGAATTCCCAGAATTTTCACGCACAGTTCTAGAAACGCTCCGCCAGCCGATCGAAACAGGCGAGGTCGTCGTCGCCCGCGCCAATGCACATATCAAATATCCCTGCCAGTTCATGCTTGTGGCCGCAGCAAACCCTTGCAAATGCGGGTTTCTGACCGACCCGGCGCGCGCTTGCTCCCGCGCGCCAATCTGCGGAGAGGACTACATGGGGCGGATATCTGGGCCGCTAATTGACCGGTTCGATCTGCGGATTGAAGTGCCACCTGTCGCCTTTACCGATCTTGATTTGCCGCAAAACGGCGAAAGCTCTGCCAGTATCGCGGCGCGGGTTGCGGCGGCGCGGGACGTCCAAACGCAACGATTTGCAGACAAATCCAAAATGCGCGTCAACGCCGACGCAGAGGGGCGCGCGCTGGAAGAATTTGCGACGCCCGATGCCGAAGGTAAAGCGCTTTTGGTCCGCGTCGCTGAACGTTTTGGCCTCTCCGCACGCGGATACCACCGGGTTTTGCGGGTGGCCCGCACCATCGCGGATCTGGATGGATCGTCCGATGTACGACACCCGCATATTGCCGAAGCAATTAGTTTTAGACTGGCGCTAACGAAGGACGATTAGCGTTTTGCTTCAATCGCCTCCCAGATTTTGGCCGTAATGTTCACGTTATCAAAACGTTCCAGCTCTTGAATGCCCGTCGGTGAAGTGACGTTAATTTCCGTGAGCCAATCGCCGATGACATCGATGCCAACAAACACCTGCCCCTTTTCACGCAAAAGCGGGCCAATTACCGCACAAATCTCGCGGTCACGATCCGTCAGCTCAACTTTTTCGGGGCGACCGCCGACATGCATATTCGACCGTGTTTCGCCTTCGGCTGGGACACGATTGATGGCCCCAACAGGCTCGCCATCAACCAAAATTACGCGTTTGTCACCTTTGGACACGACGGGCAGAAATTTCTGCATAATCAGCGGTTCATTGTTAATACCAGAGAACATTTCATGCAGTGAAGCCAGATTGCTATCGTCTTTGCGAAGCTTGAACACGCCTGCGCCGCCGTTGCCATAAAGGGGCTTAAGGATGACATCACCATGACGCGCGCGAAAATCCTTGAGCGTGTCGAGATCGCGCGCGATCATCGTCGGTGGCGTCAGATCAGGGAAATTCAGAACCAACAGTTTTTCGGGGTAATTGCGCACCCAAAACGGATCATTCACAACCAATGTATCAGGGTGGATCATGTCCAGAATATGGGTCGTGGTGATATAGCCCATATCAAATGGTGGATCTTGGCGAAGCCAGACAACGTCATAGTCGGACAGATCGACTTCTGTCTCTTCGCCCAAACTATAATGATCACCGTGGACACGTTGCACGGTTACTGGCCAGCCACGTGCGGTTACGCGTCCTTCTTGATATGCAATTTTGTCAGGCGTGTAATAGAATAGCGCGTGACCACGCGCCTGCGCCTCTTCCATGATGCGGAACGTGCTGTCAGCGTCGATATTGATTGGACCGATCGGGTCCATTTGAATGGCGACTTTCAATGACATGGGCAGACCTCGTTGCTGATGTGGTCTGTGTTACATGGCGTAACCCGCGCGTCTGTTCAACCGTTGCTACGCGTGACCAAAGGCATTTTCAATCACGCGCACATCGCCTTGGCCATTTACAAGGGCTAAATCAAACCGGACATCAGTGAGCTGCCCCTTTGGTTCACCTGCCAAAAATTCGGATCCTGCAGCTACAAGCCTGTCCATCTGCCGGCGCCCCAACCGTGTCGCTGCTTTTGCAAAACTCGCACTTCTCTTGACCTCAACAAAAACAACCTGCGCACCGTCACGCATGATCAAATCAATTTCACCACCTAGTCCGCGCCAGCGTTTTGCTGCCAAAAGATGATCACGTGCGATATAATCGCGCGCCGCAATATCTTCGGCCACGCGGCCCGCGTGATATCCAACCAGTCCCGTCATTCATCGTCTCCAAGCCCAAGAGCCATTTGATACACCTGCCGTCGCGGGAGCCCCATTGCACCCGCAACCACTGTCGCGGCATCCTTAACCCGCATCGTTTTCATCGCGTCGCGCAACGCCGTTTCCACATCTTGTTCGACCACTTCCGTCGCGCCAGCGCGGCCGACAAGCACCACGAGCTCGCCTTTCACGACCCGCCCATCAAATTGATCAATCAACTGATCCAACGTTCCGCGTTGCGTTTCTTCAAACTTTTTTGTCAGTTCACGGCAAACCACTGCTTCCCGTTCTCCACCCAAAACATCGCGCAAACTGCCTAACATATGGTGAATACGTTTCGGGCTTTCATAAAAGACCAAGGTGAACGGCGTATCGCGTAATTGCGCTATCTCGGTCTCGCGTTGCTGCTTGGATGACGACAAAAACCCGACAAAGGCAAACCGGTCCGTTGGCAAACCTGACACAGTTAATGCAGCCAAAACTGCTGACGCGCCTGGTGCGGTAAGCACGGGCAAGCCTGCCGCGATGACCGCGCGACCAATTTCATAACCGGGATCGGCGATCAGCGGGGTGCCTGCCTCGGATACATACGCGACGGACTTTCCAGCGGCGATAGCGTCAACAAACCGTTTTGCGGCCCCGTCATTTGTATGATCGTGAAACGCCACGACCTGCCGCCCGTTTAGCGGGACACCATGGATTTCCATCAGTTTGCGCGCCGTGCGTGTGTCTTCGGCAGCCAAAACATCCGCTGACGCCAGAATATCCAGCCCGCGCAATGTCATATCCCGCGCTGACCCAATCGGCGTGGCAACAAAATACAAACCGGCGGAGAGCGGCTTGGTTAAAAAATTCATAACTAGACCCTTGTGGCTAAGGCAGTATTATGGTTCCCGAGTGATCACCAAAAGGTCGCAACTGGTTGCGCCACGAATAATCAAGGTCTCGTCACCTTTAGGGAGTTATATATATGTTTGCCCGTTTACCCAGTCCCCGCAAGGCAATTGGTCGCGTTTTTGCGGTCATGTCCATTCTTTGGCTCGCAGCATGCGATACATCCATGCTTTCCGGCATTGGCGGAAATTCCGGCCAACGCATCGACCCGAATGCACCGTTTCAGGTCGCTTTGCTTGTTCCGGGTGGATCTGGAACCGGCACAGATAGCCTTTTGGCATCGAACCTAGAAAACGCGGCGCGTCTGGCGATTTCTGACCTCCAAGGCGTAAAGATTGATTTGCGGGTCTATAATACGGGCGCTGATCCAGTGCATGCGGCATCCGTCGCCACATTGGCCGTCGCTGAAGGGGCGAAAATTATTCTTGGCCCATTGTTCGGTGAAGCCGCAAACGCCGCGGGTGTTGCAGTAGCACCGGCAAACGTGAATGTGCTCGCATTCTCGAACAACACATCCATCGCTGGCGGCAACGTCTATGTTCTGGGGTCCACGTTCCAAAACACTGCAATCCGTCTTGTCGATTATTCTGGTCGTCAGGGCATCAACCGTTATGCGGTTATCCATGCCGATAATGTAGCTGGTGAAGCTGGCCGTGATGCGGTGCGCGTTGCTGTGCGCACAAATGGCGCGCAATTGGCGTCCATCCAAAACTATCCTTTGTCGCAGCAGGGCATCGTAACTGCTGCCGGTCCAATCGTTGCGGCTGTCAAAGAATCCGGTGCAGAGGCTGTGTTCCTGACTGCCGGCGTCAACGCCGATCTGCCAATTCTTGCGACAGCATTGCCAGAAGCAGGTCTAAGCCCATCTGTGACGCGCTATATTGGCCTAACACGCTGGAACGCCGCACCACAGGCGCTTGCCTTGCCTGGTTTGCAAAACGGCCTGTTCGCATTACCAGACCGCAATATGCAGAACCTGTTCGAAAGCCGCTATGAGGCCGCTTATGGCGACCGCCCGCATCCACTTGCTGGTCTTGCCTTTGACGGCATTGCCGCGATTGGGGCATTGGCTACCAAAGGTAACGCGGGCGCGTTGACAGCAGCGGCGTTGACCACCCCACAAGGGTTCCAAGGCACGTCTGGCATTTTCCGCTTGCTGCCGAATGGTACCAACGAGCGTGGGCTTGCCGTGGCGACAGTACGCGACGGCGCGGTTGTCATTCTAGAGCCTGCACCACGCAGCTTTGGCGGATCGGGTTCGTAGAAACGTGATCCCATCAGCACAAACACCTGAAGCGCCGGACGGGTTCATCTGTCCGGCGTCTTCTATTTGCGACACAGCCGGTTTGCGCCAGCGGATCGATGCAGCCCTGCGCGACTTGCCCAATGAGGCCGACATGCGCAAAGCCACAGTTGGCATTTTGCTTCAAACACAAGCGGCTGGGCGCGACACAATTACCGCGGCCTTTAACGCAGACCCGTTCAATGCGCGCCCGACCACGAGGGCAATCAGCTGGTTGACGGATGTGATCGTGCGTGAGGTTCTTTACGTTGTACTAAAATACGTGCATCCGCAGGAACAAGCACAGGCGGAACGGCTTTCGTTGGTCGCTGTGGGCGGATACGGGCGCGGCGAAATGGCGCCGCAATCTGACGTCGATTTGCTTTTCCTCACCCCCACCCAGATGACCCCTTGGGCCGAGGGCGTGATCGAATCAATGCTCTATATCCTGTGGGACTTGAAGCTGAAGGTCGGCCATGCCAGCCGCACAATCAAGGACTGTGTCAAACTCGCCAGAGAAGATTTCACAATCCGTACGTCCCTTGTGGAAACGCGCCTGATTGCGGGCGACGCCGATCTGGCCGCACAATTGACCAAACGGCTATGGTCCGATCTGTTCAAATCGACAGCGCCCGAATTTATTGACGCCAAACTGACCGAACGTGCCGAACGTCACCGCAAGCAAGGCGGTCAGCGGTATATGGTCGAACCCAATGTCAAAGAAGGCAAAGGCGGGCTGCGTGATCTGCAGTCTCTTTACTGGATTGGCAAATACGTCAACGACGTAAAAAACGCGTCCGAATTGGTCGACCGCAAGCTGTTTACCCAAGACGAATACGAGGCGTTTCACACGGCCGAGGACTTCCTTTGGGCTGTGCGCTGTCACTTGCATCTGATCGCGAAACGTCCCATGGATCAGCTGACTTTCGATATGCAAGTCGAAGTCGCAGACCGCATGGGGTTCAAAGATGGCGGTGGGCGGCGTGGCGTTGAACATTTCATGCAAACCTATTTCCGGCACGCGACCCAAGTGGGCGAGCTGACCCGCATCTTTCTGACCGCCCAAGAAAACGCGCACCTCAAACCCGAACCTATGTTGGAACGGATTTTCAAACGGCGCAAAAAGGCCAAACCACCCTATGCGATTTTGCAAAACCGTCTGACTGTCGCCGACACCGATGCGTTTTTGGCCGATCCGCTAAACTTGTTGCGCATCTTTGAAGAGGTGCTGCGCACCGGCACGCTTTTGCATCCAGACGCAATGCGGCTGTTGTCGGCGAACCTTCATCTGATTGATAAGGATGTGCAAAACAGTAAGGTCGGGGCCAAGCTGTTCCTTGATACGATGCTCAAGCACGGGAACCCTGAACGGGGGTTACGGCGGATGAATGAATTGGGCGTTCTGGGCGCATTCATTCCAGAATTTGCGCCCATCGTCGCGATGATGCAGTTCAATATGTATCACCATTACACGGTCGATGAACATACGATCCAGACGATCAGTCACCTCGCCCAGATTGAGCGCGAAGAGCTGATCGAAGAGCTGCCAGTCGCATCCTCGATCCTAAAGCGCGGGATCAGTCGCAAGGTGATCTACGTGGCCCTTTTACTGCATGACATTGGCAAAGGGCGGCCAGAAGACCATTCGATTTTGGGCGCACAGATTGCGCGCGTTGTGGCCCCGCGACTAGGCCTTTCGAAAAAGGAATGCGAGACTGTCGAGTGGCTGATCCGCTATCACCTGTTAATGTCAGATGTCGCGCAAAAACGTGACATCGCCGACCCTCGCACCGTGCGCGACTTTGCTAAAGTTGTGAAGTCGGTCGAACGGCTTGATCTGCTGACCGTGTTGACCGTTTGCGACATTCGCGGCGTTGGGCCAGGCACATGGAACAACTGGAAAGCGGTGTTGATCCGCAACCTTTATGCCGCGACGCGCGACGCGCTGGAAAACGGGATTGAAGATCTCAACCGAGAGACCCGCGAAACAGAGGCGAAACGTGCCCTGCGTACGGCCCTTGCTGATTGGCCCGCCAAAGATTTGCGCACCGAAACTGCGCGGCATTACGGCCCCTATTGGCAGGGTTTACCGCTTGCTGCGCATCGTGTTTTCGCCGATCTTTTGCGTGATATGGATGACACCCAAATCAGTATCGACCTGATGCTTGACGAAGACCGCGACGCCACCCGTGCATGTCTGGCGATGGTCGATCATCCCGGCCTGTTTAGCCGAATGACCGGTGCGCTCGCGCTGGTTGGGGCGAATGTCGTGGATGCGCGCACCTATACGACCAACGACGGCTACGCGACAGCTGTGTTCTGGATTCAAGACGCCGATGGCAGCCCCTATGAGGCAGCCCGCCTGCCCCGTTTGCGCAAAATGATCAGCCGCACATTGCGCGGCGAGGTCGTGGCCCGCGACGCGCTCAAAGACCGCGACAAGATTAAGAAACGCGAGCAAGCGTTCCGCGTACCGACCCATATCACCTTTGATAATACTGGGTCAGAGATTTACACAATCATCGAGGTCGACACGCGCGACCGCCCTGGACTGCTGTTCGACCTGACGCGCACATTGGCCAACAACAATGTCTATATTGCCAGCGCAGTCATCGCGACGTTTGGTGAACAGGTCGTCGACAGTTTCTATGTCAAAGACATGATTGGGTTAAAATACCATTCCGAAGCCAAGCGGGCCACGCTTGAACGCAAGTTGCGCGAGGCCATCACCCAAGGCTCTGAAAGGGCGCATTCATGAAACCCATCCGCCTGATGGCTGGCTTTTTCACAGTTGGCATCTGGACGCTGCTAAGCCGTGTGATGGGCTTTGCCCGTGACATCATGATCGCCGCCTTTTTGGGCACCGGACCTGTGGCCGAGGCATTCCTGATCGCGTTTTCCTTGCCCAATATGTTCCGCCGATTCTTCGCCGAAGGCGCGTTTAATACTGCTTTCGTCCCGATGTTTTCGAAAAAAGTGCAAGCGGACGACGACGCTTTGCGATTTGCCCAAGACGCGTTTGTTGGCATGTCCTTTATCTTGACCGTATTTACCACCATCGGTGTGCTAGCGATGCCAGCTTTGGTCACGGCAATGGCATCTGGTTTCGCGGCCGATGAGCGGTTCGATTTGGCCGTCACCTATGGGCGGATCGC
The DNA here is from genome assembly GCA_965660685.1 of Yoonia sp. Classification (GTDB taxonomy): domain Bacteria; phylum Pseudomonadota; class Alphaproteobacteria; order Rhodobacterales; family Rhodobacteraceae; genus Yoonia. The sequence goes on along the minus strand of CBFIAX010000003.1, from coordinate 44,009 downwards.
GTTCCCCTATATCTTGCTGATTTCCTTGTCCGCGCTGTTGTCCGGCGTGCTGAATGCAACTGGGCGTTTTATGGCTGCTGCGGCTGCGCCCGTGCTGCTAAATGTGATCTTTATTATAACGCTTATCGTCACGGCATTGGTGCTAGACCCAAGCGAACTTACCATCGGCAACTCATTGGCTTGGGCTGTGCCGGCGGGCGGGATCGCTCAGCTGGCTTTGGTGTGGATCGCGGCAAAGCGCGCGGGTTATCCACTGCGTGTCGGGATGCCGAAAATGACGCCTGACCTGAAACGGCTTGCCATGATCGCCCTGCCAGCTGCATTGGCTGGCGGTGTGATGCAGATCAACTTGCTTGTCGGGCGCCAAGTCGCGAGCTTTTTTGACGGCGCCATTGCGTGGATCAACTATGCCGACCGGTTGTATCAACTGCCCTTGGGTGTTGTGGCGATTGCCATTGGCGTCGTGCTGCTGCCCGACTTGTCGCGCCGATTACAGGCCAATGACGAGGCAGGCGGGCGTGACGCGTTTAACCGCGCAAGCGAGCTTGCCATGGCTTTAACCGTGCCCGGTGCGGTGGCATTGGTTCTAATCCCTGTGCCACTTGTCAGCGTCTTGTTCGAACGCGGTGCATTCACGTCCGACGACACTGTGGCCACCGCATTGGCTGTGGCGATTTATGGCATGGGCTTGCCCGCCTTCGTGTTGGCCAAAACATTCCAGCCGCTGTTTTTTGCACGCAGCGATACGAAGCGACCGTTTTACTACGCTTTGGCCGCGATGGTCCTGAACGCCGTGCTGGCGATTGGGCTATCGTTTTATGTGGGGTTCATCGCCGCACCGCTAGGCACAACGATCACGGCATGGGCGATGGTTCTGATGCTATGGAACGGGTCGCGCAACATGGGTGATGCGGCCCGGTTTGATGCGCGGTTCCTGACACGCATCTGGCGGATCATTGCCGCGTCGGTATTGATGGGCGTCATCCTGTTGGCTGTCGAACTCTTGTTATCGCCGTTCTTTGGCATGGCCTTCTGGCGCTACATTGCGCTAATCGGCATCGTGGTAATCGGGCTTGTCAGCTATTTCGGGATTGGCCACCTGATCGGCGCATTCCGCTTGGGCGACTTCAAACGGGCGCTGCGCCGCTAACCATCGCCCGACCAGACAAGTTCGATCCGCAACCCACCCGGTTCGGCAAACATCATATGCTGTCGTGGCCCCCCGCCCATTGGTTCGGGCTGAAATTCGACGACGACACCTTCGCAGGCCGTCACATCGGCGGCCAATGTCATCAATTCTCCACGTGTCGGCACACTAAGTGCAAGATGATGCAGACCGATATTACTGCGCCGGTCAAACCCGATCATTAGATGGGATTTATCCGCCTGCCACAGTGTCAAACGCAGCGCGCCGTCCGTGACGGTCGTGCGGGGATAGGCAGGATCGCGCGCGGTTTCGAACCAGCCCAATACGTCGACAAAAAACGCTGTTGTTTGGTCCAGATCACAGACCGTCAAACCAAGATGATTTAGTCCTGTTGTCTGCGCCATATCAGCCTCCATTGCGTTCCCGAAGTTTTGCGACCAACGCCGTCCAGCCGCCCGGTGCAACGACGATAGACACGACGAAACCATAAGCAAAGCCTGCCAGCTCCGCGATCCAAGACAGGTTTGATCCGAACAATAGGCCGAACACCAATTGCAGGCCCAATAAGAACCCAATCAATTGGAACGCGCGCAATTGGCTTTCGCCCGATGCGCCTAAGCGCACCCAAAGGATATAGGTGAATGCCCCGATTAACCCGTAAACCGCGGGGAAGATGCCCAACAACGGTGTTGGTCCTTCGGCGATCACGCCAAACACAATGGCCCCAAAGATCATCGCCCCAAAAAACACGATGAGGAGGGAAACGCTGCTAAAAACATCGCCAACGAATTTGCCCAAGGCCAACAATAGTGCCGCCGAAAACAACGCTTGGGTAAAGCTCAGATGCACAAACGCATAGGTAACGAAGCGCTTAACCACATCAAAACTGAAATCGCCAACGGTCACGACACGGTCCAGAACCAAAGGCGAAAACCCGTAATCTTGCAGCGCCGCAATGCGCCAGCCGATCCCTTGGGGGCCGCCAATCATACCCGCCGCCGCCGCGGATAGAACCAGTTCAACAAGCACCACAATCAGGCAAAGTACGATGACCACAGGCGGGATCGGGTTGACGACGGGCTCTTGTTGCATGGGTTTCCACCTTGGGGCTGTTGAAAATCAAAACACTGTCTGCCATGAGTATGCGCAACCTAGACATTTATCCAGACCGGACCGATCCCATGACTGACACGACATTCACACCACGCGTATTTTCAGGGATCAAACCCTCTGGCGGTTTGCAGCTGGGAAATTACTTGGGCGCAATCAAACGCTTTGTTGGTATGCAGGGGCAGATGGAAACGGTCTATTGCGTCGTGGACATGCATGCGATCACCGTCTGGCAGGATCCAGCAGAGCTTGCCAATGCGACGCGTGAAGTTGCTGCCGGCTATCTGGCCGCGGGTTTGGACCCGACAAAATCGATCCTTTTCAATCAATCCCAAGTGTCCGCACATGCGGAGCTGGGATGGATTTTCAATTGCGTGGCCCGCGTTGGCTGGATGAACCGCATGACGCAATTCAAGGATAAAGCCGGGTCAAATGCGGAAAAACAGTCGCTGGGCCTTTATGCCTACCCTGCGCTGATGGCCGCTGACATTCTATTGTATCATGCCACCGATGTGCCTGTGGGCGAAGATCAGAAACAGCATGTGGAATTGACCCGCGACATCGCCAAGAAATTCAACCACGACTATAAGGTCGATTTCTTCCCAGAAACGAACCCTGTCATTGACGGCCCCGCGACCCGCGTCATGAACCTGCGCGACGGGACCAAAAAGATGTCGAAGTCCGGCGAAAGCGACATGGAACGCATCAACATGACCGACGATGCGGACAAGATCGCCAAGAAGTTCAAAAAGGCGAAAACCGACCCGGAACCGCTGCCTGAAACTATCGAAGGTCTGGCCACCCGTCCAGAGGCACGCAATCTCGTGGACATCTACGCGGCCCTGAACGACACGACACCAGAGGTGGTGATGTCGGAATACGCAGGCGCCCAATGGGGCCGGTTTAAACCGGCATTGGCCGATCTTGCCGTATCCAAACTGTCACCGATTTCATCAGAAATGGCCCGCTACATGGACGACCCTGCCGAAATCGACCGCATTTTGGGTGATGGCGCGGCGCGCGCACGTGCGATCGCCGACCCAATCCTACGCAAGACCTATGACATCGTTGGTATGTTGCGCAGCTAACTGTTGCCTCGCTTCACGGCATCCGCCACACTGACGATGAATCATTGGGGGATGAACCATGCGTAAGTTTCTAGTCGTTTTGGACGACAGCCGCGAATGCCTGAACGCGATGCGCTTTGCCGCGATGCGCGCTGCAAAAACGGGCGGCGGTGTTGAAGTGCTGTCGATCATCGCACCGGAGGAATTCAACCACTGGATCGGTGTGGGCGAAATCATGCGCGATGAAGCCCGCGAGCGGATTGAAGTCCATTTCGAAGTCTTTGCCAAATGGATGCGCGACAAACAGAACATTGACCCCGAACTCGTGATCCGCGAAGGCGAAGTCATCAACGAAATCATGGCGCAGATCAACGACGACCCTGACATCGGCGTGCTGGTCCTCGGTGCGGCATCCGACAAAAAAGGGCCTGGTCCTTTGGTCACTGCGTTGACGCGTCAGGCTGGCAGCCTGTCGATCCCGATCACAATTGTGCCAGAAGACATCTCGAAAGACCGCCTCGAAGCGATCACCTAAGCCGGATCTGACCATGATCGTTATCGACCGCTTGGATCACCTTGTTTTGACTGTCGCAGACATAGACGCGACCTGCGCATTTTATAGCTCCGTGCTTGGGATGAACGTCGTTACATTTGGCGATAACCGCAAAGCGCTGACATTCGGGTCACAAAAAATCAATTTGCATCAACTGGGCAATGAATTCGAGCCAAAGGCTTGTCAGCCTACAGCAGGTTCTGCGGATTTATGCCTGATCACCACCACCGCGTTAGATGGAGTACTTGCGCAGTTAGCTGCAAAAGGAATCGCGATCGAAGACGGGCCTGTCGACCGGACAGGCGCGACCGGCAAAATTCGGTCGATTTACATACGCGACCCCGATGAAAACCTGATCGAAATCGCAACCTACGACGTGTGATCTGCGCTGGCTGTCGCACCAAACCTTGACGAACCCCCATCGCGGGCGCATATCGGTATGGCAATAGCAAAGGTCGCATCCGATGTTCATCCAAACCGAATCCACGCCGAACCCCGCCACACTGAAATTCCTGCCCGGTCAAACGGTGCTTGAAGTTGGCACTGCCGATTTTCCAACCCCCGAAGCAGGGGCCGGATCACCATTGGCAGCACGCATTTTTGCGGTGGGCAATGTGAATGGTGTGTTCTTCGGCAACGACTTCGTGACGGTGACAAAGGTAGACGACGCCGAATGGGACCACATCAAGCCAGCGATCCTTGGTGCGATCATGGAACATTACCAGTCTGGCCAATCGGCGATGGCTGACGATCACACACCCGCGTCCGGCCACGCAGAACACACCGGCGAGGATGGCGCGATTGTGGAACAGATTAAAGAGCTTCTTGATACACGGGTCCGCCCTGCCGTGGCCCAAGATGGCGGCGATATCACGTTCCACGGATTTGAACGCGGCGTGGTGTATTTGCATATGCAAGGCGCCTGCGCGGGCTGCCCCTCGTCCACTTTGACGTTGAAAATGGGCATCGAAAACCTGCTGCGCCATTACATTCCAGAAGTCGTCGAAGTTCGGCCTGTCGCGGCTTAACCAATGTCCAAAATCGCCGTCGAAAACGTGAATGTTCCTGGTTCGGTCACTAACGTCGACGCGGCGAAATATATGGCCATGCGTGACGCGATGATGGCGGTTATGTCGTCGGACCTAATGACCGCCAAAGAGATCAAAGAAGCTGCCAAGGCACATCTGCCCGAAGACCTATTCCCCGGAGGGGCCACCTCTGGTTGGTGGCTCAAGACCGTTCAGCTCGACCTCGAAGCGAAGGGCAAATTGACCCGCCACGCGACCAAGCCGCTGTCGTGGTCATTAGGATGATCCCACCAACTATCATTGCCTTTGATACATCTGGGCCAGCATGCTCTGCCGCCTTGATACATGACGGGCATGTTGCCACGCGCACCGATGATATGGCCAAAGGTCAGGCTGAACACCTTATGCCCATGTTATCAGACATGATCGAAGGCGCGGGGCTTACTTGGGCCGACATTGACGGGATTGGTGTCGGGATTGGCCCCGGCAATTTCACTGGCATTCGGATTAGCGTGTCTGCTGCGCGCGGACTTTCGCTAGGACTGGGCAAGCCTGCGGTTGGCGTTTCCGCCCTAGATGCTTTGGCGATGGGGCAAGCCAACTGTATCACTTGCATCGCGGCCCCGCGCGGCCGCGCGTATATACAATCAAATGGTGTTGCGGCGCTTTGTGAACTGACTGCAGAGGAAATGCCGCCCTATCAGCCAAAGGCCGATCCCGTGCTTGTTGGAAATGCGGCAGAAGCGGTTTCCGCGTTTATGCCTCTTCAAATTGCAACACCGCAATACCCGCTAATCGAAGCGATTGCGCGTCTTGCAGCTGCACGTTTGCACAGCACAACATCCGCCCCTGCCCCGCTTTATCTGCGTGCCGCAGACGCCGCCCCGCCGCGCGACGCGCCGCCCGTAATCTTGCGATGACACCGGCCGCCCTTGCAGCGACCCATCGCGCTGCGTTCACACAGACCCGCCCGTGGTCAGAAGCCGAATTCGCCGACTTACTGGCACAACGCGGCGTGATTCTCTTGGGTGACGCAAAGTCATTCATTCTGGGACGGGTCATCGGGGACGAGGCAGAAGTGCTGACCCTCGCCACACACCCCGATTCTCGGCGCCAAGGGTTGGCTAGGTCAACCCTTTCGAAATTTATGATACAGATGCGGAGCCTTGGCGTGGCTTCAATTTTTCTGGAAGTCGCAGACACCAATGCGCCCGCTAAGTCATTGTATATGAAGGCGGGTTTCAAAAATGTTGGGAATAGGCCCCGCTATTACGTGGCCACAGATGGCTCAAAAATAGGGGCTGATGTGCTGCGACTTACATTCTGATCGCGACGCCTGCCTATATTTTGACCAAAAGATCAAAAGCAAACGCCCAAGTTTCAAAAAGCGGTTGATCTTTGGCCCCCAACGTTGCCTTATCTTGGCATGAACCGGCAACGACCGGCTCGGCTTTTCCGGGGGAAGGCCATTTTGGCCCCGCCCACACACAACGTCTGGGAGACACCATATGACCCTTATGTCCAAAATGTTCAGCGCATCCGCTGTTCTGGCCCTGTCCGCAAGCGCGGCTTTGGCTGACCCTGCGCTGATCTTTGATCTTGGCGGCAAGTTTGACAAATCCTTTAACGAATCTGCATTCAACGGCGCACAGCGTTGGGCCGAAGAAACTGGCGGTTCCTTTGATGAAGTCGAGCTGCAGTCCGACGCCCAGCGCGAGCAGGCCCTGCGCCGCTTTGCTGAAAACGGCAACAACCCGATTGTTATGGCTGGCTTTTCATTCGCGACTGCACTGGGTGAAGTAGCTGCTGACTATCCAGATACAAAATTTCAAATCGTTGACATGGTTGTAGACGCGCCTAACGTCCGTTCCATCGTCTTTGCCGAAGAGCAGGGTTCCTACCTTGTGGGCATGGCGGCTGCGATGGCGTCTGAAACTGGTACTGTTGGTTTCATCGGCGGCATGGACATTCCACTGATCCGTAACTTCGCATGTGGCTACGCCCAAGGTGCAAAAGCAGTAAATGCTGACGCTACAGTGATTTCCAACATGACAGGCACGACCCCTGCCGCTTGGAACGATCCGGTAAAAGGGTCTGAGCTGACATTGGCGCAGAAATCCCAAGGTGCTGACGTTGTTTACGCAGCAGCGGGCGGCACAGGTGTTGGCGTACTGCAAACAGCAGCCGACGAAGGCATCTTGTCCATCGGCGTCGACAGCAACCAAAACTATCTGCACCCAGGTCAGGTTCTGACATCCATGCTCAAGCGCGTTGATAACGCCGTCTACGACGCATTCGTTGCGGGCACAGAACTCGAAGCTGGCTTCAACGTTATGGACCTGTCCAACGGTGGCGTCGGCTATGCGGTTGATGAAAACAACGCAGACCTGATCACTGCTGAAATGACCGCAGCACTGGAAGCTGCTGAAGCGTCCATCATCGCGGGCGATATCATGGTTCACAACTACAACTCTGACGAAACTTGCCCAGCACTCGACTTCTAAGTCAGGCTAAGAAATCACCATTCGGGGCCGCGCTGGCGACGGCGCGGCCTCATTAATTTTAAGGGAAGAACCAATGACTAAATCCATCGAAGAATTTTTTACCGCATGGTCTGAAAGCGACGCCGAAAAACGCAATGCAAAGATTGCTGGCGCATTGGCTGATTCCGTTTACTACGCTGATCCGCGGACAGAAGCCCCGATCCAAGATCTGGCCGCATTGCAAACCTATGTCGGGATGTTTTCAGAAATGGCGCCGGGCATGTCCGTATCCGTCACTGGCACATCCCAGGTTGCGCATTTTGTTCGTGCCAACGTGCAATTCGGCGAAGGCGAACAAAGCCAAATGGGCCAATACACCATCGATCTAGACGAAGATGGCAAGATGGCCCGCATTGTCGGGTTTGTTGGCACGGGAGCCTAAAACATGACCACTGCCCCCGCCATTGAACTCAAAGGGATTTCTAAATCCTTTGGCCCTGTGCAAGCGAATAAGGACATCTCTATCCGCGTGATGCCAGGCACGATCCACGGGATCATTGGGGAAAATGGCGCGGGCAAATCAACGCTGATGTCGATCCTTTACGGGTTTTATAAGGCGGACGCGGGCGAGGTGTTTATCTCTGGCACTAAAACCGCGATCCCCGACAGCCAAGCCGCGATAGCCGCAGGCATCGGGATGGTATTCCAGCATTTTAAACTGGTTGAAAATTTTACCGTGCTTGAAAATATCGTGCTGGGTGCTGAGGACAGTGGGTTGCTACGCCCTTCGTTGTCCCGTGCCCGCAAAGAGCTGAAAGCACTGGCGGATGAATACGAGTTGAACGTCGATCCAGACGCTGTTGTTGAAGACATCGGCGTGGGCATGCAGCAGCGTGTTGAGATTCTGAAGGCGCTGTATCGGCGTGCCGATATTCTAATCCTTGATGAACCAACCGGCGTGCTGACCCCCGCCGAGGCTGACCACCTGTTCCGCATTCTTGAGAACCTCAAACGTGAAGGTAAAACGATCATTCTAATCACGCATAAGCTGCGCGAGATTATGGATACAACCGACACCGTATCCGTCATGCGCCGCGGTGAAATGACAGCGACAGTTAAAACCGCCGACACCTCGCCCGCTGAATTGGCAGAACTGATGGTGGGCCGCAAGGTATTGCTGCAGGTCGACAAATCCCCCGCGCAGGTGGGCGATATGATCCTTGATGTCCAAAACCTTAACGTTACCGACAACAAGGGCGTGCACCGTGTCAAAGATGTGAATCTGACCGTGCGCGCTGGTGAAATCCTTGGGATTGCGGGCGTGTCTGGCAACGGGCAGTCCGAATTGCTGGAAGTGTTGGGCGGCTATGAAAAGGCGACAGGCACGATCACTGTGAACGGTGTGCCGATTGACCTAACGGGTGCCAAATCTGACGGGCGGTCGCGCCGTGCGCGTGGCATTGCCCATGTCCCCGAAGACCGCCAGCGCGAAGGTCTTATCATGGACTATCACGCTTGGGAAAACGTGGCCTTTGGCTATCACCATGAACCCGAATTCCAGCGCGGCATGTTTATGGATAACGCAGCGATTAAGGCGGACACCGTCGCCAAGATGGAACGGTTCGACGTGCGCCCGCCAGACCCAAAACTGGCGGCAAAATCGTTTTCCGGCGGCAACCAACAAAAGATCGTTTTGGCCCGCGAGATTGAGCGTAACCCAGACCTTTTGCTGATCGGTCAACCAACGCGCGGTGTTGATATCGGCGCGATTGAATTCATCCACCAACAGATTGTCGCCCTGCGCGATCAAGGCAAGGCGATCCTATTGGTGTCCGTCGAGCTGGAAGAAATCCTGGCCCTGTCCGACCGCATCGCTGTGATGTTCGACGGCCGTATGATGGGCGAACGCTTGCCCGACCAAACAGACGAAAAAGAGCTCGGCATGTTGATGGCCGGCATGACGAAAGAGGACGCAGCGTAATGGACGGAATGCCAAAATGGGCCGATGTGGTCCTGATCCCGCTGATCAGTTTGATCCTTGCTGCGATCCTGTCCGCACTTGTGATCCTTGCGATCGGCGAAAGCCCGATTGACGCCCTAAACCTAATGATCAAAGGCGCATTAGGGTCGACCTACGGCTGGGGCTACACGCTTTATTACGCAACCAACTTCATTTTCACAGGTTTGGCCGTCTCGGTCGCGTTTCATGCACGCATGTTCAATATCGGCGGCGAAGGGCAAGCCATGATCGGTGGCCTTGGTGTCGCCTTGGTCTGCCTTTACATCCCATGGCCGCATTGGTCGCTCGCGCTTTTGGGCGGCACATTGGGGGCTGCTGTTTTCGGCGCGGCATGGGCCATGATCCCTGCCTATTTGCAAGCCAAACGTGGCAGCCACATCGTGATCACGACCATCATGTTCAACTTTATCGCGGCTGCATTGCTCAATTATCTGTTAATCGGCGCGTTGAAAGCAAAGGGCATGGAACCAGCGACCGCAAAGTTCCGCGAGACGACCCATCTTCCATCGTTCCAAGACCTGTTCAGCTTTGGCGAGGCCACATTGTTCCGCGGGACCCCTGCAAACGTTTCGTTCTTTGTGGCGATTTTGGCCTGTGTCGCCGTTTGGGCGCTGATCTGGAAAACCAAATTGGGCTATGAAATTCGCGCTTACGGGCATTCGGAATCCGCCGCGAAATATGCTGGTATCAGCCCGACTAAAATTATCATGATCTCTATGCTAATCTCTGGCGGGCTTGCTGGGATGATGGCCATCAACAACGTGCAAGGCGAGGCAGAGCGTCTGGTCTTAAACGCCGTCGAAGGCGCAGGGTTCATCGGCATCGCCGTGGCCCTGATGGGTCGCAGCCATCCGTTTGGCGTTTTCCTTGCCGCGATCCTATTCGGGTTCTTGTATCAGGGCGGCGCGGAACTGGCACTTTGGACCAAAATCCCACGCGAAATGATCGTCGTGATCCAAGCGCTGGTAATCCTTTTCACAGGTGCACTAGATGACATGGTGCGCGCGCCGTTAGAGCGGATGTTCCTCGCAGCACAGCGCCGTAAGAAAGGAGCCGCATAATGGATCTGCTCACGCTTCTTCAGGTGTTCGATAGCACCGTCCGCCTTGCGACGCCCTTGCTGCTGGCCTGTCTTGCGGGCTTATTTTCCGAACGTGCCGGTATTTTCGACATCGGCCTCGAAGGAAAAATGCTTGCCGCTGCGTTTTTGTCCGCTGCTGTCGCTTATACAACTGGGTCCGCTTGGGTCGGGCTTGGTGCGGGCATCATGGCGTCACTTGTGTTGTCTGGCATCCACGGGCTGGCGTCGATCACTTTCCGCGGCAATCAACTGATTTCAGGCGTTGCCATTAACTTCCTTGCTGCGGGTTTAACTGTCGTCGTCGCGCAAAGCTGGTTCGGCCAAGGCGGCCGCACACCACAGCTTGCGGGTTCCGCACGGTTTGAACCGATCACCCTGCCATTGGCAGAGACATTGCGCGATGTGCCATTGCTTGGCCCGATCTATTACGAGCTCATTTCCGGACATACCGCATTGGTCTATATTGCGCTGATCTGCGTGCCAGTGACGTGGTGGGTACTTTATTCGACACGCTTTGGTTTGCGGCTGCGGGCTGTGGGCGAAAACCCAGCCGCGGTGGATACGGCAGGCATTTCGGTCGTTGGCCTACGCTATGCGGCTGTTGTCATCTGCGGCGTGCTATGTGGCATTGCGGGTGCTTATTTGGCGACAGCATTACAAGCCAGTTTCGTCAAGGACATGAGCGCAGGACGCGGCTATATCGCGCTGGCCGCGCTGATCTTCGCCAAGTGGCGGCCATGGGCGGCGCTCTATGCCTGCCTGCTGTTCGGATTTTTGCAGGCGTTGGCGTTACGGCCAGATGTCATCCAATCGGTACTTGGCTTCAAGGTAAATGCCCAATTGCTGGACGTGTTGCCCTATATCCTAACAGTGATCATCCTTGCTGGATTCGTCGGCAAAGCCATCCCGCCACGGGCCGGCGGGGAGCCATATATCAAAGAACGATAAGTCCAATTGGAAGAAAGCTGTTCCCGCAGCATCTTTTCCACGTTGTTGGGTTTGACATAGGTGCTGGAAAGGTTTTTGGTGCACGGCATCGGCCACTAAACCTTTGCCCGGACAGCTCATGCAGATTTATCTTCCTATCGCCGAAGTTTCGGTGAACGCCTTCCTATTACTCGGGCTAGGTGGAATCGTCGGCATTTTGTCAGGGATGTTCGGCGTCGGCGGCGGGTTCCTAATGACGCCCTTGCTGTTTTTCGTCGGCATTCCACCAGCGGTGGCCGTTGCGACCGAAGCCAACCAGATTGTTGCGTCCTCTTTTTCTGGCGTGCTTGCCCACCTGAAACGCAAAACCGTCGACCTGCGCATGGGCACTGTCCTGTTGATCGGCGGGTTAATCGGTGCGGCGCTGGGTGTCGTGGTGTTCAACTACCTGCGCTCGCTTGGCCAAGTCGACCTGCTTGTGAAGCTTTGCTATGTCATTTTCCTAGGCATCATCGGTGGGCTGATGTTCATCGAGAGCTTAAATGCCATTCGCCGGTCCAAACAGCCAGGCGCACGCCCGACACGGCGCAAGCATAACTGGATCCATAACCTGCCGTTCAAAATGAAGTTCCGCGTATCGGGGCTTTATATCTCTGTCATTCCGCCGCTCGTTGTTGGTGTACTGGTCGGTATTTTGGCCGCGATCATGGGCGTTGGTGGCGGCTTCATTATGGTCCCTGCAATGATTTATCTATTGGGCATGCCGACGAAAGTGGTCGTGGGCACATCCCTGTTCCAGATCATTTTCGTGACGGCCTTCACCACCATGCTGCATGCGACCACCAACTATACAGTCGACATTGTCTTGGCGGTCTTGCTGCTTATTGGCGGTGTGGTTGGGGCGCAGATTGGCACGCGGATCGGGGTCAAGATTAAGGCCGAGCAGCTGCGCATCATGCTTGCTATCATGGTGTTGGCCGTCTGCGCCAAGCTGGCCATGGACTTGCTGATCGAACCTGCGGAGCTTTATTCACTTGGCGCGGGAGGGCATTAAGATGATCCGATTGCTATCGCTCTTGCTATTGCTCGCAGCCCCTGTTCAGGCCGAAGAGGAAATTGTTCTTGGCCTCAGCCGCGACCAGATTGACATCACCGCGACCTTTGACGGGTCTGATATTTTGCTATTCGGCGCGATCCGTCGTGACAGCCCAGAACCTGCAGGCGACATGGGCGTGATTGTCACTGTCGCGGGGCCCGACACGCCCGTCACTGTGCGGCGTAAAGATCGTCGGCTGGGTATTTGGGTGAATGTCGATGACGTGGAAATCGCCGCTGCCCCCTCGTTTTACGCTGTTGCAACATCAGGCCCAATGGGTGACGTTCTGCGCCCCGCGCAAGACATGATCAACCAAATCACGATTCCGCAAGTCGTCCGCCAAGTCGGCGCGAATGTGCTAGATAGCCAAAGCTTTGCGCGCGCTTTGATGCGCATCCGCGCGGACAACGATCAATATCAGACGCTCGAAAATGAGGTGACACTGTCACAGAATACGCTGTTTCAAACCAGTATTTCCTTGCCGGCCAACCTGACCGAAGGCGACTATGCAGCCAAGATTTTCCTAACCCGTGACGGCGACGTGGTGGACACCTATGTCACAACGATCCCTGTGAAAAAGGTTGGGCTAGAACGTTGGTTGTATAACCTCGCCCATGAAAATGCGGTGCTGTATGGGTTGATGTCGCTGGCGATTGCGATCGCGGCTGGCTGGGGGGCTTCGGCAATCTTTGGATTGTTCCGCCGTTAACCGCGCCCGATGTGCGGCATCTTGGACGCCATGACCATCATGAATTGGGTGTTCGCCTCTGGTGACAGCTCGGCCATGTAAACGACTGCATTGGCGACGTCTTGCACGTTCATCGTGGGCATTTCATCAAGTCCTTCAGCACTGCGCTTGGCCTGTAATTCCGCGACGAGCTCTGTCCGCGCATTACCAATATCAATTTGCCCGCATGTAATATCAAACGCGCGCCCGTCGAGTGTCAGCGTCTTGGTCAGGCCCGTCACACCATGCTTGGTCGTCGTATAACAAATCGACCCTTCGCGTGGTGTATGCGCCGAAATCGACCCATTGTTGATGATCCTTCCGCCGCGTGGCGATTGGTGTCGCATCGCGCGGAATGCGGCGCGGGCACAAAGGAACATGCCCGTTAGGTTCACATCCAAAACAGCACGCCAATCGTCTAGCGCCACCTCGTCGATGGTCGTCTGCGGGCCGAACATGCCGGCGTTGTTGAACAAAACATCTAAGTGGCCGAAGCGGGCGAAAGCCGCATCGACTGCCATCTCATCCGTCACATCGCAAGGCAAAACAATAGCATTCTCGCGCCCACCTGCGAGCGCCTCCAATTCTTCTGCGCGCCGCGCAATCAACCCGACGCGCCAGCCTTTGGACAAGAATGTTTCTGCCACGGCAGCGCCAATCCCGCTGCTGGCACCGGTTACGATAATGCTCTTCATGGGTCTTCGCTTTGCAAGGTAAAGGCAGTCGTGGGAACTGCGAGGTCATCAACAACCAAAGGATTTGTTGGACGGCCAAGACGGTTGCGTACAACCCAGCGCAACTGCGTTTCTGCCCGAGTGATCGCCACATAGGCAAGCCGTTTCCACAGCGGTTGCCCAGCCTCTACACGCCCCATACGCGCGGCGATTTCGATGTCCGGCGCGAACACTTGCACAGTGTCCCACTGGCTCCCCTGTGCCTTATGGATCGTCACAGCCGCACCATGCAGAAACGTCGCCCCCATTTTCGCAGCAAATGGGATGAACGGCTCGGCATCACCCTCTTGTTCGATTTTCACGATAGACGCGGCGCTAACTTGCGGGTCTTCGGCGCCCATGACGTGCAAGCGGCTGAACCCCGGTTTGCGACCTGGTCCCAGATAGATAACTTGCGCGCCCTTGATCAAACCGCGCGCTTCCAGATCGAGCCGCTTCTTGCGGTGTTTCATCGGCAATTCGATACCGTCGCAAATCAACGGCTCCCCTTCAAGCAGCTCATCGGCTGGCGCGTCAAAGGCCGCACGAAACGCATGGATTAGCCGGATACGTGTCGCATTGCGCCAAACCAAAACGGGGCTGCGGGCCATAAGGTCCGCTTCTACCCGCTGGGCCATCACAACCCTTTCGTCCTTTGCGGCGGCCTCTGCGACCATCTTTTCGAATGCATAAAAATCTACCATCGGATCCGCCAACGCATGGGCAAGATCGAGGATGGGGTTGCCAGCGTCTTGGCGGTGGACACGGCTTAGGGTGTGCACCCGCTCAGGCGGCATGGATTCAAACACCATTCCACCGGATGTCTGCACGGGCGGCAATTGGGCGGGATCACCGAACAATACGAGCGTTGGGAAAATTTCTTGAAGGTCTTCGAATTGTTTCGCATCGAGCATAGAGCTTTCGTCGACAAACCCGATATCCATCGGCTCCTCGCGGCGTTTCCAGCCTGTGATGAAATCGGACCCGCGCAGGCCTGCAGCAGCCAATGCCGCGGGCACAGATTTATTGGCTTGGTAAGACGCAAATGCGCGGTCGAGCGCGATGTCAGTCAGCCCGTCAATCTCTGGCCGCTCGCCTTGACCCGCCAACCATTCGGCGACCTTTTCATATTCGGGGTCATAGACAGGCGTGTATAAAATTCGGTGGATTGTCGTCGCCGGCACGCCGCGATTGCGCAACACGGATGCGGCCTTATTCGTTGGTGCCAAGATCGCTAAGGTCCGGCGGTCCTTGCGTTTCTTACCCTCGTAATCACCCGAAATAATGTCGACACCGGCCTCTTCCAATGCCTCGTAAAGACGGGCGAGCAGCATAGTTTTGCCCGACCCCGCCTTGCCGATCACGGCCATCACAGAGGCGGTGTCCGAATGGGGCGGCATCAGCAATGCATCATCCAGATCGATGCCAGATTGGCGCAGGGCGGCAGCGACGTTGTCCCACGCCTCGGCCTGATCGTCAGAAAATGTAAGTGCGGTTGTGGTCATAGGCTGCACAGTATCTGCGCAGCCCCGCGCCTGCCAGCGGTTATGCAGCTGCGCGGCGTTTTACTAGATAGCCAAAAGAACGGGCGAACCAATATTCGGACAAGTCTGAAGACACGCCCGCACGTCGCAGCACATTCACACGGTCTTGTGGTCGATATCCCCACAACCCAACAGAAATTTTGTCGCGGCCCACGCCGTCACTGCCAAGCACGACTGGCGCGGCACCAATCATATTATAAATGCGGATCATCCGCGCGTCGAACACGCCCAAAAGGTGGGTCAGATTAAACGCCCGCATTAACTCTCCACCTGCCAACATCAAGGCCGCTGCAACATGGGCACCCGCGCCTTGGGCCACGCAGAAACGTGTACATTCCCAGATTTGATCAGACCTGATATCAGTGTCGTCCAGCAAATGCGGGAAGTGGTCAAATACCATCGTTTGACCAGAAGTCGGTAAAAAACGCATCGACCCGCCGTGGGTCCCATCGGCCCGTTCCCAAATGACATAAAGTGGATTGATCGCATCGTATTCATCACGCTCGAACCCATTTTCATCCACTTCGACCTCCCATTTCAAACGATCACGGAACTGCGCGGCGCGATCGCGGTGCATCGTATCACGCAAGGTCGGGAATTCCGCCAATTGCGCAGCGGTCAAATATCGCAACATGGCGGCGATCCCTTCAAACTGATTTATCCAGCTGTAAGGATTGTGCGCAGTGCCTAAAGAAATCTGATGCTGGCGCACGGCCGCATTAAAATTAGGTTAATGCGCGGCGGATTTGTTGTTATCACGGCCGGGCCAATTGCCCGCCGCTGCACGGGCCGCCCCACCAATCACAATCAACCCTTCGCTCAAGGCTTTTGCAACCGCATGGGTTGTATTGAGTGCGCCAAGTTTAAACCGCGCACTTTCGATATAGGCGCGCAGGGTATGCTCTGAGATACTCAACATGTCTGCAACTTGTCCACGGCTATACCCCATCGCAAGGAAGGTCAGCGCATCGGTTTCACGCGGAGATAAGGCCCGTACCGGTTCAGGCGTGCGACCCTTCTCAAGCTTCAATGCCTTTTGGTTTAGATAGTGCGCGATCAAGATAAGATCGCGTTGCTGTTTCAACGTAAACTTGGCCCAGTCGTCGTCATCTGTGGAATGCGAAATGGTGAACAATGCGAATTGACCGTTCGGCCCACGGATCGGAATAGAATAGCCCTGATTGCCCACCCCATGTTCAATCGCATCTTTGCGAAATGCGCGGGCGGCGCGCGATGACCAATCTAGTCGTTTCCAGTCGACGGGGTGAAACCGTTGATATGCCACAAGAATAACCGGATCGACCCGTAGATATTCCTGATCTACGTAGTGCTGCACCCATTTGGGGTCATAGGTACCGAACCCATATTGTTCGCCGTCCGCGCTAACCCAGTGATACACGACATGATCAATTCCCAAGACGTCGCGCAGTTCTATGATCAGTCCTTGGATCTGATCAAGAGCGTCGGCTTGCTCCAGCTTGGACAAAAATAGATCTATTTTCGGCACCGTCCCCTTGCACCGTCACCGATGCATCCATTCTCATTTGCGTCAATTCAGCGCGTGCAACAGTCGCGGTTTCGTCCAATTGAACGGCAAGCAAAGGCAAGTCATTCTTTTGGGCGAAGCTGCGTAAATCTGCCAGCACTTCGACAATCCAAGCATTTCCCATAGTCAGCCTCTATCTGTTAGGTTAACGAATTGTTAACAACCTATGGTAGCATTAAGGAAATCATTGCTAAACTAGCACCTTTACGTCCCCCATTTATGGGGAGAGTGGTATTTTGGAAACCATTGGGCCGAAATAGAGTGCCAAAATGAAACAGGCGCCGCCCATTGGGTGCGCCCGCTTCGTTAACCTTCGCTATTGTAAAGCCGTTACCGAAGTGATTCGGCCACCGTATCCTCGTAGGTGCGTAGCCCTGTTTTGGGCGCTTGAACCAACACCGACATATTGCCCGGCTTATGTTCATTGGCCCGCATTTTGGTATGTGCGGCAGGAATGTCGGCCCATGTGAAAACTTCGGACATACATGGGTCCAAGCGGCGTTCGACCATCAGCTTATTTGCGGAAGATGCCTGTTTCAGGTTCGCAAAATGACTGCCCTGCAAACGTTTTTGATGCATCCACATATATCGCACGTCAAACGTCAGATTATAGCCGGTTGTCCCTGCACAAATTACAACCATGCCGCCGCGCTTACAGACGAATGTCGACACAGGGAACGTTGCTTCACCAGGGTGTTCGAAAACCATGTCGACGTTATTGCCTTTGCCGGTGATCTCCCAGATCGCTTTGCCGAATTTACGAGTCTCGGAAAACCATTCCTTATATTCCGGCGTATTCACCGTGGGCATCTGGCCCCAGCAATTGAAATCCTTGCGGTTGATCACGCCCTTGGCGCCCAGCGACATAACAAACTCGCGCTTGTCTTCGCCCGAAATCACGCCGATCGCATTAGCACCCGCCGTGTTGATCAACTGGATTGCATAAGACCCCAGTCCGCCAGACGCGCCCCATACCAGAACATTCTGACCCGGCTTCAGCTCGTGCGGATGATGCCCAAACAACATCCGATAAGCCGTCGCAAGCGTGAGTGTATAACACGCGCTCTCTTCCCAAGTCAGGTGCTTTGGGCGTGGCATCAGCTGTTGCGATTGGACGCAAGTGAATTGTGCAAACGAACCATCCGGCGTCTCGTATCCCCAAATACGCTGCGTTTCGGAATACATTGGGTCGCCACCGTTACATTCTTCATCGTCGCCGTCATCTTGGTTGCAGTGAATGACGACCTCATCGCCGACCTTCCAACGTTTGACCTTGTCCCCAACTGCCCAAACAATGCCAGACGCGTCAGACCCAGCGATATGATAATCTGCGCCATGTACGTCGAACGGACTGATCGGGATGCCAAGTCCCGCCCATACGCCGTTATAGTTCACGCCCGCTGCCATCACCATGACCAGCACTTCGTTGCTGTCGGGCTTGGGCACATCGACGACTTCAATCTCGAACGCCTTATCAGGCTCACCATGACGTTCACGCCGGATCGTCCATGCATACATCTGTTCAGGAACATGCCCGACCGGGGGCATTTCGCCCACTTCATACAAGTCCTTTTGCGGTGCTGTTGTTGCTGCCGGTTGATCAAGGGCCATGTCAGTCTCCATCGTAATAACCACAAAATTGCCGCGCCGCAGAATCGGCGTCTGAAGCAACTGTATTATTTACACACGAAACAAAACAACCCAAAAAATGTAATTATTGTAATTTTATGTCTGCCGCGCCGCAGCGTAACAACCTCCTACAATCAACGATTCGAAAACTCCGTGTTAGTTGTCCCCGTCAAAGTGATGCGCGATTGAGGCGGCGTAATACGCGATGACATCCGCGCCGCCCTCGGGCAAGGACACATGCTGCCCCGACACAGTCACAAGCCCACGTAGCGCGAAACGGGCCAAAGTATCGTCGACCATTTCGCCAACTTTGCGGCGTGGCAGGGGCATCGACTTGCGACGCAGTTCATCCAACATATTCTCGATTGTCGAAATGATGGCTGCCCGATTATCCGCGCCGTGATGCGCAATGGCTCGCGCAACCAATGGCGCTGCAAGCACCGGCACCACGGTTTTGATCCGCGCCATCAGTTCCGTAGCAACCACGGACGCCCGGTCATCTGAATGTGGAATAGTCGACAGCTCCAACGGTTTCCCAAAGCCGACAGATGCCACGCCGAACCCGCGAAACTTGCCCCGCAGCCGCCACCACGCATAAACAGAGATACTGCGCACAACAGTCCAAGACGTCGGGCGAAACCGTCGGTTGCCTGCCTTGTTGGCATTAATCAAGAACCGGTCTTCCAGCGTTTGGTCATAGTTCAAACCGACGGGCACAAAAATCACATCCCGCCCATCTGCGGGCCTGTCCATGACATAACTCAAAAGCCCCAGCTTGGGCGCGCCAACCTGTCCTGTTAGGCTTAAACCGCCTTCTGGAAACATTGCTTGCGTCACGCCGCCATCGGTCGCCAACTGTACGTAACGCGCCAAAACACGGCGATATAACGATCCACGCGACCTGCGCCGGATAAAATATGCCCCCAGCATTTTGATGACCGACGACAGCGGCCAAACCCGCGCCCATTCGCCCACCGCATAAGATAGCGTTCCTGCACCGCTGACGAGGTGAGTGACCAAGACGTAATCCATATTGCTACGGTGGTTCATCACAAACATGACAGTCGCATTAGGATCAATCTTCTCCAACACGTCACGATCAAACGCCCCAAGACGCACGCGGTAAAGCGATTTCGTCAGCCAGCGCGCAAGGCGCATGCCAATTGTGAAATACGCAGTCGCGGAAAACGACGGCACAATTTCGCGGGCATAGTGGCGGGCTTTTTCAAAGGCGACGTTTTCGGGGATACCTTCTTCATGGGCATACTCTGCAACGGCTTTGGTAACCTCGGGATCATAGATGAGACGTTGGATCATGTCGTAACGGCGCGCGAGCTTGAACGGCTCAATCGGGCGCGCCAGCCTTTGATTCAACCGCGCAATCACGCGCTCCGCACGTTTGCGAAAAAACCAGCGGACAGATGGAAATAGGAAATGCGACGCGAAGGTCACTGCTGCAAACAGCAATATCAGGGCGAATGCCCAGATAGGCATGGAAATCGTTTGCGTCATGCGCGGACATTGACAGAGACCGGACGCGGGGTAAATGCCACACGAACGTATGCCGCAACGCAGCGAATTGACAGCGCCACATAATTACGCATAAATTACACCATGCGTAATTAAATTTCGCCGTGTAATTCAAGGAGCTCGTAATGTCGCACCCGCAGAAAGACCGTCCATGGCTGTTTCGCACCTATGCGGGGCATTCGACAGCGGCGGCGTCGAACGCGCTATATCGTGGGAACTTGGCCAAGGGGCAAACAGGCCTATCGGTCGCCTTCGATTTGCCCACCCAAACCGGATATGACAGCGATCACGTGCTGGCAAAGGGCGAGGTTGGCAAAGTCGGCGTGCCGGTCAGTCATTTGGGGGACATGCGCGCATTGTTTGACGACATTCCGCTCGATCAGATGAACACATCGATGACAATTAACGCGACGGCCCCATGGTTGCTATCGCTCTACATCGCGGTCGCCGAAGAACAGGGCGCGGATATCAGCGCGCTGCAGGGCACCGTGCAAAACGACATTATCAAAGAATACTTGTCGCGCGGCACCTACATCTGCCCGCCTGCCCCATCCTTGCGCATGATCACCGACGTGGCCGCCTATACCCGCGAACATTTACCCAAATGGAACCCGATGAACGTCTGCAGCTACCACTTGCAAGAGGCTGGAGCGACGCCGGAAGAAGAGCTTGCATTCGCGCTCGCGACCGCGACCGCCGTGCTCGATGATTTGCGCGATAAAGTCCCCGCCGCCGATTTTCCCGCCATGGTCGGCCGAATTTCTTTTTTCGTGAACGCGGGCATTCGGTTCGTGACAGAGCTGTGCAAAATGCGCGCTTTTGTCGAACTGTGGGACGAAATCTGTGCTGAACGCTACGGCGTTGAAGATGCGAAGTACCGCAGGTTCCGTTATGGCGTGCAGGTCAATTCGCTTGGCCTGACCGAACAGCAGCCAGAGAATAATGTCTACCGC
This sequence comes from Yoonia sp., assembly GCA_965660685.1. Taxonomy (GTDB): domain Bacteria; phylum Pseudomonadota; class Alphaproteobacteria; order Rhodobacterales; family Rhodobacteraceae; genus Yoonia. The sequence continues at coordinate 22,855 of CBFIAX010000003.1, read as the reverse complement.
ATCCTGCTTGAAACGCTCGCCGTCACCCTGTCCAAGAACGCCCGCGCCCGCGCCGTGCAGTTGCCCGCATGGAACGAAGCCCTTGGCCTACCCCGCCCATGGGACCAACAATGGTCGCTACGCATGCAACAAATCCTTGCCTATGAAACCGACCTGTTGGAATTCGACGACCTGTTCGATGGCAACCCCGCGATTGACCGCAAGGTCGGTGCGCTTAAAGACGGCGCGCGCGCGGAACTGGCGCAGATCGACGGCATGGGCGGCGCAGTCGGCGCAATCGCCTATATGAAAGGGCGTTTGGTCGAGAGCAACGCAGCGCGTATTGCGAAAATTGAAGATGGAACAACCACCGTCGTCGGCGTCAACAAATGGCAAACGGGCGAGCCTTCTCCGCTGACCGCTGGCGACGATGCAATCATGGTCGCTGATCCGGACGCAGAGGCTGACCAATTCCGCCGGCTAACTGAATGGAAAACGACCCGAGACGCCAATGCCGTGGCCGCGGCACTTGCCGCATTGTCAAAAGCGGCAAAAGACGGCAGCAACATTATGCCCCCATCCATCGCCTGCGCACGCGCTGGCGTGACGACTGGTGAATGGGCGGACGTGATCCGTGCCGCATTCGGCCAATACCGCGCCCCAACGGGGGTGAGCAACAATCCGTCCAACCGGACAGAGGGTCTTGATGACCTACGCGAACAGGTTGATCTGGTCAGCCATGCGCTGGGACGCAGATTGAAATTCTTGGTAGGCAAGCCGGGACTGGACGGGCATTCGAATGGCGCCGAACAAATTGCCACCCGTGCGCGCGATTGCGGCATGGATATCGCCTACGAAGGTATTCGCCTGACGCCAGAAGAGATCGTGACAGCGGCCAAAAATGACGACGCCCATGTGATCGGGCTGTCTATCCTATCGGGGTCTCATATCCCGCTGATCGGCGACGTGATCACGCGGCTGCGCGACGCAGGGCTTGGACATATTCCGGTGATTGCGGGTGGGATCATCCCCGAAGACGACGCCGAAAAGCTGCGCCAGATGGGCGTCGCAGCGGTTTACACGCCCAAGGACTTTGAGCTCAACAAGATCATGGGCGACATCATCACGCTGGTCGATCCGCGCAAGATTGCAGCGGAATAGGGTCTATTCCAGCTTCTCGCGCAGTTCATCAAACGTGTATTTATCGGCAATCACGCCATCATTGCCTGCGCGAAATCGCGGGGCCTGAGGAAGACACGCCAAGCCACATACCTGCTCGACAATCTTGGCCTGCGTATCCACATACCAAAGCCGTCCACCCGGTGTGGCGACATAGCCGTTCATGTAAAACTCTGCATCACCCTCGATATCGACGACGCTTGGGACTTCGTTAAAGTAATCCGGATCGAAATCGCCGTGGGTGTGATAGGATGCGGTGACGGCAATATTGCGGGGGAATGCGGCGGAACATGACGCCTTATCACCAGCGATTGGGTCTGTCGCAACCATCGTGCCTGTCTCGTCATAGCCGACATAACCGCAGTATTCGCGTTTTCCTTGGAACGACGGCTTCTGCAAGCCCGTCAGAACATCACGCACGACGAACAACTCGCCAGCCTCTTGGGCCACGGTGGGGGCTGCCGCTAGTCCGACTATCAACGCAATCAGGCAACGCATTTTCTCTCTCCAACTCGGGGCGCAATGTGCATAGACTATCCAAACCAGCAGAAGGAATCCACGCATGACCATTCATATCGGTGCTAAATCCGGCGACATTGCGCCAACCGTCTTAATGCCTGGCGATCCCTATCGCGCCAAATGGGCGGCGCAGACATTTTTGGACAACCCTGTATTGGTCAATGAAGTGCGTGGGATGCTTGGCTATACCGGCACATGGCGCGGTAATCCGGTCACGATCCAAGGGTCGGGCATGGGGATGCCATCGTTGTCAATTTACGCAAACGAACTGATCACGGACTATAACGCGCAGACGCTTATCCGCATCGGGTCTTGCGGCGGGATGCAGAACCATGTCGGTATTCGGGACGTCATTTTGGCCATGACGGCCAGCAATATCTCCACCCCGTCGCGGGGCATATTCAAGGAATTCAATTTCGCGCCCTGCGCGGACTACGGTCTGCTATCCGCAGCTCATGACGCCGCCATTGCAAAAGGCGTCACAACGCATGTCGGCGGGATTTATTCGGCAGATGTGTTTTACGACGAACGACCCGACCTGAACGAACAAATGGTGCGGCACGGCATCTTGGGCGTCGAAATGGAGGCAGCGGAACTCTATAATCTGGCGCATCGGCACCAGCGCCGCGCCTTGGCCGTGCTAACAGTGTCCGACCACTTGCTTACGCACGAAGCCCTGCCATCCGAGGACCGCGAAAGCAGCTTCGGCGAAATGGTCGAAATCGCGCTTGCGGCGGCCTTCCCCGACTAACGACCGTGGGTGCGGCTGTAGGCATTGACCGACGGCGGCACCCATCCAGACAATGCGCCGTCTTGAGGCTTGTAAACCTCCATCTTGAGTGGATAGCATGCCGCTTCATCGCTTGAATGCTCTGCACTACAGTCGCCACCGGGACAGGCGCTTAGGACGGCAAGCAGATCAATCTCTGCAAAGAGTTCGAGGTAATCATCGGGGCGCACAGGGCTGGCTTTCATGAAATACTGCCCAGTGTCGCGGGTGAATCCGGTGCACATGAACAGGTTCATGACGTCATGCACATGGGGTTCGGCCTCTGCCAAGCTCATGCCAGTATGATCAGCCAAGGCACGTGTCAGATTGGAATGACAGCAATGATGGTAATCATCCCCCGACAACAACCGGCCCGTATACGGATCACATCGGGTGCCAATCACGTCGTGCACAGACCCGCCATATTCATCGATCCCATACCAACCCAATGTGTCCGCGACTACTGTCGCCATGGGACGTAGATAGGGAAAACAGGACCACATGCGGTCGCCCGTCGTGACATGTGTGCCATGCAGCGCACGGGTTTTGCCAGAATAGAAACGCTCCGCCAAATTGGCGGCTGCAAACAAATTCAAATCGCCAACCTGTGGGCCAGCAACCGAAACCATACGCAAGAAATGCCCCGCAGGCACCGTAATCGCGGCGGCCTCACGTGGGTCTACCAATACTTCATCGACCAAAACCGCACCGTCCCGCGCCGCGGCATAAAGCGGCAAATCAGGCGCTGGTAACGTCTCCACCGGATAACAGATCACAGGTGCGACAGCGCGCCGTTCCGCTGCATCAGATGGTTCAGCCATGACCATAAACCCCTCTTTGGTTTTCAAATATCCTCGCAAGACGCAAAACGCCGCCCCCCTATCAGGGGACGGCGTTTTTCATACAACGTCAACGAAAATCAAACGACGCGTTCAACCATCTTCTTTTTGATCGACGCAATTGCCTTGGCTGGGTTTAGACCCTTCGGGCAGGTTTTCGCACAGTTCATAATCGTGTGGCAGCGATACAATTTGAACGGATCTTCCAGATCATCCAAACGCTCGCCCGTTGCTTCATCGCGGCTATCAATGATCCAACGATAAGCATGCAACAAGGCCGCTGGCCCAAGGTAGCTGTCGCCATTCCACCAATAGGATGGGCAAGATGTTGAACAACATGCACACATCACGCATTCATACAGACCGTCCAGCTTTTCGCGGTCTTCAATCGACTGCTTCCACTCTTTGGCTGGGGTATTCGATTTGGTTTCCAACCACGGCATGATGCTGGCATGCTGGGCGTAGAAATGGGTGAGGTCTGGGATCAAATCCTTGACCACAGGCATGTGCGGCAGTGGGTAGATTTTAACATCCCCCTGCACTTCATCCATGCCGTAGATACAGGCCAGCGTGTTAATTCCGTCGATATTCATTGCGCAAGATCCGCAGATCCCTTCTCTGCAAGACCGGCGGAAAGTCAGCGTTGGATCAATCTCGTTTTTGATCTTGATCAGCGCGTCCAAGATCATTGGGCCACAGCTGTCCATATCAACAAAATAGGTGTCGAGCGCAGGGTTTTTGCCGTCGTCAGGGTTCCAACGATAAATCTGCACCTTGCGCAGGTTTGTGGCACCTTCTGGCTTGGGCCAAGTTTTGCCCGTTGTCATACGGCTGTTCTTAGGCAGTGTTAATTCAACCATCTTTTGTCTCCTCTGAGGGCGCAGGTGGCCCCGAATTCCTTATCTGTTGCGCAATACCGGTGGTCGGATTGGCATCGCGCCGGTCAGATTGATGACGCATTCATCGTAAACTTGCTGTGGGTCGCGGCCGCGTAGAAAATCACTGGTCACGCCAACCTGCGCACGGCCAAAAGCACCGGTGTTACTATTGACGCCTAACGTAACTTTACCGATCGGGGCTTGGGCCTTGCGCGCGCGATCTTCACAGCGTTGCGCGGCGAGTTCGGGGTCCAGCGGACCACATGCAACCAAGAATATCGCGGCAGCAATGATTGACAGGACACGCATCACCGATAGCCCCCAATGCAATATGATGTCCCGCCATAAAGCGGGGCGTTGCTTTGACTGCAAACTGACGCACGTACCGGGGCGTTTTCTTGTTCAACTATGACCGATACCGGCGCAATGGCAGGTTCCACAGCCGCAGATTGAAGCGGGACAACGACGACCCCATCATCCAGAACATCGACACCGTCTGCGCAAGCATTGATCTGTGCGGCATCTGCTGCGGTGATCTGGTCAAATGGCACAACGCTCGCCTGGGCGACACCACCATCAAATGTAACACTGGTCTGTGTTTGTCCGGCAAAGCCCAACCGGTTCTTACAGTCCAAAAGCACCCGCTCCAATTGTTCAGCCTGCACGTTCAGGCTGGGCCCTTGGGCCGTACAGCCGGCAACTGCCACAACCAGAACAATCAAAAGCGGAAGTTTGATCATTGCCCAAACATCCCCAATTGCCCGCTGGCGATACATGTCAGCGTATCAGGGCGGGTCGCAATGGACGTGAACACTTGCGTCGTCTCTGGCGTGACGCCAACAATCGCGGCTTGGCCAAGCGTCAAAATCTCTGGCACGGATGCATTATCAATCACGCAATCGGTGATCGGGGCCGCATTCAGCCCCGGAAACCGCTCGGTCACTAGCCCATTCACAACAATCTTTGCCTGCTGCCGCACCGTGTCTTGCAACAGCTCATCCGCCTGCAAACAGGCGCTGAGAGCTGCAGCAGTAACTAGGGCGAAAGCGAGCCGCATTAGAACGTCCGTTCTTTCGGTGCGATGCGCTTGGTGCTGATGCCGCCTTGTTTTTCCGTGGTCAGTGCCTTGGTGATAACCGGACGGTAAGACAGATCAACCTTCGGGCCATCAATGTTGGACAGCGTGTGTACACGCCAGTTTTCGTCGTCGCGCGCGGCGTATTCTTCGTGGGCATGTGCGCCACGGCTTTCTTTACGCGCCTCGGCACCAACAATCGTCGCCATCGCATTTGGCATCAGGTTGGTCAGTTCCAACGTTTCCATCAGGTCAGAGTTCCAGACCATGGAGCGATCAGTCACTTTAATCCCGTCCATTTTACCCGCAACGCCGGTCATTTTTTCCACGCCTTCTTTCAGCGTCTTATCTGTGCGGAACACGGCCGCATCCGCCTGCATGGTTTTCTGCATTTCAAGACGCAGTTCCGCGGTCGATGTGTCACCATCCGCGTGACGCAACCCGTCGAAACGATCAAATGCATAGTCCACAGAGGCTTGGTTCAAAACGGGGTTTGGCGCATCTTTGTCGACAACTTTGCCCGCTTGGATCGCGGCTGCACGGCCAAACACCACAAGGTCGATCAAACTGTTAGACCCAAGACGGTTCGCACCATGCACAGAAGCACAGCCCGCCTCGCCCACGGCCATCAGGCCCGGCACAACGGCTGTCGGATCTTTGGCAGTCGGGTTCAGAACTTCGCCGTGATAATTCGTCGGAATGCCGCCCATGTTGTAGTGCACTGTTGGCAACACAGGGATCGGTTCCTTGGTCACGTCCACACCGGCAAAGATGCGGGCGGATTCGGAAATACCGGGCAAACGCAGGTTCAACGCCTCCGCTGGCAAGTGGTTCAGGTTCAGGTGAATATGATCACCGCCCGCGCCCACACCGCGCCCTTCGCGAATTTCCATTGTCATGCAGCGAGATACGTAATCGCGCGGCGCAAGGTCTTTATAATTTGGCGCATAACGTTCCATGAAACGCTCGCCTTCAGAGTTGGTCAAATAACCACCCTCGCCGCGCGCACCTTCAGTGATCAGGCAGCCAGCACCATAGATGCCCGTTGGGTGGAATTGAACGAATTCCATGTCCTGCAAAGGCAGCCCTTGGCGTGCAACCATACCGCCGCCGTCACCCGTGCAAGTATGTGCAGATGTCGCAGAGAAATAGGCACGGCCATAGCCGCCCGTCGCCAGAACCGTGGTCTTGGCATTGAAGACATGCATTGTACCGTCGTCAAGCTTCCACGCGACAACACCCTGACACTGGCCGTCTTCGGACATGATCAGATCGGTTGCGAAATACTCGATGTAGAATTCGGCCTGCTGCTTCAGCGATTGGCCATAAAGCGTGTGAAGGATTGCGTGGCCAGTCCGGTCAGCAGCCGCACAAGTACGCTGAACGGCGGGGCCTTCGCCAAATTCTGTCGTGTGGCCACCGAATGGGCGCTGGTAGATTTTGCCTTCTTCTGTGCGTGAGAATGGCACGCCGTAATGTTCCAGCTCGTATACCGCCTTTGGGGCTTCACGTGCGAGGTATTCCATCGCGTCCGTATCGCCCAACCAGTCAGAGCCTTTGACAGTGTCATACATGTGCCACTGCCAGCTATCTGGACCCATGTTGCCAAGAGACGCAGCAATACCGCCTTGCGCCGCAACGGTGTGGGACCGTGTCGGGAACACCTTCGTGATACAAGCCGTTTTCAGCCCCTGTTCAGCCAGACCAAGCGTCGCGCGCAGACCAGCGCCACCAGCACCAATTACGATCGCGTCATAGGTGTGGGTTTCATATTCATAAGCAGCCATTGTTATCTCTCCGGCGGAATTAAAGCGCGATGCGCAGGATGGCGATCACGCCAAACGCTGCAGCACCGTAGGACAAGCAGATCATAGTGATGATCAATGCCTTGCGGGCGAACCCATGAACGTAGTCTTCGATCAGCGTTTGCACACCCTTGCGAAAATGGAAGAACGTGACCAGCATCGTGAGCACCGCAATCGCGGCGGGCACCGGACGGCTGTAATAGACCACGACCTCTTCATAGGTGCCACCCAGCGTTGCGCCGAATTGGAAAACAAAGATTGGGATCAGCACGACCAGCGCGACAGAGCTGATCATCATGTTCCAGTGATGCATGGTGCCGGATTTCGCGGACCCATTGCCAATTGCGCGTTTGCGATCTGTCATAAATGCCATGTGATCAGCCCCTTAAGTGACAACAATGGTGAAGATGGTCATCAGCACAGACGCGATGATCATGATCAAACCAGCAGTTTCAGATTTTTCGACATCCAGCATATAGCCCATGTCCCAGATCAGGTGCCGAATGCCCCCGAAGGTGTGGTACCACACGGCCCAAGTCGATAAGAAGAACACCAGATCGCCAAACCAGCTGCGCAGAAATGCGTCGGCGGTTGCAAAAGCATCTGGCCCTGCCGCTGCAGCCACAAACCACCAAACAATCATCAGTGCCGCGACGAGCAGGGCATTGCCTGTCAGTCGAACAAAGATCGATGTCATAGAGGTAAGTTGGGGACGGTAGATCGTCAAATGCGGTGAAAGTGGGCGGTTGCCGCGGTTCACATCAGCCATTGGGTTTCCTCGTGTCAGCAGTGCTTTGAAGTCTTGTGGACCATATCGCGCGCAGAGTCACGCCAGCCACCTTGATATTTGATGAATTTCTGGCTGTTAGCGGCAACAAACCGCACCTGTGATCACAGCTGAAATATTTGTGATCACGAATTTACTGGATTTCATAGCGTTGCATCAACATGCGCCCTTGCCTGTCGGCCTCTATCCACAATTCATCGCCAATCTAATTAAAATCAAACATATCTGGGGCCAGCTTCGGCGCGACATCGCCAAGTGTTTTCACGAAGGCGATCCGGTAACCATCTGGCGCACTGCTTTGGTCAATACGGGCGACTTGAGCCTTTGCCCGCTGTTCCAGAACCATCCGCTGCCCGTCAGGTAAATCTGCGACAGCCGCAGCCATCACATCAAACACGCGCGCATTTTGATCGCGGTCAAATGGATAAAGCGCATTAATCGCCGCCACCGCCACGGGTTCCACCGCATCGGCGATATAGACACTGCGCTGGCCCGTGCCGAATTCCAGATACAACAGGACCTCGCCGATGATCCGCACAGGAAGACGCAACACGAACATAATCGCGCCCGCGATCAGATCCCCCACGCCGGGGTGAAAATCCGGGTCTGGCGGAGGGGTCAGGATGTGTTCCCAACGCAGCGTTGTTTCGAACGCCGCCCCAACGATTGCATCTTGCTTCGGATCCCCGTTTCCGAAATGTGCAATCTGTTGGGCCAGAACTGCAATCCGCTCTGCATCACTGCGCAGCCACCACAGCGGCATCCCAACGCCAATAAGTGTCCGGCGCTTAAACAAGCCATATGTCGTCGCATAGTCGTGAAAATCATAGTTGCTGGCAAAGGCATCGGGCGTTTTGACACCCATCTCGGAGGCAATCGCATCCATCAACCGGAACAGTTCGGGCATGTCGGTGCGGTCAAACTCTTTGTCTGTCCGTCGCACCGGACGCGGGTGAATAATATAGGCAAAGATCAGCGCGAAAATCCCGCCTATGATCATAAACAAATGTTGTGACTGAAACAGGATCATCCACGCGCCCAGCACAAAAAAGCCGAATGGCAGCGCGAGGATAGTCAGCGACAAAGCATAGCCAAGCACCCGCCTTGAAGTCAGACGCGGGCGTTCAATCAACCCGCGCTGCGCGTCCAGAAACACCCGCTCGCTATGCTTAGCGTGCAGGCGTTGCTTTAACTGGTCAATCAACCTTCCCCGCTTTCGTAAATTTCGCGCAGGTGGTCTTCGAATTCTGTGCACATCGTGATCTGCTTGGTTTCAGGGTCGTAAAACGCATTCGCCTCGCCGCAACTAACAACATTCACGACCAACGGATTGTCCAAGCTGAAATCGTTGTTCATCGCGGTTAGCTCTTCGGTGATCGTATTAAAGATCACCGGTGCTGCGTCGTCTTGAACGCCCAACACAAAGGTGTCGCTTGGCGTGTCGACCGCAATGCTGTCCAGGGCTTGGCCCAAGCTATGCGACGCTTGACCAAATTCGGTTTCACACCAATCTGCGCGTTCCTCTGGCAGGCCCATTAGCTCGGCCAGTTCGGCACGTGCCTCAACGTCGCCACCATAGAAAATGCACGCCATATTATTATACCGCTGCTCGCTGGCCCCATGGGTGCCCCAGAATGCAACATCGCCCTCTTCTCTTTGATCTTTGAGCTTCGGCAAGGAAAGCATCGCCCGTGGGCATGACCATAACTTGCGCTGCCTCTTCTTCGTACAGCACATGCATCAACATAACAGAGGCCACGTCGGCGGCGTCTTCTTCTTGGCCAAAAATCGGCAATTCCAGCAGGTCAATGAGGGCGTGACCCAATTCGTTATAGAAAATCGACAGAATATTGTCGCGGATATACTCCTCTGCGTCTTGGGCCTGAGCTGTGGTACCAAGCAGCGTCAACACGAGTGGAAGCGCGAATTTCATGTCGTGTCCTTTGTAATGCGCGACCGTGCTGCGTTTTTTGATCCTTCGGCGGGTACAAGTGTGCTTGCCTTGCCCAACCCAAACTCCGGCATCCCAGAGTAAAGCGTTTCATATTCACCCGCGCGAACGAGATAAGTCTCGTGCCAGATGCCCACATCGCCACGGCTGTCTTTGACCGCTTTGTTAAATTTCGCCCAAGCCGGCAGATGCGCGTGTTCGCGGGATTTCGCATAGGCTTCCAAATGGTCGAAGCTCTGCCAGTATTGAACAGTCGTAATGCCAGACTGAATATAGCCCAGAAATCCGGTATCTTCCGTCGGCGCGATTGATAACTCTTTCAACATCCGAGGCATCGCCAGCGCGGCAGGCAGCCATGTGTGGACTTTCCAGAATTTATTGACGCGCATGCCAATCAGAAACACGACAAAGTCGCCTTCGATCTGGGCAGTCATACGGTGGGGGATGATTTTTTTCATAGCCCTGATTAGACAGGGATAAGCGCCCAATAATCAAGGTCTAACAGCACGTCTGGCAGGTATTTGCCATCCGCTCCGCGCAGATCCCCAGCCGCCCCTTTGGTTGCCACGAGCCGCAAACGCATCGCACCGACACCTGGTGCAATTGTCGCGGCTTTATCCAAAACCTCGGTCCAAGCCCGCACTGTGTCGCCCGCAAAACATGGGTTCGCGTGGGCTCCACCGTTGATCGCCACCATCATTTGCGCATTGGCAAGCCCATTGAACGACAACGCACGCGCCAGCGACATTACATGCCCGCCATAAATCAGTCGCTTGCCGTCTGGCCGGTTGGTCGCATCAAAGTGAACCTTGGCCGTGTTCTGCCACAAACGGGTAGCGAGCATATGCTCGGCTTCTTCGATGGTGACACCATCGACGTGGTCAATGATCTCTCCGACTTCATAATCACCCCAGCGGTGAGGTTCGCCTGCAAGATCAAAGTCGTAATTGGAAAAGTCGAGGCCCTTGGGGATCACAAGGTCAGTGGCATTTACAACGGGCGCCAATGCGGGCACCACAGTCTCGGGCGCATCGCCCAGCGCGCGGCGTTTCACCATAACCCAGCGGACGTATTCCATCAGCACTTCGCCATGCTGATTACGCCCCGTGGTGCGCACCCAAACGATGCCAGTTTTCCCGTTAGAGTTCTGTTTAACCCCAATCACCTCCGACGTCGCTGTAATCGTGTCACCGGGCCAAAGTGGCGTGATCCAGCGCCCCTCGGCATAACCAAGATTGGCGACCGCATTCAGGGACACATCCGGCACGGTTTTCCCAAATACCGTGTGAAATGTGACCAGATCGTCCAGCGGGCTGAACGGCAGGCCACAGCTTTGGGCAAACATATCCGACGAATGCAATGCGTGTCGGGCGGGATAAAGCGCGTGATACAGCGCCCTTTCCCCCATCTTGATTGTGCGCGGCACCGCATGGGTGATCACATCACCGACGGTATAATCCTCGAAAAACCGGCCTGCATTCGTCTTGGTCATTTACGCCTCGCCCAGTTTCATGTCGCGCGAATACTCCGCATCGCTTTCCTTCACGACCGCTTGCCCGCAGCGCATCACGCCGTTGGCTTGATCATAGGCATATTGCGGGTCGCCATGCAGTGCCCAGCCTTTGGACAATGCTTCGGTCACGCGGTGGCAAAAATCAGACGTGTCGTCATTGGTGATAAATCGGTAAACAAGCATCAGATCATCCAAACGGGTTGTAGCCAAGACCGGCGTGAATAGCGGACACAACAGCCACCACTACGGCGGTAACGATCACTGCCGTGTATTCTTTTTTGATCGGCACTGCATGATATGGTCCGCGCGGGCCGTCAGCGCGATTAATCATGACCATTTGGACAACAGCCCATGCCAGCAATCCACCGAACAAGACAAAGCTTGGCGTGTCACCATTGACCAACAAATGGGCTAAGGCCCAGATCTTTACGGCGGCCAATTGTGGATGGCGGATGAATTTGGTCAGCTTGGTTTTCGCGGCACTTGTCGCAAACACATAAAACGCCAGCACCATCAACAGGTTATTGATACCCGTCATTGCAGGGGTGCGGCCCCAAAACACGGTGCCATCCCAGCCGCGATAACCAACAACCATCAGTGCAATTGCAATAAATGATCCGATGGCGACAATCATTTTACCTTTGTCACCAAAGCTGGCGCGATGATCCGGTGCGATCCGCTTCCATAGGTGAACGCCCGACCACAGGGCCAAACCAAGTATGAGTAGTAACATTTATACCTCCAATGCGGCGATGGCCGCTGCTTTGGCCAAGGTCGCCTTTGCGGTGACAATATGCAAGTTCTCGACGATCTTTCCGTCCACCACCGCGACGCCACCATCAAAAGCCTCAATTTGGCGACGCGCAAGATCGATTTCAGCCTCTGACGGGCCGAAAGCCGCGTTGCAGATCGCAATTTGCGCGGGGTGGATCAGCGTTTTACCGTCAAAGCCCATGTCGCGGCCTTCGGCGCATTCCGTGGCCAATCCATCGTCATCCTTAAACGCGTTATAGACGCCGTCGAGCACGACGATTCCTGCCGCTTTTGCGGCCAACACAGACATTTGCAGGGCTGTCATCAAGGCCGCGCGGGTCCGGCTGTTTAAGTCCTTTGCAAGGTCATTGGTCCCCAAAACAAACCCCGCCGTGCGCGGATGCGCGGCGATTGCGGCGGCGTTTAGCACACCCGCTGGCGTCTCTATCATCGCCCAGATCGGCTTATCAGGAACCAATTCGGCAAGTGCATCCACATCCGCAGGGCCATCGACCTTGGGCAACAAAACCGCATCACAATCCATCTGCGCAATCGCCGTCGCATCATCGGTACCCCATTCCGAATCCAACGCATTCATGCGCACGATTTTCAGACGCGGGCCATAGCCTCCTGCTATGAATGCAGCCGCCAGAGTTTCGCGCGCGGCTGCTTTGTCGTCAGGTGCAACAGCGTCCTCCAGATCAAACAAGATCACATCAACGGGCAATCCGCGCGCCTTGTCCAATGCGCGGTCTTTGGACCCAGGGATGTAAAGAGCGGACCGGAACGGGCGATCATGCATTTGATTCTTCCTTGTAATTTTATTGCGCACAGAGGGGCAGAATTTTTCAAATCAATCAACCCCAAATTTGCCGCAGCGCAGCATGCATGCCCCACCGTGACGGTGGGGTAACTGATTTGGCGGATGAAAGGCGCAGGTTAAGGGTAGATTAAAACCCATAAAAGGATCGCCGCAATGAAGAAATTTTATGTCCTGTCTCTCGGTATCGGTGCGCTTTTGCTCGCAACACATCACGCACAAGCAAGCCCCGCATGTCTGCCCCATGCCGAAATTGTCGACCGTTTGGCCACAAAATACGGAGAGCGGCGGCAATCCATCGGTATCGGGATCGACAACACGGTGGTTGAAACATTTGCGTCCGATGCCACGGGTACATGGACCATCACCGTCACAGCGGCAGGCGGGTTAACCTGTTTGGTTGCCGCTGGCCGCGCCTATCAGTCGATCGAGGCTGCGGACGAACGCACTTAGCCCCGCGCCACCCAAATCAACCGCAACCCCGTCACCACCAAGAGCGTATATGTAAGCGCAAAGAAAACCCGTTCAGGCACCAGGTGATGCGCACGGACCCCGATGAATGCCCCAATCAGCGCGAAAGGGGCCAGTAGCAACGCGCCCTTAAACGTGTCCCATGAAAAGATGCCAAGGAAGAAATAGGGCACAAACTTCATCCAATTGATCGCCCAAAAAGTCACGACAGTTGTGGCTTGGTACTGCAGCTTCGTCAGGCCTTGCGATAGCAAAAACACAGCCGTCGGCGGCCCACCTGCGTGGCTGATGAAGCTCGTAAACCCGCCCACTGCCCCTGCTGTCCACGCATAGCGACGGCGATACGGCAGCCTGCGCATTCTTAGCAATCCCCAGCTTTGCGACATCTGGAACCCGACAAATGCGAGGCAGATGACACCGATCAAAATGCGAAACACATTTGCGTCGACATAGGCATAAACCGCGGCGGCAAGGATCACGCCGGGAATTGCACCGATAATCATTCCTTTGGCTGAAGGGGCGTGCCATTTGCCCCAATACGGCCTCAACGTTGCTGCATCGACGAGCATGAACAGCGGCAGCACAATGCCCAATGCGGCCCCCAGCGGTACCACCAACGCAAGAATCGCACCTGCTACAAATGCGGCGCCTGAACCGAATCCGCCCTTCGAAATCCCGCCAAAGATGATCGCGGGGATGCCAAAGGCGAAAAATTGGTAATCAAATTCCATCGCGTCGTTTCGCTCTTTTTTAACACTGTTCTTGCATCGTTAGCGCAAACTCGAGGGCGCGTCATAGCTGTTTTTCGTGATGCCGCAGTGCGGCAGACTTGCGCGCGACGTCGCAAAGCCTTACCCAATGCGCCAAATCCAACCCAAACAGGAGCCTCTCCTATGGCACGACCCAAAATTGCACTTATCGGCGCTGGCCAAATCGGCGGCACGCTTGCCCACCTCGCTGCGATCAAGGAACTCGGCGATATCGTCATGTTCGACATCGCTGAAAACGGCGACATCGGCCGCGGTAAAGCACTTGATATCGCAGAGGCTGCGCCTGTTGCAGGTCTCGACGTGGCGCTGAAAGGCACCAATGACTACGCAGAAATCGCAGATGCGGATGTTTGCATCGTCACAGCTGGCGTTGCACGTAAGCCGGGCATGTCCCGCGACGACCTACTGGGCATCAACCTGAAAGTCATGAAATCCGTCGGCGAAGGCATCGCAGCCCATGCGCCAAACGCATTTGTTATTTGCATCACCAACCCGCTCGACGCGATGGTGTGGGCACTGCGCGAATTTTCCGGTCTGCCAGAGCATATGGTTTGCGGCATGGCGGGTGTTTTAGATTCCGCACGTTTCCGTCACTTCCTTGCAGATGAATTCGACGTCTCCATGCGCGACGTGACTGCATTCGTTCTGGGCGGTCACGGCGACACAATGGTGCCACTGACACGCTACTCCACCGTTGCCGGTATTCCATTGCCTGATCTGGTCGACATGGGCTGGACCACACAAGATAAGCTGGACGCAATTGTACAGCGCACACGCGACGGCGGCGCAGAAATCGTTGGCCTGCTGAAAACCGGTTCTGCTTTCTACGCACCAGCAACATCCGGCATCGAAATGGCAGAAGCCTATTTGAAAGACCAAAAACGCCTGCTGCCATGTGCAGCACATGTTGACGGCGCCTACGGCCTTGATGGGTTCTATGTTGGTGTTCCAACAGTCATCGGCAAAGGCGGGATTGAGCGCGTTGTTGAAATCAAGCTGAGCAAAGACGAGCAAGCGATGTTCGACAAATCTGTCGACGCCGTCAAAGGTCTGGTTTCTGCATGTAAAGAAATCGATCCGTCGCTGGCATAAGCCAAAAAAGCAGTAAAGCGAAAAGCGTCCCATTCGGGGCGCTTTTTTTGTGTTGAATTAGAGTTATGTGCAACCCTAGACCCCCTTCCTATTTATATACACGCGCCCTATCTAAGTATATGAGGGCCTTGCCCCGCTTGGCCTGACCCAAGACAAATGAGCGGTCCTACGCAACCGAAAACTCTTGTGTGACGATCAAAAACTGTGAATTGAAGTATGAAAAAAAGACTTCTTGGCTTTGGCGTTTCTGTAAGCGATGCAACACATCGTGGCATGAGCATTATCGCCCGTAGAATGCGCGCGGTTTGCCTTGGGGCAAACCTAGCTTTCGCTGGCGCATTACCTGCATTTGCGGTTCCGGCAGCGACGGCGAACCTAGCTGGGGTATCGGGAGACGGCGGGAATGTTGTTACCACAGTCAATGTCACAATGCCGAATAGCCCCATCGATGCTATCACGTTTAACTTTAACCTGACGGCACTTGGACCATCATGGCGCGAAGAAGTTCTAATACAAGTTCGTAACGCTAGTGGCGCGGTCGTACTTGGATGGTTCCGCCCCTTCCCGACGCTTACCAGCTCGGGTAGCGCAAGCTTTAATCAAACCTTCCAGATTAACCCGGCGGTCACCAGTCAGGGCAATTGGAGAATTGAAATTCGCGATGATTATCAGGATACCTCCGTGAATCCCGACTATCAGTTTAACTCCGGCTCGGTGGTCTTCAACACGACCCCGCCGGCAGATACGCAAAAGCCCGTAATCGCCCCGATCGCTAACATCAATACCACCACAGATTTAGGGCAAAGTACCGCGAGCGTCGCATTCTCGACAACTGTGTCTGATAATGTCGATCCGCCGTCTAGCTTCACCCCCGTATACACAGCCAATGGCGTCACCATCACCAGTGGTCATAATTTTCCAGTCGGCACCACAACTGTAACTGTGACGGCTAATTCCGATACGGCGGGCAATGTCCCCGATCCAATTTCCTTTACCGTAACGGTCACCGACGATGAAAAGCCAGTAATTGCACCAATCCCCAATACGACGACCAGTACAGATTTGGGTCAGAACACGGCCAGTGTCAGCTTTGCAACTACGGTATCTGACAACGTCGACCCAACGACAAACTTCACCCCCGTTTATGCTATCGGCGGGACAACAATCACGAGCGCCTATGACTTTCCTATTGGTACAACAACTGTCACTGTTACGGCAAACAATGACAGCGCTGGCAACGCACCAGATGCGATCACATTCGACGTCACCGTAAATGAACCATCTTTCACGGTAACGAAAACCTTGACCTCTGGAAGCGATCCAGTTTCAGCCCCTGGTGTTTTGGCTTGGACGATTGAAGTCGAGAATACTGGCCTGGTAGCTCTGACCGCCCCATTGGTCACGGATGTCCTTAGCCAGTTCAACGGGACCGTTGAGACGTTGACTCCTACGCTCACAGGAGGTGACACAGCAAATTCTGGCACGCTCGACCCGAACGAAACTTGGGTTTATTCTGCACAGTATTCAGTCACACAAAACGACATTGATAATGGGAACGACCTTCTCAACACGTTTACTTTTTCGCCCTCGAATGCGGTTTCTCAAGATGGCACAGACACAGTTGAAATCACCGTCTCCCCCCTTCTGGACGTTATCAAATCGGCGACACTATCCAATGGCGACCCACTTCCCCCACTAGGCGTTTCTGTCGGGGATGAGGTGAAATATATCTACACCTTGACGAACACTGGCAACGTCACCTTCACGCAAATGGGGCTGACCGACACCCACAATGGGACGGGCGCGCTCGGCACTATTGGCAACTGCTCCGTTGCGACCGACAATGGCGCGACGAACGATACAGTTGTCAATGGCGCTGCCGACGGCCTAACGACATTCGGCCCAGCGGACGTCGTGACCTGCGAAGCGCTTTATTTAGTTACGCAAGCGGATGTCGATACCCTGCAATAATCGGTAATTCTGTCGGCGCGATCGAAGAGAGCCTCAGACCATTTCAGTCGAATGTCTTCTCGATTTTTACTTGTGCGAAGACAGCGAAGCATCCGTTCAAGTGGACAGCTTAAGGGCTGCAACTTCACTCAGTCATTCTTGGACGGAGCCAGTTTGACAGCGAGTGTTACCTATGACTTCGGCGGCGGCCCTCTCGGTAGCGGAAGCCTTTCGGCCGCGCCCACAGCGGGTCAACACCAACTTATCGTCTTTGTCCGCAATTTTGCGTCTTCAACGGGCGGTAATACCCGATTTGGCATATCGATTGCTGGCACCCTCAATTATGATAATGGTTACTTAGGTCAGTGCCGCTAAATAGTATGCATTCTGTTTGTGGTTTTAGGGACCGGTGACAGCCCGAAGAATAGCTGACCGATGAAACCCTACGATTCTTAGGCAGCTTGAAGCGTCCTGTCGGATTTGTGATCACACTCCAAAATACTGTGATCACAAATGTCGCTTTTTTGCGTGCCGTTCATAAATCGTTGTTCTTTTGTTGATCCAGCTATGCTTCAAAGAACGAAACCCAGCAACGCAAGGGACGATTTGATGAACATCCACGAATACCAAGCCAAGGCGCTTTTGAAATCTTATGGCGCACCGGTCAGTGACGGCCGCGCCGTGCTAAAGGCCGAAGACGCCAAAACAGCCGCTGGCGAAATGGATGGCCCGCTTTGGGTTGTGAAGGCGCAGATCCACGCTGGTGGACGCGGCAAGGGCAAATTCAAAGAAGCCGACGCTGGTGAAGCTGGCGGCGTACGTTTGGCGAAATCCGCAACTGAAGCCGCTGAAGAAGCCAAGAAAATGCTAGGCCGCACTTTGGTCACGCATCAGACCGGCCCAGCGGGCAAGCAGGTCAACCGCATCTATATCGAAGATGGTTCTGGCATTGAGACAGAATTGTATCTGGCTCTCCTCGTTGACCGCGCCACGTCCCGCATCGGGTTCGTTTGTTCCACCGAAGGCGGCATGGACATCGAAGAGGTAGCGGCAAGCACCCCAGAGAAAATCATCAACTTCACTGTTGATCCGGCTGCAGGCTTCCAAGCCTATCACGGTCGTCGTGTTGCATTCGCCCTTGGTCTAGAAGGCCAGCAGGTCAAGCAATGCGTCAAGCTTATGGGCCAGCTGTATCAAGCGTTCACTGAAAAAGACATGGAGATGCTGGAAATCAACCCGCTGATCGTGACTGACGCCGGTGACCTGAAGGTGCTGGATGCGAAAGTTTCTTTTGATGGCAACGCGATCTACCGCCACGCCGACATCGCCGCCCTGCGCGACGAAACAGAAGAAGACTCCAAGGAATTGGAAGCGTCTAAATACGACCTGAACTACATCGCGCTTGACGGCGAGATTGGGTGCATGGTGAACGGCGCTGGCTTGGCGATGGCGACGATGGACATCATCAAGCTTTACGGCGCAGAGCCTGCAAACTTCCTCGATGTAGGCGGCGGTGCGACAAAAGAAAAAGTAACCGAAGCATTTAAGATCATCACGTCCGACCCACAGGTCAAAGGCATCTTGGTCAACATCTTTGGTGGCATCATGCGCTGCGACGTTATCGCAGAAGGCGTTGTCGCTGCGGTAAAAGAAGTCGGTCTTCAGGTGCCGCTGGTTGTCCGCCTTGAGGGCACGAATGTTGAAGAAGGCAAAGCCATCATTAACAATTCCGACGTAGACGTGATCGCGGCTGACGACTTGAAAGACGGCGCAGAAAAGATCGTGAAAGCGGTGAAGGGCTAAACCCAACATGCGCAAATGGGTCGCAGTCCTTTGTGATTGCGACCTAAAAGCCAAAAAGTTTTCGACGGCCCCAAAATTGGGCCCTAGAACAAAAGGGTAAAAAGAAAAAACCCATCAGGAAGGAATGTTCACATGATGAACTTGAACACCACAACAACACTGGTCGAAGCGGCCGCACTGACCGTTTTGACAGCTTGCACTCAAGACGACCCAAGCCAAGCCGCTGTACGCTCTGGCGCACAGGTCGAAAGCCCGTCTGGCACCAATACTCATCTGGGCAACACAGGCATGGCTGCACAGGCTGATACATCTTCAACTGTTGTCATCATCATCGACAACCCTTGAACCCTTCCTAGGGCGCGCCATGGATTTGGCCTGCCCGCCACGTGATTGAACACCGATGGCAAGCGCACAACCCGTGCTTGCCACCAAAACCATATTGACCGCGCGACGGCCGCAAGGCCCCGCGCAAAGACAACTCAGGGAGCCACCCATGGCCATTCTCGTCGACGAAAACACCAAAGTCATCTGTCAGGGCCTTACGGGCTCGCAAGGCACGTTCCACTCTGAACAGGCCATTGCATATGGCACGAAAATGGTCGGCGGCGTGACCCCGGGCAAAGGTGGTCAGGTCCACCTTGATCTGCCGATTTTCAATTCCGTGCACGAAGCAAAGCACGTGACCGAAGCCAATGCTTCCGTGATCTACGTGCCACCGCCATTCGCTGCCGATTCCATCCTCGAAGCGATCGACGCTGAAATGGAACTGATCATCTGCATCACCGAAGGCATCCCAGTGCTCGACATGATGCGCGTCAAACGCGCGCTGGAAGGTTCTGCCTCTCGCCTGATCGGGCCGAACTGCCCGGGTATCATTACCCCTGACGCGTGCAAAATCGGCATCATGCCGGGCCACATCCACAAACGTGGCTCCGTGGGCGTTGTATCCCGTTCCGGCACATTGACCTATGAAGCCGTGAAACAAACATCGGACAGCGGCCTCGGCCAGTCCACGGCTGTCGGCATCGGTGGCGATCCGATTAAGGGCACAGAGCATATCGACGTTTTGGACATGTTCCTTGATGACGACGAAACCCATTCCATGATCATGATCGGCGAAATCGGCGGATCCGCCGAAGAAGAAGCCGCTGAATTCTTGACCGCCCAAAAGAAAAAGGGCCGTTGGAAGCCAACAGCCGGTTTCATCGCAGGCCGCACAGCGCCTCCGGGTCGCCGCATGGGCCACGCTGGCGCGATTGTTGCTGGTGGTAAAGGCGACGCGGAAAGCAAGATCGAAGCAATGAAGTCCGCCGGCATCATTGTGGCCGACAGCCCTGCGACTTTGGGCGAAGCAGTGCTCAAAGCAATCGGCTAAACACCTTCGTCGCCCCTGCCAAACTGCGTGGGGGCGGCCTTATTCGGCACCCATCAAGCGGCTGAGGTTACCCTATGAACGATCAATCCCCCAACGACATCATGCACGCATCCTCATTTTTGCAGGGTCACAATGCAGAATACGTCGAACAGCTTTATGCCCGCTATGCGGATAACCCCAATGCAGTTGATGCAAGCTGGCAAGAGTTCTTCAAATCCTTGGGCGACGCCCCTGCGGACGCAAAAGCAGAGGCCGCTGGCCCGTCATGGGGTCGCACTGATTGGCCGCCAGTTCCCAATGACGACCTAACTGCCGCGCTTGACGGGCAATGGGCCGCAGAGCCAGAGGCCGCTGGCAAAAAGATCAAAGGCAAAGCCGCCGAAAAAGGTGTTTCCTTGGACGAGGCGCAGGTCCGCCAAGCCGTTTTGGATAGCCTGCGTGCGTTGATGATCATCCGCGCATATCGCATCCGTGGCCATTTGATCGCCGACCTCGACCCGCTGGGCATGCGCGAACAAACGCCGCATCCTGAATTGGATCCGGCGTCCTATGGCTTCACCGCCGCAGACATGGATCGCCCGATTTTTATCGACAACGTCCTTGGCCTTGAAATCGCGACGATGAACGAAATCATTGCGATTGTGCGTCGCACCTATTGCGGCACATTCGCCCTGCAATATATGCACATCTCCGACCCCGAAGAAGCGGGTTGGCTGAAAGAGCGTATTGAGGGTCTTGGCAAGGAGATCAGCTTTACCAAAGAGGGTCGCAAGGCGATTTTGAATTCGCTTGTGCAGGCCGAAGGGTTCGAGAAGTTCCTGCATGTGAAATACATGGGCACCAAGCGTTTCGGCCTTGATGGTGGCGAGGCGTTAATCCCCGCGATGGAACAAATCATCAAGCGCGGCGGTCAGCTGGGTCTTGATGAAATCATCATCGGCATGCCGCACCGTGGTCGCTTGTCTGTTCTGGCAAACGTCATGCAAAAACCTTACCGCGCTATTTTCAACGAATTCCAAGGCGGGTCGTTCAAGCCCGAGGATGTCGATGGATCCGGTGACGTGAAATACCATCTTGGTGCGTCTTCTGACCGCCAATTTGACGAGAACACGGTCCACCTGTCACTGACAGCGAACCCGTCCCACCTCGAGGCGGTTAACCCCGTTGTTTTGGGCAAGGTGCGCGCCAAACAAGACCAGAAAAATGATGCTGACCGCACAAAGGTTATGGGCGTTTTGCTGCACGGCGATGCGGCCTTTGCCGGTCAAGGCGTTGTGGCCGAAGGTTTTGGCCTATCCGGCCTGAAGGGGCACAAAACCGGCGGCACAATGCATATCGTCGTGAACAACCAAATCGGTTTCACCACGGCCCCACATTTCAGCCGCTCATCCCCCTACCCTACCGATATCGCGCTGATGGTTGAGGCCCCGATTTTCCACGTGAACGGCGACGACCCAGAGGCTGTGGTCCACGCCGCCCGTGTGGCCACAGAATTCCGCCAGAAGTTCCACAAAGACGTTGTTCTCGACATCATTTGTTACCGCCGCTTTGGTCACAACGAAGGCGACGAGCCGATGTTCACTAATCCGGTGATGTACAAGAAGATCAAAAAGCAGAAGACGACCCTGACGCTTTATACAGATCGCCTGATTAAAGATGGTTTGATCCCCGAAGGCGAGATCGAAGACATGAAGGCCGCGTTCCAATCGCACCTGAATGAAGAGTTTGAGACCGGCAAAACCTACAAGCCGAACAAGGCTGATTGGCTGGACGGAAAATGGTCCCATCTCGACAGTAAAGACGAGGATTATCAGCGCGGTGCCACCGCGATTGATGACGCCACGTTTAAGGATGTCGGCACCGCCCTGACCACCTCCCCCGAAAACTTTCCGCTGCATAAAACCATCACACGTTTGATGGATGCCAAGGCGAAGATGTTTGAAACCGGCGAAGGTTTCGACTGGGCCACTGGCGAGGCGCTCGCATTCGGATCACTTCAAACCGAAGGGTTCCCCGTGCGTTTGTCCGGTCAGGATTGTACGCGCGGCACATTCAGCCACCGTCATTCTGGTCTGATCAATCAAGACAATGAAGAACGGTATTACCCGCTCAATCACATCCGCGACGGCCAAGCCAACTATGAAGTCATCGACAGCATGTTATCCGAATATGCGGTGCTTGGGTTTGAATACGGCTACTCGCTGGCTGAACCAAATGCGCTAACCCTATGGGAAGCTCAATTCGGCGATTTCGCCAATGGCGCACAGATCATGTTTGACCAATTCATCAGCTCTGGTGAAAGCAAATGGTTGCGTATGTCGGGTCTCGTATGCCTTTTACCGCATGGCTATGAGGGCCAAGGGCCAGAGCATTCGAGCGCGCGTCTGGAACGTTTCTTGACCATGTGTGGTGGTGACAACTGGATCGTTGCCAATTGCACAACGCCTGCGAACTACTTTCACATTTTGCGCCGCCAGATGCACCGTAGCTACCGCAAGCCGCTGATCATGATGACCCCGAAATCCTT
>CBFIAX010000002.1:0-247356 GCA_965660685.1 Yoonia sp. | reverse complement strand
TGGCACACTGACCAACTGGCAGACCGTGTCCAAATCCATCCAGCGCCTGAAATCAATCGACGAAGCATCTGAAAGCGGCTTCGCGGGCCTGACCAAGAAAGAGCGTCTTGGCATGGAACGTGAGCAGGGCAAACTGCAAGCGTCCTTGGGCGGCATCCGTGAAATGGGCGGCGTTCCTGATCTGCTGTTCGTCATCGACGTCAACAAAGAAACACTGGCCATCGCAGAAGCGAACAAGCTGGGCATTCCTGTTGTTGCGGTCGTTGACACCAACTGCTCCCCAGACGGCATCGATTATGTCATCCCAGGCAACGACGATGCGGCACGTGCAATCGCACTGTACACAGATCTCGCATCCCGCGCGGCACTGGACGGCATGTCCGCACAGCTTGGCGCTGCTGGCGTTGACATGGGCGCAATGGAAGAGTTCGCAGAAGAAGTTGTTGCTGACGAAGCTGCTGCTTCCTAAGCCGACCAATCCGACTATTCACGGGGCAGGGGAAACCTTGCCCCGATCCCCCTTTTGAATTTCCTCTACATGGAGAATTGACATGGCAATTACCGCTGCAATGGTAAAAGAACTGCGCGACAGCACTGGCGCAGGCATGATGGACGCGAAAAAAGCGTTGACTGAAAACGGTGGCGACATGGAGGCGGCTGTTGATTGGCTGCGCACCAAAGGTCTTGCAAAAGCTGCGAAAAAATCCGGCCGTACAGCGGCTGAAGGTCTGGTTGCAGTTGCGGTCAACGGCGGCAAAGGTGTTGCTGTTGAAGTGAACTCTGAAACCGACTTCGTTGCGAAAAACGCTGACTTCCAGAAAATGGTTGCTGGCATCGCTGAAGTTGCTTTGGGCACATCCGATATTGACGCGTTGAAAGCGGCTGACATGGCCGGCAAATCCGTGGAACAGACTGTAACCGACGCGGTTGCCGTGATCGGCGAAAACATGTCCGTGCGCCGTATGGCTGCACTCGAAGGCGCATCTGTTGTGAACTACGTGCACAATGCTGCGGCACCTGGCATGGGCAACATCGGCGTTTTGGTGGCATTGTCCGCTGAAAACGATGCATTTGGTCGTCAGATCGCGATGCACATCGCCGCGACCAACCCAGCGTCTTTGACAGAAGCAGATCTTGACCCAGCTGTGGTCGAGAAGGAAAAGACGGTTCAGATGGACATCGCACGTGAATCTGGCAAGCCAGAAGCCGTGATCGAGAAAATGATCGTTGGCCGTATGAAGAAATACATGGCTGAAGTCACATTGCTCAACCAGCAGTTCGTCGTAAACCCAGACCTGACAGTGGCTGCCGCTGCTGCTGAAGCTGGTGTTGAAATCACCGGCTACGTCCGTTTGGAAGTTGGCGAAGGCATCGAAGTTGAAAAAGAAGACTTCGCAGCTGAAGTTGCAAAAATGAACAGCTAATCCATCTGGATTCATTGTGTTTAAGCTGGCGTTGTGGGGCAACCTGCAACGCCAGTTTTCGTTTCATATGGGTCTTGTTCTTTTGCCCGATTGGGCGGACATTGCCGCAAACCGACCAAAGACTGGCAAAGGCCATGAATGATATCCTGCAGGGGCTGGCCGCCGCATTCCGTTTGGTCATTACCCTAGATCCCGAATTGATCGACATCAGCCTGCGGTCGCTGTGCGTCACGCTATCGGCATTAGTCATTTCATGCGCTATCGCGATCCCGCTTGGGGCCTATTTGGCTGTGCAGCGGTTCCGCTATCGCCGCCTTGTCATCGCGATGATCAACGCGCTGATGGGCCTACCACCGGTCGTGGTCGGACTTGTTGTCTACCTGCTTTTGTCGCGCAGCGGGCCGTTCGGTGTTTTGAACCTTTTGTTCACCCCAACAGCGATGATCATCGCACAAGTGATCATCATCACACCACTGATCCTGTCGATTGCACATCAAGCCATGCGCGAACTTTGGGCGGAATATCACGATCTGTTGATCTCGATGAACACGTCAAAATGGCAGCGGATCAAGACGCTGATCTGGGACGGACGACGCAATTTGTTGACGGCAGCATTGGCAGGATTTGGGCGTGCCATTGGCGAGGTCGGCGCGATCATGATTGTCGGCGGCAATATCGACAATGTGACCCGCGTTTTGACCACAGCCATTGCGCTAGAAACGGGCAAGGGCGACTTTGCGCTGGCCCTCGGACTTGGGTTTGTCCTGATCGGGCTAAGTATGCTTGTCAGCATCACGATCCACAGTCTATCGCGTACAGAGCGGGAGGGGCGCTGGTGAAACTGTTGCCTCTGACCTTAACCGAACTCACGATCCGGCGCCGCGGCAAACGAATCATCGGACCAATTTCGCATGTCATCGATAGTGCGGGGCCAACAATGGTCATTGGTCCCAATGGGTCCGGCAAAACAACGCTGTTGCGCGCCATGCACGGGATTGAACGGATCAGTGCGGGGCAGGTGGCTTGGACCCATGATGCCCCCGAACAGCAAGCATTTGTATTCCAAAGCCCTGTCGTATTGCGCCGGTCAGTCGCTGAAAATCTGGCTTATCCGCTGACGCTCGCAAACGTGTCGCAGCCCGAGGTGACGCAACTTGTTTCAGAATGGTTAGATCGGATCGGCCTTCACAAAATGGCACTAACAGCTGCAATGCGACTGTCAGGTGGAGAGCGTCAAAAGCTAGCCATCGCGCGCGCGCTCATCCGCCAGCCCCAAGTGCTTTTTCTTGATGAGCCTTGCGCCAATCTGGATGGTCATACCACCCGCGACATCGAGGAACTTTTGCTGGAAACCGCCGATGCCGGCACAAAATTGATCATGTCGACCCATAACATGGGGCAAGCCAAGCGGCTGGGTAAGGACCTGCTGTTTATGCGCAATGGTCAGGTTCATACCCATGGATCAATTAACATCATGAACGATCCGCGAGACCCTGATCTCAAATCATTTTTACAAGGAGATATAGTATTGTGAAACTGATCTATGCGATCACCGCTTTCCTCGGGATGACCCTTGCTGCGCACGCTGAAACCATGCGCTTGGCCGTTACGACATCGTTCGATAATTCGGGCTTGGCTGACGTTCTATTGCCTGAAATCAAGGCGGACACCGGTTTGAACGTTCAGCTTCTCGTTGTGGGCACAGGTCAAGCATTGCGACTTGGCGCCGCTGGCGACGTCGACGCAGTTCTGGTGCATTCCCGTAATGCGGAAGAGCAGTTTATCGCGGACGGCCACGGCACGCACCGGCGTGAAATTATGTATAATGACTTTGTCATCATCGGGCCTGCGACAGATCCAGCGGGTCTGCGACACGCGCATGATATTCGGGGCGCTATGGCCCAGCTCATGGCCACGAGGGCGCATTTTGTCAGCCGCGGCGACGACAGCGGCACACATAAGGCCGAAACACGACTTTGGCCGGAACCCGTAGCAACCTTTGGTCCATGGTATCGTGCTGTTGGGGCAGGCATGGGCACAGCGTTGAACACGGCAAGCGCAATGGGTGCCTATATCATGTCGGACCGCGCGAGCTGGCTGAACTTTCAAAACAAAGGCACGCTAGAAGTCTTATTCGAAAACGATCCCGCATTGTTCAACCAATACGCATTTATCCCAGTTAACCCAGCCAAAGGCGCGCATGTACGTAAGGACGCTGTGACAAAGCTTGAAGACTGGCTCACATCGGATCGGGCGGAAGTTCTGATAAACAGCTATGAGATTGACGGGCAACAGTTGTTTACGTTTAACGCCAATTCTGATGATTAGGCATAATATCATAGCATTACGCCCCATACTTTATCCATTAATATTACATAATACTGATTATACGCCTAATACAACAGACTGTGCGTGACGCCCATCAGCCCATCAATTGTGCCAGTGATCTGATCTCCAGCCACCACAGGCCCAACCCCTGCTGGCGTGCCGGTCATGATCAGATCACCCGTGGACAAATGATAAAACTGCGACAGATGCGCGATGATTTCCGCGACAGACCATACCATGTCCGATAACAATGCATCTTGGCGCGTCTCGCCATTCACGGCCAAACTAATCCGTTGTGGGCCAATTTTACCAAACGCGGCTTTCGGTGTGATGTGGCCGATTACAGCGCCGTTTTCCACGTCTTTGCCCAATGACCACGGCCTACGGGCATCTTTGCCGTCTTGCTGACGATCACGCCGCGTCATGTCGAGCCCGCAGGCATAACCGTAAACCGCGTCCATTGCCCTGTTTTGATCAACCTCAAACGCATCTGCACCCAACGCCACGACAAGCTCCATCTCGTGGTGGTAATTCGTGGTGCCTGGCGGATATGGCACGGTTTGATCGGTCTGACACAGCGCATAAGCAGATTTCGTGAAATACCACGGTGCCTCGCGATCAACCTCGCCGCCCATTTCGGCCGCATGGGCCGCATAATTGCGCCCAACGCAGAAAATCCGTGCAACGGGAAACATCTCTGCCCGCCCCACAATTGGTAACGCGGGTACAGCGCGTGGCGGAAATGCAAAATCGGTCATGGTGGGTCGTTCCTTGAAAAAAATGGCGCAAACGGCTGTCCTATCGGGTCGCCCCGCTCTATACGGCGTTCCAAACAACCATGCAGGAACAGTGTAGAATGACACAAGCGGATATTGGTCTGATCGGCCTTGGCACCATGGGCGCAGCCCTTGCATCGAACATTGCGGACAATGGGTTTGATATCGCAGTTTGGAACCGCACGACACAAGTCACAATTGATTTTGCGCGTGATGCCGGTGACTTAGCTGACAAAATTCACGCAACCGAAACACTGGAAGACCTCGTTAAATCGCTGAAATCCCCGCGTGCAATTATATTGATGGTCCCTGCCGGTGCGCCAGTGGATCAACAAATTGCCGCCCTGCGCCCGCTGCTTGACGACAATGACCTGATCATTGATGCAGGCAACGCGAATTTCCATGACACAAACCGACGGGTCCAAGAAGCAGGCAACCTTCCGTTTCTTGGGATTGGCGTATCTGGCGGCGAAGAAGGCGCGCGTTTCGGCCCATCCATTATGGGCGGAGGTAAGCAGGAATATTGGGACCGTGTTGCCCATATCCTCAACGCAATCGCGGCGGATTACGACGGAACAGCTTGCGCCACATGGATGGGCGAAGAAGGTGCCGGGCATTTCGTCAAAGCCGTACACAACGGCATTGAATACGCAGATATGCAAATGATTGCAGAGGCTTATGGCGTTATGCGCGACGGTATGTCCATGGACCCTGCCGCCATTGGCGACACCTTTGCGACGTGGGATAACGGCCCGCTGGATTCCTATCTGACAGAGATTTCCGGCAAGGTTGCCAAGGCGATTGACCCTGAAACAGGCAAACCGATGCTGGACATCATTGTCGACGCTGCTGGGCAAAAAGGCACTGGCCGCTGGACTGTCATTGAGGCGCAGCATTTGGCCGCCCCTGTTCCCGCAATCGACGCCGCCGTCGTCGCGCGTAACCTGTCGTCACAACGTGACGCGCGCGCGCAGGGCGAAGCATTGTTTGGTGCCGCACCACAAGCGATCAATGGCATTACACTTGATGATATCGAAGGTGCGTTGATCGCGGGTAAGATCATCTGTTACGCGCAAGGTTTTGAAATGATTAGCAAAGCGTCCGTTCAATTCGGTTGGACCCTGCCCTTGCCTGACATTGCAAAAGTATGGCGCGAAGGCTGTATCATCCGGTCTAAGATGCTCAATGACATGTCCGACGCACTGACCGATGATGCGGATCGCAATCTGATGTTCGCGCCGTTCTTTGCTGATTTGCTCAAGGCAAACCATGACGCGCTTCGCCGCGTTGTTGCTGCAGCGGCGATCGGTGGCGTGGCAATGCCTGCGTTGTCGTCTGGCCTGGCGTATTTCGACGCAATGCGCACAGGTCGTGGCACAGCGAATATGATCCAAGGCCAGCGTGACTTCTTTGGTGCGCACGGGTTTGAACGGTTCGACGGGCGCAAGGACCAGCATGGCCCGTGGGCCATCTAACATGGCCCGTGGGCCATCTAACCTAACGCATAGCCCGCGCCACGCACTGTGCGCAGCGGATCATCGCCGCCTGCCTTGGTTAACGCCTTGCGCAGGCGACCCACATGCACATCCACTGTGCGGGTGTCGACGTAAACGTCCCTGCCCCACACGCGGTCAAGCAACATGTCACGCGACCACACGCGGCCCGGTTTTTCCATGAATGTCGACAGTAGGCGAAACTCTGTCGGGCCGAGTTTCAGGTCCGTGCCGTCACGTGATACCCGGTGGGTTTCGGTGTCCAATGTGATATCGTCATAGGTGAGCATTTGACCCACAGTCGACGGACGCACGCGGCGCAATTGCGCCCGCACGCGCGCCATGAATTCGGACACCGCATAGGGTTTTATTACATAGTCGTCAGCACCCATTTCCAAGCCCCTGACGCGGTCCACTTCCTCTGTACGGGCAGACAGCATGATGATCGGGATTGCGCGGGTATCGGGCGCCGATTTGATCCGGCGACAGACCTCGATGCCTGATAGATGCGGCATCATCCAATCCAAAACGATCACATCCGGCGGGTCTTCGGACACAATCAACATTGCCTCTTCGCCATTATCCGCTTGGGACACGCGGTAGCCTTCGGATTCTAGGTTATAGACCATAACCTCGCGCTGTGATGCTTCGTCTTCGACCACCAAGATATGCGGGGTTTGTGCCATGACGTTTACCCGATGTCTGTCACATAAGATGTCTGATCACCTTTGGGCCGTGCCTCGTCTGGCATTTCACCCGTCACGAGAAAGATCACCTGCTCGGCGATATTTGTCACCAGATCACCCATGCGTTCCACGTTTTTGGCCATGAAATGCAAATGCATGCAGGTCGTGATATTGCGTGGGTCTTCCATCATGAATGTCAGAAATTCGCGGAAAAGCGCGTTATACATCTCATCCACATCTTGGTCGCGCAATCTGACCTCTTCGGCCAATGTCACGTCCATACGCAGATAAGCGTCAAGCACATCCTTAAGCATTGATTGGACCTCACGGGCCATACGGCGCAAGGCAGAATCAGAGCCCGCAATTTCAGGCATATCAGCAACGGTGCCTGTGCGTTTGGCAATGTTTTTCGCATAATCGCCGATCCGTTCAAGGCTGGCAGAAATGCGCAGGACCGTCAGGATGGACCGTAGGTCTTTGGACACAGGCGCACGCAGCGCGATTGTGCGCGCGGCCTCGTCGTTGATTTCCTGTTCAAGCGCGTCAATCAATTTGTCGCCCTGACGCACACGATCGGCCAGATCGGTGTCGCGGGTTTCAAGGGACTTGGCGGCGGACAAAATGGCCTCTTCGACCATGCCACCCATTTTCATCACAAGCGTCTGAATTTGTTCCAAATCGCGGTCGTAAGCGGAAGAAATATGATCCGTCATTGGTTTGCTCCTTACCCGATCCGGCCCGAAATATAGCTTTCGGTGCGCGGGTCTTCTGGGTTTGTGAAAATCTTATCGGTGTCGTCAAATTCTACGAGGTTGCCCAAGTGGAAGAACGCGGTTTTCTGGCTGACACGCGCGGCTTGTTGCATAGAGTGGGTCACGATCACGACGCTGAACGCGGTGCGCAATTCGTCGATCAATTCTTCGACCTGTGCGGTCGCGATTGGGTCCAGTGCCGAACAAGGCTCGTCCATCAGCAATACCTCTGGCGCGGTCGCAATGGCACGCGCAATGCACAAACGTTGCTGTTGACCACCCGACAGTCCAGTACCCGGCGCATGGAGCCGGTCCTT
Source organism: Yoonia sp. (assembly GCA_965660685.1). GTDB lineage: Bacteria > Pseudomonadota > Alphaproteobacteria > Rhodobacterales > Rhodobacteraceae > Yoonia. The sequence goes on along the minus strand of CBFIAX010000002.1, from coordinate 239,580 downwards.
GGCTTCATTCCACAAAGCCGCCTTGCGCAAAGAGCTTTCGACGATCTCGTCCAGCTCTGCCTTATTGCGGGCAAGCCCGTGGATTTTCGGGCCATAGGCAACGTTGTCATAAATGGATTTTGGGAACGGATTAGGTTTTTGAAACACCATCCCTACCTTGGCGCGCAGCTGCACAGGATCGACAGCAGCGTCATAGATGTCTTCGCCGTCGATACGAATGTCACCTGTCACGCGGCAGATATCAATCGTGTCATTCATGCGGTTGATGCAGCGCAGGAACGTGGATTTGCCACAACCAGACGGACCGATGAAGGCCGTCACGGTTTTGTCCGCAATCTCGACATTCACGTCCTTAATGGCGTGGTTTTCGCCGTAATAGACTTGCACGTTTTGGGCCGAAATTTTTGCGTTTGTCATTTTGGTATCTTTCATAGCTCTACCACCGGCGTTCGAATTTGCGGCGCAGGAAAATGGCGATGGCGTTCATGATCAGCAAGAACACCAGCAATGTGATAATCGCGCCCGATGCGCGTTCCACGAACCCCGGATCCGCGCGTTGGGTCCAGTTGAACACCTGCACGGGCAGTGCGGTTGATGCCTCGCCAAACAGGCCCGCATCTGGCGTATAGGCGGCGGGGTATTCGCGCACGAATGCAACCATGCCAATCAACAAAAGCGGTGCGGTTTCACCCAGTGCTTGCGCCAAGCCAATGATCGTTCCCGTTAGGATGCCAGGTGCCGCCAGCGGCAGCACGTGATGGAACACCGACTGCATTTTTGACGCGCCCACGCCCAATGCCGCATCACGGATTGACGGTGGCACAGATTTTAGCGCCGCGCGGGTGGAGATGATGATCGTCGGCAAGGTCATCAGCGTTAGCACCAGACCACCAACCAAGGGAGATGACTGGCTGAACTCCATAAAGTTGATGAAAATCGCGAGCCCCAAGATCCCGTAGACGATAGAAGGCACCGCCGCGAGGTTCGAAATATTGACCTCGATCACGTCAGTGATCCGGTTCTTGGGTGCAAATTCTTCGAGGTAGATCGAGGCGGCCACTCCGATGGGCAACGCCAGCACCAGCACGACAATCATCATGTAAAGCGACCCAAGGATAGCAACGCCCAACCCCGCTGCCTCTGGCCGCTGGTCGGATGCATCTGGGGCGGTCAGAAACGCCCAGTTAAACTTGGTGTCCACAATGCCAAGATCGGCCAATTCTTGTGCCAGCTGCAATTCCTCTGGCGAGGTGTTTTTGTCCAATGCAGCGCTTTCCATTGTGACGCGACCCTTGAAAAACCCGTCGATGCGGCCGTTCATCAGCAAATCAAACTCTGCTGTTGTGCCGATCAGATCGGGGTTGGCCAGCACGGCATTGCGCACGGTGGCTGCGGCCTCTTTCGACAACATCTTACCGATTTTCTTGGCAGATACCTCTGTTGTCAAACCAGCGGTTTCTACTGTCGCCACCATCCCGTCGCGCAGCAAGCTGGTGTATCCGATGGTTGTGACCTTTTTCATCACAGCAGGATCGCGCACGCCAGATTTGTCCAGCTTTGCCTCTGGCAATGGGACCGACACGGTCGCATAGGTTTGTTTAAACGCAGAGCTGCCGGTCGCTACGACTGAGGTCAGCAGAATGGCCAAGGCAATCATCGCAACAATGATGGCACCAAGGCCGAATGCCTTGAACCGCCGTTCTGATGCGTTCCGCTTTTTCGTGCGCGCATCAAGGGTAAGAAGTGATTTCTGGGTCATTCGTATTGTTCCCGATATTTACGCACGATCATCAGCGCCACGACATTCAAGCCCAGCGTGATCACGAAAAGGGTAAGGCCAAGTGCAAAAGCCACAAGCGTTTCGGGGCTGGCGAAATCTGTGTCTCCGGTCAGCTGGCTCACGATTTTGACGGTCACGGTGGTCATCGCCTCGAACGGGTTAAGCGACAACCGCGCCGCGGCGCCTGCCCCCAGCACCACGATCATCGTTTCCCCGATCGCGCGAGATGCGGCCAGTAGGATCGCGCCGACAATGCCGGGCAATGCGGCGGGGATGACGACTTGGCGGATGGTTTCAGATTTCGTTGCACCAAGCCCAAGTGACCCATCGCGCATGGCTTGCGGCACAGCGTTGATGATGTCGTCTGACAGCGACGACACAAATGGGATCAACATGACACCCATGACCAATCCGGCGGTCATAACGCTTGATGCGCTATCGCCAAAGCCCATTGGCTGCGCGAAGTAATCGCGCAAGAACGGGCCAACGGTGATCAAGGCGAAAAGACCGTAAACGATGGTCGGGATACCCGCCAGAATTTCGATCAGTGGTTTGGCCACACCACGCATTTTCGGCCCCGCATATTCCGACAAATAAATCGCCGCGAATAGTCCAATGGGCACTGCGAACAGCAGCGCAATGAAGCTTATGTAAAGCGTGCCCCACAACAGCGGGATAATCCCCAACGATGAATTGCCGCGAAAGTTCGGCGACCATTCGGTCGAGAAATAGAAGTCTGACCATTTGTACTGGCCAAAGAAGTTCCGCGTCTCGAACAACATTGAAAACACAATGCCCACGGTGGTCAGGATCGCGATCGCAGAGGCACCGATCAGCACCATTTTGATCCAAAACTCGGCCTCGGTACGCGCGCGCTGTGTTGGTTTAACCCGCAGCATTGCCCCGATAAAGGCGAAGGCCGCAACAATCGCCAAAATGACCGATGATGCAGATGACAGGCCAATGATGATTGCCACAATCACGGATGGCAGCCCAATCGCCAGCGCCGCGTTCAGCCCGTATTGACGCGGTAATGCCGCTAACATGCGCACATCACCGCCAGACATGGCAGCGGCACGGCGCGTTGCCCCAAAGTAACCCACAATCACCAACACGACAGCGATCAGGAATGAAACAGATAAGGACATGCAGCTGTGTCTTTCATTTCATAATGAAGGGGCAGCACGATTGCCGCCCCTTACAATTCGTTTCGTGAACCTAACTTAGTTCGCGGACATTGTCACCGCATCGGCGACGGTTGCTTGCACATCGGCCAGCTCTGGATCGGACACAAGACCGTATTCAGCCAATGGACCATCTGGACCTGCAACATCGTCGGATACGAAGAAGTCAGCGAAGTCCTGCAGACCGTCAATCACGTCAAGATGCGCCGCTTTGATGTAGAAATACAGCGGGCGGGATACAGGGTAATCGCCGGATGCGATGCTTTCTGTGGAAGGAACAACACCGGACATTGTTGCAACTTGCAGCTTGTCTGTATTGTTTTCGTAGAATGACAGACCGAAAACACCGATGCCGTTTGTATCTGCTTCGATACGGGCCAGTGTTTCTGTGTAATCACCATCAACGTCGACGGAACGGCCATCCTTGCGGATTTCCATGCATTTGCCTTCGGCAGTGTCGTGATCAACGCCCGCTTCCATCATCGCTGCCATGGCACCGGATTCTTCACAACCAGCAAGGATCACTTTTTCCTCGAACACTTCGCGTGTGCCGTGCTTTGTGCCCGGAATGAAGGCTTGGATTGGCTGGTCTGGGAATGCAGCGTTCACTTCGTTCCAGTTTGTCAGTGTGTTGGCCACCAATGCACCGTCAACAAAATGCTCGTTGGCCAGCGCCTTATACCAATCAGCTGGTGTGAATTTAAAACCGTTGCCGTTGATGTCGGATGCGAAAACGATGCCGTCATACCCGATGCGGACTTCGACAATGTCAGTCACACCAGCTTCGGCACATGCAGCGATTTCTTTGTCTTTGATTGCGCGGGATGCGTTTGCAATGTCGATTGTGTTTTCACCAACGCCTTCGCAGAAACGCTTTAGACCAGCAGAAGAACCACCAGATTCGATGACCGGTGTTGGGTAGTCAAAGTTCTCGCCGAACAATTCAGCAACGATGGATGCGTATGGCAGTACTGTGGAAGAACCCGCAACCTGCACGTTGTCGCGCGCGTGGGCGGCAGTGGCTGTGAGTGCTGCGATGGCAGCCGCGGATGCGGTCAGTTTCAGAATGGACATTGATTTCTCCAAATTGTCTATCTGTCGAAACACACCCCATGTGCGTATCGTTGGGCCACGATTACTGGCCGGTCACGACGCTTGTGTGACAGTTATGTAAAACATTTATGACAGTGGCATTATTTTTGCGGCAGCGTCACAATTGCGGTGGTGCCCTGCCCCAAGGTGCTCTCAAATTTGAGCCGCCCACGATGCCTGTTCAGAATGTGTTTCACAATCGCAAGGCCAAGCCCTGTACCACCCACTTCGCGGGACCGATGGCTGTCGACGCGGTAAAACCGTTCCGTTAGTCGCGCGATGTGGTGCGGCGCAATGCCTTGACCAAAGTCCTGCACCGTCACGGTACAGCCCATTGTGCGCAATCGCGGTTGCATGCAATGGGCGGAAAGCGTGACAATGACTTCTTTCCCATCGCCTGCATATTTTAACGCGTTTTCTATCAGATTGGTGAAAACCTGTTGAAGCTGGGCCGCGTCACCAAGCACCGATACAGGCACGTCCGGCATGTTTAACGTTACCGTCACTTTTGCCTGATCGGCCAGCGGCGCCAGCGTATTCAGCACCAACTGCAATACATCACCCAGCAATACCGTATCCGTCGGGCGCAGGCGGTGGGCGCCTTCCAAACGGCTCAGCGCCATCAGTTCGTCGACCAGTCGTGTCATGCGGCCCGCCTCGCGGTCCATGATCCCCAAAAACCGGTCCTGTGCGGCGGGGTCATTGCGGGCAGCACCGCGCAGCGTTTCAATAAACCCGATTAAGGCGGTTAGCGGTGTGCGCAATTCATGACTGACATTGGCGATGAAATCGGTGCGCATCTTTTCATGCTGCTCTGCTTCCGTCCGGTCGATCAACGAGATGAGTACCGCTGACCCCGCTTTGGCGACCTGAACGTCATAAGTCACATCGCGACCGGCGACGCGGAGTAACAACGCAGCTTGTGCTTGCCCACCTTCGGCAAAAACTTGTTCGATCGCGTCAATCGTTGCCGGTTGGCGCAATGCTGTGATGAAGTGGCGCCCGACATAGCCTGTACCTATGACACGGTCGAACGACGTATTGGTCGCCACAATCCGCTCGTCCGCGCCGATCATGGCCGCGGGTAAGGGCATCGCACCAATCACATCGTCAAAAAATGTGCTATCTGTCACGTTGACCACCCCATTGTTCTTGCCGCACAATTTCCATTCTGGCAAAAAATCGCAACGTTTTTTTAACCTTCAAGGGAACCTTCTGCCCATCGCGACCGTTTCCCCAACATATAACACCGCGACTTAAAGCGCATAGAAAAGAAGATTTTCATGAGCATTTACAATATGATGGGGGGATTTTTTTCTCTTCAAAAATTGACACCAAATCCATCCAAGCGCACACTGGTGATCGGTGACATGGCCCGTTGGAAGACGCAAGGACGCAACCTCCCCAATATGGATGGGCTGCGATATATTGATCTGTCTACGCTGAACAGTGACGTGATTAAGGAAGAAGACCCCGACATTATTTTGTCTCCATTGGTCAGCGACGATTTTGATGCGGTTGATGTGGCTGGTCTGTTGTCAGACCTTGCCTACAACGGTCCATATCGCGCCTTAACCAATGACTTGCCGAACCCAGAGCTGATCAAATCCGAAGTGCGCCACCACGCGCCTCAAATCGATTTTGATCTCGTGGTTCTGCCCATGCGTGCGCCGAACGAGCAGTCCTAGGTTAAAGATGCCAAATCACGCCGGAACCGTGCGGCGTTTTGGGCGTAATGCGCAGCAGATGCACGCAGCTTTGCAATCGCTCCATCGTCCAAGTCTCGTATGACTTTGGCAGGAACACCCAACACCAATGACCCATCTGGAATCACCTTATTTTCTGTGACCAAGGCCCCTGCCCCAATCAAGCAATTCTTGCCGATGACTGCGCCATTTAACACAGTTGCGCCCATCCCGATCAATGAATTATCGCCAATTGTGCAGCCGTGCAGCATGGCCTTATGCCCAATCGTGCAGCCCGCTCCGATGGTCAGCGGACAGCCTGGATCGGTATGCAGCACGCAGTTTTCTTGCACATTACTGCCCGTTCCCACGATGATAGGCTCATTATCGCCACGTATTGTGGTCCCAAACCAAATGCTTGATTCTGCCCCCAAAACGACATTGCCGATCACGTGACATCCGGGCGCGATCCAGGCGGTGTCGTCAACCTGCGGTGACACATCTCCCAATGTATAAATCATCAGCGGTCCTCGAATTGGGTTTGCAGATCGCGGACGTGATCCATCAGATCAGGTTGCTGACTAGCCCGCAAACGCTCGGCTGAAATGATCGTCTTAAGCCGCTCTTCCGTCAAATCCAGATCGTCGTTCACCATTACGTAATCATAGCCATCCCAATGGCTGATCTCGTCCCAGCTTTTCTGCATGCGCCGTTCGATCGTTTCGGCGTCATCCTGGGCACGGCTGACCAAGCGACGGTGCAATTCGGGAATGCTAGGTGGCAGAATAAAAATCGACAGGACATGATCGCGCAACGCAGAATTGCTGATCTGCTGCGCGCCTTGCCAATCAATATCGAACAACACATCGCGGCCCTCATCAATGGCAGCCTGAACCGGCCCCTTTGGTGATCCGTAATAGTTTTCGAAAACCCGCGCATGTTCCAACATCTCTCCATTGGCGACTTGGGATTGAAAGTCCTCGGTATTGGTAAAGAAATAGTGCTGACCGTCCACCTCGCCCTCGCGGGGCGCGCGGGTGGTCGAGGATACAGAAAACCGAAGGCTGTCATCCCATTTGCGCAAACGGCCAGCAAGCGTAGATTTTCCGGCACCAGACGGTGACGACAAAATAATTAGGAGGCCGCGTCTTGCCATGGCTTTACTCCACGATTTGAATTTATGCACGCTTCTACTTGGTCACTGGTTTGGGCGTTAGCCCAATCGCCGTCAAGGCCAGCGCAGCGGCTTTCGCGAATAATGTCATCGCTTGATGAAGAAATTCTGGTGCAGACAATCCAGAGTACATCGTGTCACCCTACTGGGGCCAACAGGAATTTGTCTATGGCCCATGTCGTTAACCAATTAACACTTTGTTAAGTGAAGCCTCGGCCCACTGATGTTAAGGTCTTGTTAACTCGTGCCAAGCGACGGCAATCGGGAACTGAAAGAAGACTCGCGCATGACCACCACCCCTCAAACTTTCCAAAGGTCTAGACGTGCCTCCGACCGACAGAATACGACAATCAAGCTCGTGGAAACCCATTGGCGTGATCTTCTGCAGCGTGCGGATGTGCCTGCACGCCATGACATGAAACCGAACGCCATTGCCGGTGCATTGCCATCTGCATTTGTTGTGGAACGGGTTGCACCTGGCGTCGCACGGATACGCGTCGCAGGGCAAAGGCTTCATGATTTGATGGGCATGGACATTCGCGGGATGCCGCTAAGCGCATTCATCAATGCCGACGACCAAGCGACATTCGCGGTCCACCTTGAAGCCGCTTTTTCAGACCCCGCACTCATCGCATTGCCGTTAAAGTCGGAAAGCCGGTTCATACGCAAAGACATTCGCGGACAAATAATCTTGCTTCCTATGGCCGATAGCAAGGGCGATGTCACACGGGTTTTGGGGGCAATGTCGTTTCATTCACCGATCAAGCTCCGCAGCCGTCAATTTCGGCTTGATGACTCAAAACCCATGCGACACGAGCCAATCTATCGCCGTCAAACGCCGACTGTCCGTATTACGAGAAAGCCGGACGCCACAGATGTGCGCCCGGCCTTAAGATTGGTCGTCAACAACGCTTAGCTGGCTTTGGCTTGATCCAACTGGTTGCGACGCGCTGACAGCTCTTCGGATACGAGGAACGCCAGTTCGAGCGACTGCGACGCGTTCAAACGCGGGTCGCAGGCGGTATGATAGCGCGAAGACAGGTCTTCGTCGGTCACAGCGCGCACGCCGCCGGTGCATTCTGTCACGTCCTTGCCTGTCATCTCGAAATGCACCCCACCCGGGACAGTGCCCTCGGCGTTGTGGATCGCGAAGAATTCACGCACTTCGCGCAGCACACTGTCGAACGGACGGGTTTTGTAGCCCGTTGTCGATTTGATCGTGTTGCCATGCATCGCGTCACAGGTCCAAACAACGTTTGCACCTTCTTCTTCCACGGCCTTAATCAGACGTGGAAGATGATCACCCACAGCACCAGCACCAAAGCGGTTGATCAACGTCAATCGGCCCGGTTCATTGTTCGGGTTCAGCGACGCCATCAGCGATTTGAGGTGGCCAGATGTCATGGTTGGACCACATTTCAAACCGATCGGGTTTTGAACACCTTTACAGAATTCGACATGCGCACCATCAGGCTGACGTGTCCGGTCGCCGATCCAGATCATGTGACCAGAACCCGCAAGCCATTTACCGGACGTTGAATCTACGCGGGTCAGCGCTTCTTCATATTCCAGCAACAACGCTTCATGGGACGTGTAGAAATCAACGGTTTCCATTGTGTGTGACGCTTGATCACGAATGCCAGCGGCTTCCATGAAATCAAGCGTGTCGCCAATGCGTTCCGCCATCTCGCGGTATTTTTCAGCCTCTGGACCGGACGTGAAATCAAGCGTCCAAGCGTGGACTTTACGCACATCCGCGTAACCGCCTGTGGAAAACGCGCGCAACAGGTTCAGCGTGGCCGCTGCCTGCAAATACGCCTGTTCCATCCGCTTAGGATCAGGAATGCGATCTTCTGGTGTGAAATCGAAACCGTTGATGATGTCACCACGGTAGCTCGGCAATTCCACGCCATTGGCCGTCTCTGTGGGTGCAGACCGCGGCTTGGCCATCTGACCGGCCATACGGCCGACCTTCACCACAGGCACCTTGGCGCCATAGGTGAGGACCATTGCCATCTGCAACATCACCTTGAACGTGTCGCGAATGCCGTCGGCGGAGAATTCCGCAAAGCTTTCGGCGCAATCGCCGCCTTGCAACAAAAACGCATCGCCACGGGACACAGCCGCCAGTTCGTCGCGCAACTTGCGTGCTTCGCCTGCAAAAACCAACGGTGGATAGCTGGCAAGGCGACCTTCGACTGCATTCAATGCACTTTCGTCGATATAGTCAGGCATCTGCACCCGGGGCTTATTGCGCCAGTCAGATTTTTGCCAGTTAGTCATTGTTTCGCTCCAATTTAATAAGTTTACGCCCGCTGTTAGCGGTAGCATGGGTCGGTATATATGGCGCGCGCGAGCGCGCCAATGGCAAAAGGCACGTAAAATCACACAATTGCAATACTTATGGTCAACAAATGACGTCACAAATCGCTTGCCAAAACGATGACAAAGTTGTTCTGGTCGGGTGACAAACGAAAAGATTCCGCAAATGACAACCCAACCTCAGACCGTCAACGTTGATCACACAGGCAAACCACGGCGTTTTGTCTTTGTTTTGATGAATGATTTCACGATGCTCTGTTTTGCTTCGGCAATTGAATGCCTGCGGATTGCGAACCGCACAGCGGGCAAAACGTTATATGACTGGAAAATCATTGCAGAGGGTGGCGAAACCGCGGTTTGTTCAAATGGTTGTGGCTTTACTGTCGAAGACGATCTTGTCGAATTAGACCGAGACGACACCGTTATGCTATGCGGCGGCGTGGACGTCCAACATGCAACCACCAAGAAAATCCTGAACTGGGTCCGCCGCGAGGCGCGCCGCGGTGTGACACTCGCGGGGCTTTGCACGGCTGGATACACGATGGCCAAGGCAGGCCTGCTTGATGGGAAAAAGGCGACAATTCATTGGGAAAATCAGGACAGCTTTCTTGAAGAGTTCGAAGATGTAGAGCTGACCAAATCTGTTTTTGTCGTCGATGGGAACCGGATTACGACAGCGGGCGGCACTGCCTCCATTGACCTCATGCTCAAAATTGTGGCCGATGATCACGGTGAAGACTTGGCAAATGCTGTTGCTGATATCCTGATCTATTCGTCCATTCGGACTGACCAAGACACCCAGCGCTTGTCGATCCCCACGCGGATTGGGGTGCGCCATCCCAAATTGTCGCGGGTTATCCAGATTATGGAAACCAATATCGAAGAGCCGATCAGCCCCGCCGTCCTTGCCAAGGATGTCGGCATGTCCACGCGCCAGCTGGAACGACTGTTCCGCCGCTACCTGTCGCGTAGCCCAAAACGTTATTACATGGAACTGCGCCTGCAAAAGGCGCGTAACCTGCTGATGCAAACGGATATGACTGTGATCAACGTGGCCTTGGCCTGCGGTTTCGCATCGCCATCGCATTTCTCAAAGTGCTACCGGTCCCATTACGACACCACACCTTACCGCGAACGCGGCACACACGCGACGCGCCTGTCGATCTAATTCAACTGGCAAAAGCCGTTTTTACTGCAAAACCCTACGTTTCCGAACCATTTCGCCTGCCGTTCTCGCTTTCCTTTCCTGATGGCGCTGTTAATCTCTTGTGCAGGTAAAAATCCACCTAGGGAGAACTAAAAATGAAAAATCTACTTATGGCGACAACCGCCATCACAATGATGTCTGGTGCTGCATTTGCGGAAGACATCAAAATCGGCGTGATCCTCGGCTTCACCGGCCCATTGGAATCCATCACACCAGCCATGGGCTCTGGCGCTGAATTGGCAATGGCAGAAGTATCCGAATCCGGCGCGCTGCTTGACGGCGCGACCGTCACATCTGTACGCGGCGATAGCACATGTATCGACGCTGGTGCCGCTGTAACCGCAGCGGAACGCCTGGTCACTGCGGACAAAGTCAATGCAATCATGGGCGCTGACTGTTCTGGTGTGACTGGTGCGATCCTTGCAAACGTTGCCTTGGCAAACGGCACAGTGATGATTTCGCCATCCGCGACATCCCCAGGCCTGTCCACAGCAGAAGACAACGGCTTGTTCTTCCGCACAGCCCCATCTGACGCACGTCAGGGTGTGATCATCACAAACATCCTTCAGGACCGTGGGTTCAATGAAGTTGCGTTGACATATACAAACAACGACTACGGCAAAGGTTTGGCTGACGCGTTCCAAGCATCATTCGAAGCAGCTGGCGGCACAGTCACAATCTCTGCAGCACACGAAGACGGCAAAGCCGACTATTCCGCGGAAGTTGGTGCATTGGCATCCGCTGGCGGCGAAGTTTTGGTTGTTGCAGGCTATGTTGACCAAGGTGGTTCTGGTGTGATCCGTTCCGCACTCGACACTGGTGCGTTCGACACATTCTATGTGCCAGACGGCATGGTCGGCGCGAAGCTGAACGAAAACTTCGGCGCTGAAATGAACGGCTCCTTCGGTGCATACCCAGGGACTGACAACGCAGGCGCAGGCAAGTTCGTTGAACTGGCAGAGGCCGCTGGCTTTGACGGCACGGGCGCGTTTTCACCTGAATCTTACGACGCTGCTGCGCTGATCATGTTGGCCATGCAGGCTGCTGGCTCTTCTGCATCTGCAGATTTCAAAGACCACGTCTTTGATGTTGCGAACGCACCGGGTGAGCAGATCATGCCAGGTGAATTGGCCAAAGGTTTGGAAATCTTGGCTGCTGGCGGCGAAATCGACTATGTTGGTGCATCCGCGGTTGAACTGATCGGACCAGGTGAATCTGCTGGTAACTATCAGGAAATCGAATTCGCCGACGGCGTTTATTCCACAATCGGTTACCGCTAAGTCGGTCTGACGAACACAGAAATGGCGCGGGTTTTCTCGCGCCATTTCAAATAGATACGACACGCTTAAGATGTGTATCGGGGGATACTTATGATCGTAGTTGAGAACTTAGTGAAGACCTTTGGCGGTTTTCGCGCGGTAGATGGTGCCACATTGCGCATTGAGGAAGGATCAATCACCGGATTGATCGGGCCGAATGGCGCGGGAAAAACCACGCTTTTCAACGTCATCGCCGGTGTTCTCGAACCGACGGAAGGCCGCGTGACAATGATGGGCGAAGACATCACTGCTCTGCCGCCCCATGAGTTATTCCATAAAGGACTGCTGCGCACGTTCCAGATCGCCCATGAATTTTCAACCATGACGGTCCGTGAAAACCTGATGATGGTGCCCGGTGCACAGTCAGGTGAAACGCTGTGGAACGCATGGTTTGGCCGCAAACGGATAGCAGATGAAGAGCGCGCTTTGCTGGCAAAGGCTGACGAGGTGTTGGAGTTTCTGACGATTGATCATCTGAAAGACGAAAAGGCAGGTAATCTGTCCGGCGGCCAGAAAAAGCTGTTGGAACTTGGGCGCACGATGATGGTCGACGCCAAGATTGTGTTTTTGGACGAAGTTGGTGCTGGCGTGAACCGCACCCTGCTCAACACCATTGGCGACGCTATTATCCGTCTGAATAAAGAGCGCGGCTATACATTTGTTGTAATCGAACACGACATGGATTTCATCGGCCGTCTGTGCGACCCCGTCATTTGTATGGCCGAGGGAAAAGTGCTGGCCGAAGGTACATTGGCCGAGATTAAGGCCAATGAACAGGTAATCGAGGCCTATCTTGGCACCGGTTTGAAAAACAAAGATCAGTTGGCGACGGTCTGATGGGTCGAATTTTGAGTATTTTGAACAATGCGAGGCGGGCAAATGTCTGAACCATTTCTGATCGGTGACGCCATGACAGGCGGTTACGGCAAAGGACCAGACATTTTGCATGACTGCACTGTGTCCGCGGAAAAGGGCGAAATTGCCGTGATTGTCGGCCCTAATGGTGCCGGTAAATCAACTGCAATGAAGGCCGTGTTTGGGATGTTGAACGTGCATGGCGGGTCCGTCCGGCTGGACGGCGAAGACATTACCCATTTGTCACCGCAAGAACGCGTTGTGAAGGGTATGGGATTCGTGCCGCAGACCTCAAACATCTTTACCTCTATGACTGTCGAGGAAAATTTGGAGATGGGTGCATTCATCCGCACTGATGATTTTTCCGACACGATGACGCAAATTTATGACCTGTTTCCGATCCTGAAAGAAAAGCGCAATCAAGCGGCGGGCGAATTGTCTGGCGGGCAGCGCCAGCAGGTTGCCGTCGGTCGTGCATTGATGACGCAACCCAAGGTTCTGATGCTGGATGAGCCAACGGCAGGCGTGTCGCCCATTGTTATGGATGAACTGTTTGACCGCATTATCGAAGTCGCTCGCACGGGCATTCCGATCCTAATGGTCGAACAAAACGCCCGACAAGCGCTTGAAATTGCTGATAAAGCCTTTGTTCTTGTACAGGGACGCAATGCCCACACAGGCACCGGCAAAAAGCTGCTGGCCGACGATGAAGTCCGCCGTAGTTTCTTGGGGGGCTAACGAAATGCGTATTCTTACAACAGCTCTTGTCATTAGTACGTCTATGGCCGCAGCGGATGAAGCATCTTATGCGCATTCTTGCACATTCACATCTGAATGCTTGGAAACAGAGGCATGTGCCGAAACCAATTACCAAGTTGATCTAACCTACGATTTCACAATCCTCGACGGCACTACAGACGACGGTGCGGGTACTGGCAAAGCATCCGATGAAACTGCTGATCGTCGCATGATCGTGACCCATAGCGAGGGTGCCTTTGTGGCGCATGCAGTGGATTTCTCGTCTGACCGCCTTATTGCAGAAGAGCTCTTTATCATCACAAGCAACGCAAGTGGTGACGCTCGACTGATGACAGCGTTTCCTGATGTGCCAATGGTCATCACTTATCACGGCAAATGCCAAGGAGATAACTAATGGATTTCCTGAACGCCATTGTGGCATTTTCAAACTTTGTGCTGGTCCCCGGCATGGCTTACGGCGCGCAGTTGGCGCTTGGCGCGCTGGGTGTCACGCTGATTTACGGGATCTTGAGGTTCTCGAACTTTGCCCATGGCGACACGATGGCGTTTGGGACAGCGATGACGATTTTGGTCACCAACGGGTTGCTTGCGCTTGGCATTACCTTTGGTCCTTTGCCAACCGCCCTGCTCGCGCTGCCATTCGGGATTATCGCGACTTGTCTGCTCGTTCTTGGCACGGATAAGCTGATCTACAAATTTTACCGCCGCCAAAAAGCCGCCCCCGTGATCCTTGTGATTGTGTCCATGGGGGTGATGTTCATCATGAACGGCGTTGTGCGTTTTATCATCGGTGTGCGCGACATCCGCTTTGCTGACGGCGAACGGTTCATCATCTCTGCGCGTGAATTTAAAGAGATGACAGGCCTGAAAGAAGGGCTAGCCATCAAAACGACCCAAGGGATCACAGTTGTTGTTGCGATCATCGTTGTGGCGATCCTTTTCTGGTTCCTGAACAAAACACGCACGGGCAAATCCATGCGCGCGTTTTCGGATAACGAAGACCTTGCATTGCTGTCAGGCATCAACCCTGAACGCGTGGTGATGGTCACTTGGATGATCGTCGCGGCCTTGGCCACCACGGCGGGTGTGCTTTACGGCTTGGATAAATCGTTTAAGGCATTCACCTATTTCCAACTGCTGTTGCCAATCTTTGCCAGCGCGATTGTCGGCGGTCTGGGCAACCCATTGGGCGCCATCGCGGGTGGTTTTGTGATCGCATTTTCAGAGGTCACAATCACTTATGCGTTCAAAAAGGTGTTGGTCTATCTGATGCCCGAAAACTTGGAACCCACTGGTTTGGTGCAACTTTTGTCGACCGACTATAAATTCGCGGTCAGCTTTACGATCTTGATTATCGTGCTGCTGTTCAAACCGACAGGCCTGTTTAAGGGGCAATCCGTATGACCTTATCAATGCGTAACATCATCCTCGTTTTGGGGGTTGCGACCCTTTATATCCTTGAAGGCGCAACTGATTTCTGGATCTTTTCAGGCTCTTGGACATCTGCCCTGACCATGCTGAATTTTGCCCTGATCGGGGCGATCATGGCGCTGGGTGTGAACCTGCAATGGGGCTTTGCCGGTTTGTTTAACATCGGCGTCATGGGTTTCGTTGCCCTTGGCGGTTTGGCTGCTGTACTTGTTTCCATGCCAACAACACCCGGGGCATGGTCGGCCGGTGGCTGGCAGGTGCTGATCGGGCTTGCGCTTGGCGTGGCGACGATTGTGGGTGCCGTCAAAATGTATGCGTGGCTGCCCAAGGGCCGTTTGCGCACATTCATGACACTTGCACTGGTGGTGCTTGGGTTCTTTGCGTTCCGCGCCGTGTTCGACTTTGGTGTTGAGGCGATTGAGAGCATCAATCCTGCGGCCACAGGTTACCTTGGTGGGCTAAACTGGGGCGGTGAAAACTACAAAGATTACGGTTGGTTGACTGTTGTCGCGTGGCCAATCGGTGGGTTGTTCGCTGCTGGTGCCGCTTGGGTGATTGGCAAAACAGCGCTTGGCTTGCGGTCAGATTATCTGGCGATTGCCACCTTGGGCATTGCGGAAATCATCATTGCAGTCATGAAAAACGAGGACTGGCTGTCGCGCGGCGTGAAAAACGTCGTCGGGTTGCCGCGACCGGTACCCTATGAAATTGACCTGCAAAATGACCCAAGCTTTGTTGAGAGCGCAGCAGGTTGGGGTTTAGACCCGACAACAGCTTCCACGCTTTATACCAAATTTGGCTATGCGATCTTGTTCACTGTCGTCTTGCTGGTTTTATTGTGGCTTGCGCAGCGCGCGCTGGCCTCCCCTTGGGGCCGCATGATGCGCGCCATTCGCGATAATGAAGTCGCGGCAGAAGCGATGGGTAAGAACGTCACCGCGCGTCATTTGCAGATTTTCATCCTTGGGTCCGCCATTTGCGGAATCGCGGGTGCGATGATGACCACCTTGGACAGCCAATTGGCTCCAACAGGCTATCAGCCGCTGCGCTTTACATTCCTCATCTGGGTGATGGTGATTGTCGGCGGATCCGGCAATAACTTTGGCGCTGTTTTGGGTGGTTTCCTGATTTGGTGGCTGTGGATCATGGTAGAACCGCTGGGCCTGTGGATCGCAGAAGTGACAACATCAGGCTTTGCTCAAGACCATTGGTTCCGTATCCGGATGGAAAACGCCGCAGCACACTTCCGCCTGTTTACCATGGGGCTTGTGTTACTGCTTGTGCTCCGGTTTAGCCCACGTGGGCTGATGCCCGAGAAATGAAAATTGGGTTCCTGCATACGGCGCGAGTGCATGTTGGCACCTGTCATGCGCTGTTTGCAGGAACCCTCCCCATCGGGTCGTGCGTCAAGACGCACGCTAGGCAGTTGGCTTTCGGCAACATAGCGAGGTGCAAGTCAGCTTTGACGCGATCCGGGCAACTTCCTTCGATCGTCTCCGCGGATCGCTAACGAGAGCGCATAAATAGTGGCAGCCCTGCCTTAAACCGGATAGATGTTGTGGAATTGCACTGTTAAAGGCCCATCTCTTATGGCGTTCGTCTTTCGTTGGTTGCTGCGACTTGTCAGCTTGATGATATCTCTGGTCGTGGCCGCATTTGCGCTGACCTATTATTTCGCGTCGCGGTCCTTGCCTGAGTATGACACCGAAGCCTCTGCCTTTGGTCTGAACGCACCCGTCGAAATCGTACGCGACAACGCGAATGTGCCGCATATTTTTGGCGAAAACGATGCGGACGTCTATTTCGGGCTTGGTTATGCCCATGCCCAAGATCGCTTGTGGCAAATGACGATACTACGCCGCACCGCGCAGGGGCGTTTGTCAGAATTGTTTGGCGAGACGACCCTTGGCATCGACAAGGTGATCCGCCGGTTTGATATCTACAATCTCGCCGTCGCGTCGGTCAAAGTGCAAGACGCGCCGACCAAGGTCGCGCTTGATGCATATGCCGCTGGTGTCAACGCGTGGTTGACAGAGGTCAACGCCGGATCGCGTGGCCGTGGCGCGCCTGAAATGTGGTTGTTCAACCACCCCGTCGCCCCATGGCAACCCGCCGATAGTCTGGCGATCTTGAAGCTTATGGCGCTGCAACTGTCATCGCATTTGGAAAAAGAGGTGCTGCGCGCCCGCACGTCATTGATGCTGCCCAATGAACGCCTGCGCGACGTCCTGCCTGATGATCTGAGCAAGGGCATTGCAGAATTGCCCGAATACGCACAGCTTGTCCCGCACCTGCCGCGCTATACCCCCAACAGCCGCTTGGCATTCGGCCCGCTGAACCCGTCAAAGCGGCCAGAACTGGCTGGCGCGTCCAATGCTTGGGCTGCGGGGATCGCACGATCCGCCGCCGGTGCGACATTGATGGCGAATGACCCGCATTTGGGACTGACCGCGCCGACAGTCTGGTATCTGGCACGTTTGGAACTGGACAAAGGCGGCGCAATTGGTGGCACCATTCCGGGTATGCCAGCCGTTTTGACAGGGCGCAGTGCGGATCTGGGTTGGGGGCTGACAAGCAGCTATCTTGACGACCAAGACGTGTTCTTAGAAGAGATGAACCCCGATGCGATGGATGAATATCGCACCGCCACGGGCTGGGCCAAATTCAAAAGCCGCGACAGTATTATCCGCATCAAAGACGCGCCCGCTGTAACGATCAAATTGCGCTGGTCCGCCAACGGGCCAGTCATGCCACGCGATCAATTTGATCTGGGCAGCGTGACACCAGCTGGCCATGTGGCTGCCATCGGTTGGACCGCGCTATCGGACAAAGACACGTCAATGTCAGCCGCGCTTGCCCTGATGGGCGCCACGACTGTTCAGCAAGCGATCAAACTGGCCGAAGGCTATATTGCGCCGTCCCAGAACCTGACTTTGGCGGACCGCAACCAGATCGCGATGAAAACCATTGGTGCCTTTCCGGCCCGCGACCCTGCCCATGTCAGCCAAGGCCGGTTGCCCAGCTTCGGTTACTTGCCGCAAAACCAATGGCAAGGCCGACTGCCTTATGCCGACAACCCCGAATTCGTAAACCCTGCGGGCGGGATTTTGGGCAATACCAATAACAAGGTAATAGACCGGCCGTTCCCAAACCACATGTCATTTGTCTGGGGCGACAGCCAGCGCATCAACCGCTGGCAGCGCCTGATGCAAAGCCGGTCTGTGCATACACGCGAAAGCTTCATCGAGGTGCAACTGGATACCGTAAGCTATTCCGCGCGGTCCTTACTGCCGCTGATTGGCGCGGATTTATGGTTCACAGGTGAACCTGCTGCTGATGGCACATTGGAACGACGGCGTCAGGACGCGTTGGAGTTACTGGGCGCATGGAATGGGGAAATGAACGAACACTTGCCTGAACCCCTGCTCTACGCGGCTTGGCTGCGCAATTTGCAAGACAGGCTCATCCGCGATGAAATGGGCCCGCTTGCGTCTGAATTTACCCATGTGAACCCGTTGTTTATCGAACGGGTGTTCCGCGATATCGACGGGGCCTCTGCTTGGTGCGACGTGCTGCAATCGGCACCGACGGAAACCTGCACCGATGTCGCGCGGCTGGCCTTGGATGATGCATTGATTTGGATCGACGAAAACGTTGGCAGCACGATTGCCGCGCTGCGCTGGGGCGACTTGCACCAAGCGACCCAAGATCACCCCGTTTTGGGCACAACGCCTGTGTTGAATTGGTTCGTCAATATCCGCCAATCAACCAGCGGCGGCGACAACACATTGCAGCGCGGGCGCACATCAGGCACCGGTGCGAACCCGTTTGAGAATGTGCATTCCGCAGGCTATCGCGGCGTTTATGATTTTGCTGATCCGGACAGTTCTGTATTCGTGTCGGCCACGGGTCAATCCGGCCACCCACTGTCGCGCTATTATGACAATCTGGGTGAACTGTGGCGGCGCGGCGAGTACATTCCAATGTCGCTCGACCCCGATTTGGCGCGGGCTGCAGCCGTCGGGATCACACAATTGGTTCCTTCGGCGAACTAAAGCCGCGTGAACCGTTCTTTTTGAATAATCGTCCAGAACACGGTGAGTGTATAACCGGTTTCTGTCATCACTTCATTGGTGACAATACCCTGTTCAAACAGCCACGCGCGCTCGCGGCCTTCTGCATATGTCAGATCAATGATCTCTTCGCGGCGCGGATCCTTTAGGTGTTCGGCCAATGACCCCATCAGGTCATCCATGCCCGCACCGGTCACAGCGGAAATGGCGTAAAGATCCTCTTTGCGCGCGGCCTCTGTCTCTGCCGCGTCGCGGGCGTCATCATCAAGCAGGTCGGTCTTGTTCCAAACCTCGACCATCGGCGCGTCTTCGGGGATGCCGAGGGTACGCAGGATGGTCATCACATCTTGGGATTGTTCTTCTGTCTGGGCATGACTGATGTCGCGCACATGCACGATCAGATCGGCATCAAGGACCTCTTCCAATGTGGCGCGGAATGCGGCGACCAATTCTGTCGGCAAATCACTGATGAAGCCAACAGTGTCGGACATGATGACCTCGTCGCCTGATGGCAATTCGATCTTGCGCATTGTCGGGTCAAGCGTGGCGAACAACATGTCCTTGGCGAACACGTCTGCGCCCGTCAAACGGTTAAACAACGTCGATTTACCGGCGTTGGTATAGCCGACAAGTGCGACAATCGGGAACGGCACCTTGGCGCGGGATGCGCGGTGCAGTTCGCGTGTTTTAACGACCTTAGACATCTGCTTGCGCAGGCGGTTCAACTGATCATCAATGGCGCGGCGGTCGGCCTCGATCTGGGTTTCACCCGGACCACCCACAAAACCAAGCCCGCCGCGTTGGCGTTCAAGGTGAGTCCATGCGCGCACAAGCCGCGTGCGCTGATACGACAGCGCTGCCATTTCAACCTGCAACACACCTTCGGCGGTGCGGGCACGGTCGCTAAAGATTTCCAAAATCAGGCCGGTGCGGTCCAGTAATTTGACCCCCCATGCCTTTTCAAGGTTACGCTGCTGCACTGGCGTCACAGGGCCATCAATCAAAACAAGCGCGACGTCATTGGCTTCGAACACCACACGAAGCTCTTCGATCTTGCCCTTACCCAGCAGCATACCTGCATGGATTTTCGGCAAGCGTACAACATCGGACCCGACAACCTGCAAATTGGGTAAAGCCGCCGCCAAGGCCACAGCTTCTTCAAGCGCAGGAACAGCATCCCTGCGGGTGTGATCGGTTTTCAAATCAGGGTGGATCACCCAAGCCCGTGTGTTGGGCGTGTCGTGTTCTTGCAAACCTATTCTTCGCCTTCGTAAAGGCTGATAGATTGCGCAGGCATGATCGTCGAAATCGCGCTTTTATACACGAGCTGCGATTGACCATCGCGACGCAGAAGGACGCAGAAACTATCGAACCACGTGATGACGCCTTGCAGTTTTACACCATTCACCAGAAATATGGTGACAGGCACTTTGGCTTTGCGCACATGGTTGAGAAATGCGTCTTGTAGATTTGCTTTATCGGCCGCCATTGCGGGACCCCTTTTTATTTTTGTGGCCGTAATAGGCCAGTTCCCCGTTTATAATCGCTATTATGTCTTGACAAGATAGAAGTATCCAGCCCCAAAACACGTATTACGTGCGCCAAATTTCTGGATTGAACAGCGCGATAATGGCCAGCGTTTCTAACCGGCCCAGCACCATTGCTCCTGCCAGGATCATCTTCGCGGCTTCTGGAATACCGGAATAGGCAATCGGGCTTTCGGCAGCCACGTCGGCCAAAGGACCTGTTGTGGAAAGAGCGGATACAGCCAAAACCATCGCCGTTTCGAACTGCACCCCAGTGAGCGATAACGCGATCATCACCCCAGCAACGCTTAGCGCGAAAAGCATAAAGAAAACCCATGATATATAGGCCCCTTGCCTGCGAATGCGCCGCGCCTCTTTGCCGCCACCACCGACCGACGATGGATGAACCAAGCGCTGCAATTCGCGTTCCGAATGGCGGTAGAGGGCGTAGATTCGCAACAGCTTAACCCCCCCCGCCGTTGTCGCCACACCGCCCCCAATTAGTGAAAGGCCGACCAAGAATAACCCCGGTGTTTCCAACCCGGACCACGCAGTCGCCCCGATCCAATCGCGCGATTCAAAACCAGTGGTTGTTAAGAATGAAGTAACTGTGAATGCCGCCCCCCAGATTGCCTGAACCATTTGCCCCAATGACGCGGTTGATTCTTCTTCAATCGACCCCACGAAATGGCGCAGGAAGAGTACCCCTGTAACGGCCACAATCAGTGCCAGACCGATGCGAAATTCCGGATCGGCGCGCAGCCCAGCGTCCCGTTCACCCACGATTCCTTTGCTGAAACTCAAATGCGAAATCGCGAGGATGAAGAAACACATAATCAGGGCCTCACCCCAGAACCCAGCGCCCGCATCATAAAGCCCTGCAATCGGCGTGATGCCGGATGTGGCCATGACCGACATGGCATGGATCAACGCGACATAAGGCACCTCGCCCAGTGTTACGAGGCCCACCCATAAAACGAAAGTCAACGATGCATAAATCGGTGTCAGCCGCGCCGTATACCGTATCAATCGTGCGGATGGATCGATCCCTTTGCTAAACTGTGAATAGGTCCGTGCAACGGCTCCCATGCCTGCTGACCCCGTCGAGCGCACCTCGAACCCGCCAAGGTTCATCGGTGCAAAAATCGACACCGCCGTGATCCAAATAAGCAGTCCACCCATCCAGCCAACAAGCCCGCGCCAGACATGCACGGATGCGGTCAAACGCCCCGCGTTGTCATAAATCGTGGCCCCCGTTGTGGTAAAGCAGGACACCATTTCGAACCACGCGTTCAGGAAACTGGTGCCAGGCACCGATTCTTGGAAAGGGATCGCGAACATCAACGGCAATCCGGCAAAGGCGGTCACCAGAGCCACAAGCTGACTTCGCGCCACACTTTGCGGCGCGTAACCTGCCGTGGCCAGACCGATCACCAGAGTCAGAATTGAAAACAGGATCGTGCCATAGAAAAATACACGCATCGTAAGGTAGTCGCCCACCGCATAACCATGCACCGCAGGCACCAGCATCGACAGCGCGCCAAAGCCCATCAAGACCACAAAGAACGGAAGACGTTCCACCCAAGCCATCAGAAGAAGTCGATCGAAACCTGCAACAGGCGCTCTACTTCGGGGACGTCATCTGTCATTGCAAAAATGGCGATCACATCGCCTTCATCGATGCGGGTTTCCCCTGCGGGTTTTACAGGCTTGCCGTCCTTCATCACCGAACACACAATTGTACCTTCGGGGAAATCAATGTCTTTGATCCGCTGACCAGACATCGGCGATGTTCCGAGGACTTGTGCCTCAATCACCTCTGCCTCTGCGTCGCCAATGGAATAGACAGCCTGCACCCGGCCGTGGCGAATATGGCGGAGGATAGAACTAACGGTTGTGGAACGTGGATTGATATAGGCGTCGATATCGAGCGGTCCCATTAATGGCACCAAAGATGGGTCGTTAATCAGGGTGATCGCCATCTGACAGCCCATTTCCTTTGACCGAACAGAGGCAAGCAGGTTCGTTTTATCATCGTCCGTCACGGCTAAAACGGCATCAGCAGATGTAATCCCCGCCTCGTCCAACAGCGCGCTGTCAAGCCCATCGCCATGCAACACAATCGTGCGGTCAAGCTCGTCCGCTGCAGTCTCGGCGATTTCGCGGTTCTTTTCGATGACCTTAACGCGAACACGTTCCGTGCGGGCCTCCAGTTCGCGCGCGACAGCCAAACCAACGTTGCCGCCGCCGATAATCACAATACGCTCTTGTTTAGAATTTGTCTTACCAAAGATTTCCAACGTGCGCTTGATGTCCTCACTGTCCGCGAACAGGTAACATTCGTCACCCGCGAACAGCTGGTCACCCGCTGAAGGTACGAAAAGCTCACCATTGCGGCGCACACCGACGACCAAGGCACGCAGGGTCGAAAATAGATCTGTCAGCTGGCGCAACGGCGTGTTGATCACAGGGCAGTTTTCACCAATCGTGATGCCCAACAATTGGGCTTTTCCATCCAAGAACTGTTCGGTGTCGAACGCGGCGGGTGCAGCAAGCCGTTGCAATGCGGCCTCTGCCACCTCTTTTTCGGGACTGATGACAACATCAATCGGAAGGTGGTCACGACGGTACAGATCGGAATAAATCGCTGTCAGATAGCTAGTGGCGCGCAACCGTGCGATTTTACGCTGAATGCCGAACACTGAATGGGCCACCTGACAGGTGACCATATTCACCTCGTCGGAATGGGTCGCGGCAATGATCATATCGGCATCACGCGCGCCGGCGCGGTCCAAAATATCGGGGTAACTGGCAAAGCCCGAAATACCCTGCACGTCTAATGCATCCGTGGCACGGCGCACCAATTCAGAGTTGTTATCAACAACCGTCACATCGTTATTTTCACCAGACAAATGACGGGCGATTTGCCAACCGACCTGCCCCGCGCCGCAAATAATGACCTTCATGATGTCGCTCCTTGTCCGACGCGCGCAACGCCGAAAACCATACTAGTGGTCAATCTAGCTTTCGCCTTCGACATAAGCAACGCGCCCGCCGGCCTTGTTCGTTGTGGCCACACCAAGCGATTTCAACTTGCGGTGAAGCGCAGACCGTTCCATGCCAACAAATGAAGCTGTCCGGCTGATATTACCACCAAACCGGTTGATCTGTGTCAGCAGATATTCGCGCTCAAACAGCTCGCGGGCTTCGCGCAATGGAAGCGTCGCAAGACCACCTGACAGAACGATCCGACCCTCATCAATTGCCGAGGCTTCGTCAGACGCTGGCAATTCCTTGGCGGCGATATCTTCGGCGTTTTCTCCAAGAATAAGAACGCGCTCCACGACGTTCTTCAACTGACGCACATTGCCTGGCCATAGCATGGTTTGCAGCAAGGCACGTGCATCTTCGGCCAACTTACGCTGCGGCAGCCCCTGAGTTTTATGCAGCATTTCGATGAAATATTCCGCCAGCAAAGGAATATCCTCGCGACGTTCTTCAAGGCTCGGAACCGCAATCGGCACAACATTCAGACGGTGATAGAGTTCCTCGCGGAACGTGCCCGCAGCAATCGCCTCGTTCAGATCACGATTGGTGGATGAAATTACGCGCAAGTCTACCTGCACCTTATCGCTACCACCCACACGCTGGAACCGCTGATCAACCAAGACACGCAAAATTTTCGACTGGGTGACCAATGGCATATCGGCGATCTCTTCGAAATAGATCACGCCGCCATTGGCCTCTTCTAACATGCCCTTTTCAATGCCGGCTGTTGGATTTTCGCGACCAAACAACACTTCTTCCATACGGTCAGGCTCAATGGACGCGGAATTGACTGTCACAAAAGGCGCGGAAGCGCGGTTGGAATTGGCATGGATGTAACGGGCCGCGATTTCCTTACCAGACCCCGCAGGTCCAGACAGCATCACTCGGCCATTGGATTTCGTGACCTTATCAAGCTGCGATTTGAGCATGCGGAACACCGCGCTATCGCCCAGCATATCATGCCCCGCGACCTCACCGCGCTTAAGCTCAACATTCTCGCGGCGAAGTTTCGCGGTTTCCATTGCGCGGCGAATGACAACCAGTAACTGTTCGATATTAAACGGTTTTTCGATGAAATCATATGCGCCCTGTTTTATCGCAGCGACGGCAATTTCGATGTTACCGTGACCGGAAATGATAACAATCGGAATATCAGGGTGGTCGCGTTTGACGGATTTGAGAATATCAATCCCATCCATGTTGCTGTCTTTGAGCCAGATATCAAGGATCATCAAAGCGGGCGGTGCCTTCGCGATTTCTGCCATGCATTCATCGGACGTGCCGGCCAACCGCGTGGTGAATCCTTCGTCCTGCAAAATGTCCGAAATCAACTCTCGGATATCACGTTCATCGTCTGTAATCAGAATATCGCTCATGGTATTCCCTCACTCATTTTCTTTGTTGTCTCGGGGTTGCGACCCAAGAGGCAGTGTTATGACAGCAGCCGCGCCAACATGGCCGTCGCCGTCAAAATCGTCGGCGTCGGTCAAGACCAATGTGCCGCCGTGTTCTTCGATAATCTTTTTCACAATCGGCAAGCCCAGCCCCGTGCCGCTGCTTCGCGTTGTGACATAGGGTTCAAATAGTCGCGCGCGATCAGACGGCAGGCCAATGCCATTGTCGCTAATCGTAATAATCGCGCTGCTGGCCGTATACGTCAGGTCAAGGCGAACCTGCGGCGTGAACCCATCTGGATTGTATTTTTCAATATAAGTTTCAGTCGCTTCTAAGCCGTTCTTCAACAAATTTGTTAAGGCTTGCGACATCATCGTCGCATCCACATCGATCAGATGTTCCTCTGGTGCGAGAAACGCCACGAACGTTCCATCAGGGTGGCCCGCCTCTTGCAGCGTCACCGCGTCGCGGGCCAAGGTGACCAAATCCGTGGCGCGTAATTCGGGTTCTGGCATCCGCGCGAATTTAGAAAATTCATCAACAATCCGCCGTAAGTCATTGGTTTGACGCACAATCACATCGGTCATCTGATCCAGCTTATCACTTTCTTCGACCTCTTTCGAAAACTTGCGTTTGATCCGTTCAGCGGACAGTTGGATCGGCGTAAGCGGGTTTTTGATCTCATGTGCGATCCGTCGGGCCACGTCGCCCCAAGCAGCCATGCGCTGTGCGCTCACCAGATCGGTTACGTCATCAAAGGCCACAACATAACCTTCCAACGTGCCCGCCTCATTGCGACGCGGCGACATTCGCACGAGCAAGCTTTCTTGCTGTCCGTCGCGGACCAGATTGATCTGATCGCGCACAACCTTTCGCCCCTCTGCCCGCATTTTGTCAAATAGCGCGCCGAATTCAGGTACCGCCACGGCCAAGGCGGCTCGCGATTGCTCTTCACTCACCGAAAGCAGCCGCTGTGCGGATGTGTTCGCGAACGTCACGCGCCCATCTGCATCCAAACCGACAACGCCGGACGTCACGGAGCCAAGCACACTATCAAACAACCTCCTGCGTCGTTCGGTCTGGCGGTTGGTTTCCATCAATTCGTCGCGTTGGCCTTTCAACTGCGTTGTCATCTGGTTGAAGTAGGTGCCAAGCATGGAAATCTCGTCATCGCCGTCGTCCTCGATCACCTGAACATCCAAATCGCCGCGCCCGACGCGTTGTGACGCGGTAACAAGGCGGCCAACGGGGCGCGATAACCCTTCGGCGAACCAAAGCCCCAGCCAGATCGCGGCAAGCACAAGGATCACCGCAAAACCAAGGTAAATCAGGCCGAATTGGAACAACAACCGACCACGGTCATTTTCCAATTGATCATAAAGCGCCACTGTTTTGGTCGTCTCATCCAACAACGCCAAAATCCCGCCATCCACCGTGCGGGTCGCATAAACATAACGATCCGTAAACAGCGGTGTCGGGATCAGCACGCGGAATTCATTGTTTGTCGGATCTTCGATGACCTGAAAACCCTCGGCGTCCGCGACCGCGAAATCCTCCGGCGTTGGTTGTTCATAATCGAAATCATACGACCCGACGCCACGCGCCTTAATCTCGCCAGCACCGTTCAGGAAAAAGGCCTCGCTCAGCCCGCGGTCTACAAGGTTTTGCACTTGCCCAATCGCGACGCGCACATCGCCATCGTCCATAAAGAAATCTTGAAGCCGTTTCGTGTTCAAATAGGCCGCCAGCGCCTCGCCATCGCGGATCAACTCTTCGCGCTCTTCGCGCTCATATGCTTGTGCCGTAGTCAGTGAGGTCGCTAAGACAGTGCGCACACGTTCGGAAAACCAACCTTCAAGGCCGACGTTCAATGTTAACGTCGCGAAAATCGCAACAAGAACTGTCGGGATCAGCGCCAAAAGCGCAAAGACACCTGTCAGCCGCAGGTGTAGGCGGGACCCCGCCGATTTCGCCCGTCTGGCAGCAATCATCCGTGCAACACGCTGCATGACAAGCGCTGCAACGACCAAAACATAGACCAAATCGGCCAGAAGAATCAGTCGCAGCATTGGCGACGTGGACGTCTGCACCACCGGCCCAAGCACAATATAGGTTAATACGGCCAGTAATGGCCCAAGCAGAACCAGCCCCAGAACAGTGGCGTTTTGGGCCGCACGTGTGCGCCGCCAGCGGCTAAACCGCGCAAAACTTGATCGTGTCAGGGTCCGTTGCACCCGTGCCCGCCCGTTTATCTGGTGAGGTTGCCCCCACAAACCACCCGATATCGTAACCCCACCAAGATGCAGCTGCGTCTAAAGGGTCACGGTCATGTTGCGGTTTTACATCAACTTGCGGCGGCGTGTCACGTGGATATCCAGCTCGTTGACCTTCTTACGTAGGGTATTTCGGTTAATGCCAAGCAATTCGGCGCATTTTGCCTGATTGCCTGCGGTCGCATCCAAGGCAATTTCCAACAGCGGGCCTTCGATCTCCCGCAGGATTCGATTGTATAATCCGGGCGCTGGCAAATCGCCGCCGTGTAGGTCGAAATAACGCCGCAGATGTTTACCAACCGCCTCTGACAGTTTGTCAGTGCTGGCCGCATCGTGCAGCGGTTCCATTTCGGGCTGACTGCCAAGCACCATTTCGACTTCGGTTTGGGTAATTTCCTCTTCTGTCGCGGTAAACACCAAACGGCGGACTGCGTTTTCAAGCTGGCGTACATTGCCCGGCCAGCTGTAACTGCGCACAACGTCCACGGCGGCACTGCTAAGACGGCGCAAGGGGGCACCTTCGCGTTCGACCCGTGCCAAGAAATGATCGGCCAGCAATGGAATATCTTCGACCCGCTCGCGCAAGGATGGCACAGCCACGGTCACACCGCCCAATCGGTAAAACAGGTCTTGGCGGAACTGCCCGTTTTCCATCCGGCTAATCAAATCCGATTGGGACGTCGACATGATGCGCGGCGCAGTATCGCCAAGCGCGTCTAACATGCGTACGATCCGGCCTTGGGCGCTGTCAGACAAGTCGCTGACCTCGTCAAACAGGAGCGACCCACCTTTGGCTCTTGAAAGCGCTGTTGATGGCCCATCCATCCCTTCAAGATCTGCACCGGACACCACGACAAATGGAAGAGACCGGCGATCTGAAAAATCATGGATCGCCTTGGCAATCAGGGATTTACCCGTCCCGCTTTCACCCGTGATCAAAACCGGCAAGGATGTGTTCATCACCCGCGCCACAAGCCGGTAAAGCCCCTGCATCGCAGGTGTGCGCCCAACCAGTGGCAGATCACTGTTCTCGTCCGTGCTAGCGGGATCGCGTGCCTGCGGGGCGCGACGTTTAATTGCCAAAGCACGCGACGCCCGTTTCATCAGATCAGGTAAATCAAACGGTTTTGGCAGGTAATCATAGGCTTCAGCCTCTGCCGCTTGGATCGCTGTCATGATCGTGTTTTGTGCGGAAATCACGATAACTGGAAGCCCCGGGCGGGCCTCCGAAATTTTGGGCAATTGATCCAATCCATTGCCGTCGGGCATGACCACATCGGAAATGACCAAATCGCCTTTGCCCTCTTCGATCCAGCGCATCAAGGTAACGAGAGACGACGTCGCATGCACCTTGCATCCTGCCCGCGTCAGCGCTTGGGTCAAAACAGTGCGGATCGTGCGGTCGTCGTCCGCCACCAAAATTGTGCCGTCCATTTAAGTTTCTCCTGTGGTGGGTGCGAGGGGCAGCGAAATGCGGAACACTGTCCGTCCCGGCACGCTATCGACGGAAATCCATCCGCCCGCATCGCCGATCAATTTGGATACTAAGGCAAGCCCAAGGCCGGTGCCGTTCTCCCGCCCTGAAATGAAGGGTTCGAACACGTCGCCCGCAATTTCAGGCGGCAATCCAGGGCCATCATCGATGATTTCGACCTGCAACGGCAGCCGTGCTTGGGTGCCATCGGGCCTGCGCACACGCAATGACGGGTCATAGAATGTGTGCAAACGGATGGTGCCCCCATCGGTGCCCGCCTCGGACGCGTTTTTCAAAAGGTTCAGGAACACTTGTAGCAGTTGATCGGCATCGGCCATCGTGTGGGGCAGCGACGGATCGTAGTCTTCGACAAACATCATATGCGCGCCAAATCCAACCGCCGCAGAGCGTCGCGCCTGATCGAGCGTATCATGCAAGTTTACCGCCCGCAGTTCGGGTTTACGCAGGTTTCCGAATTGTTCAACCTGTTCCAGTAGTTTTACAATCCGGCGGCATTCATCCACGATCAGATCGGTCATTTCTTGGTCTTCTGGCGGCAAGCCCATGGCGACCAACTGCGCGGCACCTGTAATTCCGGCCAACGGGTTTTTAATCTCGTGGGCCAGCATTTCGGCCATGCCAATCGCGGATTTAGCAGCCTTGCCCGTGTTATGAGACTGGGTCACGCGACTGGAAATTTCGCGCGGGCTAATCATCATTATCATCGACCCAACGGCACCTTGATGCGGAGCGAATTGGATGTTGCATTGCATCGGCGCGCGTTCACCACTGCCCACATCCACATCGTTGACAAACAATGACGTGCGTTCATCACGCGCGCGGCCAAATGCGGCTTCGATCGGGGCGTCGATCATGACCTTGTCCCACAATGGCTTATCACGCAAAGCCTTGGCGGAAAGGTTTAAAAACGCTTCTGCCGCAGGGTTGCTATCGATAATATTGTCGGCGTGATCCAACAAGAGCGCTGGAACGGGCAAGGACGCCCAAAGGGCTGTATCTTCGATCATGCGGCCACCTGCCCTGCAATTGCGTCTGGGATTAAACGCAGCACATGGTCGGGCGCAGGCGCGGTCAGGACCTCGCGCCGGATCGCCGCATCAGATTGCGATTGATCCATGAACCATCCCAAATGTTTACGGGCCACCTTGCGCCCCAATTCCGTGCCGTAGAATGACAGCATCGCCTCGTAATGCGTACAAATCATAGCAATCAAATCACCGCCCTGCGGGATCACAGGCGCGGGCGTGCCATGAAGGCTGGCTGCAACTTGCGCCAAGACCCAAGGCCGCCCCTGCGCGCCGCGCCCGATCATCACGCCATCTGCACCGGATAAATCCAACGCCTTGGCGGCAGTCGTTGCGTCGACAATATCGCCGTTGGCCACGACCGGTATGTTCACGGCGTTTTTGATGTCGGCAATCGCGGCCCAATCGGCCGCGCCTTTGTAAAACTGACAGCGGGTGCGGCCATGGATAGTGACCAACTGAATTCCCACATTTTCAGCCCGTGCCGCCACATCGGCAGCGTTTAGACAATTGTCATCCCACCCCAAACGGGTTTTCAACGTGACCGGCACATCGACGGCGTTCACAACCGCCTCGATCAAGGTCAGCGCATGGTCAGGGTCGCGCAACAAGGCTGACCCCGAATAACCATTTGTCACCTTTTTCGCGGGGCACCCCATATTGATATCAATCATTGCGGCACCGTTGGCTTCGACCATACGGGCGGCCTCTGCCATCCAATAGGCGTCGCGTCCCGCGATCTGCACCGCTGTGCCATCTTGATCGAACCCCAATTCCGCCCTTTCCCGCACACCAGGCTTGGCTTGTACCATCTCTTGGCTCGCGACCATTTCGCTGACAACCCAGCCCGCGCCAAAAGACGCGACAAGCTGCCGGAACGGCAAATCGGTGATGCCCGCCAAAGGGGCCAAAGCCACGGGTGGACTCAGGCTGATTGGGGCTAATGAAAGGGTAGATGGGTGGGGCAAAAGGGTGACCTAAGCGTGTAGTGATACGGTCACCTTACGCCTTGCTCTGGTTTGGAACAACGGGTCATCGCGCAAAAAATACGCAAAAAACAAACTTTGCCCAATTTTTAATCACATTAGATCGTTTGCGCGCCCCAACACAACAGATTAAACCCAGAACTGAACAGGGATAGAGACATGACAATTGCAGCAATCATTGTGGCCGCAGGGCGCGGCACCCGCGCTGGCGGAGATTTGCCAAAACAATGGCAAGACTTGCGCGGACAGCCCGTTATTGCCCACACAATTGCAGCATTGCGCCCCCATGTAGATCAGATTGCCGTTGTTTTGCACGCCGATGATACGGTCTTGTGGCAAAGCTTGAGCATTGCGGTCGACCACGTGGTTACAGGAGCCGCGACACGTGACGGGTCTGTTCGTGCAGGGTTAAATGCCTTTCATCAAGATCCACCTGATTTCGTTTTGATTCACGATGCAGCGCGCCCGCTGGTTTGTGCCACGGTCATCACCGATGTTGTCACGGCATTGCAGACCCACAAAGGCGCGGCACCCGCGTTGCCAATCACGGACGCGATTTGGACGGGCAAAGACGGCTTGGTCACAGGCACCAAAGACCGCGATGGGCTTTACCGCGCCCAAACACCCCAAGGCTTTCACTATAAAACAATTGTTGCGGCCCATCATGCGCTGACCGGACCGGCCGCCGATGATGTCGCCGTGGCCCGCGCATTCGGGGTTGATGTTGCGATTGTCGACGGCGATGAACAGAATATGAAAATCACAGGGCCTGATGATTTTTCACGCGCTGCCAATATGTTAGGACACAACATGGATGTAAGATGCGGCAATGGATATGACGTTCACCGCTTTGGTGATGGCGATCACGTATGGCTTTGCGGCGTAAAGGTTCCCCACGGACGTAGCCTACAAGGGCATTCTGACGCCGATGTCGGCATGCATGCGGTCACAGATGCGATTTATGGTGCGCTGGGGCGCGGCGACATCGGCCAACACTTCCCGCCATCTGACCCACAATGGAAAGGCGCGCAAAGCCATATCTTTTTGCGCCACGCCGTGGAGCTTGCTACCAGCTTAGGCTTTCAGATCAGCAACATAGATTGCACTCTGGTCTGCGAATACCCAAAAATCGGCCCACACCAGCCCGCAATGAAGGCCGCGATGGCCGATATCATGGGATTGGACGTTGACCGCGTCAGCGTCAAAGCCACAACGTCAGAGCGTCTTGGTTTTACGGGCCGCGAAGAAGGCATTGCATCTGTCGCCACAGCCACATTGGTGAAATCATGAGCAAGATCATCGCAACGTTTTTCTACGTCGGATACCTGCGTCCCGCACCTGGTACATGGGGGTCATTGGCCGCCCTGCCCTTTGCCTGGGTTATTATCACATTATCAGGGACTTACGGTCTGATCCTTGCGTCACTTATCGCCTACTTTCTGGGGCTATGGGCGACCAAGATGGAAACCGCAGGCAAAGACAATCACGACCCATCAGAAATCGTGATCGACGAAGTCGTCGGCCAATGGATTGCCCTTTTTCCCGTCGCCTACGGGGCCGCGATGATGAATATCGACACGCTCCGACTTTGGCCCGGATGGGTTGCGGGGTTTGCCCTATTCCGCCTCTTCGACATAACCAAACCATGGCTGGTGGGTTGGGCAGATAAACGCGATGATGCGACCGGGGTGATGCTGGACGATGTGATCGCAGGTATCTTCGCGGCCATCGGCGTTATCGTACTGGGCGGCGCCTATCACGCGGTGGCAATGTGATTGCGGATCTGCTGAACGCCGCGAAAGCGCGTGGCATCATTATCGCCACCGCTGAAAGCTGCACGGGCGGGATGGTATCGGCGGCAATCACAGATGTTGCGGGCAGCTCTGCCGTGTTCGACCGTGGGTTCGTGACCTATTCAAATGCCTCAAAAATGGACATGTTGGGCGTGAACGCTGCGACATTGGACAAATTTGGCGCCGTATCCGAACAAGTTGCGGCCGAAATGGCCGTGGGCGCTGTGACGCATTCCAACGCCACGCTTACGGTGTCAATTACTGGGATTGCAGGCCCCGGCGGGTCGGACCATAAGCCCGAAGGGCGGGTGTGTTTCGGCCTGCATTTCGGGGATAAAACGGTGGTTTCGACAGTCGAGTTTGGCCCGCTAGGACGCGCCGCTGTCCGCGAAGCGGCCAAAGCAGAAGCGCTGCGCTTGCTGTTTTCAGCAACCCAATAACTGCTCAATTTTTAGTCAATACCGAAATTTTCCGCGCATATTTTGATCAAATTCAAAACTGCGCCCATTTTGGGCAGTTGTATCGCAACCGCCTCTTTTCTGATCACCCCCTGCACCCTATCCCCGCGTCAATCAAACTGAAGGGGAGCATCCGAAATGAACGGAGCAGATACAGCATGGATCATCGTCGCGACGGCGTTGGTTCTATTCATGACACTACCGGGGCTTGCCCTGTTTTACGGCGGCCTTGTCCGCGCACGCAACGTACTTAGCGTCTTTATGCATTGCTATGCCATTGCTTGCTTGATGAGCATCTTGTGGTTCGCATTTGGCTATTCCATCGCATTTGGCGGCGGGACATCCGGCTATTGGGGCGGTTTGGACAAGATGTTCTTGTCTGGCGTCACAACAGATAGCCTGTCTGGCACATTGCCAGAGGTTCTGTTCTTTGCATTCCAAATGACATTTGCGATCATTACGCCTGCACTGATCGTTGGCGCCTATGTAGAGCGTATCGGCTTTGGCTTTGTATTGCTCTTTTCATCCCTTTGGATGCTGCTGTGCTACGCGCCAGTGGTTCACTGGGTCTGGGGCGGCGGTATGCTGGCCAACGGCATGTTCTTTGAAGCGGCCGTCATGGACTTTGCAGGCGGTATCGTGGTTCACGAAACAGCCGGTCTTGCAGCCTTGATCCTCGCAATCTTCCTTGGCGCACGTAAAGTGCAGACCAAGCCACCACATAACCCAGGTATGGTTATGATCGGTGCGGCGATGCTGTGGGTTGGTTGGTTCGGCTTTAACGGCGGGTCCCAACTGGCGGCTGACGGTGGTGCTGCGATGGCGCTGACGGTAACGCATATCTCCGCGGCTGCGGCTTCGCTCACTTGGGCGCTGTGGGAAAAGATCAAGTTTGGCAAAGCATCCTTGGTTGGCATGGTTACTGGTACAATCGCCGGTCTTGCATCCATCACACCAGCATCCGGCTTCGTAAACCCAATGCAAGCGCTGATCATCGGTGTTGTTGCGGGCGTTCTTTGCCAAGAAGCTGTGACATTGATCCGCAACAAGATCAAAATTGACGACACATTGGACGTTTTCGCAGTTCACGGTGTTGGCGGTATCTTCGGGACAATCATGATCGCTGTCTTCGGCATCGGTTCATGGGCGGCGCAGCTTGGCTCGCTCGTAATTGTTGGCGTCTTCACTACTGTCGTGACTGTTGCGTTGATCTTTATCTGCAAAGCAATCACACCGTTGCGCGTTGACGAAGAAACCGAAACATCTGGTTTGGATCTGGCTGTCCACGGCGAACGCGCCTACGACATCACAAGCTAAGACCGCTTTACAAAATGTTGCAAAGGCCGTCCTTTTGGGCGGCCTTTGTCGTTTACCCACGCCCCCACAATGTGTCGCGGGTCACAGACTTCCACTGCGCAACCGCATTAACCATCTTCTATAACGTCACATTTATAGGAGCCTAAAATGCCCGATAATCAAAATGCCGACAGCTATCCACAGCCTATTCCAGTGATCAACAGCCTTAGCTTTCAAAGTGGTTGGCAGTCTAATCCAACGATTGAAACCATCCCGCTGGATGAAAACCTGTATATGCCGGGGGTGAATAATGCCGGTGATACATTGTTGAAGAAAAACAGCCTTGCGGCGCTGCGCCCGTTGCTGCGTCCAGAACTGATGCCCACGGATTTGGGCGTAACTTATAAGGGCTATTGGCTGCTGATTGGCAGTCAGAATTTCCCCGGTGGGTCAGCAGGCAATCAAACCTACACGCAAAGCCTGACCGCCACGGAAACGTCCACAACCACCCTATCGCGCAATGTCGAGGCCACTTTGACCGGCACAGGTTATGGCATCACAGGAAGCGTGAAAGCGTCGATAACCCAAACAAAATCGACGACCTACACCACAAGCATGACCAACACGACCGCATTCGAAGTGGCACCCAACACAACATTTATAGAGGCCCAATGGCAATGGTGTGTGGACGTCGCAGTGGTTCTGATGACATCGCCAGAGACGCCATTCCACTTCCTAACCAATTGGGAAAATGCGCTCACCGAATCCGGGTTAGGTCCCTCGAATACGCAGGTGTCTATCGGTTCGCACGAATGGGCAACAATTCATGTGTCCACGGCCCACAATACTAGCGTCACCATCCCGACGTAAAACCGACAGCTCAAGAGCTACCCATAAAGCTCTTGGGCGCGTCCCTCGAACGATTGCACAACGCGTTTCATCGCCTCGTTGAAAAACATGCCTGCTGCACCTTGCAACAGCTTGTTTTTGAACTCGAAATCCACGTTGAATGATACGTTGCAACCGCCCTCGCATTCCTCAAATGTCCATTGACTGACGAGATGTTTAAACGGGCCGTCGATATAGGCGGTGTCGATTTTCATCGCCTCGGGCCAGAGCAACACACGGCTGCCGAAGGTTTCGCGAAACACCTTGAACGAAATCACCAGATCGGCGAGCAATTCGACGTGATCCCCTTGATCCGTTTTCGACCGAATGCGCGCGGCGGCGGTCCATGGCAAAAACTTGGGGTAATTGGCCACATCACCCACAAGGTCATACATCTGTTGCGCTGTATAAGGCAGGAACTTTGTTTCCGCGTGGGTCGTCATATCGTGGTCTTTCAAGGGTGACTTCACCTACCGATGTCGTAGAATGGTCGGTGAAAATCAACCCTTCTCTGCCTTTGGGACCCAATATGACGCATGACCCCTATGTGATCGACACGATGATCAGCGCGAAATCAATTGCCGCGCGGATCGAAGAATTATCAGTCGAGATCGAGACCGAATTTGCAGATACTGATAAATTGGTTGTGGTTGGCCTGTTGCGCGGCAGTTTCGTGTTTATCGCCGATCTGGTCCGCGAACTGGATTTGCCGGTCGAGGTCGATTTTTTAGAAGCATCGTCCTATGGCGATGGCATGGAAAGCAGCAGAGAGGTCCGCATTTTCAAAGACTTGCGCGGCGCAATCGAAGGCCGTGATGTGCTGGTGGTCGAAGACATCATCGATACAGGCCACACATTGGCCCATGTACATGACTATCTGATGACCAAGAAACCGGCGCGGATGAAATCGATCGCATTGCTGGATAAACCTGCGCGGCGCGAGGTTGATTACAAACCCGATTGGATCGGCTTTGAGATTCCGGACGAATTTGTTGTTGGTTATGGAATCGACTTTGCACAGCGCAATCGCAACCTGCCCTATGTTGGCAAAGTGCGGTTCACATCATGAACCTGCGCTGGTTATTAATGGCGAAACGCTGGGTCCAGAACCCGCCAAGCATGAGCAAAGTCATGATGGTCGGCGCTATTTTGGCGTTTTGTCTCGCGGTCTATGCCGTCGAGACATTTTGGGGATGGCCCGATTGGGCCACCGCCGAACGGATCAGACGCCCGTAAGCCTATTCGCAGGTAACGGGGCGCATCACGATGTGCTCTTCAGTGTGTAGTGTCCGGTCTTCACGGAACACAGCCGGATATTCCAACAAATATACAAGCCCATTGGCCTGACGTTCATATTGTTGATACGCGTCCTTCAGCTTCACCTTCTTAACCGTATAGGTCGCGGGCACCAGCACTTCCTCGAAGCAACCAATAATTTTGGCGTTCGGATCAGCGGCAAAGACGGGCGCGGCAAAGCCAGCAAAGGCGCAGACTGTGGCGAGGGTAATTCGCTTCATTTTCAAAATCCTTTCGATCTTAAGGAGATTGGTTAATGAAACAAAAAGGCAGCAAATTGTTGGGGGGATGGCAATATTAGGAAATTGCCGGTTCCAAAAGAAAAGAGGCGCGTAGCAGACACGCGCCTCTTTCTTAGCAGCTTACAAACTTAATTGTGGCAAGGTGCTTTGTACTTGATGTAGTGGCCTGGTGTTTTCAGGTGCTTGTGCTCGATGTATACTGGTGCGTAATAAACTTCGACGAGCTGCTTGCCGCGGTGCTCCCACTTTGTGTGCGCTTCAGAGTGAAGTGTCTTATGGACTTCATACTCGTCAGGAACCCAAGTGCTGTCGTAGCATGCGATGACGCGGCCTTCCCAAGCCATTGCAGGCGCTGCAAAAGAAATAACAGCTGCGGCTGCTGCGATAATTGTAGTTTTCATGATATCAACCTTTCAATTTGAAGTGCCTTAAAATTAGCACAGGCATTAACCACACTGCAAAAGAAGCCTTGCCCAATTTTCCATAATTCCGACCCAAATGCCATAAAATAGCCCGAATCAACCAACCTGTGCCAATTGGGCAACCTTTCTTGCCCCTAGGTTAAGCAATTGAAATAGATACTGTTTCGGCCAAGGAAACAATCAACGTGAATCCGGCAATACTGTCCCAGCAAATCCCCCGAATCGCGAAATTTCAGGATTCGAACCTCTAAATCACAATGATGTGTATCGCGTTTTCCCACTGTTCAACGCAACGAAAACGCGAATTTTCGCTTAATGCGAGCCTAAGGGCGGGTTAGTTGCCCTGCCCCAATTTTGCCAAACGTGCTGCACGCAATTGTGCGAAATCATCGCCCGCGTGATAAGATGACCGCGTCAGTGGTGACGCCGATACCATCAAAAATCCTTTGCCAAACGCTGCCTTTTCATAGGTTGCGAATTCTTCTGGGGTGACAAAACGATCCACGGCGTGGTGCTTGGGCGTCGGCTGAAGATATTGACCGATTGTCAGGAAATCGATGTCAGCAGCGCGCATGTCTTCCATCACCTGCACAACAGATTGTTTATCCTCGCCCAATCCGACCATGATGCCAGATTTGGTGAAAATAGTCGGGTCCAATTCTTTGACACGTTGTAACAACCGCAAAGAATGGAAATACCGCGCGCCCGGGCGCACCTCAGGATAAAGGCCCGGCACCGTTTCTAGATTATGGTTAAACACATCCGGTTTCGCCTCTACCACGATCCGCAAAACATCGGGATCGCAGCGAATGAAATCAGGTGTAAGAATCTCAATCGTCGTCGACGGCGATTGTTTGCGAATAGCACGGATCGTTTGCGCGAAGTGTTCGGCGCCGCCGTCCTCAATATCGTCACGGTCTACGGAAGTGATAACAACATGGTTTAGACCAAGTTTTTTGACCGCATCAGCCACACGTCCCGGCTCAAAGATATCCAGATCCTCAGGCGGTTTGCCTGTTGCAATATTGCAGAACGTGCAGGCGCGTGTGCAAACCTCGCCCATGATCATCATCGTTGCATGGCCTTGCGACCAGCATTCGCCAACGTTCGGGCAACCTGCCTCTTCACAGACTGTCACCAGCTTGTTTTCGCGCATAATGTCGCGGGTTTGTTTGTACCCTTCGGATGTTGGGGCTTTGACCCTGATCCAATCGGGTTTCTTGGGCTGTGCGTTATCGGGGCGTTTCGCCTTTTCAGGGTGGCGTTGGGCCGGAATTTTCAGATCGCGCACGGTTCTTTCCCATCAGTTATTGAGCGTAACTTAGAGCCTTGCCCCCTCGTCTACAACAGTAAGTCGGCGCAATGCGGACATGCTATTCAATCATAGGGGCGAATTTTCCCTGATCTTCGTAATGGCGTTCCAATCGCTGTAAGGCGATGCGCAGCACGATCTTGCCGGATCGCGCCGACCAACCCATGGATTTTTCGGTATTTTCCAGCCCTTCAAGCAAGCAACAACAGCGGTAGGTCACATCCGACAGCCCTGCACCTAAATCATTCAGCGCCGCTTGTACGCGTAGATGAGCATTGGCGGCGCCTTTGGTCGCCGTGGGCACAGGGACAGACCCTAGAAAACCTTCGGTATCCCCTGCGAGAGGTCCGGCGAGTTTTGCCAGTTCAAAGTCTTCGCGCAACCGCTCTCCGGCGGCGACCAAATTGCGGTGTAAGAATGGTTGCCCATCTCGATCGCGTCTGCGCGACAGGCCAATAAGCGGACTTTCAAATGCCTGATAACGGGCCGCACGTCCCGCTTCGCCCCCTATTTTATTGATGTCCCAAGCGTCAGCCGGTGACATCTGCGCGCGCACCTCGGCAAAGCCTGACGCCGCATTTTCATCTTGCGCCGTCAACCGACGCAGGGCCGCGCGACCGTTATTGGTGACAAAATACCGCGCAATCCGGCTTTCGGTGTCCGCACAAGAAATCCATTCTTTCAGCGCCATCGCTTGAGCAATTTCACGGTCCACGACAGCCGTGCGTAGCTGCTCGCCCCGTGGGGTTTCTCGTACGACGACGGCCGTTTCCATTTCTCGCGCCACAGCCATAACAGCCCCGGGTTCGCACAAACGACGCAAAACGCGCTTGGCCTCTTGATCGACACGCGATTGGGTCAGGGCCAAGGCTGGAGCATCTTTGGCATTCCAACGATCCATCGACATGGTTTTGGTTTCCTTTGCAATAACTGGAGAAATGGCACATGAAAGTGATCGCAAAACGTCATCAATTAGCGGATCATCGCGCCGTTGTTCGAACCTACGGACTTGCCGCAGGATTGTTGACGGATGACAGTCATTTTCCCGCGCGAGCGCACGAATAGTTTGCCCGATTTGCGTATGTGCAAGATAGTGCCGGGCCGCACGTGGCACCCAGCTTGGCAAATCATGCCGAACAATTGCGCCATTTAAAGTGCTCATGATCATAGCCTTCCATTACACGAATGCTGTCGCAAATAAATTTAAAGTGGAATCAATTATATTTATACAATCTAAAATTGTATTATCACCCAATAGTTAATTTGCGTCCCTTCAACCCACTATTGTTTCCAAATTATAAATAATTCTGTGTACACCGCGCGGTGGTTTTTGCCCTCCGGCAACACCCGCACAACCCGTGCCAATGTCCTGATCAACGCAAACTTGTAAGGACAGAAAATGCTAGATATCCAAACTCGAATCCGTCGTCTGCAACGCCCGAATCTCTTAATTCAGGCAGCCAGATTCGGTCTAGAGGACTATAATCGGGGACCTTTTCTTCGGCGCGTACTCAATACCGAAAAAGTCTTGAAACCTGTCGAGGCACTGATTCAATTGTTGGAACTAGAGGCAATAATCAATGATGAACGGACGACAAAACAGGCAACCTATTCGATTGCCCGCCATGTCGATATCCTAATCGCGATTATTGCAGAAGCGGAAACAATGCGCGCCACCAGCCGCCCTACATAAAGGCGTCTGGCATGCTTGCTTTCTTATCGGCGACATAGGCGCGCAACCGTGCTTCGATCTCTGGGTCAAGTGCGGGCTGCTGGTAGGTGTCGATCATTTTCTTCACGCGGGCTGTGGCAAGGGCTTGGGTATCGCGCGCGCCCTCTTCTTCCCATGTCTCGAACGGCTTGTAGTCTAACAGATCAGACCGCCAGAACGCGGTTTTAAAATTCGCCTGCGTGTGGGCACAGCCAAGATAGTGGCCGCCTGGCCCAACTTCGGCGATGGCATCCATTGCTTGGGCGTTCTCAGACGTGTCCACACCACGGGCAAAGTGGTGCAATGTGCCCAGCTGGTCGGCATCCATGACAAATTTTTCAAATGACGCGACAAGCCCGCCTTCCAGCCAGCCGCAGGAATGCAGCATAAAGTTCACGCCCGACAGAAGCCCCATATTCAAGCTGTTTGCGGTTTCATAGGCCGCCTGCGCGTCGGGAAGTTTGGACCCACAGAACGACCCAGCAGACCGGTAAGGCACGCCCAAACGCCGCGCCAGTTGCCCTGCCCCATATGTCACATGGGACGCTTCCGGTGTGCCGAATGTTGGCGCGCCAGAGTTCATATCAATCGACGATACAAACGTGCCCATAATCACAGGTGCGCCCGGGCGGATGATTTGGGAATAGGCGATGCCTGCCAGCACCTCTGCATAGACTTGGGTCAGCGTACCCATGACCGATACAGGCGCCATGGCACCGCCCACGATGAACGGCGAAATGATCGAGGCTTGATTGTTTTTCGCAAAAACTTCGAGCGCGCCCATCATGATGCTGTCGAATGTCAGCGGGCTGTTGATGTTGATCAGCGATGTCATGACCGTGTTGCTTTGAACAAACTCTTCGCCAAACAGGATATTGCACATATCAACACTGTCTTGCGCACGCGAAGGTTCGGTCACAGACCCCATAAACGGTTTGTCTGACAGGGTCATATGGGCCAATAACATATCTAAGTGACGCTTGTTCACCGGCACGTCCGTCGGTTCACAAACGGTGCCGCCTGAATGATGCAACCATTTGGACATATAGCCCAGTTTCACAAATTTCTCGAAATCGGCCATGGTCGCATAGCGCCGGCCACCTTCGGCATCACGCACAAATGGCGGACCATACACCGGAGCCAGCACAAGGTTGTTGCCGCCAATTTCGACATTGCGTTCAGGATTGCGTGCACATTGGGTGAAAGTTGCAGGCGCGGTCGCACACAGCTTGCGGGCCAATCCACGTGGGATACGGACCCGCTCACCTTCAACCTCTGCGCCAGCGGCTTTCCAGCGCTCTAGCGCTTCTGGACTATCGACGAAGGCAACCCCGATTTCGGCCAAAACGGTTTCAGCATTCTTTTCGATCAGATCAAGCGCGGCATCGTCCAAAACTTCGTAATTTGGGACATTGCGTTCGATATATTTTGCGGTCTCGACACTGACAGCTGTCCGTTCTGCACGGCGGGCTGCACCACCGCCTCCACGTGCGCGACGGGCTGGTTTTGCGGCTGCATCGGTCATCTGCGATTCCTTCAAATACGAGTGTTGCCATCGTGATACCCAACTGCAGCCAGCCCCCTAGGGAAATTAACGGCGCTGTGGGCGCAAAAGCGACATCTGCCGGTCTTGCACATTATCCCTAGTCGGGGGTAAAACGCGCCATGGATATACAAGCACACCAACGCCTTTTGATCATCGACTTCGGGTCCCAAGTCACGCAGCTGATTGCACGCCGTCTGCGGGAACTGAACGTCTACTGCGAAATTCACCCCTATCAGGTTGTCGACGACGCGTTTCTGGCCGCTTTTGCGCCGAAGGCTGTCATCTTTTCCGGTGGCCCCGATAGCGTCACCCGTGAAGGCAGCCCCCGCGCTCCGCAGTCGGTGTTCGACATGGGCGTGCCGATTTTGGGCATTTGCTACGGTCAGCAAACCATGATGCAACAGCTTGGCGGTCAGGTTGACCGCGGGCATGGCACGGCTGAATTCGGGCGCGCGTTTGTAACGCCAGTGAATAGCTTGCCACTGCTGGACGGTTGGTTTGCTGATGAAACTGAACAGGTCTGGATGAGCCACGGCGACCATGTGTCCGCCATCGCACCAGGTTTCGAGGTTTACGGCACCTCCCCCAACGCGCCATTTGCGATTACGGCCGATGTGTCGCGGAATTTTTACGCCGTGCAGTTCCACCCAGAGGTACACCACACACCCAACGGCGCGAAACTCTATGAGAACTTTGTGAAACTTGCCGGTTTCACGGGCGATTGGACCATGTCCGCCTACCGCGAACAGGCAATTGCCGCGATCCGCGAACAGGTTGGCGACAAGCAAGTCATTTGCGGGTTGTCCGGTGGTGTCGACAGCTCTGTTGCGGCCGTGCTGATCCACGAAGCCATCGGCGACCAGCTGACATGTGTGTTTGTAAACAACGGTTTGCTGCGCCAGAACGAAGCGGACGAAGTCCTGACCATGTTCCGCGACAATTACAACATTCCGCTGATCTATGCCGATGAACAAGAACTGTTCTTGGGCGAGCTGGAAGGGCAATCAGACCCTGAAACCAAGCGCAAGATTATCGGTCGTTTGTTCATCGATGTGTTCCAGAAACATGCCAACACGATTGAAGGCGCGGAATTCCTTGCCCAAGGGACGTTGTACCCTGATGTGATCGAATCCGTGTCGTTTTCCGGTGGCCCGTCCGTGACGATCAAAAGCCACCACAATGTCGGCGGCCTACCTGAAAAGATGGGGCTGAAGCTGGTCGAGCCACTGCGCGAGTTGTTCAAGGACGAGGTCCGCGCCTTGGGCCATGAACTGGGCCTACCCGCATCGTTCATTGGTCGCCACCCGTTCCCTGGCCCCGGTCTTGCGATCCGTTGCCCTGGCGAAATCACCCGCGAAAAACTGGATATTCTGCGCAAGGCCGACGCGGTTTACATCGATCAGATCCGCAAACACGGGCTGTATGATGACATCTGGCAAGCCTTTGTCGCGATCCTGCCTGTCCGCACGGTTGGTGTGATGGGTGATGGCCGGACCTATGATTTTGCCTGTGCTTTGCGTGCGGTCAATTCGGTGGACGGTATGACAGCGGATTACTATCCGTTCAGCCACGAATTCCTTGGTGAAACGGCCACGCGTATCATCAACGAGGTCCAAGGCATCAACCGCGTGACCTATGATATCACGTCCAAGCCTCCGGGCACGATTGAGTGGGAATAAGACAACTTATCATAGGCTTATGCGCCTTTCCTTCTGTCGGATGGGCGCAAGACCTGACCTGTTCAGGGCATGATCCTATCTGGGACTTACAGGTTATTTCTGACACAGCAACCTTCGCGTTTGGCCGCGCCTCCGACATGTCCGTTATGCAAGACGACACCGCCCTCAATGCCGATCATACCCGTGCGCTTACATTGGTTGGGCCTAGGGATTCTGCAATTTTGATAACGACCACATCAGCGTGTAAAAACAGCACCTTACAAGCCACAGTTCTGACACAACGCGGCCAGACGCCTGTCATTTTAACGGGCTGTTGTGACGTTCAACCGCGGTAGGTTGCAAGAAGCAAACAGTGTACCCCAGCGAACCAAGATGCTAATCACAGACCAATTAGCGTGGATTTGAGGGGCCCGTCATATGCAAAACACTGTGCGTGCGGCGCTTTGGATGATAGGTGCGATTGCGGCATTTACAACAATGGCGATTGCGGGACGTGCGGCGGCGCTTGACCTCGATACGTTTGAAATCATGCTTTACCGATCCTGTGTTGGATTGATGATCGTGTTGATCGTCGGGGGGGCTGCTGGCACATTGCACCAGATCAAACCGCAGCAAATCCCACTCCATACGGCACGCAATCTGGCGCATTTCGCGGGCCAAAACCTGTGGTTCTATGCCATTACAGTCATCCCGCTTGCCCAAGTCTTTGCGCTCGAATTCACCACACCCATCTGGGT
Organism: Yoonia sp.; assembly: GCA_965660685.1. GTDB lineage: Bacteria > Pseudomonadota > Alphaproteobacteria > Rhodobacterales > Rhodobacteraceae > Yoonia. The sequence continues at coordinate 195,571 of CBFIAX010000002.1, read as the reverse complement.
GATTTTATTGTCGCCTTTGATCCTGCGCGAACGGATCACATCCATCGGCGGGTTCGCAGCATTGGCGGGGTTCATTGGCATATTGATCGTGGCCCGCCCAGGAAGCACGACGCTCAACGCCGGTCTGATCGCAGCTGCGCTTTGTGCAATCTGCTTTGCATTGACCGCGATCTTCACACGCAAATTAACGCGGACGCAGACGATCACCTGCATCTTGTTTTATCTGACATCGCTGCAGCTGATTTTCGGGTTGATCACGGCGGGGTTCGATGGGGACATCGCCCTCCCCTCGGTCACCACTTTGCCATGGGTCATTCTGATCGGTTGCGCGGGGCTATTGGCGCATTTTTGTCTGACAACCGCGCTGGCGATTGCGCCTGCCACGGTTGTGATGCCGATCGATTTCGCGCGGCTACCGATTATCGCAGTGGTGGGAATCATCCTGTACCAAGAACCCATTGATATCTGGGTCATCGTTGGTGGCGCGCTGATCTTTGGGGCCAACTACGTGAATATCCGGTTTGGACAGCCAAAATCAGTGTAAATTTGTGACGTTGGCCCAGTGAAATCATTCTGACGTGGCGTCATTAATTGACGGAATCATGGCGCGGTTTCTAGTTTGGCTCGAACGCAACTTTTCATGACAGGGATGGAGACATGAAAAATATTACGACAATTGGTGCAGCCTTGATGCTCACCACGACTGCCGCATATGCGGGCGGCCTTGACCGGTCCGGCCAAGGCGTCGGGATCATTTTCGAAGATGGTGGCGCAGTAGAGCTAAGCTATAGCACAGTGATACCAACGGTTTCCGGTGCCTTGCCTGTTGCGCCGGGTGTTGCGCTTGGTTCTGGCAATGTCGCTGACAGCTACACGCAGCTCTCACTTGGTGTGAAGCAGGATATGAACGAAAACCTGTCTTTGTCCGTGATCATGGATCAGCCATTCGGCGCGAATGTTAACTACGGCGAAACCGACCCAGGTTATCCACTTGCAGGATCCAATGCGGATTATTCGTCCAACAGCCTGACAGGTATTTTGCGTTACAAGCTGAACGATAATTTCAGCGTTCACGCTGGTGCACGTTCTGTGAGCGTCGAAGCGAATGCAACTGTCGTATCCCCAGCTGGCACATATGACGCGCAATACGCGTCCGATTCCGGCCTTGGTTACGTTGTTGGTGCTGCATATGAGCGTAAGGACATCGCACTGCGCGTTGCTTTGACATACTCTTCTGCAATCGAAATGTCCCATGCTACGACAGTTCAAGTTGCACCGGGCGTATTCGCGCCAGTTCCAAACACCGAATATGAACTGCCACAGTCCGTTAATCTGGATTTCCAGACTGGCGTTGCAGCAAACACATTGGTGTTCGGTTCTATCCGTTGGGCGGAATGGTCTGGCACACAGATTAACAGCGCTGGCTATCCTGCGAACCCATTGGTTGGTTTCGACAACGATTCCATCAGCTACAACATCGGTGTAGGCCGCAAATTCTCTGACGCATTCTCTGGCTCGATCTCTTTCGGCTACGAAGAGGCAAGCGGTGGCATTGCGTCCAACCTCGCACCAACTGACGGCAATTACTCTGTTGCAATCGGCGGCGCATATGACCTCGGCGACGGGCTCGAAATTTCCGGTGGTGTGCGTTACGTCATGATCGGCGATGCAGACACACAGATTGGGCCAGCAACTGCGTCCTTCTCTGACAACTCTGCGATCGGTGTCGGCGTTAAGGTTGGTTATTCTTTCTAAGGCCTGACCAAACAAATTCTGAAAGCCCTGCCCTTATCCGGCGGGGCTTTTTTTATTGCGCAAGTTACGGGTTGCTGTTTCCCGCACGACCCGCGACTAATTACGCATGACACACGTTCAAAAAACGCTATCGACCCAAAGCTGGGTGCTTTTGATGATGCTGTCCTTGCTATGGGGCGGGTCATTCCTATCGGTGCGCATCGCGCTTGATGAAATCGGCCCGTTGACCACTGTGGCTCATCGCACCGGTTGGGCGATGTTGATCCTATGGGGCTATGTCATATTGCGCCGCATGCCTGTCCCGCGCGAATGGCGCGTCTGGGTGGCGTTTCTTGGCATGGGCGTTTTGAACAATGTGATCCCATTCTCGCTGATGGCATGGGGGCAACTGCATATTGAATCGGGGCTGACATCAATTCTGAACGCGTCCACAGCTATTTTCGGGGTCATCGCGGCAGCGATCTTCTTTGCTGATGAAAAGCTATCCGCGCGCAAGGCCATTGGCGTCACGTTTGGGTTTTTCGGCGTCGCAACGGCCATTGGCCTGTCGTCGCTCGCACAATTTGATCTGCGCAGCCTCGGCCAACTGGCCGTCATAGGCGGCACGATTTCTTATGCCCTAGCGGGGGTATGGGCGCGCAAAACCCTGTCACATCTACCGCCACAGATTGCCGCGGCGGGTATGGTCACAGGCGCAAGTTTGATTATGGTTCCAATGGCTTGGGCCGTGGAAGGACCGATCAGTTTAGCCCTAGAACCGCGCACATGGATGGCCATAGGCTATTACGCTATCGCGGCGACCGCTGTGGCCTATCTGCTATACTACCGTGTGCTGCAGTTGGCCGGATCGGGCAATTTGATGTTGTGCACCTTAACAATCGCACCCGTGGCGATCGTACTAGGCGCTGTGGTTTTAGGAGAGGCATTGCCGCTTCGCGCCTATGCTGGTTTTGCGCTTTTGGCGATTGGATTGATCATCATTGATGGGCGTCTGATCGCCCGTCTAAAACAGCCCTAGCTGCGCGTAACCCTGGGGCGTCACCGCCACGCCCTAGGGCATCCATGGTTGCCGCCATTGCCGCATGTTGCCCCGATGGATCATCCAACACACCCAATACAGCCGCAGCAATCGGCGCAGGAACGCAGTCTTTACCGATGAACTCGGGGACGGTCCGCGTTTCACTGACCAGATTCACAAGCGTGACGGTATCTACCAACAACATGCGGCTGATGATGATCCGGCTAAGCCATGCCATGTCATAGGCAATTACCATTGGCGTTGCGTTCGCGGCCAGTTCCAATGAGACGGTGCCAGACGCAGCCAAGGCCACATCCGCCGCGGCGAACAGCCCGCGTTTGCGCGCAATCTGATCGGCCCGCAACACCTCGACCGGCACATCCCAGCTCGCCACGGCGGCCGTCACAGCATCATAGACATTGGCTGTTGTCGGCAAGGCAAAGCGCACGTCGGGACGCGCCTGCGCGATGAGTTTCGCCGCATCGCCAAAGCGCGGCAGCAAGCGCGCCACTTCGCCGCGTCTGCTTCCCGGTAGCATTAAGACCAAAGGGCCGTCACCCGCCCAAGCCGCAGCTTCGACATCTGACCCTATCGGATCAGTCACCACCGGATGCCCAACGAAATCGCAGCGCATGCCCGCCGCTTCCATCAAGGGCGGCTCGAACGGGAATAATGCCAACACCTGATCAATATGCCGCGCCATTTTCGCCGCACGTTTGGGCCGCCACGCCCAGACCGTGGGTGCCACGTAATGCACGCAGCGAATGTCGGACTGCGCCTTGACCAATTTGGCCACGCGCATGCAGAAATCAGGGCTGTCGATGGTGATCAGAACGTCTGGTTTCGTCTCAATCACTGCTTGCGCCATTTCAAGGACACGGGCCTTAAGGGCACGATATTTTGGAAGGATTTCGGCCAATCCCATGACCGAAAGTTCATCCATCGGAAACCTGCTGTGCAGTCCTTTGGACGTCATCAATGGTCCACCAACACCGTCGAATGACACATCTGTCAGCTGTGCCAACCCATCCATCAGAGCCGCACCCAGCTTGTCGCCAGATGCCTCTCCGGCGATGATGAAAACGCGCATCAGCTTTCAGTTTGGGGCCGGACCCAAAGGACCTTACCCGCCATATCCAAGGCGTTCACGACAGCGTCGAAATCCAACACCATTACACCTCCTGCGGAAATCACGATGCCGTCTAACCCTGCATCCACAACCGCTTGGGCTGTGCCTGCGCCAATGGCGGGCAGGTCGGCGCGGCGGTCTTGGGTTGGTTTGGGGGCTTTAAACAAAATGCCACTGTCGGCACTCAGCCCTGCAAGCATGGCGTCGGTTCCCTCTGGTCCCTCTTCTGCCAACAGCTTGCCACCCGCCACCACGCAGGCTTGCCCGCGATCCAATGCACCGAGTTTTGCCACGACCCGCTCGCCCAATACCGCCTCTGCCATCATATCTGCGTTGGGCTTGTTGGCCGTCGGCACACCCGCGGCCGGGAGCAATGACGGCAGCAAGTCATGGGCCGCGACCATTTGCAGGCCGTGAGCTTCGAACACCTGCATGATGGCGCGTAAGGCACCATCGTCGCCTTTGGCCATCGCGGCCTTAATCACAGGGATAAGCGGGACAGTTGCCACATCGACTTGGGTCGGGTCAATCGTGGGTCGGCGCACCGCACCGGCAAAGCAAACCTGCGTGATACCGCGGTCCGTCAACTGCCCAAACAAGCTGCCCAGATGTTCAAGCCGGAAAGAAATATCAACGGGCAAATCCGGCGCAAACCCGTCCATCGCGCAGACCAATGCGTTGGGATGTTTCGCGAAAATGGCGGGGGGTAATCTGCCTGTGCCTGCGATCAGCGCCAGCATCAGCTTGGCGTTAGAAAATTGCGGTCCGTCTCGCCAAGTACGAAATCGACCATTTGCTGCACATAAATGCTGTCATTTTCTTCGGCCAAACGGGCAGCGCGATCATGAAATGTGCCCTCACCGTCCTTGAGTGACTGAAAGGCCGCACGCAGCGCCGTGATATCAGCGCGGGCCACCCCTTTGCGTTTGAGCCCAACGAGGTTTAATCCGTCCAATTTGCCCCGTGGCCCCATAACCAACCCGTGCGGCACAACGTCATTGGTGACCATCGATAGCGCACCGATAATGGCACCTTGCCCGATCCGCACGAATTGGTGGATACCACAAAGCCCACCAATAATGACGTCGTCTTCGATGATACAATGTCCCGCAACGGCGGTAGAATTCACCACAACAACGCGGTCGCCGATCTGCGCATCGTGTGCGATGTGACAACCGGCCATGAACATGCCATCGTCGCCAATTTTGGTCAGACCACCGCCGCCGCTCGTGCCTGTATTGATCGTCACATGTTCGCGGATCCGGTTGCGCGCGCCGATCCGCAGCTGCGTGTCTTCGCCCACGAATTTCAGGTCTTGAGGGATTTCCCCGATCACTGAAAACGGAAATACTGTTGTCCCATCGCCAATATGTGTGTCACCAGCGATCACCACATGGGATTTCAACACAACGCCAGCGCCCAACGCCACCTGCGGCCCGATCACACAGAACGGGCCTATGTCACAGCCATCACCGATTACGGCGCCATCTTCGATAACAGCTGATGGGTGGATGTTGGTCATTCGGCTTTGAGATCCATCATGGCGGTGAATTCCGCCTCTGCGGCCATTTCGCCATCAACAGTCGCCACGCCTTTGAATTTCCACACCTTACCACCGGGCTTGCCACGGGTGGTCTCCAAATGCATTTCAAGCACGTCGCCCGGCACCACCATGCGGCGGAACTTACAGCCGTCGATGGCCATAAAATAGACGTTCAAATTGCCGTCGGTAAGCCCAAGGCTGGTGCCCACCATCACGGCGGCAGTCTGGGCCATGGCCTCTACAATTGTGACACCCGGCATGATTGGATTGTCTGGGAAATGCCCCTGAAAATGCGGCTCGTTCATGGTGACATTTTTGATGCCGACAGCCGATTTGATCCCGTCAATATCGCGCACTTTGTCCACAAGCAAAAACGGATAACGGTGCGGAATAATCTTTTGAATTAGCTTGATATCAGCGGTTGTTGGCGTTTCGGTCATCGGGTGTCATCCATTCTAGAAAATCTGCTGCAGTCCTAGCAAACCCAAAGCATCGCAGCAAGGAAAGCCTAGTTTTCGGCAGCCTCGGGGCCGTCACCAAGCACAGCATCTATTCGGGCAATCGCGGATTGGGTGATGTCAGCGGCAGGCAGACTGTAGAACACGATCCGTTCATCAAGAATGGCAACCGCGCCACGTTCGACCATCAATTCCGCCAAAATTTCGCGAATTTCATTACGGAAGGCGCGTGGAGCCGCTGCAAGGTCCGCCTCATAGGTGGCGATCGCCGCATCGCGCGAACGCCGAATGCCTTGCACGCGGGTGTCAAACTCCTCTGCCTCGGCGCGGAACGCATCCGGATCCATCGTCGGGCGGCGGCTTGTCAGTGATTGTTCTTCTGCGGTCAATGCCTGCATCAACCGTTCGTTTTCCGCGCGCAGTGTATCGGCACGCACCTCGAAATCAGCCGCGATGCGCTGACCATAGCGCGTGCCACGATAAAGCGCATCAGTATCGACCACCACAACGCCCGCAACGGGCGCAGGCTCTTGCGCGGATGACACAGACCCAAGCCCGATCAGGGCCGCGCAAAAGACCGCGATCAACCGCATTAGAAGCTCGTAGAGATCGACACGTCGAAGTTCTTCACGCGGTCAGCCGTTTGCGGATCAAGCGCCTCTGTGAAGTCAAAACGCAGCGGACCGAGTGGCGTGTCCCAGAACATCGATACACCGGCAACTGTGCGCGCTGTGAAGTTGTCATACAAAACAGTGGTGCCAGCTGGTGCAGTCCGGCCAATATCCCATAGCGAACCGTAGTCGATGAACGCACCGCCGGTAATGCCATATTCGCTTGGCAGACCGATCGGGAATTCAGCCTCGAGACGGGCCACGGCGAACATGTTACCGCCCAAGGCGTCGTCAGTATCGGCATCCCGCGGACCAACACCACCAGCTTGGAAACCGCGCAAACGGCGGCTACCAAGCGTGAAGCGATCTGTGATCCGGCTGTTACCGCCAGACACGCTGAGATGACCGGCTTGCAAAGTAGCACGCAATGTCAGCTCCTCATTCAGAACCTTGGTTTCAGCAGAAGCTTCAGCCGTGGTTTTCACGAATTCGTAGTCACCAAAGCCGAACTCCTGACCAACGCGGAATAGTACCCCGCTGTTCGGGTCCAGACCCGTGCGGCGATTGTCAAAGCTATAGGCATAACCGACAGAGTTATGGGTCGCGCCGCCAAGTGTTGCGTCGTCTTTGATGATCTGGCTGGCGTCATCGCTGACATCAGACAATTCGGCATAGTTGAATGCATAGAACACCTGCATCCGACCGCTTTCGCTTACCGGGAATGTCAGCGATGGCTTGAACCGCAGTGTTTCTGTATCATACAGCGCGTTTTCATTGTCCGTCGTGCCATAATTGATGTCCAAGCCGAACCCAAGATCACGTCCCAGAAGCTGTGGTTCGCGGAAATTGAAGTTAAACTTGCGGTTTGATTCAGCCGTCGAGACGGACATGTTCAATGTCTGGCCACGGCCCAAGAAATTGTTCTGACGGAAGTTGCCAGACACCGACGGGCCCTGATCAATGTTAAAGTTCGCGCCGAACGACAATGACCCTGTGCTTTGCTCGTCAACATCGACGTCAACGATCACTTGGTTCGGAGTGGACCCTTCGCGCGCATCCACTCTTGCATCGCTAAAGAAGCCAAGCGCACGAATGCGGCTTGCCGCTTCGCGGATTTCACGTGGATTGAACGGGTCGCCTTCGACAGTGCGAAACTGGTTGCGCACGATCCGGTCAAGTGTGGTGTTGTTACCTTCGATATCAATGCGTTCCACGAAAATCCGCGGGCCACGCACCAAAGCAAATTCCAAATTGATCGCAAGACCACGATCATCGCGGGTCACACGCGGATCAACCTGCACAAAGTTCAAGCCAAGTGTTGTCGCCAGACGTTCGAGACGGGCAATTTCGCGGTCTACCAGTGTTGGTGAATATGTCGTGCCAGTGGACAGTTTCACCGCGTCTTGGAACAGGACCAAATCCGCCTCTGGGATCTCGCTGGTAACGGATACGTCGCCGATCGTGAATTTCTGGCCTTCTTGGACGTTGATTGTGATCAAATATGCATCGCGTTCACGGGTCAAAGCCACGTCAACGTTTTGCACCTGAAAATCAACATAGCCACGGGACTGATAAAAATCAGTCAGCGCGCGACGGTCAAAGGCGATGCGATCTTCAACGAACGTATCGCTCGAAATCAAAAGGCGCAGCAAACCGGCCTGTTTGGTTTCCAAAACGCGGCGCAGGCGCCATTCGGAATAGGTGCGGTTGCCAACAAACGAAATCCGCTCGATCTCTGTCACACCGGCCTCTGCCACTGTGAAGACAAGATCAACACGATTGTCGGAACGACGAATGATGCTTGGGCGTACAGTTGCATTGATCCGGCCCTTATCAGCATAGACCGCCGAGATCGCAGCCGCATCGCGTTCGGCCTGCTCCGGCGTGTAAACGCGGCGCGCTTGGCTTTGGACAACGGGCAGCAGCTTGCTGTCCGCGATCTTGGTGTTTCCTTCAACACTGATCCGGTTGATCGTCGGGCGTTCGATGACAGTAATCACCAAAGTGCCGCCGCGTGTGACAACATCAACCTGCTCAAAAAGGCCAGAGGCGCGGATCCGTTGGGCCGCGTCGTTCAATTCACCAGCCGAAACAGTGGTTCCGCGACTGATTCCCACGAAAGTCAGGATCGTGCCATCCTCAACCCGCTGGTTTCCGTCGATTTGAACGCTGTTAAACGTGAAGTTTTGCGCCTGCACATTTGTGGCGAAAATCGCTGCAAACCCCAGGAATAAAACGAAAAATAGGCGCTGATATAGTGGCGAAGGTTGCGCGGCAGCGCGTGTTTGTACACGGTTCATACATATAGCCTATTTTGACATCCCAGATACAAGAGACCTACCCAGTCTGAACCCCGATGTCAAAACGAAGAAACACGCCGAAATGGGCGTGTTTTTGCTTGTCAAAACTGCTGATTTTCGTGGCTTAGATCAGCGCCACAAACGCCCCTATCCAAAGCGAAGACAGAAGAATCGTAGCCATTACAATACGATCCGCGTTCAGGCGCAGCAGAACCGAAATGCTTTTGTAGTTATTACCGATGGCTTGCATGGTACGTATCCTTTGCTTTGGTGAAACAAAGTTATTGGCGAAACGTGGCGCAAATGTGGCAGTCCTATGGCCCTATCAGGGGCAAAGCACCAAATCATTGAGCAATGCAAAGATCATCACAGTTCCGATCACCGCCAAACCGGCCAGCATCAGGACATTGATCGCCTTATCCGATGGCTTGCGCCGGAACACCGCCTCGTAAGCGTGAAACACCAGATGGCCACCATCCAAAACAGGGATCGGGAACAGGTTGATCATGCCCACGGCCGCTGACAGCACCCCGAGGAAAAAGATGAAATCGCTCGCGCCTTGGGACGCCATGGATCCACTGGTTTGCGCAATGGCCACAGGGCCAGACAGATTGCAGGTCGAAATTTGACCCGTCACGATGTGCCACATGCCTGACAATGACGATTTCAGAATACGCATCAGGTTGGACGCACCGGTTTTGAACGCCTCCCACGGACCAAGTGTTTCAGTTGCCGCCGTAAAAAACGGACCGCCAGACACGCCAATCAGCCAACGCGTTTCAAACCCGCCGTCTTCAAGTGGCAGATCAACACGGCGCGGGGCCAATGTCACTTGGACTGTCTCGCTTGCCCGCCAGACGTCAAGTGTTAGCGGCTGTCCATCAGCAGCTTTCACAATTTCAACAAGCTGCCGGAATGCGACAACTGGCGCGCCGTCAACAGCCGTAATCACATCATCTTTACGCAACCCAGCATCATCCGCAGCAGAGCGCGGGGTGATGGCAACCACAGCAGGTGGGAGAAAGAACGGTCCTTTTACCGTGATCGCATCGCCGTCGCGGATCACGTCATAATCCAGCGTGGCATCGTTTGGCAGGTCGTCAATCAGCGTGCCACCTGCCCCGATTTCCAGTCCTTGCACAGCCACCAGCTGGTCGCCCGCTAGCAATTCGTTCTCATAGACTGCAGGCAAGTCGCGGCCAGATTCATAAGTGATCGGATCGCTCAGGCTGCCAACAAACATCGCACCGCCGGCAAATATCAGGACGGACAGGATAAAATTGAACACCGGCCCCGCCAAAACAGTCGAAGACCGCGCCCAAAGCGGTGCGCCATGCATCGACCGACGCTGATCCGCCGCGCTGACCCCGCCTGTTTCGCCGACACTGGCTGCATTCGCATCGCCCAAGAATTTCACATAGCCGCCAAATGGCAAGGCAGCGACCTGCCAGCGTGTGCCGTGTTTATCAACGCGCGAAAACAGAACCGGTCCCATACCAAGGCTGAACACTTCTGCATGAATGCCACACCAACGCCCCACGATATAGTGGCCATACTCGTGGATCGCCACGATGACTGAGAGCGCGATGACAAAAGCGATCAACGTAAACGCAGTGCCGCCAAGAGACGGTAAAATCTGTGAAAAATCCAAAGGTGTTATCCTAGCTTGGTTGCCGCTTCATCCGCACGTATACGCGCCAAAGCATCTGCTTGCAGCACGTTATCTAGGGTCATCTCGGCATTTTGAAGACCTTCATTGGCCGACATGTTGTCAATCGTCGCCTCGACAACAGCGGACATGTCCAAAAACCCGATATTTTCGGCCATAAACAAATCAAGCGCGCGTTCCTTGGCCGCGTTAAACACAGCCCCCGATAGCCCGCCCATGTCCATCACATCTGCGGCAATGCGCAATGCGGGGAAACGCACAGGGTCCGGTGCTTGGAAACTCAGCTGGCCGATTTTCGCCAGATCAAGCCGTTCGACAGGCACATGCCCACGGTCCGGCCAATGCAGCGCATAGCCGATCGCGTGGCGCATATCAGCAGGACCGACATGGGCCATCAACCCGCCGTCGTTGAACCCGACAAGCGCATGAACAAGGCTTTCGCGGTGCACGAGCACCTCAATCTTGGACGGATCGACACCGAAAAACTCTTTGGTTTCAATCAGCTCCATGCCCTTATTGAACATAGACGCGCTATCAACAGTGATGCGTTGGCCCATGGACCAATTTGGATGGGCGGATGCTTCGGCCAAGGTGGCGGTGGCGATCCGGTCCAGCGACCAATCGCGAAACGCGCCCCCAGATGCAGTGATGATGATCCGTTCAACGGAGGCCATATCTTCACCGACGAGGGCCTGAAACACAGCGGAATGTTCACTATCGACAGGCAGGATCGTTGCCTTATGTGCTGCGGCCTTGCCCATCAACAATGGGCCCGCTGCGACCAAGGATTCCTTATTGGCCAATGCCAATGTGTTGCCCTGTTCCAGTGCATTGAACCCCGGCACAAGCCCCGCCGCCCCCACAATGCACGACAATGTCCAATCTGCGGGTCGGTACGCGGCCTCGGCGATTGCGGCATCTCCGCTGGCGGCTTGCACGTTTGATCCGGCCAATAACGCTTGTAAATCGCCGAGCAATTCGTCGTAACAAGTCACCGCAATTTCGGCATTCAGCGCAATCGCATCGGCCGCCAATTGGGTAATGTTGCGCCCGCCCGTCAGTGCCACAACGTCATATGCAGCCATGTCACGCTTGATCAAATCAATCGCGCTTTGACCAATAGACCCTGTGCTGCCGAAAATCGTGACCCGCTTCAAAAAGCTACTCCGGGGACGTTAAATCCGACGGCCACGATCAACATAAACAGTGCTGCGCCCAAAAGCGCATCAAAGCGGTCGAACAATCCACCGTGACCTGGGATCAATGTCGAGCTGTCTTTGACCTTCATCCGGCGTTTCAACGCGCTTTCTGCGATGTCGCCCATTTGGCCCGCAAATGACAAGACCACAGACATGATGATGATTGTGATACCTGCATTGGTGAATAATGTGAAAATGAAACCAACAATTGCGGCCCCTGCCCATCCGGCAACAGTGCCCGACCATGTTTTTTTCGGGCTGATGGATGGCCAAAACTTTGGCCCGCCAAACATGCGCCCCGCGAAATAACCAAAGATATCGGTGACGATAACAACAGACATCAGCCAAATCAGCCAGACAAACCCAAAATCAAAACGGAAATGCAGCAAACCATAGCCCGCAATCGGAATAGCCAAGGCGAACAAGAAAAACGCGGCCCGCTCTACCCGAATTTGGCTGGTGCCTACGACAGGCACAATCAAGAAAAACAAAAACGCCCAGCTTTGGTCCAATGTAAGCTGGCCCGACATGACCGAAGCCGTCAACGCGGCCATCAACATGCCTGGCGTCGGGCGATCCGGTGCGATCATCATCCAGAGTTCCCAGATCATCACGGCAGTCACAAACACAACAAGCATCTGGAACCAGACACCCCCCGCGATCACCGCAGCAGCGCCGACAACTGTCATTGCAACGCTTGATATAAGGCGGACCGTGAGGTCATCCCAACTGCTGGGTTTTTCAGGCGTCGTCATTTAGACAGGTGCCCCACCATACCGACGGGCACGACCACCAAAATTGGCAACAATTTCGCCAAGCTCTTTCGCTGTGAAGTCCGGCCAAAGAGTGTCGATAAACTCGTATTCCGCATAGGCCGATTGCCACAACAAGAAATTACTGATGCGGGCTTCGCCGCTAGTCCGGATCACCAGATCAGGATCAGGCAAGAACCTTGTATCAAGGAATGTTGACAGTTTTTCAGCGTCAACATCGCAAGGCTGCAGACGCCCTTCGGCGACTTCGACAGCCATCAACTGGGCCGCACGGGTGACCTCGTCTCGACCGCCATAGTTTAACGCGATTGTCAGATGAACCTTGTCGTTATTGGATGTGAACTCTTCAAGGTTATCCATCAAAAGGATCAGCTTCGGGTCCAGCTTCATCCGGTCACCAATGAACCTAACCCGCACACCTTCGGCAAAAAGCGCCTTTGCCTCTTTTTCGATGTAGCGGCGGAAAAGCTTCATCAAACCAGTGACTTCGGTCTGGGTTCGCTTCCAGTTTTCAGTAGAGAACGCAAAAATGGTGAGATATTTCACACCGATGTCCGGACAGGCCTCAACCATTTCATGTACGCGCTTTGCACCAGCATGATGGCCAAAAAGCCGCGGACGCCCCCGCTGCTGTGCCCAACGCCCATTTCCATCCATAATGATTGCAACGTGGTTGGGACCTTCGGACTTATCGGTATTATCTTTGGCCATTATCGTGGCATCCATTCATTAAATTTGCATAATCTCGGCTTGCTTGGCTTCAAGCGTTTCATCGACGATCTTAATATGTTCGTCTGTCAATTCTTGAACGGCGCCTTCCCAGAACTTTTGATCGTCCTCGGACAGGCCGTCATTCTTGGCTTTTTTGATCTGATCCATGCCGTCACGGCGCAGGTTGCGGACAGATACACGCGCGCCTTCGGCATAGTTGCCCGCAACCTTGGTCAGTTCGCGGCGCCGTTCCTCGTTCAATTCAGGGATTGGCAACATGATGATTGTGCCGTTCAGCTGTGGGTTAATACCCAAACCGCTTTCGCGGATCGCTTTTTCCACAACACCCACAAGACCTTTGTCCCAAACGTTGATGGTCACCATTCGCGGCTCTGGAACATTCACAGTCCCCAGCTGGTTGATTGGCGTCATGGACCCATATGCATCGGCCATAATCGGCTCCAACATAGAGCCAGACCCACGGCCAGTGCGCAAAGATGCCAGTTCTACACGGAGGTTTGCAATTGCGCCGTCCATACGGCGGGCCAGATCATCAGTATCCAGCATAAAGTCGTCAGCCATCTCGTCCTCGTAACAATATTTTTGGCCCTTATAGGCGTTCCTTTACTCTTTTGTATAGGTCTGCCTGCCAGAACACCAACCCAATCTGCGAATTGGCGGTTCTATGATGTTCATTAACAGAAACTACATACATCGCGCAAAAAAGTCCGCGAAATCATGTCGCGGACTATTACAGTTTATTTCATTGCCCGTTGGGAGGTCAGACGATGATCTCATTATGTATCGGTACGAGCCATGTGATCGCATCCTGACCGCCGCCGCTGACAGTACTCAGGTCAGGAATTGCTGGCTCGAAGCTACGGAACAGTTTTTGGGTGATTTTGCGCCAGCCTGTTTGACCCCCGTCACCCGTATCGGTCGAATAGATATGAAGGGTAAACATATACTGCGCACCATAACAGAAAGCAGCATTGTCATGACCGGCATTGCCGATTTGCAAAGGCAACTGTTTGCCCCGTGCAGATCCTGTGACTGATACATCATCACATTTCTGCCACGTCACATGATAAACGGTTTGCTGTGGCAAGGCGTCAATATTGGCATAAGGCCCAATATCCGCATTTTCAAAACCCGCAGATGCCAAAAAAACGCGCCCCGACACGTCAGCTTGAAAAGAAAACGTTCCTTTTTCGGACATGACTATTCCCCAATACCATTAACCTAGCGTTAACCTATTGGAGGGGCATCAATCGGGGCATCACCCATTCGGGTGAAAAGTCACTAAAAAAAGCGGGCCAATCAAATGCCGAACCCGCTTTTATACTCTATTTGATACGCTGATCAGTCGCTAACGATTGTATAGGTGCCTTCACCCGCCAAAATGCCTTTGAACCCGCCGGGTTCGTCAAGGCTAAACACAATGATCGGCAAGTTGTTATCTCGAGCAAGCGCAATCGCGGATGCATCCATAACGCCAAGGTGCTTTTGCAGTACCTCGTCATAACTCACCTTACCATAACGCTTGGCATCGTCATGTTTTGCGGGGTCTTTGTCGTAAACCCCGTCGACTTTGGTCCCTTTAAGAATCGCCTGACAAGCCATTTCGTTGGCCCGCAAAGTCGCCGCTGTATCTGTGGTGAAATACGGATTACCAGTGCCCGCCGCAAAAATACAAACGCGCTTTTTCTCGAGGTGGCGTACAGCGCGACGGCGGATGTACGGCTCTGCCACTTCATTCATCGTAATCGCCGAAATAACCCGCGTGTGGATGCCCAGCTCTTCTAATGCGGATTGCATCGCCAGCGCATTCATCACAGTAGCCAACATGCCCATATAATCCGCCGTGGTCCGCTCCATGCCCTGAGCGGACCCCTGCAATCCGCGGAAAATGTTCCCGCCGCCAATGACCATGCAAATCTCAACACCCATGTCATGCACGATTTTCACTTCTTTCGCGATGCGCTGCACGGTTGGCGGGTGCAACCCATATGACGTGTCGCCCATCAGCGCCTCGCCTGAAATCTTAAGCATTACCCGATTATAGGATGTCTGTTCGGTCTCGGCCATGTGCTGCCCCTTTGCGCATTGAGATGTGAACTTGTTGCAAATTGCATGAAAACGCGGATGGTTACAATCCGGCGGCGTATTGAAAATCGCAAAAATCTGGAATGACCTTCGTGAACCAGTTAAGAGCAGCCTTATGATAACTATTCACCCCTCTGATCCGGTTTTGATCGCAGGCCCGACGGCCTCTGGTAAATCTGCGCTGGCATTGCATATCGCGCGCACCCAAGGGGGCGTGGTCGTCAATGCCGATGCATTGCAGGTCTATAACGGCTGGCGGATTTTGACTGCGCGGCCTGATAACAATGAATTGGCGCAGGCCGATCACGCGCTATACGGACATGTTCCGTTTGATGCGCCTTATTCAACGGGTCATTGGCTGCGTGAGGTGGCCCCGTTCCTAAAGGGGAAACAGCGACCGATTATTGTGGGTGGAACCGGTTTAAACTTTGCCGCCCTGCTCAATGGATTGGCGGATATTCCTGCGACACCGGATGCCGTCAGGACGCTTGGCAATGACATCCCCATGTCCGATTTGCTGGCTGCACTGGATAGTGAAACCACGGCACGGATCGATATTAAGAACCGGATGCGGGTTCAGCGCGCTTGGGAGGTGCTGCAAGCCACCGGACGCAGTCTGGCCGCTTGGCAAGACGACACCCCACCGCCGTTATTGCCGCCAGAAAACGCTGTTAAGATCACACTTGATGTACCCGTAGATTGGCTCAACGACCGCATTGAACGACGGTTCGACCAGATGCTCGATCTTGGCGCATTGGACGAGGCTCGCGCAATGATTCCCAACTGGAATCCAGTCCATCAATCATCCAAGGCGATTGGTGCACCAGAAATGATTGCCCACCTACAAGGGAAACTGACCCTTAATGCAGCCCGCGATGCCGCAGTGGTCGCATCGCGCCAATATGCCAAGCGCCAACGCACCTGGTTTAGGTCAAAACACAAGAACTGGCATAGTCTGGACATTTCATCCACAGAGTTGTCCATAGCAATCGCGTTTTACCCTTAAAAAATTCGTTGTTTGTTAACCAATATGTTGCCAACATGCCGTGGTACTAAGAGGGAAGCCCGATGCAATTGGCCACCGAATCTCAAACAACCGCGCTGCAAGTCAGTTCGATTGGACAAACAGCAAATGCACGCCGGTGGCGTACCGAAGCCATGCGCAGCCACGCGACCCCGCGTTTGATTTACATAACCAAGGGACAAGGCCGTATCACTGTGGCCGGTCTGACCAGCGGTTATGGTCCTAACAATCTTATCTTTGTGCCCGCCCATACAATTTATGGGTACGAAGCCGGACCAACCGTGTTCGGCCATATCATTACCATCCCTGCAGCGATGGCGTCTGAATGGCCCGAAATGCCGATGCACCTTCGCATGCGTGAAGTGGTCGAACAGAAAGAATGGGCTGGCATGGTCGAGGCCATGGAAAAAGAACTTAAAAGTGGGGACCATGCCCATTCACGGGCCGCACATTATCACCTTGGGCTCTTGGCAGCGTTCTTTGACCGCATGCTCACGCAGACTGATATCAACACGGTGCAAACACGGCGGCGCACGACGGCGGCGCGGCTTGTGGCGGCATATACCGATTTGATCGAACGGGATTACCGCAAAGAGCACGGAATTGCGGATTATGCCACGGCGCTGGGCGTGACACCGACCCACCTGACACGTTGTTGCAACCAGACTTGCGGAAAATCCGCGCTTGCCCTTTTACGTGACCGCGTCAATTACGAAGCTTGCGTTTTACTGCGTGACACAAAGACACCGGTAAACGAAATTGCGGATCAATTGGGCTTTACAAGTGCGGCCTATTTCACCCGTAGCTTCACCGCGCAAACTGGCACAACCCCCAGCGCGTTTCGCAAACAAGGCGCTGCATTGCAGCATTGCTGATGTCGCGACGCGTTCGCCTGAATGTCGCAAAAAACACATCAAAACGTCGCAAATGTGATATGATTTGTGAAAGGTTGCATTGACCTACGGCCAAAAACAATGCGCTATAGGCTTGATCGGAAACACTTCGACGGGCAAACGCGCAACTGACGCGTAACAATCCGTCAAGAGAACCCGCTCGTATAAAATAATACGTCAATGGGAGAGACGAATGACGCAAGATCACACCACAAAGATGCACCCAGCTGCGCTGATGTATGCGAATGAGGAAAAGGCCGGCAAAATCGACCGCCGCGAATTCCTAACACGCACTACAGCGCTGGGCCTGACAACTGCTGCTGCTTACGGCCTTTTGGGTCTGAACGCACCAGCACAGGCTGCTGCACACGCGCAGATGGGCGGAACACTTCGCATGCAGATGGAAGTCCGCGCGATGAAAGACCCACGTGCCTATGACTGGACGCAAATCGCGTTTGTCTCTGCTGGTTGGCTCGAGTATCTTGTCGAATATAACTCTGACGGTTCTTTCCAGCCAATGTTGCTGGAATCATGGACTGTGAACGACGATGCGACCGAATACACATTGAATGTCCGTCAGGGCGTAAAATGGAACGATGGTTCTGACTTCTCTGCCGAAGATGTTGCGCGCAACATCACTGGTTGGTGTGACAAGTCTGTTGAAGGCAACTCTATGGCTGGCCGTTTCGCCATCCTGATCGACGAGGCAACTGAAAAAGCCATCGACGGCTCTATCGAAGTTGTTGATAGCCACACTGTGAAGCTGAACCTGCCAGCATCCGACATCTCGCTGATCGCGGGTATGGCTGATTATCCAGCGGCAATCGTGCCCGAAGGGTTTGACGGCGAAAATATGCTCGACAACCAGATCGGTACTGGTCCGTATCTCAACGAGTCACACGAAGTTGGTGTGAAATCCGTACTGGTGCGCAACGAAGGCCACGACTGGTGGGGCTATGCCGCTGGCAAAGGCGCATATATGGACCGTATCGAATACATCGACTACGGCACAGACCCATCTGCTTGGATCGCGGCGGCCGCTGCTGACGAAGTCGACATGTTCTATGAAACAGTTGGCGACTTTGTTGACGTTGTTGAAGGTCTTGGCTGGGAACGCTCCGAAATCGCATCTGCGGCGACGATTGTTATCCGTCCAAACCAGATGGCCGAAGTTGACGGCATGACACCATACGCAGACAAGCGTGTACGTCAGGCGATCGCTATGGCTGTTGATCCAGCTGTTTGTCTGGAACTTGGTTATTCCAACCGTGGTGCCACAGCGCGCAACCAGCACGTTGGTCCAATGCACCCTGCGTGGGCTGATGTGCCTGCCCTGCCATTCGATCCAGCTGGCGCCCTTGCGCTGCTGACAGAAGCTGGCATGGCTGATTTCGAAATGGACGTTATTTCCATTGACGATGACTGGCGCAAAAACTCGACAGCTGCTGTTGTGGCTCAGTTGCAGGATGCGGGCTTCAAAGCCAAGCACACGATCATTCCGGGCTCTACGTTCTGGAACGACTGGACGAAGTATCCGTTCTCTTCCACCAACTGGAACCACCGTCCGCTGGATACACAGATCCTTGGTCTGGCGTATCGGTCTGGCGAAGCATGGAACGAAGCTGGCTTCGCCAATGCTGAATTCGATGCGCTGTTGGCTGAAGCGAACTCGCTTGCTGATGCAGATGCACGTCGCGAAGTCATGGCAAAGCTGCAAGGCATCATGACCGACGAAGGCGTGACGCTGCAGCCATACTGGCGTTCGCTGTATCGCCATTCCAAGCCTGGTTTTGTTGGCTGGGATATGCACATCGCGTATCTGCCACAGATCTACAAGATCGGCATGGCTGCTTAATCGCACACCAAAAACAAGGCCGTCCAGCAAATGCGCTGGGCGGTCTTTTCTTCTCTGCTCGCGGACATTTGGATCAACCAAGGCCGCACCAATTTCCCGACGATCAACGTATCGTCACTGCCAACAGGGGCCTTTATGGGACTGTTTATTCTGCGACGCCTTGGGGTCATGCTCCTCACGGCGCTATGCCTGACATTCATCGTGTTCTGGCTGACGAACCTTTTTCCAAACTTGGAAAAACTTGCGAAAAACCAAGGCAACGCGCGTATGGAAATCCACGAGGTTTCCACTTGGCTATCCAACCGCGGCTATCGGTCGCCCGTTGACCCCGCGCTGATCACAGCCTCTAGCCAAGACCAGATTTCCGACGCCGAATTCGAGGACGCAATCACAGGGTTCGATCCCCGTTTGATCGTGAACTACGGCGAGTGGCTGGGTGTTTTGCCTGGATACGAGATCGAAGGTTTCGATGGTAAGGTCCGCCGCAGATGTCCCGAAGACCAACGCTTTTGTGGCGTTTTACAAGGCCAATGGGGCTTTTCCACTGTTTTCCGCGACGACGTTAGCACGATCATCAGCAAACGCTTGGCCCTGACAGGCAAGCTGATGTTCTGGGTCATGATGGTCATGGTCCCGGGCGCGCTGATCATCGGCGTGCTGGCAGGCATGCGCGAAGGGTCGCGCACCGACCGCACGCTGTCCACTGTGTCCATCGTATCCACGGCCACGCCGGAATATGTATCGGGTGTTGTGTTCATCTCGCTATTCGCGACCGGCACATTCGGGATGCAATGGTTTAAGGGCACGGCCACATCGGCCATGGATGACGCCAATTTCTGGAACTTCTTTTTACCCGTTATCACCATCGCGCTTTACGGCATGGGCTATATCGCGCGGATGACACGGGCATCAATGACCGAAGTCATGACCGCCCAGTATATCCGCACCGCACGGCTTAAAGGCGTTTCATTCCGCACAATCGTTCTGAAACACGCGTTGCGCAACGCGCTGATCGCGCCGTTTACCGTGATCATGTTGCAATTCCCGTGGCTGCTCAACGGCGTCGTCATCGTGGAAACCTTGTTTAACTACAAAGGTTTCGGCTGGACGCTGGTCCAAGCCGCATCAAACAATGACATCGAACTGCTATTGGGCGTTTCTGTTGTTTCCGTCTTCGTGGTCCTTGTGACACAGCTGATTTCTGACATCGGCTATGTGTTCTTGAACCCACGTATTCGCATTTCTTAAAGGACCTGACGCTATGGAATCCCTGAATTGGACCGGCGCAACAGGCGCTTTACTTAACCCGATCTGGACGATCACACTGGCCTGCCTTGCGCTGGCAATCGTGCTGCAGATCATCATGTCGTTCTTTGTGCCTGCACAAACGATGCAATCAAACGCCGATGGCAGCATTGCCGCGCGCGGTGGTTATCTTGGCGGTATAGAACGGGTGACAAAAGTCGCCTTTACCATCCTGCTGGTCATCTCGTTGATATATGTGATCGCTGGTATCTTCTTGCCCTATGGCACGGGTGGGATCATTGGCGCGATGTTCAAACGGTTCTTGCCTGTTTGGATTGCGCTCATCATCACCTTTGGCGTGTCGATCTATTTCAAACGGTCGCTTGGTCTTTACGGTAAGCTGTTTGACAGCGCCGTTGGCATGATCGGCTTTGCGCTTGTGATGTTCTGGGTGTTTACGGCGATCTTTTCGGGCATGTTTGACATGCTAATCACCCACGACCCATTGGCCCAAGTATCCGGCCTAAAGAACAAGGTCCCGGGCATCCCCGTCCCCGCTACGGCAGAGGCCGCATGGCCCCATTACCTACTGGGTGGTGACAACCTTGCGCGCGATGTGTTCAGCCGCGTGGTAAAAGGGTCCGTGATCGTGATCGCAATCGCGCCACTGGCCACGATGTTCGCCTTTATGGTTGGTATCACGCTGGGCTTGCCTGCGGGGTACTACGGTGGGCGTTTGGATACGATCTTGTCGTTCCTTGCCAACCTGATCCTCGCCTTTCCTGTGATTTTGCTGTTCTACCTGCTGGTCACACCGGAAATCGTGGCAACAGGCATCCCGTCCTATATGGCGGCATTCCTTTTTGTTTTCCCGATCGTCTTCTTTGGCGTTTTG
Source organism: Yoonia sp. (assembly GCA_965660685.1). Classification (GTDB taxonomy): domain Bacteria; phylum Pseudomonadota; class Alphaproteobacteria; order Rhodobacterales; family Rhodobacteraceae; genus Yoonia. The sequence continues at coordinate 174,387 of CBFIAX010000002.1, read as the reverse complement.
CTCAATTCGCGGTTCTACACACAACCCGCGAAACGGACCCCTTTGTTGATCGTGGTTTTGGGCCTTTTGGGCTGGCTTTACCTTTCGCTCGTGTCCCAAACGGGCACACCAGTGAACTTCTTGCCTGCTTGGCTCGACGGGTTTGACATCAATCCGGGCATCCTTGTGGTGTTCGTATCGGTGGTCTTTGTAAACTCGCCCACAGTGTTCCGTATTGTGCGCGGGCTCGCGCTTGATCTGCGCACCCGCGATTATGTGGCCGCGGCGCAAACGCGTGGCGAAGGGCCATGGTACATCATGCTTTGGGAAATCCTGCCCAACGCGCGTGGACCGCTGATCGTCGATTTCTGCCTGCGCATTGGCTACACCACGATCCTTTTGGGGACGCTCGGCTTCTTCGGCCTCGGCCTGCCACCGGAAAGCCCCGACTGGGGGTCTACGATTAACGAAGGGCGTAAACTGCTGTTGATCTATGTGCACCCCGCCATCCCGCCTGCAATTGCTCTGCTGTCGCTTGTGCTGGGCCTGAACTTGCTGGCTGATGGCCTGCGCGAAGAAAGCTTGAAGGATTAATATGATGGAAAACGAAAACTACGACGGCCCCATCCTAGAGATCGACAAGCTGTCGATTTCCTTCTTCACGCGTTTGCGCGAAATCCCAGCGGTGATGGATTTTTCCGCGACCATCCGTCCCGGCGAGGCGCTTGGGCTTGTCGGCGAATCCGGTTGCGGGAAATCCACAGTGGCACTGGGTGTGATGCAAGACTTGGGCGTGAATGGCCGCATTGTTGGCGGTTCGATCAAGTTCAAAGGCGAGGAAATGAACACGATGTCGCCGGACCGTTTGCGCGACATTCGAGGGTCTGAAATCGCGATGATCTACCAAGAGCCGATGGCGTCGCTCAACCCTGCCATGAAGATCGCAAAACAGCTCATGGAAGTCCCCATGATCCATGAAGGCGTGACAGAGGAAGAAGCCTATGCGCGTGCACTAGAAGTCGTCACAGACGTGAAACTGCCCGACCCTGAACGCATCTTGCGATCCTACCCGCATCAGCTGTCAGGGGGTCAACAACAACGTATTGTGATTGCGATGGCGCTAATGTCAAAGCCATCACTGTTGATCTTGGATGAACCGACGACAGCGCTCGATGTGACTGTCGAGGCTGCTGTTGTCGAACTGGTCAAAGACTTGGGCAAGAAATACGGCACATCCATGTTGTTTATCTCGCACAACCTCGGACTTGTGTTGGAAACCTGCGACCGGATTTGCGTCATGTATTCCGGCGAGGCGGTGGAACGCGGGTCTATCGAAGACGTGTTTGACGAAATGCAGCACCCTTATACTCAGGCGCTATTCCGCTCGATCCCCCTGCCCGGCGCCGATAAAAACGCGCGGCCTTTGGTGGCGATCCCCGGGAACTTCCCACTGCCGCATGAACGGCCACAGGGCTGTAACTTCGGCCCACGCTGCGATTATTTCGAGGAAGGGCTTTGCAACACTGAGGCCCCCATCGAAATGTATCCCGTCATGGGCAACGACCGGCATCAGACACGTTGCCTGAAGTTCCAAGAAATCGACTGGCAGGCCCCGATCGAGGTCGGCGCGCAGAAAGAAAAGAACCCGCCAGGTGACGTTGTATTAAAAATCGACAACCTCAAGAAGTATTACGAAGTCGCAGCCAACGCATTGTTTGGTGGCGGCAACAAAAAAGTCGTGAAAGCCAATGAGACCCTGTCATTCGAGGCACGCGAATCTGAAACGCTCGCCATCGTGGGCGAATCCGGCTGCGGCAAATCCACCTTTGCCAAGGTGCTAATGGGGCTAGAAACCGCGACTGACGGGGCAATCACCCTTGATAACAACGGTATCGGCGACATCGCGATTGAAGACCGCGACACCAAAACCGTGGCTGACATCCAGATGGTATTCCAGAACCCGTTTGATACGCTGAACCCGTCGATGACCGTCGGACGGCAGATCATGCGGGCCTTGGAAATCTTCAAGATTGGCAACAACGATGCCGAACGACGCGAACGCATGCTCGACCTGCTGGACCTTGTGAAACTGCCCCGCGCATTCGCGGACCGGATGCCCCGGCAGCTGTCGGGTGGGCAAAAACAACGTGTGGGTATCGCCCGTGCCTTTGCCGGTGATGCGCGGATCGTTGTGGCGGATGAACCTGTCTCGGCGCTCGATGTATCGGTCCAAGCCGCGGTCACCGATCTGTTGATGGAAATCCAGCGCGAACATAAAACCACGCTTTTGTTCATCAGCCACGACCTGTCAATTGTGCGCTACCTTTCGGACCGCGTGATGGTCATGTATTTGGGCCATGTGGTCGAACTTGGCACAACCGACCAAGTCTTCGCGCCGCCCTACCACCCCTATACAGAAGCACTGCTTTCGGCTGTGCCAATCGCAGACACAAGTGTCACGAAAAAGCACATCGTGCTCGAAGGTGACATCCCATCTGCGATGAACCCGCCATCAGGCTGTCCCTTCCAAACCCGCTGCGGTTGGAAAGACAAGGTCGCAGGCGGGCTTTGTGACAAAGAAGTGCCCCCTGTGCGCACTCTTGCCGAAGGGCATCAAGTCAAATGCCACCTCTCTGACGCGGATCTCGCCGCGATGGAACCGGTCATCAAAATCGCTGCTGAATAAAAATCGGCGCGCCTCTCATCAGGGGCGCGCCGCTTATCTCTTTGGTTGTCAAATATCCCCGCCGGAGGCTTGGTTTTTCAAAACGAAATCAGCTCCCCCAAATAATCCGCACATAATTGCGGGTCTCTTTGAACGGCGGAATACCGTTATACTTCTCAACGGCCCCCGGTCCCGCGTTATAGGCCGCAAGCGCCAAGCGCCAATTGCCAAACTTTTCATATTGCCAACGTAAATAGCGCGCGCCGCCTTCTAGGTTTTGGGCAGGATCATTGGGATTCACCCCCAATTCACGGGCCGTCGCGGGCATCAATTGGGCCAAACCCATCGCGCCTTTCACAGACCGCGCTTGGGCGTTCCACCCGCTTTCTTGCTGGACCAGTCGCAAAAACAGGTCTTCTGGAATATTGTGGCGGCGGGCCGCGGCACGGGCAACGGCTAAATACGGTCCGGTATACCGGCCGCGGTAAGCTGGTGACTTGGACCCAATACTGGGAACCACCGCGCGCGGCGGCTGCAGGCGAACCGAATTACTATATTGCTGGGCGGACCTGCTGTCCAAAACCGACAACTGGTTTTGGAACAAGTCAGACCGTGATCCTTGGGCGCAAACCATAGCAGGCAAGCCGATCGAGCAAACGACAGCCGTAATCTTGAAAATATACAACAAAAACAAACCCCCACCAAGATGTGGTTGCAATATAGTCGGATAGCGCGAAATCTTCCAGTGTTGGCCCGACAATAAGAACCTGTTTACCTTGTTCCATCAAAAGAGGCATAAGGTTTCAAACGCAGATTCGACGAGGGAATATCAAATGGCTGGCAGCGTGAACAAAGTGATCTTGATCGGCAATCTTGGGCGGGACCCAGAGGTGCGAACATTCGGGAATGGCGGCAAGGTCTGTAACCTGCGCATCGCGACGTCTGAAAACTGGAAAGACAAGAACACAGGCGAACGCCGCGAGAAAACCGAATGGCATTCGGTTGCAATCTTTAACGACGGTCTTGTGCGTATCGCAGAACAATATCTGCGCAAAGGGTCCAAGGTTTACATCGAAGGCGCGCTGCAAACCCGCAAATATCAAGCCCAAGACGGCTCTGACCGCTACAGCACAGAAGTCGTGCTGCAAGGTTTCGGCGGCACATTGACGATGCTCGACGGGCGTGGCGAAGGCGGCGGCCAAGGTGGCGGCGGCGGTTATGGCGGCGGCAATTCCGGCGGTGGTTATGATCAAGGCGGCGGCTACGGCGGCGGCAATTCTAATGGCGGTGGCGGTTATGACGGCGGCGGCTCTGCCGGTGGTGGCCGGTCCGACATGGACGACGAAATCCCGTTCTAAAGCACCGGCGTAGGATGGGTTTTAACCCATCTTACCGCTCGGATAATGCGTCTTCCAACACCGACAGCACCACATCACGTGGCACATCGCTGGTTATAAACGCATCACCAATGTCGCGCGCCAGAATGAAACGCAACTGGCCCGCGACGACCTTTTTGTCCTGACCCATCATATCCAACAGCTTCGCCGCATCAGGCAAATCGCCTTCGATATCGGTCAAATCTGCCTTCATGCCCATCGCTTTGATATGCGCACGCACGCGGCTTGGGCTTTCTTGACTGCACAGGCCCAGACGGGCGGACAATTCGAACGCCATGCCACAGCCAATTGCGACGCCTTCACCGTGCAGCAGCCGGTCTGAATAGCCCGTCGCAGCCTCTAACGCATGACAGAATGTGTGCCCAAGATTCAACAAGGCGCGATCACCCTGCTCTGTCTCATCGCGCTGCACAATGTCGGCTTTCATCTGGCAGGCCCGCGTCACTGCATAAATCCGTTTGTCCACGTCACCCGCAGCCATGGCGGGCGCATGCGCTTCGAGCCATTCGAAAAACGCGTAATCTCCGAGCAAGCCGTATTTCACAACTTCGCCGTAACCTGCGAGAAAGTCGCGTGGTGCCAAGGTGCCGAGCAGCCCTGTATCCGCCAGCACCAACGATGGCTGATGGAAGGCACCGATCAAGTTCTTACCATGGGGCGCATTGATGCCCGTTTTGCCACCTACAGAGCTATCAACTTGCGCCAACAACGTGGTCGGAATTTGCACAAACCGCACACCGCGGCGCAGGATTGCGGCCGCAAAGCCAACTAGATCACCAATCACGCCGCCACCAAAGGCGATCACCACATCGCCGCGCTCCACTTTTTGGTCCAGCAGCCATTCAACGGTACGCTGCAATTGCGGCCAGCCTTTGGTCGCTTCCCCCGCAGGCAATGCGAGCGCGGCGGATGTAAACCCAGCCGCTGCCAGCCCGTCTTGCAACGCGTCTAAATGCAACCCCGCAACTGTTTCATCGGTGACAATCGCCAAATGCTTGCGCCCGCCAAATGGCGCAATCGCTCCCCCTGCCGTTGCCAATAACCCCGTCCCAATATGAATGTCATAGTCACGTCCAGGCAGATCAACATGAACGGTTTTCGCAGATGACGTCATGTCGATTGCTCCAGAATTGAGGGGTTTTTGATCAATGCATCTAAGACGCTTTGGGTCGTCTCATCGATGCTCGCGGTCGGGCCAACGGCCACATGCACGCCCGCTTTGGCGTAGATCGGGCCACGCGCGTCCATCAGCGCGCTCAGCGTTGCATGCGGGTCGGCGGTGCGCAGCAAGGGGCGCGTATCCTTAAACCGTACACGTTCCCACAGGGTCGGTAGATCAGCATCCAGCCAAACGGCCACGCCATTTTCAGCGATCACGGCGCGGGTCCGTTCGGATAAGAACGCGCCACCGCCGGTGGATAGGACCGCAGGCGGGCCGGACATGAGCCGCTCAATCACTTCGACCTCGCGGTCCCGGAAAAACGCCTCTCCGTCGCGGGCGAATATTTCGGAAATCGTTAGGGCAGCCGCTTCTTCTAAGGCCGCATCACTATCAAGGAAATTCACCCCCAATTGATCCGCCAATTCGCGCCCAATCGCCGTCTTGCCAGACCCCATCATTCCAACCAGCACAACTGTGCGATGTAATGTCAGGTCAGTAGGATCATTTCCCATGAAAAACAGCTCCTTTTGCGCATGCGTTGTCGGCTATCTGCCGCTTAATTCAAAAATATGCAACTCAATGGCGTGATCTTGCACAAAACCCGTTATATACACAACGGAACATTCGGCGGCAGACCGGTGAAACAGGACTTGCAAAGGGCGATATTACGATGCTTTGGCGATTGATTAAATTCCTATTGGTGCTTGCTATTCTGGGCGGCATTCTTTTCGTCGTCTATGCCTATCTTGGGCCGATTTTCATGCCCGATGATTTTACCGCCCCTGCCGGTCCGGCGTCCCAGCCCATTACGCTCGAGGTGAACTAAATCTTGATGCGTATGGTTCCAGTTTTGGTCGCACTGAGCATCGCGCAAATGAGCGCGGCCCAAAACGCAGCGCCCCTTTCCGCAATCGACTGGATGACCCAAAGCGTCAAGATCGCCCCACCGCCGCCCGCCGTCAAACTCCCAAAACCAATCGTCGAAGCGCCTGTGTCGACGGGGGCCAATGCCCCACAAGTCACAGTTAGCGCGCTAGATGCGCCATCCCCCGATCCGGTCGGCCTGCTTCCATCGGACACGACGGGATTGCCTCGCAGCCTTTGGGCCAACAGCGATACAGCTGACTTGGTCGTGCTATTGAAATCAGAGCGTACCGATACGCTACCCGCAATTCACGACCTCATGATGACATTGTTGTTGGCAGAAGCCGACCCACCGCTTGGCGCAGGCAGCAATGGCGCGTTGTTTTTGGCGCGGATCGACAAATTGTTGGACCTCGGCGCGCTTGATCCGGCGCTTGCCATGCTCGAACAAGTGTCCCCCGACACACCCGAATTGTTTCAACGCTGGTTTGATGTGGCCTTGCTGACCGGAGCCGAAGACGCGGCCTGCGAGACAATGCGCGACACGCCAAGCGTGGCCCCTAGCGTATCCGCCCGCATATTCTGTCTTGCCCGCGGCGGCGATTGGGCAGCGGCGGCATTGTCGCTGAATACCCACCGTGTCCTAGGCGATATCACCTCTGCTGAGGAACAGCTTCTTTCCCGCTTCCTTGACCCCGAGCTTCACGAGGGCGAACCGCCGCTCGACGCGCCTGCCCAGATCACCCCACTCGCGTTTCGTATGTTCGAGGCCAATGGCGAGCCACTGCCAACGCGCCAACTGCCGAACGCATATGCCCATTCGGACCTACGTGATGTGACAGGATGGAAATCTCAGCTCGACGCTGCCGAGCGTTTGGCCCGTATCGGGGCGATTTCAGAAAACGTTTTGTTCGCTGCATATACGGCACGCAAACCGGCTGCATCTGGCGGCGTTTGGGACCGCGCCCGCGCGGTCCAGCGGCTCGATACCGCGCTGCTGTCAAAGGATACGCAGGCCATTGGCACTGCTCTGCCACCCGCATGGGACGCCATGAAAGAGGCCAAGCTCGAAGTGCCATTTGCGAAACTCATCGCGCCCGAATTGGTTGGGCTTGATTTGTCGCACGAGGCAAAAAACATCGCAATTAACCTTGGCCTACTGACAAGCACCTATGAAACAACAGCGCAGGACGCCCCTTACAGTTTCTTGACAAGGCTCGCGATGGGCGCCCCCACAAACCCCGAAACCTCCACCCAAATCGCAATTTACAACAGCTTTGACGGTGCAGATACCGATGCCGCGCTGGAAGCATTGGCACGCAATGGCAATCTGGGTGAGGCGTTGCTGAGATCGATCAACACGTTTAACGCGGGCTTTGCGGGCGATACCATGGCGCTGACCGATGCGCTTTCATTTTGGCGGCTCGTTGGGCTCGAAGACCTTGCGCGCCGTGCTGCATTGCAACTGTTGATATTGGATCGCACCCCATGAGCGCCGCGGATCAACCAATGGCCCAATGGGTGCAGGCCTTCCTTGAGGCCCAAGCCGCCGAGCTGGACGCGGCCACGAATACCCAACTCGCCTATGCGCGCGATTTGACGGATTTTGCAGGCTGGCTCACCTCCAAATCCCTGCATTTCGCAACAGCAACCCAAGACGACGTCGAAGGTTATCTGATTGATTGTGACGCCCAAGGGCTGGCTGCATCGACACGTGCGCGGCGCCTGTCAGCGATCAAACAAATCTATCGCTTTGCTTTTGAAGAAGGCTGGCGCGACGACAATCCAGCCATTCGGATCAAGGGCCCTGGCAAATCCAAAGCTTTGCCCAAAACACTTTCCGTGACAGAGGTTGAACGCCTGTTAGAAGCCGCGAGCAACAGCCGCGACGGGGCACGTAACACTTGCCTGATGGAACTGCTTTATGCGACTGGCATGCGCGTCACCGAATTGGTCAGCCTCCCTGTCGCCGCCGCGCGCGGTAATCCCGCCATGCTTTTGGTGCGCGGCAAAGGCGGCAAAGAACGGTTGGTTCCCCTGTCCCCGCCCGCGAAAACCGCGATGGCCGCATGGCTGGTAACGCGTGATGAAATCGAAGATCAGGCGCGATCCAAGGGCGTTCCGCCATCAAAGTTCCTATTCCCGTCACGTGGCAAATCAGGGCATCTGACGCGTCACCGGTTTTTTGGCCTGATCAAGGAATTCGCAGTTGCTGCCGGCGTTTCCCCCGCAGCGGTCACGCCGCACACCATGCGCCACGCCTTTGCGACGCATCTGTTGGCCGGTGGTGCCGATTTGCGGTCGATCCAAACCATGCTGGGCCACGCCGATGTGGCGACGACCGAAATCTACACCCATGTGCTGGATGACAGGCTTACGGAACTGGTGATTGAACATCACCCGTTGTCGCGTAAATCCGACGACTGATCTTGAATGCGGCCGCGCAAAACCCCATAACAGCCGTAGTTTTATATGAAAGTGGACGATGGAAACCTCTTTGTTTGATGGCGCGTTTTGGCTGACTGCAGGCGCGATTTTGGTGCTTTTGGTAATGTCGGGGTTCTTCTCCGGCTCGGAAACGGCGCTAACGGCAGCCTCACGCGGCAAACTGCGCACTGCGGCTGACAAAGGGTCAACAGGTGCCACCCGCGCATTAGATGTCACCGAAGACAACGAACGGCTGATCGGGTCGGTTCTGCTAGGCAATAACGTGGTGAACATTTTGGCGACGTCTTTGGCCACGGCGTTGCTCACGAAGGTTTTCGGCCAAAACGGTGTCGCCGCAGCCACATTGATCATGACGCTTTTGGTGCTGATTTTTGCGGAAGTGCTGCCAAAAACATATGCAATTACGAACCCCGAAAAAGTGGCCTCTTTTGTCGCGGCCCCCATCGCGTTGGTTGTTAAACTGTTTGCGCCCATCGTGGCCGCCGTGCGTTTTTTGGTGCGTGGAATCCTTTTCGTTTTCGGTGTGCGCACCGACCCTGACAGCCACATCCTTGCCGTGCGTGAAGAGATCGCAGGCGCGCTGCAATTGGGCCATTCCGAAGGCATCGTGCAAAAAGAGGACCGCGATCGAATTTTGGGCGCGCTTGATCTGAACGAACGCACCGTCGAAGAGATCATGTTGCACCGTTCGGGGATCGAGGTCATCGACGCGGACATGCCCGCAGAGGACATTCTCGCGCAAAGCCTCAAAAGCCCGCACACCCGTCTGCCATTGTTCAAGGACGACCCTGAAAACATCATCGGTGTTGTGCATGCCAAAGACCTGCTGCGCGCCATGCACAAACTTTTGCTAGGTGGGAAAATCGACGCCAAAGCGCTCGCGAATTTCGACATTATGTCCGTCGCGATGGATGCATATTTCGTGCCCGAAACCACAACCCTCGATGACCAAATGCGCGAATTCTTGCGTCGCAAAACGCATTTTGCTCTGGTCGTGGATGAATATGGCGACCTGCAAGGGCTGATCACACTCGAGGATATCCTCGAGGAAATCGTGGGCGAGATTGCCGACGAATTTGATGACGACGAAGACGAGCAAATCGAGGCAACATCGGATGGTGCCTATATCGTCGAAGGTGGGATGACGATCCGAGATTTGAACCGCGCCCATGACTGGCCGCTGCCCGACGATGAAGCCAATACCGTCGCAGGACTTGTCATCCATGAAGCACAGATGATCCCCGTCGAAGGACAGGTGTTTTCGTTCCACGGCTTCCGGTTTGAAGTGGTCGAAAAAGAAGAAAACCGCATTTCGCAGATCAAGATCCGCAAATTATAAAGGGCAAGCGGTGATCCCGCCTGCCCTCGCATTGTTCTAAATACTCAAATGGCGTTACCGCCCCTTAAACAAACCACCCAAGATACCGCGCACAATCCGGCGGCCTGTTGTGCCTTTGAGCTCTTTGATTACAATCTGAGCCAGCGCCCCGCCAAAGCCTTCGGACTTGGACGACCGGCGCGATGTGCTGCGTGATGTGGTAGCACCACCGTCATAGCGACGGGCTTGCTTGAATTCGCGTTCTTTAACTTCGGCCTCTTCTTCTGCGGCCTCAGCGCCGGCAGCTTCTGCAGCAGCCGCATCGGCGCGTTTGGCCAGCATTTCTGATGCACTGTTTCGGTCCAAAGTCAGATCGTATTTCCCCGACATGTCAGATGCCGCCATGATCGCGCGGCGGGTTGGCAAATCAATTGGTCCCAATTGTGATGACGGCGGGCGGATCAGCGTGCGCTGCACGACCTGTGGAATGCCTTTTTTATCTAAAAAAGACGTCACCGCTTCGCCCGTGCCCACCTGCTGAATAGCCTCTGCTGTGTCAAATTCAGGGTTATCGCGATAGGTTTGTGCAGCCGTCTTCAGCTCTTTACGGTCCTTGGCGGTAAAGGCCCGCAGCGCGTGTTGCACACGGTTGCCCAACTGCCCCAAAACGTCATCTGGAATATCGGCTGGGTTCTGCGTGACGAAATACACACCCACGCCTTTAGACCGGATCAACCGCGCGACCTGCTCGACTTTATCCACCAGCGCCTTGGGCGCGTCATCGAACAATAGATGCGCCTCGTCAAAGAAGAACACCAATTTCGGTTTATCGGGGTTGCCGACCTCTGGTAGTTCTTCGAATAACTCTGACAACAACCACAACAGGAACGTCGCATAAAGCCGCGGGCTGCCCATCAGCTGATCGGCGGCCAGAATATTGATTTCGCCACGGCCTTCAGGCGTCACGCGCATCAGGTCTGATAACGCAAGCGCGGGTTCGCCAAATAATGCCGCCCCACCTTGGTTTTCCAGCACGAGCAATTCCCGCTGGATCGCGCCCACAGATGACGACGCGACATTGCCATAGCGCAGCGACAAGTCAGCCGCGTGCTGCCCAACCCAAAGCATCAGCGCCTGCAGGTCCTTGAGGTCCAAAAGAGGCAAGCCCTGCTCGTCTGCCACACGGAAAGCGACGTTCAACACGCCTTCTTGCACGTCGGTCAGGTCCATCAAACGGGACAGCAAAAGCGGACCCATTTCCGCGACTGTTGCGCGGATGGGGTGGCCTTGTTTGCCAAATAGATCCCAGAAAGTGACCGGAAAGCTGTCGTATTGCAGGTCTAGCCCAATGGTTTCCGCACGCTCCATGAACGGCTTGTGCAGCTTGTGATCGGGAGAGCCGGAAACAGCAAGACCGGACAAATCGCCTTTTACATCAGACAGAAACACAGGGACGCCAGCGGCAGAAAACCCTTCTGCCATGATCTGCAGCGTCACTGTTTTTCCTGTGCCCGTGGCACCAGCGATCAATCCATGGCGATTGGATTTGTCCAGCAGCATCACCTCGGGTGTGCCATAATCCGCCCCGCCACCACCGATAAAGATCTCTTTTGCCATGTTGCTGGCCCCTTCAGATAAACATTCGGAGATAAAATACATTCTTAACATTTATCTGCCAGTGTAATCGCACGGGCTGCCGCGCCAACTTGTCCCCAGGCGTGGCCCCGTTCCTACCTGTAAGACCTGCCGTGCCTTCGGGCACGGTTTTTTTACGCCTTAGCCATGTGATCAAAAGCTCCCGAAAATCATCTTGACCCGCATTCATGCATTACGTAACGTCCTGCCAAATCGTCGGCAACGTCCGACAGGGAGACGGTGAAAAAGGGTCCAAGAGGGGCCCTTTTTCTATGTCTGCAGATTGCGCGAAACCTTGCCCAACATGGTGAATTCGCCACTGACAAGCGCCGTAGCCCATGGTAAATGAACGTGAATTAGAACTTTGGGAAAGACAAAATGTTGAATTTGTTAAAGCCGCTCGCGATTGGTGCGATGATTATCTCTAGCTCGGCCGCATTTGCGCAGGAAACGACAGAAGAGACAGCCGCTGATCCTGCAGTCGATCTGGCAATGGGCACCGAAGTCGAAGGTGAGTTGGCCGTAGGCGCCGCCTACATTCGTGAAGAATTTGGTGATTGGGCATTGCGCTGCATGAAAGCCGAAGAAGGCACGCCTGATCCATGCCAGCTTTATCAGCTGTTGTTTGATGCAAACGGCAATTCTGTAGCAGAAATCAGCATGTTCCCACTGCCAGATGGCGGCCGCGCGGCGGCTGGTGCAACAATTGTTGTGCCACTGGAAACCTTGCTGACTGCGCAATTGCAAATGTCCGTCGATGGCGCAAATGCACGTCGTTACCCATATACATTCTGCAACCGTGCAGGCTGTGTCGCGCGGATCGGATTTACTGCAGACGAGGTCAACCAATTCAAACGCGGCAATGCTGCGACATTGCGTATGGTTCCTGCTGCGGCACCTGACGAACAAGTGGTTTTGAACCTGTCGCTGACTGGTTTCACCGCAGGTTACGACGCCACCAGCCAATAACACTAAATTATCAAGAGATCGCCGCCCCGACATTACGTTGTGGGCGGCTTTTTTATGCCTTGCGTAGCGCAATCACGGCGTTCAAGCCGCCAAAGGCAAAGGCATTGGACAACACCACATCCACAGATGCATCCCGTGCAGTATTTGGCACCACGTCGAGCGCGCATTCCGGATCAGGTTCTTCATATCCTATTGTCGGTGCGATCACCCCGTCGCGCAGCGCCATGATGCAGGCCAACAGTTCCACTGCACCCGTCCCGCCGATCAAATGCCCATGCATGGATTTGGTCGAGGACATCATGAGCTTATCCGCATGCGGCCCAAACACGTCAGCCACGGCAGCACATTCGGTTTTGTCATTGGCCGCCGTGCCGGTCCCATGGGCGTTAATATACCCCACGTCTGTTGGCGCTATTTTGGCGTCTTTCAGAGCGCCGGCAATCGCGCGCGCGGCACCTTGTTTCGACGGCATGACAATATCCGAGGCATCAGAAGACATGGCGAACCCTGCCACCTCGCAGAGTATGTCCGCCCCGCGGGCCACCGCATGGTCGTAGTCTTCGAACACAAAGATCCCCGCACCTTCGCCCTGCACCATCCCATTACGCGTTGCGCAAAACGGGCGGCAGGCATCGCGCGACATTACGCGCAGCCCTTCCCACGCTTTGATCCCGCCAAAGCACAACATGCTCTCCGATCCGCCCGTCACCATGACCCGCGCCATGCCAGAGCGCACCATGTTGAACGCTTGCCCCATCGCATGATTGGAAGACGCACATGCCGTGGCCACGGTAAACGACGGGCCGCGCAAATTAAATTCCATCGACACTTGTGACACAGCGGCGTTGTTCATTAGCTTGGGCACAATGAACGGATGCACGCGATTTTTGCCCTCTTCATAGACGGCGCGATAGTTTTCGTCTTGGGTGTTCAGCCCACCGCCAGAGGTTCCAAGGATCACCCCCGAATAATCGGCCAAATCTCCAGTAAATGTCAGGCCTGATTGGGCGATTGCTTGGCGCGCGGCCAATAGGGTGAATTGGGTGAACCTGTCATAAAGCGCGATTTGCTGGCGGTTGAAGTATTCCGTTTCGCAATAGTTCTGTACTTGCCCACCGATTTGGATCGCCAACCTGTCGACATCGCGAATATCAAGTGGCCCAATCCCACAGCGCCCGTTTTTCATCGCGTCGAATGTCGCATCCACGTCGTGGCCAAGCGGATTGATCGTGCCAGCCCCAGTGATCACAACGCGGCGGGTCATGGTTAGGCTTGCTCCGCTTTCAGCTTGTCCACAGCCGCAATAATTGACGCCACGGACGAGATGTCAAAGGCTGCGTCACCCGGCGCATTAGCATTAAACGGCACTGAAATATCGAACGCTTCTTCGATTGCAAAGATGCTTTCAACAAGCGCCATACTGTCGATCCCCAACTCCTCTAGCGAGTTCTCAAGCCCGATATCAGACGGGTCAAGCAAAGCTTGGTCTGCGAGAATGGCGATGATTTGGTCTTGGGTCGTCATAAGAATGGTCCTAGTGGTGCTACGCGTGATGTAATAGCTCTAGGTCGGTTTTGAAACCGTTTTATGTCGGATTGCCGCTTGGCGTAAGGCACGTTCGCGCGCGCGGTAAGTCAGCATTGGTTGGGCCGGATAGCCCATCATGAAGCTTCCAGCTGGGACGTCTGACAACACAATCGCCGCCCCACCAATCACGCTATCAGCCCCAATCGACAGATTGTCGGCCACGCCGGATTTACCACCGAGCACAGTCCGATCCCCGATTTTTGCCGATCCAGCGACGGCTGTTTGCGCGCAAAGCAGACAATGGTCGCCGATTTGCACATTGTGCCCAACCTGAACAAGGTTGTCGATTTTGGTGCCTTTGCCGATGGTTGTCGGGCGGATCGTGCCCGCGTCCACCGTGCTATTGGCACCGATCTCCACATCATCGCCAATTCTCACGCCGCCAAGCGAGTGGATGCGGTGTTGCGTCGGGTCGGCGGGCGCGGTGAATGGCGTTTTGCCAAGCGTCTTACGCCCCAATTCCACGTTGGATGCAGCGCTGGTGACAAAGGAAAATCCATCCCCGCCAAGCACCACGTTGGGCTGAACGACACAGCGTGCACCAAGGTGCACCCTACGTTGAATGCGCGCGCCAGCATGGATTTGCACATTGTCCCCGACCATCACGCCATCTGCGATTGTGACATGATCCCCGATATAAACGCCCGCACCGATAATCGCGCCAGCGCCGATCACGGCAAAATGCCCAATACATACGCCCTGCCCGATTTGGGCCGTTGGGTCGATCACTGCGTGCGCGCTGATACCCGTGACGGTTGGACCGTCGTCCATCATTTGGGTCAGACCAGCCATTGCAAGACGAGCACGCGGTACTTCAATTGCAGCCCGAAGGCCGAGCGCTTTCCAATTAGCACCGGCCCAAACAACCGCAGCCTGTGCCTGTCCTTGGGCAAGTGCATCACCATAGACAGGCGACATCGCCAGCGCCAAATCATTGGGTCCAGCCGTCGCCGGTTCCGACAGCCCCGTCACACAAAGATCAATGGCGCCAAAGGCCTTCGCCCCCAGCGCCGCTGCAATATCTTTGATCGTTTGTGCCATTGGTGCCCCCGCAATTACGGGACCAGACTTAGCCTTGAACAGCGCGGACCGCTACCCCTTCGCGTGCGAGTGCATTCCAAATGCGCGCGTCACGGTTATAAACGTCACGGCGGAATTGCAGGCTCCCCGTCACATTTGTAAAGGCTGTCCGATAGACGATGTGCACAGGCACAGGTGCGCGCAAATTCACGCGGGCCTCTTTGCCGGTGCGCAAACGCGACTGGAAGAAACCTTCTGGGTCCGATTCTTGTTTTGCCAGCAATGCGTAAGCAAAATCGAACGGATCGTTTAGGCGGATGCAACCATGGCTAAACGCGCGGACTTCACGGCCAAACAGCGACTTGGACGGTGTGTCGTGCAAGTAGATGTTGTGCTTGTTCGGGAAAATGAATTTCACCAGACCGAGCGCGTTTCCTTCGGACGGGCCTTGGCGCATCGAATATGGGAAGGTCTTTTCGTCGTACTGATTAAAGTTCACGGTACCGCGCGGCACGATCCGGCCACGGCTGTCAGTGACGTCAAGCTGACTTACCGCATTGGCATTGCGCTGCAACATCGGCAGGTATTCTTTGGTGACGATCGAACGCGGCACATACCAGCTTGGGTTGATGACCATAAATTCCATAACGTCGGAAAACTCTGGGCTTTCGCGGTCAGGATCAACAGCACCGACGACAGAACGGGTCTGGAATGTCACGCGGTCATTGTCGACAATTGCGGCGGTGAAGTCGGTCAGATTTACCCAAATATGGCGCGGGCCGCGTGGGCGGTTGTTCCAACGCTCACGTTCCATCGCAACAATCACGGATTGCATACGCTGGGACATCGGGATGTTGAGCTGTTTCATCGTGCCAGGACCGGCATTGCCGTCAACAGCCAAACCATGGGCTTGCTGGAAACGCTGCACTCCTGTCTGAATCGCAGCATCATAGGTTTGGGTCGCTGTACGCTCCAAGAAACCCATCGCAATCAAGCGGTTACGCAGGTTCACAACCTGCTCGCCCGCGGAACCTGGCTTAAGCGAATTCACACCAACGGTCGGGCCCCATCCGCCATTGCCGACCAATTGCTCCATCCGCATTTTTTCACGCATTAAGCGCGTATATTCCGGAGAGCTAGGCGGCAATGCGCGCAGGAAACCAGCAGGGTTGGACTGCACAAATGCTTGGATCGTGCCAAGACGAGACCGTAGCGGCACCTGTCGCTTAATTTCAGGAACAATCGACGACGGGCGCAGGATGCCTGTTTGAACGGACCGCGCATAGCTTAGGAACAAACGGCTTAGCTCTACTTCCATCGCGCCCTGTTCTGCGGGTGTTGATGCGGCACGCAAACGCGCCATCAAGGCATTGGCATCGTATTTCGCAGCTGGCAGGCCGTGGCTGCCCGCATCGGAAAACGCGGCCATAAGCGCGTTACGGCGCGCACGGTCACCATTCCCGCTCCAGATACCTGTAAATTCACGGCCACGGTAAAATTCGGCCAAAACCTCATCGCGCGCGGCAGCTTCGGCGACGGCTTGACGGAACGCAGTGACTTGCGCAGCGGCCGGCGCGGCATAAACACTCAAAAGCAAACTAATCGCCAAAGCGAAGCGCATCAAAGGCGCGGAAATCGATACAGACATATGTCCCCCACAGAACAAGTTTAGGCACCGCGCAAGCGCGGAACGCAGATATTAATGCAATATCCTTGGGGCATACCCCGAATGTCCATTCACAAACACGCCATCGGGGAATTGTTTCCCCAAGCTGTTGCGCAGACGCTTGTGCAAACTGGCAACAATCGGAACCTAGAATCGGAATTGCGCAGAAATTCGCCGATTTCCCCGTTGTTTTCTGATGGATAGCAAAGAGTGCTTGGTCAACGAATCAAGTTGTGCAATAAAGTGCGGGCATCTGGGGACGAGATTGCAAAGCTGCGTTAAGGCAGTTGAATATTGAGCGACGGGACAAGCGCAAAGTATGACAGATTTTAACTCTACGGGTTTCACCCGCCGCGGGCTTTTGGGCGCCTTCGCTGCATCTGCAGTTGTGGCGGCACCGACTTATGCCAATGCAGCCGGTTTCTTGCGTGGTGGTGGCGATGTTCGCCGCATTCGCATGTTCTCTGGCCGGACGGGCGAACGGTTGGATACGATCTATTGGATCGACGGAAAATATGTCACCGAAGCGATCCGTGAAGTGAACAGCTTCATGCGTGATTGGCGTACTGGTCAGGCGATTGATATGGACAAGCGGACCATCGACATCATGGCCGCAGCGCACAACCTGATGGATGTGAACGAGCCATATATGCTGTTGTCCGGCTATCGGTCCCCACAAACAAACAACATGCTGCGGTCTAAATCTGGTGGTGTGGCAAAGAATTCTCTCCATATGCGCGGTCAGGCTGCTGATTTGCGCCTGAATGGGCGCACAACAGCCCAGATGTCACGGGCGGCACAAGCCTGTCGCGCTGGTGGTGTTGGCCGGTATCGTGGTTCAAACTTTGTACATATGGATTGTGGCCCTGTGCGGGCTTGGAACGGCTAAACTGACCAGCCATTGACTGATGAAACCCTTTGGTACACGCCAGAGGGTTTTTTTATGCGCCCGTGTCGGAAAATGGTGCGGCTAGACTCAGCGATAGCTGCACAAGTTCGGTCCTGTTGCGGGTATGGGTTTTGCAAAATAGTGCCTTAACCTGACTATCAATCGTATTGATCGCACGCCCCCGACGGTCAGAGATTTCGCGGTTACTCAGCCCTGCGCCGATCATCGCCAGAATATCCTTTTCAGCATCTGATAGCGGGAAGAATCGCGACACTACATCCACGTTCAACTTCCGGCTCGTATTCGAATCAAGGACAGTGATAAGGCGCGTTTCAGCGGGCATTTTCCCAAGCTTGGGATGATCATTGGCCGGACAGATTTCAACAAACACGCCACCGTCCCCGTTTTCAGTCGGAAAAAACAGCGATTGTTTGCGTGGACGTGATCCGGCTGCGCCATGAATGTGACGGTCGGACAAAAGCGCCTGAAACCGGCCATCATCCGGCGCCCAAAGCGCAAGTTTGCCCGTGCTGCGCTTAGTAAACACGGCCATTTCGCTCAAGACACGTTCAAATTCCGGGTTTTGAGCGATTATATCGCCCTGCGGCGATAACAAGCACAGACCGAAATCTGATCCCGGAAAGGCCGTGTCCAACGCATGTTGCGCGTTGATCGGGCGGCCGATCCGCAAGGCCTTTGCCACATGGGGCAACAGCAATTCGGCAATCGCCCGTTCCGTTGCATCCGCCGCATCGCGCCCTTTGCGGTATTGCAGCGAAAACCGATCAATCTACCACGTGTCTTTATTCAATAACGTGCCAGACCGATGGCAAAGCCCAAATGACAGCATATCTTGCACATTCGCTTGTGCACGCAATTCGTCTGGTGTGACCGGAAATGCGCTGTCATTGATCAATGTGATTTTGGGGTCTTGCCCGGACACTTTCGCAAAATGGGCCTGATCGATGATTTCTTGATCGTTGTGATTGGCGAGATAAGCGAGCACGGCGTCGCGGTCGTAATTCGCACTAAGATGGGGACAAGCAATTTGGCCACCAGTCGCGGATTGGGTCAGCTCGAACACCATCGCACCAGAGGCCCCGGTGGCATATGCAATATCTTGCAAAACGTCTGGCCATGCATGTGTGTCGAGTACGGTGTCGTAAATCCGTTCAACCAATACGTGAACTTTGTCAGCTTCCCTTGCATGCCCCTTTCTCATCAGGAAATAGGCCAAAGCACGCGCAATTAACAATGATTTTTCTGGGAGGAACCGTCGAATTGGGCCGAGTGCCGTCTGCAAGACACTGGGACAACAAAACACTGGGACGTGGTTGCGGCCCAATTCGACGATTTCTGATATTTAACAACGGAATCGGCGCCTGACTGTCACCCAAATGGGTGAAAATGTTCGAAAAATTGGCGCACCCGAGAGGATTCGAACCTCTGGCCTCTGCCTTCGGAGGGCAGCGCTCTATCCAGCTGAGCTACGGGTGCGTTGGCCTGTCTATAGCTTGGTCATAGAGATGTCGCAACGCCCATTTCAAAAGGGCGATGGGTTAAAACCCATCCTACGAAAACAAATCGTGACACAGCTCTAACGCATCAACCAGCGCGTCCACTTCGCCAGTTGTGTTGTACATCGCAAAAGATGCGCGGCAAGTCGCCCCTGTTCCCATCATATCCATCAAAGGCATCGCACAATGGGTCCCTGCCCGCACCGCCACGCCTTTTTTATCAAGCACCGTGGATATGTCGTGGGCATGGGCCGCCCCGTCGATCGTGAAGCTAAAGATTGCGCCTTTGGTCGCGGATTGCCCTTGGATATTCAGCCAGTTAAGCCCGTCGAGCTTGCTACGGGCATAGGCACATAAATCGCGTTCATAGCCCGCAATCGCATCCATTCCGATGTCCATCATGTAATCAAGTGCCACGCCAAGGCCGATGGTTTGCACGATACCTGGGGTTCCCGCCTCGAACTTCATCGGGGCGTCGTTATAGGTGACCGCATCGCGGCTAACTTCGCGGATCATATCACCGCCCCCTAAGAACGGGCGCATTTCAGCCATCCGTGCTGATGACACATAAATCGCGCCGGACCCAGAGGGCCCATAGAGCTTATGACCTGTAATCGCATAGAAATCCGCGCCAATGTCGGTGATATCGATTGGCATATGCACCGCCGCTTGGGACCCGTCGACAAGCACAGGCACGCCCTTGGCACGCGCACCCGCGCAGATGGTTTTGACGTCAACAACAGTGCCAAGCACGTTGGACATATGCGTCACCGCCACCAATTTGGTTTTTGGCCCAATCGCATCAAGCACAGCCTGCGGATCCAGATCACCATTAGCGTCCACATCAACCCATTTGATCACAACGCCCAACCGCTCGCGCAAGAAATGCCACGGCACGATATTGGCATGGTGTTCCATAATCGACAGCACGATTTCATCACCCGCTTGCATGCGTGGCGCAGCCCAACCGTAAGACACCATATTGATGCCTTCGGTGGTGCCGGAATTCAGTATGATATTGTCTTCGGACCCAGCGTTCAGGAAACGCGCAATTTTGGCACGCACGCCTTCGTATTTCTCTGTCGCGATAGTCGACAATGTATGTAGCCCGCGGTGCACATTGGCGTATTCTTCGGCATAGGCAGTGTTGATTGCGTCGATCACAACCTGCGGCTTTTGCGCCGATGCCCCATTATCCAGATAGACCAAAGGCTTGCCATTGATCTGCCGCGATAGGATTGGAAAGTCAGCGCGAATTTTCTGGACGTCGAACATGGGTGTGTTTTCCTATTCAGGCACTGATGCCAATGATGGCCATGAAAAAACCAAAGCCGAATGCGATGCCAAAAATCGCAATGAAAATCGTGGCCGCTGCACGTGGTAAGCTTTTGAAACCATGGGTTTCATTGACGAACACCACAAGCACGCGCAGCAGTAACATGGCGCTGACAATGGACAATAGCGCCGTTATGCTCGGGCTGATTATAGACGTCAGTGCTTGGACCGTTCGCAAGCAAAGCGCCGTCATTTCAAGCCAAATGATCAGGGCAAACGCATGGGGGAACGTCGATTTGCCGCCCAACATTTGCCCCGTCAGATACAGCGACATGGACAAGACGATCAACACGCCGCCCATCACAATGCCGTAAAGCGTTGGGGTGAAGCCGAGTGGCAAGATAACCGGCACGACCAAACCTATTGTCATCAACAACATCGCGCTTAGGATGCTGACCAACAGAACGCCCATCCAAAGGGTGCCGCGATCATATCTGCGTTGCATGATGATTTGCGCCACCGATGCCGGATCAATCAAGGTGCGTCCGATCAAGGACGCAAAGGCGCCGACAGCCCCTGTCACCCTTTTTCCGCCTCGATCATCGATATCACGAAGATGAACGCGAAACCCGCAATCCAAATGGCACCCACCAGTGACGTGCTTGCTGCCGGACCGATGAGCCCCGCGCAAAGCCCGTAAAGCAATGCAGCCGGTGTTGTGGCGAGCAGCGACCAGAACAACGCAAGCCGTGCGGTGTACCATGTCCCATGGCCACGAAAAATTTTGGCCACGATACGCATCGCGGCTGCGATTGCATAAAACATCAACGGCCAAACCATCAACCAACCCAAGAATTCATAGGCCATCAGTTGCGTTAGCTCTGGCGTTTCGCCGCCTGTGCTTTCGAACCCTGCAGCGATCCGCGCCAAACGCGGCCATTGCGCGATGAAAATGATGATGCAAGCCGCCATCAAATAGGCCAATGCGCGATCTTCGCGCTGGCCCATCGACAGCAGTTTGGCCATCACCTCACGCGGCGCACGCCATGACCGCATAATGTCGGCCGTAACCGCCATTAACTGCGACGCTCCAACCAGCTTTCTAGACGGGACCGCAAATCATCGGCAAGCGCTTCATCCGCAATTTCTTCGAGTGCTTCTGCAAGGAACGCCAACGTCAGCAGGTCGATCCCAGCTTTACGTGGCACGCCGCGCGATTGCAGATAGAAAAGCGCGTCTTCGTCGATTGCACCTGATGTGGAGCCATGCGAACAGATTACGTCATCGGCGTAGATTTCAAGCTCTGGCTTGGCAAGAAACTGGCTGTCTTCGTCCAACAGCAATGACTGGCTGATCTGATAGCCGTCAGTTTTCTGCGCGCCCTCTTTGACCAGAATTTTGCCTTGGAACACACCTGTCGCCCCATTGCGCAGCACCTTTTTGAACACCTGACGGCTTTCGCCGTTCAATGCATCATGGGTGATGAACACGGTGTCATCGTGGTGAAAATCTGCGCCGTCGCCAACACAAGCACCGGCCACATGGGCCACCGCATCGTCACCCGTGATTTCCAAGACACATTCGTTGCGGGTCAGCACACCATTTGCTGTCAGCGTAAAGGACTTGAACAAGCTTTCGCCTGCAATCCTACCGAAACAATGGGTTACGGCGCGACGTTCATGATCGCGGCCTTGGGCGCGCACATGGTGGAATTCACCACCTGTCGCCACATCGACCTCTAACACAGAATTAAACCGCGCCGCGGCTGGCCCTGTTTCCAACAGCGTAACGGACGCACCTTCTTCGACGCACACGAGGTTATGCAGCATCACGTCGGACGCTGTGTCACCGTGCAAATAGATCAGGTTAATCGGCTTGGCGGCCTTGGCCGTTACGCGGATCACGATGCCGTCGGTGGCAAACGCTGTGTTCAATGCGGCCAATGGGCGTTCAACCGGCACCTGTCCGGCTGCTTCCAATGTGCCGTAAAGATCAGCGGCCCAGCCACCGTCAACATCGGCCAAACTTCCGATCTCGATACCTTCGCAGGCCAGATCATCAGATGCATCCGCATCAAACACGCCGTCCACGAATACGACCTTCACACGGTCGATATCGGCAAACAGCGGGCCTTCGTCATTGGTAAACAATTCTGCGGGCACGACATCCGATTGGGTTAGTGTCGTCGGATCGGAATACTTCCAATACTCGTCACGCTTGTGCGGCAAGCCCATGGTGATCACGCGGTTCATCGCGTCCAAACGCGGGTCATTCAGCCCTGCAGGCATCGCCATTCCCGTCAGTCGGGTCTGGGTCGCAGCCAGTTTCAATTCGGCAATAGCCATGGTTAAGCTACCTCTGCCAAGATGTCTGCATAGCCGTTGTTTTCGACTTCGAGCGCCAGCTCTGGCCCGCCGGTTTTCACGATACGACCGTTCGCCATGATGTGCACAACATCAGGTTTGATGTGATCAAGCAGACGCTGGTAGTGGGTGATCACAAGGAAGGAACGCCCCTCAGAGCGCAGCGCATTTACGCCTTCGGCCACCAGTTT
The DNA here is from genome assembly GCA_965660685.1 of Yoonia sp. Lineage (GTDB taxonomy): Bacteria > Pseudomonadota > Alphaproteobacteria > Rhodobacterales > Rhodobacteraceae > Yoonia. The sequence continues at coordinate 151,442 of CBFIAX010000002.1, read as the reverse complement.
CATCGCATCAACGTCCAGACCGGAATCTGTTTCATCCAAGATGCACATCTTTGGCTCTAACATCGCCATCTGCAAAATCTCGTTGCGCTTTTTCTCGCCACCAGAGAAGCCGACATTGACCGGACGCTTGAGCATATCGGCGTCGATTTTCAGATCTTTGGCCTTGGCGCGGACCTCTTTAAGGAAGTCACTGGCAGACATTTCCTCTTCGCCGCGTGCCTTGCGCTGTGCGTTCACGGCAGTGCGCAAGAAAGTCATGTTGCCAACGCCCGGAATTTCCACAGGGTATTGAAATGCAAGGAAAAGACCGGCTGCCGCACGCTCTTCTGGTTCCATATCCAACAGATCAACACCGTCCAATGAAACGTCACCGCCAGTGACCTCATAGCCATCCTTGCCGGACAGAACATAGGACGTCGTGGATTTCCCAGACCCGTTTGGCCCCATGATCGCGTGCACTTCGCCCGCACCGATTTCAAGGTCAACGCCTTTCAGGATCTGCTTGTCTTCTTCTTCCAGTTTGACCTGTAGGTTCTTAATGCTCAGCATCTTATTCTCCTTCGTGGACCGCGCGGGTCCGATATTTTTCGTGCCCCATTGGGGCGAATGATTTAGCCGACAGAGCCTTCAAGCGAGATCGCAACCAGCGCCTGTGCTTCCATCGCAAATTCCATTGGCAGCGCTTGCAGCACGTCCTTGCAGAACCCGTTGACGACCAAGGCCACGGCCTCTTCCTCGTCCATCCCGCGCGAACGGCAATAGAACAGTTGATCATCGTCTACCTTGGATGTGGTGGCCTCGTGCTCCACACGGCTCGAGTTATTCTTCACCTCGATATAAGGCACGGTATGCGCCCCGCATTTGTCACCGATCAAAAGGCTATCGCACTGCGTATAGTTGCGGCTGTCTTTGGCCTTGGGGTGCATGGACACCAGACCACGGTATGTATTCTGCGCCTTGCCCGCTGAAATGCCCTTGGACACAATGCGCGACTTGGTGTTTTTGCCCAAGTGCACCATTTTCGTGCCGGTGTCGGCCTGCTGCATGTTGTTGGCGATAGCGATGGAATAAAACTCGCCTTGGCTATCGTTGCCGCGCAGGATGCACGACGGGTATTTCCACGTCACGGCAGACCCCGTTTCCACTTGGGTCCACATGATTTTGGACCGGTCACCACGGCAATCCGCGCGCTTGGTCACAAAATTATAGATACCGCCATTGCCGTTCTCATCGCCGGGGTACCAGTTTTGAACGGTGGAATATTTCACTTCGGCGTCTTCTTCGATGATGATCTCGACAACAGCCGCGTGCAATTGAGCCGTATCGCGTTGTGGCGCCGTACAACCTTCCAGATAGGAAACATAGGATCCCTTATCGGCAATGATCAGCGTGCGTTCAAACTGGCCTGTGTTTTCAGCGTTAATGCGGAAATATGTAGACAGTTCCATCGGGCAGCGCACACCTGGCGGGATGTAAACGAATGATCCATCAGAAAACACGGCAGAGTTCAGCGTTGCGTAAAAGTTGTCAGACGCGGGCACCACAGTGCCAAGGTATTTCTTGACCAGCTCTGGGTGGTTCTCGATCGCTTCAGAGATGGAACAGAAAATCACACCCGCGGCGGCCAGCTCTTTCTGGAACGTGGTGCCAACAGATACGGAATCGAACACCGCATCCACAGCGACCTTGCGCCCCTCTTCGGGCATGTCGGCACCTTCAACACCGGCCAAGATCGCCTGTTCCTTCAACGGGATACCCAGCTTTTTGTAAGTTTCCAAAAGCTTTGGATCGACATCGTCTAATGACTTTGGCTTTTCTTCCATGCTTTTGGGGCGGGCATAGTAATAGATGTCTTGGAAATCGATGTCGGGATAGTTGACCATCGCCCAAGTGGGTTCTTCGAGGTTCTCCCACCGCGCAAAAGCTTCCAGACGCCAGTCTGTCATCCAGTCAGGATCGTTGTTCTTGCCCGAAATCAGCTTGACGATATCGGTGTTCACACCCTTGGGGGCGTAGTCCATTTCAATGTCAGTTTCCCAGCCGTATTTATACGTGCCAGACAAGGCAGCCACAGCATCCACTGTGTCCTGATCGACGCCTTCTTTGACTTGTGTCTCATCCAAAGCGGTCATGTGTCACCCTTCACTTATCTGGCCACGCGCAATTGCGCGGGCATATGTCTTTGTCCATGTCTGCGCAAAGCGCATGACATCATCTTCCGTCGTCTCAATTCCAAGCGATACGCGCACGGCACAGCGGGCGGCATCGTCGTCATATCCAAGCGCCGCCAACACGGGGCTGGCTTTTACTTTGCCGCTTGAACAGGCCGATCCCGCTGAAATCGCGAACCCCGCCAAATCCAGCGCCATCACCTGCGTTTCCCCTTTCCAGCCGTTTGCAATGAAACAACTGGTGTTAGGCAAGCGGTCATTTGTCTGCGCCACAAATGTAATATCCGGCGCGTCGCTCTCAATGGCCTTTTCTAGAATATTTCTAAGGTCTGCAACCCGATCCCATTGCCCATCCGCCAAATCCTGCTGCGCAGCCGCACATGCGGCCCCAAAACCAGCAATTGCAACGACGTTTTCCGTGCCAGATCTGCGGCCCATTTCCTGTCCACCACCCTTGATCTGTGCAGCCAGATCAGTGCCAGTAGGAAAGATCAACGCACCAATCCCTTTTGGCCCGCCAAATTTATGGGCAGACAGAAAAACCATTTCCACACCGGCCCAAGAAAACGAAAACGGCACCTTGCCGAACCCTTGGGTCAAATCGCTCACGGCAAGGCCCTGCGGCAACTCTTGCACAAGTCCCGTCTCTGAATTGGCCAGTTGCACGACCGCCTGCGCCGGATTGGGCACAACCACTTGTCCACCCACAACGTCCAATGCCGGATCACACCACGCAGTGACTGCAGCATGCTCCAACCCAGAACAAAGCAACCCGCGCGCCGCCAAAGCCAACGACGCAGCCTCGGTCGCACCGGACACAAACACAACATCCGCCCCCGACGCGCCAACAGCTTCAGCCACTTGCGCACGCGCCACTTCGACCAACCCCTTGGCCGCACGCCCTTCGGCATGCACCGAACTGGGGTTCCCAACCAAATCCATCGCCGCAATCATCGCGTCCCGCGCCTCCACTCTTAATGGTGTCGTCGCATTATGGTCCAAATATACGCGGCTCATATCTTTTTCCGAGCGTAAATATGTCGGGGGTCTGGGGGCTGGCCCCCATGCAACCTAGGCATCATCCACCACCTCGAACAATGATGGAACCGCCGGACAAGGAACCATTTGATTGGCCACGACATCCGACAGCCGCGTCTGATGCAAAAACACGTAAACATGGGCGGACAGACCTTCCCACAAACGGTTGGTCAATGATTGCGCGCGACTGCCCGACGCGGCACCAGAGGCACCAGCCCCCTTGTGCATGGCCGACACAGTCTCATCCACAGCGCCTAGTATTTCAGCCACACGAATGTCGGACGGAGGACGAGACAGGCGGTAACCACCACCCGGGCCGCGCACAGATTCGACCAATTCAGCGCGACGCAGCTTGACAAACAACTGCTCTAAATACGCCAATGACACATCTTGGCGCTTGGAAATCTCTGTCAGATTGACCAACGTGCCTTCGGGCTGCAGCGCGAGATCAGCAAGCGCGACCATTGCATAACGGCCTTTTGTGCTAAGTTTCATCGCGTCACCCTTCCCCATACAAGCGCAATTTCATTGACGTTCTCGCCCCTGCATATTAGGTGCAAGAGCAAGCTACGAGCGGACGATCGCCCGCTTGTTTAGAATCTTTCTAAAGTGTCTGAGCGTTTTCGTCAAGAATAGCCCCGCCAGCCACCTCAAATAAAGAAGGCGCAGATATGCCCGAAGTCATTTTCCCTGGTCCCGAAGGCCGCCTTGAAGGGCGCTATCACCCGCAAAAGGACCGCGATGCACCGATCGCAATCGTGCTTCACCCGCATCCTCAATTCGGCGGCACAATGAACAACCGCGTTGTTTATAATCTGCATTATGCGTTTTTTAACATGGGCTTTACTGTTCTGCGCTTTAACTTCCGCGGTGTGGGCAGATCACAGGGTGAATATGATCAAGGCGTTGGCGAACTGTCCGATGCCGCATCCGCGTTGGATTATCTGCAGTCCATGAACAACAATGCCAAACACTGCTGGGTTGCCGGTTTCTCTTTCGGCGCATGGATCGGCATGCAGCTTTTGATGCGCCGCCCTGAAATCACGGGCTTCATTTCCGTATCGCCACCAGCAAATATGTATGACTTCAGCTTTCTGGCACCCTGCCCGTCATCTGGTCTGATCATTAACGGATCGAACGACCGCGTGGCCCCGCCTGCGGATACGGTCAATCTGGTCAACAAACTGCACGAGCAAAAAGGCATTACCGTCACACATGACGAAATGGATGGCGCGGGCCACTTCTTTGAAGACCCGCATATGGACCCGATGATCGGCACTGTGAAATCCTATGTGCGCCGCCGCCTGACGGAAACTACTCGCTAATGTCAGACTATACACTCAATACCGCCAATGAATTGGCCGATCTTGCGTTGGCTGAATCATTGGCATCCGGTGACGAACGGCTCGTCGATCAAATCGGCGAAATTTTGGGCGCGTCGTCCCAAACCTTGCAAGAAGCTTACTTGACCGCCATCCGCGTGCGCCGCGCCGAAAAACGGGCCCGCGAATTGTTGGCTGCATCGGCGGCCAGACGGGCGGGCTAATTTGGGAACTGTTCCACAACAGGCCGATCTGTTTCTGATCCCCTTGCTTGATGGTCAGTACTGCCTTGGCCAAGTTGTCGACGTGATTTCCGACACGGCAGTACTCTGTGCGCTAACGGACCGGATCATGGGGAAGGATGGCCCGTTCGACCCTGTTTCCTTGTCAGAAGTCAAATCCCTGCTTGCCGTGGACACAAGCGCATTTGACGCTGGCGACTGGCCGATTGTGGGCTTAGAAACCCTGCCCCACATCAACAGCATCTTTAACTGGCGCGACGCCAAAGTCAGCGGCTACAGGAAAATCGAAACCCAAGATTCCGCAGTGATCGAAGCCTTCGTGAACGCCAAAGCTGGACTGTATCCTTGGGATGGATTTGGAAGCGTGGATTTCTTTGCGCGGTTCTTGCTTGATCCGACGGTCACGCCAGCCAAGGCCATCATGAACGCAGACATGGAACGAACCCAATGACCGAAAGGATCGCCCAGCAGCTCGCGTTTCTGTCAGAGGCCGACAAGCTGAAATCGGTGATCCGTGGCACCCAACTGCATGATGGATCGCGCTATGAAAACTCAGGCGAACACAGTTGGCACATCGCACTCTATGCGCTGATCATGGCCGAACATGCCGTCAAACCGGTAAATGTCGACCGCGTGATCAAGATGCTTTTGCTGCATGACCTTGTGGAAATTGACGCGGGCGACGTGCCTATTCATTCGGCGGCGGCCCGTGATCCCGCCGCACAAGACGCTGCCGAACAGGCCGCCGCTGACCGCATTTTCGGGCTGCTTCCGATGGATCAATCCAATGAATTCCGTGCCTTATGGGACGAATTTGAAGCAGCCGAAACAGATGACGCCATCTTTGCCAAATCCATCGACAGGGTGCAGCCGGTTGTATCCAACCTAAAATCAGGCGGCGAAAGCTGGACGACATACAGTGTTACACGTGCCCAAATCGAAACACGCGTCGGACAGAAAGTTTTACGCGGTGCTCCCGCCATTTGGGACAGTCTAAAACACCGTATTGATGCATGGTTTGACAGATGAAAAAGCCAGTGAGCAAACAGCCTGTTTCTGATCTCAACCGCAAGGTCCACGCGGCATTGATCGAAATGCTACAGGCAGAACCAACGTCCAATCAGCTGAACCTTGCGCTGCGGATGTTGGCGAAATGGCGGGCCAAGCTCATTGAAAATACAATCGTGCAAAAGACGGGCCGGTCCATCAAACATGGTCCCTTTCTTGGCATGAACTACGGCGTGCCTGCATCAGAGGGCGGCGGTGCGCCGCGCCTTTTGGGCGTTTATGAAAGCACATTGGCCCCGATCATGGATCAGATCATCGCCAGTGATCCTGAACTTGTTATCGATATTGGCAGCGCCGAAGGGTATTACGCTGTGGGTCTTGCCCGCCGTCTGCACCACGCCACGGTCTGGGCCCGCGATGCAAGCGCGATTGCGCGGCGCAAGTGCAAACGATTGTCTGCACTGAACGGCGTGGAGGATCGCGTCGAAATCGGCGGCGAAATGACCCATGCGGATTTTGACATTTGCTTGCGCCACCGCACAGTTGTGATCTGCGACATCGAAGGCGCGGAACAAGACCTGTTAGACCCAGCAAAGGCCAAAGGGCTTTATGGCGCGGACATACTGGTCGAATGCCACCCAAGCGCCAATAAAAACATGGTATCTATCATCCGCAGCAGGTTCGAGATGACACATGAGGTGTTGGAACTTGGCCGCGATCTTGATGTTGCGGGGCTGCCAAAATGGATGGATCATTCCAATGATCTGGACCGGCTGATTGCCCTTTGGGAATGGCGCAGTACGCCGACCCCGTGGCTATGGATGACCGCGAAACCCGCGACCCAGTAATGCATAGCCGCTATGCGACCGCGAAAATTACGCCCAAATCCTTTGACATGATGCCGAACCATGTTAGTGCCCGCCCCTAGGGCCAGATGCTTGATGATGGATAGTAAGTGAGCGCCCGTTTATGGAACCCGATTGCCGGATGCATCGGGGCGCAAACTGATCAAAGCTGAAAGCTGACCTATGTCCAATATTATTCAAACCCTCGCCGATGCACTGGCGAAACAGGGTTACGACACGCTGACCCCTGTGCAAGAGGCCTGCATCAACCCCGACCTTGAAGGCAAAGACCTGTTGGTATCCGCCCAAACGGGATCGGGTAAAACTGTTGGGTTTGGTCTGGCGATCGGACCGACCATTCTGGCCGAAGACGGCCATTTCGGCCCCGCTGGCCGCCCATTGGCCCTGTGTATCGCACCAACACGCGAACTGGCAATGCAGGTGAAACGCGAATTGCAGTGGCTGTATGCCGGTGCTGGCGTGACCATGGCGTCTTGTGTGGGGGGCATGGACATGCGCGACGAGCGTCGTGCGCTTGACCGCGGTGCCCATATTGTTGTCGCAACCCCCGGCCGTTTGAAAGACCACGTTATGCGCGGGTCTATGGATATGTCTGACATCCGCGCGATTGTTTTGGACGAAGCCGACGAGATGCTTGACCTTGGCTTCCGCGAAGATCTGGAATTCATCCTTGGGGAAGCACCCGAAACCCGCCGCACATTGCTGTTTTCCGCAACAGTGCCTGCCGCAATTGCGAAACTGGCGAAGTCGTACCAGAAAAATGCCGAACGCGTCACAACCGTGTCCAAGGAAAAGCAGCACAGCGATATCGAATACCGCGCGCTGTCCGTGGCCAACCATGACATTGACGCGGCTATCATCAACACCCTGCGGTTCTATGATGCACCAAACGCGATTGTGTTCTGTAACACCCGCGCATCGGTGACCCGTCTGACGACCCGTTTGTCCAACCGTGGTTTTGCAACTGTGGCCCTGTCTGGCGAGCTGTCCCAACAAGAACGATCACACGCACTTCAAGCCATGCGCGATGGTCGTGCAAAGGTTTGCGTGGCGACCGATGTGGCCGCACGTGGTATCGACCTGCCGAACCTCGAACTGGTGATCCACGCCGAATTGCCAACCAATGCCGAAACATTGCTGCACCGCTCTGGCCGGACAGGCCGCGCGGGCCGCAAGGGCGTATCAGCCTTGATCGCGCCCGCGAAAATGAAGCGTCGCGCGCAGAACCTTTTAACCTGGGGCAAACTGTCCGCAACATGGGGCACACCGCCTACGGCTGCCGAAGTCACCGCCTGCGACCAAGAGCGTCTGCTAGAAGATCCGGTCTGGAACGAAGAGGTGTCCGAGGACGACGCGGCATTCGCGCAAAAACTGCTCGCCGCTCACGCACCAGAGAAGATTGCCGCCGCATATTTGCGTCTGTTTGCCGGCAAGAATTCCGCACCCGAACATTTGTCTGACTACAAAGACGGCCCACAGCGCCCTGATCGCGGCGACCGCCCTGACCGGTCGCCAAAGGAGCGCAAAGAATTCGGCCCATCCAAATGGTTCAGTGTTGATGTGGGCCGCGAAGGCAAGGCAGAAGCCCGCTGGTTGCTGCCAATGATTTGCACCGCAGGCGGCATTACGAAAAAAGAAATCGGTGCCATCCGCATTCAGCCAAACGAAACCTTCGTCGAGATTGCCGAGCCAGCCGTTGCTGGGTTCCTGAAATCCGTTGGCAAAGATATGTCCTTGGAAAATCAGGCGAAACTGACCGCGCTTGACGGCCCGCCGAACCTTGGTGAACGTGGTGGCCCGCGCAAGACCAAACGAGATTACGACAACAAACCACGCGGTGATCGTGGTGGCAGACCTGCCTACAACCGTGATGATCGTCCGCGCAAACCACGCGACAATTCCACGCCGCCACCATCTCGTCAGGATCACGTCGCAGCGATTGTCCCCGGTGCAGCTGATGACAGCCGTCCAGCCAAGCCACGCCACAAGAAATCCGATTTCTCCAAACCAGCCCGCCGCGATCACGGCGACGCACTTGTGCCGACGAAAAAGCCATACAAGGCGCGGTCCGAAGATGGCGGCAAGCCAGCCTATAAAGGCAAGTCCGACGGGTTTAAGGGCAAATCTGGCGGCGGCTACAAAGGGAAATCAGACGGCGGCAAGCCCGGTTTCAAAAAAGGCGGCGCAGCGGGTGGTAAGCCCAAGCCAAAGGCGTCCGATACATCCAAGCGTTTTGTCCCACCGGGTGGCAAAGCCAAGCCACGCAAGCCGCGCGCAAAATAAGCGCCACAATATTGCCACATTCATGCCTTGCTCGGGACATACTCCTGCGCAAGGCTTTTTTATGGCCCGTTCAAGAGGCCAATAAGAGGCAGACGAAGGATACGCGTGATGGAAGCGTCCAAACCTATCGGCAAATCGGCACCGGCCCCGCGCCCTACCCCCGCGCAGGCCAAAGGCGATACTCCCGCGCCGCGCCCTGTTTTCACCGATTACGCGAGTATCTGATAGACGACGGCCAGCGGACGACTGATTGCGGTACTCCCCCGTTTTAATCAGGCGCCCACTGGCCCTTTTTCTGCGCAAGCCGTAAGCTCGGCTTATGTCTGACCTGACCACCATTCGAAACATCGGCCCCGCGCAGGAAAAAGCGCTGACCGCTGTTGGGATCACCTCTGCAAGGCAGCTGTATGATATGGGGGCCGATGCGGCCTATATCCGATTATTGCAATCCGGCACGCGTCCCCATTTCATCATGTATTACGTTCTCCATATGGCCCTGCAAGGACGCCCATGGAACGATTGTAAGGGTGATGAAAAACAACAGCTTAGACAGCGGTTTGACAAGCTCAAATCCGAGATGTTTGATGAAAACAGATCCGAACTCGAGACTTTTCTGAACCGTATTGGGGTCGTGGACGCCAGCATCATCAACAAGACTGGATAAATAATGAAAGCCATTCGCCGCCCCCTATTTTGGTTCCAGCTGTCGATGTGGATTGTGTCGCTGGTGATTTCCGCGCTTCTCATTCAATTGGGTAGCTTGGTGATGTCGGACGTGCCAACTGCTGGCAACCGGATTGAGCATAGCGACTATCTGGATGCAAACGCGATGGCAGGTGTCGACACCGACATCGCAAACCTACTCGCAGCCCAAACCGCCAATAATGATGCATTGGAAGACGCGCAATTTCGGCTCAACGCCGCGTCTTTGGATTACCAAACCCAACGCGAAAATTTTGAAAGCTGGCTCAAAACGCGCACGGCGACCCAATCATCTGATCAGAACCCAGAAGTGATCGTCCGCGTCAACGCGATCGAGGCACTCAAGAACGAAGAACGAAACGCCCGCCAAGCCATTGATAATCTAAAACAAACCGAAGTGTCGCAGCGCCGTGAGATGCGGGAATTGACGGGGGAAAAACGCGACATCGAAGCGGCAGCGGATGCGCCATATCAAAAAGCCCGCAGCTTCGAAGTGCTGAAAGTCTTTGGTCTGCGACTTGCGCTGACACTGCCCTTACTTCTGATTTCGGGCTGGCTGGTGGCTAAAAAGCGCGCTTCCACATATTGGCCGATTTACCGCAGCTTTGTGATTTTTTCGCTCTTTGCCTTCTTTGTGGAACTCGTCCCCTATCTGCCCTCCTATGGCGGCTATGTTCGCACGATTGTCGGTATCGCGATCGCGCTGATTTTCGCGCATTTCTCGATCAAAGGCATGAACCGCTATCTGGCGAAAAAACAATCCGAAGAGGACCAACCCGAAGCCGACAAACGCAAAGCCATCGCCTATGAAACTGCGGTCAAGAAAATCTCTGACGGCCAATGCCCCAGCTGCGACCGTAGTTTCGCCAACCCGAAATCCAAAACGGCGGATACTCCCGTCGATTTCTGCGTGCACTGTGGGTTTTGCCTGTTCAACAAATGCGGAAACTGCGGCACGCGCGAAAATTCGTTTTATAAATTCTGCGGTTCATGCGGTGTGGCGTCTGGAGTGGAAAATGACTGAAAAAGTAAAAGGGCCTGCCTCGTATTTTCCGTCGATCATCGAAAAATACAGTCAACCCATTGAATATTGGCAAACGATCATCAGAGATCACCCATCACAGAAGCATATGGAGTTGGTGACACTCTTAAAGGCCGATCATGGCCTCGGGCATGGGCACGCCAATGCCCTCGTTGCCTACACACTCAAAGAGAAATAGCGGCAAAAAATCGATAGTTAGAAAAACCTTGAACACGTCAATCGCGTTCGCTTTGTTGAAAATCCATGAGCTTGACGGGATGACGCGTCGCAAAGCTCTTATAGGGTCCACTTCGGGTTTTGCGGTTTAAACAAATGCGTGACGCGAGATCAACTCATTCCATATGTTTTGCTGATCGTGAGGTGTGGCGGCTTGGCGCAATGGTTAGTAGCGAAAGTCGGCTATGAGCCCAAACAAACAGAGGTCAACAATCATGGATTTAATTCCCTATCTAATTCAAGCAAACCTAAGTGACCCAATTTGGGTAGGTGGAAAAGGCAAGGAGATTGGAACCGTTTACGGCAAACTGACGGAGGTCGCACAGTTACTAGGCCGCCCGTTTTTTTATTACGATGGGGGCGTGATGACCTATGCTCTTTCACAAAGCATCGGGCAGATTGTGATTGGACTGGAAAGTTACCACGTAAACCAATTGGGAGATGCTCTAAATCCGAATTCGCCAATTCACAGCACGGCCACATTTTTCGGAATTTATGTAGACTGTTTGGTCCCGCCTGAAAAAGCCCACCAAGCGGTGACTAATCTGCTTCCAAACCCCGCTGTGGTCGATTTTGATCCTCTTGCTCGGTAGTTTTTGATTTGCCTAACTTGGGATAGCCCTTGATATGGTCTTCTAACTCGAACCTCACTTTTAGTATTCTAATGCGACCGCGCCATTTTCCGAGATTTAGGGCCGCTAACCCAACAAAAAACCGCCGCACATTATCTGCACGGCGGATTTCTAATTTTTCAGGCGTCTTAGAAAGACCTAGCCAACCAGTTCAAGACCGGAGAAGAAGAATGCGATTTCTTCTGCTGCTGTTTCTGGCGCGTCGGACCCGTGAACAGAGTTTTCGCCGATGGACAGGGCGAACTCTTTGCGGATTGTGCCGTCTGCGGCGTCTGCTGGGTTTGTTGCACCCATAACTTCGCGGTTTTTCGCAATTGCGTCTTCGCCTTCAAGAACCTGAACAACGATTGGCTCGGAAATCATGAATTCGCAAAGCTCGCCAAAGAATGGACGCTCGGCGTGCACACCGTAGAATTGCTGTGCTTGTGCCAGTGTCAGCTGAATGCGCTTGGATGCGACGATGCGCAGGCCAGCTTCTTCGAATTTTGCTGCGATTTTGCCAGTCAGGTTACGCTTTGTTGCGTCTGGCTTGATGATGGAAAATGTGCGTTGGATAGCCATGATATAAGGCCCTTTATGCATGAGGTTGTCGTTGGCGCCCCACTAGCATGAACATCTTGACTTGGAAAGACCCGCAATGTGATGTGGGTCCAAAGGGCGGATCATGATTACAGACATCAACGATTATTTCACCAAGGGCTGCGACCGCTGCGCCAAATTCGCCACGCCTGCCTGCGCCACACAGATTTGGGCAGACGGGTTGGCCGCCTTGCGCGCACTTTGTCTGGACGCGGGGCTGACGGAAACCGTGAAATGGGGCCAGCCCTGTTACATGCATGGGGATCGCAACATCGCGATTTTCGGCGCCTTGCAGGATAGTTTTCGCCTGTCGTTTATGAATGGGTCCCTGCTGAAAGACACTGAAGGCGTGTTGGAAAAGAACGGACCAAACACAGAAAACGCCTCTGTGATGAAGTTTCGCAGCGCCGATGAAGTAGCCGCCAAGGCCGACACAATTCGCGCCTATCTGACCGAATTACAGGACTATGCCGATGCGGGCATGAAGCCCGCCCCCAAACACCACGCGGATCTTATCTTACCAGATGAACTGATCACGGCATTTGACGCAGACCCTGATTTTGGCGCGGCATTCGACACGCTTACCCCCGGCAGAAAACGCGGCTGGAATTTGCATTTCACATCCGCCAAACAATCCGCCACCCGCGCGAGACGCATCGCCAAAGCCCGCGATCAGATTATGGCTGGCAAGGGCTGGAACGAACGCTGATTGACGCGGCCCGTTTCATCAGGCAAAGCGAGCGCATGCTTAAAATATCAGACATCACATATTCCGTCGCTGGCCGTACTTTGGTTGAAAACGCATCCGTCACGATCCCAACGGGCCACAAGGTCGGCTTGGTCGGGCGCAACGGATCGGGCAAAACCACGCTGTTCAAAATCATCCGCGGCGAAATGGTGCTTGATACTGGATCGGTGACCATCCCGCAGGGCTGGAAAATCGGCGGCGTGTCCCAAGAGGTGCCCGGCAACGAAGTGTCGCTGATCAACACTGTGCTGCGCGCCGACACCGAACGCGAAGCGTTGTTGGCAGAGGCCGAAACCGCCACCGATCCCAATCGCATCGCCGAGGTGCAAACCCGCCTAACCGACATCGATGCTTGGTCGGCAGAAGCCCGCGCCGCATCCATCCTGCGCGGCCTTGGGTTCACCCATGAAGAACAGCAACAACCCTGCTCCGCCTTCTCTGGCGGGTGGCGGATGCGCGTGGCTTTGGCCGCCGTGCTGTTTTCGGAACCCGAATTGCTCCTCTTGGACGAACCGACCAACTACCTCGACCTTGAAGGGGCACTGTGGTTAGAGGCCTATCTCGTCAAATATCCCTACACAGTGCTCATCGTGTCCCACGATCGCGAACTGCTGAACCGCTCCGTCGGCGGTATTTTGCATCTCGAAGACAAAGGGCTGATCTATTACACCGGCACTTACGATATGTTCGCGACCCAACGCGCGCAAAAACGCGCGCTCATGGCCTCAGCGGCAAAAAAGCAAGACGCAAAACGCGAGCATCTTCAAGCCTTTGTGGACCGTTTTAAAGCCAAAGCTTCAAAAGCCAAGCAAGCCCAGTCGCGCGTTAAAGCGTTGGAAAAAATGGAAACCATTCGCGCACCAGAGGACGTGGCGCGCACCGTGTTCACGTTCCCCAAGCCCGAAGAACTGTCCCCCCCAATCATCGCCACCGAAGGCGCGGCTGTAGGTTACGATGAAACCATTATTCTGCGGGACCTGAACCTGCGCATTGATCAAGACGACCGTATCGCCCTGCTCGGCCGCAACGGTGAAGGCAAATCGACATTGTCGAAAATGCTGTCAGACCGCCTTGCTATCGCAAAAGGTAAAATGGTCACCTCCAACAAACTGCGCATCGGTTTCTTTGCCCAGCATCAGGTCGACGAGCTTTACATCGACGAAACGCCGCTCGACCACCTCATGCGCGAACGTGCGTCCGAAGGGCAGGCAAAACTCCGCGCCCGTCTGGCGGGTTTCGGCCTAGGTGCTGATCAAGCCGATACAGAAGTGGGCCGTCTGTCAGGTGGCCAAAAGGCGCGATTGTCGCTCTTGCTTGCCACACTCCCTGCCCCGCATTTGTTGATCTTGGACGAACCGACTAACCACCTCGACATCGAATCCCGCGAAGCGCTCGTCGACGCGCTGACCGCCTACACGGGTGCTGTGATCCTCGTCAGCCACGATATGCACTTGCTGTCGATGGTCGCCGACCGCCTTTGGCTGGTCAAGGACGGGCATGTCACGTCCTATGACGACGATCTGCAAGCCTATCGCAAAATGCTGCTGACCCCCGAAAAACCCAAAGGCAAGGAAAAGCCCAAGCCGGTTGAGAAAAAGAAAACCGTCAGCAATGAACAAATCAAGGCCATGCGCGCCGACGTCAAAAAATCCGAAGAGCGCGTGAAAAAAATAAACGACATGCGCGACAAGCTTGCCAAAAAGCTCGCCGACCCCGCGCTCTATGAAGACGGCAAAGCGGGCGAACTGGCAACATGGAACAAAAAATACGCCGAAGTCATGGACGCGCTCGAGCGGTCAGAAGCCATTTGGATGCAATCATTAGAACGGCTTGAAAAGGCACAAAAAACCTAGCACTCTTTGGTTTCCCAATATCCCCGCCGGAGGCTTCGCCTCTGGCAGAAAGCGTAACCATGACAGAATTGCCCGCACTGATTGCAGCTTTCACCACGCTGTTTATCATTATTGATCCGCCAGGTTTGGCGCCGTTGTTTGTCGCGCTGACCCAAGGCATGACGAACCTTCAGCGTCGTGCAATTGCCGTCAGGGCCTGCTTGATCGCCGGTGCGCTCATGATTGCGTTCATGTTTATCGGCGAAGCGTTGTTGGGGTTTGTCGGGATTTCCATGCCTGCATTTCGCATTGCAGGCGGTATCTTGCTGTTTCTGACAGCGCTTGAAATGCTATTCCAGAAACGCCAAGTTCGTCGACAGGAAAACGCTGACGAAGGCGCATCTGAACATCATGAAGATCCGTCGGTGTTCCCCCTTGCTTTGCCGCTCATTGTTGGACCCGGTGCAATCACAACAATCATTTTGTTGGCCGGACAGGCTCAGTCGGCGATCGATCTGGTGGCAATCGCCGGTGTCATGCTTCTGGTTTTGGCTTTTGTTTTCATTGCGTTCATGGCCGCTATCCCGCTCGACCGGATTCTTGGAAAAACTGGGATCAACATCCTGACGCGCCTGCTCGGTATGCTTTTGGCTGCGCTTGCGATCCAATTCGTGCTTGATGGGGTGTCGCAGTCTTTTGGTTTGGGAATTTAACCCTATATCATGGAAATGAGCCCAGACGACACAGCCACCGCCATTTACCTGTCCTTTCTTGGGGGCGCATTGATGCTATCTTATCTGCTGGCCAGCCGGATGCGGATCGGGCTGATGCTGCAACAGGCAGGCATATGGGTGCTAATTTTCATGGGGGCGATTGCCGTCATCGGCATGTGGCCCGAAATCCAGCGCACGATCACCCCACGCCAAGCGGTCATGAAAGATCAATCCATTGTGCTGCCACGCGCGCGTGACGGGCATTATTATATGACGCTCGAAATCAACGGCGTGCCTGTCGATTTTGTCGTCGACACCGGCGCGTCCCAAGTCGTGCTGACGAAGGATGATGCAACGCGTGTGGGGCTTGATCTTGCCGATCTGCGGTATCTTGGCACGGCGAATACGGCAAACGGCACTGTGCGCACGGCCGCGGTCCGGTTGGACAGCGTGACAGTTGGTGGCATCGCGGATGCAAATGTCCGCGCCGTCGTCAATGACGGGCAGATGGATCAGTCGCTTTTGGGCATGACTTATCTAAACTATTTTGACAGCATAACCATTCAAGACGGCGAACTTATACTCTCAAGATAGAGGCGTAACCAAATGAAATACATCATCATTTTGGCATTCATGGGCGCGATGTCCTGCGCCCCCACGCCAACAGAACTCCCACCCGAATTCACACCAGAGTTTGAATTCTAAGCGCCTTTGCTTTCTGCCTTTTTGGTCCATGACCCCATGTCTTGCGCCCAATATTGCGCCTCGCAACCGGCATCTGTCAGCGCTTTCCACTGGGTCCGCGCATGGGCCACAGCATCTTCTTCATAGCCGTCAAACAGCACCATGGTGCGCGCGGATAACCCGACCTCTGCCGCCGTCACATCGGCCCCGTCAACGGATACAAGGCATTCAAATCCATCCATCGGCGTATCAACACCAAGCAAAACCGGCTGGCTGTCGTCATGTAGTCCACCCGCCAACCCGTGGGGCTGAAATGACGCAGGCGCTCCTTGCCACAAACTCTTGTCCAGATGTTCTAACACCGCTGGCGTACGTCCACGCACCAACACACGCCAACCTGCGCCTTGGGCCTTACCCACCAAAGTAGGCAACGTCTGGTCCAACGGGTTTTCCGTCAGGTGATAAAAGTATACAGCGCCCACCTAAGCCTCGTAATTATCTGAAATAAAACGGTTTAGCGACATAAGACCCCAGCCCGTCGCCCCTGCAGGCGCCAGCGTTGTAGCCCCTTTGACAGATGCCACACCAGCGATATCCAAATGCGCCCAAGGCGTATCGTCATTGACAAATCGCTTGAGGAATTGCGCGGCAGTGATCGACCCAGCAGGCCGTCCTCCCGTGTTTTTCATATCCGCGATCCGGCTGTTGATCAGCTTGTCATAGACGGGCGATAGCGGCATCGGCCACGCCCCCTCTCCCTCGGCACCGGCGGATTTAAGGAACGCACGGCTAAGATCGTCAGAATTTGAAAACACACCTGCGTTTTCATGGCCCAAGGCGATCAACATTGCACCAGTTAGCGTTGCCAGATTGATCATCCCGATGGGCGCGAAACGCTCTTGCGCATACCAAAGCACATCGGCCAGCACCAAACGCCCCTCGGCGTCGGTGTTGATTACCTCGATTGTGTCACCCTTCATGGATTTGACCACATCGCCGGGACGCACCGCGCGGTCGGACGGCATGTTTTCCACAATGCCCACAAGCCCCACGACGTTTGCAGCGGCTTTACGCAGGGCCAACGTTTTCATCACGCCAGCCACAACCCCCGCACCGCCCATGTCCATGGTCATGTCTTCCATGCCGCCAGCGGGTTTGATGCTGATGCCGCCAGTGTCAAACACAACACCTTTGCCGACGAGAGCGAAAGGTGCTTCATCGCCGCCGCCATTCCATTGCATCACAACAACTTTGGATGGGCTGGCAGACCCTTGGCCAACGCAAAGCAATGCGCCCATGCCTAATTCTTCTAATTGTTCTTCGTCCAATACTTCGACTTTCAAACCGATGCCTTGCAGTTCGGCCAAACGGTCAGCAAAGCTGCTGGTTGTCAGGTCGTTGGCCGGTGCATTGGTCAAATCCCGGGTGAAGAACACACCTTCGGCGATGGCACGCAGCCCATCGACATTCAATTCTTCGGGCTTGGATACCATACACGTCACGGTGCCGCGCCCTTTTGGATCGGCCGTTTTATGATCTACATAATCGTAATCACGCAGCATTAGCCCCAAGGCCATATCGTCGGCTCGTCCCAGTGTTCCGGCCAGCACAAGCAAATCATGTGGCCCTTTTTCACGGGCTAGCGATGCACCCGCCTTGCGCGCGGCGTCTTGGTTTGGTTTGCGCTCCAGCTTTACAATGATCACAGCTTGGGCGGCTAAACCGGTAGGAAAGCCAAGGCGTACGGCGGACCCTTGTTCCAAACCCTCAAACGCATCAGATGCGACGAACCGTTCGACGGCCTTACGGCTGAGCGTGTTCACTTTGCGCGCAGTCGCGTCCAATTTCCCATCCGCACCGACAAAAACCGCGACGGTGCCGTCCCAGCTGGACACAATGTCCAAATCGGTTGCAGAAACAGTGAAATCAGTCAGCGCGGTCATGAGCAATTCGTCCTTGAATAAGTGTTATCGGCAATACCTAGCCCGCGCCCGCTCGATTGACCAGATTACGGTTTTGTCTGCGGCGTCATTGGGCTAGTTTGGCCTCAATTTCGTTGCGCCAATCAGGGGGGATGGGCCACGTGGCACGGTTTGACCGTTATATGCTGTCTCAGCTGATGGTTCTGTTTGGATTTTTCAGCTTTGTGCTGGTTATGGTCTATTGGATCAACCGGGCCGTGCGCCTGTTCGATCAATTGATTGCAGACGGCCAATCAGCGGCAGTATTTTTGGAGTTTACGGCGTTATCATTGCCTGCCGTGATACAGATCGCATTGCCTTTGGCCGCATTTGCGGCATCAATTTATATGACCAACAGGATGACATCTGAATCCGAATTGGTCGTTGTCCAAGCCACGGGGTATTCGGCGTTCCGCCTGGCCCGTCCATTGATTTACTTTGGTGGCATTGTCATGGCGCTGATGTTGCTTTTGATGCATATGCTCGTACCCCAGTCGCTGGCACGGCTTGATGTCAGACAGGCTGAAATCGCGCAAAACTTTACCGCACGGCTGCTCACAGATGGGCGGTTCATCGAACCTGTCGACGGCATCACGATTTATGTCAGCGAGGTGACGCCGGGTGGGGAGCTACGTGATATATTTCTTTCGGACACACGCGATAACGCGACACATGTGACCTATACCGCAGCGCAGGCTTATTTGGTGCGCACCGAAAACGAAGTCCAGTTGGTTATGGTTAACGGGCTTGCCCAAACCTTGCGCACTGCGGATCAAAAACTGTTTACGACCACATTTGAAGACTTCGCCTATAACATCGGTGCGTTCATTGACGCTTCCCCGACCAAAGGGCGCAATCCGTCGCGCATTGGCACAATCGAACTGTTGCGCGCCCTGCCCGCCTTGCAGTCTGAAACAGGTCTGACTGCGGCGCAATTGCGGGCGCAGGCTCATGATCGGACAAGCCAATCGATTCTGGGCTTCGTCGCGCCATTGTTGGGCTTTGCCGCTTTGCTCGTCGGCGGATTCAGCCGCTTTGGTGTTTGGCGACAGATCCTAATGGCAATTTTCCTGATTATCGTCATCAAAGGGGTCGAAACTTATACCCTCGCGGCGGCTGGTCAAAGCGCCGCGCTCTGGTGGTTGGCCTATATCCCTAGCCTTCTTGGTTTGGTTATGGTCGCAGCTTTGTTGATCAGCACAACACGCCCCTATTTGCTCAAGCGCCGCCCCCAAGCAGAGGTGCGCCCGTGATCCTTCATCTATATTTCGCCAAACGGTTTGTGATGGTGTTCATTGGCGTCTGGCTTGTTTTGCTTTTGACCATTTTCTTCATCGAACTTGTTGAACAATTGCGGAAACATGCGGGTTATGACGCCGGATTCAGCGAAATTTTCTGGCTGACATTGCTGAAATTGCCTGCCGCGCTTTATGGCATCTTGCCCTTGATCATGATCATTTCCGCAATTGCATTGTTTCTTGGACTGGCGCGATCGTCGGAAATGGTCGTGACACGGGCGGCGGGCCGGTCAGCCTTGCGGGCCTTGGTGTCCCCGTTGTTGATGGCTTTGATCATCGGGATCATAGCTGTGGCCGTATTGAACCCCATCGTTGCGGCAACGTCGCGCCAATATGAGGAACGCGCCGGGCAGATTTCTGGCGAGCGCTCTGTGTTGTCTTTGGGCGCATCTGGGCTGTGGCTCCGCCAAGGCAGTGCTGAAGGTCAAACAGTAATTCGCGCCGATAACGCCAATTTGGACGGCACTGCCCTTCGCGGCGTGACCTTCATCACCTTTTCGGAAAACACAGGCCCCACCCGCAGGATCGAGGCCGCCCGCGCGCAGTTGACCGATGGTGCATGGCTGATGCAAGACGCCAAAAGCTGGGCGCTGAACACCACTAACGCCGAAGCCGGCGCGGTGTTGCATGACAGTCTAGAAATCCCATCCTCGCTAACCGCCACCCAAATCCGTGACAGTTTCGGGACGCCCTCATCCATTCCTATTTGGGATTTGCCGCGATTTATCAATCGCTTGCAGACCGCCGGTTTTTCGGCTCAGCGCCATCAGGTCTGGTTACAGATGGAACTGGCAACCCCGCTTTTTCTCGTGGCGATGGTGATGATCGGGGCGACGTTTACACTGCGCCATCAACGTGGTGGGCGCACTGGGATAATGGTACTTTTGGCGATCTTGTTTTCTTTTGGCCTATATTTCGTGCGCAATTTCACCCAAGTGCTTGGTGAAAACGGCCAGCTACCCGCAATTCTGGCCGCATGGGCGCCACCTTTGGCCGCAATCGGGCTTTCGCTTGGCATGCTTTTGCATCAAGAGGACGGGTAATGCGGATACTCATCGCCCTTTTGCTGTTTTTTCCAACTCTGGCTCTGTCCCAAGGGGCGGCGACCTTGGTGGCCAACTCTGTCGTTGTGACGTCCGATGACAGGCTCGTAGCGACTGGTAATATCGAGGTTTTTTATGACGGCACCCGCTTGTCTGCGGCGCAAATTTCCTATGATCCTGTGTCAGACCGGCTGGCCATCACCGGCCCGATTTTAATTCAGGCTCCTGATGGGACCATTTTAACCGCGGATCGTGCATCTCTCGATCCTAAAATGGAAAATGGCATGCTGCGTGGTGCGCGGTTGGTGCTCAATCAACAGCTGCAACTTGCGGCCACTCAGATCAACCGCGTCGATGGGCGCTATTCGCAATTATACAAGGTAGCGGCAACGTCGTGTCAGGTCTGCGGCACGCAAGCCCCGCTTTGGGAAATCCGCGCAAAACAAATCGTGCATGACGGTGACGCCCAACAATTGTATTTCACCGGTGCACAGCTTTTGGTGCGAGGGGTTCCCATATTTTGGATACCACGCATGCGCCTGCCAGACCCATCGCTAAAGCGTGCAACAGGTTGGCTGTCGCCGAATTTTCGGACAACAGACCAGCTTCGAACGGGTGTAAAACTGCCCTATTTCATTCGGATCGGCGATCATCGCGATCTAACACTGACCCCCTATGTATCGTCTGAAACAACAACGTTAGAATTGCGCTACCGCCAAGCTTTCATGCGCGGTGACATCACAATTGATGCAGCTGTCAGCGAAGACACTCTCATGCCTGATACCCTAAGGTCATATCTGTTTTTGAATGGAGATTTCGATGTTGGCACAGATTACAAACTGACTTTTGATGTCGAAATCGTGTCCGATCCGGCCTATCTGCTCGACTATGGGTTTTCGGAAAAGGACAGACTGGACGGGGCAGTTTCGCTGTTGCGCGTGCGTGATACGGATCTGTTCCAATCTAATCTCACCTATTTCCAAACCCTGCGCGACGATGAAGACAACGCGTCGTTGCCCCCATTGGTCGCAAGTACGTCCTATGAAAAGCGCGCGGCTTTAAGGGAAGGCACCACACTTACGTATGTTGCATCGGCAGATAGTGTGTTTCGTTATCGCGGCCAAAACGGGATCGAAGGGCGCGACGTGTCGCGATTGGGTGCCTATATGGGGCTAACCCACGAGCATATTACGCGCGGTGGTATGGTCCTAAGCGGTGAGGCCGCGCTCCGCACCGATTGGTTCGAGATTAAAAACGACGACAATTTTTCCGATGGTGGCCGGATTGTACCATCGGTCGGTGTCACGATCAGCTATCCGCTGGCAACAGTCACCAAAAGCGGCGCGCAACATTTAGTCGAACCTATGATCGCCCTAGGATGGGCCGATGGCTATGGCATCACGCCGCCGAATGAAGACAGCACGCGAATTGAATTTGACGAAGCGAATCTTTTCGACCTGTCCCGCTTTTCCGGCGAAGATGCGATCGAGGCCGGACTACAAATTGCGGTTGGTGGCACATGGACACGGTTGGGACCATCGGACGCTGCAACGACTTTGTCCTTTGGGTGGGTTTTTCGTGATCTAGACACCGGGGAAATCGACGTCTCCGCGAACCCTGAACGCCTGACGGATGACTGGCTCTTGGCGGGGCAACATAGCACGCCTTGGGGATTGCGGTTTGATGCGCGAACGCTGTTTGACGATCAGGCGGAGTTGACCCGTGCCGCCACCTTTGTGGGCTGGCAATCTGATGTGATTGACCTGAGTGCCGCCTATATTTGGCAAGCCGCCGAACCCCGCGAAAACCGGCCTGACATCGTGTCAGAATGGTCGTTCGACGGGGCATTCCAATTGACACCATCGTGGAATGTGCAGGCTGATGCGCGCTATGATCTGGCAAATGATCAGCCTGCAAGGGCCGGATTGGGCATCGAATATCAAAACGAATGCGTAAAGGTCGATCTTTCGGTATCGCGCCGCTACACATCATCGACTACAGTTGAACCATCGACGAGCTATGGGCTATCTGTAACGCTAAATGGATTTTCCGCAAACGGTAGTGCAGCTCCTGCTGCAGCGTGCCGCAAATGACCAAGACAAGAGGCAGACCAATGCGCTTTTTACTTCTCGCTTTGACCCTGATCTGGGGACATACAGCAACCGCCCAAGGCGCATTTCAGCCCGTGATCACAGTCAACAGCAGCGCGGTAACAGCCTTTGAGCTTGATCAGCGCAAGAAGCTTCTCGAAGTATTTCGCACACCAGGCGATTTGGACAAAGCCGCGCGCACGGCCTTGATCGAAGATCGGCTCAAAATGGCTGCCTTGGACGCGGCGGGACTGCGCCTGTCGGACGAAAGCTTGGCCCAAGCGATGGAAGAATTCGCAGGGCGCGCGAACCTGACATTGGATCAATTCTTGCAAATCTTGGCGGGCAATGGCGTCGCCGAAGAAACCCTGCGGGATTTTGTGCGCATCGGGGTGAGCTGGCGCGACTATATTCGCAACCGCTATGGATCATCTGTCACCATTTCTGACGCCGAAGTCAGCCGCGCGATTGCGCAGACCCAATCGGGCGGATCCGTGATCGAAGTGTTGATGAATGAAATCATCATCGCGGCCCCACCGCCGCGCGCGGCCCAAGCCATGGCGACCGCTCAGCGGATCAGCCGGATCACATCAACATCCGCGTTCGAGGCCCAAGCCCGTCGCGTTTCCGCCCTGCCCAGCCGGACCCGTGGTGGCCGTTTAGGTTGGTTGCCGATCACCAATTACCCGCCGCAGCTCCAGTCAATGTTGCTTGGCCTGTCACCGGGGGAAGTGACCCAGCCACTGCCGATCACCAATGGTGTGGCCCTTTTCCAAATGCGCGATATTCGCGAAGCAAAGACCGCGACCGTACCGCCTACTGCAATTGATTATGCAGCTTTCTATCTTGATGGCGGCAAATCCGAGGTTGGTTTGCGCGCCGCCCAAGACTTGGCAGACCGGACCGATACATGTGACGACCTCTATGGCGCGGCCCAAGGCCTGCCAGAGACAGTTTTGGAACGCAACAGCCTGCCACCCGCAGAAATTTCCCAAGATGTTGCACTTGAACTGGCCCGTTTGGACACCAACGAATCATCCTATAACCTGACCCGTAATGAAGGCCAGACATTGGTGTTTTTGATGATGTGCGGCCGTACCAATGCAGCCGGTGAAGGCGTCGTCCCAGAAGCCGTGCGCAACCAATTGCGCAGCCACCGACTGGCCAGCTTGGCGACTTCACTGCTCGAAGACCTGCGCACTGCGGCAACGATCACGACGCGATGACATCCGTAAAACCACTGGTGATCAGCTGTGGCGAGCCTGCAGGAATTGGGCCGGAAATCGCTTATAAAGCATGGGAGGCCATGCGCGATGACGATCTGATGGTCTGGCTTGGTGACCCCCGCCACTTGCCCACGGATGCGAGATTCGAGGTCATCAATGATGTCAGCGAAGCAGCGACTGTTTGTACAAATGCCCTGCCCGTCTTGGCCAGCGATTTCGGGTCCATCGCAACCGCTGGTCTGCCTGATCCGTCCCACGCCGCCGGTGTGATCGGCTCTATCGCCCAAGGCGTTGAGCTGGTCCAAAGCGGTCAGGCGGCCGGCATTTGCACGGCACCAATCCACAAGGCCGCCCTCATTGATGGGGCTGATTTCGCCTATCCGGGGCACACGGAATACTTGGCGGCACTGGCTGGTGTGGACCGCGTTGTTATGATGCTTGCATCAGAGATGTTGCGGGTTGTGCCCGCGACAATTCATATTCCATTGGCCGATGTGTCTGCGCGGCTGACCGCTGCCGTGCTCACGGATACAATTCTGATCACCCATGCCGCAATGCGTCGCGACTTCGGGCTGACATCGCCGCGGATTGCAGTTGCCGGTCTGAACCCACATGCCGGTGAAGATGGTAAGATGGGCGGCGAAGAAATCGACATGATCTCCCCTGTGTTGGACGCATTGCGTGCCGAGGGCATCGTGATCGCGGGGCCATTATCCGCCGACACTATGTTTCATCCCGCCGCACGTGCGCAATATGACGTGGCCGTGTGCATGTATCACGACCAAGCCTTAATCCCGATCAAGACCTTGGACTTCTCGGGCGGTGTGAATGTGACCTTGGGATTGCCGTTCGTGCGCACCTCGCCAGATCACGGGACCGCGTTTGATATTGCGGGGCGCGGCATCGCGGATGCCACATCGATGATTGCTGCGTTGCGTATGGCGCGCACAATGGCCGAGGCCCGTAATGTGTGAACGTTGTGATGCCTCCGGCGGACATATTTGGGCTCGGAAAAAGACATGAGTATCGATAATCTACCTCCCCTGCGCGATGTGATTGAAACACATGAACTGGCTGCAAAGAAATCGTTGGGGCAAAACTTTCTGTTGGATTTGAACCTGACGGCCAAGATTGCACGGCTCGCAGGGGATTTGACAGATGCGGATGTATTGGAAATTGGTCCCGGTCCGGGCGGTCTGACCCGTGGGTTGCTGGCCGAAGGCGCGCGGCGGGTTTTAGCGATTGAAAAAGATCCGCGCTGTATGCCGGTGATGGCCGAGATTTCAGCGGCTTACCCAGACCAATTGCAGGCGATTAATGGCGATGCGCTGGATGTGAACCCGTTGGAGCATCTGACGCCCCCGATCAAAGTGGCGGCGAATTTGCCCTATAATATTGGCACAGAGCTTTTGGTGCGTTGGTTGACCCCGCCGGAATGGCCACCATTTTGGGATAGCCTGACGTTGATGTTTCAGCGCGAGGTCGCCCAACGCATCGTGGCCGCACCGGGCACCAAAGCCTATGGCCGCTTGGCGCTATTGGCACAGTGGCGGTCTGACCCAAAAATCGTGATGGACTTACCACCAGAGGCGTTTTCGCCCCCACCCAAAGTGTCATCGGCCGTCGTGCATTTGCGCGCCTTGCCCGCCCCACGGTTCGAGGCCAATGCCGGCACATTAAACCGTGTTGTCGCCGCTGCGTTCAATCAGCGGCGCAAAATGCTCCGGTCCGCGTTGAAGTCCGTGTCGCCAGAAATCGAAGACTATTTGAAAGCCGCAGGCATTAAGCCCACAGAACGCGCCGAGCAGGTCAGTTTGGAAGAGTTCTGCGCCTTGGCACGGGCAATGGACGCATAAAAAAACCCGCCAACATTGGGCGGGTTTTCAAATTATTCAGCAGCTTCAGGAGCTTCAGGAGCTTGCGGTGGGCGCGGCTTGCGCTGGCGCGGTTTACGCTGCTTTGGTTTTGGCTCATCGCTTGGGGCGCCGGCCTCTGGCGTTTCAACCAGACCACTATCAACATCAGGCTGGTCTTGCGCTGCTGGATCGTTTGACGCGGCCTCTTGTGCGGCAAGACGCTCTTGGCGTTCGCGATCACGTTCAGCTTGACGCTGGCGGTTCTGCTCTTCTTGCTCTTCGCGTTTGGCGTCAACTTCGCGCTGTGCCTCTGCCAACATACGGGTGTAATGTTCGGCGTGTTGGGCGAAATTTTCGGCATCCACGCGGTCGCCAGACAACACAGCATCACGGTGCAGCTGGTTATATTTTTCGATGATCTGCTGCGGTGTGCCGCGCACTTTCCCATTCGGGCCAGAGCTGTCGAAAACGCGGTTGATAATACTGCCGCCAGATGGACGGTTATTGCGGTTTTTATTGCCGCGTGACCGGGACTTCGTTGATCTCATGAATTTGTTCCGTCAAGCCTTTGGCTTTTGCGTGGCGCTTGGTGCGTGCAGCGCCTGATAAGGCGGTATGATGCAACCTTGCGATTTTATGGCGACTATCGGCGGAACATCGCAAACTGCAGTTCCCCGTCCGATGCGACATGAATACCAAGCGATATGCCCCCAGAGCAAGCAGAAACTGCAATATATTCAATAAAATGGGTGTTAACCACGTGTTTGGGGGTCAAATCCGACCATTTGCGCGCTGACAACCCTATCGCGGCCATCAAGGTCAGGCACGATAGTGACATGGCGCAACCCAGCATCGCGCATCATTTTTGCGACCGCCTCGCCTTGGGTCGGGCCGATTTCCACGATCAACCGCCCCGATGGCAACAAAACCGGCACGGCTTGGGCCACGATCCGCGCGTAATGGGTCAGCCCGTCAGCGTAATCGGTCAGGGCCATTTCAGGTTCCCATTGCACAACCTCTGGCGACAGCCCCGCCATTTCATCGGCCGCGATATAGGGCGGGTTGGCCACGATCAGATCAAACGGCCCCTTGATGTCGTTCAGCCAGTCGCCACAGACGAACGACGCCCGCGATTCTACGCCGTGTGCCTGCGCATTACGCGCGGCGACGCCTAAAGCATCGGGGCACAGATCAATGCCAACACCCTGCCCGTTTGGAACTTCTGCAAGGAGTGTCACAAGGATACAGCCAGAGCCAGTGCCGAGATCCACCAACTTGGTGAAATGCGACCGCAAGGCGACCTCGATAAGTGTTTCTGTTTCCGGCCGCGGGTCGAGCACAGCAGATGTCACCGCAAATTCCCTCCCATAAAACGCACGGCTGCCGATAATATGGGACACAGGTTCGCGGGTCAGACGGCGGGCCACCAACGTGGCATAGGTTTCTGCGATCTGCGGGGCGACCAGCTCTGGCAAGGTCAGCGTTAATCGTGACGAATCCACCCCCGTTGCAAATGAAAACAGGCGCCGCGCATCGCGGGCGGCATCTGGCACACCCGCCTCTTTCAACTGTCGGGTCGCCCCGAGGACAAGGACCGATCCTGTCAGATCAGCGGTCACGCACCCATCTCTGCCAGCAATGTGGCCTGTGCATCCGCTTGTAATGCATCAATAATTTCATCAAGATCGCCCGCAATCACCTGCCCAAGTGAATATAGCGTAAGGTTAATCCGGTGGTCGGTCATCCGCCCTTGTGGGAAGTTATAAGTGCGAATGCGTTCCGACCGGTCCCCTGACCCCACTTGGCTTTTGCGATCAGCAGAACGTTCGTCGTCCACCTTTTGGCGTTCCAGATCGAACAGACGAGTTTTTAAAACCTGCATCGCAATTTCACGGTTCCGGTGTTGCGATTTTTCAGCGCTGACCACGATCATACCTGTCGGGATGTGCAAAATGCGCACGGCACTATCGGTTGTGTTCACATGCTGTCCGCCGGACCCAGAGGCGCGCATGGTGTCAATGCGCAGGTCATTGGGGCTGATGTTGATGTCCACATCTTCGGCTTCTGGCAATACGGCAACTGTCGCGGCTGATGTGTGAATACGCCCGCCGCTTTCGGTTTCAGGCACGCGTTGCACGCGGTGCACGCCAGATTCGTATTTCAACCGTGCAAATACGCCGTCGCCAGCGATGCGGGCTACCACCTCTTTGACGCCGCCAAGTTCGGATAGGCTTTCCTCGAGAATTTCGAACTTCCAACCCTGTTTTTCTGAATAGCGTTGGTACATGCGCAACAAGTCAGCGGCAAAAAGCCCTGCTTCATCGCCGCCGGTGCCAGGGCGAATCTCTAGCAAGGCCGGACGTCCGTCGGCCGCATCCTTGGGTAACAATGCCAATTGCACGTCATGTTCCGACGCCTCAACCGCCGCGCGCAAGTCAGGCAATTCCATTTCCGCAAGCTCGCGCATTTCAGGATCAGACAGCATGGCCTCTGCTTCTGCGATCTGGTCGATCAAGCTTTGATAGGCGGTCACGGTTTCGACCACGGGACGCAGCTCTGCGTATTCGCGGCCCAATGCGGCGATTTCAGAACCAGACGCCCCTTCCGCCATTTTGGCTTCTAGGAATTGGAACCTGTCGATAATCTGGGCGATTTTGTCTTGTGCAATCATGGGTCATGGAGTGGGCGAAAATCGCGCGATGGTCAAGCAATCAAAGCGGG
The DNA here is from genome assembly GCA_965660685.1 of Yoonia sp. Taxonomy (GTDB): domain Bacteria; phylum Pseudomonadota; class Alphaproteobacteria; order Rhodobacterales; family Rhodobacteraceae; genus Yoonia. The sequence continues at coordinate 123,169 of CBFIAX010000002.1, read as the reverse complement.
CCGAGCCGGTCTAACCAGTCTAAAACACGTGCCTTGTTCACGCCAAAATCGCTGCGTCCGATCGTCAAATGCGCATGAATACAAAGGGTATCATCGCGGAATTCCACGGTGGTTATGTCGGCAAACCCCATCAATCGGCTACGCGTCACGATCCGTAACGGATTGTCGGACACTTTCACCGTGCGCGGTGTCGCCAAGGCGATGGCGGTCAGACGCGCCAGCACATCGTCGCTGGTCACCTTGCGCACAGCGGTGAAGCCACCATGCGTCTGGGTGTCTTCCTCAACCTGCGGAACACCGTGTCTGGCCCCTATCCGCACAGGCGAAAACCGCGCATAGGCCAAAATCGCCAGCAAAAGCGCGGCAATGAGTGCAGTTATTTTCATCGGTTGATGTCCTTAGCGATAGGGCACATTCGGCAAGATCGACAGTAATTCGAACATCAAATTGGCCCCCGTCAGCGCGGTATTGCCGCTTGGATCATAAGGCGGTGAAACCTCGACCAAATCACAACCGACAATATTCAACCCGCGCAACCCGCGGATCAGCTCCATCGCTTGCATCGTGGTCAGCCCGCCAATTTCAGGCGTTCCTGTGCCGGGGGCAAAGCTAGGGTCGAGACTGTCGATGTCATAGGTGATGTAGGTTGGCGTACTGCCGATCTGGTCGCGGATTTGCTGGGCCAGTGGGGTCAGCGATTTGTGCCATAGGTCGGGGGCGAGGTATTGGTTGAACCCCCAGCCTGCGGCTTCGGTGAAATCATCAGCCGTATAACCGGTGCCACGCAGCCCGATTTGGTGGACCTTTTCCGCGACGATGATCCCTTCTTCATAAGCGCGGCGAAACACCGTGCCATGAGTTTCACGTTCACCGAACATTTCGTCGTTTACGTCCGCATGGGCATCCACATGCACCAGCGCGACCGGCCCATGCTTTTTCGCAATCGACCGCAGGATCGGCAGTGTCATACAATGGTCGCCACCTAGCCCCATCGGGATAAAGTTATGCTTTAAGTGCGCATCATAAGTCTCTGTAATAATGCGAATAGTATCACTTAAACTAAACGTATTGATCGGCACATCGCCAAGATCAGCACAGTGCAGCGCATCGAAAGGCGCGGCACCGGTTTGGATGTTATAAGGCCGGATCATCGCGGATTGTTCGCGCAGCTGTTTTGGCCCCATCCGTGTCCCAGAACGCCAGCTTGTGCCGATATCCATCGGAATGCCGATAAACCCGACGTCTAGCCCTTCGGCCGTCGTTGCCTCTGGCAGGCGCATAAATGTTTGGGGTCCCGAAAATCGGGCAAGGTCATTTCCACTAATCGGCATGGCTGGCATGATTTATTTCCTTTTATTACAAAGAGCTAAACAGCAAAGTTCCATCGCGACATGCGCCCCTGCAACAGCTGTGGCCCCTGTCGTGTCATATGGCGGCGAGACTTCAACAATATCACCGCCAACCATATTGATCCCCGCCAAATCGCGCAGGATTGCGGCGGCTTGCCAACTGGCCAATCCACCCCAAACGGGCGTGCCTGTTCCAGGCGCAAATGCGGGGTCAAGCGCGTCAATATCAAACGTCACATAGGTTGGCGCGTCCCCGACGATTTGTTTCACCTTTTCCGTGACATAGGCGGCACCGTTTTCATGTACAGTCCGCGCATCGATGTAGGGCATGCCCAGATAATCGTCACATTCCGTGCGGATGCCGATCTGGACAGAACGGGTCACATCGACCAACCCCAGCTTCACAGCCTTATACATAAACGTGCCATGGTCGATCCGTGCCATATCGTCATCGGACCAAAGATCAGAATGTGCATCGAATTGAATGACCGAGATCGGCCCGAACTTTTCCGCATAAGCGCGCAAAATGGGCAGCGTGATAAAGTGGTCACCACCTAAAGTAACGGTTGCAGGCCCTTGGGATATAATGGTTTTTATATGTTGTTGCACCAAATCTGGCACACCCGCCACATCGGCATAATCAAACGCCATATCGCCGTAATCGACGATCTCAAATTCTGATAACGGATCGAACCCGTCCCACCCATAGGGCGGATCATAGGGCTGCAAGCTGGATGCCTCGCGGATCGCACGGGGGCCGAAACGCGTGCCGGGGCGGTGTGTGACGGCTTGATCAAATGGGACGCCAGTCACGACCAAATCGGCACCTGCAATATCTTTGGTGAAGGTGCGGCGCAGGAATGAAGTCGCACCACTGAACGCGTTTTCATAGGCCAAACCACGACGACCTTTGCGGGTGAAGGCCAGATCGATTTGGTTTTTTGCGTCTTCTAGGCTCATGTCGGTGCTCCATCCAATGGGTTTGCCCGCTCCACTATGCGCGCGAAGAATGATGCGCCAGCGGCAGCCGTGTCATCGTCGAAATCAAATTCAGGGTGATGCAAGCCCGCCGTATCGCCATTGCCAACAAACAAATAAGCACCGGGGCGTTTTTCTAACAAATAGGCAAAGTCTTCAGCCCCCATTTCGGGGCCAGCATCGGCGTTGACGCCATCCTCACCCGCAATCTCGCGGGCCACATCGGCGGCGAATTCGGTTTTTGCAGCATCGTTGATTGTGGCCGGATAACCGACCTCGTAATCCATATAGGCGTCGACACCGTAAGCGGCGGCTTGGCCTTCTACAATGGCTTCTAACCGCGCCATGACCATGCCTTGAACGGCGCTGTCAAACGTGCGCACGGTGCCGTTCAAATAGGCTTTTTCGGGCACGATATTGTCGGCGGACCCTGTATGAATTTGGGTGACCGACACCACCAGATTATCCGAGGAATAATTGTTCCGGCTCACAATCGTCTGGATCGCATTCGCGATACCAAGCGCGGCAACAATCGGGTCAACGGTTTCATGTGGCATTGCGCCATGCCCCCCCTTGCCGGTGATATGAATGTGGAACGTATCCGCCGCGGCCATGATCGGACCGGGCGTAGTGTAGAAATGCCCAACAGGTGTGCCTGGCGCATTATGAAGAGCATAAACTTCTGAGATGTTGAAGGTATCAAGGATGCCCTCTTCGACCATCACGCCGCCGCCGCCGCCGTTTTCCTCTGCCGGTTGAAAAATCAGCGCTACACGGCCCTTGAAATTGCGGGTTTCTGCGAGATAGCGCGCGGCACCCAACAACATTGTCGTATGCCCGTCATGACCACAGGCGTGCATCATCCCGTCGATGGTCGACGCATAGGGCAGCCCTGTTTCTTCTTGCATTGGCAACGCATCCATATCGGCACGCAGGCCAATCGTGGGGCCTTCAGCCTGCCCTTCGATGATCGCGACAACACCGGATGTAGCGATGCCAGTGTGAATGTCGGTGATGCCAAATTCGCGCAAGCGGTCGACCACAAAGGCCGCCGTATTGTGACAGTCGAACATCAGCTCTGGGATCGTATGCAAATGGCGACGCCACGCCGTCATATCAGGGGTGTAATCGGCGATGCGATTGATAACGGGCATTGCTGGCGCTCCTGCGGGTTAGATCATAATGTGAGTTGAAACCAAACCGGAGGCCCGCGCAATGGCAGATACGTTAATCCACGACCCAAATGGCGGGATGCCAAGGCTTTTGGAAATTATGCGCCGGTTGCGCGACCCCGACACCGGTTGTCCGTGGGATATTGAGCAGGATTTTGAGAGTATCGCCCCTTATACGATCGAAGAAGCCTATGAGGTGGCCGATGCCATTGCGCGCCGCGATATGGGCGATCTAGAGGGTGAATTGGGCGATCTGCTGTTGCAAACGGTTTATCACACCGCGATGGGCGAAGAAGCAGGGCATTTCACCTTTGAATCCGTGGTCAAAGCGATCAGCGACAAGATGGTATCGCGCCACCCGCATGTTTTCGGTGACGAATCGCGAGATAAATCGGCCGAACAGCAGACCAAAGACTGGGAAGCGATCAAGGCGACAGAACGCGGGGCCCGTGCCCGGGTTTTGGACGGCGTCGCGGCAGGGCTGCCGGCACTCACCCGTGCGGTAAAACTGCAAAATCGCGCGGCGCGCGTTGGGTTTGATTGGCCGGATACCGCCAATGTGCTTGATAAAATCATCGAAGAATCGGGCGAGTTGATCGAAGCGCGCGATACACTCACCCAAGATGAAATCACCGAAGAGTTTGGTGATTTAATGTTTGTTATGGCCAATCTCGCACGTCATCTGGGTGTCGATCCAGAGGCGGCGGTGCGTGGTACCAATGCCAAATTCATACGCCGTTTCAATGCTGTCGAAGATGCGCTTGCTGCAAATGGCAAGACGCCAGCCGACAGTGATCTGGCGGAAATGGACACGCTATGGGATGCGGCGAAATTGGCAGAAAAATAAATCCGACTAAATTATTTGGGTATTGACCCGACTAAATTAGTCAGGTTATTACGGCGCCATCAAACGCTAACAATTGGATTACTCCCATGACACTTCGTACCATCCTCTTTGCGACAACATGTGCCGCAATTGCCGCGCCCGCATTGGCAGATGTCAACGTTTACACAACCCGTCAGCCTAGCCTGATCGAACCTGTTACGGACGCATTTACTGCACAGACAGGAATCGCTGTGAACCTAGCATTTGTTGATGACGGTCTCGTTGAGCGCCTGAAGGCAGAGGGCAAGCGGTCCCCTGCTGATTTGGTGATGACTGTGGATATCGCAAATCTGAAACAAATCGTGGACGCCGATGTGATCCAGCCTGTCGAAAGCGATGTACTGACAGCTTCCGTGCCAGAAACGCTGCGCAGCGGCGACAACCTGTGGTTCGGTCTGACAAAACGCGCGCGGATTGTTTACGCGTCTAAAGACCGCGTGGCGGATGGCGAAATAACCACCTATGAAGATCTTGCATCCGACAAATGGGAAGGCCGCATTTGCACCCGCTCTGGCCTTCACAACTATAACCTCGCCCTGACATCCGCCGTGATCGAACACGCGGGCGTCGAAGGTGCGACAGCATGGGCCGAGGGCGTGAAATCCAACCTCGCGCGCAAACCAGAAGGCAATGACCGCGCTCAGGTCAAGGCGATCTGGGCTGGCGAATGCGACATCAGCCTTGGTAACACCTATTACATGGGCAAAATGTTGGCGGACGCGGAACAGACAGAGTGGGCGAATTCAGTCCGCATCGTTTTCCCGACGTTTGAGGATGGCGGCACACATGTGAACGTGTCTGGCGTCGCAATGACCAAAGCCGCGCCAAACCGCGATGAAGCCCTGCAATTGATGGAATTCTTGGTGTCGCCAGAGGCCCAAGGCATCTATGCCGAGTTAAACAGCGAATACCCTGTGCTGCCAGGCGCGCCTGTATCCGAACTGGTCGCAAGCTGGGGTGAATTCACCGAAGATGATGTGGCATTGACCGACTTGGCGGACCACCGTCCAGAGGCGCTGCGCGTTATGGAAGTGGTAGACTTCGACGGGTAAGTAGAGGGGACGCTGCCCCCGCCCTGACGGGCCCCCCGAGGTATTTTGAGCCAGAAGAAGGTCGGGTCGTTTTACGATCCGGCCTTTTCTTCGAGCATGAGCCATTCTTCTTCGGCATTCTGGAGCGTGGTTTGGCGATCGACGAGCAAGTCAGTGGCCTTTTGAAACTTCACCGGATTGTCTGTGAATAGCGCTGGATCGGATAACAGAGTTTCAAGCTTGCCGATTTCTGCGGTGAGCTTTTCCATAACCGTTGGCAGCTCTTCCAGCCTGTGTTTTTCGGTAAACGACAGCGTTGTTTTGCGGGCCACAGGCGCGGATTTTCCGCCTTTGGACAATTGCTTACCCACTGATTTTGGGGCCTCAGGCGTCGTGTCGCTGCGTTGGTTGCGGTAGTCGGTCCAACCGCCCGCATAGGCCACAACTTGGCCGTTGCCTTCCATCGCGATTGTCGTTGTCGCAACCCGATCAAGGAAATCACGGTCGTGGCTGACGAGCATTACAGTGCCGTCGTAATCGCCCAAGATATCTTGCAACAAGTCCAGCGTTTCGATGTCGAGATCGTTGGTCGGTTCGTCCAAAACCAACACATTGCTTTCGCGCGCCATAAGGCGGGCGAGCAAAAGCCGGGCTTTTTCACCACCAGAGAGCGACCGGACGGGCGCGCGGGCTTGCGCCTCGTCGAACAGGAATTCCTTGAGGTAGCCGACAACATGTTTGGGGTTGCCGCGCACCATGATCTGATCGGACTTGCCTGACACGCCAAGCACCGGATCAGACGCGAGGTTTTCCCAAAGTGTCATATTGGGATCGAGTGCTGCCCGGGCTTGGTCGAACACCGCGATATCGAGGTTCGTGCCTAGTTTGATCGCCCCCTCATCCGGTTCCACTTTACCCAGCAACATATTGAGAACAGTTGTTTTCCCGACCCCATTGGGGCCAACGAATGCGATGCGGTCCCCGCGTTGCACAGTAAGATCAAAGCCGCGCACGATTTGCTTGCCGTCATAGGATTTGGTCAAGCCGGTCGCCTCGACCACCTTTTTCCCAGAAGTTGATCCGCCGTCAAATGCCATCGCAGCGGTGCCTTGGCGTTTGATTTGAGAGGCTTTTTCAGCGCGCAATTCGGCCAAGGCACGCACGCGCCCTTGGTTACGTTTGCGCCGCGCTGAAATGCCCTCTACGGCCCAGCGGGCCTCTGCCTTGATCTTGCGGTTCAGTTTGTGACGCTGTTGGTCTTCTTCTTCCCACAGCTTGTCGCGCCATTCCTCAAACCCGTCGAACCCTTGTTCGGCGCGACGGACCTCGCCGCGGTCGATCCATAGGGTTGCGCGGGTCAGGTTGCGCAGGAATGCACGGTCGTGGCTGATCAGGACAAATGCGGCGCGGGTGGATTTGAGTTCTTCTTCGAGCCAAGCAATTGCTTCGATATCCAAATGGTTCGTCGGTTCATCGAGCAGCATCAGCTCTGGCGCTTCGGCCATGAGTTTCGCGAGCGCTGCACGACGACGTTCCCCACCGGACGCAGTCTTGGGGTCGCCCATAGGGTCGAATTTCAGCCCCTCGGCCACCATATCCACGCGGTATGCTTCATCTTCGGGCAATCCACTGGCCGCATAAGCGCCGAGCGTGTCGTAGCCTTCCATCGTGGGGTCTTGTTCCATGTAGCCGACGCTCACACCAGTGCCCGCAATGGCGGTGCCGCTGTCGGCCTCGATCAATCCGGCCATGACCTTCATCAAGGTGGACTTGCCCGAACCATTGCGCCCCACAAGGGCCACACGGTCGCCGGGTTGAACCACCAGAGACAGGTTTTCGAAAACAGGATCACCACCGAAAGTCAGGCCGATGTCCGAGAGTTGGAGTAAAGGTGCGCGTGCCATGGCTGTCAGCTATTGCGCGGGGCCGGAATGTGCAAGCCCATCGTTTGCCCGGCAAGACGGCGCAAGGATCGCGCGCGCGCCGCTGGGATGTCGGCGATGCGCAGTCCTGTGAATACATGCAGCGTGCCCAGGGACCGGTCGATGATCAGATGATCGCTGACGTAGCCACCCATCCCGAGATAGGACCGCAGCAGTGGCGGCAGTTGATCCATGGCGCGACGACGGTCAAAATTTATGTCGCAGACAGCATGAAGAGATTTATTATCAATGGATTGCGGGACAACATTCATGTTGCCAAGATGTGCAGATTGCAACAATCCGAATGCATCAGCATAGGGCGCGGGATCGGTGTCAGTGAAACTCGCACAGCCAAACAGGTGCTGAATGTCCCGCGCGTCAACCCACGCCGTGATCGCAACCCAAGCCATGCGCAGCACATCCGGAGAAAATGCGTTTTCGGCGACGCAGAACCGCCCGACCTCTAACGTGGGGCCGCGCATCGGGCCAAAATGGTAAAAACTGCCGGTGTAACTGTCGGTCAGATCCGCCCCATCGGGCAGCACGCGCAGGCGCAATGTACACACCAGTGCGCCGCCCTTTTCGACCATCACATGTTCGGACACTGCATCAAAGCGATCTGCATCCAGCCCGACGCCACCAATAAAACACGCATGCCGCAATGCCTGACAGGCTGCGAGGTCGTGCGCGGTGTCGGCCATGCGGCAGGTCAATGTCAGGGCGGCTTGCAAAACTGTGATCATCCTATCGCTTGGCGATTACCCGCCTGCGCCCTACATATGACCAACAATGCAGAAAAGGGAAATCAAACATGGACAAAGTCATCAAATCAGACGCCGAATGGCGCGACGCCCTGACACCAGAGGCGTTCCAAGTCTTACGCAAGCATGGCACTGAACGCGCAGGCACCTATGATAATTTCCCCAAGGACGCTGGCACATTCATGTGCGCCGGCTGTAGCGCGCCATTATTCGACCAGACCACAAAATTTGAAAGCGGCACAGGATGGCCTTCATTCTACGCGCCAATTGACGGCGATATGGTTGGAGAAAGTGTGGATCGCAAGTTTTTCATGAAACGCACAGAGGTGCATTGCAACCGCTGCGACGGGCATTTGGGCCATGTGTTCCCAGACGGGCCCGCCCCAACGGGCCTGCGCTATTGTATCAATGGGGTCGCGTTGGCGTTTGAGCCCGAAGAGGCTTAACCCTCTCCGAGGAAGTCACCAGCATTCACGCGGCCAAGGCTGCCAAGTAACTGGCGCACGAATGTCGAATCGCGCACAGAGTTATCTGTGACGCGGCGAGATAGCGTGACGACGCGCCCATCTTGCAGACCAAAGCGTTGGATGTTGCTGACCAAACCAGCGGTATCAAAGCTGATCACCAAGACTTCGCGGTTGATTTCTTCTGGTGCCAGCGGGCCGAAATGGCGGAATTTGCTGGACACATAATAAAACGCACTGTCCGCGCGCATCCCAGTGGAAGTGGGCGGACCGGCAAGCGCTGTGACGGTTTCACGGGTGTCCTGGCCTGTCACGATCAGCTCGAGATCCTCAGCAGTTGGTGTATAGCCATGGTTGCGAATAATCGGTGTGCAGGCCACGGCTGTTGCCAATACGGCCACTGCGATTGCCCGACGTGCGGTTGTAAATGCCTTGCTGCCCATGGGACTGCCCCTTGCCTTGGTGCTTGATGCCTTTTATCCCGTCTACAACATGCAAGGCCCTCTATTCAAGAATGGAAGCACCATTGGCTGATTTGCCGACACATCCTATCCGCCTGAGCGCGTTGTCCAATAAGCACAACACAAGCTTTGACCTGACACCAAACGCCGCTGATTGCGCCGCGATTGCCGCCTATTTGGGTATCAATGGTGTGAAAAAGCTGCATTTTGCCGGTGAATTCACCCCGTCTGGCCGCACCGATTGGGAGCTGTCAGCCAAAATCGGCGCGACCGTGTCCCAAGCTTGCGTTGTCACGCTCGACCCTGTGACCACACGCATCGATGAAAATGTGACACGGCGGTATGTCGCCAATTTCGAAGAGCCTGAAGAAGACGACGTCGAAATGACGGCCGACGAGAACACCGAAATGCTGCCTACGTCCTTGGATGTGGCGGCCGTGATGATCGAGGCACTATCGCTCGCCCTGCCCCCATATCCACGTAAAGACGGTGCCGCATTGGGCGAAGCGGTTTATGCCGACAAAGATGTGGCCCCGATGACCGATGATGATGCCAAGCCGTTCGCAGGCCTTGGCGCATTGCGCGATGCCTTGCAAAACAAGGCGGATGGCGGCGAATAACCCATCCAATCAAAGGGGGTTGTGCTGCAAAATAATCGCAGTATGTTCGCCGCCTCTTTACATCTAGTCTCGACAGGGCTGTTCCAATCGCGTAGGACGCCCCAAAGACTGAATCACACGGGCCAGATGGCCCTTTAATCATAGGGTTGAGACATGGCCGTCCAGCAGAATAAAGTATCTAAATCCCGTCGTAACAACCGTCGTGCACACGACAGCCTTGTTGCTGCGAACCCAAACGAATGTGACAACTGCGGTGAGCTGAAGCGCCCACACCACGTTTGCCCATCTTGCAACCACTACGCGACACGCGAAGTGATTGCAGCGGCTGATGTAGAGCTGGACGACGACGCAGCATAAGCGTTACGTTAAGAACATGACCCAAGCACAGACGGATCAGGCGGCCACAACCGCACATATTATATCCGTCGACGCGATGGGCGGCGATAAAGGGCCTGCGACTGTTGTCGCGGGCCTTTCGACGTTTCTAAAGAGTGCGCCTGATGCGCGTGCCATCCTGCATGGCCCCCACGATGTGTTGGCGCCGCTGGTGGAAAAACGAAAAATCGCGGATCGTGTCGAGATTTGGGATGCGGCTGAAGTCGTTGAAATGACTGACAAACCCAGCCATGTCCTGCGCCACGGCAAGAAAACATCCATGTGGTCCGCGATCGAGGCGGTACGCGATGGATCTGCGGCGGTGGCCGTATCTTGCGGCAATACCGGCGGCTTGATGGCCATTTCCATGCTACGCCTGCGCAAGGCAGAGGGCGTGAACCGCCCCGCGATTGCTTGCCTATGGCCGTCGCGCAACCCATCGGGGTTTAACGTCATGCTGGACGCTGGAGCAGACATTCGCGCCGATCAGGACGACCTGTTGACCTACGCGCTGATGGGAGCATCTTATGCCCGCAACGGGCTGGACCTGCCCCGCCCACGCATTGGTCTGCTCAATGTCGGGACCGAAGAGCATAAAGGCCGCGCCGAACTCAAAGTCGCCCATGAAATGATCGGCCAAGCCGCGGACAAGGGTGAATATGAGTATGTGGGATTCGTTGAAGGCGGCGACCTGCCGTCCGACCGTGTTGACGTAATTGTTACTGACGGGTTCACCGGCAATGTCGCGCTCAAAACCGGCGAAGGTACGGCAAATCTCATTTCAGGGCTTTTGCGCGAATCGCTGATGAAAACCCCGCTTTCGATGTTTGCAGCCCTGCTTGCACGTGGATCGCTCAACCGCTTGCGCAAGCGGATCGACCCGCGCCGCGTGAACGGCGGCGTATTCTTGGGACTGAACCAGACAGTGATCAAAAGCCACGGTGGCGCGGACGCAACCGGTATCGCGGCGGCGATTAATCTGGCCTACCGTTTGGCGCAATCAGGCTTCTCTGACAAACTCGCCGCGCGGGTTGCATCGGCGGCAGCACTTGCCCAAGATGCAATCCACGAAGGCACAGCCAGCAAATCGGATTCTTAAAGCATGACACGTCGCGCAGTCGCTATTGGTGTTGGCCATTACCTACCCGAACGTGTCGTCCCAAACGCCGAATTCGAAAAAACGCTTGATACAACCAGCGAATGGATCAAGTCGCGATCCGGCATCGAACGTCGGCATTTCGCCGCCCCCGGACAGAACACATCCGACCTTGCAGCCCATGCGGCGAACGCCGCATTGGACATGGCTGGACTGACTGGCAACGACGTGGACGCGATTATTGTCGCGACCTCTACCGCCGATCTAACATTCCCGTCTGCGGCCACAATGGTGCAAGCGAAAATCGGCAACACTAAGGGCTATGCCTTTGATATTCAAGCGGTTTGCGCTGGTTTCGCCTTTGCCTTGACCAATGCGAATGCTTTGATTGTATCGGGTCAAGCCGACCGCGTGCTGGTCATTGGCGCAGAAACATTCAGCCGGATCATGGATTGGACAGACCGGTCGACTTGTGTGTTGTTTGGTGACGGCGCAGGCGCGCTATTGCTAGAGGCACAAGACGGCAATGGCACCAATGACGACCGCGGCATCCTATCAACGGACCTCAATTCCGACGGCACCCACCGCAACCTGCTTTACGTTGATGGCGGTGTATCCACGCAGTCTACTGGCGTGCTGAAAATGGAAGGCCAAGAGGTGTTCAAACACGCCGTTGAAAAGTTGGCACAGACAGCGCACACGGCTTTGGACAAAATCGGTCTTGGTGCCGATGATGTCGATTGGGTCGTCCCCCATCAGGCGAATATCCGCATTATCAAATCCACCGCGCGCAAGCTGGGTGTGGGCATGGACCGCGTTGTTGTGACAGTGCAAGATCACGGCAACACATCTGCTGCGTCGATCCCGCTTGCCCTGTCTGTCGGTGTCGCGAATGGCCAGATCAAACGCGGCGACCTGCTTGTGACCGAAGCAATCGGCGGCGGGCTTGCATGGGGCGCCGTCGTTCTGCGGTGGTAATATTACGGCAACAGCTTAAGTCCCTGCCCCAACCCCTTGTTATTGACTCTGAAAAAACGATCCGCCAAAGTCACTTGCAATAGAATTGGGGGAAAGAAATGGCCGATAAGACTTTGACACGCATGGATCTTGCCGATGCGGTCCACAGCCAAGTGGGACTATCACGCAATGAAAGTGCCGATTTGGTCGAAAGCGTTCTGGGCCATGTGTCTGATGCGCTTGTATCGGGCGAAACAGTTAAGATTTCGTCATTCGGGACATTTTCTGTACGCGAAAAATCCGCGCGCGTTGGCCGGAACCCAAAAACAGGCGAAGAGGTGCCAATCCATCCGCGCCGCGTGTTGACCTTCCGCCCTTCTCATCTGATGAAAGACAAGGTCGCGTCAGGTAACAAGTAAGGACAGGCATTTATGGCCAAATCGCAAAGCGCATTCCGCACCATTAGCGAAGTGGCGGCAACGCTTGATACTCCCACGCATGTTTTGCGGTTTTGGGAAAGCAAATTTACCCAGATTAAGCCTGTCAAACGCGCTGGCGGCAGGCGTTATTATCGCCCCGAGGATATTGACCTGCTTGCTGGGATCAAAACCTTGCTTCACGAACAGGGTATGACAATCAAAGGCGCGCAAAAACTCCTTCGGGAACAGGGCGTGCAGCATGTGATCGGGCTCGCCGAAGGCGCTGGATTTACTGACACGCCGGACGCTGAAGAGACCCCTGCGCCCATGCCACCAGAGCCCTTTGCGCCAACGCCCGAACCTGTCGTTGTGAATGTGGTCCCACCGGCACCAACCCCTGTTGCAAAAGCCCCAGCACGCGGCCCGTTTGTGCCCGACATCATCAATGCCAATCAGGTCGCTGCACAGAAAAATGCTGTCCAAATTGTACCCTTGATCGACCGCCTTGCCGCGATCCGCGACCGTATCCGTGCCAGCCTTTGAATTGGCCCTTGCCTGCCCCCGCAAATCCAGTATGAACATCCGCAGTCGGGCTATAGCGCAGCCTGGTAGCGCGTCCGTCTGGGGGACGGAAGGTCGCAGGTTCGAGTCCTGCTAGCCCGACCAATCACAACCGCCCGCTTGCGTTCTCACGCGGCGGGCGTTTTTGTATTCTCGGAGGAGAGAAAATGACAAATTCAGGTGTACTTGCGGATCATCAGCTGCGTGAATTGATCGCAAACGGCGCGATTTCGGCCTCTGTCCCGATTGAAGACGGTCAAATTCAGCCAGCCTCGCTTGATCTGCGGCTTGGCAGCACAGCATATCGCGTTCGCGCATCATTTCTGGCAGGTCGGAACCGCAGCGTCACAGAGCGGCTGCAAAATTTCCAAATGCATGCCATTGACCTGACTGACGGCGCGGTTCTTGAAAAGGGCTGTGTGTATGTCGTGCCCCTGCTCGAATCCCTCGCCCTGCCTGCTAGTATGACGGCAGCGGCCTCTGCCAAATCCTCTATCGGGCGTCTGGACCTGCTCACGCGGATCATTACCGACCGTGGCGTCGAATTTGATCGTGTGCCTGCGGGGTATACAGGTCCGCTTTACGTCGAAATTTGCCCACGTTCTTTTTCGGTCGTCGCGCGCATGGGGCAAATGCTCAACCAGATCATATTCCGCCAAGGCCAGACGTTTATGTCCGATGATGACCTGCGCGCATTGCATGCCGACACACCAATTGTGTCTGGCGATCCGGTCATTTCCGACGGCTTGGGCTTTTCCGTCGATTTGAAGCCGGAAAATGGCACATTGGTCGGCTACCGCGCCAAGCCGCATACGGGCGTGATCGATCTGTCAAAACTCGCCCATTACGACCCATCCGAATATTGGGAAGAGGTGCATACAAAGGACGGATGGATTATCCTCGACCCCGGTGCGTTTTACATTCTGGTCAGCCGCGAAAGCATTGTGATCCCGCCGATGCAGGCCGCCGAAATGGCGCCTTATCTGGCGATGGTGGGCGAATTCCGTGTGCATTACGCGGGCTTCTTTGACCCCGGATTTGGCTATGCTGCCGCTGGCGGCACTGGATCGCGCGGCGTTCTAGAGGTCCGCTGCCACGAGGCCCCATTCGTTCTTGAACATGGGCAAGTTGTCGGGCGTTTGGTCTATGAACATATGAGCGACATGCCCCAAGCGCTTTATGGGGTCGATATTAAGTCGAATTACCAAGGTCAGGGACTTAAACTTTCCAAACATTTTAAGTCCGAATAGTTACATTAATCCGATCATAAATTCACTAATCGAACATTTCGACCTGATTTTCGTCATCATCATCTTCTTCCGCGTCAGTGTCAGACAATTGCGACGCACCCGGCGGTGGACGGTTTTCCAAAAGTCCGGCAGAGCGCAATTCCTTCAGCCCAGGCAAGTCGCGCGCGTTTTCAAGACCGAAGTGATCAAGGAATTCTTGGGTCACAACAAAGGTCACAGGCCGTCCGGGTGTCATGCGTCTGCGACCTAACCGCACCCATTCCAATTCAATCAACTGATCGACCGTGCCACGACTAACCGACACGCCACGGATCTCTTCAATCTCTGCGCGGGTGACGGGCTGGTGGTAGGCTATGATCGCAAGCGTTTCGATTGCAGCGCGTGACAGTTTGCGGGTCTCAACCGTTTCCTTTTGCATCAGAAATCCAAGGTCTGCGGCTGTGCGAAACGCCCACGCATCCCCGATTTTCACCAAATGCACACCACGCCCGTCATAACGCTTGCGCAAATGCACCAATGCCTCAGCCGGATCGCAGCCATGAGGCATGCGGCCTGTGAGTTCGGTGACACTCACCGGTTCGGCGGTCGCAAATAGGATCGCCTCGACCATGCGTTCCTGTTCGGCCATCGGCGGGGCCTCGAACAAGCTGTCGTTATCAGAATGCGCCATCAAGCGGGTCCCTCTTGCGAATTTGGATGGGGGCAAATGTCTCGCCCTGTCGAATGTCAATCTTGCCCTCTTTGGCCAATTCCAATGATGCCGCAAATGTCGCCGCCGTGGCAGAGCGCCGCTTGACCGGATCCAGCTCCCAGCCTTCGGGCAGATAGCTGACGATATCGGTCCATTCGCCAGCAAAGCCGATGAGCGTGCGCATGCGGGCCAGTGATTGCTCCATTGTCATAACGGCCTCGCGGTCCATGACAAAGGGACGAAAATCATCTTTGGTGCGGATACGGGCGTAGCCCTGCATCAGATCAAGCAATGTGGCAGTATAGGTGACACGGCGCACACGGGCCACGTCTTCGGTGATGCCACGGGCAAAGAAATCGCGCCCCAATTGGTCACGCGCCATCAATTGGGCGGCGGCCTTGCGCATGCCTTCCAGCCGTTCAAGTTGAAACGCTAAATGCGCGGCGAGTTCTTCGCCTGATGGGCCTTCTTCGGTTGGATCGGGCGGCAGCAACAGGCGGGATTTTAGAAATGCGAGCCAAGCAGCCATGACCAAATAATCAGCGGCCAGTTCCAGCCGCAGTTTTTTGGCTTCTTCCACAAATGCGAGGTATTGTTCGGCCAGTGCAAGGATCGAAATTTGGCGCAGGTCGACCTTTTGCGTGCGCGACAGGGTCAAGAGCAGGTCCAACGGCCCTTCAAACGCGCCCACATCAACGATCAGCGCCTCTGCGGCGACCCTTTCGCTGACGCTTTGCGCATCTTCTTGAAACAACCCAGCAGTCACGTCGCCCTCACCCTATAACAGGGTGTTAAGTTCCGCGCTGAGGGCCGCAATGTCAACGGGTTCGGGCGTTTTGCGCGCCGATAACGCGCCATGCGCGCGCGGCCCAACGGTGCCCGCATTGGCGGCAACAGACATCATCTCGCCGGGTTTGCCATTGCAATGCAGAACGGCGTCACAGCCAGCGGCAATCGCGGCCTTCGTTCGTTCCCCGATACTGCCATCAAGCGCGCCCATCGAAATGTCATCGGTCATCAAAAGCCCCTGAAAGCCAATGTGCTGACGGATCACATTGTGCATGTCCTTTGACAGTGTGGCCGGCAGCATTGGGTCAATGTCGTCAAACACAATATGGGCCGTCATGCCCATTGGCAGGTCTTGTAACCCTATGAACGGGGCAAAGTCGCTTGTCATCAATTCGGTATGCGTGGCTGACACATGCGGCAATCCTTTGTGGCTATCGACCGTTGCGCGCCCGTGTCCGGGGATGTGCTTAAGGACCGGGATCACACCGCCATGCAACAACCCATCAGCAGCGGCGCGCGACGCATCAATCACCGTTTTCACATCAGTACCGTAGCAGCGATTTTGCAAAAATGGGTGGGTTTCGGCGCTTGCGATATCAGCACAAGGCGCGCAATTGGCGTCAATCCCAACCGCACGCAATTCATCCGCGATGATCCGATTGCGTAGCCACATCGCACGCATCGGGTCACGGGCTTGAGCCATCTGATCCAAGGGCGGCAACCATTCGCGCCAATGGGGTGCGCGCATGCGCTGAACGCGGCCACCCTCTTGGTCGATCAAAATTGGCGCATCGTGCCCCACGGCCTCACGCAGATCACTTGTCAAACGACGCAACTGATCGGGCGTGTCGACATTGCGGGCAAATACGATAAAACCAAAGGGGCTAACATCACGGAAAAAGTCACGTTCCCAATTGGTTACAGTGCAACCTTCAGGTGCCAAAATGCTCGCATTGAACACCGGATTAGCGCACGACGACAGGGATACAATCGGTATTTTCAGCAACCAATGCGGCGCAAAAACGACGGGCATCGCCGAGTTCGGCAAAGCCTTGGGCGCGCAAACGGTAGAATGTTTTGCCCCCCGATGTCGCAGCTTGGATCACGCGGCCTTTTCCTTCCATGACGGTGTCAAAGCGCCCTTGCAGGCGGGTCCATTCAGCAGAAGCGACCTCGGCACTTGGGAAGGCACCGATTTGCACGAGGCTCGTGCCTGCTGGGAAAGTGGTGGTGGTGACCAGCGACTGTGTCGAGACCGATGGTTTCGGTGCAGAGGCCACAGCCAAAGGCTCTGTTTGCAATGATGCAGGACGCACGGATGGGCGCAGGGATGTTGTGACCCCGGGAATGCTTGTGGAAATCGCTGTCACTGCCTGCCCGCCAACGCTTAGCGTGGGGGCGACATCAGTGCCTGCGGCCAAATCGGTCAACGGGGCAGCACCCGCAGCGATCTGATCAGCTAAGGCAAGAATATCATCTGTCGACAACGGGCCGCTCGCAGATTGGTCAGCATTCAACGAAACGGCGATCTCGGCCTCTGGCGCAACGACTGGTGCAACCGGCTGGACCTCTGCCGCTTCTGCCATGGGCTGCACGTCAAGGTCTTCGTTCGCCAAACCAGCTGTGCGCGGGGCCAATGCAACGGTATCCTCGGGGGCGGCTGCTTCACCAGCGCCTGCAACAACATTTACAGATAGTCCGGTATGATCAGATACTTCGCCGCCGGGGTTTTCTGGCAAAACGCGCATTTCGCCCGCCATCGCCCGCACGACTGGAATACCCGACACATCACGCACGACCAGTTTATAGCCCCAGACGCCAACGCCAACAATCAACGCTAAAGATACGGCTGCACCTGCATAATTCACCAAAGCACCGGCGCTAACTGCGCCGGAAACGGGGGCATGCCCCTGATCATAAACTGCCATTTTCTGCCTCACTGCCCGATCACTGCTAATCGGTGGGTTGCCTCAAAACAAACCCCAAGGCGGCACGCTTTAGCGCATCTCTTCCACTGGGGTTACGCCAAGAATACCAAGTCCGGCAGCAATCACAACACTCACACAACGAATCATCGCGATTTTGCTTTGTGTTGTGGCATTGTCGCCGTCCTGCAAGAACCGCAGGGACAGATCATCGTTGCCTTTATTCCACAAACCGTGGAAATCAGACGCCAAATCATACAGATAGAATGCAATCCGGTGAGGCTCATGGCCCTTGGCGGCAATTTCGACAAGACGCGGCCATTCGGCGAGTTTCTTGATCACGACAAGCTCTGCATCACTGGACAATTTGGACAAATCGGCACCCGCAAGCGTCGCATCATCCACCGCAACACCGGCCTCGCGCGCCTTGCTCAACACCGAGTTGATCCGTGCATTGGCATATTGCACGTAGAAAACAGGATTGTCTTTGGACTGTTCAGTCACCTTGTCGAAATCAAAATCCAGCGGCGCGTCGTTTTTGCGTGTGAGCATATGGAAACGGGTGACATCCTTGCCCACGGCATCAACCACATCGGCAAGGGTCACAAACGTCCCTGCCCGTTTGGACATCTTGAACGGCTCGCCATTCTTATAAAGCTTCACCAGCTGCGTCAGCTTCACATCCAACGGCACTTCGCCGTCAGACAGCGCAGACACAGCCGCCTTCATCCGTTTGACATAACCGCCGTGATCGGCACCAAAGACGTCGATCAACTGGTCATAGCCGCGTTCCACCTTGTCATAGTGATAAGCGATGTCAGGCGCGAAATAGGTCCATGATCCATCAGATTTTTGCACAGGCCGGTCCACATCGTCGCCATGCGCGGTCGATTTGAACAGTGTTTGCTCGCGTGGTTCCCAATCGTCGGGCATCTTGCCCTTTGGTGGCTCTAGCGTGCCGCGATAGATCAGGCCCTTGTCGTCCAGCTCTTTGATCGCGGCTTCAATCCGGCCCGTCCCGTACAGAGATTTTTCTGAATAAAAACTGTCCATAACCACGCCGAGCGCAGCTAGATCAGCGCGGATCAAATCCATCATTGCAACGATGGAATACTCCCGCAGGGGAACAAGCCATTTGTCTTCGCTTTGGCCCAAATACGCATCACCGACTTCCGCCTTAAGCGCTTCGCCCACAGGGATCAGGTAATCACCGGGATATGTGCCATCTTCGAACGCGACCTCTTGGCCGTGCGCCTCTTGATACCGCAAGTAGACAGACCGCGCGAGCACATCGACCTGCGCACCGCCGTCGTTGATGTAATATTCGCGTGTCACATCGTAACCGGCATAGGCCAAAAGGCTTGCCAGAGCGTCGCCAAAAACAGCGCCGCGTGTATGGCCCACATGCAGTGGCCCTGTCGGGTTCGCGGACACATATTCAACCATCATCTTTTGGCCCGCGCCCAATTGGGATTGGCCATAAGTCGGGTCCGTCAGTGCGGCAGTGATGACGCCTTGCCATACATCCGCCGCGAGCCGCAGGTTCAAGAACCCGGGGCCTGCAACCTCTGCCAGCGCCACGCGGTCATCTGCCAACAGCCGTGCAGCCAGCGCATCAGCAATCGCGCGTGGGTTCATTTTCGCAGGTTTCGCTAGCACCATCGCGGCATTCGTGGCCATGTCCCCATGCGCCGCATCGCGTGGAGGTTCCACGGCAACAGCGCCCATGGCCAGCCCGTCAGGCAAGGTGCCATCTGCGACCATGGCATCAAGGCAATTGATCACAAGACCACGAATATCGGCAAAAAGGTTCATCAGGCGCGTCCTCAAATAGGTGTTGGTGGCCGTTTATCACGCCCACCGTGGTCGTCAATGTCACGCATCGGCAGGCGGCTGCGCGATCCCATCGGGCTGGTCTTCCCCCGGCGGGCGCAACGCGATGATCCGCACGTCCGGTGCTGGCTTCACGTCCTCGTCCCGGCGGATAAATTGGATCACGCCTGCGGGCGAAATCCGCGCGACCAACGCGCTTTCATCCCGATTTTCGCGCCACTGATCAAACGTAAACTCGGCACTTAGCCGTGTCGTACGGAACGTCCAACCAAGGCGAACCAGACGGTCCAGCCCCGCATGGGTTTCCTCTGGCCCGAAATTCGCACCACCCAAGGTACGCGGCAATTGATGGCGTGCGCTATCCATCTTTTCGCGCATAACTTGAAACACGTTGTCGCGGCCAAATTCAGGCGCAAGATCCGTCGCCACAAGCGTGTTGTACGCATCATTGGACGTGGCCGCGATGACGGTCGCATAGCTGACCAACTCCAACCGCATCTCTGCTGCCTCTGATAGGATATCCCCTGAAAACGTCTCTATCCCTGCGTCGCGCGCCATGCGTAAATTGCCGTAGTTCGGGTCAGTCATCAGGACAGGGATTTCCGCCTGCTTGAGCGCTTGGGCCAAGGCCGTTGTCCAGGCAGAGCCACCAACGATCACAACCCCGGGCGTATCCGCGCCTGTCAGGCCAAGGAACCGTGCGAATGGAGCCAACGTGAACCCGTGCAAGACAACCGTCACAGCGACAAGCGAGAAAGCGAGCGGCCCGATCAAGGCTGCATCTTCGAACCCAAGTGCCAGAAGGCGTTCGCCGAACAAGCCGGCCACAGCGACCAAAACCACACCGCGCGGGCCGGTAAAGGCCACCAAAACCTGTTCACGCCACGGCACACCCGATCCCAAAAGCGAGATAAACACGGTGACTGGACGGGCCACCAAAATGACCAATAGGACAAAGGCGACCGCGCGCATATCCAGCTTGGCCAAGGCGCCGAAATCTAGACCCGCCGCGAGCAAGATAAACACACCAGACACCAACAAAACCGTCGCGTGTTCTTTGAACCTGCGCAGCTCTTCATAGCTGGGCAGGTTCGCGTTCGCGATCACGATGCCCATAATTGTTACGGCCAGCAGCCCACTTTCATGCAGCACCGCGTCGGACACGGCAAAGATGGCCAGCAGCAATGAAAACAGCACCGGCACCTTCATACATTCAGGAACCCAGCCGCGCTTGAAGGATTTGGCCAGCCCGTATCCGCCCGCCCAACCGATCACGGTGGCAAAGCCAATACCGATCGCCAGCTCCATAAACGCAGCTTCGACCGTCAGGCTTGTGTGCCAAGCAGACACGACCGAAAATGCCAACACCGCAGCGAGCGCGCCGATCGGATCGTTCACGATCGCTTCCCATTGTAGCAAAGCCGCGGGGCGGCGCGACAATCGGGCTGTGCGCAACAACGGCGCGATCACTGTGGGGCCCGTGACGATCATGATGCCGCCAAAGACGGTGGAACTTTCCCAAGACAACCCTGCGCCGTATTTTAACGCCAATGTCGACGTCAGCCAGCCCAAAGGCGCACCGATGAACACCAGACGTTTCACGCCTTTCACGGCGTCTTGCAGGCTGTGGAAATTAAGCGTCAATCCGCCCTCGAAAAGGATAATCGCCACAGCAATCGCGATGATTGGGCTCATCAAAGGGCCGATATCACGCGCCGGATCAAAGACGCCCAACACAGGGCCGATGATCACACCGGCCGCCAACATCAACACAATGGCGGGCATGCGCAAACGCCATGCAAGCCATTGCGATCCGACCCCCAATGCGCCCACAAGCGCAAAAGCCATAACGGGCTGCATCGCCACTGCTGCTGTCTCAACTGCCATCGATTACACCTTTCGGAATGTCTTCGCCGCCGATCAGGCGGGTATGCTCTTGGATTGCAAAACGGTCGGTCATGCCCGCGATATAGTCCGCGACGATCCGCGCCAATGCAACCTTATCCGGTGCGGCCGCCACGTCCTTGCGCCATTGTTTGGGCAATTCATTGGTGTTTTCCATAAAAAACGCAAACATATCGTCCACCATTTTGGTGACAACCACGCGCATTTCGACCACGGCTGGGGCGCGGTACATGCGTTCAAACAAGAATTTGCGGATGACCTTAAGGTCGGTCCACAGGTCGGGCGAAAACTGCACCATCATGCGTCCTGCATGGCGCACATCATGCACGGTTTGCGGGTTCAATTCAGCCAGATTGTGGCGGCTGACAGTAATGACATCTTCGACCAAAACACCAAAGAAGCGGCGCAAGGCCTCGTGTCGGCGGCGATAATAATTCAAGTCAGGGTATTTGGCATCCACGCGGGCAAAACAATCGCGCAAAATCGGCAATTCAGCCAATTCATCGGTGCTAAACAGCTCTGCGCGCAGCCCGTCATGCAGGTCGTGATTGTTATAGGCGATGTCATCGGCCAAGGCCGCGGCTTGGGCTTCGGCGCTGGCATGGGTATGCAGTTCCAGATTATGGCGCGCGTTATAGTCGGCAAGCGCCCATGGGATATCACCCGTCACTGGTCCATTGTGTTTGGCGATCCCCTCTAGGCATTCCCACGTTAGGTTCAGCCCGTCCCATTCGGCGTAATGCCGTTCCAGATCGGTCACAATGCGCAGGGCTTGGGCATTGTGATCAAAGCCGCCATATGGCTGCATCAAACGATCCAACGCCTCTTCGCCCGTATGGCCGAAAGGCGTGTGGCCCAAATCATGCGCCAATGCCACAGCTTCGGTCAGTTCAACATTCAGGCCCAATGACGCTGCAACCGTGCGCGCAACCTGCGCGACCTCGATGGAATGGGTCAGGCGGGTGCGGAAATAATCGCCTTCATGTTCGATGAACACTTGGGTCTTATGTTTCAGCCTGCGAAACGCGCTGGCGTGAATAATCCGGTCGCGGTCGCGCTGAAACGGGGACCGGAAATAGCTTTCTTCCTCCGCATACAATCGCCCACGCGCATTGGCGGGATCGGTCGCAAATGATGCTGTCATCTTGTTGCCTGTCTTGTCGTCTTTGCCTGACCTACCTATATTGCAATCGATACAAACATGTAAGGCTGGCAAAATGCTGACGCTCCCCCCCACTGTGACCCCTCGCGCATTCGAACGACTGGCCGAAATCGGGGCAGCCGCACAGGGTAAGGCCTTGCGTGTCGCGGTAGAGGGCGGCGGCTGTTCGGGATTTCAGTATGAAATCGATCTGGACGAGCCGAAAGACGATGATCTGGTGTTAGAAGGCGCAGGGGAAAAGGTACTGATTGACCCCATCTCCCTGCCCTTTTTGGCCTCTGCGGTGATCAATTTCTCTGAAGAGCTGATCGGCGCGCGGTTTGTGATCGACAACCCCAATGCCAGCAGCTCTTGCGGCTGCGGCACGTCGTTTTCGATTTAAAGCGCTTTTGCCGCGCGGAATGAAATCAACCGGCGAGATTTTTCGTCCCACAAATCAAGGCTCGCACATTTGAAGCTGTCCCACAGCGTCATGCGGCTTTGTTCGACCAATTCTTCATGATCGCGCAGCACTTCTGGCAGGCGGTAGAACGGAATACGTGAATACAGGTGGTGCACATGATGAATGCCGATATTGCCGGTGAACCAATGCAAAACCTTTGGCAGATCGTAATGGGATGACCCGTGCAGCGCCGCGTCATGCAGTTGCCAGTCATCCGTCACATCCCATTCTGTGGTCTCGAATTGATGCTGGACGTAAAACAGCCAAACCCCAACTGATGCCGCGACAATTGTTGTTGGCAAAAACACCAAGAACACAGCACCAAGCCCCAAGAACCAATAGATCGTGAACAAAGCCGCAGCCGTCGCAAGGTTCGAGCCCATCGAGCTAATCCAATATTTTGACCCAGACTTCATCAGGCCGACCGGCAGACGGTTTTGCAATAAAAATAGATAAGACGGGCCAAGCACAAACATCGTCAATGGGTGCCGATATGCGCGGTATTTCACCCGCCCCCAAAAACCGCGGGCCTTAAATTCATCGACCGTAAGTGTCATCACATCGCCCATTCCGCGATGATCAAGATTGCCGTGATGGCCGTGATGCATCGCATGCGTACGCTTCCACACGTCATAAGGGGTCAACGTCAACACACCCAAGGCGCGCCCGATCCAATCCGACAGCGTGCGGTTCGCAAGGAACGAGGCATGCCCGCAATCATGTTGAATAATGAACAAACGCAGCAAAAACGCGCCGTTGAACGCGGAAATCGCAAAGGCACCGATATAGCTGAACTGCATCACATAGCAGGCCGCGACCCAAAGCACCAAAAACGGGATCACTGTGACCGCCAATTCAAACGACGACCGCCAGTTGGACGGGTCGCGATATGTCGCCAAGGTTTTCACCCAATCGCGGGCGGGCTTGGACAGTTGGTCTTTGGTGCTTTGCATAGATCTTCTCGTGTTGGTTTTATTGCCCACCTCGTTACCGCATCACCGTAATGACGCAAGGTAAAAATACAGTTTCGGCGACTTGCAGCCATTGGTTTGTTCCGGCAAAACGGTGGCAACCAAAGGGGCGCCCATGAAAATTGCAACATTTAACATCAACGGCGTGAAAGCGCGGATCGACACGCTGACCACTTGGCTGACCGAAAGCGCGCCGGATGTGGCTGTGTTGCAGGAAATCAAATCCGTCGATGAAGGGTTCCCACGCCAAGCGATCGAAGACCTTGGCTACAACCTCGAAACCCACGGGCAAAAGGGCTTTAACGGCGTTGCAATCTTGTCAAAACTGCCGTTGGAAGACGTGACCCGCGGCCTGCCCGGTGACGACACCGACGAGCAAGCCCGCTGGATCGAAGCAACCGTTGTCGGCGAAAAAGCGGTGCGGATTTGTGGGCTTTATCTGCCCAATGGCAATCCGGCGCCGGGGCCGAAATATGACTATAAGCTGGCGTGGATGGACCGGCTTTATGCGCGCGCAGTTGACCTAATGTCACAAGAAGAACCCGCGCTCATGTGCGGGGATTACAATATTATCCCACAGCCTGAGGATGCTGCCCGCCCCGCTGCGTGGACCGATGACGCCCTGTTCCGCCCCGAAAGCCGTGCTGCGTTTCGCAAAATCGTGAACCTTGGATTTACCGAAGCCTTCCGCGCCCGTCACCACGGCCCTGACCACTATTCATTCTGGGACTATCAAGCTGGCGCATGGGACCGCAATGATGGCATTCGTATCGATCATTTTCTGCTCACGCCGCAATGTGCTGATCTGCTAAAAGATTGCTGGATTGAAAGCGCTATTCGGGGCCGCGAAAAACCATCTGATCATGTCCCCGTCTGGGTCGATCTTGCTATTTAATCAACGGGTGACATCGTGGTCATAAAGCCATGATAAACGGTTCAAAAACGCATTTGGCGCAATCAGCCCAAGCGTTTTCAAACCTGCGAATGCAACCCGCCGCTTGATCCCAGACAAATGGTAATTCTTGGCATTTGCATTGGCCGTCGCAATCGCACGCACCACGCGGTCACGGCGCAATTGTTGATAACGTTTACCAACCGCCTGCACCGTATTGTGTTCGGTCCAGCACTGCGCCAAAACATAGGCGTCCTCAATCGCCAGATTGGCACCTTGGGCCAAAAACGGCAGGGTCGGATGGGCCGCATCACCAAGCAGGATCACCTTGCCCCGCGCCCATATTCCTGCAACATCATGTCGGAATAATCCCCATAAATTACAATGCTCTACATGAGACAATAAATGTCGCAAGTTGGGCGCACAGTCGGCAAATGCGGCACGTAGGTTGGCCGGATCGTCAACATGATTCCACCCTTCTTCGGCCCATGTGTCACGCTCTCGCACTGCCACAATATTCAACCGATTATCAGGCAATGGATAGGTCACAACATGCCGGTTCGGGGCCATCCAGATACGCGCCTCTGGCGGTACGTTGCTGGCAGGAATGATGGCGCGCCAAGCGACTTGGCCTGTGAACTTTGCAGGCTCTGCCGCTGGGTCCGCGAAATAGCGCATCACAGAATGCACGCCATCCGCACCAACAATCAAATCAGCCTGCATCGGACCATCGGTGGTCTGCAAAACACCCTCTGGCGACACGCTTGTGACCGCAACGCCAAGATGAATTTTCGCTCCTGCTGCCTGAGCGGCCCGCCCGAGTAACGCCTGAAGACCTGTCCGATGAAAAAACCCATAACGCGGCGACTGTTTGCGTAGGTCAAACCGCGTGACCGTCGTGCCGCGTAGACCGTCGGTGGGCACAACTGCATCGGCAGCGATACTCTCCGCTGCCATTTCATCTGAAAGACCCAATGCGTGCAAAACACGCGCCGCATTGGGTGTGATCTGAATGCCAGCGCCTGCCTCTTTGAGCTCTGACGCCTTTTCCAAAACAAAAACCTCCGCCCCATTACGGGCGAAGGCCAGTGCAGCCGTCAGGCCGCCAATACCTGCGCCAACAATCGCAACTGTTTGGCGCGCATTATCCATTAGTCGTCGCGGTGGACTTTTTCACGGCGCTCGTGACGCTCTTGCGCCTCAAGGCTCATTGTCGCAATCGGACGGGCATCAAGACGCTTAAGTGAAATCGGTTCACCTGTGATAGAGCAATAGCCATATTCACCTTCGTCGATACGGCGCAGCGCACCGTCTATTTTGCTAACCAATTTACGCTGACGGTCGCGGGTGCGCAATTCCAACGATCGATCGGTTTCTTCAGATGCGCGGTCAGCCACGTCTGGAATATTGCGGGTCTGATCCTTCATTCCGGCGACAGTGTCGCGCGTGTCTTCCATCAATTCCGCTTTCCAATTCAAAAGCTTACGACGGAAATACTCTTCTTGGCGTTCGTTCATAAACGGCTCGTCCTCGGCAGGACGGTAGTCGTCTGGCAGGAAATTCTCTGCTTTCATCTCGGATTCCTTGATGCTGGTGACATCTGTTGGCTTTGCAATATCAGACATCGTTCCACCCCTTATTTTGCGCACGTTTACCGCCGATTGCGGGCCATGTCACCCCCCGATTTGTCCCAATCAGCAACTGTTGATGATGGCAAGTTTCAAGGCTAGGTTGCGGCAAACGATGACAGGATGAACAAGATGCAATTCCAAGGCACTGACAGCTATATTGCCACCGAAGACCTGACAATGGCGGTCAATGCAGCCGTCACATTGCAGCGCCCCTTGCTGGTCAAGGGCGAACCAGGCACGGGGAAAACCGAACTCGCCCGTCAAGTCAGCGCCGCACTTGGGCTGCCAATGATCGAATGGCACATTAAATCCACCACAAAGGCGCAGCAAGGATTGTATGAATACGACGCGGTCAGCCGGTTGCGTGACAGCCAGCTGGGCGATGACAAAGTGCATGATGTGGGCAATTATATCCGCAAGGGTAAGCTTTGGCAGGCCTTCGGCGCAGAAGGCCGCGTGGTCCTGCTGATCGACGAGATCGATAAGGCTGACATCGAATTCCCCAATGATCTGTTACAAGAACTCGACCGGATGGAATTCCATGTTTACGAGACAGGCGAAACGGTAAAGGCCGTGCACCGCCCTGTGGTGATCATCACGTCCAACAACGAAAAAGAGCTGCCAGATGCTTTCCTGCGCCGCTGCTTCTTTCACTACATCAATTTCCCCGACCAAGACACAATGCGCAAAATCGTCGCCGTGCATCACCCTGATATCAAAGATCAATTGCTGACGACCGCCCTCACCCAATTCTACGAAATCCGCGAAACCGCTGGGCTAAAGAAAAAGCCATCGACGTCAGAGGTGCTCGATTGGCTGAAGCTGCTCTTGGCCGAAGACTTAACGCCCGAAGACCTCAAACGCGACGGGGCCAATGCGCTGCCGAAACTGCATGGGGCCTTATTGAAGAACGAACAAGACGTGCATTTGTTTGAGCGGCTGGCATTTATGGCGCGCAGCGGGCGGTAGCGTGAAACGCAAAATTTCACGTTTTTCTGATTGGTTGTTGATAGTTTAACAAACGTCGCCGATGTCAGCTTCGAGCCCAGAGTCACATTCTGTGAGCCCGATAATTACTAACTTCTTCATAGCCAGAGCGGAGCACCGCGTACGCACAGTAACCTGCAACAGGAACAATAATTCCGAGAGGTATCCATACTACCACCCATGCTGGAAATAGACCGCAATCATTGAAAGGCGAGTCAATTCCGGTTCCCTGAGCGCATACCGTACGGAGGAGCAGAAATAGTAATGTGAGAGCGAATGGTCCGCAAATAGCTAATTTTACAGCTCTTTTGAGTCTTAGCTTCACTTTAGAAAGTTTGCTCAACCATACCCACGGAAGGGCGAGTAATGCTGGACTATGCACCGTGGCCCACACAAAAAATATGAACGTGATTTCATCAACCATTCGATTTGAGCCCTACCGATAGATATTTAACAAAGACCAACAAGTGTCATGCTCGAAACTAGCGCTGACGATTGTGGCTGTCTATAAAATGGTCACTAAGTCCGCAAAGCCGCCATTGACCCGACACTTCTGACCTATTAACACCTTGTCAGGGTTCAAAGCACCCGCCGCTTGCAGGCATCTCGCCATGGTGAAGCTTTGACAATCTCTCACAACTGATCTCAGCATTATGCGGTCTGTTGGCAATGCAAGCACCCGACGAGAAAATCCGCATCTGACCTGAAAGATGTGAAAGATGACAAACCTACCTTCATTGGCGGCGCTTAAGGCGCAGGCCAAAACACTGCGATCCTCGCTTGCGGCTACGGGCCACACGATTAGCCATGCGCAATCGTTGGAACTGCTTGCCAAACAGCTGGGCCACCGCGATTGGAACACGTTGCATGCGGCGGCGGGCAATGCGCCTGCCCTTTTGGTGCAATTGGGCCAGCATATCACGGGGCATTATATGGGCCGTCCGTTTACGGGCACCGTGATCCGCGCAAGCGACATCAGCCACGGCGCGCGGTCCCAGTTTTCCGTGCGCTTTGATACGCCAGTGAACATCAGCAAATTCGACAGTATGGTGATTGAACGGCGCCAAGTAACGGCCACAATTGACCAAGCTGGACGCACCGCCGAGCGGACATCGGATGGCACACCGCATATGATTGTCGATCTGCCGTAATCACGAAACCGCAGGCTGCCACCATATGTTGTGGCAGCCTGCGGCCCTTCCCCAATCCGATTGAGTCTTTCTTGCAACGTATTGCCCCAATGGCGGCCAATTGCTGAAAACTTACTGCGGAAACACCCCAATATTTGCTTAATGAACCTGCCCCCGAGGTATTTGCGCGGAAAAACCGCAATCAAGTCAAAGAGGGGCCGCAGTTCAATGGCAGGTTGAGTTGACGATATTGAGGAGTAGTAGGTTTTGACCAAGGCAAAAATGCCGGTCGACATCCGTCCGTTGCACCCCGCTGATGAAGCGGCATGGCGCGGGCTTTGGGGCGACTATTTGGATTTTTACGGCACCCATGTGTCCGACGCTGTTTATGCGTCGACATTCGCGCGCCTGTTGAACGACAACGACCGCGACTTTAACGCGTTGGTCGCCGTCCAAGATGGCACGCTTGTCGGGCTCACCCATTACCTGTTTCACCGTCATTGTTGGCGCGTTGAAAATGTCTGCTATTTGCAGGACCTATTTGCGAACCCGTTGGTGCGCGGCACAGGCGTTGGCCGAAAATTAATAGAAGCCGTCTATGCCGCCGCTGACAAGGCGGGCGCGCCATCTGTTTATTGGTTAACCCAAGACGACAACACCACCGGTCGCCAATTATATGACCGCGTCGGATCATTAACGAATTTTATTAAGTATCAAAGGCCTGCATCATGAACCGTGTCGTTGCCTTCGCCCTTGGTTTTATGGTGTCCTGTGCGCCCGTCCCCCAAGACGCCCCACCCAGCCGGGCATTGACCATGGCGAGCACCATGCCGCCAATGCGCGTTTTCACGACCGATTATGTGGCGCCAGCGCTGCGTGCCAACACTGATATCGCTCAAGATTTCCTTGATCTGTCGTTCAGCATGGAAAGCGGTCGCGCCGTGCCGCAATTGACCCGTTTTGAAGGGCCGATCACCGTGCGTCTGACCGGTGATGCCAACCCGACGATGGAACGCGACCTTAAAGAGCTGCTCGTCCGTTTGCGCGGCGAGGCCCGTTTGGACATCACATATGTTCCTGCCGATCAGCCTGCCGCGATCACTGTGCAGGCCGTGCCGCGCAAAACGATGCAATCTGCTGTGCCACGCGCGGCATGTTTCGTTGTGCCACGCCTGACATCTTGGGATGAATTCAAAATTGCCCGCCGCACGCCTCAGGTTGACTGGACAACGCTAACCCGCCGCGACCGCGCCGCGATTTTTGTGCCCTCCGACGTGGCCCCGCAAGAAACCCGCGACTGTTTGCACGAAGAAATCGCCCAAGCGCTGGGACCGCTCAACGATCTTTACCGGCTGCCAGACAGTGTGTTCAACGACGACAACATTCATACCGTTCTGACAGGGTTCGATATGTTGGTCCTGCGCGCGTTTTATGCGCCAGAGCTGCAAAACGGCATGACCCGTGGTGATGTCGCGGCGCGCTTGCCCGCGTTGCTCAGCCGATTGAACCCCGCAGGCAACCGCCGAAAAGGGCGCCCACAAAACGACACCTCGCGCGATTGGATCGACGCGATGGAAACCGCGCTGGCCAATAATGGCACGCCTTTCAAACGTCGCGCGGCTGCCAAGCAAGCCGTCGCCTTGGCCAGTGCATTTGGCTGGTCCGGCACCCGTGTCGGTTTTGCGAATTATGCCTTTGGGCGACTACAGGTTGGCAACGACTCTCAGGCCGCGCTGGATGCGTTCAATGCGGCCAATACGGCCTATCAGGGCGATAACAACATGAAAATCCACACGGCCCATATCGCCGTGCAGCAGGCCGCATTTTCGCTCGCCGCAGGTGATGCTGAAACGACAATCGGTTTGGCCGAAGCGAACATCCCCGTGGCAGCACGCCACCAAAACGCCGCATTGCTCGCGACATTGATGATGTTCAAGGCCGCAGCCCTGGAAATGCGCGGCGATACAGCACAGGCCGAAGAGGTCCGTCTGGACAGTCTGGGTTGGGCGCGTTACGGATTTGGGACTGATGCAAATGTGCAGGCCCGTCTAGACGAGATCGCGGCGCTGCGCCCTTACTAAGGGACGACCCATGATCCTACCTCTTTTTGGTCTTTTGATCGGCGCACTAATCGGTGTTTTCATGGCAAAACGGCGTGGCGGGACGCGGCTTGATTTGCTGCAATGGGCCGTTGTCATCGCAATCATGGGCGCGATTATCGGCTTGTTCGTATTGGTCATCATCGAACGCATGGCCATGTAAATGTTTCTGCCGTTCTTTGACAATTTGCGCAACGCTGGGGTGCCGGTGTCCATGCGCGAATTTCTGGCGTTTCTGGAAGGCATGAAAGCGGGTCTTGCGACCTATGACATTGAGGCATTCTATTTCCTCGCCCGCGTCACGATGGTCAAAGACGAGCGACATCTCGATAAATTCGACCGCGCATTTTCCGCGACATTTTCCGGCCTTGATGCGATCCCGCCTCAAGCCGTGATGGACGCCGTCGATATTCCGGAAGAATGGCTGCGCAAGCAGGCTGAAAAGCACCTCACCGAGGAAGAAAAGGCCGAGATCGAAGCCATGGGTGGTTTTGAGAAGCTGATGGAAACCTTGCGCGAACGGTTGGAAGAGCAAAAAGGTCGCCACCAAGGCGGGTCCAAATGGATGGGCACGGCGGGCACTTCGCCCTTTGGCGCTTACGGCTACAACCCAGAGGGCGTGCGCGCCGGCCAATCGGAATCTCGCCATCAACGCGCTGTCAAAGTGTGGGACAAACGCGAATTCCGCAATCTTGATGACACCGTAGAACTGGGAACGCGCAACATCAAAGTCGCGCTAAAGCGGCTGCGCAAATGGGTGCGCGACGGGGCAAGTGAAGAGCTTGATTTGAACGGCACAATTCGCGCAACGGCGGAAAACGGATACTTGGACGTTAAAACTAGACCAGAGCGGCGCAATGCCGTGAAGGTTCTGTTGTTTTTAGACGTCGGAGGATCGATGGACCCTCATATCAAAGTCGTGGAAGAGCTGTTTTCGGCTGCGAAGTCCGAATTCAAGCACCTCGAACACTTCTATTTCCACAACTGCCTTTACGAAGGCGTATGGCGCGACAACCGTCGCCGTTTCGGTGCGCATATTCCAACACATGAAATCCTGCGCACCTACGGCCCTGATTACAAATGTATTTTTGTGGGTGACGCATCTATGTCGCCCTATGAAATCGCCTTTGCCGGTGGGGCCAATGAACATTGGAACGCAGAAAGCGGCGAAACGTGGCTGATCCGCGCGCGCGAACAATGGCCCAATCATCTATGGATCAATCCATTGACCGAACGGTATTGGCCGCACACTCAATCCATCCAGATGATCCAATCAATCTTTGGCCGTGACCGGATGGTACCAATGACATTGTCCGGTATTGAACACGGTATGAAGGTTCTGACATGAAACAGCTTTGGCAAAGCCACCGCATTGCTGTACTCGCCTTTGGCCTAGCCGTTGCGGTTTTGGGGTATTTCGCTGTCAACACGGTGTCTTCCACGCTTTATTGGATGAACCCCGCGCATCAGGACCAACCGCTTGCCGGTTGGATGACGCCGCGCTACGTCGCGCAATCGTATAAACTGCCGCCCGAGGTTTTGGGCGAAGCATTGTTCTTGGTCAAAGGTGACAAAATCCGCCGCCAGTCGCTCGACACGATTGCGGCCCAAAACAGCCTGACTCTCGATGATTTGCAGATCAGGATTACGGATGCTGCCGAAGCCTGGCGGGACGCGAGACGCAAATGAGGGATCTCGCACTCACCTTAATTGCAGATTACGGCGTCGTTGTTCTGTTTTGCGTGACATTCCTCAGCTGCCTTGCCCTACCCGTTCCGTCATCCTTGCTGATGCTTGCCTCTGGCAGCTTTGCCGCGACAGGCGATTTGGTTTTGATCAATGTTGCATTGGCCGCTTTTTGCGGTGCCGTTCTGGGTGACAACACCGGCTACGCCATTGCACGCCTTTCTGGCGACCGCATGGGGGACTGGCTAGATAAACACCCGAAACGCGCCAAGCTGCGTGCCAAAGGTCATAGTTTTATGCAGAAATGGGGCGGCAGTTCAGTCTTCTTCTCTTGCTGGCTGGTCGCACCCCTTGGCCCGTATATTAATTATATCAGTGGGTTAACGCGCTTTACTTGGATCCGATTTGCAATGTGGGGCGTCTTGGGTGAAATCGTTTGGGTGTCAGGCTACGTGGGGCTTGGGTTTATGTTTGGCGACAACCTGACCCTGATTGCCAGTCTGCTGGGTAATGCAAGCGGTTTGCTCACAGCGCTCGCAGTGACCATCATCCTTGGTCTTTGGCTGATCCGCGCGGCCAAGGCGAAAAACGACAAACAGGCGTCGGCCTAGGCGCTTGACCATTGCCGCGTTCCCCGCGACGCTACGCCCATGACCATGCATTTTGACGCCCCCGAATACGCCGCACGCAAGGCCCGTGCCACCGCCGCCATCAACGCCGAAGGGCTTGATGCACTGCTGATGTTTGCGCCCGAAAGCCAATACTGGATTTGCGGATATGACACATTTGGCTTTGCGCTGTTTCAATGCCTTGTGCTGACGGCCAAGGGCGAGTTGCATCTGCTGACCCGCAATCCCGACCTGCGCCAAGCCCGCATGACATCGACCTTGTCAGACCGTGAAATCCACATTTGGGACGATGTTGAGGGTATGAACCCCGCCGCTGATCTGGCGCAACTGCTCGGGGATTTGGGCGTCGCTGGTCGCATCGGCTATGAAGGGCAAACGGCTGGGCTGACCGACTATAACGGCCAGCAGGTCCGTGCATTGATCCCCGATCTGATCGAATCCTCCGAAATCATACGCGCGCAGCGCCGCATCAAATCAGACGCAGAGGTTGCGATGCACCGCCGTGCGGCTGCGCTATCGGACGACGCGCTTGATGCGGGGATCGCGGCCACGAAATCCGGCGCATTCGAAGGTGATATTCTTGCCGATATGCAGGGCGCCGTGTTCAAAGGCGGCGGCGATTACGCCGGCAATGAATTCATCATCGGATCCGGCGAAGGCGCATTGCTCTGCCGCTATTTCTCTGGCCGCAGGCATCTTGATCCGTCAGACCAACTGACGCTGGAATGGTCGGGGGCCTATGCGCGTTATCATGCCGCAATGATGCGCACGATCATCGTGGGTAAACCATCAGACAACCACAAACGGATGCACGCGGCCTGCAAGGAAGCAATGATCGCCTGCGAGGCCGCGATCATGCCGGGCGCCCCGATGGGTAACGTG
Source organism: Yoonia sp. (assembly GCA_965660685.1). Lineage (GTDB taxonomy): Bacteria > Pseudomonadota > Alphaproteobacteria > Rhodobacterales > Rhodobacteraceae > Yoonia. The sequence continues at coordinate 89,213 of CBFIAX010000002.1, read as the reverse complement.
TTCGACGCCCATGCGCGAGTGTTTGACCGCCACGGCTATGGCCATGCCCGACTAAAGGCTTGCGGCTATGGCATGGGCGCGATTTACAACCCGATCTGGGTTGATTTCCCGATGTTTTACGAAGGTAACCCACTGATCATGAAAGAAAACCAAGTGTTTTTCTTGCATATGATCCTAATGGATAGCGACAGCGGTGATGCGATGACTTTGGGCCATTCGGTGCTTGTAAAACCTGACGGGGTAGAGCGGTTATCGCGCCACGGATTAGACCTGATCACCTGCTAACCACGCCTCTGCCGCGTCTTTTTCGCTGGCCTTAAACGCCTTGATTTCAAGTCCCGGGATCAGGGCCCCTTCGATGACAGCCATACGCCTGATCCACCCCTTATCGGCGACCAAGGCAATGCGCCCGAACCGGCGAATAAGTCCGAAAAGCTGCGGCACACGCAATGCCTCGCCCATGACCGCATCAAAAGCAGGCCATTTGAAACCAGTGATCGTATAGAGCATGACGCCATTGTCGAAATCTTCGGACAGCTGGAACAATTGGGTCAAGCCCGCCGCCATTTGCGGCCGCTCTATTTTTCCTTCGATTGTCAAATCTATCCGGTCATCTGATACGCGCGTAACTGTCAGCATTTTTCATTCCTTCTAGGGTTTCGTTTCTATGTGACCTTAGCCGTATGCGGAACACGGTGCATTGATCCAGATCACCCCCCTTGCCCGCGTCCCATCCCTGCCCCATATCACGTATATGTTCAAATTTGCCCCTATCCTGATCGCGTTGATTTACGGCATCGCCATGTACCGGTTTTCGGTTTGGCGCACGTCCAAGGAATTGGACGCGAAATCGACCGAATTGGCTGACCCAGTCCTGAAATCGCTGACCGACGATATGGCCCGCGCATTGGACCTGCCGCGCATCAAGGTGAACATCTATGAGATTGAGCCGATTAACGGCTTGGCCTCCCCCGACGGGCGCATTTTCATTACACGCGGGTTTTTCAACAAATACCGCGCAGGCGAAGTCACTGCAGCCGAGCTGGCAAGCGTCATCGCCCATGAATTGGGCCATGTTGCATTGGGCCATTCCCGCCGCCGCATGATCGATTTTTCGGGACAAAACGCGATGCGCACAGCCCTTGCGATGGTCTTGGGACGGTTGTTGCCGGGGATCGGGCCTTATATCGCCAGCGGATTGATGTCGCTTTTAGCTGCGCGCCTGTCCCGCAAAGATGAGTACGAGGCCGATGCCTATGCGTCTGCGTTATTGGTGAAATCAGGCATCGGGACTACCCCGCAGATTTCGTTGTTTGAAAAGCTGGAAAACCTGACCGGCGCACGTGGTGCCAGCTCCCCTGCATGGATGTTAAGCCATCCGAAAACCGCAGAACGGATCAAGGCGATCACGTCCAATACAGAAAAATGGCAGGGCTAAATCAGCGCCTTGCCGAACCTTGGCAAACGCGCCTTTTTCATCAGTGACCGCAGCGTCCAATCCGCGCCGCCCATCGCATAGGCTTGGGCCAAAACGGTTTCGGCGACGCCGCGCATCCCTTCAGGGTCTTCTGCCAGCATGCGGCAACAAAATTCGTCGGGACCAAACCGGATGAGCCCTTCATCCGACAGAACATCACGCGGGAAGTCCTTGTTATTCATGGTCATTATGCCGTCGCACGATCCTGAAATCGCGGCGGCGAGCACGTGAATGTCGTCTTCGTCCGGCAGCCATAACCGCTGCGCCAAACCTTCGCGCACCGGCACAATCGCCTTTGGAAACGCAACGCCAAGCATGGCAATCTCACCGCGCGCGAATACCTCTGCCGCATCGTCGATTTTGCGCGTCGCCCGCGCCCATTCTTCCAAAATGCGGTCCGACCAGCGGGGTTCAAATAACCCCAGCTTGGCCGCACCCAGAACGACTTCGCGCATCACTGTTGGATACAGCACGCAAGCGTCGATCAGCACTCTCATAGACGGAAAAACACCGCCTTGAGATATCCGCTTTCGGCCAGATGCGGCATCAACGGATGATCGGGACCAGCATAGCCGGTGTTAATCACTTGGCTGCGACGCCCTGCCCGTCCGATGCCCCGCGCGGATGCATTGCGGAATTTGGTCAGGTCGGCAGCGTGGGAACACGAACACAGCCCCAAATAGCCGCCCTCTTTGACCAAGGCAGCAGCCAGTCGCGCGACACGTTCATAGGCACGCAGCCCCGCGTCGAGCGATTTACGCCCTGGGGCGAATGCGGGCGGATCACAGATCACAACATCAAATTGCGCGCCCTCTTCGGCCAAGGCTTCGAGCACCGCGAATGCATCGCCGCGGCGCGTTTCGAACTTATCCGACACGCCCATCGCATCCGCACCAGCATTTGCTAATTCCAACGCAGGCCCAGACCCATCCACAGCCAAAACGCTTTCCGCGCCATTTGCCAATGCAGCAAGGCCAAACCCGCCAACATGGGAAAACACATCAAGCACTTTGGCATCCTTGGCCAAACCCGCCGCAAATGCATGGTTCGGGCGTTGGTCAAAGAACAGTCCGGTTTTTTGGCCGCCCATGACATCCGCCATATAGGTCGCACCATTCATGGGCACAGGAATTGGGCCGGTTGGGGCAGTGCCACGCATGACTTCGGTCGTCTCGACCAGACCTTCCAATGTGCGCGCACGGCCTGTGCCGTTCATGATCACAGTCGTAACACCCGTCGCTGCGATCAACGCATCAACCATCGTGTCCAACAAAACATCGGCATAGGCCGCATTTGGCTGCACCACAGCAACATCGCCGAAACGGTCAACAATCACACCCGGAAGCCCGTCGGCCTCTGCATGCACAAGGCGGTAGAATGGATCGGGATAAAGCAATTCGCGGTGCTTCAACGCGCGGGCGAATTTCGCCTCAAACCATGCGGCGTCGATGGCGACATCGACATCACGTTCCAACATACGGCAGAAAATCTTGCTTTTAGGGTTCACCGCAACTAGGCCCATCGGGCGGCGTTCGGCGTCTTCAAGAATACAAATGGTTCCGGCAGCAAGCGCCTTGGTGCGGCGATCGGTGACGACTTCGTTGGCGTAAACCCAAGGAAAACCATGCCGAATGGCACGGGCATCGCCTTTAGGGTTTAGGCGTACAACGGAAAAAGAGGGCTGGTCCATGACCGCCCTCTTAGTCGCAAACATTGCAGTTTGAAAGTCTTATACGTCGTATGTGCCCGACAATTCATCCTTGAACACTTGGGTCAAGAAATCAGTCACGCGCACCTTTTCCGTCTGGCCACGCTGTTCTTGCAATAACGCTGCAACACCACCAGGGGCCGAAAGATCAGCCAAAACGCGGCGGGATTGTTCAATCACCTCTCCTGTTTCAGCGTGGCGCACCTGCATGTCGAACACGATGTTATAAACGCCACCGACAGAAAAACGGGTCCGTTCTGTGACGCCGTGAAACCGGACCAGCTGGACATCGACCACAATCGGCACATCACCAATCATGCGCTCTTTGTTACGGTCCGCAGCGGTGTTGAAAATCGCGCCGATTTGTTCCACGCGGTCGCCCACAGGGTCGCCACGCCAAACCACATCCGCCTGCGGATAATAAGAATTTGCCTCGGAAACGCTGATGTCTTCAGGCGCGGAAAAATACATGCCTTCAATGACGTAGGACCGCGAAATGGGGAGAGCTTCGGTTGTAAATTGCCCCGTTTCAAGCGGCGCGTTACGAGATACGGTATCAACATTGCCAATGGCAGAGATGGACGCACAGCCAGCAACGCCAAGACTTAGTGCAACAATCGTCATCATTTTAAACAGTTTCATGGTCTTCCCTCGGGCTTTTGCCTCTTTGTAGGTCAATCCTTTTTTGGATTAAGGAATTATTAACCAAATAACTTAGGCAAGAATGTGTTCAAATCTGGCAAAAGCTGGGTCTTATTGTGCGCTGCAGTGGAAATTTCTAAGATGAGCAAGGAATACTACATTTTGTCGCATGCAAGATGGTTGTTAGCGCTAACAAGCTATGCTATGCGGTGCATAACACATGAGGCAGGAGAATTCGTATGGCCCTTCACCCTAAGATCGCACAAGTGACTGACCGTATTCGCAAGCGGTCCGAAACCGCACGCGGTGACTATCTTGACCGGATGGCCTCTGCAGCTGCTGAAGGGCCACGTCGCGCGCATTTAACCTGCGGCAACCAAGCCCATGCCTATGCACCAATGGGCGAGGATAAGGACGCGTTGAACACCGGTAAATCAGCCAATATCGGGATTATCAGCGCCTATAACGACATGCTGTCCGCGCATCAGCCGTTTGAACATTACCCCGAATTGATCCGCAAAACCGCCCGTATGAACGGCGGGACGGCTCAAGTCGCTGGCGGTGTGCCCGCAATGTGTGACGGCGTGACCCAAGGCCAAACCGGTATGGAACTGTCCCTGTTCTCACGCGACGTGATCGCCATGGCCGCAGGCATCGGCTTGTCCCACAACGTATTCGACAGCGCGGTCTACCTCGGCGTTTGCGATAAAATCGTGCCGGGTCTAATCATCGCGGCGGCGACATTTGGCTATATTCCCGGCGTGTTTATTCCTGCCGGTCCCATGGTTTCCGGCTTGCCCAATGATGAAAAGGCCAAAGTGCGCCAGCAATTCGCGACCGGTGAAGTTGGCCGCAAGGAATTGATGGCCGCTGAAATGGCCAGCTATCATAGCGCTGGGACTTGTACGTTTTACGGGACGGCCAATACCAACCAAATGTTGATGGAATTCATGGGGTTGCACCTGCCAGGCGCATCATTTGTAAACCCTGGTGAAGGACTGCGAGAAGCGCTGACCGTTGCCGCAACAGAAACCGCGCTGAACAATTCCGCGCTTGGTGACACCTACCGCCCTGTCAGCGCGATCTTGGATGAAAAGGCGTTTGTGAACGGCCTCGTTGGCCTGATGGCCACCGGCGGGTCCACCAACCTCGTGCTTCATCTCCCTGCCATGGCACGCGCGGCAGGCGTCATTCTGGATCTGCAGGATTTCTCCGACTTGTCAGAAGTCATCCCTTTGATGGCGAAAGTTTATCCAAACGGTCTGGCCGATGTGAACCACTTCCACGCGGCAGGCGGTTTGGGCTTTATGATTGGCGAACTTCTGGATGCAGGCCTGCTGCATGACGATACACAGACCATCGTCGGCGAAGGCTTGCGCGCTTATACGCAAGAACCACAACTCAAAGACAGCAAAGCAACGTGGGTGCCCGGCACAGATGTGTCGCTCAATGAAAAAATCATCCGCCCTGTTGCCAACCCGTTCAACCACCATGGTGGGCTGACACAGCTTGCTGGCAACCTCGGGCGCGGCGTGATCAAGACCTCCGCTGTGGCGGAAGAGCGCCACATCATCGAGGCCCCCGCCCGCGTGTTCCACACACAGCACGACGTGAAGGCGGCCTTCCAAGCCGGCGAGATGACAGGCGACATGATCGTCGTGGTCCGCTTCCAAGGACCGAAATCCAATGGCATGCCGGAATTGCACGGCCTAACGCCAACTTTGGCCGTTATGCAAGATCGCGGACAAAAGGTAGCCCTTGTCACGGACGGGCGCATGTCTGGTGCATCTGGCAAAGTGCCATCTGCAATCCACGTGTCCCCAGAAGCCGCCGACGGCGGGCCACTGGCCCTGATCCAAGACGGCGACATGATCCGGCTCGACGCCACCAAAGGCACGATCGACGTCTTAAACGTTGACCTGACCACCCGCAGTCCAGCAATCGCTGACCTGACAGGCAACGGCAATGGCGTTGGCCGCGAGTTGTTCGAAGTCTTCCGCCAAAACGTCGGCCAAGCCGCCGACGGCGCTGGCACCTGCATCTAATTCGCTTTATCAGAGCATAAATATGTCCGCCGGAGGCGCATCTTCCGGCAATAAGGAACCTTAAATTATGACCCCACAAGACGCATCCATTAAATCTCGCGAACTGTGCCTGATGGCCCCCGTGATCCCCGTCATCGTTGTCGATGATGTGGCCCATGCCGTGCCACTGGCCCAAGCACTGGTTGCAGGTGGCCTGCCAGTTCTCGAAGTAACACTGCGCACTGATGCGGCCCTCGATGTGATCCGCGAAATGGCGGGGGTCCAAGGCGGCATTGTTGGCGCGGGCACATTGCTTACACCAAAAGACGTGGAACAAGCGAAAGCCGCTGGCGCGCTTTTCGGTGTATCACCGGGTGCGACCGATTTGATCCTCGACGCTTGTGAGGCCAATGAATTGCCATTGCTGCCCGGCGTCGCAACAGCGTCAGAGGCAATGCGCCTGCTGGAACGCGGTTATACCGTGCAAAAATTCTTTCCCGCCGAAGCAAACGGCGGCGCACCCGCGCTCAAGGCCATCGGCGCTCCGATCCCGCAGGTCAGCTTTTGCCCCACAGGCGGCGTCAGCTTGAAAAATGTGAATGATTATCTGTCGCTGTCCAATACGCTTTGCGTTGGCGGGTCTTGGGTTGCCCCCAAGGATAAGATGATCGCGGGCGATTGGGACGGAATCACAGCGCTGGCATCAGAAGCATCTAAACTACCACGTTAATCGGCAACACGGGCTGCGCGTCCGCCGCGCCTGCGCGCGGGGGCCGGCGCGGCCAACGCTTCTCGCAGGGTCACCGCCATAGGGTGATCCACCGGCTGATCCGCATGACGGGTCAAAAGCGCCTGAACCGCCGCGCGGTAATCGCCGCCCATGCCCAAGGCCCAATCCAAGAACACTGATCTGCATTGGCCCGCGTCGATCCCATCAATGCGAAATGCTTCTTGGATCAACCCGCGCGGATCATTTGGATCGTCAGTTCTTGGCATCGTTTTGCGTTCCCATTGTCAGCCTTGCAGTGATCACCGCATCAGCCTTTGCGGCCACATCGCGCAACGCGGCGGCCAATTCATCCATCGTTGCAAACCCTGCCTCACGCAGGATCAGACCGACACCACCCGCCCCTAATGCATCAGGGGTCAACGTGCCACCGGTCAACAGCCGCGACGCGGCCTGCATACGCCAGAAAAGCCCCGCCGCATCCGCAATTGCGCCCGCATCAGCGGCATTCAACCACCCATGAGCGACACCTGCCGCCAATTGCGACGGCGCATCACGCGCGGGGCTGCCCGCACATAGCGCTGCCGCCTGCGAAATCAGTTCGGTATCTTGCAAACGTCCGGCCCCAATCTTGGCATCCCAATCGCCATCCGCAGGTTTGGCCTGCGCAATCCGACTGCGCATATCCGCCAGATCAGCCAACACATTGGCGCCTTGCCCCTTTGCCGCGATCACGTCACGGCGCACGGTGTCCACATCGCGCGCCAGTCCCGCATCGCCTGCCACAGCCCGCGCACGGGTAAGCGCCAGATGTTCCCATGTCCAGGCCTCTTCATTCTGATAGGTCCGGAATGCGTCCAACGATGTCGCCACCGGCCCTGCGCGCCCAGAGGGTCGCAACCGCATATCAACCTCGTAAAGCCGCCCTTCGGCCATTGGTGCTGTCAATGCGGTCACAAGGGCTTGGGTGAGCCGCGCGAAATAGGGCCGCGTGGACAAAGGCCGCGGCCCATCCGACGCCTCCGCCCCTTGGGCGTCATAGATCATGATCAGATCGAGATCAGACGTCGCGTTCAGCCGCCCCGCCCCAAGGCTGCCCATACCAAGAATCACGGCGCCGCGTCCGGGCTGATCCCCGTGTTTGCGCGCAAATTCAGATATGACCACGGGCCACAGCGCGGTGAGCACGGCCTGCGCCAAATCCGCATATTGCGCGCCAGATGTATCGGCATCCGTCAGACCGCGCAAATAATGCACGCCGATGCGAAAGTGCCATTCTTTGGCCCACGCGCGCGCCGCGATCAGTTGCGCCTCGTAGTCCGGCGCGGATTTTAACACATCTGTCAACTGCGCCGTCAGCGCATCGCACCCCGCCCAATCGTCAAAGAACTGCCCGCCCAAAACCGCATCCAACACTTGCGCGTTTCGGGACAGGTATTGGGACAACGCCGGTGATGTGGCCGCGATGTCTACAATCAACTGGGTCAACTGCGGGTTCGCTTCAAACAGGGAAAACAGCTGCACACCTGCGGGCAATCCGCGCAGAAAGCCGTCGAATTGCACCAAGGCCTCTTCCGGCTTGGCCGCTTCGCGCAATTTAGACAGAATTTCGGGTTTGAGCCGCTTAAAAATCTCTTCTGCGCGATCTGACCGCAAGGCTGGATAGGTCTGCCAACGGGCGGTGATGTCACTGCCCCAATCGTCTTTGGTTTCCGCGATTGGGTCGGGGGCAAAGAATCCCTCTGTCGTGCGGTGCACCGCCTCCAACCGTGTGGTCAATTCGGCACGCAAGTCGCCAAGATCGCGCCCCATAAGGCAAGCCAACCGCGCAAAGCCATCATCGTCTTTGGGTAAATCGTGGGTTTGTGCATCATTCACCATTTGTAACCGATGCTCTACCACACGATGAAAAGCATAATGATCATAAAGGCTTGCAGACACATCTTCAGGTATCCATTCCGCTGCAGCCAATGCCTCAAGCCCCGCCTTGGTTTCGCGCACTCGCAACGATGGGTCACGCCCGCCCGCTATCAATTGGCGGGTCTGGGTGAAGAATTCAATTTCGCGGATGCCGCCACGCCCCAGCTTCATATTGTGCCCTTCAAGGACCAGCTTGCCCCCCAACCCCTTATGATCGCGGATGCGCAGGCGCATGTCGTGGGCGTCTTGAATCGCGGCAAAATCCAGATGTTTGCGCCACACAAACGGACGCAATGCCGTCAGGAACCGCTCGCCCGCGACTAAATCCCCTGCGCAGACCCGCGCCTTGATAAACGCAGCACGCTCCCATGTGCGCCCAAGGCTTTCGTAATAACGTTCGGCCATTTCGGTGCTGATACAAATCGGCGTGGATGAGGCATCAGGGCGCAGGCGCAAGTCGGTGCGAAACACATAACCACCCGACGTCACATCCGCCATGATCGCGGTCATTTTGCGGGTCACACGGATAAAGGCCGCGCGGGCATCGTGGTAGTCATCCACCTCAAACCGCGTTTCATCAAACAGCACGATCAGATCGATATCAGACGAATAATTAAGCTCTCCGGCGCCCATTTTCCCCATGGCCAGCACGATCATGCCCGCAGCATCAGCCACGTCATCAGGCCCCATGCCCGGCAGTTTCCCACGCTCAATTTCAGCGGCCACAAGCGCCTTGATCGATACGTCGACGGCAAGGTCTGCGAAATCGGTTAGCGTCTGCGTCACCTTTTCCAAACCCCAGATACCGCCCAGATCAGCCAGCCCCGTCAGCAGCGCAATGCGCCGCTTGGCCTGACGCAACGCCAATGGCAGATCAGCAAGCCCAACGAACGGCAATGTCGCGAATATCGCCGCAATCGCGTCATCGGGGTCGGCCATGCTCGGCTGCAACCACGCCGCTTCTTTCTGGATCAAGCCCAACAGATAGGGACTAGACCCGCCTGCCCCTGCGATCAAATCAGCCAGCTTTGGATCAAGCCCGCCCATGGCAGCCAAAGCATCCGCCCCGCGATCAGGGTCAAAGGGGCGCGGTGTGCGGATCAATTTTTTGGTAAAGCTCATATGCCTATTGTGAAAGCCAAGCCCGCGCTGGTCAACGGCATGCATGGTGTTAAACTAAATACGCAGGATAAAGGAATGACGATGAGCAAGAGTTTGAACCGCGTGTTGGATGCGCTGAATGCCGCAGGTTTAGGGACGATTGCCATTGAAATGCCGTCAGACACGCGCACGGCGCAACAGGCGGCGGATGTTGCGGGCTGCGAAGTGGACCAGATTGCCAAGTCGATCATTTTCGCAGGCGAAGATAGCGGCGATTTGGTTTTGTTCATCACTGCAGGTGGCAATCAGGTTGATCCTGCCAAGGCATCTGCATTATTGGGCGAACCGCTAGGCCGCGCTGATCCGCATGCTGTGCGCACGATTACCGGGTTTGCAATTGGGGGCGTTTCCCCTGTTGGCCATCTCACCCCGATCCGCGCATTTATGGACCCAAAACTGCAAGACTTCGGCCTGATTTACGCCGCGGCGGGCACACCACGCCATATTTTCGCGATCTCACCAAGTGATCTAGAGAAAATTTCAGCGCCACAAGTTACTGATTTTACGACATAAATAAAGTTAATGTAAAAAACATTTACATTTATCCTTGCAAGTCGCGGCGCCCCCGCCAATATGGGTAATGTGAAAGGCATTCACATACACCAACGCAAACCAAGGAGCTTCAATCATGACGACCGCAACATCCACCGCACCGATGAGCCTGCCCACCGCACGCCCCGGTTTTTTCGCCCGCGCTGAAAACTGGCTGGACGACCACGGCAAAGGCGCGTGGATCGGGGCCATGGTTCTTGGTTTTATTTTTGTTTGGCCTGTTGGTCTTGCGCTACTGGCCTATATGATCTGGAGTAAACGCATGTTTAGCAAATCACGTAACTGCACGAAACGCCGCAGCCACCGTCATGCGATGATGGCATCATCCGGCAACACCGCATTCGACGCCTATAAGGCTGACACCCTGCGCCGCTTGGAAGAAGAGCAAAACAACTTCGAAGCCTTCCTGGAGCGTCTGCGCGAAGCCAAAGACAAGGCCGAATTCGACCAGTTTATGGATGACCGTGCTGGCAAAACCGAAGAAGCCAAAGACGACGCCGCAAACGAACCGGCCTAAACCCTCCTCCCCCGCGGCTCCGTATCAACGGGGCCGCATCATCCCATTTCAAAGAGAAAGATTTCGCTATGACCGCCCATCCGATGCATCTTGGTCTTCCTGATCCGATCACAAAGCCAGAGTTTTATGCAGGTGTCTTGCCGAAACGCGCTGTTGCTTGGGTCATTGACACAGTGATCACCGCGCTGATGTGTGTGCTCGTGCTTCCATTCACACTATTTCTGGGGGTCTTTGTTTTCCCCTTCTTAATGCTAGTTGTTGGGTTCATTTATCGGTGGTTCAGCGTGTCTGGTGGTTCGTCCACGTGGGGCATGCGCATGATGGGCATCGAATTGCGCGACGCCGATGGTATGAAGCTGGAATCTGGCACGGCACTGGCGCACACGAGCATCTATACGTTCAGCGTGGTTTTCGCGCCCTTGCAGATCATATCTATCGTCATGATGGTGTTCACGGACCGCAAACAAGGCCTGTCTGATCTGGTGCTTGGCACAGCGGCGATTAACCGCCCTGCCGCCTAACCCGCGGGAAATAGGGGGCTTGTGATCAAAGCTGTTTACGTTAGTGTTTCTTAACACAGTTGGACAGGTTCTATGCGTCACACGCTTCCCATTGCACCGCAGTTCTACGTTACTGCGCCACAGCCCTGCCCCTATCTAGAAGGGCGGATGGAACGTAAGCTATTCACCGCCTTACAAGGTGATACTGCCAGCGCCCTGAATGACAGCCTGTCCAAACAGGGGTTCCGCCGGTCGCAAAACGTGCTTTACCGTCCATCATGTGCGGAATGTAACGCTTGCATGTCTGCGCGGATCAAGGTCGCAGATTTCGCGCCGTCACGCAGCCAAAAACGTGTGATCAAGCGCAACACGCATCTTCAACGCCGCGCGCGGTCGCCTTGGGCGACAGAGGATCAGTATAACCTGTTCCGCGACTATCTCGACAGCCGTCACGCAACAGGCGGCATGGCGGATATGGACATGTTTGAATTCGCCGCGATGGTGGAAGAAACGCCAATCCGCACCCGTCTGATCGAATACACATCCGATAGCGCGGCCACCGAATTGCAAGCCGTGGGGCTAACGGACGTCTTGGATGACGGGTTGTCGATGGTCTATTCGTTCTTTCAACCAGGATTGGAGAAGGACAGCCTTGGCACCTACCTGATCCTAGATCACGTCGCCATCGCACGCGAAATGGGCCTGCCCTATGTCTATCTGGGCTATTGGGTGCCGGGCAGCCCCAAGATGGATTACAAATCCAATTTCAAGGGTGTCGAGGTATATTCCGGCGGCGCGTGGTCCCCCATCGGCGATCCCGCCGATTACGACGCCAACCTGAACCCACTCTCATCTGCCCCGATCGCGGAACAGGTCGCACAGATCGACTTGCCGGTCAGCCGCAGCTAGCCAACCATGGCCGATCTTGTGTTTTTCGACAGCACGGACGCGTTCGACGCATGGCTCGACGCGCATCCCGATGCGACCGAGGTCTGGGTAGGCTACTACCGCAAATCCACCAAACGCCCGAGTATCACTTGGTCGGATTCCGTGGATGTGGCCCTGTGCCATGGCTGGATCGACGGTGTGCGCAAATCGATTGACGATCAAAGCTATAAAATCCGGTTCACCCCGCGCAAGAAGACAAGCATCTGGAGCGCGGTGAACGTCCGCAAGGTCGGCGAGCTGGTCGCCGCGGGCAAAATGCGCCCGGCGGGATTGGCCCTATTCAACGCGCGCACAGATGCCATTGGTTACAAATCCGAGGACCGAAACATCCCGCTATCTCCGGAGTTCGAGGCGAAAATAAAGGCGAATGCTGCGGCATGGGACTTTTTGAACGCCCTCGCCCCCTCCTATCGCCGTGATTCCATCTGGTGGGTGATGAGCGCAAAACGCGAAGACACGCGGGTTAAGCGGTTAGGGGTTTTGATTGAATCCTGTGAGGCGGGATTGAAGATACCGAGTATGCGGAAGAAGGGTTGAGGTGTATGTTGGGCAAATGGCAGGTTCAGGCCCGTTTCTCTGATGCAGTGCAGTGAACGAATAGCCGCTTACTTAGATCTACCGATGTGGAACAGAGGCGATTAAACCTGTTTCGCAAAATGGGCCCCGCCGTTGAGGCCAACCGTCTAAAAACGGTACTTTCCTTTCGAAAAATGTCCAACGTCAGGAATTTCAGCACCAAGAGCAGCCCAAATTAGTCAACTGATTGGCTAACTTGGACGAGTCAATCAAGCTGTGGGTCAGCCAGTAGATTCAAAAGTCCCACCATAACTGTATACCATCGGTTAGGTCGCCTAGCCTTTCGATCAAGCGGCTGCCCCATTTTCTTGGCATTATATCCCTCCTAGCTCACCAAGTTCGGGCTAAATTAGTTTAATCTTGGTTAACGAAAGTTAATTAGGAACCGAAAATGCAGTTCACTTCAAAACAAGAATTACCGAAACTGGACAAAAAATTATCGAGAGAAATCAAACGAGAGCTGTGGAAACGCCCGGATGAAATCCCAACGGAAATTTTACTGCAGCTCAAAAATCTAGCCCAGACAATTCAGGGTGACGCCGATATCGCCAAACCATCAGTTATGCTGCTCGGCTTCAATAGTCGGGATACAATTCAGCTTTTTAGACTTTTTACCAAAATGAACTGGCAGGTTCTGCCTGAGGCATGCGCTGCAGCGGTACCAAAATACATACCCGACACCACCCTTGACTCAATTGTAATCGATCTGGACAAGATTGACGTTTATCCGCCACTTTTGGTGCAGGGGCTAAGAAATTTGCTAAGCAGCGGCCAAGCATGCAAGATTGTCGGAATCTCTAGACACATGTTACCGGAATTTCGTCATCAATTGAAGCGCGCTGGTACAGATTTCATTCTTGAGACACGGAAATCTTAAGGTTTGGTGTCTTCAGAGCGAAGACAAGAAACTCAGGTTTTAGCCGCTAACCCGAAACACAACTACACGAAGTTTCAATCTATTTTGGAAATTGTCTATGAGAGTACTGATCGCGAATCTTGGTGGCGACGTTGCCAATCTGGCTGAACTTGCCAAAAGAAGAGGCTGGCAAGTCACTTATGTACATACAAGTGAAGACGCCAAACTCGTTCTGCAAGACGTAGAGTTTCAGTTGGTATTTACGTGTATTGGCAAACCAGCTGATCCCGCATTTTTGACATTGAAGATAATCGGCTCGGCGAATCTAAACTCTCCAGTCATTTGCGTTTTGTCAAATGACTGTCCCATCGATAGAGCGCGAGCCTGGCAACTAGGGGCGCTCGTTTGTTTGACTGAGTCAACGTCGCAAACGGAAATCGAGATGGCTGCACTTTCTGCAATTCGATTCAGTCATTCATTAAAGCGTAACACAATTTCAAGGGGCTGTATCGAGCTGGACATAGAACGTAGCGAGCTTCGAATAAACGACAATTTGATAGTGTTTCCTCCAAGGCAGTATCGTTTGATCGAACGCCTGATAATGAACCAAGGTCATACGGTTACCCGCGAACAGCTGTTTAGCCATCTTTATGGAATTGAAGATTTCCCAAATCCAAAGATCATCGATGTGATGATTTGTAAGATTCGGTCTAGGTTTGAGGAGTTGGGTGTGAACAGCGAGGCGCTTCGAACTGTTTGGGGGGTGGGATATTGTTTCGATTTTGCAAAAATGCGGACCGAGCAAATTAAAAGCCAAGCATAGCAGCTAAGCGGGTTATGTCTCCTTTGACCGGCTCGGGAAGTAGAGGGAGTTAACTTATCAATTTCGTCAACTTAGTCCCATAGCTGTTCGCTCATTTCGCGTCTTCCTCGTCGCCTTTAGATCCCTTGCATAATCGCTTGCATGGCATCTGCGGTCTATGAACGGGGCCATTGGTGCGAACACCACCAAGGCCCGGAATGTCCGCATTGCAGCCATATAAGCCACCAAACAAAAAGGGCGGCCCCTTTTCAGGGCCGCCCTTCTCATTCCTATTCCTACCCGCTTAGTTCAGTAGGTTTGGCACAATCGTCACGAAACCCGGCACCAGTGCCAGCAGCAACAGCCCTGCCACTTGGATGCCGATAAATGGCATCACGCCGCGGTAGATTTGCCCTGTGGTGATCCCTTTGGGTGCCACGCCCCGCAAGTAGAACAGCGCAAATCCAAACGGTGGAGTCAGGAACGATGTTTGCAGGTTCACTGCGATCATGATCGTCACCCATTTCGGGTCAAACGTGCCGCCGTAAATCACTGGCCCCACGATTGGGATCACGATGTAGATGATTTCCAAGAAATCGAGCACGAAGCCCAATACAAACAGCACCAACATCACGAGCAAGAACACTTGCCATTCATTGTCGAACGACCGCAGGAATTGCTGAATATAATGCTCGCCGCCGAATGAAATCAGCACAAGGTTCAGCAATTGCGACCCGATCAGGATGGTGAACACCATCGACGTCACCTTGGCCGTTTCGCGCACAACAGGCGACAGAACGCCGCCCGCGAATAGCACCCAGCAAGACCACAGCAGCCCGCCCATCGCAAACAGGAACGCGCCAAAGGCAACGAGGAACCCGATCCGGTCTTCGAGCAAGACAACGTCTTGGCCCATCCGCATGTCAAAGTTCACGCCGATGACCAGCATGATCACAATCGCAAATGCAGTGTTGATCACGCCACGCCCCGACCGTCCTTCGTCTTTCAGCTTGCGGTAGGTCGCGAGCAAGATCGCCCCGCCCGCCCCCAATGCGGCCGCAGGTGTCGGGTTTGTGATACCGCCCAAGATGGACCCAAGCACCGCCACAATCAGCACCAGTGGCGGGAAGACCACGCGCAGGATTTCGTTCTTGCCCAACATGCCCACAGCTGACTTTAGCCCGATCCACGCGATATACAGCGGGATCGCCATAAGCAGCACGGTTGTCCCTTCGGACGTCACCGCAGAGATGAGCAGCGCATCAACAATCAGCATTAGCGCCACACCTGCCGCCCCGATCAGCAAGCCACGGTGGTCAGCACTTGGGGCCACCCCACGTGCCAAGGCCAATGTCAGCCCGATCAGCAGCGCAAGGATTGTCAGGCCGGTGCCCAATTTGGGTGCTTCGGCGATTTTTACGATCCGTGCTTCGGCGCGTTCTTCTTCTGTCAACTCGCGCGCTTCCACGATGCCACCGGCGTCGTTGATCGCAGTTTGTTGTGCGACGGCTGTCGACCATGCCTCTTCCCCATGCAGCTCTTGCATAGAGGCCGCGCATTCCTCGGAAACGTTTGTCCGCAGGCTCGCAGATTCACCAGAGTCGGTGTAGCTGTCCACAATCACAGACTGACTGCCCACAACGCCAACCTGCCCCAGCGCAATCGCCAGCGCGATTGCCCCGACGGGTACAGCCAAGAACCATGTCAGCGCGCCATTGCGGGTAATGATCTCGCCCGATCCCGCATCGCCCATATGGACCGGCGGTGCCTTGGACGGGTTAAACAGCGCATAAACAAACGCATAGCCCGCATAGAGGAACGCCAACAAAATACCAGGCAGCAAGGCCGCTTGGAACAATGTGCCAACCGAAACAACCGCCGGTTCGCCAAGGTAGGTCAGTGCGTCCGTACAGCCTGCAAGCTGCGCGCGATCTTCTTGAGCGGCGGAATATAGATCGCCTGCCAGCGTGCCCAATAGAACGATCACGATGGACGGCGGAATGATTTGACCCAAAGTCCCAGAGGCCGCGATGACCCCCGTGGATAATTCCGCCGAGTAGCCATTTTTGAGCATGGTCGGCAACGCCAACAAGCCCATGGTTACAACAGTCGCGCCCACGATGCCTGTGGATGCAGCAAGGAAGGCACCCACGATAACGATGGACACGGCCAAACCGCCGGGCAATGGGCCGAAAACTTTGGCCATTGTGGTCAGCAATTCATCCGCAATACGAGACCGTTCCAGCACGATACCCATCATCACGAACATGAGCACGGCCAGCAGGGTTTCAATGGATTGGCCCGCCAATACCCGTTCGTTCATCCGGTTGACCAAGAAGCCCACGTTGCGGTCTAGCGCTTGTTCCCAGCCGTTGGGGAACAGTTCTGTCGCATAACGCGGTAAATCTGGGTAGCGGAATACTGAAATCGCTTCGGGTCTAACCCCTTCTGCGATCACCGCCATATATTCGGCAGACCGTTGATCCACCGCGTAATGTGTCAGCATACCGCTGCTATCCAGGGCTGCGATGACCCCGAATGAAATTACAGCCGCGCCAGAGATCGCAAATGCGACCGGAAAGCCCGATAAGATCCCGCCAAATAGTGTCAGGAATACAATGATCAGGCCGACTTCTACGCCATCAAGTCCGAAAAGCATGTTTTATCCGCCCGTATCTTAGTGAATTTCAGCGACACGTTCGGCGGTTGGATCGCCAAGTACGTCTCTATCAAGGTATTTGCCTTCGCTTGTCGGCCCTTCGCGCAGCTCCAAATAGGACCGATAGAAGAACGCGATGGCCTGCAAGATCACCAACAGCGCAAACGTCAAAAGCAGGACCTTAAACAAGAAATAGGCGTTGAACCCGTTGGGTGAGAACCCGATTGTTTCAACGTTCCATTTCAGCGCCCGCGCCTTGGGAAGCAATTTGTCGATGTCTTTGAATGTATCGGATGCCGACAGTTTCGGCGTAACCATGGTTCGCCACATGAAGAACCAGCCGTAGAAATACGTAACCAATGCCGCCGGAATCATGAAGACCAAGCATCCAAACATGTCGATGATGCGTTTAGTGCGGTAACTGACCACGGAATAAACAAGATCGACACGCACATGGCTGCCTTGGATGAAGGTGTAACCGACACACAAGCAAACGATCATCGCGTTGTATAATTTCAGCTCTTCGGCCCACCAGCTCACGTCATGGGTGAATGACATCCCGAACCCCAGCGAGATTTCGGCCACCGCAAACACGCGTTGCACGAAAACGATCAGGACTTGTTGCAACACCATCAGCAAACCGGCCCATGCTGCGATCCGCCCAACTGTGTTGCCGAATTTTTCAAGCCCGCGCACGCAGGCCCACATGAATTGATTGCGGAAAATGCCGATGGCGGTGACCACAATGAAGATAAAGCTAAGCGCAAAGAACAGCTGCCAAGAGGCGCCGTAATAGATAAAACGGATCAGGCTTTCGGCTGTTTCTGGGCTGTCAAATTTGCCCTTAATCTGGATTTGCGGAACCCACGCCAACCATGTGGACGTGTTCATCAACGCAACGACGATATTATAAGGCGCTTCAATCAAATGGGCCGCGAACCACCCAATTGTATTGCCACCCCATGCCTCGACAAGACCCATTCAGCCATCCCCTGCTGCATTCTTTTGTAAACATTTGTGTGCGAAGGCCCCCGATAATGCGGGGGGGCCTTCGCGGATCGTTTAGCCGTTGGACGCGTTGTAACGTGCACGCTGACGCTGGAATTCACCGTCAGAAATGCTTGTCCAGCTGTATGTGGACGCAACAGATGCTTCTTGGCTTGCACGGATACGCGCGAACAGCTCGTCATCCATGTTCTCGTCAAGCGCTTCAGCAGCGGCTTTACCGAATGCATCCCAAACGTCATCTGGGAATTGCAGAACCTTCGTGCCTTGGGCCTTCAGGCGCTCCAGTGCAGCACCGTTGTTGGCGTTGGACTGAGACAAGGACCAGTGGTGTGTCGCCATCGCAGCAGTTTCGATGATTGTCTGCTGATGCGGGGAAAGTGAATCCCAAACGTCGCGGTTCATCGCAGCTGTCAGGGCAGAACCCGGCTCGTGCATACCACCAGTGTAGTAGTAGTCACAGACTTCTTGCAGGCCAAGACGCTCATCCGCGAATGGACCGATCCACTCTGCACCGTCAATCGCGCCGGACGCGAGGGACTGATAGATTTCGCCACCTGGAACGTTCTGCACGGACGCACCTGTCAGGCCCAGCGCTTTGCCGCCAAGACCAGGCATACGGAACTTCAGGCCCTGTAGGTCAGCAGCAGAGTTGATTTCTTTGTTGAACCAACCACCTGGCTGGTGACCGGTATTACCCGCGATGAAGGATTTCAGACCAAAGATCTGACCCAACTCGTCGTGCAGTTCCTTACCGCCGCCGTGCTGGTACCAGCTGATCATTTCGCCGCCAGTTGCCCCAAATGGAACAGCCGTGAAGAAGTAGTAACCTGGGTGCTGGCCACCAAAGTAGTAATCGGCAGAGTGGTACATGTCGGCCTGACCGGAAGATACCGCGTCAAACACTTCGAATGCGCCAACCAACTGGCCTGCGGATTTCTTTTCAATCACAAGCTCGCCATTGGACATTGTGTTGACCAGATCGATGAACTTTACAGCTGCGTCATCAAAGATCGCAAAGCCGTCTGGCACAGATGTCACCATTGTCAGTGTGCGGTTGCCCTGAGCGAACGCAGGTGCAGCAAGACCTGTCGCCGCAGCAGCAGTGCCGCCCAGCGCAGAGTTTTTCAAAAATGAACGACGGTCCATAAGGTATCCTCCCAAAAATTGTTTCCCGATCACCTGTGCGGCTCCTCCAGCACGGATAATCGGTCGAGTTCGTCTGGGAAGACTAGCGGCGGGTTTTGAATGTGTGAATACCTAATTCGGCCGAATCTGCCCAAATTTCACTCATTTGGTAAGTTTTTTTTACCACATCATGGTCGGCGCAATCAAAACAACGTGTTAGGGCGTGGCGATTCGCCAAACCCTTGCGCTATTGAAATGAGACGCATACCGATTAACTCCGATTGAACAGACATAGATAAGGACCTGCCATGACCGACACATTTATCCCGCCAAAGGTTTGGACTTGGGACGCAGAGAATGGCGGCGAATGGGCCAGCCTGAACCGCCCTATCGCTGGGGCCACACATGATAAGGTACTGCCAGTGGGCGAACACCCGCTTCAGCTCTACTCTTTGGCAACCCCTAACGGTGTCAAAGTGACCGTGATGCTCGAAGAGCTTCTCGCCGCGGGACATGACGCGGAGTATGATGCCTGGCTTATTAACATCATGGAAGGCAATCAGTTCGGGTCCGGCTTTGTCGAAATTAACCCTAATTCCAAGATTCCTGCCCTGCGTGACCATGACACAGGCAGCCGCGTTTTCGAAAGCGGCGCAATCTTAATGTATCTGGCAGAGAAATTCGGTGCATTCCTCCCCGCCTCTGGGCCTGCGCGCACGGAAACACTCAACTGGTTGTTCTGGCTACAAGGGTCCGCCCCCTACCTTGGCGGCGGCTTTGGTCACTTCTATGCCTATGCACCAGAGAAATTCGAATATCCAATTAACCGTTTTGCGATGGAGGCCAAACGCCAACTGTCAGTTTTGGATATCCACCTTGCGGACAACAAATACCTCGCAGGTGATGACTACACGATTGCGGATATGGCCACGGCCCCGTGGTACGGACGTATGGTACTCGGCAAAGGCTATGACGCGGGCGAGTTTCTGTCTGTGCATGAATACACCAACGTGATCCGCTGGATGAATGATGTCAGCTCCCGCCCTGCCTATATCCGCGGCGCGATGGTCAATAACGTCACTGGTCCTTTGGAAGGCCAACTACACGAACGACATGATCCATCTGATTTTGGGACAAAGACCCAAGATAAAGTTGAAGCCGCAAAGTCGTAGAGCTTGCCTGCCCCGCGTGTGATTTAGACACGTGGGGTAGGTCCGATCTTTGGTCGCTCTCTGCGACACCGTTACGCCGCACCCCAGTTGTCTCCATGAAGATCGCGCAAAGAATACTCTCGGGCAGATTGATCTGAATGCCCAACGTAAAACGAGATTAGTTAAGCCCCTTTCCCAGACTTACAGTTTCTTAGTCGTTCTTGATTTCAGCCGCTCTAGCAAAAATGCGTATTGTGAAAAGACAGGCTAATTGCAGGCTAAGCGCATTTAGATAATGCGTTGTAAGCGCAGTATGAAATGTGCGTTAGACTTGCGTCGCAGCACGTGGCCCTCACCAAAGATCCTTGAATATACGGTCAAAAACCAATTCCAAGCGTTTAGTATTTTTTCCGTGAATGCATCTGAAACAGAATTTATTCACTCAAACACAAATTATGAAACCCGCTTTTGCGGCTGCAATATCATTGGGTCAACGAGAGTGTTTTCCGTTCAATCAAAGAGCGACTTTCGGGGCTAATTTATCGCCAATCTTAATTTAAATGATCACATTTTGACGCAGATTTTTGATCATTCGGTAACGTTTGTCCCCCCTTAGTAGACGTACGCGCGCGCGCATGAGTGAACTTTCGGCCCTTAGGAGGGCATTACCAATGACTGTCTATTATCTTTCGGATAACCCGGCGGACCCCAATGCCCCAATCGGTTCAACGATTACTTCAGCAACGACTTTCACACCCGTCTCGGGCGACGTGTATATCGTCAGTGATGATTGGGATAATTACACCAGTTTTTACGGAAGTGATGACTTCGAAGTTCAATTTAATGAAAGCAAGACAGCCACCGGAACTGACATCTTTAGTTTTTATGGCGATACCCAGCCTACGGTAACTGTCGCAGACGGCGTGGACATTGGATCAACTATTCTGAACGCTGACGGCGACAGTCTAACGGTGAACATTGGTGAAGGTGCAACTGTTGGAAATATAGATGGCGGCGGGATTGACCCGAACGGTACATTCGACGTCAACGCAGGCAACAATGTGACAGTCGGCGATATCACGGGATCTATATATTCGGGCACGACGAATACGGTGGATTTCGGGACAGGTGCGATTATTTCCGACATCGATATGAATGCGTCTGCGAGCGGGACTGATACGACAGTTAACACTGTGGTCATCGGCGCGAATTCGAATGTAACTTCCGACGTCATGATGCGAAGCAATGCGACCTCTATCTCCACATTGGATCTTACGATCGATATTGGAGATGGCACGACAATCGGTGGCGACATTTATATCGAAGGTGATGATGCAAACGTAAATATTCTTGTCGGTAATGATGTAACCATAACAGATGTCACCCTCGAGGCAGATGATACGGATAATGTTGTATTCCAAGCTGGCGACAACCTGACCCTATTAGGCAATTTCGATACAATCCAAACGAACGGTGGTTCAACGCTTTTCGAATTTGGCGATGATCTTCGCATTGACGGCATTCTTCGCACTGGTAGCACCAGCGACGATACCGTTATTATTGGTGACAATTGGTCCATTGGTGGCGACATCACTGTACGAACAGGTGATGACAATATTCAGTTTGGCTCGAATGATACGACGGCCCAGACAAGTCTAATTGACGTCTATGGCGGCTCAGGCACTGACGGCATTACCGTAACCTCTACTGGCGCTGCATTTAATACGGCTGCCGCTGCAGCGGGTTGGGATGACAATGGCGATGGGACTTGGTCACAAAATGCCACATCGAGCGTTCTAACAGTAGGCAACATAACCTATCAAAACGACTTTGAAGGCGCCGCTGCTGTTTGTTTCGCTTCTGGGGCACTGATTCAGACTGAAAGTGGAAACAACGTCCCCGTCGAAGATCTAAAACTTGGAGATCTCGTCATGACAGCAGATCATGGCTTAAAACAGATCCGTTGGATAAACGCGCGCCATTTAAATGCATCCGCGCTCGCTGCGAACCCCGATTTGAGACCCATCCGCATCCGCGCGGGCGCATTGGGACAAGGGCTACCTAAATCGGACCTTGTCGTGTCTCCGCAGCACCGGATGCTTGTACGATCAAGAATTGCGCAACGCATGTATTGCGCGTTTGAGGTCCTCGCACCCGCCAAAAAGCTGTTGGCGATCGATGGCATCGATATTGCGACAGATTTGGAACACGTGACTTACTGGCACTTCCTCTTAGATCAGCATGAGGTTGTCTTTGCCAATGACGCCCCCTCTGAAAGCCTGTTCCCAGGACCACAGGCGCTAAAGTCGTTACCGACAGCAGCAGTAAAAGAAATATTTACGCTTTTTCCTGAACTGAAATCCCTCACCTACAACCCCCTTCCGGCGCGTACATTGATCGGTGACCGCAGTGTCGAGCAATTGGCCCGACGCCATATGAAAAATGACCGCGCGTTGCTAGCAGATATTAGGCACTAAAATTGGCAGCGGCTGACGTACACGCATTTCTCACCAAGATTCGAAGTGCAATGATCGATAGGATGATGGGACCGTTGGAAGGCTAACTGCGCGAACGCCATGATGCGTCTGACCTTGAGACAAAGACGCGGGGCAAGGGTGAAACGCGCGTGGCAGAGTGACAACTCCCCGCGATTATAATAGTTGTTGGGGAACCACCGCTATGTCGAAATGGTTTTGCATACCAACCCAGCAACTACCCAACTGCGTTCTATTCTGCAAATTGCACAGAAAATCGACCCGTCTTTTTCTAGCTGGAACATTGCCTTCATACCAATCATAACTGGCTTAGCTTTTATTCCAAAACTCGCGGCCAACGCCCGAGTTGTTATATTTTAGGTAAGTCATGGCATCTGTTCTGCCCATCTTCGTATCAGAAACGGCGTTTCATTCTGGAATAGTGTATGAACCCATCACCTCAGTCGTCGAAGACTGTATCGATGTCTATCGGCAATCAGGCGTGACCGAAGATATGATGGACGAGCAAATTGCAGGCCTGCTTTTCTTAGACTGGTACTGCGGGCGGGTCAGTGGATCGGGACATAAGTTCTATCTTGGAGAAAACGGTACACATTCAACAAAGTATTTAGCACTAGCAAAAACCGGTGCAGATTTACTTGGCTGGCAACATGGCGTCGAACTTATCCAATCCGTGATTGACTGGAGCGATCAAAACTCGCAGGAGCTGAGCACTCTCGTCGAAACTGATAGTCACGATCAGGTCCTCAGGGAATTTGATAAATCAGTTCTGCGCAATAACCTAAGCCGCGCAGAGGCAGAGGAACTTATTGCCACTCTCCCCCGTGAGATAGCAGCCAAATTGTTGTCGGAACATGACAAGAATAGCAATGTAGCGCGCAGCGAATACTACGTCAGAGCATTCAT
Organism: Yoonia sp.; assembly: GCA_965660685.1. Taxonomy (GTDB): domain Bacteria; phylum Pseudomonadota; class Alphaproteobacteria; order Rhodobacterales; family Rhodobacteraceae; genus Yoonia. Next base: position 65,459 of record CBFIAX010000002.1, on the reverse strand, counting down.
ATATTTGTGGACCGACGGCGATGTCAGAAAACTGCCGGACGAACAGATATCAGAGGCTGTCAAAATTGCGCTGGAAACATCCTATCCTGGACTTGCATCCAAAACCCGTGCGCAAAGGCAAGCCGCGTTTGAAGCACGTAGGGCCAACGACGATTTGAACGCTGCGATAGCGCATAACAAACCATGGTGGAAATTTTGGTAGGTAGTTGGGGCCTTTATACCAGTGGCGGGCGAATTCCTTTCGGTCTTGAAAATACCAAAATGATCCGCTGGATGGATGATATCAGCACCCGCCCCGCTTATATCTGCGGTGCAACGGTCAATAGAATTATGGGACAGCTCGAGGCCCAACTCCGCGAACGGCACTCCGCCGAGGATTTTGAGACAAAGACGCAAGATAAGATAGAGGCAGCGAAGTCCTAGAACCCTGTCCCCTCGCATATCCCAATGATGTGCGGGGGACCAACCGGACGCCCCTCCTACCCTACATTTGCGGGATTTTCTGTCCCTTAGCTGTCGCGCCTGTTGCAGCCGCAATCCGCTTGTTGCGCGTGGCGTCCGTTTTGGCCACTTTAATCCACCTCAGAACGTTGCGCCGGTAAGACGGGGCCAACACATCCCACTTGTCCAGATCAATAGAATGGCGCAAATCGTCAGGCACAATCAACGCATCCACATCCGAGAAGTAATCCCACAGGCCCGACGCATGACCGTTTTGCACGGCGGCCTCACCTGCTGGATGCATCAAACCATCCGCGCGCAAACGCTCTACCCTGTCCTTATAGGTTTGCGACCACGCCTGTTGCTTGCGCGGTGATATCAGCTGTGCAGTTCTATCGTCATCAACAACAAACCTACGCCCGTCGATCCACCCATAGGCAGTCAACGCGTCCAGAACATCGTCACGCCCGACGTATTTGGCGGGGTGCGCCGCCTTCCACGTAATCAAGCGTACGCTTGCCGGATTGCTATGGTTGCCCTGAAGCCAATCCCAAAGCTGGCGCTTATTTTCAATCTGAATGTCTATCATGCACTCGAGTTAGGTCTGCAACCGAAGAAGTCACAGGTAATTGCGTCGCAGGTGTTGCGGCCACCCGAAAGGCAACTGCGCGCACTGCACTCTGCGGCTGATTTTGATACCAATTCGCAAGATAAGTTTGAAGCAACGTCATGTCAGTCCTTAAAGATCGGCCAAGTATCGGATAGCCGGTAACCTTCTGGCCAAGGGTCGTCTGGGTCAAGCATATGCTGGTGGGTGCCGGTAATCCAAGCCCGCCCGCTTATTTCGGGTACTATCGCTGGCTTATCGCCTACGACAGCTGTTCCCGACAACTTTCCATGAAATTTTGACCCGATGATTGATCGTGCGGTAAGCGTGTCCCCAACCTTCATATCGCCTGATTGATGTAACAACGCCATACGCGCAGATAAGGCGGTTCCCGTAGGCGATCTATCAATCTTGCCAGGCTGGATCGAAACCGCCGCCGTCGTGGACAGCTGATCGCCCTTGCGTTCCAATGGCCCTGCAAACAAGCAAAACGAGAAATGGGTCCATTCGGCGTTTTCGGGATGGTGGAACCGCAGTTGTTTATTTGCAGCATCGGTTATACGCACACCCAGCTTCGCAAGACGGCCCGCTTCGGCGGCTTCCAGTTTGAACCCCAGTGCGGCCGCATCGACGACAACAAAGCTATCTCCGCCATAGGCTGTATCAACCATTATGTTCCCAAGCTCAGGTACGTGCAGCTGAACCCCCCTATCACCCACGAATGACGGTAGGTTTTGTACTGTGATGTTTTGCGCCTTCCCATCGTGACAGTCCGCACGCACGTGAATAAGCCCACCGGGCGCTTCCAAAACCATTTCAGTGATCGGTTCGACCATCGGAATAATACCACTGTCCAGCAAAACGGTCGCCACACAAATCGAGTTCGAACCAGACATCGGTGGCGTGTCCTCTGGTTCCATTATGATCCACCCCATCTGCGCATCTGGGTGTTTTGGCGGGACCAGCAGGTTTACATGCCGGAACACGCCCCCACGCGGTTCATTCAAAACAAAGTTGCGCAAGGTCTGTTCTTGAGCGATCCAATTACGTTGTTCCCAAAGCGTGTTCCCCGGCGGCGGCGCGACCCCACCGACAATGACATCCCCCACCTCGCCCTCGGCATGGCACGACACGACATGAATTGTTTTGGTGCTGCGCATGTTTGGACCTTCCTGCCGTGTGGGTTCTGCGTTGAACATGCGTCGCTTTTGCAACGCGGGCAATCGCGTTTTGGGCAAGTGGTAGGCCTCAAACCGGTGAAATAGGGTTTCAGTCTAGAGTATCCTACTTTTCATGAACCCCACTTTCTCAAGGGCGAACCGCCATTACCTCGACTTCAATCATGCTGGTCGAGTAATAAAGGCCCTCGACTTCGACCCATGTCGATGTCGGATAAAACCCAGCATAAAAATTGTGGCGCACTGAATTGGCACGCTTCAACAAAGTAATGTCTGTGGTATATATCGTCTCCTTAACGATGGCCGATGCGTCGAGATTCATCAACGCGAGTTGCTTTTCGATGTCGCGATAGATCCCACTCATCTGATCATCAAAGTCTGGTGCTGCGCTAATGACGCCCGAGAAAAAAACAAAACCGCCAGCTTCAACGATTTGGGTATAGCCCACGGAACCTTCCCACGGGTAGAAACCTGTACGGCCAATCCCATCGGCTTGTGTGGAAATGGGCATGGCGATTGCCAAGCAAAGAACCTTCGTGCAGTCGAAAAAACGTTTCATGTCGGATCCTGTTTTTAGTTTCGCCAAATGGCGATGAATTAAGGACAAGTTATAGTCGCACAATTGTTGCTGCACTTTGTCAGCAATCACTTCAGCGCTTTCACTCATACCCAGTGACCCGTTAGGGGGGGCGCAAATCTCTGCGCTTGCGATTGGCACGAGTTACCCGTTTAATCCACAATTGCATTCCAAACCGTGTTTAAAGAAATCTGGGCTGGTAAACCGAAACTAACGAAAACAGGACCATTTGGTAGTGACAAAGGGCGACATCGACCTGAAATCCTGCACCGTACAGGATGCAGTTCAAAAGATCGCGGTTTTCTATCGCGCCGAGTTTGTGACCCTTCATCTCTTTCGGTCTGGGGAAGATGCGCAGGACAAACCCTACGTTCGCACCAACTACCCTGACGCTTGGGTCAGCCACTATTTGCTGAACGACTATGTACGTATTGATCCGGTCTTGCACATGGCAGAACAGATTGCGGGGCCGTTTTGTTGGTCAACGATCGAACCTCAGGGTCAGCAGGTCGAGATGATGGCGCAAGCCGCCAAACATGGTTTGGGCCAGACCGGTTTCAGTGTACGCCATGTCGATGCCATTGGTCGGCGTAGCGTGTTGTCATTTAATGCGCCTGACGCAAAGGGTGGAACCACATGGGCGCCGTATCTGGATGAAATGCGAGATGAACTGATCAATCTCGCGCATAGGGTTCACCACATTGCGCTTGATGAGATCTACGCGGATCGCGATCCGCTTCCCCAGTTGACACCAAGAGAAGTGGAATGCTTGAAATGGACGGCAGAAGGAAAAGCGCACACCGATATCGCGATTATTCTTAACTTATCTGAACACACGATCCGCGGATATTTGAAAGATGCACGGCTGAAATTGGATTGCGTCACACTTGCTCAGGCAGTGTCCAAAGCATCTTCACTCGGGCTGATATAAAACCACCTTCGTTCCTTAATTCGCCAACGGACCCCACAATTGTGGGGATTTCGCCGTTGTCGCCTGCTGCCTAGTTTCTTGAAGTGTTCCACCAGCGGGACACCTCAAAATGAAAGGTAAAACAATGTCACAATTGGAAGGTCTAGCTATGGCCGTCGAAACCTATTTCGACGCGATCCACGAATGCGATGTCGGCAAACTGGACGAAGTGTTTCACCCCCAATCCAGCCTTTTTGATGCGGACAACAGGGAGGTTTTTGTGGAACCGATTGACAGCTTCCGTGCGGACGTCGCCGATCGAACATCACCATCCAGCGTAGGCCAAGCACGCGATGCAGAAATCATCACGATCGATTTTCTGTCCCCGATCAGCGCAACGGTAAAAATCCGCATCCGCGCGCATCAGAACATCTTTGTGGATCACTTGGGATTTGTGAAGGGAAGCACGGGTTGGAAAATCGTTTCCAAAATCTGGCATCTCGAAAAGATCGTACCGTCATGGGTCGATGCCGCGAAGGCAACAATTGAAAGGAACAGCAATGTGTAAGTTACAGAAATTCGCAAAACTCTCGGCGGCTGCATGTGTGACCATCGCCCTTGGCTGGGGAGGGTACGAAGTATTTCGCCCCGCCTATCATGGATCCATCGGAATCGCATATGGCTCGGCCTATGCGCCAGTTCGCGACGAAAACCTGTCTTTCGATATCTGGTACCCCGCGCATGCCGGAGGAAAAGCAGTTACCGTTGGCGGGAATGGCGTTTTCTTTGGCACCGCAGCCGGTCGTCGCGCCCCGCATCAGGAAGGCACGTTCCCATTGGTCATCATTTCCCATGGGGCCGGCGGCAATGCAGGCCAGTTCGGCTGGATCGCGTCGCGGTTAGCGGAGCACGGATATATCGTTGTGCTTCCAAACCATCCTGGCACAACAAGTGGTAATGCCTCTGCTGAGGCTGCTGTGCGGGTTTGGGAACGACCGCAGGACGTCACCGCAGTTTTGGACCACATGACCAACCACGCCGATGACTTCGCCCATATTGACTTTGACAACGTCGCGGTTGTTGGCTTCTCCGCAGGTGGTTACACCGCGCTCGCCCTATCTGGGGCACGGGTCGACCCTCATCTGTTGCAAAGCTTTTGCGATGAAAACGATCATGGCATGTCAGATTGCACATTCCTGCGCCATTTCGGGATCGACCTTCATCAAATGGATCTGTCACCTGCCGCACAAGACCTGCGGGATGCACGTGTGAACACAGGCGTTATCGTTGATCCTGGGATTATCAGCACGATCACTGCTGAAAGCCTCTCCGCGATCGACATCCCACTTTTTGTCATCAACTTGGGGACGCAAGACTCCGTACCGGATGGTGTGCATGCTCTAGCGGCGTCGCAACTGGTTCCAAATGCGCAGCACGTGTTTATCCCCGACGCGACACACTTTAGTTTTCTTGCAGAATGCAAAGAACGCGGCCCGCAAATCCTAGAAAAGGAAGGAGAGTTGGACCCCCTTTGCGAGGACGCAGGCGGGCGCAGCCGCGGTGACATTCATGACGATTTAGCCAGCCGCATTGTGCAGTACCTTGACCAAACTATGGGCAGCACTGCTTTGCAGATCGCCACGGCGGTAGACGAATAATAACGCGTAGGTCGACGAAGGGCCGTCGTTGACGACGGCCCGCCAATAAAAACGAACTATTGGATGACATAAATGCCTTTGTTGCCAGCCCCACGATCACGGGTCAATGCAACCTGCCCGACGCCCAATTCTACCAATTTGCAGTCCTCAGAGTTCAAGCTGGCCTCTTTCAAACCGGCCGTCCATGTTCGGCACCAGTATCCATCCCGAAACGCCCATGTTCCTGCAAGTGCACCTCGACCAATATCGCCACTCATAGAGCCGTCGGCGTTCAACCGGAAAAACATGGAAGACGGGTCATTCACGTTGTTCAGGTTTTTCCCAACTACAGCGGCCTCGAAAGTGGCCGCATCAGATACTCGGGTATATCCCCCGTTTGCATCTACTTTTGGAGCTTCGCACGCAGCAAGTGCAAGGAGCATGGTTCCAACTGTCATGGTCTGTTTCAGCATTATAAATTCCTTAAGTCGTTTTCAATTTTAGTATTTTGTCCAGCAAGTTGCGCTGCTGTTGTCCTTCGCCTGTCAGGCAAGTGAAGACGCGCTCTGCTCTAAAACGCTAAACCTGAGAACATGCCCAACAAACCAAAAAAGATGAGAAATACCCTAAATGGGGTATGTCAGGAGTCATCGGCCGCGTAGTTTTCGCTCAATGCGCGAAAAGTCCTTCGGATAGGGTATCCTTGGGTTAAGTGGCCCAAACCAGCGATGACAAACGGAGCGTGCTTCGTTACTTTTTGGGACAGACGGGTCACCTGATCAAGGTTGTTCACCCGATCAGCTGTTCCATGCCAAAAATGGACAGGATGAGGGATGTCACGAGCCCGTTCCCACGAAAAGTGAATCTGAGAAAGATAGTCCATGCGCATCGAGTCGAGTGACTGCAAGGTGACCAACTCGAAGCGTTCTCGGCGTTTGGGGGTACGAAACTCATCGTCGAGAAGGGATTGATCCTCGTTACTGTCGCGGTAAACGCGGCGCGTTGTCTTCTCGAGCTGGGCACCGCCACCGATGCTACGCGCTAGATGCGCAACGGCCAGGGCGGCAATGCGACCGTTCTGGGTTAACTTGCGCACCATCTTGTCGAAGAAATAATCGTCATCGCCGCCATTCCCTGCGGAAAAGCATGTCGCGACACAATCGATGCGTTGGACGCAATTGGGATGAGCTTCGGCAAAAGCGGTCGCATAGGCGGCTCCTGAAACCAGAGCTATAATCGGAACGGGCGCTTGTGTTACTGCATCTAGCAAGACGCGCATATCTTCAACGACATGATAACAGTGGGTTTGCCACTTTTGGTCGTGATGGTTGACTGAGCTCAATGTACCGGGGCGGATCGGCCAAAGCGTGCGCCAGCCAAGTTCATGAAAGAGTGCGACATCTTCGGTTTCGAGGTTCGGGAAAACCATGGAATGCAAGATCAGTACGTGCCGACCATCGATAGGGCCGATATCAACATACTGGACAGCCCGCCCGTTCGGGGAACCCACAGCACCCCATCGCGCGCCTTCGGGCAAGTGCTTTTGGTAGCGTAAAAACGTGGAATTGAAACTTTGTGAGCCTTCGTTGGGACGCGGTGCGTCGGCTGCAAGGTCCAATACGAGTTCGTTGGCGATACGACTAACAAAAAGTATGATTTCTGCCTGACTGCCCAAATCGAGCTTTCGGAACACGTTTTGGATCTGTTTCCGTCGGGTGGCCACGGATATACCGGCTAGATCGGCACTTTCGCTCAGTTTTAGACCTTGAGCAAGATCAACTGTGATCCTAAACTCTGCAGGTGATAAGGTCTTGGGCGCGGACAGCAAAATCCGATTATTTAGATCGGCTTCACGCACAATTAGCGACCCAATTTGCCCATTACCCCTCAGGCGGCAGGTTTTTTGACGTCGATCCAGAATGGGCCATTGCGATTGCGTGTCATCGTTATGCAATGCCCCAATCCAAACGGGCGTTGCGCCGGACCAATAGTCTGGCGCGCTATCAAAATCTTTCATATCATTTGAAAACGCGACCAGGTTGTCGTGCGTTGCTTCTGTAAATTCAGATAGGCTTGAAACGGCCTCCCTTGCGCCCATGTGCCCAGCGTCGCTTTGTTTCATTTGCTTGACATTCCTCGCAAGCCCTTTGGGTTACCCCACGGAATGTATGGTGCTGCCTTTTCGAACACCCGGCAAGGAAAAACTAAATTGCTTGTGATCGTGGGGCTGGCGACAACGGCATTTATGACATCCAATTGTCCGTGGTTCCGACGTCAAATTGTTTCAGCGGTAATCTTCGTCACGCAAGTCCACTTGGTCCGCGGTTCGGGCGTCCAGTTCTGGCACAATCGACCATTGACTCCCAAACCTAAATATCTTTAATTTCTGTCATGACAGAAATTAAAGATCATAAAAAGTTACAGGCGAAAATGCAGTTCATTCTTTATTGGGGTGATATGGGTGGTCAGTGGGGCGTCAGCAGGTCTGTCGCCCAAATTCAAGCGCTACTGTATCTTAGCGCAGAGCCCCTGAACGCTGAACAAATTTCGGAACAGTTAGGGATGGCACGATCCAATGTGTCCAATTCGCTGAAAGAGCTGGTATCTTGGAAATTGATTTCACGCATACCCATGCCAGGTGATCGCCGCGAATATTTCAAAGCGGAAACTGACGTTTGGGAGATCGCAAAGCGGGTGGCGCAAGGCCGCAAGGAACGCGAAATCGATCCCGCCGCGCGTGTGCTTGCCGATTGCGTCAGTGCCGCCCAAGCCGAAGAAAAACCAGATGCAATCGCGCTCGCGCGGATGAAAGACATGCAAGAGTTTCTGACAAATGTTGATAGTTGGTATGGCCAGATGTCGACCGTGCCAAAATCCAAATTGAACATACTGTTAAAGATGGGAAATAAGGTCATTTCCCTTCTCACGCTTACGGGCAAGAAATCAGAATAATACGCCTCTCGTATCAATGATCTGAATTTTTTGAAAAGGGGACAGCCATGCAAATGCGTCCGTTTACCCATCCAGAGATTCCTTGTGCTGACCACCGTTTCAGTAGTCTTATTGGCCAAAGCAATTGGTCTAAATTGCCCCCTGCCATTCGCCGTCGTTTTGGTAACCGCGTGAAAGGTGGCGCGAGCGTTGCATATCAAGGGATTGTCACTGCGATGAAGATGAATTGGGCAGGCAAAATTTTGGCACATGCCGCCCGTTTGATTGGCGCGCCGCTGCCCTATGATCTGAGTTGTGTCGGCATGCCCGCCGTTGTGACTGTCACCGAGGACATTGCAGGCAACGGACAGTTTTGGATCAGACAATATGGTCGAAAATCCGGTTTTCCGCAGATGATTCATAGCTCCAAACGTTTTTCTGGCCCAACCGGTATCGAGGAATATATCGGCTACGGCATTGGAATGGCGTTGAATGTAGCGGAGCAAGACGGGGCGCTTGTGTTCAAAAGCGATCACTATTTCATATCGGTTCTTGGTCGCCATCTACGTGTTCCCGAATTCATCGCCCCTGGCAAATTGGTCATCGAACATCATGATCTCGGTGATGGTGCGTTTCAATTTTCGATGCGCCTAGACCATAGGCTGCTGGGGCAAGTCCTATCCCAAGACGCCATATTTACTGATCCGAAAGGCTGAAAATGGAACAAGCGAAGGCAATCTGGGTGTTTGATAGTGTCTGCGTGCTTTGTAGTCGGGGTCTTCAATACACCTTGAAGCATGAAAAGGCCCCAAGCATCAAATTCGTCGCCATTCAGTCAGCAGAAGGTCGCAAGCTTGCGCAAAACAACGGCATCGATCCCGATGATCCGTCGTCATTTTTGTTCGTTGAGAATGGCGCCGCGTTGGAGAAAACAGATGCGATCATTGCGTTGTCAAAGCATTTAACAGGCCCCGCGCGGGTTGCCAGTATCCTGAAGGTGATACCAAGACCCATTCGAGATGCGGCGTATCTTTTCATAGCCCGCAATCGTTACCGCATTTTTGGCAAAACGGACACTTGTATTGTGCCATCCGCAAATCAACGGGAAAGATTTGTTTTATGAAGACGCGGCATGTTTTGATCATTGGTGGGACTGGTGTTTTCGGAAAACGCCTTGTGCGGCACCTGTCTGGTTTCGATGGGATCAAGCTGTTCGTCTCGTCTCGTAGCGCTTCAAAGGCTCAGGCATTTGTTGAAACCCTGACAGATAGCCGTGCCCAATTGCAAGCCGTTGCGTTGGATAGTGGTAAAAACCTCCAAGCCCAGCTGGATGACATACAACCATTGATCGTTGTCGATTGTTCAGGCCCATTTCAAGGGGCGACCTATGAAACTGCGCAAACGGTCATAAACTCTGGTGCGCATTTTATCGATCTTGCGGATGCACGCAGTTATTTGGGCAACTTCACCGCATCATTGTACAAGACCGCCCTTCTCAATCAGGTTGCGGCCCTGACAGGTGCAAGCTCTACACCGACCCTTTCCACCTGTGTCGCCACCCATCTTACCAATGGTTGGCAACGTGTTGACACGATCGATACATGCATTACGCCGGACGGCAAAAGCGAGGTTGGCCGCTCGGTGATTGAAGCAATCATGAGCTATGCTGGTCGCGATATCCCCGTATGGTCGCTTGGGCAATTGTCCCGGATCACGGGTTGGTGTGGCGCAAAAAACGTGGACGTGCCGCAACTGTGTCGACGCCGTGTTGCCGCGGTAGAGACATTTGATGCCCAATGCCTTGGCCCGCTTTTAAATGTTCAATCACGTGTCTCTTTCTCAGCCGGATTGGAATCCAAACTCGAACAATGGGGCATGGAATTTATTGCGGTTTTGCGCAAACACGGGATCATCAAATCACCCCAAAAGTTAATTCCGCTTCTTTTAAAGGCGCGCCTGCTCACGCGTATCTTCACCTCGGATAAAGGCGGTATGCTGGTCGATATATGCGGAATTGATGCGGACGGCATTCAAACTCAAGCACGCTGGTCACTGGTGGCAAAACAGGATCACGGCCCATTCATCCCAATTCTGCCTGCGGCGGCTGCGGTCGAAAAACTTCTGCAAGACGAAGTTGGTGCCGGTGCATGCGTGGCGCATCATCGTCTTGGTTTGTCTGACATTCTTCGACAAATGGAACCCTATGACATCGCGACACACACGTCGATAAAGCAAATGCCAGTGAGTGGTTTCGAAATGGCTCTTGGCAAAGATGGCTTTGATGCGCTTCCGGCCGCTTTACAAAACTTCCACAAAGCAAGTGGCCCAAGCGTTTGGGCTGGCGTCGCAGATATCGAAAGTGGTCGTTCACTTTCATCCAAAGTCTTGGGAATGTTGTTCGGTTTTCCAAGGGCGGGACGGAATATCCCGCTAACTGTCAATATTGACCGCACGACATCCAGTGACGGCTCAGCAACCGAACGATGGACCCGGATGTTTGCGGGGGCAAAAATGTCGTCTGTCTTAGAATATAGCAGCTCAGGACGTGTGACCGAAGCCTTTGCGCCATTTACCTTCACCCTTCCTTTGACTGCCGATCATGATGGCATAACGATGCCAGTCTCGGGATAGCGGATTGGCAAATGTCCATTACCCAAATGTCTTGCACCGCGATCTGAGGCGCGCGAGTTCATGGATGACCAAGGAAGATTTCGGTTTGATGTCAAATTATCGGCGCCATTGATTGGTCTTATTGCACATTATAAAGGCTGGCTCGCACCTCGCACTTGAGGTCAACGACCCTTGCGATGCGAAGGATTCAAAAAAGCCGCCTCATTGCGACGCAAACAGACATCTTTTCGATCACAGAATGGCCCCAGCAATTCACGAGATCACACCAATCGAAATAAAGTTGCGAAAATCGTCGCTCAAACGACATTTTCTCCACTTCCCCTGTTGACCCTCTGAAAATGGCTTCGTAATGTCCCTACAACACAAAGGACCCCACTGATGATCGATGTCGTCGTCATTCTAAATCGAAAGCGCATGGGCCGGTAATCCGGTATAGCCATCTGGTTCCCATGCGCCCCCGACACACTCGGGGGTTTTTTTGTGTGTAAACGAAAGCAAAGTCGCAAAGGACGCGAAGCATATGTCAAAAGCCATGTCAGGCGCAAAAATGGTCGTTCAAGCCTTGGTGGATCAAGGTGTCGAGGTCGTCTTTGGATACCCTGGTGGTGCTGTCCTTCCGATCTATGACGAAATTTTTCAGCAAAACCACATTCAGCACGTGTTGGTGCGCCACGAACAAGGCGCTGTGCATGCCGCCGAAGGTTATGCGCGCTCTACCGGGAAATTGGGCGTAGCTTTGGTGACGTCCGGTCCGGGTGCGACCAATGCGGTGACTGGTTTGACAGATGCGTTGATGGATAGCATTCCTATTCTCGTGCTGACCGGCCAAGTTCCGACGTTTATGATCGGCTCTGACGCGTTCCAAGAGGCTGACACCGTTGGCATCACCCGCCCTTGCACCAAGCACAACTGGCTGGTCAAGGACACCGATAACCTTGCACAGACCATCCACGAGGCTTGTCACGTTGCCACATCTGGCCGTCCTGGACCTGTTCTGATCGACATCCCAAAGGATGTGCAGTTCGCCACGGGTGCCTATACCACCAAGGCCGCGCGCAAATCCCATTATCAGCCGCAGGTTAAGGGCGACATCGAAGGCATCACCGATCTGGTCACCGCGATGGAAACCGCCAAACGCCCTGTGTTCTATACAGGCGGCGGCGTCATCAACTCTGGCAATGCCGCGACCCAGCTGCTGCGCGAATTGGTGGCTGGCACGAACTTCCCGATCACCTCTACCCTGATGGGTTTGGGCTGCTATCCTGCGTCTGGCGAAAACTGGCTGGGCATGTTGGGCATGCACGGTCTGTACGAGGCCAATATGGCCATGCACGACTGTGACCTGTTGATCAACATCGGTGCACGGTTCGATGACCGGATCACCGGTGTCGTCGACAAGTTCAGCCCCAATTCCAAAAAGGCGCATATCGATATTGATCCGTCATCAATCAATAAGGTGATCCATGTGGATATCCCGATTGTTGGCGATATTGCCCATGTGCTGGAAGACGTTCTGAAAGTCTGGAAATCACGCGGCCGCAAGACAAACGCCGAAGGCCTGTCCGGCTGGTGGGGCCAGATCAATGAATGGCGCAAAGTCGATTGTTTGAAGTTCACCCAAAAGGGCAAGATCATCAAACCACAGCACGCGCTGGCGCGTTTGGAAGCCCTGACCAAGAAATACGACCGCTATATCACCACCGAAGTGGGCCAACACCAGATGTGGGCGGCCCAATACCTTGGGTTTGAAGATCCGAACCGTTGGATGACATCAGGTGGTTTGGGCACTATGGGGTATGGCACGCCTGCGTCAATTGGTGTGCAGATGGCGCATCGCGATAGCCTTGTGATCAACGTGGCGGGCGAAGCATCTTGGCTGATGAACATGCAAGAAATGGGGACGGCGATGCAATATAACCTGCCCGTCAAACAGTTCATCTTGAACAACGAACGTTTGGGCATGGTCCGCCAGTGGCAAGAACTGCTGCACGGCGAACGGTATTCATCGTCTTGGTCCGAAAGCCTCCCTGACTTTGTCAAACTGGCCGAAGCATTTGGTGCCAAGGGCATTATCTGTTCCGATCCTGATGATCTGGACGATGCGATTATGGAAATGATCACCTATGATGGTCCGGTTATTTTCGATTGTTTGGTGGAAAAGCATGAAAACTGCTTCCCAATGATCCCATCAGGTAAGGCCCATAACGATATGATTTTGGGCGAAAATGTTGATACAGCCAATGCCATTACAGGCGCTGGCGGGGCATTGGTGTAATCATGCAAAATTTTCTGAATACGACGCGAAAGGGCCTGATCTAATGTCCGCACTCAATATCAAAAAAGGCTCTAACAGCCATTCCGCCTATAACCTCAAGAACCGCTTTGGCGATCTTGTGGAACGGCACACGCTGGCCATTCTGGTTGAAAACGAACCGGGTGTTCTGGCGCGGGTGATTGGCCTGTTTGCTGGCCGCGGCTACAACATCGAAAGCCTGACGGTTGCCGAAACAGATCATCAGGGGCATCTGTCGCGCATCACAATCGTCACATCTGGCACACCGCAAGTGATCGACCAGATCAAGGCGCAGATTAGCCGTATTGTACCCGTGCATCAGGTGAACGACCTGACTGTCGAAGGCCCGTCTGTTGAACGTGAACTTGCGCTGTTTAAGGTGTCTGGCAAAGGTGACGCGCGCATCGAAGCCGTGCGATTGGCGGACATCTTCCGCGCCAATGTGGTCGATAGTACGTTGGAATCATTTGTGTTCGAAGTAGTCGGCACATCCGAAAAGATCGACGCATTCGCCGAACTCATGCGCCCGCTTGGCCTGACCGAAGTCGTGCGCACCGGCGTCGCGGCACTGTCACGCGGAAACTAATCAAAACGCCTCGCGTGGTGACATGCGGGGCGTATACTTAGTGGAAGAACGACGACAGCAGCCCAGATTGCACGCCCAATGCAACCTCGTTTTCGTTCAACAAACCATTGCCATTTAGATCAATCCGCGCGAATTGCGCGTTTGAGATTTCGGGCATGGCTGCGCGGATTTCAGACAAGCTAAACTGTCCGTCCCCGTTAAAATCAACCTCTCCACCATGGGCCTGCACCATCACTGGCAGCGTTGAAATAGCGATACACAGCAATATGTTACGCGGTGTCATCATCGATCTATCCTTTGGTTGTTCCGACCAGATTCGGAAGCTCAATAGACGCATCATAACGCGAATTCGGTTTTTCGGAAATTACACGCATGCCGCCCTACGCACAGGTTGATACGCACGCAGGGCAAGCATTGCGTGTCAGAAACGTCTGCTTCGCTTCGGACGGCAACGGGCACTCTGTAACGCGCATGCATCGGCAACTGCTATATATCCTAAAGAACAGGTGCGAAATCGGCATTGCTTCGCCCGAATGCCCATCACGATCGGCGAGTTTTGTCCGATCCGGCGTGTCGCTTTGGGAAAATCCGCTGTCGTCTTAAGGCAAGCGCTTTTGCCGCTCCCAGCCTAACTTGGGCCAACACCACAAAGGATCCACCATGGCCAATGATCTGTCATCCGTGCGTCAGCCAATTGAGACGGCACAAGGTTTGCCCAACGAACATTACATCGACGCAGGCATTTTCGAAGAAGAGAAACATGCCGTTTTGTTTTCGTCATGGGCCGGATTGGCGGTAACGTCGGACGTGCCAGAGATTGGCGACGCGAAACCTATCGAATTTCTGGGCATTCCCCTACTGCTCGTCCGTGACCGTAAAAACACTGTGCGGGTTTTCCAAAACTCTTGCAGGCACCGCGGGATGATCCTTGTATCAGAGCCCAAAAAGATCGAGGGCGCGATCCGCTGCCCCTATCATTCGTGGTGCTATTCAACGGCTGGCAAGCTGGTCAGCACACCCCATGTGGGTGGCGCGGGACACAACACCCATGACGCGATCAAAAAGGACGACCTTGGCCTGACAGAGGTCCGCAGTCACATCTGGTTTAACACCGTATTCATTAATGTGGACGGCAAGGCCGATCCGTTCGAGGTGGTGCATGCGGATCTGCTCGAACGCTGGAAAGAGTTTGACCAGCCAATGCATCATGGCGGGTCTGAAAGCAGTTTTGACCTCGAAGTGACGACAAACTGGAAACTGGCCGTCGAAAACTACTGCGAAAGCTATCACCTGCCGTGGGTGCATCCTGGCTTGAACAGCTATTCACGGCTAGAGGATCACTACAACATTCAAGAAGCAGGGAAATTTTCCGGCCAAGGTACGCTTGTTTATCAACAGCTCAAGGGGCCGGACGACGCTGTTTTCCCTGACTTCGCGGACCTATCAGACACGTGGAACACGGGTGCAGAGTATATCACCGTTTATCCCAACGTATTGCTCGGCGCACAGCGCGACCATTGTTTTTCCATCGTATTGCAACCCAACACCACGACATCGACAACCGAACATATTCACCTGTTTTACGCCAAACCCGATACCTCCGAAGACATGCGGGAACGTAACGCAAAACTTTGGAAAACAGTGTTTGAAGAGGATATTTTCGTCGTTGAAGGCATGCAAAAAGGACGGCATTCGCCGCTTTTCGACGGTGGACGCTTTAGCCCAGCGATGGATGGTCCCACACATAATTTCCACGATTGGGTGGCAGGGAAAATACAGGATCACCGCGCAAAATGACGCTGGATGCGCAATTGCTTGATGCGCATGCGCGCGGCGATCAGCCTGCCTTGGTCACCCTATATGCGCGGGCCGCCGATGAAGCTGCAGATGTGGACAGTGCCTGCTTTTATCTGACCCATGCTTACATCTTTGCGCTTGAACTGGGTCATGCGGATACATCGGCATTGCATGCGCGACTTGCGGCCCATGGGCGCGTCTGAGCCCCTTGCCCTGCCCGCCTGACACAGGCACTGTGGGTGTCTGATAAAAGGATACCCCCATGGCACCGCGCAAGATCATCATCGACACTGACCCCGGCCAAGACGACGCGGTCGCGATCCTTTTGGCGCTGGCATCGCCGGACGAATTGGATGTGCTCGGGATTACGGCAGTCGCGGGCAATGTGCCGTTGCAGCTGACCGAAAAGAACACACGCATTGTCTGCGAATTGGCGGGCAAGCCAGACACATTGGTGTTCGCGGGCTGTAATGCGCCACTGGCGCGCAAGCTGGTAACGGCCGAACATGTGCACGGCAAGACCGGACTAGACGGCCCGCAGATGGACGACCCCGTGATGCCGTTGCAAGACACACACGGTGTCGATTTTATCGTTGATAGCTTACGCGCACATGACGCTGGCACCGTCACATTGTGTCCGCTGGGGCCGCTGACCAATATCGCGACAGCATTTAACAAGGCGCCTGATATCATTGAAAAGGTCCAAGAAATTGTGCTGATGGGTGGAGCCTATTTCCAAGTCGGCAACATCACTCCCGCCGCGGAATTCAACATCTATGTCGATCCAGAGGCGGCCAAGATCGTGTTCGACAGCGGTGTCAAAATAACGGTGATGCCGCTGGATGTGACACATAAGGCCTTAACGACCCGCGCCCGCGTCGGTGCCTTTCGCGCGATGGGCACGAAGGTAGGCGATATGGTCGCGGCATGGACCGATTTCTTTGAGCGGTTCGACAAGGAAAAATACGGATCAGAGGGCGCGCCATTGCATGACCCATGCGTCATTGCCTATCTGCTGCAACCTGATCTGTTCACAGGGCGGCACGTTAATGTAGAGGTGGAAACCGCGTCCGAACTGACCCTTGGCATGACCGTTGCCGATTGGTGGCGCGTGACTGACCGCGCGCCAAACGCCATGTTCATGGGGGATTTGGATGCAGACGGGTTCTTTGCCCTTCTCACAGATCGGTTGGCCCGCTTATGACCACAGCCATCAACCTTGCAGGCCCTGCCGACGACGAACGTTTGTTATCGCTGATGGGCCGCTATCATGAAGAGGCCGGATTGGCCTATGACGATGAACACCGCGCCATTGTCGCGGCCCCGCTACTGGAAGGATCGCCCTTGGGTGCGGTCTGGTTGATTGGCCCTGCGCGCGCGCCTTTGGGCTATGTCATGGTCAGTTTCGGCTGGTCGGTGCCCAAGGCAGGCATGATCGGCTGGGTCGAAGAGGTGTTTATCCGCCCGTCCGTGCGTGGGCGTGGTATCGGCACAGAAGTGTTGCACACGGTTGCTGTTTCACTGGGCCAAGCGGGCGTGAAGGCCTTGCAGGTGCAGGTCGGCGATAATGAACGGCTGGTCCGCTTTGCATCCCGCGTCGGATTTGACGCGCCAAACGGCACACGGATCATGACGGACAACTTGTCATGATCCGGTTTGATAACAGCTACGTGCACCTGCCTGCGCAAATGTTCACACGCCAAAACGCCGCACAAGTGCCTGATCCTGAACTGATTGTTGCCAATGGGCCATTGGCCGCGTTGCTTGGCATTGACCCTGAGTGGCTGACCTCATCGGCGGCCTGCGATATATTCGCAGGCAACGCAGTTGCGGATGGATCGCAGCCCTTGGCGGCTGCCTATGCGGGGCACCAATTTGGCAATTGGAATCCCGGCCTTGGCGATGGGCGCGCATTATTATTGGGTGAGGTGATTGGGACAGATGGGCTGCGCCGCGACATTCAGCTGAAAGGCTCCGGCCCGACACCTTATTCGCGCAATGGCGACGGACGCGCGTGGCTTGGTCCTGTGCTGCGCGAATATCTGGTGTCAGAAGCGATGCATGCTATGGGCGTGCCCACGACCCGCGCACTGGCCGCTGTGACAACAGGCGAAGCGGTTTACCGTGAGGAGCCCCTGCCCGGCGCGATAATTACCCGCGTCGCACAAAGCCATATTCGTGTTGGCACGTTTCAACTGATGGCCGCGCGCGGCGATACTCCGGCCCTGACCGCCCTGTTTGATCACGTGGTCGCGCGACATTATCCCGATGCGGATAGCCCGACTGCGTTGCTAACTGCAGTGACAAAGGCCCAAGCGCATTTAATCGCCAAATGGATGTCCATTGGGTTTGTGCATGGGGTGATGAACACCGACAATGTGTCGATTGCAGGCGAAACGATTGATTACGGACCCTGCGCGTTCATGGATGCCTATCACCCGGACAGTGTGTTCAGCGCGATTGATCGCGGCGGGCGCTATGCCTATGCCAACCAGCCGCGCATCGCGGTGTGGAACCTTGCGCAATTTGCCACGTCCTTGATCGCCTTGATGCCTGATCAAGATGCCGCGATTGAGGAATTCACGACGATCATCAATGGCTACCCCGCTATCTACGAAGCCGCACGGCTCGCGGCATTCGGGGCAAAGCTGGGTCTGGTCAATCCGTCAGAGGATGACCGCGTCTTGATCGAAGACTTACTGGCGCTGATGCAAAAGGATGGGGCAGATTTCACGGCCACCTTTGCAAGCCTCGCGGGACCGAACGCCCAAGTCCAATTTGTTGACCGCGACGAGTTTTCCGCATGGGCCAATAGGTTGCACAAGCGTGGGTTTGATCCCGCAATTATGGCCGCGTCAAATCCGCAGGTTATTCCACGCAATCATCAGGTTGAGGCGGTGATTACCGCAGCCCGAACAGGCGATTTCGCACCATTTCATGCGATGCTGTCAGCGGTCACCGATCCATACAAGGCGCATGAAATTTACAGCCAACCGCCAGCCTTGGCAGAGCGTGTCACACAGACGTTTTGCGGGACCTAGGTGGGCGATTGATCAGCAAAATGCCAATGGCGACCAAGACCAGTGCGCCAATCAGATTTGGCCCAACCTTTTCGCCGAGCAACAGCCAGCCAAGCCCAACGCTAAGTACCGGTGAAAGAAAGCTGAACGACGCGACCCCGCTGGCCGGATAGATCGACAAGAGCCACAGCCAAAAGATGAACCCTGCGCTGACTACGATTACGATTTGAAACGCAAGGCCCAGAACGTGGATCGGTTGCAGGTCGCGGATCAGATCGCCCGCGAACATAGCCGCTATCAACAGAATCGGTGCAGAAACAAGGACTTGCCAGAACAATTGCATTTCCGGTTTGACGCGGTTTAGCGGCGATGCTTTGGCCAATAACGCGGTGACAGCCCAGCCAATGGCTGCCCCTAATGCAGCCAGATCACCCCAGATATTTGCGCTGCCACCTTCACGGTCCAAAAGCGCCCATGCCACCCCGCACAGCGCAAAACCAAGGCCTACGGATTTTTGCACCGTCATCCGGTCGCCCGCCACAAAGAAATGCGCCAGCAGCGCCATCCAAAGCGGCATAGAATAGAAAATGACGCCGGACCGACCGACCGTTGTCAGGTCAAGTGCGATGAATAAGCATAAGAATTCTATGGCAAAAACTGCGCCCGTGATCGCGCCCCAGCGTTTGGTGCCTTTGGTCCATTGCAGGCCGATCCCGCGCCACCGCATATAAGCATAAACGCATAGGATCGCCCCCAATGATCGCAAACCAGCGAAGAAAACAGGTTGAATGCCGCCATTGGTGACCTTGATCACCACTTGGTTAAAGGCCAACAAAAACGCAAAACTTGTAAGAGCAAGCGCGCCGAAAGTGTCGATATTAGATTTGCGTTCCATAGCGCGACAGGACGCCGAAGCGCCCAGACTGTCAACCGCCTGAAAGCATCCAATCACCGTTAGGCCAGAACGCGTGGAAGGCAAAGGCGAATAGCACGTCATATGGCAGATCATTGCCCTGCGCATCACGCACGCGCACGCCGCCCACATCACGCCCCTGCCCGATGTCACGGCTATCGAGCGCGGAGGCTTGGCCTGCGGACCACGTTAGGGTGACACCATGTTCCGTTATACTGCCCTTGTCCGCCAAACGCGTCATAGGCCAAGCCCTTTCGCCTACCCGCACCACACGGGCCAAGGCGGGAATATCATGGGGCGGCATTTCGCCGGAATAGAGGAATGGCTGAAAGGAGCTGTCATAGCGCACATATGGGTTTTCCCCATAATTGCGCCGCGCATTCGGTTGATCCATCACCAGCCCGTCAGGATTGCGTCCAAGGAACGCATCCCAGCTTTCCATCCAGCTTGGCAAGGTTTGCAGCTCGACCCCGTTCATTTGCCCAACGATGCCGGTGCCAATGGCCTGCTGCCACCAACTTTGGGTTTCGCGGTCATACATGATCATGTCCGAATTGCGCAGCTTGCCGGAAACACCGAACGACAGCACACCCGCGTCGGTGCGGCGGTCAAACGTGATGCCTGAATTGCAAAGCGGGCAGAAAGTAACAGCGACAGGCACATCGCCCACGGTGTCATTGGCAATCTCGTGCCACATCAAATAGCGGATTGGATAAGCGCGTGGCGTTTGCCCTTCCATTTCCAATGTGATGACAGGTTCGCGTCCCGACAACCGGTCCTCGGCCCCCGCAGCGATGAATTGCACATCATCCAACGCGGGAATGCCGTCCTTTGGCGGGCCGCCTGACAGCACCTCAACCCAGCTCGCAACGCTGTTGTTGGTGAAATCGGTGTTCGGCCATTCGGTATCCCAAAATTCAGGATACTCCGTCGCTTGGGCCGTTGCGCCCCCTGCGAAAAGGGCCAGTACGAGCGTTAGAATGGGCAGGCGCATGAACAATACTCCGGTCAGGTTTGCGCAAAGCCTGACGAAAAAAGGGGGCCGCGAACAGCCCCCCTCTCGTATTCGTGACCGTAGCGTTTACTTGGTAACGCGCACAGCCGCCATCTGGTCAGGTGTCCCGACAACAGCGCCATTGCCGCCGGTGCCCAGCTTGATCTGGTCCACAACGTCCATGCCAGCGGTGACTTCGCCCACGACCGTATATTTGCCGTTCAGGAAATCGCCTTGGTCGAACATGATGAAAAACTGGCTGTTGGCGGAATTCGGGTTCTGGCTGCGCGCCATGCCTACGATACCGCGGGCAAATGGCTTGTCGGAAAACTCCGCTGGGATGTTGCCCAGATCGGACCCGCCAGTGCCAGCACGGCCAAGGTTATCGGCCTTGCCAAATTGCACGTCGCCTGTCTGCGCCATGAAGCCTTCGATCACGCGGTGAAACACCACGCCGTCATAGGCACCGGATTCCGCAATTGCGGTGATTTGGGCGACATGTAGCGGCGCAAGGTCTTCGAACAGATCGATTGTGATCGTGCCATTGGCCTCGCCTGCGACATCAATTTCCAGACCGTAGTCAACGCCGGATTCGAGCGCTGACGTCTCGGTCTGGGCTTCGACGTCACGGGTTTGGGTCCAGATGAACAGACCCACGCCCACAAGCGCATAAACCGCGAAACGCACCATACGACTAGACATCGGCGGCCACTTTCACGGAAATCATGCGATCTGGGTTCGCAGGTGGCTCGCCTTTTGCGATCGCGTCAACATGTTCCATGCCAGACATCACGTTGCCGTAAACAGTATATTGACCGTTGAGGAAGTCATTGTCTTTGAAGTTAATGAAGAACTGAGAGTTCGCAGAGTTTGGGTTGGCAGAGCGTGCCGCGCCCAATGACCCGCGCGCGTGTGGGATTTTGGAAAATTCAGCAGGCAGATCAGGCATGTCAGACCCACCAGTGCCAGCGCGGCCCGGGTTGTAATCTTTTTCCATATTCGCGTGCTGCACGTCGCCAGTCTGCGCCATGAAGCCGTCGATCACACGGTGGAATGCCACGTTGTCATATGCGCCAGCGCGGGCCAGTTCTTTCATGCGGGCTGTGTGCGCAGGTGCCACGTCTGGCAGCAATGCAATCACAACGTCGCCGCCTGTCAGCGTCATGATGATAGTGTTTTCTGGATCTTTGATCTCGGCCATTCTGGGCTCCTGAAATTGAAATGTCGTTGCGCGACTACATATGGCCGAAATGCCTGCCCGACAAGCCATCCGGTTGACCCCAGCGCGATTGTGCCGCAATGAAAGGCAAATTTGACAAAACCGGAGGCTGATATGGCTTGGAAGACACTTGATGATATGGACCTGAACGGCAAACGCGTGCTGGTTCGTGTGGATATCAATGTGCCGATGGAAAACGGCGAAGTCACAGACATGACCCGCATCGAGCGTATCGCTGACACGGTGTACGACATTCAGGACGCTGGCGGGAAAGTTATATTGATGGCGCACTATGGTCGGCCAAAGGGGAAGGTCGTCGAAGACATGTCCCTGATCCATATCGCGCCTTTCGTTGCCGAAGAACTGGGTGTGCCAGTGACCTTTGCAGACAGTGATTACCGCGATGCGGTCAAGGAAATGGAAGGCGAAGAGGTTTTGCTGCTTGAAAACCTGCGCTTTAACCCCGGTGAAGAAGCCAACGACATGGCATTCGCCAAACGCCTCGCGACCCTGTGTGATGTTTACGTCAACGACGCGTTTTCCGCAGCCCACCGCGCCCATGCGTCCACCCATGCGATTGCAACGCTGCGCCCTGCTTGTGCGGGTCGCCTGATGGCGCAAGAGCTCAAGGCATTGGAAAAGGCGCTCGGTACGCCAAAACGCCCAGTTGTGGCTGTGGTTGGTGGCGCGAAAGTGTCCACGAAATTGGACCTGCTCGGCAATTTGGTCGGCAAGGTTGATCATTTGGTCATTGGCGGCGGCATGGCCAATACGTTTCTTGCGGCCCAAGGGATCGATGTGGGTAATTCGCTTTGCGAGCATGATCTGGCCGATACAGCGCGTGACATTTTGGGTAAGGCAGAGGCCGCTGGCTGCGAAATTATCCTGCCCCGCGACATCGTTGTCGCTCGTGAATTCAAGGCCGGTGCCGCCAATGAAACCGTAGCACCCGACGCCTGCCCTGCAGATGCAATGATCTTGGATGCCGGTCCCCTGACCGTCGCCTATATCGAACAGGTGTTGAAAAACGCCAAGACGCTGATCTGGAATGGCCCGCTCGGCGCATTTGAAATTGAACCATTCAATGCGGCCACAAATGCAGCTGCGCAAGCGGCCGCGAAACTGACACGGTCGGGCAAATTGGTGTCCGTGGCCGGGGGTGGCGACACAGTTGCGGCCCTCAACCAAGCAGGCGCCGCCGATAAATTCTCGTATATCTCGACCGCTGGCGGCGCCTTCCTGGAGTGGATGGAAGGCAAGGAATTGCCCGGCGTTGCCGCACTGCAGAACTGATAACGCTAACGTTAGCGTAACCACTGTTGCCACTTTAAAATAAGCCTTCTAATCACTGATTATCAGTCATTAGGAGGCCTACCCCATGATCAATCAAGCTCAGTTTGAACAAGTGAAATCCGGCAAAGGGTTCATTGCAGCATTGGATCAAAGCGGTGGATCAACGCCAAAGGCGCTGCGCGCCTATGGCATTTCCGAGGATGCCTATTCTAACGACGACGAGATGTTCAGCTTGATGCATCAAATGCGTAGCCGCATCGTACATGCGCCCGCATTTACCGGCGAACGCGTGGTTGGTGCGATCTTGTTTGAAATGACAATGGATCGCCAGATCGACGGCAAACCTGCCGCGACTGCCCTGTGGGAAGATCAGCATGTTGTGCCATTCCTGAAGGTCGACAAGGGCCTGATGGACGCACATAACGGCGTGCAGCTGATGAAACCCATTGACGGTCTTGATACGCTTTTGGCACGCGCTGTGACGGCTGGGATGTTCGGCACCAAAATGCGCTCTGTCATTTCGGCGGCCAATGCTGACGGGATCGAAGCGGTTGTGGCCCAGCAGTTCGAGATCGCCAAACAGATCATCGCCCACGGTTTGGTCCCAATTATTGAGCCAGAGATCACCATTTCAATCGCGGACAAAGCCGAAGCAGAGGATATGCTGCTCGTCGCCCTGCTCCGCCACCTCGACACGCTGCCCGAAGATCAGCATGTGATGCTAAAGGTCACACTGCCCGAGCAGGCGAACCTTTATACACCTTGCATCAATCATCCACGTGTCTTGCGTGTTGTGGCCCTGTCCGGCGGTTATGCCCGCGACGAGGCGAATGCGCGGCTAGCACAAAACCAAGGTGTGATCGCATCTTTCAGCCGCGCGCTGACCGAAGATCTGTCCGCAGGTCAGGCTGATGACAGCTTCAACGACACAATCGCCAATACCATCGACGAGATTTACGCAGCTTCCGTCGCATAAATCTGCCGCCCCCTGCATTTAGGGGATTCACATGGCGAATCAAATATGCGAATCTGCCTCATAGCCGTCCAAAAGAGATGGCATTGAGGCAGTTCAATGAAGCGCAGCAGTCGCCCAGCAATGGGCCCATTCATCTTTTGTATCGGGGCCATTTTGCTGGGCCTCTACTTCACCTTTGCCGCCGTGCAAGGGGATTACGGCGTATTTCGCCGCAGTGAAGTCGTGGCCGATCAACGCGCATTGCAGTTAGAACTAGACACCGTATCCCAAGAGGTCGCGCGCATGGAAAACCTGACGCGCCGCCTGTCCGACGACTACCTCGACCTTGACCTGCTCGACCAACAAGCCCGCGACGTCCTAGGCCTGATCCGCGCCGACGAGATTGTTATTCGGTAGACGGGACCGACTTTGCGATAACGAGCCAAACTACACGCAGGATGCAGCAAATGGAAGCTTGGAGCCCTGAGAGCAGGGTTTCTGAAATGCTGTGAATGGCCGCTTGTTGAACGCAAACATCTAATCACCTGATAGTCGGCTTGACGCTGCTATAACTGCCTGCTTATGCTGGTCTTTTAAGGATAGTATTATGCGTTTTCGAAAGTCCGTAAAGATCGTGCCTGGCGTACGTCTCAACCTATCAAAATCTGGTGTCTCGACTAGTCTCGGAGGACGTGGCGCAACAGTAAACGTCAGCAAACGCGGGGTTCGCTCCACGCTTTCCGTACCCGGCACAGGTCTATCTTGGTCATCTATATCAGGATGGGATGAAAGCAGACGGTCCCGTCCCGCCGATGAAATCGAACACCTGCGCAGTGCTGCCAAGAAAGCTATCGAAGCCGTGTCAAAGGAAGCTGAGAAACTCAATGCGATTGGCGCAAGAATTGATCGTGCAATCGGCACCTTGAACGGTGGACGGGGACTTACGCAATCCAAGGCTGAAACCTTTGAAAAGCGCGTTCTTACCGAAGAGCAAAAACTGAATATTCTCGAAGAGAAGGTGCGCGAACATTCTCAGTTCCTCGGCGCTATTGAAACACGTCTCAAAGACATGCAGTTCGGTATTTTTGGAGGAGGAAACAAGCGCTATCGCGATCAAGTCGCGGAGGCTGTTGCTGCGTGTACTTATGAAGCAAAAGGTATTGAAGCCCAGCTCGCTAAAGCGCACCAAGCTCTTTCCGAGAAACTATCTGAAGTTCAAGGTAACCTCGATGATCTTCAGCAAAGCACGTAAACCCATTTTCTAAAGGCCCTACCTGGTTTTGCTTGAAATAACGCCCGTTTTTGGAAGGGTTCGGAATGATAGCAGACATTGGGTTGAATTTAGGGAACGGCAGCAAAGTCCCCGAAGTGATCACTGCCAATCCCATCGATGAAGGTCCGGATTGAGGCTGAAATGCTTAACCTTGGATCGATCTCGCATGGGTCGGTGCGTTGAAACGCATTAGAAATTCCCACACTTGCGTCAAAGCCAGGCGCAGCTCCACACAACGCTGCAGTTAACCTCTGGGCAATCCCGTTCCGATAATATATAGATAGTTTAACACTAAACTATATTTCCGCGATGGAGGAACTGCATGTCTGCCAAGAAAGCCGCTGCGAAACCGAACGTCTCTGCCGAAGAGTTATTGGGTCATTACCGCGAAATGCTCATGATCCGGCGCTTTGAAGAAAAGGCTGGCCAGCTTTATGGCATGGGTCTGATCGGTGGTTTCTGCCACCTTTACATCGGGCAAGAGGCCGTCGTTGTGGGCCTTGAAGCAGTGGCCAAAGAGGGCGACAAACGCGTCACATCCTACCGTGACCACGGCCATATGCTGGCTTGCGGTATGGACCCCAAGGGCGTGATGGCAGAGCTGACCGGCCGCGAAGGCGGCTATTCCAAGGGCAAAGGCGGCTCTATGCATATGTTCTCTAAGGAGAAGCATTTCTACGGCGGTCACGGTATCGTTGCGGCGCAGGTCCCACTTGGTGCCGGTCTTGCATTTGCGGATAAGTATAAAGGCAATGACAATGTGACCTTCGCCTATTTCGGCGACGGTGCGGCGAACCAAGGTCAGGTTTACGAGACATATAACATGGCCGAACTCTGGGACCTGCCCGTGGTTTTTGTCATTGAAAACAACCAATACGCCATGGGCATGAGCGTGAAACGCTCGACCAAGTCCAAATCCCTGTGGGAACGTGGTGCAGCATACGGCATCGAAGGCGAAGCGGTCGACGGCATGGATGTTCTCGCTGTGAAAGAAGCTGGCGAACGCGCTGTCGGTCACTGCCGCGCAGGCAAAGGCCCGTATATTTTGGAAGTGAACACCTATCGGTATCGTGGCCATTCCATGTCCGATCCTGCCAAATACCGCACCCGTGAAGAAGTCCAGAAAATGAAAGACGAACGTGACCCGATTGAGCAGGTCCGCGATATGTTGCTGACCGGCAAACATGCGTCCGAGGATGATCTGAAGGCCATCGACAAAGAGATCAAGGCCGTCGTTAACGAGTCCGCCGAGTTTTCGAAAACCAGCCCAGAACCCGATTTGTCCGAACTTTGGACCGACATTTACGCAGACGTGGAGGTTTAAACCATGGCGATTGAAATTCTGATGCCCGCCCTGTCCCCGACAATGGAAGAAGGCACATTGGCCAAATGGCTTGTCAAAGAAGGCGACACAGTGTCGTCTGGCGACATTCTGGCCGAAATCGAAACCGATAAAGCGACGATGGAATTTGAGGCCGTCGATGAAGGCGTGATTGGGAAAATTCTTGTCGCCGAAGGCACTGAAGGTGTGAAGGTCAATGTGGCGATTGCTGTGTTGTTGGAAGATGGCGAAGATGCCTCTGCCGCCGACAACGTCGCGGCCGCCCCTACCGAGGCTGCACCAGTTGCCGCCGCCCCTGCCCCTGCCCCTGCAGAAGCTGCCGCCCCCGTCGCAACATCCGTGCCGCAAAGCCCCGATTGGGAAGAAGGCACCCCGATGAAGACGATCACAGTCCGTGAAGCCTTGCGAGAAGGCATGTCCGAGGAAATGCGCCGCGACGAAAACGTCTATTTGATGGGCGAGGAGGTCGGCGAATACCAAGGTGCCTATAAGATTTCCCAAGGCATGCTGGACGAATTCGGTGCCAAACGCGTGGTCGACACACCGATCACCGAATTGGGCTTTGCCGGTATCGCGACAGGGTCTGCCATGGCCGGTCTCCGCCCGATTGTGGAATTCATGACGTTCAACTTCTCGCTGCAAGCGATGGATCACATCATCAACTCCGCGGCAAAGACGCTTTATATGTCTGGCGGCCAAATGGGTGCGCCGATGGTGTTTCGCGGGCCAAACGGGGCAGCCGCCCGCGTGGGGGCCCAGCACTCCCAAGATTTTGCCGCATGGTTCATGCAAATCCCAGGCCTGAAGGTCGTAATGCCCTACTCTGCCGCTGACGCCAAAGGCCTGATGAAAACAGCGATCCGCGACCCGAACCCCGTTGTGTTCTTGGAAAACGAGATCATGTACGGCAAGTCCTTTGACGTGCCTGATGTCGAGGATTTTACAATCCCATTTGGCAAGGCCAAGATTGAACGCGAAGGCAGCGATGTGACAATTGTGTCCTTCGGGATCGGCATGACCTATGCGTTGGAAGCTGCTGAAAAGCTTGCAGAAGATGGCATTTCCGCCGAGGTCATCAACCTGCGGACATTGCGCCCGATGGACACCGAAACCATCCTCGCATCCGTGCGCAAAACCAACCGCTGTGTCACAGTCGAAGAAGGCTGGCCGCAGGGGTCCGTCGGTGGCTACATCAGCGGTGTGATAATGCAAGAGGCGTTTGATTATCTCGACGCGCCGGTCATCACCTGCACAGGCAAGGATGTGCCAATGCCCTATGCGGCGAACCTTGAAAAACACGCTTTGCTGACATCCGACGAGGTCGTCGATGCCTGCAAAAAAGTAACTTACCGTTAAGGAGACAACGCGATGCCTACAGAAATTCTGATGCCCGCCCTGTCGCCCACGATGGAAGAAGGCACATTGGCCAAATGGCATGTCAAAGAGGGTGACACTGTGTCATCCGGTGACATCATGGCCGAAATCGAAACCGACAAAGCCACGATGGAGTTCGAAGCCGTCGATGAAGGCGTGATCGGCAAGATTGTCATCGCCGAAGGGACCGAAGGCGTGAAAGTCAACGCCGTGATCGCCGTGCTTTTAGAGGATGGCGAAAGCGCTGATGACATTGGCGATACGGCAGCTGCCCCCGTGGCGGCCACGCCGCCAGCGGCCGCCGAGGAGGCGCCTGTCGCCACCGATAAGGCCGCCCCCCCTGCACCGGCCAAAGACGGCAACCGCATCTTTGCGACGCCACTTGCACGCCGGATTGCAGCGGACAAGGGCCTTGATTTGGCGACGGTGACCGGCTCTGGCCCCCATGGCCGTATCGTGAAGGCTGATGTTGAAACAGCCAAAGCCAGCGCGCCCGCGCCAGCCGCTACGACCCAAGCGCCGACGATGGCCGCCGGCCCCGCAACGGATGTCGTGCTCAAAACCTATGCAGATCGTCCGCACGAAGAAATCGCGCTCGACGGGATGCGCAAAATCATCGCAAGCCGCCTCACGGAGGCCAAGCAAACCGTCCCGCATTTCTACTTGCGCCGCGATATCAACCTTGATGCCCTGCTCAAGTTTCGCAGCACGCTCAACAAACAGCTTGAACCACGCGGCGTGAAGCTGTCGGTCAATGATTTCATCATCAAGGCCTGCGCGCTTGCGCTTCAGCAGGTCCCAGAAGCCAATGCCGTTTGGGCCGGTGATCGCACGCTGCAGTTCGAAAAATCCGACGTGGCTGTGGCCGTAGCGATTGAGGGTGGATTGTTCACCCCCGTCCTGCAAGACGCTGAAAGCAAATCACTTTCTGCGCTATCGGCAGAAATGAAAGACCTCGCAACCCGTGCGCGTGATCGCAAGCTTGCACCACATGAATACACAGGCGGCAGCTTCGCAATTTCCAACCTAGGCATGTTCGGCATCGACAATTTCGATGCGATCATCAACCCACCGCACGCTGCGATCTTGGCCGTGGGCGCTGGCACAAAGAAGCCAATTGTGGGTGCCGATGGCGAGCTAACAGTTGGCACGGTCATGTCCACAACCCTATCGGTCGATCACCGTGTGATTGATGGGGCGCTTGGCGCGAACCTGCTGAACGCGATCAAGGATAACCTTGAAAACCCAATGGGCATGTTGGTCTAAATCCAGCATCAGAAACAACAAAAGGCCGGACATAACGTCCGGCCTTTTTCATTTTTAATTCAGAAATCTACATACCGTTCAGCAGCTGATCCATACTCAAAGAAGGTTGCGAACATCCGGCCTCGCCAACGATCTTTGCTGGCACGCCGGCCACGGTTTTCATCGGCGGCACTTCGGCTAGCACAACCGACCCCGCAGCAATCCGGCTGCAATGCCCAACGGTAATATTGCCGAGCACTTTCGCCCCTGCACCAATCAGAACACCATCCTCAATCTTGGGATGGCGGTCATCGTCCTCCTTGCCTGTCCCACCCAAAGTCACCGAATGCAGCATCGACACATTGTCACCGACAACTGCCGTTTCGCCGATGACAACGGAATGGGCATGATCGATCATAACACCACGGCCAATCTTGGCACCTGGATGAATATCAACACCGAAACGCTCGCTCACGCGCATCTGGATGAAATATGCCAAATCCTGACGTCCATGCGACCACAACCAATGACCTAACCGATAGGATTGAATGGCTTGATACCCTTTGAAAAACAACAGGGGTTGCATCAACCGATGGCAAGCAGGGTCGCGATCAAGGATCGCCACTAAATCCGTGCGCGCTGCGGCCGCTAATTCAGGCTCTGCCAAAATAGATGCATCCGCTAATTCGCGCAAAATCTGCTCTGACATCTCTGTGGACGCCAGTTTCATCGCAATTCGGTGCGCCAATGCCGCCTCGAACGTCGCGTGATGCAAAATGCCGCTGTGGATCGCGCCGCCCATCAGCGGCTCCGCTTCCACGGCAGCGGCCGCTTCTTGACGAATACGGTGCCACACAGGATCAACTGCGGTCACAGTGGATGGATTGATAGCCATGGCAAGATCCCTTTTGTTCTGGACACTCTCCTACCTCAGGTAGGGCTGATTGGCCAAGAAGAAAGGTGTGATTTCACTTATCACTAATCTTAATGTGAACGGCAGCCACGGCAATCGCCATACAGCGTAGATATATTGGGTCGCACCCATCAGGCCGCTTTGACATCGGCATCAGCATGCAAATGTCGGCCAATCGTCCTGCCCCCCAACGGGGATGACTTCGTCCCATGCGTTTACGATATTTGTCAGCCGCATGTGCTCGTTCCATGATTGTGCTGATAGACGCCTCGCGGTCATAAGGGCGAATGCACATAAGCGCCCGCGCGGCGAAATGCAAGTCCGTCAGGTGGACCCGCCGCATCACCCGCCCCCATCAATTGTAAGTGTCGTTTCCGGTCCCGCGCCATAAAGATCAGACACCTGCGATACAGCGATTTGATAACCTTGCGCGCCCACATCGGACTGCTGCGCACTTCCGGAATATGTCCAATTTGGTTGTGTCACCGACTGCTGCCTCACCACCGTGCCATTCTGGCGAATGGTGACCAGGTATCTTTCAGAGCTTTCGGCCAATGGCACTTCTATTTTACCCCAAGGGTCGCCGCCCATGCGCGTCGCCCTGATCCACTTAAACGCATGATCGCCGCCATGCACCGACTGGCGTAGATGTACAACCGGATAGGGTCGATTCCCATTGCCATCGAATTGGTGCTTTACGTATTTAAAGCTCGGCGCGGACATGGCTTGTTTCGCAGGGCCATAACGATAGTGACGCTCCAGCCCAAGCGCGGCTGTCGGCATGCTAATCTGCTGCGGCGAACCATTCATCACCACGACGAACGACCCTTTGGGCCATGCGTCTTGGATCATCTTGCTCGTCCCCGCTTGGCCGCGTAACAACTGGCTAATCTCATAGCGGCGAACGCCAACCGGTGCCGCTTGGGCAAATTGCACGATTTCCCATAGGTCCGACGTCCCGTCTCCAATCGCGAGAGTATTCGCGCCGCTAAAGACCGCCATTTGCTCTGCAGATGACAGACTACCAGCCAACAGTTTGACTTGCACGCCTTGCTGGCGATCCCAAATGCCGGTTGGGCCGCGCAACAACGGGGTCTGCAATTGGCCGATCACAGACGGGCGGTTTACAAGCGCTGTGAGCGCATAGTCACTATCGGTCGTACTGGAATAAAGCGTGACAGACCCCGGCCAAGGCCGCGCTGATGCCGCGATATAGAGGGCCTGCGGGTCCTCGTTTCCAGTTAACAACGGCAGGTCCATAAACAGCATTTCCACAGGTGTGGGGCCGACATGCGGCGCAAGCTTTGCCGCCTGTTCAAACAGCTCTCGGCGAATATAAACCTCTGGATCAACACGCGATGCCTCGACCTTGCGCAGCCCGCCATCATCGAGCCGGTCCACGCGGTAAAGACCCTAATGCCCGCGCGCATCCAAGCGCACAACATCCCCCGCCTTGATCGCATTTTGCGACGGCGGCAGCGTGAACCGCGCTGTATCCATCGCCATATGCGCTTCTTGGAGCCAGCGCGATACCGTGCGCGCGCCTTCAGCATTGGTTAAGGCCAGCGGGACCTCACTGCGCGAAACGCCGTGGGTTTGTGCGTCGGGCAAAACGGCTTCGCTCATGGCGCTTTCATAATCGGCCTCGGCGTCGATAAAGCCAAACTGCACACGACCGGTCACCTCTGCCTCGGGCGCGCGGGTCAGTGTCACAGCCGTATCGCTGTCATCCTCTATCGCCAAGGCATCATCAGCCACCAAATGCGTCGGCTGACCTGTCCGGTTAGCAAAAACCAGAACGCCGTTGCGTTCGATAGCATCAAACCCATAGGCCATCATCAGTGGCTGCAACGCTGCGCGGGCAGAGCTGATATCATCAACAATATAGCCGCGCACCAACCCATAAAGCTGGCTGACATCGACCTGCGTCACGCCAGATCGTGCGCAGATATCACGGACCACATCGGCCAGCGTGCGGCTGGATGCCCGCCCGTTTAGCCAATGCCCGCGCCCATAATTATCGCCATCCGACCATAAGCTTGTCGTCGCAGGAAAATACGGAAAAGGCCGCGCATCCCAAGCCCATACATGCGCGCGCGCCATATCCACCATTGGGCCGTCATATTCGACGGACGTCGGATTGTTGACGGGATCATCATAGTGGTCCGCCATAGCGCGCATATATTGCATTTGCATAAAATCATCGCGCATCCCATTGGAATAATACGGCAATTTTGATTCAGATGATTTCGGATCTAAAAATTTGTTCGGCTGGTTGGTGCCCTTATCAATCGCGGCACATCCCAACTCGGTGAACCAAATTGGTTTGCTTTGCGGAATCCAATCAGTTGGCGCAACAGCACGCTGCCCGCCGATGCGGTTATGGTGCTGATGCGACCACGAGCCCGCGATATCCTTATATCGCCAAACCCAAGGCTCATCATCACCATCCGTTATATCCGTGCGGATTTGGGCGTCGCGCGCTTCGGGAGAATGATAATACCAATCATACCCTTCACCACCAGCCACATTGCTGCGCAGATAATCAATGTTATAGATCGACCCGGCATCTGCATCCAAATGCTCGGTCCCATCGCGCCAATCGCTTAATGGCATGTAGTTGTCGATACCGATGAAATCGATGTTCGGGTCCGCCCATAGTGGGTCGAGATGAAACAACTTATCGGCTGTGCCAACTGGCTGATACCCATGGTATTCGGACCAATCGGCAGCACAGCTAATCTTGCAATCCGGCCCGACAATGGCACGCACCTCTGCGGCCAAAACGCGCAAGGCGTCGACCGCGGGAAAGCTTCCGCCCGCACCGCGAATTTGGGTCAAACCACGCATTTCGGACCCGATACAAAACGCAGCAACACCACCTGCCGCCGCACATAGATGGGCATAGTGCAGGATGAAACGACGATAGCTCCATTCATCTGGGCCGGTATAGGTCACGGCCTCACCATCAATGGCAAAATCAGACACGGCCACGCTGCCCATAAACGCCGCAACCTCTGCCTCTGCGGCGGACGTCATATCTGTGCTGCCCGCAACGCCCGGCGCGCGTTCCGTCGTGATCCGCCCTCGCCATGGCAAGGGTGGTTGACCCGTCTCACCCGTATAGGGATCAGGCAAGTCATTTCCCGCCATCTGTTCCATCAAAATGAACGGATAGAATACGGCATCGACGCCCCGCGTGCGCATGCGTTTGATCGCTTCAACCACCGACGCATCGGCGGGCGTGCCACCATAAACCGGCCGGTCGTCCAATCGTGGGACCGTCATGGCGCCATCACGCCCTTGCCCTGAAACGACCCAAGGCATGGGATCCCCATCAATCTCGACCTGTTCAACCTTGGGGGCCACGACGCAGTCACCAACGCGCAAATCAGACCCAAACCACGACACAACCAGCACGCTGGAATGGCACTCTGGCAACTCGCTCGTCAATGACGCCAGCGAGGTTTCAAAATCTGTGGGCCCACTAGGAGAGTTCACATTGATCGCAACTTGCTCGCCATATTCGGGCGACAAGTAAACAGGTGTGGTCGTCAGAGAATATTCGCCAGTGCCCGGGATCATCGCAACGCCTTGCACTTTGCGGGCAATATCGGCTGTCTCATTCGCCGTCCCTACTTCGGAGGGATGAAATACTTCGAAAGTAAACTGAGGAACACGGTTGCCGAATTGCCCTAACGCAAGATCTTCCAACACAACATAGGCCGTACCACGATAAGCGGGCGCAAAATCAGCGCCCTCTACCGCGACAATCTTGGGGTCAAGCTCCTGGTTCTTGGTCCCGCGATACAGGCGCAGATTCAGATCGGCGGGGGACACTTCAACGCCATCTGCCCAAATGCGCCCAACAGCGGTGATCGCCCCCTCGCACAACGCAATTCCAAGGCTGACGCTATAGGAAAACTCTGTCATGGCGGGGGCCAATCCAGCCCCCTTTCCGCCTGTCGTTGTCTCTGTTTCCTTAAAATGCGTGGCCCAAATGACTTGACCACCAACACGCATCCGACCGTAAACATGGCTAAGTGATGCACCCTCACTGGCACCCGTCAGGCGGAACCTATCCACACGGCCCGTTTCCACTGGCTCACTGCCTGCTCCCAACAAACGTTGGTCAATCCAGCGGCCTGCTACGGCCCCCGCCGCACGGCCAATCGTGGCCATCGACAGGCCCAAGACCGTGCCGCCAATAGAACCGCCAAGCGCCATGCCCGCAGCTGAAAGAACAAGAGTGGCCATACCAAATTTTCCTTATCGAAATTCAAAATGCGCAACGATGCGCTTGCGCCATGGGTCCGACAACGGGCTTTCAACGACACCGTGGCCCGTGTAGGCGTGGATAAATCGGGGCTGATCACCGCCGCGGGAGACGATACCCAAATGCTTGGCCACGGCCCCGTCGCGCATGCGAAACAAAATAACATCTCCGGACTGAAGCTCCGTGCGCGTTACCCGTTTCAAATGGCGCTCTGCGGCTAGCCATAGCTGTTCTTGGCCCTGCGGCTCTGACCAATCTGCTGTATAGGCGGGGATCAACTCTGGTTCTTCCCCATGCAGCGCACGCCAAACACCGCGCACAAGGCCCAAACAATCGGCGCCCATCCCTTGCTTCGACGCTTGATGCACATAGGGCGTACCGATCCAACTGCGGGCAACATTCACAACGTCATGGGTCAACGCAACAGGCTCCCACCGCTATTGTCACCATCGGACCGCGGCACGCTCATCAGCCAATCATCACCCGGAATGTCTGGGAAACCTTGAAAGTTCACCAAGTTGTCAAACTTGACACGACAGCTCTCGGCCCGCTTATCACAACCCGCGACCAGACTAACCTGATCGCCGACAGCAATTGGCGACGGCA
This sequence comes from Yoonia sp., assembly GCA_965660685.1. Classification (GTDB taxonomy): domain Bacteria; phylum Pseudomonadota; class Alphaproteobacteria; order Rhodobacterales; family Rhodobacteraceae; genus Yoonia. The sequence goes on along the minus strand of CBFIAX010000002.1, from coordinate 30,448 downwards.
ACGGACGCCACAAGGTGATGACGCGCTGCCCCTCAACAATCTCGTCACGCTTGATCGCAGCGGTTAGGCCACCTGCATCCCCACTACGGATACGCATCATGCCACCTTCGAACCACCGATCCGTATAAGTCGCCGTAAGCGAGAAATGGTAGACCTGACCATTCGTAACCTGTTCAATCAGCGCATCCGCACGAAAATCCACGCTATCAACGTCTACACGACATCGCGCATCCCCAAGAACCGCAGAGCAACAGCGCAAATACGCGCGCCCTTGGGGTTGATTCAACATCTCTGTCAAACCGCGCAACTCAACACGGTAGGTGCCGCTTTCGCGGACAATCTCGCCAATGCTGCCACGGAAACGGATTTCCCGATCCGCTACCTCATCCCATCGGACCTGCCACATGACGACCTCTGCACCGTCAAACCGACCGGCCTCGATATCGGCATCCGTAATGGCATCAGCATTAATCATACCAAGCGCTTCTGTGTTATTAACAGCTAAGCCTGTCGTGCTGCTAATCGCTTTGGCGGATAAACCACTGTCAGGGGTAAAGGTGACACCTTCGAATGACAGCAAGCGGTCGTGATCCGTAAATCCCAAAACAATGCCATCGCTGCGGGTCACGGCCCAACACGTACAAACATGTGTGGCACCGGTTTTAAGATGGGAGTTAAGTGTTTCCACAGTCATACGCGCACCTCGATAATCGGAATATTCGGGGCGTCCCCTGCACGGAAAATCGATACAGATGTTTGGATCATATCCGTGTCAAATCGCACCGGCACATCAAATTCAAAACCGGCACGGATTTCGGCGCCAATGTCCGGCGCATGGGGGAAAATCACCGTACCGTTTTCAAAATCAACAGTATAATCAATACCTTCTTGCAGCTCGTCTCCACCCACGGCAACACGCACAGTGCCTTCCACAGGTTTGACAATTGGGCGGTCATAGGACTGCGCACCAGACCGATAAGATTTGATCAAAGGGATAACCGTCTCAATCTCATCGCCAATTGTAAGCAATTGGTCCGACGACACCGGATCCGACAGTGGCGCACAAGATTTGTAGTCTGACCAGTCTTTCCAACGGAAACTGTGCAACTGACCTTCGCGTGCCTCGAAAAAGGCGACGATCGTCGCAACGTCATTCAGGGATCGCAAACCAATACCCGCATCATAACGCCTGCGCGATTGGGCCCATGGGGTGTTACGCTCCTCGAACCCATTGGACAGGGTCACGATCTCTGTGCGTCGCTCAGGTCCGCCAACGGACCCAAAGCTAAGGGCCGAAGGGAATTGAATTTCATGAAAAGCCATGGGCCGTCCTTTAGGTTAACGGTTACGTTGGGCACGCGCCAAAGCGCGCGACATTTGGGTGGCAATTTGACCTTGGCTTCGTTGGAAACCCTGCACATCGGGTGTGGACACATTCATGGTGATATTGACGCTTCCGCCCCCACCGCCTTGCACACCCAAACGACCATCTGGGCCGCGCGACAGCGGTATAATCGCCTCAGGTCCGGCCTCGCCCATAAGACCCGTGCCACCGCGCATCGGGAACGTCGTCGGGCCATCAAGAACACCGCCTTTGGCGAACGGCATCACGCGGCCTTGCGAAAACGGCGCGCCATTTTCAAATGGCATCACGCTGGACACCATCGAATTCACACCATTGGCCAACATTCCGCCAAGATGCTGCATCACAGGGTTAATCGCCGCGGAATAAGCCGTATCAATCATTGATTGGGCAACGACACCCAATGCATCCGACAGCTTGAGACCGTCGAAAATAACCCCGTCAAACGCACGGCGCAATCCGTTGCTAAACCCGCGTTCCAAATTACCCAAATCGCGGGTGGTTTCTGTCAGGGTCCCCTGAATGCCACGCAGCTCGCCATCAAACGCAGCCGCCATTGCGGCGGTGTCGCCCAGCGTGCGCTCTAATGCGGCGACCTCACTATCAAGCGCGTCAATATCATCTAATCCACTCATTGGTTATGCTCCTTAGGTATCAGGATAGGCAGCTGTCAGGGCCTCGAAGCGGTCGCGCGCCATGGGTAGCAACCGGTGATCAAGGCCCAGCATGATTTGCAATTCGGCAGGCGTTAGCGCCCAGAACTGGGCCGGCTGCAACCGTAAGTCATGCAGCCCTGCCCGCATCAGGTTTGGCCAATCCATGTCGGGCTACGCTGGTGGTGTGAAGGCGCGGACCAACAACATCGCCGCCGCCTGTCCAGCGCCCACCGCGCCGCCCGCAATGTCAGCAGACATCAAATCCGCCGCGTCACCTTGCCATCCGCCGCCGCGCAACCCTGCCACGATCAAGGCCATCACATCACGGCTTGAGAACTGACCAGCCTCAAATCGTTTGACCAAATCCACCAAACTGTCAGCGCCCAAAGCTCCTTCCAGTTCGGCCATAGCTCCAAGCGTCAGCTTGCATCGATGCGCCTCACCATCAATCGTGATCTCGACCTCGCCAGCCAGCGGATTGACCATCAGATCGCCGCCGTGAACGTCAATTCACCCGCCGACGCCAGCGACAGTTCATACGTTGCTTCGCCATTATGCGATCCAGCGTATTCGATAGTCGTGATCTGAAACGGGCCTTCCATGGTGCCGAAGTCTGGCACGATCACCTGGAAATTCGGTGTCTCACCGTCAAAGAAAATCTGGCGCGCACGTTCATCTGTGGTTTCATCCTTGAAGACACCAGACCCCGAAATTGCAGCCGTTTTGACACCGCCGCCATTAAGCAATTCGCGCCAACCACCGGTGCTGTCCAATGACGTGACATCCACGGTTTCGGTGTTAAAGCTGATGCGCGTCGCGCGCAGGCCAGCCACTGTTTCAAACAGGCCGTCACCCGTCATATCGATCTTGACCAAAAGGTCTTTTCCGTTCTGGGCTACCATTGCCAGCACTCCTTAGGGGGTTGAAAATTGGGGTTAAGCATCCGCAACACGGGCGCGAAAGGTCATGTTGATCTGACGAATATCGCCCGTGCCAACACGAGCAGCTGTCGCCTTATAAAATTGCATGCCGATCAACGTGCCACGGCTAAGCGCCAAATCGACATCAACCAATGCATCCGATACGGCCGCAGCCGCCGTCTTTGCTTGGGAAAAACCGGCAACATCCGTGACGATCGACACGACGATTTCATGCAAGGCACCCGCGCCGGTCTTATCCGACTGATCCTTGACCACTTCCGGGCCCAGAATCACGTAAAGCGAAGGCAATGTGCCAGATGGTAATGCGTCAAAGACATTGGCGCCTACTTCGGCCACGACACCTGCGTCAGCGGAAAGATGTTGATAAACAGCCTCTTGCAAGGCGGCAGAAACGCCATAACTCATGCGACTGTCTCCTGTGTGGTTGTGCAGGTCAGATAACGGGGGCCAGCGCTGCTTTCAGACACTGCGTGGATCGCATATATCTGGCCATGGCCACGAAACCGCTGACCTGCAATGGGACGGGCATCTGATCCAATCGGCGCAGAACGCAACGTGATCTTGAACGCCACACGGCTCACAGACGCACCGCGACCGGATGTTTCCCGGCCGGACCCTGGTTGAATATCGGCCCAATGGGCGCCCACCACTGTCCAGTCTTGCAAGAACCCGCCGGCCCCATCGGCGGCCTGGGTCTCTTGTTCCAACATCAAATGGCGGTTCAGCTGCGGGCGGCTCATGTGCGGCTCCCTTGAAACAATCGCACGGTACGGAACCGCTCGATCAGGGACACAACACCAAATGGCATGGCTTTCGGACCAGTACCAACATCATGGCGAAACTCATAGAAATGGGCGGCGAGCATCATGACCGCCTGCGCAAGATCAGCGGGTAGATCAGACCAATCCGGGCCGTATCCAGCACTCAAATGAATGCGCGCCGTTCCTGCAGCCGGTATCGGCGGAAGTGCCGCCTGCCCTGCGCGCAAATGCGGACGATGGGTGTCTTGGATTAACGTGTACGCAATTGGATCAACCTGCGTTTCGGCACCCTGCCGATCCACAATCACGACACCAGCAATGGCACGCACGGGGGCAAGCGGGAGCGGCTGCGATGCTGTATCGCGCCAAGCCGTCAAGGTCATGGAAAACGTCCGCTCGATTGTAATTTTGCCTGTGCGGGCCTCGATGGCGGCAAGGGCAGCACGCAAAAAACCCTCTAACACGCCATCTTGAATGTCATCATCCGAGAAACCGGACCCCATACGCATATGGTCTTTGAACGTGGCGACCGGCAGGGCCGATTGCGGCACGGTGGTCTCTTCGACTAACATCATGGAACACTCCAGAAATCTTGAAATTGGGGCCACTGGGGGCAATGGGGCCCGGGCGCAAATGCCGCGCGCCGCTCGGTCGGAAGGAAGCAGCTAGTCAGCGCACGCATTCATCACATGCGCCCGGGTTAGGTGCCGTCCACATGGAACAGCACCCCTTCACGCCAGTGTTTAGCTGGTCGCGAACTTCAAAAGCTTGATCGCGGCAAAGTCGGACACAGCCCCGCCCACACGCTTGGTCGCGTAAAACAGCACATGTGGCTTGGCAGAAAACGGGTCACGCAAGACGCGCAGATCAGGGCGTTCAGCGACGGTGTAACCGGCACCAAAATCACCAAATGCAATCGCTGTCGCATCAGACGCAATGTCCGGCATGTCCTCTGCAATCAACACTGGATACCCCAACAAACGTGCAGGCTCGCCCGCGGCCAGACCATCAGACCACAAGAAACGGCCATCATTATCCTTGAGCTTGCGGATCGTGCCAGCGGTCTTGGAATTCATGACGAATGAGCCATTCGCGCGATATTCCGCACCCAGTGCGTAAACCAGATCAACAATCGGGTCGCCGTTATCAATGCCAGCATCAACATTTGTGGGCACATACCCAAGATTGCCCCAGACCCAAACGTCATTATCGACAGTCGGATAGGTCAGCATGCCCTTGGGCTTGTCGACACCGTCGCCAGCGACAAACGCTGCCGCCTCGGAACGGGCGAACTTATCGGCGATACGGCCAGCCAGCCAACCTTCGATGTCAAATGCGCTGTCATCAAGCAAACGCTGGGACGCTTTCGGCAGCGCGGACAGCTCGTGCAGCGGAATGGTGATGCGGTCGATCTGTGGCGTATCTGTTTCCGACAATGCACCGGCTTCAGTCGCCCAACCAGCACCCATTTCAGTGTGATCCACCAGCACATCAAACGACGTGGCATCAACATTCACAACATTTGCGATTGCACGCAACGACGCGGTGCCGCTCAATGTGCCTTTGATAGTATCAGCGGTCTGCGGATCAACGAGATAACCCCCGTCTGCGGCCACAGATGTGCCAAGCGCCTTGCCTTCGATATCAAGCCCGCGCAATCCGTCATCATCACCAGACCGCAAATATGCAGCAAAGGCCTTTTGATGCGGGGCATCGTCATGGGCATTGGTAGCCAACGCGGGACGACCCGCCATCATTGTCTTACGATCTAGCTTGTTCATTCGATCATCCTGTTTTTGAATTTTGGCAGTCACGCCGTTGGAAAAGTCTTTGAAATCGCTCATGAAACCGGAAGTCGCGGTTCTCAATTCATCGGCCGGAGACATATCTTCCCCGACCCGAGCCTTCGTCTCAGGTTTGCTCATCAATCGGTCCTTTTGATGGATGGTGCGGCGGCGGTTATTCGCGCGCCATGTGGTGGCGGGCATCGGTAAATGCACGCGCCATCTCACGCAGCGTGTTGGCCGCGGGGTCATCCCCTTTGGCGCCGACGCGCGCATCAGGAAGCATCGGGAACGTGACCAAAGACACCTCCCAGAGCTCCAGCTCTGACAACAGGCGTGCGCCCTTGTCATTCTTGCGGGACTTCACAGTCCGGTAGCCAATCGACAGGCCATCGATGGCCCCTGCTTCAATCAGCGCCACAGCTTCGCGGCCTCGGGCCACATCATTCAAAATGCGCCCTTTCACCCACAGCCCTTTGGCATCCTCAATCACCTCGTCCCAAACGCCGATCGGCTCTAATGGGTCGTGCTGCCATAACATCTTTATGTTGGCGCCACGCTTGTTGGTGCGGATCAATGACGCGCCATAAGCACCGGATTCAACAATATCCCCACCCTGATCGACCTTACCAAAAAGCGATGCATAGCCTTCGATATTTGATCCACCGACGACTTTCAGATCGCCGCCCAATTGGCAAAATTTGCGTTCTAACGACATGGTGTTACTCCAATTTATTGCGCCGAAACGGCGGCGATAATTTCAAGAATGGTCAAGGCAAACATGCCGCAGAAAATAAGCCAGATCTGCCATTCAAGGCGGGTGACCGTGTGTTCAATCTTGCCTAAACGCACGTCCAGCTGGGCGAACCAGAAATCAGACACGGGCGGGCGGGTCTGCACGCGCTCATTGCGCGGCAGATCAACAATTTTATGCGCCATCACCCACCTCCAATGCAGGCAGCCCCAACAGGTTACGCTTCTCGGCATCGCTCAGGAACGCAGCATCGCTCACACGCCGCCACTGGGCCTCGCGCTCGGTGGCTAGCGCGGGGATTTGATCTAAATCGGGGCGCAGGCTGACCTTTTCATCGGTGAAATCCGTCAGCCAATCAGCGATTGCCCCCAACACACGCGACGCCAATGGTAAGACCGTCAAACGGTAAAACGCACGGTTGGCCTCTTGGTAATTGGCATAGGTCGCATCCCCCGGAATTCCTAGCAACATGGGCGGCACCCCAAAGGCCACAGAAATCTCGCGCGCGGCGGCTTCCTTGGTCTTTTGGAATTCCATGTCCGACGGGCTGAACCCCATCGGTTTCCAATCTAAACCACCTTCTAACAACATCGGCCGGCCTGCATTGCGCGCGCCTTGATGTTGGGTTTCCATTTCTGACAGCAACCGGTCGTATTGATCAGCGCTCAACTGCGATTGACCATCTGCGCCGCGATAGACGATCGCGCCGGACGGGCGGGCCGCATTGTCCAACAACGCCTTTGACCATCGCGACGCCGCATTATGCACATCCACCGCCGAGGCAGAGGCCTGCATGGGCGAAAACCCGTAATGGTCATCTTGTGGGTGGAAGCTCTTGATATGGCACACCTTTGTGTCATTCGGTGCCACATGAAAGCGATGCTTGCGACCATTGACAGCATATTCATAGGCGACGGGCCAACCATCGGCACCCGGCACAATACTCATCCGGTCAGACCGCAAAACATGCAGCTCAACAGGCAGACCCTCGTCACCAACACCTTCTAAATGTGCATTGCCTGTCAACAACAGCTGACCATAAAGCGCCTCAAGGATCTCCGCACGACCTTGCGCCGCATTCGGGCGCGCCAATAGCCCTTGGATCGGATGGGTCTCAAAACGACGTTCTTGGTCTTGCAAAACAACCGGCAAAGCGGCGGCGGCTTCGGCGATGATCTTGACTGCGCGAAACCCAATCGGGTTGCCGGTAAATCCAGCCCGTGTCAGCGACACAACATCCCGTGGGCTCCAAGCAACGCGCCCCGCTCCGGGCAACGCAATCGCATGGCCTGTCGCGGACGCTTTGACCTCTGCAGCGCCAGCATCTTCAGCTTTCGAACGGTTCAGAAATTCAAACATCAATCACTCCTTGATCCGACGCGCCTCATTGCGGGTCATTGATCCTTGAAACGAATTTACGGAATACATGTTACGAAGCTGACACAGGCCCGCGCGGTGGGCCATGCAACACCCTAAAGGTGCCGCAAACGCGGCGCACGGTAGTGTTTGGCAGGCGCGATCATCAAATCATGAATGGCCCAAACAAGCGCATCGACACGGTCCGGCGACCCGCGCCCTTCAAATCCACCAATGGTCATCTGGCACATCTGATCTTCCAACGCGGCCAGCCCGCGCAAGTGTTTGACCCGCCCCTGCTCATATAATGCAGCCACGGGTTCGGCACGCGGCACCTTCCCCTTGGACGCATGCACCGCACGAAACGGAACCAAAGGAGACACTTGTCGCAATATCGTCTCCACCATCTCGCCGCCTTGATTGACTTCAGCCACCAGACGGTCTGCGCCATGGCGTTCCATCGCCGCAATCGCGGCCTTGGCCCAAGCGTTCGGTGACGCCGCCGACATTGTGGCATCTTCCAGAACATAAACGCACCACTCTTGGGGCGGACCATCCATGGTGACACCGCAGACAACAATACCGCAGTCATCCGATCCCGCCTTGCCGGTAATCGGCGGGTCGATGGCAACAACGATCCGGTCCAAGTCAGGCGCCGCATCGACGCCAACCGCCGACAATCCGGCATAGGTCCACAATGCGCCCGCGACATCCGTCAACATCTCGCCATCCAACTCTTGGCGGCCCAACCTTGTGCCCGCATAACGTGCCTCAATCTCTGTCATGAAATCCGCCGCGAGATTGGCGCGATTGGCCTGTGTCGTGGCGTGGGTGCTAACGGTCGTTGGACTGGCCAATAAATTACGCAAAGCCGATGAATTACGGGGGGTAGTGGTAACGCAAACCTGCGGTTTATCACCCAGACGCAAGCCGAACTGGATCATATCCCATGTATCCTCTGCCTTGCGCCATTTAGCGAATTCATCGACCCAAACCGCATCAAACTGCGGGCCGCGCAAGGCCTCTGGGTCTTGGGCAGAAAACAACTGCGCTGTGGCCCCATTGGGCCATTCCAACATACGGCGACCAGAAATCCATTTTGGACGGCGGTCCGGCGGGGACACCGCCAGAATACCGCTTTCGCCAAACACCATGATCTCGCGGGCTTGCTCATAAGTTTCGGCAACTAGCCCGATACGGCGCTTGGCCCCGACGGCTTTGGGCGTAACGCCTTCTACGATGCTGCGAACCCACTCGGCCCCAGCGCGGGTCTTACCGGCCCCCCGCCCGCCAAGGATCACCCAAGCGCGCCAATCACAATCCGGTGGGATTTGATGAGGCATCGCCCAAAAATCGAACAGATATGGCAATGCAACAAGACTATCGGGCGTCAGGTCCGCCAAAAATTCCTTTTGTTTCCAAGACGGTTCTGATGCGATCAAGTTGGCGCCCGATGTCGTCACGGATTTTGTCGTAATCAACGCCGCTGTCGGTTGGGTCATATTTTTCATGGAATGCCTCATGTGCTTTGATCACTGCAAAATGGATGGATTGAAGCTCCATTAACTTGGTCATCAGGGCTTTGGGGGGATGGCTGTCGGGGTGGTCTATCGTTGCAGTCAATGTGGTCAGCACATCGGACACACTGCGAAATTGGTCTTCGAGCACAGCAATACGCTGACGCGCAGCCTGTTTTTCAGACAGTCGGGGCTTTTTGCGTTTTTTCATGATTTGGTTAGCCTGTATGGAAACTTCCGATACAGTCGAAAAGCAGTATCTTGGGATCAAACCCGAGAGAATTGCTCACTAGCATAGAACAAAGCTTAGATCAGCACATCGCCTAAGTCAACAAAACAGGGGCGACCCATCGGACGCCCCCATTAAAATTTCGTTAATTTAACAGCACCTTAGCCGCCATCACCATTGGCGCGCTCCGCCTCGATGGCGCGCCAAGCCTGCACGTTGCGGTTATGATCTGCCAGCGTCACAGCGAAAGCATGACCGCCCGTACCATCGGCCACAAAGAAGATATAAGGCGACCCATCCGGATCTAGCGCTGCCTCAATCGCGGCCTTACCTGGGTTGGCAATTGGGGTCGGCGGCAGCCCAGGAATGACATAAGTATTCCAAGGCGTTTCACCGCGCAACTCACTCTGACGTAAACCACGGCCCAGCACGCCTTCGCCTTTGGTGACGCCATAAATGACCGTTGGGTCAGTTTGCAGCTTCATACCTTGATTCAATCGGTTGACGAACACAGACGCAACCTGACGGCGCTCTTCCGCAAGACCGGTTTCTTTTTCGACAATACTGGCCAAGATCAACGCCTCTTCCGGTGACGCAAGCGGCAAACCATCCACACGCCCTGCCCAAGCTTCTGCCAAAATCTGTGACTGCGCACGGGTCATACGATCAATGATCGACGACACCGTCGCACCTGGCGCAAATTCATAGCTATCCGGCGCAAGTGATCCTTCAGCGGGCGTTTCAGAAACGTCAGCCTCAAGTAAATCAAGATTCCGCAGCGCCGACAGCACCTGCCAGCTTGTGACACCTTCGGCCATGGCAACACGAAACCGCGTATCGCTTTGGGCCTTCAGCGCCGTATAAACTTCTGGCTCTGCCTCTTCGGCCGGATTGAACGCAGCAACCTCGACAAACCGGCTCGTGGCCGGATCAAGCTCGCGGACCTGTACTTGGGTGCGAGTTACGCCGACACGGTAAACCACCTCTGTGCCGCATGTATTCTGACCACCACGGGTCACAATATCGACAATTTGCTCCATCGAAGCGTTTTCTGGTACAAGAAAGCTACCTGCTTTCAGATCACCCGTCTTTTCCGCGTAATCTGCACCAATCCGCATAACAGAAGCAGATCCAATCGCCCCCTGATCTTCTAAGTTCTGGGTGACACGGCGCATATTGGACCCGCGCTCGACCTCAAGACAGATCGCTTGGGCCAACGGACCCGGCTCGCTATACTGTTTGGCGCCAAAACTAACGACACCGGCCACCAAAAACAGTGCCACGATGAAAAACGTCAGTGCATTAGACGCGATATGCCTCCACATCAGTCGACTTTCCCGAACAGAACGCTGGCGTTCGTGCCACCAAAGCCAAAGGAGTTCGACAAGGCCACATCGATCTTGCGCTCACGTTTGGCATTTGGGGCCAGATCAATCTTTGTCTCAACCGCAGGGTTGTCCAAATTGATCGTTGGCGGGGCAACCTGATCGCGGATCGCGAGGATAGAGAAAATCGCCTCAATCGCGCCCGCTGCACCCAACAAGTGACCGGTTGCCGATTTGGTGGATGACATTGTGACATTGCCCGCCGCATCGCCCATCATGCGTTCAACAGCGCCCAACTCGATTGTATCAGCCATTGTCGATGTGCCATGCGCGTTGATGTAATCAATATCCGCAGGCGTTTTGCCAGCATCTTCCAACGCCGCACGCATCGACCGTTCACCCCCTTCGCCATCCTCGGATGGGGCCGTAATGTGATAGGCATCGCCCGACAGGCCGTAACCGATCACCTCGGCGTAAATCTTCGCCCCACGGGCCTTGGCGTGCTCGTATTCTTCCAGAACAACGATGCCAGCACCTTCGCCCATAACGAAACCATCGCGGTCCCCATCATAGGGGCGCGATGCCGCCTTTGGATCATCGGCACGTTTGGTGGACAAAGCCTTACAGGCGTTGAACCCAGCAATGCCAATCTCGCAAATCGCAGCCTCTGCGCCACCTGCAACCATGACATCCGCGTTTCCATATTTGATCAACCGGGTCGCATCACCAATCGCGTGCGCACCCGTCGAACATGCCGTCACAACGGAATGGTTCGGGCCTTTAAACCCGTATTTGATACCAACTTGACCGGAAATCAGGTTGATCAACGCACCGGGAATAAAGAACGGGGACACGCGGCGCGGTCCCTTTTCCTTAATCATCACGGCGGTTTCGGCAATAGACTGCAAACCGCCAATGCCCGATCCGATAAGCACGCCTGTGCGGTGCAAATCGGCGTCTTCGGTCGGGGTCCAGCCGGAATCCTCAACAGCTTGCTGCGCGGCGGCAATGCCATAAAGAATAAAGTCATCGACCTTGCGCTGGTCCTTTGGCGCAAGATAAGCAGCTGCATCAAACGTGCCGTCGGTACCATCCCCGTGCGGAACCTCACATGCATAGGTTGTGGCAAGCGCGGAGGCATCAAACCGCGTGATTGGACCAGCACCAGACTGTCCATCCAGAATCCGGTTCCAGCTTTCCTCTACACCGTCAGCCAATGGCGTGACCAACCCAAGTCCTGTAACTACGACGCGACGCATTTTCTGCCCTCACCTTATATATTCGGTTTTCAGGCCCCTGATACCCTAGGCATTGGGCATTGGGCAAGTGCGGGTGGGCCACGGAAACACCGCCATTTCGGCAAGTTCATTCAGATTTAACCAATATTGCGCAAGATTCAGTGAACATAAGGAATTGATCGGTTTGATAGTGACTATTCGCGTCTGGGTTTTGCTCGCTCTTGCAACTTTTCCGCTACCTATCTTCGCACAAGAGGCCTGCGATATAATTAACACCTTGGAACGGATACAATTCGCGCAAATCCGGTTAGCTAAGACAGATCAGCCTACGGCGGCGGCGCCAGACGCGCTGCTTTTGCGCGACCACTTGAACCGGCTTGACATCTTAGCGGTGCAATCCGCACTGACCGATCGCACTTCATCATCGCAGCAAACAATGGTTTTGCAATTTCTTAAAAACGCACTGCAGCTCGATGCGCTACTCCGATCACAAGCTAATGAAAATGCGCGGATTTTTATGCGAAGCGAGACATTTCAAGCGGCCCAATCGTCCATCAAATCAATCATTCCGCAGTTCAACTGCAACGACACCAAAGCACTAGGTAATGATGGAGGCAGCAGCGTTTCGCAGGGTCAACTCTCCGCTCTTGATAGCCGAAAACAATTCGATTTGCCCACCATCACTTTTGTGGCAGTACTGCTGTTCTTGAGCATCTTATTTGTGGTCGGTGTGGGCTTTGCCGCCAACCGTTACATGAAACAGAAAGATCGGCGGGCCAAACGATACCGCACATTCATTCAAACCACATTGCGGCTGGAAGGCGAAGATCATCCCGTTACAATTCTAGACCTCAGCTGTAACGGTGCAAAGCTACAGCTTGCTGGGGCCACCGTGATCACCGACAATACCATGTTGCAGGTCTTTCTTAACGATCATTGGAAAAATGCTGCTGTTACATGGCATAACCAGCATTTCTGCGGCGTAAGATTTGAACAACATCTGCGCGTGTCAACTATTTTGCAGCTGCAACAACAGCGCGTCCAAACACCCGCGCCCAATGCAAAAACGGCGCCCGTTTAGGACGCCGTTTCAAATCTTAATAATCGCTAAAACGCTTACTGCGCTTCGCTGATGAACTTCACTGCGTCACCAAAAGACTGGATTGTTTCAGCGGCATCGTCAGGGATTTCGATCCCGAACTCTTCTTCAAACGCCATAACAAGCTCAACAGTATCAAGGCTGTCTGCGCCTAGATCATCAATGAAAGATGCGGATTCGACAACTTTGCCTTCGTCCACACCAAGGTGCTCTACAACGATCTTACGTACGCGGTCTGCAACGTCGCTCATGTTAAATTCCTCACGTTTTTGGGGTAACCCCAAGTTCTTTAAAGGCTTTCGCCCAGTTTCACTGCCCTGGTAGGGCCGATCGAGCGCCCCAATGACGGGGCATGTCCGAACAAACGACGCTACGTAACGTCACTTATCCAGCAAATCTGCGTGGCCTATAACAGGTATTTCGTGTTTGGCAAACGCTTTCGACACACAATGTGCGATGCCTACAACATGGCCATCCCACCGTTCACATGCAAGGTTGCGCCCGTCATATATGCAGCTTCTGCGCTTGCAAGATAAACGACAGCGGCCGCAATTTCGTCAGGGTTACCCATGCGACCTGACGGAATTTGGCCCAAAATACCGGATTTTTGATCATCATTCAGCTTTTCGGTCATCGCAGTGGCGATAAAGCCAGGTGCGATGCAATTTACTGTAATTCCGCGCGTGGCCACTTCATATGCAATGGATTTGGACATGCCGACCATACCGGCCTTGGATGCTGCATAATTTGCCTGTCCGGGGTTGCCCGTCGCACCAACGATGCTGGTGATATTGATGATCCGACCCCAACGGGCTTTCATCATCCCGCGAATGGCCCCTTTACACAGGCGCATCGTGGACGTCAGGTTCACGTCTAGCACTGATGACCATTCATCATCGGACATACGCATGAAAATATTGTCGCGGGTGATGCCAGCATTATTGACCAGAATATCTAAGGACCCCATCGCGTCAGCAGCCGCCTTTGGCAGTGCGCTTACCGCATCGGCATCGGACAGGTTGCACGGCAAGACATGGGCGCGCTCGCCCAGTTCCGCGGCCAATGCCTCTAGCGGCTCAACCCGTGTGCCCGACAGACCAACAGTCGCGCCCTGCGCGTGAAGCGCCTTTGCAATCGCGCCGCCAATGCCACCAGAGGCGCCCGTGACAAGTGCGTTTTTTCCTGTAAGATCAAACATCTATTATTCCTTCTTAAACTGCATTCAATGCCGCGGCAGCCGCCACAACGTCGTCAGGTGTGCCGACCGCATTGGTGGCCAGCGATTTATCAATGCGCCGGATCATCCCGGTCAAGGCTTTACCCGCGCCAATCTCATAGGTCTCGGTCACGCCCTGTGCGGCCATATAGCCCACGCTTTCGCGCCAACGCACGGAACCGGTGACCTGCTCTACCAGTAGATTGCGGATTTCAGTTGGGTCCGACACCGCAGCCGCCGCAACATTCGCCACGAGGGGCACCGTTGGTGCCGCAATCTGCACATCCGCAAGTGCGCCAGCCATGACATCGGCTGCAGGTGCCATCAGCGCGCAATGGAACGGAGCACTTACTGGCAATAACAACGCTCGCTTCGCGCCCTTTTCCTTGGCAATCACAAGCGCGCGCTCAACAGCCTCTTTATGCCCCGACACCACCACTTGGCTCGGATCATTGTCATTGGCAGCTTGGCACACTTTGCCCTGCGCGGCTTCGGTCGCGACAGCTTGCGCCGCCTCAAAATTTAGACCCAACAGGGCAGCCATAGCACCAACACCAACAGGCACGGCCTCTTGCATCGCGGTGCCACGCACGCGCAACAGACGCGCCGTATCCGACAAAGACAGCGAACCCGCTGCCGCAAGCGCTGTATATTCACCCAGTGAATGCCCCGCCACATAAGACGCGGCAGAAACGTCCACACCTTCAGCGGCCAATGCGCGCATCGCAGCAATTGATGTGGCCATCAGCGCAGGTTGCGCGTTTTTGGTTAGGGTCAACTCTGCAATGTCACCTTCCCAGATCAAGGCCGACAAATCCTCGCCCAAGGCCTCGTTGACCTCGTCAAACACCGCTTTGGCGGTCGGATACGCATCGGCAAGCGCCTTGCCCATTCCGATGGTTTGGGCCCCTTGGCCTGGGAATACAAATGCGCGCATGCGGCTTCTCCGTCAATAAACTGTCCTAGGGGAACTATCTGCTCTGCACCCGCGTGACAAGACTGCGCACTGACGCACAGACCCATTGCGATTGGGACACTATGCGCGGCCATACAAGCGCCTATACTCAACCCAATCCATGTATAAAGGTGACCCGCAATGACACAGACGGCCTATTCAACGACAACCAAGACATTTCACTGGCTTACCGCGCTTTTGATCATTTCACTTTTCCCGCTTGGCATCATGGGGACACGGCTGCCCACGACGACTGACGCGGAAATTCAAACCATCACATTTGTATTTTCAATTCATAAAACGCTTGGGGTCGCGGTGTTTTTGGTGGCCCTCGCCCGTATTGCCTACGCGCTAACACAGACCAAACCCGCAGGCCTGCACCCGGACCGCAAAGCAGAAACGCTTTTGGCCGAAATCGTGCATTGGATGCTTTATATCTCACTGGTCTTGGTCCCGTTGACCGGTTGGGTCCACCATTCCGCCGCTGCATTCGGCGCGCCGATCTGGATTCCATTTACGCAGTCCCTGCCCTTCGTGCCCACAGACCCGACAGTGTCCGATCTTTTCGGCGGGCTGCACTGGATTTGGACCAAGGTCATGATGATCTCCATCTTATTGCACGTCGCAGGCGCGCTGAAACACCATGTGATCGACAAGGATTCGACTTTGCGCCGCATGTGGTTCGGCCATACGGGCACCAGCGAAGCGTCTACACACTCCAAACGCCTGCCTGCCATCATCGCCGCGGGCATCTTTGCGATCACAGCTGGGATCGCATCGGTGATGGGCATGCTTCGCCATGACAGCACGACTGCGCCAACTCTGACGAGCGTAGCGTCTGAATGGTCTGTGCAAGACGGGCAAATCGGAATCACGGTCAAACAGCTTGGCAACGATGTGTCCGGCGAATTTGGCGACTGGACGTCTGCAATTGTATTTGACGAAACGGCACAGGCTGTTGCGGGCACCGTTGAGACGACGATCAACATTGGGTCGTTGACGCTTGGCAGAGTCACGGCCCAAGCGATGGGCGCCGACTTCTTTGACCAAGCGCAATTCCCCAACGCCGTATTCACAGCCGATCTAATCCGCGATGGCGAGGCTTATGTCGCAGACGGCACCCTGTCTATCAAAGGAATTACTGTGCCTGTATCAATGCCGTTTAACGTTTCCGTAGATGGCGACACGGCGACCATGGCTGGTGCGATCCAACTCGACCGCCGCGACTTCACAATCGGTGAAAGCATGGCAGACGAAAGCAATCTAGGTTTTGCAGTCGACGTGCTGATCAGCGTCACAGCCACCCGCTAACAAAAATGGGCCGCGCTGGGATCATCCAGCGCGGCCCACTTATTTCGGACAGTTAGCTTATTCAGCTTTTGTCGCTTCGATAGAAATCATGATCTCCACTTCGTCAGATACGAATGGCGCGAAATTCCCAACATTGAAATCAGACCGTAGGATCGTTGCTGTCGCATCAAAACCAGCCCATGGCTTTTCCGCCATCGGGTGCATGCCGGCTTGATTCATTTACGCGTCCAAAACCACCGATTTGGTGACTTCGTTCAGTGTCAGATCACCTGTGATCAGCGCCGTGTCGTCGCCCGTCACTTCGATACCTGTTGACGTAAATGTGACCAACTGGTCTTCAACAGCGCCAAAAAAGTCAGGCGACATGAAGTGGCCAAAACGGGCTTCCCAACCTGTCAGCATCGATGTGACAGGGAATTAAACAGTGACGGATGACGCTGCTGGATCTTCTTGATCAAATGCAATTTCGCCTTCGAACCCAGAGAACATACTATAGGTGGTGGAATACCCTAAGTGATTGTAAGAAAATACGATTTGGCTGTGGCTTGCATCCAGAACATAGGATTCTGGGGCGGCAATTGCAGGTGACGCCAGAGCGGCCAAAAGGGCGGCGGTGGAAAGGTGCTTGAACATGTTTAATCTCCTTTGAAACTTGTCTGCGCTAGTATGTGGGGCACGCCCAGCACAGGACAACTCTGCAAAAGTGAACAGAACATGTTCGCGGCAACGGACCTAATGCGTGTTGGGATTTACCGCATCATGGCTGCGTTTGCTGCTTGACCGCAGCATGTCGCGTTCCAATCGCTGATGAAGCGCGGCTATTTGGGCCGGATACCCTTTGGACACCAATAACCCTTTGCCGCCATCAATGCGGTCCAACACGAGCGATGCGGACGTCGGGCTGTGTTGTGTGATCGTCAGATTTTCGAATGCATCGGCCCCATGTTGGCCAAGCAAATGCGTGGCACCATTACGCCCCACACTGACTTCGCGGATTTCACCCATATTGTGGTCGAATTGCAGTTCTCTGGTCGTGCCACGGTTGGCGTATGATATAAGAATATAGGACAGAATACCCAAAGCACCGGACACGGCCATGCGCATCACCAATTGATCACTGGCCCATGCACTAGGCTGGGTCATCCAAATGCCAATTGCCGCGACCAAGCAGCCTGCACCAAAAATGAACGACACGATTTGTTTGCCGACGGTCCATCCGGAAATCTCGGACACATCACGCACCGACAGCCCCCAATAGGTTTCGGTCCATTGCGGGCCACGGGGCATGTTGTTTGTGCCCAACGCGCGCTTCGATCCGATGTCATATCCTGTAATATCGCTCATGCTCTGTCCCCTTTTGTTTCTTAATGTATTGGCCTGAAATCAGGCCAGAACATGGCGGGGGCGTGAAACTGTTAAGATATGTCTCAAAACATGAGCAAACCGCAGCAAACACAGCAGTCTATGGTTGCATCAACGCCCCTGCTCTGTATAAGGCCCGAACTTACCGCGAGTTATTGAACCGCGTAGTCTCTCGTGGGTGGGGTGCGGTAAGGTCAAACGCCCCTCCCTATGAAATGCGCTGAGAAAATGAATGGAGCACTCATGCCGCTATATGAGCATGTGATGATTTCCCGTCAGGACCTGTCCAACACACAGGCCGAGGGACTTATCGAACATTTTGGAACAGTTCTTGCTGACAACGACGGCAAGCTTGTTGATTCTGAATACTGGGGCGTCAAAACGATGGCCTATAAAATCAACAAAAACCGCAAAGGCCACTATGCCTTCCTGCGCACCGACGCGTCTGCGTCTGCGATCCAGGAAATGGAACGCCTGATGCGCCTGCATGACGACGTCATGCGTGTTTTGACCATCAAGGTCGACGCACACGAAGAAGGCCCATCAGTTCAGATGCAAAAGCGCGAAGAACGTGGCGAACGCCGCGAACGTCGCTAATTATAGGAAGGACCTAAGTTATGGGTAGCAAACCATTTTTCCGCCGTCGTAAGTCCGATCCATTTGAGGGCGAAAACGCGCCAAAGATCGACTATAAAGACACTCGCCTTTTGCAGCGCTACATCTCTGAGCGCGGCAAAATCGTTCCCGCCCGTATTACTGCTGTTGGTGCAAAAAACCAGCGCGCTCTCGCTCGTGCGATCAAGCGTGCCCGTTTCTTGGCCCTGCTGCCATACGCCGTTAAGTAAGGACATATATCATGGATATCATTCTACTTGAGCGCGTCGCAAAGCTTGGCCAAATGGGCGAAGTTGTTAAAGTAAAAGAAGGTTACGCACGTAACTTCCTTCTGCCACAGGGCAAAGCCCTGCGCGTCAACGCTGCAAACCTTGCACGCTTTGAGGCTGAAAAGGCCCAGATGGAAGCACGTAACCTCGAAACCAAAGCAGAAGCTGAAAAGCTCGCTGAAAAGCTCGACGGCGAAACATTCATCGTGATTCGCTCTGCGTCTGACGCGGGTTCGCTTTACGGATCTGTCACAACACGTGACGCTGCCGAAGCTGCAACTGCTGCTGGTTTCACTGTCAACAAAGGTCAGGTTGTTCTGGCTGCGACAATCAAAGACCTCGGTCTGCACAACGCAGAAGTTGTTCTTCACCCAGAAGTGTCCGCAACGATCACAATGAACGTTGCCCGCTCTGAAGAAGAAGCAGAACTGCAAGCTGCTGGTAAATCTGTTGCTGAATTGGCTGCAGAAGCTGAAGCCGAAGCAGAGTTCGAAATCCAAGAGCTGTTCGACGATATCGGCGGCGCTGCAATGGACGACTTTGGCGACGACGACGCGCCTGCTGCACCTGCAGAAGAAGCTTCCGAAGAGTAATCTTCCGAAATACCCAAGATTGGGCCGTATCTGGAAACAGTGCGGCCCTTTTTTATGTCCGGATTTGCCCAAAAATAGGCTTAACGCTACGGTAACCTCATTAGAGATTTCGAGGATTTTAGCGTGACTCATTCCATTTCTGCCCCAAAACTGAACCGCCGCACGTTATTAACCGGTGTGGCAACAACTGGACTTCTCGCAGGCTGTAACCTGCGCGCTCCCGCCGCGCCCAAGTCCAGCATGTCGAGCAAGAACATCTCTGTGGTCGATCACTGGACAAATGTAATGCTTGATGCCGTGCGCAGTGGATCCGTCCCGCCGCCCGTCGCGGCCCGCGCGTTTGCCATGGGTCATACGGCCGGTTTTGTGGCCGTCAACGCAATTGATCCGACTTATACGACGCCATTCATGCCAAATGAGGGGCCAGCCGGTGCCAATACGGATGCCGCCTATGCAACAGCCGCCGCCCGCGCTGCATCGCACGGTCTTGGCACTGATCTATCCGGCGCATTATCCGACTATTTGCTCGGCAACGGGCATACCGACATGCGCGCAATCGAGTTTGGTACCGCTGTCGGCAACGAAATCGCGGCAAACCGCAAAAATGACGGCGCGGAAATGGCTGGCGTTTCAGACACGACGCGCTATCCCAAAGTCACGACCGACATGGGGTGGGTGCCAACAGCCGCGGGTCAAGAACCGCTTTTGCCCGGCTGGGGGAAACTGCGCCCTTGGGCCGTGTCCAACGTCGGAAACTTCCTGCCCAACACGTTCCCGGAACAACACAGCAACGAATACGCGCGGCAGTTGAAAAAAGTGAAAACCATCGGCGGCACCACAAGTTCCGAGCGTACAGCCGATCAAACGCAACTTGCTTTCTTCTGGGAAGACGGCCCTGGCAGCGTTACACCGCCGGGCCATTGGCAAACGCTCGCCATGGGCATCCTAGGGAAACGTAACCTTTCGACCGTCGAATATGCGCGCGCTATGTCCTTGCTCAGCATGGCCCAAGCCGACGCTGCAATCGTCACGTGGGATTGCAAATACCACTTTGACATCCTGCGCCCCGTGACCGCGTTGAACCGTAAGGGTTTGAACTGGAACACTTTAATCCCAAGCCCACCCTTCCCGGCTTATGTATCTGGACACTCCGTCTTTAGCAGCGCATCGGCGCGGATGCTTGCAAAAGTCATCGGAACCGATGACATCGCATTTTCAGGCGCATCCCCCGATCCACATTTGTGGCCCAAACACCTGAACGGCGCGCACCGATCATGGACCAGCCTATCCGCCGCAGCCGACGAAGGTGGCGCAAGCCGTGAATTTGGTGGGGTTCATTGGGAATCCGACAACACCGAAGGACTACGGATTGGCAAACAAGTGGCCGACGAGGTATTCCGGCGGGCGTTTTCGCGAGCGTGACAAAATATGGCTCAACGGACGACTTCGGCAACAACGACGCCCATGCCCCAGTGGCAGCAGAGCAACCCTAATAGGAGCTTTAATAAGCTACCGCACAAGAGATTCCTTGCCCCATTCAACTAGGATGGGCGCAGCGATTATTGTCCACTTCGCGCTTATGGCAACCGCGCGACAGCCTGATAAAGTCATCATATGACAACATCCAAACACTATACATTCAGAGCAGCATCCATGCTTGATCTTCCGCTGCTATTAGAGTGGCAATCCCAGTCGCACGTCAATGAGTGGTGGGACGAAGATGAGCCATACGATGAGGAAGAGATTGAAGATCCTCGCGTTGATAGATGGATCGTCGAGTTGCAAGGCAAACCGTTTGGCTACATGCAAGACTATTCGGTTCACGGTTGGGACGAACACCATTTTTCCCAGCTACCAAAGGGGTCTCGTGGCATCGACCAATACATCGGCGACCCGAACATGATCGGTCTTGGACACGGGACCGGCTTTATTGCACAAAAGATGGAAGCTCTGTTTGATGCTGGTGCTCCCATCATCGCCACCGATCCACATCCTAACAATGCGCTTGCGATTGCTGTGTATCGGAAGGTTGGTTTTGAGATCAGCGGACCGCCACAGAAAACTGAATGGGGTTTGATTTTGCCGATGCATGCCATGCCGCCACGCTGGGATTGCTAAACGACAGCGACGTCCGCACAGCTAACATCAAACAAACAACAAAAAAGGGCGCCGCAACGGGCGCCCTTTCCTCAATCTAAATCCAAGACTTACTCGTCTTCGAGCGCTTCAACAGCTTTCTGCAGGTCGTCTTTGCTGACGGACTTTTCAGTCACAGCCGCGTTTTCCAACACGTGATCCACAACTTTGTCTTCGAACATCGGCGCCTGCAACTGCTGGCGGAACTGTGCGTTCTGCTGCACGAATTCAAAGAACTGCTGCTCTTGGCCCGGATACTGGCGCGCTTGCGTCATGATCGCCTGGGTCATTTCAGCGTCAGTCACCTGAACTTCGGCTTTCTGGCCGATTTCAGCCAACAAAAGGCCCAGTTTCACGCGACGATTTGCTAGTGATTTGTGCTCATCTGTTGGTTCGACCTCTGGGTGATCGTGGCCTTCAACTTCTGGGTTTTCTTCGTGCCACAGCTGGTGGGCAATCTGGCCTGCTTCGGCATCAACCAAAGACGTTGGCAGATCGAAGGACACAGTTTCGTCCAGCGCGTCAAGCAAGGCACGCTTGGTGACCGCGCGGGATGCGCCGTTGTATTCAGCTTCCAGACGCTCTGTGATCTGTGCTTTCAGGCCAGCCAGATCCTCTGCGCCGAATTTCTTGGCCAGCTCGTCATCCAGCTTTGGTGTAACAGCCTTGCGGATCTCTTTGATTTTGCAAGAGAATACAGCTTCCTTGCCTGCAAGATGCGCCGCTTGGTAATCTTCTGGGAAGGTCACTGTAACGTCGCGCTCTTCGTCGACAACGGCTTTCAACAGACCTTCTTCGAAGCCTGGAATGAAAGAGTTGGACCCCAGAACCAGCGGATAATCTTCGGCTGTGCCACCTTCGAATGCTTCGCCATCAACTTTACCAACAAAGTCGATAACCACTTGGCTACCGTCTTGGGCTGCGCCTTTTTTCGGCTCATAAGACACCGCTTGAGGGGATGCTGCGAGGTTGTCCAATGCTTCTTGCACGGCTGCGTCGTCAGCTTCGACCTTCAAACGCTCAAGCTTAATTGCCTTGTAATCGACTTCTGGCACATCTGGCAGACGCTCGTAGGAGACTTCAACTTCGACGTCGTCGCCTTCTTTCCAGTCAGGATTCGCCATTTTCATTTCCGGCTGCATCGCTGGGCGGTCGCCAGTGGATGTCATGTGCTCGTTCATTGCGCCGTCGATGGACTCTTGCATCGCTTCGCCCATAACGCGCTGGCCGAACTGCTTACGCATCATTGCCATAGGGACCTTACCCTTGCGGAAGCCCTTCATTTCGACTTCTGGCTGCGCTTCTTTCAGCTTTTCTTCAACTTTTGCGTCCAATTCGGCCGCAGTGACCGTGATTGCGTAACCGCGCTTGAGGCCTTCGTTCAGGGTCTCTTTAACCTGCATGGGTCTTCCTTTTACTTCTCTATCATGTGGTGCGGGTGAAGGGACTCGAACCCCCACGCCTCGCGGCGCCAGAACCTAAATCTGGTGCGTCTACCAATTCCGCCACACCCGCACATGAACGGGGCAAGCGAACACTTACCCCGTCGTTGCGGGGTGTCTACCAAAGGCCACAGTAAGAAGCGAGAGGAAAAAAATCTAAAAAAGGGCATGGCGTTAACACTTTGTTGCCTTATTCTGCCGACACTACTGAGGCAGACAAATAGCAAGAGCGGGAAACACGCCATGCACATGGGAACTATCACACGCACAGCTGCGGCTGATGCAGTCGAATCAATCGAATCTGGGCTTTGCTCTGGAACCACCATCATGACACTTGATGGCGAAATTCCGGTGGAACATTTATCAGTCGGTGATCGCGTTATCACACGGGACTGCGGAATGTCCGTGATCAAGGCAATTAACACACGCACTGTCAAAATGCAGACGGTACGAATCAAAGCGGGGTCCTTGGGTCACACGCGGCCAGACCGTGACATGATTGTCGCCCTTGGCGCGCGTATTCACATCCGCGACTGACGCGCAGAAGCGTTGTTTGGCGCCACCACCGCAACGGTCGAGGCACATCGCCTTGTGGATGGTGAATTTCTTGCCAAACAGGATGCGACTAACATCACTGTTTATGACATCATTTTTGACCGCGAGCACATCATCTATGCGGACGGCGTAGAAATGATCTCTATGAAAGATTAAACGCAGCTAAACAATTTTGAAATGCCGCCCATTCAACGGGCGGCATTTCGCGTTTGTGGAAGGCATTCCGTCCCGCAATCCATTGCCGATCAAAGTCATAGTTTTCAATATGCCTATTTTTTGTGCAAATCGCCAAAATTGAGGTCATTGCGCAATTTTTCAGCACTTGCAACGCGTGAACAATCCCGTTCGAATTGTCCCGCCTCCCTGAACATGGTCTGACCCTTATTTGAAATATCATCTAAGGGAGTTGCGATCATGAAAAAGATCGAAGCGATCATCAAGCCATTCAAACTCGATGAAGTGAAAGAAGCGCTGCAAGAGGCGGGCGTTCAAGGTCTTTCCGTTGTCGAGGTCAAGGGTTTCGGCCGCCAAAAGGGTCACACCGAACTATATCGTGGCGCTGAATATGTCGTCGATTTTCTGCCAAAGGTAAAAATCGAAGTCGTTCTCGCCGATGATCAGCTCGATGCAGCCGTCGAGGCGATCGTCGCAGCAGCAAAAACAGACAAAATCGGCGACGGCAAAATCTTTGTGTCTACCGTTGAGCAAGCCATCCGCATTCGTACCGGTGAAGCCGGCGACGACGCACTATAAACAACCCAATTTTCTATCTCTAAGCTGAAGGGAAGCACCATGAGCGCGAAAGACGTAATTAAATTGATCAAGGATGAGGGCGCCGAATATGTCGACATCCGTTTCACTGATCCACGCGGCAAGTTGCAGCACGTAACTGTTGTAAACGACCTTGTTGACGAAGACTTCCTTGACGATGGCTTCATGTTCGACGGTTCCTCCATCGCTGGTTGGAAATCCATCGACCAATCAGACATGAAACTGATCCCAGACACGAGCTCTGCTTATGTTGATCCGTTCTACGCTGAAAAGACAGTTTGCATCCACTGTGACGTTGTAGAGCCAGACACTGGTGAAGCATATACACGTGACCCACGCTCCACAGCAGCAAAAGCTGAAGCATACCTGAAGTCTTCCGGCATCGGTGACACAGCATACTTCGGCCCAGAAGCTGAATTCTTCGTCTTCGACGACGTGCGTTACTCTGTTGGCATCAACAAAGTATCTTACCAAGTTGACGCGATTGACGCATCTTGGAACACAGACACAGAGTTCGAAATGGGCAACACTGGCCACCGTCCTGGTGTCAAAGGTGGTTACTTCCCAGTAAACCCAATCGACGACGCACACGACATGCGTGGCGAAATGCTCTCCACTATGAAGCGCATGGGCATGAAAGTTGACAAGCACCACCACGAAGTGGCGTCTTGCCAGCACGAGCTGGGCCTCATCTTTGGTACATTGACGCACCAAGCTGACGAAATCCAAAAGTACAAATATGTGATCCACAATGTGGCACAGGCTTATGGCAAGTCCGCAACATTCATGCCAAAGCCAATCTCTGGCGACAACGGCACAGGTATGCACGTGAACATGTCCATCTGGAAAGATGGTAAGCCATTGTTCGCAGGCGACAAATACGCTGATCTGTCCCAAGAAGCTTTGTACTTCATCGGCGGTGTGCTGAAGCACGCGAAATCCTTGAACGCGATCACAAACCCTTCCACAAACTCTTACAAGCGTTTGATCCCGGGTTTCGAAGCACCAGTTCTGCGCGCTTACTCTGCGTCTAACCGTTCTGGCTGTGTACGTATTCCTTTCGCGGAATCACCAAAGGCCAAGCGCGTTGAAGCACGTTTCCCTGATCCAGCAGCCAACCCATACCTCTGCTTCTCTGCATTGTTGATGGCTGGCCTTGACGGCATCAAAAACAAAATCGACCCAGGTGCAGCTTCTGACAAAGATCTTTATGATCTGCCAGCAGAAGAACTCGCAGCGATCCCAACTGTTTGTGGTTCCTTGCGCGAAGCTCTCGAAGCTCTGGAAGCTGATCACGACTACCTGCTCGCAGGCGACGTGTTCACAAAAGACCAGCTCGAAGGTTACATGGACCTGAAATGGGAAGAAGTGTACGAATACGAGCACTGCCCACACCCAGTAGAGTACAAGTTGTACTACTCCTGCTAGTCGGCAACAGATTTGGAATTGGGCGTCCTTCGGGGCGCCCTTTTTCGTTTTGCGGCATTTGACGGGGGCAAATTGTCGAAATCAGATCGGACAGTCCCCTGACCCGCCATGCATCCTTTGTCAAAAGGAGCATCGCTATGACCGAACCCTACCGCGACATCCGCAAGATCGACCCGACCCGCGGGGCCACACTCGGGGACGGCTCTCCGAATGACAGTGACCGTGTCGAAATCGGACCAACCCTGTTGGCATTTACTGAATGGAAAGATGCCGGCCTCACCCTGCCCGACCTCACCGCCATGCGGGCCTACCGGCACAAACGACTGGTCGACGCTGTGAATGCACGCGGCTACGGCGGCATTTTAATGTTCGATCCGCTCAACATCCGCTACGCGACCGACAGCACGAACATGCAGCTATGGAACACGCACAACGCGTTTCGCGCCTGTCTGGTCTGTGCAGATGGCTATATGGTTGTCTGGGACTATAAGAATGCGATGTTCCTAAGCAAATTCAATCACTTGGTGAACGAACAGCGATCAGGGGCCGATCTGTTTTACTTCGATCGCGGCGACAAAATAAACGTCGCAGCCGACGAGTTTTCCAATCAAGTCCGCCAAGTCATCGCTGACCATGGTGGGGCGAACAAACGGCTTGGGGTGGATAAGATCATGATCCACGGGCTGCGCGCGTTAGAGGCCCAAGGGTTCAATGTCATCCCCGGCGAAGAGCTGACTGAAAAAGCGCGGTCCATTAAGGGTCCCGACGAAATCCTTGCTATGCGCTGCGCCTCTGTCGCTTGCGAAATTGCTTGTGCCGAGATGGAAACAGCCGCCCGCGCTGGCGTCCCAAAGGGGAACATGTCCGAAGATGACATTTGGGCTGTATTACATGCCGAAAACATCCGCCGCGGCGGCGAATGGATCGAAACGCGTCTGCTTTCATCCGGTCCGCGCACGAATCCTTGGTTTCAGGAATGCGGGCCGCGTATTGTGCAAAACAACGAAATCGTGGCCTTTGATACCGACCTTGTGGGCGCTTACGGCATATGTGTTGATATCAGCCGCACATGGTGGATCGGTGATGAAAAACCCCGCCCTGACATGATCGAGGCCATGAAAATCGGCGTCGAACACATTGAAACCAATATGCAAATGCTGAAGCCTGGCGTGAATATCCAAGACCTCAGCCGCAATTGTCACCGGCTTCCGGATTCCTATCAAAAGCTAAAATATGGCTGCCTGATGCACGGCGTCGGGCTTTGCGATGAATGGCCGCTGGTGGCCTACCCCGACCAAATGGTCGAAGGCGCATTTGACTATGAACTACAGGCCGGCATGGTTCTTTGTGTCGAGGCTCTCATCAGCCCCGAAGGCGGCGATTTTTCAATCAAACTCGAAGACCAAGTACTAGTAACCGAAGACGGCTTTGAAAACCTGACCAAATATCCCCACGACACGGCTCTCATGGGACAATAATTTTTCCGAGCCTAAATATGTCCACCGGAGGCAAAAAAGGCGCGGACCATCTGGTCCGCGCCTTTTCAAAATTCGAACGTCTCAGGCGTTTAGCCGCGGGCGGTGCCGATCATTTTCCAAACGCTTGGCACCAAAATCGCAGCCAGCGCCAATTTGATCGCATCACCGACCAAGAATGGTGTCAGGCCCCAAGCCAAGATTGGCTTGTCCCAACCGTAAAGCTGGCCCAACCAGATCAAACCTGGGATATAAATCAAGGCGTTACCGACAAGCAGGGCCAAGGCCATTTTGCCAAATGACCGATCCCAGCCCGCACGTGCTGCCATGCCAAGCGCAACAGTCGCCAAAACGTAACCAACCAAATAGCCGCCAGTGCCGCCCATCATATAGGCCAAGCCGTTCACTTCAGCGGTGGAATTCGCGAAGATGTCAAAACCAAGCGCACCAATCAGCATATAGCCAAGGATCGTTGTTAGCCCCAAACGCGGGCCATAAGCCGCACCAATCGTCAGAACAGCGAATGTGCCCATTGTAATTGGCACAGGCCACATTGGCACTTTGATTTTTGCAAAAATTGCCAGCGCTGCAATACCAACCAGAACCAGCGCGGCTTGTTTTGCCAAACGCATCGCCCCTTCGGTGCTTCCAAATGTTTCCGTCAAAACTTTGTCATTCATTGCGATAGCCATTAGCCGCGCTCCTTTTCATATTCGTTGCCACTTTTTGCCCTAAGGTCAGCGGAGGTGCAAGGCTGGTTTATACTGGGTGACCGAAACGTAGTCTTTGCGTGGGCCTTTCACGACCCATTTGGCTTGCCAATTGGGCCAAGCCGTAAAGTCATAGATCACATTATACCAGTCATCGCCGCATAAATGCGACGTCCCCTGCGCCTGCCCGACGGCATCAAACCGATGAAACGGAGATCCATCTGCGAACCGAACCGCGATGCCGGTGGTGTCAGTATCCCATAAATACGAACGTTCCGCTTGCATTGCGGCACCCGTGTTCAACGTTAATGTTCCTGTTTCGCGATACAGTAGCCCACCATTTTTCGGCGAAAAAATGGCCGCACCCTGCATCTCACCGTTTTGGCCATATTTTGCATCTGTGATTTGACGCGTAAGCACCCATTCCCCCGCAAAATCGTCTAAAACCATCGTAATTCGTCCCTCTTTTCCACCACAGGGTTGAGGCCAGCCGCCCCGCCCCTTATGACGCAACCCATAACCGCTGCCCATTCACAAAATAAGGTCTGCCCTATGATCCCGCGTTATTCCCGCCCCGACATGGTTGCTATCTGGTCCCCAGAGACAAAGTTCAAAATCTGGTACGAGATTGAAGCCCACGCATGCGACGCCATGGCGGATCTGGGTGTCATCCCCCGCGAAAATGCTGACGCGGTTTGGAAAGCCAAAGATGTTGAATTCGACGTGGCCCGCATTGATGAAATCGAAGCTGTCACAAAACACGACGTCATCGCATTTTTGACCCACCTCGCGGAACATGTCGGATCCGACGAAGCGCGTTTTGTGCACCAAGGGATGACCTCCTCTGACGTTCTGGACACTTGCCTGAACGTTCAACTGGTCCGCGCATCCGATATTTTGATCAAAGATCTCGAAAACCTGCTCGCCGCCCTGAAGAAGCGCGCGATGGAACATAAAAACACCGTTCGCGTCGGCCGCAGCCACGGCATTCATGCCGAACCAACCACAATGGGCCTGACTTTCGCGCGTTTTTACGCCGAAATGGACCGGAACTTGACACGTTTGAAAGCTGTGCGCGAAGAGATCGGCACGGGCGCTATTTCCGGCGCAATCGGCACCTTCGCCAACATCGACCCGCGCGTCGAAGAACATGTCTGCGAAAAACTTGGCCTGACACCAGAGCCAATTTCAACCCAAGTCATCCCGCGTGACCGCCACGCCATGTTCTTTGCCGTGTTGGGTGTGATTGCATCGTCCATGGAAAACATCGTCATCGAGATTCGCCATATGCAGCGCACGGAAGTGCTCGAAGGTGCTGAATTCTTCTCTATGGGGCAAAAAGGCTCTTCTGCCATGCCGCATAAAAAGAACCCGATCCTGACCGAAAACCTGACAGGTCTGGCCCGTCTGGTGCGTATGTCGGTCATTCCCGCGATGGAAAATGTGGCCTTGTGGCACGAACGCGATATTTCGCACTCCTCGGTCGAGCGTGCCATCGGTCCTGATGCAACAATCACCCTTGATTTTGCCCTGAACCGCTTGACCGGTGTGATCGACAAAATGTTGATTTTCCCGCAGAACATGCTTGATAACATGAACAAATTCCCAGGGCTTGTGATGTCGCAGCGCGTCTTGCTGGCCTTGACCCAAGCGGGCACAAGCCGCGAAGCAGCCTATTCCATGGTGCAGCGCAATGCCCTGAAAGTTTGGGAAGAACGTCTTGATTTCCAAGAGCTTTTGCTCGCAGACGAAGAAGTCGTCGCCGCATTGGGCGAGGATCAAATCCGTGAAAAATTCGACATGGATTACCACACTAAACATGTCGACACGATCTTTACCCGCGTGTTTGGCGAAAGCTAAAAAGTTGATCGGCCTAGCCCAATGCTGGGCCGATCTATTCTTCTATCATACAGTCGACGGCGCATGAAGCGGCTGTGGCTGCGGACGATGCGTGGCGCGCGGCACATGTGGCATGGTGCGTTTTGCGGGCATCGACAAAACCGCATAGCGGCGGCCATCACCTTCATTCAAATACGGGTCACCAATACGCTCTGCATCGAAGCCCAGCTGACGCAACGCCCGCATAAGTGCTAATGGTGACAGCGACATCAGATGTGACGCGCCCTGCTCTGCCGCGACATCAATCAACCCCTGCACGATCAGCCCCAAACACATGGATCGGTCTGCATGGGTATCCACATCATCAGACATAACCAACCGCGTGCATTCCCACATTGCATCGGTTTCGACATCTGCGACCATTACACTTGGTGGAATATCAATAAGTTTTCCTTTCAGCGCGTCGCGCAACATATACGTATGGGCGCCCCATTTCGCAGTTGTGGCCATAGCTCTTGCTCCGCCGATGACCTTACCGTCCCGAAGAACCAATGAATATTGCGCGGTCGGGTTATCGTATTGATCCATTTCAACCTCATCGTCGTGTGGAATGTCCCAGCCAAGTTGATCGACAAAGAATCGCTTTCTTAGGCCAAGAAAGTCATAAAATGCGGTGCCATAAACGTGTGATTGTGCCATGTTGAATGTGATATGTTCCATAATACTCTCCTTTTTGGAGAGTCCAGAA
>CBFIAX010000001.1:0-268253 GCA_965660685.1 Yoonia sp. | reverse complement strand
CGATTGACACCAGCATAGGCCACTTTGATCACGACCTGGTCGTACGCGGCCACGGGCATGGGCCGGTCGGTCAGTTGAAGAACATCCGGACCACCGGGTTTGGAAATCTCGATCGCCTGCATTTTCGCGCCTCTAGTTTGGACCCCGCCAGATGCCGGGCAGGTTCATGTCTGGCACATCTTTGGGCGGTTTTACAGCGGAACTCATGCGTTCAAAGGTTGCGGCAAAAGGTTTCAAGAACGGGCTGTTTTTGGCCTGCGCCTTGAGCTTTTCAAACTGCATGACGTTGTCGATGCGGCGGTCGATAAACGCATCCGTCGCCTGCATATCAAGGCTGTCATCGCCCAACCAGAACAGAACCACACTGCTATACACGCCCGACAGCGTCAGGCGTTTGGTGTACCAGTTCACATCATCGGACGTATCGCCAAGCGCAGTCCAGATCGCGTCCGCCGTGCCCCAGATCAGCTTGGCCCCGTCAGGTGCCATATGCGGCAGCGCAAAAAGGGCTGTGCCACGGCGCACCGCTTCTTTGTCGTCAACGGCCCTGATCCGCAAGCGGATCGCATGGGCGACTTTGTCGCGGAACCGCATATCGGTCAGATCGGCATCTTTCAGGGCGGCAACCATCGCAGCATCGCCGCGCTTGTGAAACGCAATGGCCAGATCGACAGCACCGCGCGGGCACAGTATCTTGGCTTCCGTTGGGTCTATGCCGCTGTCCGCAACGGCGGCTTTGAAAGCCACGGGCGACCAGCCATCAAACGCCACATGTGGCAAGGCGGCATCAACCAGCACGTCAATGCGAGGGTCTAGGGGGGTGTCCGACATTTGCGATCTCCTGGCGTTCACTGCGACTCGACAAACTAGCCCAGCTTTGCTATCTGGCCACCTCCTGCAAATTTTTGCAAATTTAACTTAGAGAGGTGGTGAAAACCACATGCAGGTTAGTGTTCGTGATAACAACGTCGATCAGGCGTTGCGTGCTCTGAAAAAGAAACTTCAGCGTGAGGGCGTTTTTCGTGAAATGAAGCTTAAGCAACATTTTGAAAAACCATCCGTACGTAAAGCACGCGAGAAAGCCGAAGCTATCCGCCGTCAGCGCAAGCTGGCACGGAAAAAGCTCCAGCGCGAAGGCATGTTATAAACAGCCCTCGGCTCGTACGACAGAAATAAAGAACCCCCGCTTGAGCAATCAGGCGGGGGTTTTTTGTATTTGGTCTGAGTGTCGAAATTTCATGATTTTTTCGCACCAGCGGCGACAAGCCCCACTGTAATGGTAAGTCTCTCCAACGGCATCTCAATCACTGTTGAGAATCGACTGTCGCCTAGCGCGCGATCAGCGACCGCAGGAACAAGCCAATGCCGCCAAACAAAAGCACCAAGATCACCAAAAGATCAAAGATGCTCATATTGGTAAACTGCAACGTTGTGCTGGCAATGACCCCGAAGATTAGTGCAATCACGGACCCCACAGCAAGGATCCAACCAATCCATTTGTCTCGGTCGTAAAAGATGATCCCGATCCCGAACATAAAGACAATCAAGATCATGCCAGACGTAATCGGCACCCCGCCGACGCCAAAGGCGCGCATGCCAAGACCAAAATTTGGTCGCACGATGATTGAATTCAACAGCAGATACCCGCCACCAATCATCATCACGATCCCAAGAAGGAAGCTGAGCTCGCCACCATTCGTTCCACCTGCACCACGTCTTGCCATTGGGTTCTCCTGTTTAGAGCAAACTGCCAGCCTTCTAAAAGAACGGCAAGTCTTGCGGTTTTACAGTGCGAGATTCGTTTGCGATCGTGACTGAAAGCCCGTCGGCATCTTCACCTACAGTCATATCCAGCATACCGACCCCAATGTTCGCACCCATACGCGGAGAAAACAACGCTTCGCTCAATGTGCCGACCGCGACATCGTTCTGACCTACGACAGGCAGACCATGTTCGAAGCTTGTTAATGGATCGCCATCCAAGACGAACCCAATCCGGCGGCGCTTCACACCATCGCCGACAATTTTTTGTAACGCGTTCTTGCCAACGAAATCGGTCTTGTCAAAATCCACGAGTTTGGCCAACCCGATTTCAAAGGGGTTACATGGATTGACCTGCAAACGTCCGTCCGCGCCATAGGACACCAGCCCACTTTCAAGACGCTCTAGATCATTGGGCGCGCCGGGACCGATACCATGGTTTTTGCCTGCCGCCTTGACCAAGTTCCACAATTCGACGCCGCAGGAGCTATCTTGCAAATATAACTCGAAACCGCCCTGTTTGGACCAACCGGATCGCGCCAAAATCAATGGAATACCGTTCAGTTCAGTCTGCGCAAACCCGAAGTAGCGCAAATCGCAAATCCAATCACCAAAGAGATCAGAAATGACGAATTCGGCTTTGGGGCCTTGCACGGCCATAGGGGACACGTCCGGTTCGAACACAGCAACGTCCCAACCGCGTTCGGCCGCAATTGCACTGGCCCAAAGCGCGATATCGCTATCCGCAATCGACAACCAAAATCGTGTTTCATCCAGCTTCAATAGAACAGGATCGTTGATCAGATTACCGGCATGATCACAAAGCGGCACATAGCGGCCCTGACCAATTTTGGTTTTGCTCATATCACGCGTGGTTAGGTATTGAATTAACTTCGCCGCATCAGGGCCGTTAATTTCTACTTGCCGCTGGGCGGCCACATCCCACATTGCGACACCGGTCATCAACCGATCATACTCGGCATCTGGGTCGCCAAAATGCGCCGGAATAAACATGTGGTTGTAGACAGAGAATGACTGCACGCCATCTGCAACGGTCGCATCAAAATAGCAAGATTTGCGGTTGTTTGGCCCAATGCCCACGGTGAACGTCATAGGTGGCTCCATTTTTGTATTGGGACAGCTCTAAACGGGGAGCTGTCGCAAACACAACCAGAATCGGACAGAGCTAACTGACAGAAAATGACGCCGCAGGCGCCAGTATTCTGTTAGTGTTGCTCTGGCACCAAAATCTCGCGTTTGCCCACATGATTGGCCGACGACACAACGCCTTCGTCTTCCATCTGTTCAACCAATTTGGCAGCCTTGTTATAGCCGATCGCAAGCTTGCGCTGAATGTAAGACGTGGAACATTTCCGGTCCTTGATCACAATCGCAACGGCTGTGTCATAAAGCGCGTTTTCCGTGTCGGAGCCGCTGCCAAGACCAAGCACTTGGTCGATGTTCGAACTCGCCTCGTCAGATGGGCCATCGACCACGCCCGACATATATTCTGGTGGACCAAAGCCTTTGAGGAAGTTGACGATTTCTTCGACCTCTTCATCGCTACAGAACGGGCCGTGGATACGGCTGATTTTGCCACCACCTGCCATATACAACATGTCGCCCATGCCCAAAAGTTGTTCGGCACCCATTTCACCAAGGATGGTGCGGCTGTCGATTTTTGATGTCACTTGGAACGAAATCCGTGTGGGGAAGTTTGCCTTGATCGTACCAGTGATCACGTCAACGGACGGACGCTGTGTTGCCATGATCAGGTGGATACCGGACGCACGGGCCATCTGGGCCAGACGCTGGATGCAGGCCTCGATCTCTTTGCCTGCGACCATCATCAGGTCGGCCATTTCGTCCACGACCACCACGATATATGGCAGCACTTCTGGGCTAAATTCTTCTGTCTCGAATACCGGTTCGCCGGTTTCATCGTCGAAACCTGTTTGGACAGTGCGGCTGAACATTTCTTGCTTGGACAGCGCCTCTTTCACGCGCCCATTGTAGCCGTCAATGTTGCGAACGCCCATTTTGGACATTTTGCGATAGCGTTCTTCCATCTCGCCCACGACCCATTTTAGGGCCACAACTGCCTTTTTAGGGTCTGTTACGACGGGGGACAGCAGGTGCGGGATGCCGTCGTAAACGGACAGTTCCAACATCTTTGGGTCGATCATGATCATGCGGCATTCTTCTGGCGTCAGCTTATAAAGCAACGACAGGATCATCGTGTTAATGGCCACGGATTTACCCGAACCGGTGGTCCCCGCGATCAACAGGTGCGGCATCTTTGCAAGGTTCGCAATAATCGGCTCGCCACCAATATCCTTGCCCAGCGCCAATGGTAGCTTCATGTTGCTATCGCCAAAATCACGAGCTGCGATCATTTCGCGCAGCACAACCATTTCGCGTTTCTCATTCGGCAATTCGATCCCGATAACAGACCGGCCAGGCACCGTGGACACACGTGCGGACAAAGCAGACATGGATCGTGCGATATCATCGGCAAGGCCAATGACGCGAGACGCTTTCAAACCGGGGGCCGGTTCAAGTTCGTACATGGTGACAACCGGCCCCGGACGCACAGATACGATTTCGCCTTTGACGCCATAGTCGTCCAAAACGCTTTCCAACATGCGCGCGTTTTCCTCCAATGCCTCGTCAGGCAGGTGGTGGCGTTCCACCACGGATGGGCTGGCCAGCAATGACAGAGGCGGTGTTTCGTAATCCGCATATTTGTCTTCAAATTGCAGTGTTGGCTGGGCTTCGGCCATGGCTTGCTTGGACGGGATCACAGCGCGTTTCAGCGTGTGCTGCACGACCTTTTTCGGCTCTGGCGTCGGGACAACCACGCGGGCCACGGGGGCTGGTTCCGGTGTCGGTTCCACAGCGACAGGCTGTACCACAGGTGTGGCCACAGGTTCGGGCGCGGCAAAGAGGTTGGTTTCCTGCTCTGCCTCCACTTCGATCAGCTCGGCAACATCGTCAACAGGGTTACGCACATCGAGCAAAAGCGGCTCTGGGCGTTTACCAGCGGTCAACGATGGCTCGACCCGCATGCCGCCAATGATAACAGGAGCTTCAGGCGCTTTGCGGTTTCGAATGGCGTCAGTGATGCGGGCCTTAACACGGTCACCGGTAGGCGCTGCCGCATCTGCCACTGGGGCTTGGGGCACCAATTCTGGCTCTGGCATCGGGTCGTTGCGCTTTAGCAATCCAGACAAGAAACCACCAGACTGCTGCACGGGTGCAGGCGCTGGTTCTGGCATGGGCGCAGGGGCTGCCGCGGCAAAAGATGGTGCTGTCATTGGCGGCATTTTGCGACCAGACGGGTCAGGCATAGGTGCTGGGCGCACAGGCATCGCGGGGTTCGCGCGCACGACAGCGGCGGCGCGGGCTTTCAGCTCTGGCTGGGGAATTAGGCGACGGGCTTCTTCCTCTTCAGCGGCTTGCTGCGCAATAGCTTCGCGGGACAAACGTTGCTGTTCACGCTTGGCAGCAACACTCGCCATGCCACCTTGCGCCGCCTTGGCGGACACGGCGGCAGTTTTCCCCAACATACGCAAAATCGCGGCATATGTCATGATCACGCCCAGCAACAACCAACGGCCAGCGACGCGCAATTCGAAGCGTGTAAAACCAAGAACAAAAGACATCAGTGCCAGAAGCACGATGAATGTCACAAGACTAAACAATTTGACTGCAAAGCCCGCCCCAAACGGCAGCACTGTCAACACAATCGCGAGCACTGTGTCGCCAAACATGCCACCCATACCAAAGTTTGGTGGCCATGTCGCAGCAGGCGACAATGTCACGGCATAGATAGACGCCATCGCCACGGCAATCGGTGCAAAGATCACGCGGCCAGCGGCGCGTTCCTCACCCCAATGCGCAGCAAATCGCACGCCCCAAGTCAGCAAAATCAACGGCATCGCATAGATGCCAATGCCTGCGACCATAATCAGCGGCGCCGCTGTCGACGCGCCAAAGCGGCCCAACCAGTTTTGCACCGGCGCATCTGTCGCGGAAATCCAGCTTGGGTCATCGGCGGTATAACTGCCAACCATCATAGCCAGCAAGACGCCGAGGACGATCAGGGCGATGCCGAACAATTCCTTGCCGCGTTTTTCAATCGCTGCTTGGGTTGTGCTGTCCAGCAACGGGTCGCGGCCACGTGATTGGTAAGATGCCATGCTACTCTTCCTCAGTCGTATAAACAGTCGCGGATCAGTCGAAGACCGCGCTGCATTTCTTGTGTTGGAGCGACCATGGCCACCCGAATAAATTGCGCGCCGGGGTTTTGCCCGTCCACGTCTTGGCTCAAATATGCGCCCGGCAATGTGCGTACGCCGGTTTCTTGCCACAGCTTAACCGCCGCCGCTTCGCCATCCTCAACAGGTAACCACAGAAAGAACCCCGCTTCTGGGCCTTCGTAACCTGCGATGTTACCGAAAATCTCATCCGCGATTTGGTATTTCTGCTGATAAAGCGCGCGGCTTTCGGCCACGTGGTCATCATCGGCCCAAGCCGCCGCCGACACAGCTTGGATTGGACCAGCAACAGGTGCGCCCGCAAAGGCGCGCAGCGCGCGAATGCGTGCAATGCTTTGCGGACCACCCGCGCAGAACCCTGACCGCAACCCGGGGAGATTCGAGCGTTTGGACAAGGAATGGAAAATCACAACACGTTCAGGGTCAGCACCCATATCACGCGCAACCTGAAACGCACCAATGGGCGGCGTATCGCGGTAAATCTCGGCATAGCATTCGTCGGCGAAAATTTGGAAATCGTGTTTCTCGGCCAGCCCGATGATGGTTTCCCAGTAGGCACGGTCCGCCACGGCACCCTGCGGATTCGCCGGTGAACAGACATAGGCAATCGCGGTGCGATCTAGCAATTCTGGGGACAGGCCCGCGAAATCAGGCAGGTTGCCGGACGCTGGCGTCGCAGGCACATAAATGGGATCGGCATTTACGGACAAGGAAGCGACCGCATAAACTTGGTAAAACGGGTTGGGCGTCAGAATGGCGGGCTTCTGCCCATTTTTGGTTTCAGGGCACAGCGCCATGACAGCGTTATACAACCCCTCGCGCGTGCCATTGAGGTTCATAATCTCATCAGCGGCCACAGTCACACCATAACGACGTTTCAGATATCCGCTGATTGCGGCCAGCAAATCATCGGTCCCATAGTTATTGGGATAGTTTGCAAAGCCCGACAGATTGGCCGCAAGAATATCGCCCACAAACGTAGGATACGCATGGCGCGGTTCGCCAATCGTCATATTGATTGTCTCCGCCGCCTGTGTCGGCACGTCCAAAAGGGCGCGCAAACGGGGCCACGTCGCAACCGGTAGGTTCGAAAACCGCTCGGGGAAATTCATAACTGCCTCAACTTACGGGATCATTTTCGCCCCGCTTTTGACCAAACTAGCCTGACGCAGGCCTTACTGTCCAGAAAATGAAGCATGCCATCTGCTTAACCGTGATCAAAATGTGGCATTTAGGTCAGTGCCTTGGCGACAGCCGCCCCCAGTCGCAGCAATTTTTCCTCTGATCCTGACCCTGCATTCAGCATGAACCCACACGAAGGGGCACCCGTCGGCACGGTCAGCGAGGCGAGCCCCATCAGGTTTCCGACCCGCGTGTTACGCAAGGCGAGTAGATTTTCGATCCGGTAATATTCAGGGTCAGAGTTGAGCCGTTCCAAATTCGGCGGCAGTGTCGGAGAGCTGGGCATAATCACCGCGTCATAGCCGGCGGTCGCCGTAGCATAGGTTTCACGAATTTTGCGCAACTTAATCCAATAAGCCACGAAATCAGCGGCCAGCACCCCATGCCCCGCCCTGATGCGTTCCAGAATCTGGTCGAACATTTTCTCTGGCGCGGCCTCCACACGGTCTTTCCACCAGCCATAAGCATCGGCGCAATACAGTGGCCCCGCCATTTCGAACGCGCTATGCAAATCAGGAACTTCGATCTGCTCGACGATACCGCCAGCAGCCTTGATCCGGTCAACTGCCTGCGCGAAGGCGGCGGCGGGTGCGTCGCGCAAGTCATCCGTTGCGATGGTCTTGAGTACGGCGAAGCGACGGCCTTTCAGGTCAGACTGTGCCAAATCGGCAGGGCTTGTGCCCTCCAATGCCGCCAGCATCAGCCCCGCATCTTCGACTGACCGGCACAGCGGGCCGATTGTATCGAACGTCAAACACAACGGCACAATCCCATCTAACGACACGCGCCCATGGGTAGTTTTCAGGCCAACGAGGTCGTTCCACGCCGACGGAATACGCACCGACCCACCTGTGTCAGACCCAACCGCTGCCGCAGCCAAACCAAACGCAACCGAGGCCGCGGCGCCCGAACTCGACCCGCCTGGCACAGCATCCGGGTCATTCACACATGGCGGCGTTTCCATCATCGGATTATAGCCCAAGCCGCTGAATGCAATCTCGGACAGTTGGGTTTTGCCCAAGCACACCAGCCCCTGCGCGGTCGCATTGCGCAACACCTCTGCATCTGTGTCAGGGACGCGCCCATCCATCAGCCGTGTGCCAGCTTGCGTCACGATGCCTGCGCTATCCACAAGGTCTTTCCAAGACACCGGCACCCCGTCAAGCAGACCAAGCCGTAGACCATTTGCGGCACGCGCGCTGGCGGCCTTGGCCTCTGCCCGTGCGCGGTCATGGGTCACAACGGTGTAAATCCGGTGGGATAGCGTATGCGTGTCAATCGCGTCCAAATAGGTTTCGGTTAGGGCAATCGGGTCGATTTCTCCTGCACCGATTCCGCGCCCCAAATCCGCCGCTGTCATCCAAAGCCACTCTTGCATGCTCATCCCCTCTCGTTTTGTCCACGCTAGCGACACCGCAGCGCATGGACAATCCCGCAGCGCTCCCCATATTGAGCAGTATGAAAAACGACTTGATTATTGTGGGTGGCGGGCTGAACGGACCGGCCTTGGCTTTGGCTGCTGCGAATGCGGGGTTTTCGGTAACGATTATCGACGCCCTACCCACGGCGGTGCGGTCTTTGCGTGATTTTGACGGGCGGTCCTATGCATTGGCATTAACGTCCAAGCGGTTGCTGCAAGGCATCGGCATTTGGAACGCGGTCGCCGATCACGCCCAACCCATGCGCGAAATTAAGGTCACCGATGGGCGCGCGGGAGAAGGTGCAGCCCCGTGGATGATGCATTTTGACCATTCCGAAATCGAAGAAGGACCAATGGGGTTCCTTGTCGAAGACAGGCACCTGCGCGGCGCGTTTTTGGCGGCGATGGACGATCACGACCTGATCACCCAGATCGACGGGGCGCGTGTCGTTTCGCAATCAACTTTTGCCGATGGTGTTGCCGTCACCCTCGATACAGGTGACACGGTCACGGGGCGATTGCTCATTGGGTCTGACGGGCGCCGCAGCGGCACGGCGGAGCGGGCTGGGATCAAACGTATCGGTTGGGGCTATGATCAAACCGCTGTGGTCTGTGCTGTAGAGCATGAAAAACCGCATGATGGGATCGCGCATCAATTCTTTATGCCCAACGGACCGCTTGCGATTTTGCCGCTGACTAGCAACCGGTCGTCTATTGTCTGGTCGGAAACAACCACACGCGCGGCAGAGCTGATGACGATGCATGACGAGGCTTTCCTAGACGCATTGCGCCCTGCCTTTGGCAGCTTTTTGGGTCAGATTAACCTGACAGGTGCGCGGTTTACTTATCCACTGGGTCTGACGCTCGCACAGCGATTCATAGCAGTGCGCACCGCCTTAATCGGTGATGCCGCCCACGGTGTGCACCCGATTGCGGGCCAAGGCCTGAACGCAGGTTTGCGTGATGTGGCAGCACTCGCCCAAGTACTAGCAGAGGCGCGTGCGCGCGGCGAGGACATCGGCGATGCCCAACCTCTTGCGCGTTATCAAGAATGGCGACGGTTCGACACGACCACGCTGGCCTTGGCCACTGACACGTTCAACCGGTTGTTTTCGAACGACAACCCGTTGCTGCGCGCCGCCCGTGACCTTGGAATGGCGGCGATAAACGCGACCCCATCACTGCGCCGTGGTTTCATCCGCGAAGCAGCAGGGCTAACCGGCGATCTGCCAAAATTGATGCAAGGCTAACGCGGCCGCAATTGAACTTGCTGACTGCGCAGATCTTCCCAATAGGTCGCATCATTCAATATCGTCGCTGGCAAACGGTCGCGCAGAAACTTTCGGTTGCGGATCACAGCGACCTCTACCACCATTTCATCGCCAAATCGGGGCAGCCTATCGCCTAGAAAACCGCGCTGCAAAAACGCCTCGCGCGCTTTCAACCTGCGGATATCGTCGCGGATCAATGCGAGTTCATCTGCAGGGTGTATATTTCGGATCATTGGCCGCCTCGCGTTTGGGTGCTCCCACATCATCCGCCAATGATTAAAATGACGCTAAGATCAGTCCAGCGCGCGCGCTTCGTCCAACAGCATCACGGGAATGCCGTTACGAATAGGAAATGCAAGATTTGCGTTTTTGGACACCAGTTCCTGTTTTTCGGCATCATATACCAGTGTTCCGCGAGTCTGCGGGCAGATCAACGCCTCTAGCATTTTGGGATCAAAACTGATGTCGCTCATTGCATCGTTTCCTTCTCGTGGCCGCCACGTAATGCGAATTCCATAAGCGTTGTGAGCGTTTCGCGCCGTGTCGTCAATGATGGGGCCTCTAACAGTGCTTGTTTGTCTTCAACTTCAAGTGGGCAAAGCATCGACAGCGAATTGATCAGCAATTCGTCTTCGGCGTCTTGCAAGCTTTCCCAATCGGTCTGCAAACCATGTTCCGCGAAATACCGTTCGAGCAACGCCATGAATGAAGACCGATCAAAGCCGTCATCCGATTCCACTGCGCCCAAATCCCGATCAAACCCGTTCCAGTCAACGCGGCACCGTTTGTAAGGTGTAAAGCCGTCGACTTCGTTTTTGATACGGAACCGCGACATGCCGGCCAGCGTGATCATATACCGCCCGTCTTCGGTTTCGGAGAACGAACTGATCCGGCCAGCGCAGCCAATGCTATGAAGTTTGCGTTCCCCATCGGCCCCATCATAAGGCTGCACCATACCTATCAGGCGCGCATCAGTTTTCAGCGCATCGTCAAACATCTGCAAATAGCGCGGCTCGAACAGATGCAGCGGCAAACGGGCGCGCGGCAAGAGCAGCGCACCGGGCAGTGGGAACACGGGGATTGTGCCGGGAAGATCAGAGTGTTTTGTCATTCCCTTCAGATAGGTTGTTTCAACGCTTAGGCAAATATGATCGACGAAAGCTTGCGACGACCATTAAGCACAACCGGATCTTTTGCTTCTAGCGCATCAAAAATCGTGAACAACTCTGCACGGGCGGCCCCTTCGTTCCACGTTTGATCACGGCGGAAACTTTCGAGAAGCTCAGCCACCGCCGCCTCTGCATCGCCATTCGCCATCAGGGCATTGGCCAAATCAATGCGGGCCTGATGGTCGTCTGGATTAGCCTCGACTACGCTGCGCAGGTCGCCCACTGGTCCAGCCCCCGCCGCCTTGCGGGCAAGTGTCAGTTGGGCGAATGCTGCCTCTAATGGGGCGGCAGTCGAAATCTCTGCGGGGGCGCCATTCAACACGGCCTCTGCCTGATCCAGATCGCCCATTGCGATATGCGCGCGCACAAGACCACCGGCTGCTTCTGCATGCATCTCGTCTTCGGTCAAAATCGCAGAGAAGGTCTCGATCGCATCCGCATAATCACCTTCGGCCAACATCGCCTCTGCCGCGGCAACGGCATCATCCAGACCATTGTCTTGCTCTGGCCCCATAGCCGCGATTTTTTCGATGAAGGCGTCAATTTCTGACGGAGGCAACGCGCCTTGGAACCCGTCCTTGGGCTGACCATCAACAAAGGCATAGACCGTCGGGATCGATTGCACTTGCAACTGGCCAGCGACGGCTGGGTTCGCATCGACGTCGATTTTGACAAGCTTCACGCGCCCGCCTGCCTTGGTCACAGCGGCCTCTAACGCTGGCGTCAGGGTTTTGCACGGGCCGCACCAAGGCGCCCAGAAATCCACGATGACGGGCACGGTTTTTGATGCCTCGACCACATCTTGCATAAACGTGCCATCAGTGCCGTCGATGATCAGATCATTTGCAGCTGTCGGTGTGTCGCCTAAACCAAGCATGGGTGTCTCCTTTTTGAACTCAGTCCCTTATATGTGGGTAAGTCAGGCAAAGGGGAAGGGCTTTACCCCCGTAAATTACAGGTTTAGCGTCAACCCATGACATATACAGTACTGACTTATGGCGATAGCAACACCCATGGCACCCCGCCAATGGCATCACGCGACCCCCATCCACGGCTGAAACGGCGTTGGCCCGTTGTAATGGCAGAGGCCAGCGGTGTGGACCTCATTGAAGAAGGCCTGCCCGGCAGGTTAGCAGCCGGGCATGGTGACCCATTGATGGGCGCGCATATGGACGGGCAAATTGGGTTGCGTATTGCGCTGGCAAGCCATGGACCGATTGATCTGTTAACGATCATGCTGGGGTCCAACGATGTGCAAAGTCACCACGGCAAATCTGCCGCCCAACTCGCAAGCCATATTGATGCTTTGGCCAAAATGGCTTTGGACACTGACATCCAAGACCAGCACAACGGGTTTCAACTGCTAATAATTTGTCCGCCAGTTGCTATTTCGTCCGGCACCTTCGCGACCGACTTTGTCGGGGCAGAAGAAACCTCTGCGGCGCTACCCTCTCTTTATGCCAGAATTGCGCAAAATCGCGGGCTACATTTCATGAATGCTGGCGCGCATATCACAAGCAGCCCGGTCGACGGTGTGCATTTTGACGAAGCGGCCCATGAAACGCTGGGCCAAGCGGTAGCGGATCAGGTCAAGACAATCCTGACCTGATCCAAATCTTTAGCCAGCGCAACGCTTGGCGGCATCTTCCTCGGCTGCGGTAAAGCCGAGGAGGCTGAACTTGTCAGCCGTCTGCGTGCCACGACCGGACCGCGCGGTCAGCGTCGCATCAGCGCCACGTTTCATCGCAGCCACAATCTTTGCGTCATCCTGCGGTGTCGCGGGCCACGCCCACTCACCTTCGGTAAACAGCTGGAATTTTGTGCCACTGACATTCATTTCAGCGGTGGAACCGGACGCGAACGGATAACCACCTGTGAACGCAACCTGTCCTTTGACAGATGCACCCGGACGGTAGAACACCATCAACAGAATTTCGCCGCGACGCACGGCAACAGTTTTACCGTCTTTGGTGTTCACGGTTTCCTTGGGCGCGGAAACGACCCAACATTCCTTGGGGTTATCTTCGGTAAACACGGACCAATCAGTATTCGCCGCAACGCGATTGTTGCTTTCTTGTGCGACAGCGGCCCCGCCGACCAAACAGGCCGCAGCAACGCAGACCATGCGTGAAATATTCAAAATCATAGTTACAGCCTCCAAGCTGTGCTTGCCTCTGGATGTCCCGAAATGCCTTGATGCATCTTATGGCACCTTTTCGACTGGCGGGATCTGTTTCAACTCGATAGCCATAGGTGTAGCAAAAAACCGCTTGGTTGGGGAAGCCCTGAATTTCACGCGGTCAAATTCTCGCCGATAAAGGAATGTAAAAATGACAGCCCCTGTTGATATGGTCGAAATCTGGCGCGGTGAAATGCTGGAAAGCGTACACCAAGGACATGCCGTCGTTTGTGACCAAAACGGTGACATTGTGCATGCTTGGGGCGATCCCGCCGCAATGATTTTCCCCCGCTCATCGTGCAAGATGATCCAAGCTTTGCCCCTATTGGAATCGGGCGCAGGTGCGCATCTGACCACGGAACAACTGGCACTATCTTGCGCGTCCCACCAAGGGGCCGCGATCCACACCACCCGCGTAAATGCGTGGTTGGATGATCTGGGCATGACCGACGCGGATTTTCGCTGTGGCCCGCAATGGCCCGACGACAAACCAGCCAAGATCGGGCTTATCCGCGACCACGCTGAACCCTGCCAGGTGCACAACAATTGTTCTGGCAAACACGCTGGGTTCC
This sequence comes from Yoonia sp., assembly GCA_965660685.1. Taxonomy (GTDB): domain Bacteria; phylum Pseudomonadota; class Alphaproteobacteria; order Rhodobacterales; family Rhodobacteraceae; genus Yoonia. Next base: position 254,419 of record CBFIAX010000001.1, on the reverse strand, counting down.
TGACGCTGAACAAGCATCTTGGCGGTGGGGCTGATTATGAAAAAGTTGATCACCCCGTACAAATGGCGGGCAAAGCCGCGTTTGAGGAAACCACTGGCGAGACCAGCCCGGGTTACGGCATCGACGGGTGCTCTGCGCCCAACCATGCGTGCACGGTTACAGGATTGGCGCGGTCGATGGCGGCATTTGCCGCCGCTACCGACGGCGGTGATTTACGCCAGCAGTCGATGGTCAAACTGCGAAATGCGATGATGACCTACCCCGAATTGGTCGCCGGAGAGACCCGCGCCTGCACCGACCTGATGCGCGCAATGGGTGGCAAGGTCGCGATCAAAACGGGGGCAGAAGCCGTGTTTGTCGCAATCATCCCCGAACTGAAAATGGGCGTCGCGCTCAAAATCGTGGACGGGTCCACACGTGGGTCAGAGGCTGCGATTGCTGCGATTCTTGTTAAGCTCGGCGTGCTCGATCCGAACCATCCAGCGACCATTGCACGCATGTCCAAACGCATGACAAACTGGCGCGGCATAGAGGTTGGTTTCACCCGTCCTGCCGCTGCACTGACCTAAAGGAAAACCGATGACATTTACGCTGGCCACTTGGAACATCAACTCTGTCCGTTTGCGCGAAGACCTTGTCGCGACGCTTATGCGCGAAGAAGCGCCCGACGTGTTGTGCTTGCAAGAATGCAAAAGCCCCGTTGATAAAATCCCGCTCGAACAGTTCCAGTCGCTCGGCTACGCGCACATGGTTGCGCGCGGGCAAAAAGGATATAACGGCGTCGCAATCCTATCGAAACTGCCGATCGAGGAAGCAGGCGCAGAGGATTACGCATCGCTTGGCCACGCCCGTCATATCGCGGGTCGTTTGGAAAATGGTGTGACAATTCATAACCACTACATCCCCGCAGGTGGTGATGTGGCCGACCGCGAAGTGAATGAAAAATTCGGTCAGAAAATGGACTATCTGTCGGAACTGCGCGATGCATTTTTGGCGGATAAGCCGACCAAATCCATCCTTGTGGGTGATCTTAACATCGCGCCGCGCGAAGACGATGTCTGGGACCACAAAAAGCTGCTGAAGGTTGTCAGCCATACGCCTGTCGAAGTCGCCGCCTTGGCCGAAGTGCAAGCCGCAGGTGACTGGGTCGACGTGACCCGCGCGGATATACCCGAGGGCAAGCTTTACAGCTGGTGGTCCTACCGCGCCAAGGATTGGGATGGTGCCGACAAAGGCCGCCGCTTGGATCACATCTGGGCAACATCCGACATCGCTTCATCAGGCCATTCCAGCCGCGTCGTGCGCCATGTGCGCGGCTGGGAAAAGCCATCCGACCATGCGCCCGTCTTCGCGACCTTTGATTTGTAATGATGACCATTTGTGCATTGGTTTTTGGCGCAGTCACCAGCTTTGCCGTCGGCTTTCAAATCGCGCTTGCATGCGGCGCACCGTGGGGTGAATGGGCCAATGGTGGACGGTGGCGCGGCACATTGCCCACCGCCATGCGCATCGTTTCGGTCGCTCAAGCAGCGTTATTATCCATTTTAATTGCGGTGGTCTGGTCTCATGCCGGTTTGCTCCAATGGGCAGCGCCGTCTTGGGCCATATGGGTTGTGGTTGGGATCACTGCCCTGTCGTCTGTCATGAACCTCGCCACACCATCGGTCAAAGAACGAAGGCTTTGGGCACCAATCGTGATTGTGGCATGCCTGTCGGCCGCCAGCGTCGGGTTTCTTGTGTAACAGGTCTTGATTGCCTATACGGGCGACTTAGCCCAATGAAAGGTGCCCATCATGACCACCGCCGCCCCGATTACGCCAGATATGCTGACCGTTCCGCGCAAGGAAACGGTCGGTGTGCCGAATCTTGTGGGCATGACGCGCGACGCGATGCGCGAGGCGCTGATCGCCGTGGGAACGCCAGAAAAACAGGCCAAGATGCGGGTCGGCCAGATTTGGCAGTGGATTTACCATTGGGGTGTGCGTGATTTCGCGGCAATGACCAACCTTGCCAAAGACTACCGCGCCATGCTCGCGGAAAATTTTGTGGTTGCCGTTCCAGAGGTCGTGACCCGCCAAGTGTCCGAAGATGGGACGCGCAAATATCTTGTACGCATCGCAGGTGGCCACGAGGTTGAGGTGGTTTACATCCCAGAAACCGACCGCGGCACCCTATGCATTTCATCCCAAGTCGGTTGCACGTTGACCTGTTCGTTCTGCCACACGGGTACTCAGAAACTGGTGCGCAACCTGACAAGCGCAGAGATCATCGGACAATTGCTGGTGGCGCGTGATGACCTTGGCGAGTGGCCGGAACAAGGCGCGAAAAATGTCGAGGGGCGTTTATTGTCCAACATCGTGTTGATGGGTATGGGAGAGCCGCTTTATAATTTTGAAAACGTCCGTGACGCGATGAAAATCGCGATGGACTCTGATGGCATCCAATTGTCGCGCCGCCGCATTACCTTGTCGACATCTGGTGTCGTGCCAGAGATCGCGCGCACAGCGCAAGAAATCGGCTGCCAGCTCGCCGTGTCGTTCCATGCGACCACCGACGAGGTCCGCGACAAACTGGTACCCATCAACAAACGCTGGCCGATTGCCGACCTGATAGACGCACTTCGCGCCTATCCCAAGGTCAGCAATTCGGAACGGATTACCTTCGAATATGTGATGCTAGATGGGATCAATGACACTGACGAAGACGCGCACCGCCTGATGAAATTGATCGAAGGTGTGCCCGCGAAAATCAACCTCATTCCATTCAACGAATGGCCGGGTGCGCCCTATAAGCGGTCTTCCAATAACCGCATTCGTGCCTTTGCCGACATCGTGCATAACGCAGGATATTCGTCACCTGTGCGCCGCCCACGTGGTGAAGACATCATGGCCGCCTGTGGGCAGCTGAAATCCGAGACCCAACGCGAACGCAAATCTCAGGCGCAGATTGCCGCCGAACTCGATCAGTAAAGCCTGCGCCTCATTTGGCGAAACTTCCGACCAATAGTTTGAAGTCACGTATTATTTAGGTTCTAATACCGCAATCTCACAGACCGCGAATTTGGCCCTGTAACGAGGACAGAAACGGCAAGATGGCACGGAACCGGACCGAAATTTCAGCCGAGGAAGCGATGCCCGCAAACGGCAAGCCGACGTTAAAAACCATCGCTCAGATAAGCGGTTTGGCTGTGCCAACGGTGTCGCGCGCGCTGAATGATGCGCCGGATATTGGGCAGAAGACCAAAGAACTGGTCCGCAAGATCGCCGCTGAAATCGGTTACGTGCCCAATCGCGCTGGTGTTCGTTTGCGCACGGGGCGGACGAATGTGATCAGCCTTGTGATTTCAACAGAGCATGACAATCACACTGCTCGAATGATTTCATCAATCGCTGCGGGGCTGGAAGATACGCGGTTTCACCTGAACGTAACGCCCTACACGCCCCAAGACGATTTGTTGAAGCCCGTACGCTACATCGTAGAAACTGGGTCTGCGGATGCCGTAATTTTGAACCAGATCGAACCTGAAGATCCGCGCGTGGCTTACCTGATGGAACGCAATTTTCCTTTTGCCACCCATGGTCGCAGTGATTGGTCCGACAAGCATCCCTATTACGATTTCGACAACGCCGCATTCGGGCGGATCGCGGTCGACAAACTGGCGGCACGTGGGCGTAAATCCATCGCAATGATCTGCCCACCGCTGCAGCAAAGCTATAGCCAGCATATGTTGGAAGGCATCCAAGATGCGTCGCGTCAACTCGGGCTGGGCATGCACCGAATTGAGGGCATTACCAGTGATGATCCGCCCGCAGCATTGGTTCCTGTGTTAGAAGAGCACTTGCGCAATCACCCTGAAACAGACGGCGTTGTTACGCCATCAATGGGCGGAGCCATGGCAACTGTCGCGGCCGCAGAAGCGAATGGAAAAACCGTAGGGCAAGAAATTGATGTCATGTCTAAGGAGGGAACCGCGTTGTTGAAAATGTTCCGCTCCAATATTCTGACAGTGTCAGAGGCAGTTGGTGCTGCTGGTGATTTTCTGGCAAAGGCGGCGATCCAAGCTGTGCGAGAACCAGACCTGCCGCCGATGCAGTTTTTAGAAGTGCCTGTCGCCGATTAACGGTCTGGCAAAGCGCCGCGCTTTTGGCCCCTACCTTCCCAATTGTCCAACGCCTCAATCGCTTCTTCGGCGGTCTCTACGAATTTGAACAGGTCAAGGTCTTCGGCAGAAATCGTGCCCGCATCGGCAAGGTTTTCCCAGTTGATGATGCCGCGCCAGAAGTCTTCACCAAACAACAAAAACGGCACGCGTTGCATACGGCCAGTTTGGATCAGGGTGAGCGCCTCGAATGTCTCGTCCAGTGTCCCGAACCCACCCGGGAACACGGTGATCGCATTGGCCCGCATCAAGAAGTGCATTTTACGCGTCGCGAAATAGTGGAAATTGAAACACAGCTCTGGCGTGACATATTCGTTTGGCGCTTGTTCGTGCGGCAACACGATGTTCAGACCGATCGACCTGCCGCCTGCATCAATTGCGCCACGGTTACCCGCTTCCATCACACCAGGACCGCCGCCTGTGACAACAACGTCTTCGCGGCCACCCGATTGCATTGACCGTTTTGTCATTAGTTCGGCAAAGCGTCGTGCTTCATCATAAAACTTTGACAGATCAGAGAGCGTTTTGGTGCGCGCCGTATCCTTTTTCGCAGGCTCAGGGATACGCGCACCACCGAACATCACGACGGTGCTGTCTACGCCTGCTTCGTCCATCAACAACTCTGGCTTAAGCAGCTCAAGCTGCCAGCGCACAGGGCGCAATTCATCGCGACACAAGAAATCTTCATCCGCAAATGCAAGCCTGTATTCCGGCGCACGGGTTTGCGGCGTATCCGGCACATTCGTCGCCTCTGTGCGGTCTTCACCGCTATGGCGAAACGGGTGTTTACGAGCGTCAGTCATGGTCATCACTTTCTATTGCCTGTTTTGCGCATACACTTGCCGCAAATGGCACAGGATGCAAATGTCGCTTTTGACCCAATCAGTACGAAAAGGAACGGGGAATGTTAGTTGATACGCCACCACCAGCCTTTGGCAGCAGTGCGCCCGATTTCGATTTAGCCACGCCAGATGGGACGCGACACACCCGCGACGGGCTTATCGGACTGCAAGGGTTGCTTGTCGCGTTTATCTGCAATCACTGCCCCTATGTAATCGATTTAATCGACAGGCTGGTCGCCGATGCCACACATCTGCAAGCCAAGGGGGTTGGTGTCGCATTCATCATGTCCAATGACTATACAAGCTACCCTGCAGACGCACCGGATCGTATGGTGCATTTTGCCGCCACTCATGGTTTCACAGCGCCCTATTTGATTGACGCAGATCAGTCAGTTGCCCGTGCTTACGGGGCCGTCTGCACACCCGATTTCTTTGGTTATGACGGTGAGGGCGCGCTGATCTACCGTGGACGACTGGATAACATCGGGATGCGCGGCGACGCCACGCACCGCGTTCCCGAATTGCGCGATGCCATGACCCTTGGTGCACCAAAAAGCCAGACGCCATCGATGGGCTGCTCGATCAAGTGGGCCTGACCGATTGCGCGACGGCGAAACCCCAAGTATAGCGACGCCTAACACTTGACCCTAATAGGAGCCCGACATGTCCAACGCTGCACTAGAAACCGCTATCGAGGCCGCATGGGAAGCCCGCGATACCATTACCATCGACACAAAGGGCGAAGTCCGCGAGGCGATCACCGACACGATGAACGCGCTGGATTCCGGCAAACTGCGGGTCGCTGAGCGCCTTGAAAACGGCGACTGGCATGTGAATCAATGGGCGAAAAAGGCCGTCCTTCTGTCTTTCCGCTTGAACGATATGGAACAGATTTCTGGCGGCAACGGCGATACATCTTGGTGGGACAAGGTGCCATCCAAATTCGCAGGTTGGGGCGACAATCAATGGCGAGATGCTGGCTTCCGTGCTGTGCCTGGGTCCATCGTGCGTCGGTCCGCTTATATCGCGCCTGGCGTGGTATTGATGCCATCGTTCGTCAACTTGGGCGCCTATGTCGACGAAGGCACAATGGTTGACGGTTGGGCCACTGTTGGGTCTTGCGCACAGATCGGCAAAAACGTGCACCTTTCTGGTGGCGTTGGCATCGGCGGCGTATTGGAGCCAATGCAAGCGGGTCCAACAATTATTGAAGACAACTGCTTTATCGGCGCTCGTTCCGAAGTTGTCGAAGGCTGCATCATCCGCGAAGGGTCCGTTTTGGGCATGGGTGTTTACATCGGCCAGTCGACCAAGATTGTGGACCGTGAAAGCGGTGAAGTGTTCTATGGCGAAGTGCCGCCATACTCTGTGGTTGTTGCAGGCTCCATGCCATCCACAAACGGCATTCACCTGTATTGCGCCGTGATCGTGAAACGCGTTGATGCAAAGACACGTTCCAAGACAGGCATCAACGACCTGCTGCGCGACTGATGATCCTAAGCCGCACCATCGCCCGTCGCAGAATTGCGGCGGGAACCAACCCTAGCTGGTTAGGCGCATGGGGGTTGGTCGCGGCGGATGCGGTTTTGTTTTTCATACTTGCTGGCCTGTCCGCCCCGATGATCGTTGGCGGGCTGGCCGATACCAAGGGCGCGTGGGTCTATGTCGCGCTATTCGCGATCTATTTCATACCGATGCAGGGCGTCTTGATCATCTCGGCGTTATGGGCCGCGAAATCACGCTGGGTTGATGACCCACCGCAAGCCTAGCGCCGCGAATAAGCCACGCCGAACCATTTAATCAACAGCTCTTCATAGGTGCCATCTTCGCGCAGGCGCAGCATGGCTTGATCCACGTCTTCGCGAAGGGTGCTGCCAGTTGGGAAGACCATGCCATAATTCTCGGGGCGATAAACACGTTCTAACAGTTGTGCTTTGCCTTTCCCGCGCGTCCGCGCGTAGTAGGCCAAGATCGGCCCGTCGAAGACAATGGCGTCAAGTTCACCATCTTCAAACGCGACAAACATCGTTTCGAGATCATTGTAATCGCCATGGCCAATCCCGCGTTGGTCAAGGTAATTGGCAGAGGTCGACCCCGCGATTGTGCCCACAGGCCGCCCGTCAAGGTCGTTAATATTTTCAATACTGCTTTGGATCGCGTTGATTGTCAGGGCCGCTGTGATCTGCGCAACAAAGATCGACACGATGAACAGGCTCGACACCACAAGGATCGTCGCAAAGAAACGGCCCCCACGACTTTGTGGCATGCGTTCTTCGAACCCACCGTTTACGACAAGGTTCAACGCCCACCAGAATGCGGGGAAGGCCGCATCGCGGGCCTTGCGATCGAAATAAGGCTGTTTGTGGCGCTCAAACACCCACATCAACATGCCGCCGCCAAACAGCAGCGCAAGCGCCCCAAGAATGGCGAGACCAATCTGACGCGTGAACAGTGCCTTCAGCATGGCCGTGCTGCCCGTGTCTTGGGTTGGCATCATAACCTGAACGCCGCTTTCAAAAATCGGCTGCGAGAAATCCATCATGCGTTCACGGTCTGCCGTGATAGAAATATTAGCAATCGCCGCATCAACAGTACCGTCTTGTACCGCCCCAAGCATGTCGCCGAACCCGTCCTTGCGATCATAGGTCACTGAAAGGCGTAGCTCGTCTGCAACAGCTTCGAGAAGGTCGATGCTAAATCCAGTATCGACGCCATCAATCACCATGGAGAATGGGGGACGTGTCACCGTGGAAATGGTCAATTCACGCACGGGCTGCGCCGTCGCTGGGCCTGCGCCGATCCAGATTGAGACCGCAATTAGCGCCCGTATTATGCCGTTCATTGTGATACACATTCTTGTCGTGCGCCGTACATTGTGTCAAATGACGGATATTGACAAGTAAGCAACCCCTATTTGCTATGCTAAAGGTGAAGATATGACCAAAAAGCCAAGCCGCCAGAAGGTATTCACCTTGCTCGTAGAGGTCGGACGCAGCACCGATGATGGTCTGCCCAAAGACGCAATGGGTGCGGCGTTAATGTGTTATGCATCTGGTGTCGACGAGGCAGAGGCTGTGCGTGAAACGGTTGCGATCCTGAAACAGGCCGACCTGTCCCCATTGGATGTTAGTGGGTACGGCACATTGGATGAACGGCTGGCCGAAGGACACGACATTCCCGATGAAGAACAAGAATTGATGCAACGTGCCTTGGATGAAAACAGCGTGATCGTCGCGCAAATGACCCCGTTTTTCGACAAGGCCTAAGCCGCCAAAAGCCGACGTAACGTCAAAGTCTCATAGTCCTGCAACAGTGGCACAACTGCTTCGAAATCTCGCGGCATAAGTTCGGGTGGTAATGTGGCCAGCACACTGTGCTGACGCAGTGCTGGGTCGATGCGCACGCCTGTGACATCCAACCCCTCAAACACCAAACCGGCGGCGCGTAATGGTGCAGCGCGGTCTAGTAGTACCTGCCAATAGCGGAATGTAAGCCCACAAACCGCGTCTTGCACGCTTTCACCTTCGCCCATATGGCCAGCGCGCATCGCGACGGCCTCGGCGCCAAATAGATATTCAACTTCGGTCCCGGACGCTTGGATGCGCTGGTTTGCGGCGACGATCATGTCGTCTTGGAGCCCGTGATATGGCGCGCGCATCCGAAGTGGCGCAAAACGACCGCGTGCGGGCAGATCGGCAGATCCGCACCAGCGCACCTGCGCCATTTCACCCGTTGCGGTCAAAACCATTTGGCCCGCGCGCAATTGATTGACTGCGACGGGGCCAGTGGGCGTATCCACCATGGTCTCGCCGCCCAACGTCGGCAAAACACCAATCGGCATGATCTCATTAGCCAGCGCCACAAATGCCGCACCGGAATTTACGCCGCAGTGATGTGGGTCGGTCATCATGCGCTGCACATTGGACAACGACAACGGCAATGGCGCGACCAAATCAGCAAACACCGGCAAACCGTCGCCAACCTCGAGCGCCAGAACGCCGCGCCGCGCGGGCGCATCCCATGTAAAGGTCACGGTGATACTTGGCTTCACTGTCAGCACATCTGTTGTCAGTGAAAATTCCCGTCGTTGACTGCCCTGCCATTGGGTCAGTCGCAATGTACCATGGGCGTCCAATGTCAGGGTCAAACCGGCGGCCCAAGGATGTGAAGACCGGAAGTCCAACAGCGTTTGCATTGCGCCGCGTGGGTTGGACGCGAATTCCATCATCAACGTGCCGCGCGGCACCACGGTGTTGATGTCAGCCGGAATCAGGTCCGGACTATCCAGACCTGCGGGGTTAAACACGCCCCCATATTCATCACGTAACCCGATCCAACTCATGCAGCGTCAACCGCCAATAGTCGTGCCTCGTAACCCCGCAATGTACGGCGGGCGGCTGGGCTATAGCCTTCGCCGGTCAGACGATTCAGCTCTGGGAAGATCGCGCAGATTTCGTCGATGATGTCTTTTTCAAACAGCTTATGGGTTTGCGGACCGGGCAAGAAGCTTTCGGTCAACAGCCCATCGGACCAAACAACCTGATGTTTATCAAAAAGAATATGGCAATAGGTGACGCTGCCACCCTCGACCTGTTGAACGCTTGTACCATTCACGAGGTCCTTCGCGGACACCAAAACCTCATCCTCGCCAAAGAAAATGTTGGATAGATAGTCATGCACAAGGACGCGATGCTGGGGGGATACATGCACGGTGTCATGATTGCCATAAGTGCCAGCAGCGATGCGCACAGGGGCCATCTTGCCAACGGCAGGTACCTCTCGTTGTCCCACCCACCGCAGGGGCTGCGCACCATCATCTAGCGTGTCGACAAGATCGCCTTCTTGCAATGCTTCTACCGGTACATCACCGCGCGGCGTGCGGATCATCGTGCCCGCAACAAAACACGGCACGACATCGACTGTGACAAACCCGACATCAGATTGCAGCGTGTTTCCCGACCCGTCCACGGAATCAACGCCATAGGTAAAGGAAACAGTTTCCTCATCCGCATCGGCCGTCACATTCAACGTGCCATCAGGCATAAGTGTGACAACTTGGCCGGTCGTAAGTGTCACGCTATCCCCGGCCACAACAGGCACGCCATTGATGTGGGTGACAACCAACGTGCCGCCGGTGGCATTCAAGTCATTGGCCAAAACATCAAGGTTTTGCGTACCATTCTGACCGATTGTGACGCCGTCATCTTGGGCCACCAACGTAGTCTGCAGGCTGTCGCCCGCGATCAGAAGATTCGAATCGTATGAGCTATCAACTGTATCGGCGATCCCGATGCGGATGGCATTCTGCACGCCTGAATTAACCGGAATGGTCAATGTCATGGTTACGGTGAAGCCGTCCATTTCAGTGTTGTACTGATCAGCGGTGTTGTCGTTGTATAGGTTGACGTTATCGATTTGGTTCACAGCACCGACAGCGGGCGCGGTGCCAGTGACAGACAACGGCACATGTGTTCCGTTGATCCACACACCGACAACATCATTATACTGCGTATTGGAATATTCTGGGAATTCGTCCGACGCAAAAACGAATGTCATTGTCATCACGTCGCCGGTCGGGATGAACGTCACATCTAGATATGACGCGTCATAGGTTTGCGCGCCCGCAATCGCATTAAAATCGGACTGCCCGTTCGCGCCGCCAGAATTATAGCCTGTCGACGTCGATTGGTTGGATTGACCGTAAGAGTTGGTGAACCACGTCGCTGCACCTGTCGACAGAATGACGCCAGTATCACCCGGGGTCATGCCCGGCGCGATGGAATCGCCGCCAGAATAAGTCGCAGACGAATAGCTCGACCCAGAGTAGGACGCATTGACCACTGTCACGCCGTCGCCAAAGATCGTCTGTGCCATCTGCGTCGCAGATGCGCCTGTGTTATAGTTCAGCTCGGATGCTGCAACCATGTCTCTTGCCTCGCGCCATTACAGGCCCGTTAACAAGGGTATTCCCAGAACGCGGATTTTTATCCGTCATCTATATGTTGTGGTACCTGCTCGTACCAACACCCATTTTTGGGTTTTGGCCTGCCTCGGGTCATTTATTAAGAACTGGTCACTCTTTATTGGATCCATGTTACTCATATTTTTTTGTTTAAAAGAAGGGGCTTATAGATCACTCCTCATGTTACCCCCACAACCTGTGACACAGATGCCACAACTGCGACTTGCACAGATGCGGCCTTCACGCTAGCCAAACCCCGTAAAACAAGGAGCTTCCAATGCCCGTAGATACCGATCCTGTCGCCCTCACAGCCGCCCTGGTGCGTTGTGAAACCATCACCCCCGCTGAAGGCGGTGCGTTGGTATTGCTCGACAAGATGTTGACTGGCGCGGGCTTTGAATGCACCCGTGTTGATCGCAACGGCATTTCTAATCTTTACGCGCGTTGGGGCCGCAAGGGGGCGAACCGTACGTTTGGGTTTAATGGGCACACTGACGTGGTGCCATTGGGGGACGAGGCCGCGTGGACCATGCCCCCGTTTGGCGCAGAGATTAAAGACGGGTTCATGTATGGGCGCGGCACCACGGACATGAAATCCGGTGTTGCGGCCTTTGCCGCTGCCGCCATCGATTTCGTGCAAAACACGCCGCCAGGCGGCGCAGTCGTATTGGCGATTACCGGTGATGAAGAAGATGTCGCACTCGACGGCACGGTTGCGCTGCTCGATTGGATGGACGCGCAGGGCGAAGCGATGACGGTCTGCTTAGTCGGCGAACCCACCTGCCCCGATGTCATGGGCGAAGCGATGAAAATCGGCCGTCGTGGATCATTGACCGCTTGGATCACCGTGACCGGCGTGCAGGGGCATTCAGCCTATCCACACCGCGCCAACAACCCGCTTCATGCTGGCGCAAAACTGCTGGACCGCTTGGCGTCGCATGAAATGGATCAAGGCACAGACCACTTTGATCCGTCATCACTGGCCGTGGTTACAATCGACACCGGTAACCCAGCCACAAACGTCATCCCCGCGCAAATGACCGCCGCCGTGAATATCCGCTTCAACGACCAACACTCAGGCGCATCTGTATCCTCTTGGCTTCAGGCCGAAGCCGACAGGATCATGGAAGAAACTGGCGTGACGGTGGACATGAAGATCAAGATTTCCGGCGAAAGCTTTATCACACCACCGGGTGAGTTATCGGATTTGATTGACGCAGCAGTCTTTGCCGAAACGGGCGTGCACCCGGAATTGTCCACATCTGGCGGCACATCAGATGCGCGGTTTGTCAAAAACCATTGCCCCGTCGTCGAATTTGGGCTTGTTGGCCGCACAATGCACCAAGTCGACGAACGTGTTGCTGTGGATCAGATCGGGCAGCTCAAGGCGATATATGGCCGCATTCTGGCTGATTACTTCGCATAAATGATCTGTTGGGCCTCCGGCGGGGATATTTGACAACCAAAGAGGGTGATGACGCGCCATGTTCTGCGTGGTAGGGCCTGATCATGAAACAGATCCCATCAAAAGCCGAAATTCTGCAGTGGATTTCAGAGCACCCGACCAAAGCCGCCAAGCGCGATATTGCCAAAGCTTTCGGGATCAAAGGCGCACAGCGCATCGACCTGAAACGCGTGCTGCGCGAGTTAGAGGACGAGGGCCGTCTGACCAAGCGCAAATCGAGCTATCGCGATGCAGAAGAGCTGCCGCCTGTATCCGTTTTGGAAATTACCGGCATAGACGATGATGGCGATTTGTTCGCCCGCCCGCTTGAATGGGCGGGGACCGGGGCCGAACCCGTGATCATGATGCTGATGCGTCAAGGTGATCCGGCCTTGGGCAAGGGCGACCGTTTGCTGGGCCGTTTGACCGTTGATCCAACTGAACATTTTAGCCACACCGCCCGCATGATCCGCCGGATCGGCGAGAACCCTTTGCGTATTCTTGGAATTTTTCGTGCCGGATCCGAAGGCGGTCGTGTGCTGCCAATTGATAAGGGGTCCGACAAGCAATGGACTGTTGCAGCCGGCGCTGTTGGCGGGGCCAAAGATGGCGAATTAGTTGAGGCCGAACAGGCAGGACCGAAGGGTCGCATGGGCCTGCCCAAGGCACGCATTGTTGCGCGGTTGGGTGATCCAACGCAAGCGCGTGCAGTATCGTTGATTGCGATCCATCAGCACGGCATTCCCGATCATTTTCCGGACGAGGTTGTCGCCGAGGCCGATGGTGCCAAGCCGGCGCCGCTTGGTAAGCGCACTGATCTGCGTGATATGCCATTGGTGACGATTGACCCGTGGGATGCCCGTGACCACGATGATGCCTGTTATGTCGAAACCCATGACAATGGCGATTTAACCATTTGGGTCGCCATCGCCGATGTCGCCCATTACGTTACGCCCAGTTCAGAACTGGACCGCGAGGCGCGCAAACGCGGCAATTCTACGTATTTCCCCGACCGTGTGGTGCCGATGCTGCCCGACCGTTTGTCGGGTGATTTATGTTCCTTGCACGAAGGGGTTGAGCGCGCCTGTTTGGCTGTTGCCATGCGTATCGACAGCGATGGCAATAAGATCAGCCATGAATTCCACCGCGCCTTGATGAAGTCCGCCGCATCCCTGAATTACGAAGAGGTACAGGCCGCCGTCGACGGCGCGCCGAATGACAAAGTTGCCCCATTGCTGGATGACGTTATCCGCCCGCTTTACGCGGCCTATTCCGCGCTGAAAAAGGCGCGGGCTGTGCGCCAGCCGTTGGAGCTGGACCTGCCAGAACGTCAAATCGTTTTGGATGATGATGGCAAAGTTTCAGCAGTGAACTTCAAGGACCGTTTGGATGCGCACCGTTTGATCGAAGAGTTCATGGTGCTGGCCAATGTCGCCGCCGCTGAAACGCTGATTGAAAAAAAGGCGTCTTTGCTTTTCCGCGTGCACGAAGAGCCAAGCCCAGAGAAACTGGACGCGCTTCGCGAGGTCGCCAATGCGTCTGGCTTGCAACTGGCAAAAGGACAGGTATTGCAGACCGCGCATTTGAACCGGTTGCTGGCGCAGGCCCGCGATACCGAACACGCAGAGCAAGTGAATATTTCGACCCTGCGGTCCATGACGCAAGCCTATTACAACCCCGAAAACTTCGGGCACTTTGGTCTCGCACTTAAGGCCTATGCGCATTTTACGTCGCCGATCCGCCGTTATGCGGACTTGATCGTGCACCGTGCCTTGATCGCGTCTCATGGCTGGGGCAAGGACGGATTGTCCCCTTGGGACGTCGAACATTTACCCGACACAGCCAAGAAGATTTCTGACACTGAACGCCGATCGATGGTGGCTGAACGCGATACAACCGACCGCTATCTCGCGTCGTTCTTGTCCGAACGCATGGGCGTCGAAATGTCTGGGCGCATATCCGGCATCGCTAAATTCGGCATCTTTGTGAAGCTAGATGAAACAGGCGCAGATGCACTGGTGCCGATCCGCACGCTTGGCACGGAGTACTTTGACTTTGACCCGGAAAGCCAGACGTTGATGGGGTCCAATTCGGGGGTCATGATCGGGCTCGGCCAAAAGGTGGTTGTCAAATTGTCAGAGGCCACACCCGTGACCGGTGGATTGACCGCAGAACTTATCACATTGAATGACCGCGCCATGCCGCAGGGGCAATCACGCGGACGCGGCAAGCCACCGCGCCGCAAGTATGGATCGTCGAAAAAGAAGGCCGCGAAAACGGCGCGTAAGGTCAAACGCACCCGTCGTTAAAGATGATAGGTCAGAATTGATTTGATCAACATGCCGTGGCGTGCTGGGTCAATTTGTGATGGATCGTCGAAATGGATAGCGCGCGTGCCTTCAACTTTGTCCATATTGGGAAAGGCAGCATTGTAGTCCGCGATCAAAGTCGTTTGGCAATGGGTATAAAGCGCAAAGCCACCGGTTTTAGGCGCGCCAATGCGTAGCGACGCACCAGCCCGTTTTGATGTAACATAGGCGGGCTGACCCCAGCGCAAAACCTCTTGTAAATCGCCAATATGGGGCAGGTCCGCAGCGACAGAATAAATGAGCCGCCGCAAGTTTTGCGCACCCGCCGGCAATGCATCAAAGGCGTTCTGAACTTCGGGTGTCATAGCAATGCCTCGTTCACGCGGGTGACATAATCTGCCAGCACGTTATCAGCCCGCAACGCATTCCCCAACAATGTTGGCACAGGCGTCGCCATGATCCCGCCAAGCTGCGGCGCAATGCTCGCATCTGCGGCGGTTGGCTTTTCACCAAACAGAAACGGCCCTGTCAGGCTGTCGCGGATCGCGGTCAGGTCTAGTTGCGCGCGGGCCAATCTTTCCTGTGGCGTGAACCGCGCAATTCCCATTTGATGCAAACTACGCACAGCCGGTTTACGGATTGAATGCGTAACAATACCACGGATCGGGCGCGGAATGTCCGCGAAATAGGTGTCACGCGTGACAGGCCACACCGCGTCATCGGCCCAACGGTCATAGACCACATGGAAATACAGGTGCTCCTCCACCATGCGGATTAGTGCACGGGATTGGGCATGTTGATGCACGGTAAGTCCTTTGTCAAAGTCGGCCCCACGTGCTTCTAACCAAGCGCGGATATTATCGCTGTCGGCGATCAGCTCTCCATCCGTACGGATCACGGGCAGCTTGGCCATTGGCATTTTGCGCGGATCGGTCAAGACAACCGGCATCCATGCCTCCCCTGCCATATTTAGCAGCATCATCGCCTTAACACAGAACGGGCTGGCAGCGGCTTGGCCAAACGAAGGGCCGTAAGTCATAAGTTCAATCATTGGGTTTGTCCTTTTTGCTGACACCGACCTTAATGCAAGTTACTGTCATTTTATGTCAGCAATGAACTGGTAAGTAGGATCATGTCCCGCTCAAACCGCCTTATGCAACTTATGCAATCCCTGCGCCGCCATGCGCCGCCCGTCACTGCCCAGCAGTTGGCCGATGATACAGGTGTGTCGTTGCGTACATTGTATCGCGATATCGACAGTTTGCGCGGTATGGGGGCGATCATCGATGGCACCGCTGGCTTTGGCTATATCCTCGAAGAGGACGCCGCCCTACCGCCGATGATGTTCGACGACGAAGAAATCGAGGCGTTGGTTTTGGGATTGCGCGATGTACAAGCGATCGGCGACACCGATTTGGCAAAGGCCGCGACCAATGCCCTGACAAAGCTGAAAGCCCGCCTGCCAGCCAAGCAAGCCCATCGATTGAAACACGCGGTGCTGACCGTCAAACGGTTCGATCCGGTGCCAGAACCGATGATTGATCTACGCGCCTTGCGCCAAGCCACATGGGACGAAACGACTGTCGAAATCGCATATATCGACAAAACGGGCGCCGCCACACACCGCAAAATCGATCCGCTATCGATTACCTATTTCCAAGAAAGCCATTGTCTGATCGCGCAATGCCACCTGCGCCAAGCACCCCGAGCGTTCCGGCTTGATCGGATTCAAGACATGCATGTCACAGACGAGAGCTTTCGCCCGCGCCGCATCCCCATGCTGCGCGACGCGATTGCAGGGTTTCAGGCCTATGATGCCCAGCGGGCAAGCGAGAATCCGCGCCCAAAATGATCGGCCCTTTTCGCAATCGTGTCGTCAGATAAACTGTCACCATAGGTTTAGTTTTTTTGGTGTCTTATGTTGTTTTTAAAATCGCTCTCGCTCGCCTTGGCCGTTGGTTTCAGCTCGATCGGTATCGGCTCGGCCCCGCCGGATTTGGTACAAATACAGTCAAACGGCTTTGCCACATGGGTTGCCAATTTCCGCAGCCGCGCGTTGCGTGCAGGCATCACGGACCGGACATTCAACGCCGCCTTTGCGGGCGTGCAATACCTGCCTGAAACTATCCGGCGCGACCGGAACCAGTCTGAATTCGTCAAACCCATGTCCGAATATATGGCCACCGCCGCGTCTGATTTACGCGTCAAAGGCGGCCGCGATATGCTGCGTAAACACGCCAGACTTCTCGCGCAGATTGAAGCAGCTTACGGGATTGAGCCCCATGTCATCGTCGCGTTTTGGGGCATGGAAAGCAACTATGGCAAACGCCGTGGCGACACTCCGCTTATCAGCACATTGGCCACTTTGGCATTCGATGGACGGCGTGGTCGGTTCTTTGAAAAACAGCTCATCGCGGCGCTAAAAATTCTGCAACGTGGTGACATCGCGCCATCGCAAATGACCGGCAGTTGGGCCGGAGCCATGGGTCACACGCAGTTTATTCCTACAACATTTGACGCCTATGCCGTGGATTTCACCGGCGACAGGCGGCGCGATATCTGGTCTGATGATCCCAGTGATGCGCTTGCCTCCACGGCCGCTTACCTGAAACGCTTTGGCTGGCGCAAAGGGCAACCTTGGGGCGTCGAGGTGCGTTTGCCGCGCGGGTTTGATTACGGGCGCAGCAACCGGTCTGTCAAAATGTCACCCGCACAATGGGGGCAACTTGGGGTGCGGGGCACCGACGGACGAGTGGTCCCGAACTATGGCACCGCGTCCTTGATCACCCCAACGGGCGGGCGGGGGCCTGCGTTTTTGGTGTTCCGGAATTTCGATGTGATCAGCCGATATAACAATGCCGAAGCCTATATGATCGGCGTAGGCAGATTGTCCGACAGGCTTCGCGGTATGGACCGATTGCAAACGCCTTGGCCCGCCGGCGAACGCGATTTGTTCCGCGCAGAGCGACGTGAATTGCAGCAACGATTGACAGCCGCAGGTTACAGTACCGCCGGTATCGACGGCAAAATCGGCCCAGCCACACGCCGTGCCATTCGCGCCTACCAGCGCGCAGTTGGACTGCCCGCTGATGGTTACGCGTCGTTGTCGTTGCTAAACCGACTGCGTTAGCCGCAGTTGCCATTCATGCAAGCGGTCATGCTATCCAAAACCTCTTGCTTCGGTTCCGTGAAAATGAACCCGCCGCAAGGCGCCGCTTCAATTACGATCGCGCCGTCAACAACCCGCGCGAACATAAGCGACGCAACATCGGGCATATGGCTGCCGCACCACGGACCAGCGCAAGTCGGCAATAGTGTCATTTCACCCGCATAATAGTTGGCGAAACCTGCGTCAGACAAACTATGTCCCTCAAACTGTGCGGGGATCGGCATTGCAGGCTTGCGATTGCTGTCGCCAACGCTGCCTGGCAAAAGCGACGCATCAAAATCCAGCGTCCCATAAAGCACATAATAAACATCTGTTGACTCGGCTGCCCGCTGAAAGCTCGCCTGTGGATCGGGGCGCATGCAGGAAAGAGCAGACACCTGCCCGGCAACCAATGATAATGCGACAGTTAATGCAGTAAGTTTCATAGCTTCACCTCAAATTCAGTTAGCACTTGTTCGTAAACAGCCCGCTTAAATGGGACGATGTTCGCAACAAGATCCTCTTTAGGCAACCATTTCCACTGGGAAAATTCCGGATGTTCCGTCGCAATATTGATCTGATCATCAGACCCGTGGAACCGCATTAGAAACCACTTCTGTTCCTGCCCACGATATTTGCCACCCCAAATATTGGGCACCAAATCGACAGGCAGGTCATATGGGATTAATCCGCGGCTTTCCGCCTCTATCGTTACAAGGTTCTGCGTCACGCCGGTTTCTTCCCATAACTCACGGATCGCCGCGTCTTGGGTTTTCTCGCCTTTGTCGACGCCGCCTTGGGGCATTTGCCATGCATCAGTGTCACGGTCCAACCGCTGGCCGACAAACACGTGACCACGGGGATTAACCAACATTATACCCACACAAGGGCGGTAAGGGAGCAGTGCTATTTCATCAGGTGTCATAAAGCGGCCTTGGTGTTTCATCGTGTTCGCCTTTCGGTTTGCACTGTATTGATGCCAAAGGTCCAGATGTTATGCGATAACAACCCGTGATCCTATGTGAACACGGGCCGCGATCCACGCCAAGTGATCGGGCCGAAAAGCAACGCATCCGGCTGTGGGTCGCCCCTTGCCACGCCATGCGTGGATAAAAATTGCAGAGCCTTGACCGGCCACCGCATCGGGCCAATTCCAATCAGTGATCAACAAAAGATCATACATCGGATCGGCGCGGCGCAGTGCCTCGTGGCTGAAACGATGTGGCGAACGCACCCACTGATTATACTCAGGATCGCGCACATCATCAGACCATAAATCTCTTGGGCCGATCGGTTCGGCCCAAGGAACAGGCTTTGCCATCCGGTCTGGCCGATAAAGCATCCCCGCAATGCGGTGTGTTCCGCGCGGGGTCGCCATATCACCCTCTACTTTATGATCCGTAACCCCACCACGGCCGACAGTGCGCGCAAACCGCCGCCCCGCAAACCGCACATGTGTCGGCATCACAACCAGATCAGTTTGCATCACGCCCCGTCTCGCATTGGTGAAAATACTCCCGCCGGAGGCACTATAACAAATGCCCCGACTTCGCCGCCTTGGTCGCAAGGTAGTTATGGTTATGCACGTTCCCGCCCACCTTCAGTGCGACACGTTCGGTCACGGCGACGCCAGCACCTTCCATACGCGCGACCTTGGCCGGATTATTCGTCATCAGGCGCACAGCATTGAACCCAAGGCGTTTCAAAATCTCGGCGCCGATACGGAAATCACGTTCATCATCTTCAAACCCAAGCCGGTGGTTCGCATCAACGGTATCAAACCCCTGGTCCTGCAACGAATAGGCGCGCATTTTATTCGCAAGCCCAATGCCACGCCCTTCTTGGTTCAGATACAACAACACACCCGCGCCCTCGGCCCCCATTTGGCCCAAAGCCCCGCGCAACTGCGGGCCGCAATCGCATTTGAGCGATCCCAAAAGATCACCCGTAAAACACGCAGAATGCAGCCGTGACAGAACAGGGACATCGCGGGAAGGTTGGCCAATTTCCACGGCATAATGCTCTTCTGCCCCGTCATCAGGGCGGAACACATATAAGCGTCCGGCTTCGGATACCTCTAACGGGAGCCGTGCAGAAATGATCTGGCGCATAGGGCTAAGGCTGTGATCAAGCGGCGCGTCTACAGGCACCGTTGTCAACGCATGACGGGCCGCGAAATCGTCGGCATTGTCCAGAGGTAACACAATCGCGGCGGGTAAAAGCCGGGCCGCTTTCATCAACGCCACGGCGGCGCGGTGGCTATCACATGCCCCATCGCGCAATGTCAGAAACGGTCCCTTCATCGGCGAATTCAAATCCCCTGCAGGATCAGCCACAGATTTGATCCAACGCACATCAGCATATCCTGGCAAAGCAATCCGCGCGATGTCGCCATCATATGCGCGGACTTTCAACGTATCGGCGCGCCGACCTGTGATTGTCAAAACCGGATCGCCACCCATGGCCAGCAATTCGGTCAATCGACCTGCGTCGATTGTTTCTGCCGCCAGCACAACGCTGTGCCCGATCACAACCGGCACGCCCATGCGCAAATCCGCGCGGGCGCGGGCCAGACGTTCGGTGACATCAGGGGCAAAACTCATGGGGACTCCAACTTTATTTGTTTCAGACGCTACGCCGATCTTGCCCAAATTGAAACATTTGGACGATTGTTCACACGTCCGCGTGATTTTGTGTTCAGAAACGTTGCCGAGACCGTGTCTGAGGCACATTTACTTCTCAGTAACAAAGGAGACCGTCATGGGACAACTCAAAAGAGTACTACTTGTCGACGACGACGATGATCTGCGCGAAGCCTTGGGCGAGCAGCTGATGATGACCGAAGACTTTGACGTGTTCGAGGCCGACGACGGTGCCAGTGCGATGGTGAAGGCCAAGGAAGGCCTTTATGATCTCATGATCCTTGATGTAGGTCTTCCCGACACTGATGGCCGCGAATTGTGCCGTCTGATGCGCAAGCAAGGCGTAAAGTGTCCGATTGTGATGTTGACCGCACAAGACAGCGACGCCGACACGATTTACGGGCTGGATGCGGGGGCCAATGATTACGTATCCAAACCGTTCAAATTCCCCGTTCTTTTGGCGCGTATTCGCAGCCAATTGCGCACCCATGAACAATCCGAAGATGCGGTGTTCCAGATGGGGCCCTATACGTTCCGTCCGGCGCAAAAACTGTTGATCACCGAAGACGACCGCAAGGTACGTTTGACCGAAAAGGAAACGAACATCCTGAAGTTTCTGTATCGGTCAACCGATGGCGTTGTGCCACGTGATACGCTGCTGCACGAAGTCTGGGGGTATAACGCGGGCGTCACGACCCATACGCTTGAAACGCATATCTATCGTCTGCGCCAAAAAATCGAACCCGACCCGTCAAATGCACGCCTTTTGGTCACGGAATCAGGTGGTTATCGGCTGGTAGTGTAAAAAGTGCACCCTGTCATGGAACCAAACCTGTCGCCGCTGCGTTCCCTTAACGAACCCCGGGGTGATGGGGTCGTATGATCACCCTCCCTGTTGAACTTGCCCGGGCCAGTGGCCCGGGTTTTTTCCAGAAAACCCCCACAATAAGGAATACCCTTTATGAAATCTGCAAAAGACTACCTCGACGCTGCAAATGCCGTAATCACCCGTATGCCCAGCGCAGATGCGGTTGCAAAACACGCCACTGGTTCGGGCGTTTGGATCGACGTGCGCGATAGCAGCGACATTGCGGCCTCTGGCACTATCAAAGGGGCAGAACGCGTGGCCCGCGGGTTCATCGAATTTGCGGCCGACCCAGACATGCCATTCCACAAAGACTTCTTTCAGAAAGACGCAGAGATTTACCTGATCTGCGGCGCAGGCGGACAGGCGGCACTTGCAGGCAAGACGCTTCATGACATGGGGTATACCAATGTCACCAATGTCGGCGGCATCGGCGACTGGAAAGACGCCGGCGGCCCAACCGAGGCTTAAGTGATAAAGTCGGCGCGGCTGTAACCCTGCACAAATAGCAGCGCCGACAAATCACCGTGGTTTACGCGCACGTCGCACTGGGCCTGCACTGCGGGCTTCGCATGAAGCGCTACGCCTACACCCGCACGCGTCAACATCCCCAGATCATTTGCGCCGTCGCCCACGGCCATCACATCGGCATCAGCAATACCGAGCCGCGTTGTGATTTCATCCAACGCTTGCACCTTTGCCTCGCGGCCCAAAATAGGACGCCCCACGTCACCGGTGAGTTTTCCATCCGCGACAATCAGCGTGTTTGCACGGTTTTCATCAAACCCAAGCGTCGCGGCAACACGCGCTGTGAAGGCTGTGAACCCACCCGACACGAGCGCGGCATAAGCGCCTGCATTTTTCATCGTCCGCAGCAGATCGCCGCCACCGGGCATAAAGGTAATGCGGCTATTGAGCACCTGATCGATCACGGCCTCATCAAGCCCTTTCAGCAGGCCAACCCGTTCAATCAAGGCCGCCTCGAAATCCAGCTCGCCGTTCATCGCGCGCGCTGTGATGTCTGCAACATGGGCGCCAACACCGGCCTCGTCTGCCAGTTCGTCAATGCATTCCTGACGGATCATGGTGCTGTCCATATCCGCAAGCAGCATCTTTTTAACGCGGTTGGCGGTGGGCAAAACGACCAGATCGACGCCGACATTTTGCAGGTCTGACCAAACAGATTCGAAATTCTCAGGCTTGGTCAGAACTTCGAATTCGACCGCCTCGCCGATGGCCAACCATGTCGCATTCGATCCGCCCCAAGCAGAGCGCAGATTTTCGACCAATGTCGGGTCTAATGGACCCTCTAACGGGTTGCAGATCATTGTGACCATATACATTGGCGGTATCCTTTTGGTGGTCCGACGTTCGTTATTTGCAGGCGGTCTAACGCCATTCCCAGGTTTGTGAAAGCCCTCGGTGCCCCCAATAGACCAACGTGACCTAGCGCACAGACGCAAGCCCACGACTATGGAAACCTGCAGCGAACACTTTGCGGGGACGGATGATGCAGCAAGTTCTCAGACACGGCACCAATGGCGCGCTAATCATCGCAGCCGCAATATTTTTGTTCTTGCGGCCCAGTTTTGGATTCCAAGATGCCACCATGCCGCCGCCGCACGTGACAAGTCAAACCGCACAGCAGACCCAAGCCACGCCCGACCACAGCAATGTGCAGCTCGCTGGTGTCGACGTTTCCCATTACCAAGGCACCGTTGACTGGGCCGCAGTGAAAGTAGCGGGCATGGCGTTCGCCTTCGCAAAAGCAACGGATGGGATCACCTATACCGATCCTAGGTGGTCCACGAATCTAACAGCTGCGCAGAACGCCGGGGTGATGATCGGCGGTTACCACTTCTATGAACCTAACGACGACCCAATGCCGCAACTCAAGAATTTCTTGGCCGCATTGGGCGATGTAAACGGTCAACTGCCCCCCGTCGTTGATCTCGAAAAATCCCCCGCCAAAGCGGATTCAGTGCAATATCTTCGCGATGTGCAGAAATTCTTGGCACAGTTGCAAGATAAGATTGGTTGCACACCAATGATTTATGCCAGCCCCGCGTTTTACAGCACCTACCTGAGCACAGGCCTGGATGCTTATCCGCTTTGGTTGGCTGAATATAGCAGCAGGGCCAAGCCACCGGCGGGCAGAGACTGGCTGTTTTGGCAGCACACGCAAAACGGCGCTGTGAGCGGCATCACTGGATCGGTCGATTTGGATTGGTTCGCCGGTGACGCAAAGCAACTTGCGGCGTTGCAATGCTAAGGACACAGATATGATCATATATCTTCAAAACAAATGGCGCGAATTGGCCGCCCTAATTTGCGCGCTTCTCATCGTGATTGCCTTACCTGTCTCGGGGCTTTTGCAACTTGGGCAAGCAACCGGCGCAGGTCAGATCACTGCCGCCAACGAGGCTTATCTCACAGATGCAGCGCAAGAGGGTTTGAAAGAGATTTTATTGCTGGGCGAGGTCACTGCGTTTCTCGATGTTTTGCAAAGCACGGATTTTGGTATTGAACTGATTGTCTCTGTTGATGTGCGTGCAGGTGGTGTGCTTTCCAGCCTCGCCAACGCAGCCGAATGGGCACTTGGCGCGGCGGCCGCAGCCACGGTCACCACCCATGCGTTGCAATTCATCAACGGCATTGCCGATCAGGTAAGTGCTTATCTTTTGGTCGGCCTACTTTGGTCTGTGATCATCTGGATGGTGCTGCGGATTGTTCCTGCGGCCAATGCCATACGCGGTGTTGCGCGCGGCATAACTGAAACGCTCGCCGTTTTGTTTTTGGTCAGTTATCTTTTTGTCCCCTATAGTATCAACATCACAGGATGGTTGAGCCAGACAGCAGCCGGCCGGTTGCACGTTGATACGGGCACCGTCGTCGAAAACCTGCACGGGTCCACCTTCAAAGACGGCAATCTCAACACTGACCTGAGATTTTGGACGCGCAGCGAAAATGTGAAATCGGCCTATGAACAATTGACCAGTGAACTGCCAGACAAAACCAGCGCGCTAACACGCTATACAATCGAAAAATTTGCACACCTTCTGGTCGTGGGCATTCTATTTCCATTCACGGTTTTGCTGGTCTTTGGCCTGATGGGGCGGCGTCTGATAAAAATGGCGATCGCAGAGTTGGACAGCAGCATGAAAAATACCGGCTGACCGATTCTTTGCCGATCAATTGTTAACACGTCGGCGTCCTACGGCCCCCAAATTACGCCTATCGGAAACATGCAGCGCGGAAGGGCCCCGTTTTTCTGGCTCTGACCTCTTCTTAGCTGTTGCTGATTCATCGTGGCTTGCCTATGTCCGTCGGTGGGACACCCTTCCCCAACGAAGGGCATATATCTGCGAGGATACCAGTGATGGTTATGACCAAACCGGCCAAACGGCCGAATAATGCACGTTTTTCTTCTGGCCCATGCGCCAAACCCCCTACATGGAAATTGTCCGATCTGTCCGATGCCCCGCTGGGCCGGTCACATCGCGCTGCCGTTGGCAAAGCCAAGCTGGCCGAAGCAATTGACCTAACCCGCGAAATTTTGGGCATCCCTGATGATTACCGGATCGGCATCGTGCCTGCGTCCGACACTGGTGCGTTTGAAATGGCGATGTGGTCGTTGTTGGGTGAACGCCCCGCGCAAATGGTTGCATGGGAAAGCTTTGGCGCAGGCTGGGTCACAGATGTGGTCAAACAACTCAAGATCGAAGCCTCGACCCACACCGCCGACTATGGTCACATTGTGGACATGGCGACGTTGAACTATGATAACGACGTTTGCTTTACATGGAACGGCACGACATCCGGCGTGCGCATGGTGGACGGCAACATGATTCCCGCCGACCGCGCTGGCCTGACTTTGTGCGACGCGACATCGGCCGCATTCGCCCAAGACCTGCCATGGGACAAACTGGATGTAACAACATTCTCTTGGCAAAAAGTTATGGGCGGTGAAGCGGCTCACGGCATGCTCATCCTGTCCCCACGCGCCGTCGAGCGTCTGGAAAGCTACACACCTGCATGGCCCTTGCCAAAGATTTTCCGCATGACCAAAGGCGGCAAATTGATCGAAGGCATCTTCCGCGGTGAAACCATCAACACGCCATCGATGCTGGCTGTTGAAGACTACCTCGTGGCGCTGAAATGGGCGAAATCCATTGGTGGTCTGGATGCATTGCAGCACCGCGCAAATGCTAATGCACGAGCCGTTTGGAATTTCTGCGCGGCGAACGATTGGATCGACAATCTGGCTGTTGATAAAGCGACGCGGTCCAATACATCCGTTTGTTTGAAGTTCACCGACGACCGGATCACAGACGGCGCCGCATTCGCCAAAGCCGTTGCCAAACGTCTGGCAGATGAAAACATCGCGCTTGATATTGGTGCCTATCGTGACGCGCCTGCAGGGTTGCGGATCTGGTGCGGTGCGACGGTTGAAACATCCAACATCGAAGCCATGCTGCCTTGGCTCGCTTGGGCGTTTGAGGCCGAATTGAACAGCTAGCATGCGTTAAAACGCATCCTACGATTTCTTATTTACGACAAAGGAGAGCGCCATGACGGCCCCCAAAGTTCTGATTTCCGATAAACTGTCTGCCGCAGCTGTGCAGATTTTCAAAGACCGCGGCATTGACGTGGATTTCCAGCCTGACCTTGGCAAAGACAAAGACGCGTTGCTTGCGGCGATCCCGAACTATGACGGTTTGGCAATTCGTTCAGCATCCAAGGCAACCGCGAAAATCATCGAAGCCGCAAAAAACCTCAAGGTCATCGGCCGCGCTGGTATTGGCACCGATAACATCGACAAAGATGCCGCATCCAAGGCCGGTATCATCGTGATGAACACGCCATTTGGCAACATGATCACCACCGCCGAACACGCAATCGCGATGATGTTCGCCGTGGCCCGTCAGATCCCAGAAGCATCCGAATCCACACATGCGGGCAAATGGGAGAAGTCCAAATTCATGGGCGTCGAGCTGACAGGTAAGACACTCGGTGTGATCGGCGCGGGCAACATCGGTGGCATCGTGTGCGACCGTGCGCGTGGCCTCAAGATGAAAGTCATGGCTTACGACCCATACCTTGGCCAAGAAAAGGCCGATGAAATGGGTGTGCAAAAAGTCGAGCTGGACGAATTGTTCGCAAACGCTGACTTCATCACGTTGCACGTGCCGTTCACCGATAGCACTGCAAACATTCTGTCTGCGGAAAACATCGCCAAGCTGAAACCAGGCGTGCGTGTGATCAACTGCGCGCGCGGTGGTCTGGTCGATGAAGAAGCGCTCGCAGCTGCCCTGAAATCCGGCCATGTTGCTGGGGCGGCGTTCGATGTGTTTGCTGTTGAACCCGCGACCGAAAGCCCGCTGTTTAATCTACCAAACGTTGTTGTGACCCCACATCTTGGTGCGGCGACAACCGAAGCCCAAGAAAACGTGGCCTTGCAGGTTGCAGAACAGATGTCCGACTACCTCTTGACCGGCGCTGTGACCAACGCGCTGAACATGCCGTCTGTGACCGCCGAAGAGGCGAAAATCATGGGCCCTTGGATCAAACTGTCCGGCCACCTTGGCAATTTCATCGGACAAATGACCGACGAGCCGATCACCGCGATCAACATCCTGTTCGACGGTTCCGTGTCCGACATGAACCTCAAAGCGCTGACCGCGTCCACGATTGCCGGGATCATGAAAAAGGCAAACCCAGACACCAACATGGTATCCGCTCCAGTGATTGCCAAAGAGCGTGGCATCCAGATTTCGACGACGAAACAGGACCAATCGGGCACCTTCGACGGTTATGTAAAAGTGACGGTCGTCACGGGCAAACGCGAACGCTCTGTCGCGGGCACCGTGTTCAGCGACGGCAAGCCACGGTTCATCCAGATCAAAGGCATTAACGTCGATGCCGAAGTCGGCGCGCATATGCTCTACACCACCAACGAAGACGTGCCAGGCATCATCGGCACATTGGGTAACACCATGGGTGGCCACGGCGTCAATATCGCGAACTTTACCCTTGGCCGCTCTGCCGCCAAAGGCGAAGCAATTGCGCTCCTTTATGTAGACGAAGCCGTCTCAACCGCTGCAATCGACGACTTGCAGAAAACCGGCCTCTTCGAACAAGTCAAACCTCTGACGTTCGACGTCTAAACAGCCTGAAAACCATATAAACGGCCCCTTTGCGCAGCGCACAGGGGCCGTTTGCGCTACCACGGTTGCACAGCACTTTCGACACAAGTATCGGTAACCCAACCACTCTTTGGTTCACAAATATCCCCGCCGGAGGCTTCAACAAATGATCTACGCGATAGGCGACATTCACGGTCAAATCGAGATGCTGCACCACTCTCTTGACCTCATTAGGGCCGATGGCGGCGACGATGCGCGGATCATTTTCATGGGTGACTACACAGATCGAGGCCTCAATAGCCGTGCTGTCATCGACCACCTGATTGATGGGGTTGCGGCTGGGCGAAACTGGACCTGCCTAAAAGGCAACCATGATCGCATGTTCTATGATTTTGTGATGACAGGGCGGGAACATGATCCGGCAATCACATCCAATTTGTCTTGGGTAAACCCGCGCCTTGGCGGCGACAAAACGCTTGCGTCCTACGGTATCGCAGGAACACCCGTTTTGGACCATCCTGAAGGCGGCTTTGACTGCCTCACACACTTCGCGACCGACAACGGCGATATCAGCAAAGATGACATCGTTGCCATGGCGCAGAAAAATGTCCCAAAAGATCACCTGACATTTTTGGATACACGCGCGCTTTACCACGAAACCGATGACCAAATTTTCGTGCATGCCGGCCTGCGTCCGAATGTGCCGCTGGAAAGCCAAGACCCCGAAGAAATGATGTGGATACGTGACGGGTTTCTGGAAACGAACCACGACTTCGGCAAACTTGTTGTGCACGGGCACACCGCTATCGACGTACCTACACATTACGGCAACCGGTTGAACATCGACGCAGGTGCCGGACGCGGGCGCGTGCTGATCCCCGTCGTGATCGAAGGCCGCGACTGCTGGACACTGACTGAAAACGGCCGAGAGCCCGTCGCGCGCGGCTAGCTTCTTCTGGCCCTAAATACCTCGGGGGAGGCCGCAGGCAGGGGGCAGCGCCCCTAGATCAGTGCCACTTGGCCATTGGTGGCAAGCTCATCAAAACGGCATTTGCGTCATGACCAGTGGTCAGTCCAAATTTTGTCCCACGATCATAGACCAGATTATATTCGGCATAGAGCCCACGGTGCGTCAGCTGCGCATCTTTATCGGTTTCATCCCAAACCGTATTCCGGCGCTTTTCGACCAAAGGCAGATAGGCGGGTAAAAACGCGCGGCCAATGTCTTGGGTCAGTGCAAAATCCGCAGCCCAGTCGCCGGTATTGCGATCATCCATAAAGATTCCACCGACGCCGCGCGCGCGATTGCGGTGCGGAATGTAAAAATACTCGTCCGCCCATTCTTTTAGACGCGGATAAAGGTCGGCACCATGGGGATCCAAATAGGTCTTTTGCGTATCGTGAAAATGCGCCGTGTCTTCAGCATATTCGAGACAAGGGTTCAAATCCGAACCACCACCAAACCACCACGCATGAGGGGTCCAGAACATGCGCGTGTTCATGTGAACAGCTGGCGCATGGGGGTTTTGCATATGTGCGACCAGCGAAATGCCAGACGCCCAAAAACGCGGGTCATCTTCCATACCAGGCACGCCTCTGGCGGCCATTGATTTTTGCGCAGCGGCCCCAAGTTCCCCGAAAACAGTGGATGTATTCACCCCGACTTTTTCAAAAACCCGCCCACCGCGCATTACGGACATCAAACCACCACCGGCGTCACTGCCATTATCGGCCGTGCGCTTTGTCGCTTTTTGCTCAAACCGACCCGCAGGTAAATCAGCGGTTGGACCGGATGTTTGGCTATCTTCCAACGCCTCAAATGCCGCAACAATTTCGTCGCGCAGGGTTTCGAACCACGTGGCGGCTTGGGTTTTTTCGTCTGCAAAATCTGCGGTCATAATCGTCCTCGCTTGTTGATGCATAGTTAGCCCGCCAAATCACATTTCACAACTATACGAAGTGCGGCGAAGTGCCTGCGGCTTGAATTCGATGCGCCAACACTCTATCGCAATCCGGCAAAGGAGACATCGCATTGACCATCATGATCCCCGCATGGGTCGACGGCACCTTAACGCCGGTTGAGAAACTCCACGCCCATACGGCGGGGCTGCGGCACAAGGCTGTGTCGGTTTTTGTGATGTGCGGCGATGCAATCTTGATCCAACAACGTGCGCTTTCCAAATACCACACACCTGGATTATGGGCGAACACCTGCTGCACACACCCCGCATGGGACGAGGCGCCAATCGACTGCGCGACGCGCCGCCTTACAGAAGAGTTGGGGATTACGGGGCTATCTTTGCACCCACGCGGCGTGATCGAATACCGCGCAGAGGTTGGTGGCGGCATGATCGAGCACGAGGTTGTCGATCTATTTGTCGCCCACACCACGCGTGATTTGCCCATGCAGCTGAACCCTGCCGAGGTCGCCGATACCGCATGGGTGCCAATCGCCGAACTTCATGATCAAGTGGCTGCAGACCCTGACCGCTTCACCCCTTGGCTGCGGATTTATCTCGCTGAACATGCCGACCGGATTTTCGACGCAACTGCTTGATCATTGTAAGGTGCGGACATAGCTGCGATACCTCTGAGCATGCCCGAAACCTATGACAGCATCCGCGCCATGTTGACCCATGGCTATGACACCGTGATCGACGTGCGTTCGCCCGCTGAATATGCGGTGGATCATGTGCCGGGCGCGATCAACCTGCCCGCCCTTTCCAACGACGAACGCGCAGAGGTCGGCACCACCTATAAACAGATCAGTCCTTTTGACGCGCGCAAACGTGGTGCGACCCTCGTGGCACGCAATGTGGCCGATCATGTCGCGGGCCCCTTGGCGCAATATGACGGTGGATGGAAGCCGCTTGTATATTGCTGGCGTGGTGGCCAGCGGTCTGGGTCTTTCACAATGATTTTGCAGCAAATCGGTTGGCGTGCGGAAACAGTTTCTGGCGGCTATATGCAGTGGCGTGGATTGGTCAAGTCCGCACTTTATGACAACCCGATTCCGCATAAATTTGTCTTACTCGACGGGAACACAGGCACCGGCAAAACCGCGATATTGAGCCGGTTGAAATCACGCGGTGCGCAGGTCATCGACCTCGAAGGTTTGGCCGGTCATCGGGGCTCAATTCTGGGGGCCATGCCCGCAGGCCAGCCTGCGCAAAAAGCATTTGATACGGCCTTGGCCACAGCTATCGACGGGTGCGATCCGGCCCGCCCAATTATTCTAGAAGCAGAAAGTGCTAAGATCGGGCGCATTAACATCCCACCCCAAGTTTGGACCAAAATGATTAGCG
The DNA here is from genome assembly GCA_965660685.1 of Yoonia sp. Classification (GTDB taxonomy): domain Bacteria; phylum Pseudomonadota; class Alphaproteobacteria; order Rhodobacterales; family Rhodobacteraceae; genus Yoonia. The sequence continues at coordinate 223,597 of CBFIAX010000001.1, read as the reverse complement.
CACCACGCATCATGATAGAGGCCCCGATCACCGCACGTGCGGCGTTTTTAGAAACGACGTATTTGGATATGATCCAAGATCCAGCGGAGCTGGCAACGCGCCTCGCGCCTCTACGCCATATCCGTGGGCGCGCTGTATTGAATGGTTGGTTGGAGCTACTCGCCGCCCGCGACTACAACGGTTTGGCCGCAGCGTTAATGGAACAGCACTATGATGCCGCCTATGCAAAATCGCGCAAATCACAAACGCACCAGACGATCAAAACCGTGAAGGCAGGCGCGCTAGACATCGCAGGTCAAAACGCGGTCGCTGGTGAAATTATGCAGGTTTTGTCCGCACTTTGATCGTGCCGCACTCTTGTGTGATCAAACCGATTTGGGCAGCTTCATATCCTGCTTTTTGTAGCGCGGCCAAAACCTGCTCTGCGTGCTCTGACGCCACCGCAGCCAACAGGCCACCAGCAGTTTGCGGATCAAACAATAAATCAGCCCTCGGCCCATCAGCCCCGACAATAGAGTCTGTTCCCGCCAAATTGTCCCGAAATAAGGTCGATTTCAATCCTGATTGAGACAGCTCCAATGCGCCCGACATGAGTGGAATAGAGTCTAAGTCTATTTCTGCGCCAACGCCTGATGCCTCGCATATCCCGCTTAGATGCCCAGCTAATCCGAACCCCGTCACGTCTGTCATCGCATGGGCATGCGTCAAAATTTCCGCGGCTTTTGCCTGACCTTGCGACATAAGATCGAGAGCCGCGGCAACATCTGCACCGCGCGCCTGCCCCGCCATTTCGGCCGCCATCAATACGCCACTTCCAATCGGTTTGGTCAGTATCAATACGTCACCAACCTGCGCACCTGCTATCGTAATCGGATCACGATCACATAGGCCGGTCACCGTAAACCCAATCGTCAATTCGTCGCCCAGCGACGAATGCCCACCCACGATTGCAGCACCTGCTTCATCCATGACTTCATAGGCAGCATGCATGATTTCGGCCAAGGTTCGACGTTGCAGATCGGCGTTCATTCGCGGCAGAATGATATTGGCCGTAACCGCCTGTGGCGCCGCACCCATGGCCCATGCATCACCCAAGGCATGCTCCGCAGCGATGCGTGTCATCATGACAGGATCAAGCGTGAAGCCACGTAAGTGGTCGGTCGTCATCACTTGCTGCTGTCCCCCAATGGTCAATACGGCGGCATCATCACCCGCCACGTTTTTCACATCGGTTCGGGTGGTCGCAGGAAGATTCGCCAAGACGTCGCGCAATGCGCCACGCCCAACCTTTGCACCACAACCGCCACACATCGGTTTGTCCCCCAGCGCGTCGATTACACCAACCGCGACGTCGCGCGGTAACGAAGCGGCGGGCATCGGCGATAGCTCATCGAACTGCGCCATGAACGTCTGGTCAATCCGGTCTTTCCAGCGCCACAACAATGGCCCCGACAACGCCCCGCCAAACTTTTCCGCCAAGGCCGATTTGCGCCCTAAAGAGATCAGTTTCAAATAGTCGCGTTGCGGGTGAAAATCCTGCAACGGTTTGCCCGACAAAATTGCCCGCATATTCGCAGTTAGAACTGGCGCCTGCCGCACTGCAAAAACGCCAGCCTTGGACCGCGGCGCATAGGTCATATGTGCACAGTCGCCAACAGCAAAAATCGCAGGGTCAGAGGATTGCAATGTTGGCCCTACCGCAATGAACCCATCATGCATTTCCACGCCAATCTCAGCTTGCCAATCATGCGGTTTGGCTCCAGCCGCCCCGGTCACAAATGTGGCCTCGATACTACGTCCGTCTGCAAGTGCTAGACCCGTTTTATCCACGCTAATGACGTCAGCATCTTCGACGATCTCTACACCTGTTTGGGCCAAAGCGTCGCGCATTTTGCGCTGTGCGATTGTTCCAAGATCTTTTAGCACCGCACCACGATCAACCAGGTGCACCGTCGCATCGGACCCCAGCGCATGGCGCATCGCCATTGATAGCTCTGCCCCTGCGACACCGCCACCGATCACAGCAACCTTGGGCGCAATCGCCGTCTCGCGATATGCTTCCCACCGGCTCGCAAATGTGCCAAGCGGTTTGGCAGGTACTCCATGGTCAGCGAAACCGGCAAGCTGGGGCATAGCCGACGTGATGCCGATATCCATGCTTAACACATCATATGCGATCGGCGGCCGCCCCGCCACATGCACGACGCCCGCAGCGCGATCAATGCCACTAGCCGCGCCATTGATTAGTCGGGCACCTGCAGATCGGCAAAGCTTCACCAGATCAATGTCCAGCGCGTCACGATCATAATGCCCCGCCACAAAGCCGGGCAGCATTCCTGAATAAGGCGCGGTTGGTCCGGGGTTAATGACCGTCAGCCGAACCCCAGCCAGCGTGTTCATGCCCCACGAACGCAACACAAGCGCATGAGTATGACCGCCACCAATAAGCACGAGGTCTTTGGTCAATGGAATATCAGAGTTCATCATAAACCGTGCATAGCGCAGCCGACGGCTACGGCGCCACCCATTGCCCGACCCAATCACTGTCACGTGAATAGATCGCGCGTTGATGGACTGCGCCAAGATGCAAGACATCAATCTGCTTGGCACAACATGTTAGAACGGCAAATGCCGCAGGGTCAGACGTTGTTTGATAGGCTTCTGGCCCCGCAATAGGGACAGAAGGCGCGGGTTTAGCGCCATAGGCCACCCGCGCTTGCGTCGGCACAGCGTCCCAAACCGCCTCAACCTCGGCGCCAGATCGAACGGACACTTCAACCTGCATCCGAATTTGTAACGAAGCCTCTGGCAACCAACACATTAAACTCGCACGATGGTCTGCAGCTAGCTGAACAACCTTGGGCGAACGTAAATCCGTATGAAATTCTAATACGTCCGCGACACGATCCGACCCGCGCAAAACAACGGTGCGCAGGGACGGCCAACCATCGATTCCGATCGTCGCCAATGACCACAACCGCGCGGCATCCCGCTGCGAAATATGATCCCAAGTTTGGTCCAACATCGCGCCTAGCACCGTTCTTATATTACTCATAGCCGGTCATTTCCAAATATCCCCGCCCGCGATGGGATCCCGTAACAGTCACCGGTCCCTCCCAATAGGGCACCGATGTGTCCATCCAGCTTCGCGGATTTAACGCGGTCACAACAACATCAATACCTGCATCTGGCATGGTTACACGCCAGGTTGTTGGCACTTTGCGCCCCGCCACATCCGACCGCGCAACAACCTCTGCGTCAAACGCATCGTCGGGATAGGCCAGCGTCGTTCCGTCCGGGCTGATCAACGTAGCCTGAGTGTAAACACGGGCACCCCGCAACAGAAATCCCATCAACTTCGTGCCATCGTCAAACGACAGTGAAAACCAGTCCCACCCAGTTTGATCGGACGCCAGCGGCTGAGACGACCATTCCCGATCAAGCCAAGCATCACCCGTCACGCGCACGTCGCCGGTTGGCAATTGCAGTGTGCCTTCAACCTCGAAAAACGGCTGGGAATAATAATATGATGCCTGCCCATTCGCGGACTTTACCGAATAGCCCCCGTCCCCATGAAACACGCGCGGGCCGGTTGCCTGCATGGTCAAATCATAGCCGAAATCCGGACCAGCCGCGCGCAAGATCGCATCGCTGTCAGGGCCCGCAAACCGCCACTCGTCGATCCACGCCTCGAATGGTGCGGCGGTCACGCCAGCCTGTCCAATTCCGCCCCGCGCCAAACGTTCGGTCACATAATGGGCGGTCGGTGTCGTCACCGCTGCATGCCCCATCCACAGCTGTGGCGATGCCCAGCCATCCTTTTCTTCGGGTGCAAGTGCTGTGCGGAATAGGGTCCATTGCACACCATAGTCCGCCCCATCATCACCGGTCAGATTGGACGTAATATACCACCACTCGATCCGATAGTCGGGGTGCGGACCATCGTCTGTGGGAAACACGAATTCCGGATTTGGGGCGGGCACGGCGAAACCTTTGGCACTTTCGCCCAAGCCCGCGAAACCCTGCGCCCAGCTTGCCAACGGCATCAGCAAGAGACATGCGATCAATCTAACGTTCACTGGAAAACACCTTTAGCAATTCCGCAGGCGGGGTTCGTGCCAAACGACGCGCCGGCCATAAGGCAGCAACCCCCGCCGCGATCATCGCAAACAATCCTAACCGCAAATATTCCGCGGGAAACACGAACATCGGCAACCGCCAACCAAAGGCCGCCACATTCACCACGGCGAGCAAAACCCAAGCCAGCATCAGCCCCAATGGCAAGGCAAGCGCCCCTGTCAAAACAGCCAACATCACTGTGCGCAACAACTCTAACCGGCCTAAATGTGCCCGGGTCAATCCCATCGCCCATGCGGGCGCCAGTTGCGGGGTGCGCATGGATGTCAGGGTCAATAGGCTCATTAGAATGGCGAAACCTGCCACGGCGAGCGTCAGAACATTCAACGCCGTTGTCACCGTGAATGTTCTGTCAAAAATGCCAAGTGACAAGGCCTTGATTTCAGCCTGATCAATCATCGCCGTTTCTGGCAACCCGACCTCATCACGCAATCCATTTACCAAATCCGCAACGAACTCTGGTGCGAGCCGCAGGCCAAACCGAACCGGCGCAATGTCTGAAAACGCGGACTGGAACAAAGGTTCCGCAATGATTGCTTGCCCAATCGGATTGCCATAATCACCATAGATCCCAGCCACAGACAGCCCCTGCCCGGCCACACTGACAACGTCACCGACAGTAATCCCAGCGCCGCGCGCCAGTTGCTCGTTGATCAAAACGCTCTTGCCATCCCGCACGTCGTTCCACGGCTCATCACTGGCGCTCAGCAGCCGCCAATTGTCGCGATATGTGGCGTGATCTCTTGCACCAAACAGCTCTGTCGGGCGTCCGGCTATCTCGATTTGCGTCGATAGGGCGGGCAAAACGGCGTCGACGCGCGGTGTCACATAGGTCAGAATTTCATCCGCCTTTAATGCGTTGTCCGCACTGACATAAAGCTCGGACGCGAGGCGTTGATCCAAGAATGCAACGAAAGTCAGTCGAAAGCTGCTTACCATCGTAGACACGCCTACATTCGCTGCCATCGCGAGCAAAAGCGCCATAAGCGCAAGCGACAATCCGGGCAACTGTTGGCGCGTATCGGCCCAGAACCATGACGCCACAACGCCTTTTGCCTGCGACTGAGCCAGATGCAATATGCCACGCAAGATCAATGGCAACGCCAACGCGGCCCCGATCAATAACGCCGCCAATAACGCAAAACCGGCAACGATTCCTGTTGCTGTCGTCGCTAGTATGGCGGCGATGAGCAAAAGCGCGATAGACACTGCACCCTGAACCCTTGCCGCGCGTCCCGCCAACACAGCCAAGGCCCGTGGTTGCGCACCGGCAAGCAAGGGCATCCGCGACAGTTTCCAAAGGGCCGCGCTCGCCACGATGGCTGTGCCGCCTAATGCAATCGCCATGCCAGACGCCCACCATATTGGGCGTAACTGAAGCGTGCCCGTCACCTCTGCCCCGTAAAGTCCACGCAATGTCGCGGCAACATCGGGCAGCAATGCACCAGCGATCAAATAGCCAAGCCCAACCCCGATCGCGCCAGCGATCACAGCCAACCCCATCAGTTCTGTTCCCATCAGGATGATCAACAGTCTCAATGGAACACCCAGTGCACGCAAGGTCCGCACGGTCCCGCGCCGCTGTTCGAATGCAAGCCCAATTGCCCCATGCACAATGAAAATCCCTACTGCGAATGACAGCAGCCCAAAGGCAGACAGGTTTAAATGAAAACTGTCCGTTAGCTGCGCGATATCGGTGCCGCCTTGTGCCACTTGGCGTGAAAGGTCGGGTGCAATTTGCGCAAGCGGCGGCTGATTACGGGGCTGGGTTTCTGCGACAATAAGAAGGTCTATCTCGCCCGGACGATCAAGCATCTCTTGCACCGTGCCAATATCGGCCATCGCTGTGCCGGGTACCATATCCGCATCTTGCAAAGCACCTTCAATCAAAACATCAGGCGCAGTAATCACCTGCCCGCCATCCGCGAAAAACTGTTGCAATTCATCTGCATCTTCACGCCCCATCGGGCCGAATCCTTGGGGGGCCGTCACAGGATCAATACCGATGATCCGCACGTCGCCGATGCGTCCTTCGATCATTGGGCTGACCAGCCAACCGGCACGGCGCAGTTGAACAAAGGTGTTCAAGTCCATTGGCTTCCCATCTCGTCGCGACAACCTATCGAATTGGCCTTCATCAAGTGTCGTCGCCGCTGCGTCATAGCTCGCGCGGGCCTCTGCGTTGATCGCTTGAACTCCGGACCAAAGCGCCGTGGCCAAGGACAAGCCAGCGAGCAGGGTAAACAATTGTAGCGGATTGCGCCGCCAATGCCCCCATAGCGCGGCCAATACCGCACTGATCATGTGACGCGGCCCGCACGCAAATGCACCCGCTGGTCCAATCGGTCTGCAAGCACCGTTGAATGGGTTACCATCAACAATCCGGCCCCTGTTTCAGCAACCAAGGACAGCAAAATGTCCATCACATTGGCGGCAGTATCTTCATCCAGATTTCCCGTCGGTTCATCTGCCAATACAAGGCGCGGACGCGGGGCCAATGTGCGGGCAATCGCAACGCGCTGCTGCTGCCCTCCGGACAGTTGTTCAGGGTATTTTTCCAGCTGTTCGGTCAGCCCCAACCGATCAGACAGCGCAGCAATCCAGCCTTGATCATGTCGGCCAGCCAGACGGGCCTGAAAAGCGATATTTGCGGCGACGGTCAAGCTGGGTATGAGGTTAAACTGCTGAAAGACCACACCTACAGTGCCACGGCGCATCCCCGCGCGGCCCGCATCATCCATGGAGGCGATATCAGTATCATCGATCCTAACCTCACCATCATCAGGCACATCCAAACCCCCGATCAAATGCAAAAGCGTACTTTTGCCGCTGCCCGATTCACCGGTTAGCGCAAGGCTTTGCCCATTATCAAGCGAGAGGTCGATACCGCGCAAAACAGCAAATGGACCGTCCGCGGTATCAAAAGTTTTCTGAACATTTTTAACGCGTAATAGCATGGGACCACCTCTACCACGACATAACCCATTTTACGCGCGCCAAAAGGACACATCGTATTTTTATGCAAATTTGAACCGAGGTTGCGTCAAACAACACGCAGGCTGCTTTGCAGGGGTTAAGTCTTTGGTAACCCGCCAATCCATAGGCTTCAATCACGGGTTGGGGCCCACAACAGGTCAAAGAGGTTTAATGATGACATCCGCAGCAACACAAAAATTCACTGTTCTCAAACTGCGTGAGACCCATCCAGACGAACGCAATCGTCAGTCAGAATCCGCAACGATGTTCCGGCTATGGTCACTGCTCTCCAATGACGCTTCATTGCGCGATACGACAACGGGTCCGCGAAACGTGCGATAATACCGATGGGGGCGATGGCAGGTTGCCCCCAGCGCACCACCCATAAAATGACCCCACGTTTTGGTGTTCTTAGTCACAAGAGCCATTAAGGTGGCCGATATAAAGAGGGGGTGCTGTCCATGACAAATATCGTAATCCTAAGCGGTGCACGCACGGCAATTGGTGGCTTTGGCGGTGCATTGGCTGGCACGCCTCCGATCGAACTGGGTACGGCCGTTGCAAAGGCCGCGATGGATCGCGCCAAAATGGCTCCCGATCAAATCGGCAATGTGGCGTTCGGTCATGTGATCAACACCGAACCGCGCGATATGTATCTATCGCGAGTCGCGGCCATGCAGGCAGGCATTCCCGAAACAACCCCTGCAATGAATGTGAACCGGCTTTGTGGGTCGGGCGTGCAAGCCATTGTTTCCATGATTCAATCCCTTCAACTCGGCGATGCCCATTTCGCGTTGGCCGGTGGATCCGAAAATATGAGCCGCAGCCCGTACATCATTTCCGATCAGCGCTGGGGCGCGAAGATGGGTGATATAAGAACCCAGGACATGATGCTCGGCGCACTCAACTGCCCTTTTGGAACGGGTCACATGGGTATTACTGCCGAAAACGTCGCGCGCGAAAATGATGTCAGCCGCGCGGACCAAGACGCCTTCGCCTTCGAAAGCCAGGCTCGGGCCGCGGCGGCGATTGACGCTGGCCACTTTGACGATCAAATCACACCCGTAGCGGTGCGCGTGAAACGCGATACCGTCGATTTTGTAAAAGACGAACACCCTAAGGCAACGACATTGGAAAAGCTCGGCGGGCTTCGTCCAGTTTTCGAAAAAGACGGAACAGTGACAGCGGGCAATGCTTCTGGTCTGAACGATGGAGCCGCCGCAGTGATCCTTGCGACCGAAGAAGCCGCAATCGCGTCCGGTCTCACACCAAAATTCCGCGTTCTTGGCTATGCCCATGCAGGTGTTAGACCTGATGTCATGGGGATCGGACCTGTGCCAGCAGTGCAAACCCTACTCATGAAAACGAGCCTTAAGGCTGATGACTTCGACGTAATTGAAAGCAATGAAGCATTCGCGGCCCAAGCCATCGCTGTCAGTAAATCACTGAACTTCGACCCCGCGCGCGTTAACCCAAATGGGGGCGCAATCGCGCTCGGCCACCCCGTCGGAGCGACGGGCGCGATTATCACTGTCAAGGCCATGTACGAGCTAGAGCGGATTGGCGGGAAACGCGCGCTCATCACCATGTGTATTGGTGGCGGGCAAGGCATCGCATTGGCCATTGAAAGAACCTAGCTTTTTCGAGCGGAAATATGTCCCCCGGAGGCATCAATTATCGCCGAAAATTGGTCTGCTACATCGGATAGTCGCGCAGAAACACAGGTTTCTCGGACGTTGATAAGTCTGAGTCATAGGCATAGCCGCCCACGTTAAAATTCAAAATGCTTTCGGGCGTCGTCAATCGGTTTTCAATGACATATCGCGCCATCGCTCCGCGGGCTCGTTTTGCAAAAAATGACACGATACGGGGGCGGTCATCTTTCACTTCCATGAATTGCGGCGTCACAACTTTCAACTTCAACGCTTTGCGATCCGCGGCACCGAAGTATTCCTGACTAGCGCAATTGATCAATGTATCAGCACCGACATCGGCTCCACGTACGTTCAACGCTTTTGCAATTGTATCGCCCCAATAGTCATAAAGCGACGAACCACGACGCGTTTTTAGACGACTGCCCATCTCCAACCGATACGGCTGGATCGCATCGAGCGGACGTAAAACACCATAGAGGCCTGACAAAATTCCCAAGTGTTCCTGCGCCCACGCAAGATCATCTTCCGACAGCGTTTTTGCCTCCAACCCCTGATATGTATCGCCATTGAATGCCAAAGCAGCGGGTTTGATCATTTCCGGATCCGGCTCTGCTGCAAAAGCGCGAAAACGTTCGCGGTTTAGCTTCGCCAAATCATCCGAAATATTCATCAGTTTTTTCAATTGTGTCAGGGTCAAGTTACGCGCTGTTTTCGACAACCGCACCGCATCTTCCTGAAATGCGGGCACGGTCGGCAAAATATCAACGGGCTCCATGTCCAGCGACTTGGCTGGTGAAATGACAACAAGCATCAGCCTTCTCCCATCAGTCTTACACCGGCACCACGCATCGCGGACACCGCAGCCTCCAACGACCCATCAAAATCAATCGCGCGGCACAGATCCAGATCGACGGTCACGTCATATCCCTGCTTGGCAGCATCCATCGCCGAATAATAAACGCAGTAATCCATGGCCAACCCAACGAGGGTCAATTGCGTAACATCTCGCGTCCGCAAATATCCATCCAGTCCAGTCGGTGTCTCATGGTCATTCTCGAAAAATGCGGAATAGCTGTCGATTGCCGGATTATATCCTTTGCGTACAATCATATCCGCGCGATCAGTCTCTAATGCAGGGTGAAACCCAGCCCCTCCACTGCCTTGAACACAATGATCAGGCCAAAGCATCTGGGGGCCATAAGGCATTTCAGTCATCGACATCGGCGCGGCATCATGGCTGCTCGCGAAACTTGAATGACCCGCGGGGTGCCAGTCTTGCGTCAGAACGACTGCGTCGAACCGCGGCATCTTGGCGTTGATAGCGGCCACAATCTCGTCGCCGCCGGCGACTGCCAAGGCGCCACCTGGGCAAAAATCATTTTGAACATCAATCACCAAAAGCGCATGCATGGCCGTCTCCAATTCCATATCCTACACTGGCTAAAATAGGGCGCGGCGAATGGCAAGCAAACCACTTGGCAAGACTCCGAAGAAGGCGTATCCCCGCGCCTTTCACGTACTTCAGAGGCACAAAATGAACACGCTCGGTATCGATTTCGGCACGTCCAACACTTCCGCTGCTGTGCTCGTCAACGGCCGTGCCCATTTGATCGAAGTCGAACCAGGTCGAACCACCCTGCCAACGTCGATATTTTTCGACTATTACAATGGGTCGACGACCTATGGGTCGGTCGCCAATGCGGCTTTGATTGACGGGCGAGAGGGGCGATTTATGCGTGCGCTGAAATCCGTTCTTGGCACGCCGCTGATCCGCGAACAGCGACAAATTCATTATGAACGCCTCACGTTGATAGAGGCCATCGCCCGTTTTCTGACGATGATCCGTGAAAGGGCAGAGGCCACGACCGGCATGCCCTTCACTCATGCGTTGTCTGGCCGTCCCGTCCGGTTTCATTCCGAAAACGCCGAACGTAACGCCCAAGCCGAAATCGACCTACGAGAGGCCTATATGGTCGCGGGCTTTGATCACGTCGATTTCATGTTCGAGCCAGAGGCTGCCGCGCTCGCCGCCGGTCCCTTGCCCAAAGGCAAGCTTGGCCTGATCGTCGACATCGGCGGTGGTACATCCGATTTTTCCGTCTTTGAACGGGACGGGCTGAACACGCGGATCATCATTAGCTACGGCGTGCGGGTCGGTGGTACCGATTTCGATAAGGCGATCAGCTTGGCGCAGGTCATGCCACTGCTTGGGCGCGGTGGCGAGATTAGGAACGACATGGGGCCTGGCACATATACCGCGCCCAATGCGGTCTATAATGACCTCGCTGCGTGGGAAAAAATCCCGTTTCTCTATACGCCTGAAACGCTCCGCCTCGCCGCGCGGTTTCACAAAATGGGCGTCGACCCGAAACCCTTCAAACGCCTGCATGACACCGTCGATATGGAACTGGGGCATGATATCGCTTTTGCCGTCGAGGCGGGTAAAATTCGCGCCAACGCGCCGGATGCTGACAATGCAGCGATTGATTTGCGCACCATTGAACCCGATCTTTGGGCGCGGATGAGCCACACAAACCTACGCGATATTCTGGACGGACACGCCACCACGATCCGCAACGCGGCCCTTCAAACGCTTTCCGAAGCGGGCTTGCAACGCAAGCAAATCGGGCAAGTTGTGTTTGTTGGCGGGTCCAGTTTGATGCAAGTGGTCGAACAATCCATGAAGGACCTCTTTCCAGACGCAGAACTGGAACGAACCGAAGCCTTTACCGCCGTCGCCGACGGACTGGCCATCGCGGCCGCGCGCTAAGACTTGAACGCTTGGGCCAAGGGGCGTATTTGGCTGTCATGTATACAGTAGCAGCTCTCTATCACTTCACCCGTTTTGACGACATCGCCGCGATCCAAGGCCCGCTTTTGGACCTATGCAAATCGCGCGGGATTAGCGGCACATTGTTGCTTGCGCCCGAAGGGATCAACGGGACCATTGCCGGTGACCGTTCTGGCATTGATGCGGTTCTGACCCACATCCGTGCCTTGCCCGGTTGTGCCCTGTTGGAGCATAAGGAGAGCCACGCGACCGTGCCGCCGTTCCACCGGATGAAAGTGCGACTGAAACGCGAAATTGTCACCATGGGCCAGCCCGATGTGGACCCCGCAACAACCGTGGGCAACTACGTCGATCCTGCCGATTGGAACGCGCTTATTCAGTCGGACGATGTTGTCGTGATCGACACGCGCAATGACTATGAGGTTGCGATTGGCACCTTTGAAGGCGCCGTTGATCCGCAGACCAAAACCTTTGGCGAGTTCCCCGCGTGGTGGGAAGAAAACAAGGATCGGTTTCATAACAAGAAGGTCGCGATGTTTTGCACCGGCGGCATTCGTTGCGAAAAATCAACGAATTACCTGATCGGCCAAGGCGTGGAGGACGTTTACCACCTTAAGGGTGGCATCCTAAAGTATCTTGAAGAGGTGCCACAGACTGACAGTACGTGGGACGGTGAATGCTTTGTTTTTGACGCACGGGTCAGCGTTGGACACGGACTGGAAGAAGGCCCACATATATTGTGCTACGCGTGCCGCCGGCCTTTGTTACCAACGGACAAAACCCGCCCTGAATTCGAAGAGGGTGTCGCCTGCCATCAATGCGCATCGGAGACAACAGATGACGACAAGGGCCGCTTTCGCGAACGCCAAAAACAGATTTCGCTCGCACGAAAACGAGGGTCCCACCACATTGGCGGATTGGGCTAATAAGGCGATTGCTTCGGCTGTGTTGCCGCACGGCGTTTCAAACTATTCGGCCATCACAATAATTGTTTTACCGTCCGGTTTTCGGATGGCGTCCGTCAAGCCATCGATTACCTGATCCAATCGCAATTCTACCGCAACATCCGTCCTCCATCGCCCATCGGCAAAGCGGGCTTGGACGTCATTAATCGCGGCCAACTGTGTGGCAGGCGCAGAATCCCTGAACCATTGGGTCAACCAAAAACCTTCTATGCTCTTGTCCATGAAAATCAGCTGCCCCATTTGCGAAAGCGCAGGGGATGTGTTTGACAACTTACCATAACAGACCCAACGCGCACGATTTGGCATCATAGTAAACAAGCGTTCAGACGTTTGATTACAAACAGCATCCAGCATCATGCGTGGCTTCAGTTGAGACAGAACAGCCTTTGCCTGATCCGCGAAATCAGGCGCGGTTGTATTGAGCGTGAAATCCGCGCCAAGGTCAGCATCACGACGGACAGTCGCGATGGTTTTCACACCCATGTCACGTCCCAATCCGATCATAAGCTTGCCTAACTGGGATGCAGCGGCGGTGATGATCACCGCGTCGCCTGCGTCCTGTGCCATACCCATCATGGCGCGCGCTGTGAGAGGGTTCACAATTTGACCCGCCGCATCATTGTCGGAAATCGCGGGGTGTAGCGGAATACATGTGGCCGTATTGACAGCAACATATTCGGCCCACGCTCCCGTGGTCACAAAAGCAACCCTTTGGCCGGCAAGTGGGCCGGTGACAACATCCCCGCAGCCTTCGAACCCAGCGGCGTGCCCACGCATACGTGGCTGGCCGTATTCGCCCTTAATAAAGTGGATATCGGAAGGGTTCACCGCAGCACGACGCACGCGAATGAGCGACTGACCTTCACTTACGTCAGGCAATGGGACTGTTGCCAGCTCCAACCAATCTGCAGCATTTTCGATCAGCGGTCCTGTCGCTGTGTCAGCGTAACCATCCCCCGTCTGAAGGATGGCTTGCATGGTGTCCGGCAGATCAGAAATCGAGATTTTCCACGGAAAGTGCGTTGTTCTGAATGAACTCGCGGCGCGGTTCAACAACGTCACCCATCAGCTTGGTGAACAAATCATCAGCATCGGCAAGGTCTTCGACCTTCACCTGCAACAATGTGCGCGCATCAGGGTCCAGCGTGGTTTCCCAAAGCTGATCGGGATTCATCTCTCCCAAACCCTTATAGCGCTGGAATGTCAGGCCGCGTTCGCCTTCTTCCAAAATCGCTTTTAGCAGATCAAGCGGGCCGTAAATCGCCTGATCACGATCCTTGCGGATCAACGTAGCGGGCAGGTTATAAACGTCTTGCAGCCCTTGGGTGAAAGTCCCGGCACGACGGGATTCACCGCCTCGCAGAATTTTACCGTCAAGCGTGCGAACCTCTTCAACACCGCGGAGCATACGTGCCAAACGCATACCTTTGTCTTGGGTAATACGACCCGCCCAGCCGCGTTCCCATTCCTCGGCAATCAAATCAAGACGCTTGGCGACACGGTCAGCAGTACCCTGCAGATCGCTGTCCACGACGCCCGGGACAAAGGCACCTGCAATCGCGGCCTGTTCCAAGATATGGCGTGGGTAATGGGTCGGGAACGCATTAAGCAGATTGCTGAACTTACGCGCCTCATCAACGACACGACGTAGATCGGCGCCGGTGATCTCTTCGCCATTGCCCTGACGCAAGATCGCGCCTTCGGTGCCCTGTTCAATCCGGTAATCATCCATCGCTGGCTGATCTTTCAGATAAACCTCTGACTTGCCTCGGCTCACCTTATACAGCGGCGGTTGGGCAATATAGAGATACCCACCTTCAATCAATTCCGGCATCTGGCGGAAGAAGAAGGTCAGCAAAAGTGTCCGGATATGCGCACCGTCAACATCAGCATCGGTCATGATGATGACCTTATGATAGCGCAATTTCTCGATGTTGAATTCGTCGCGGCCAATCCCAGTGCCAAGCGCCATGACAAGGTTACCAATCTCTTGGCTACTTAACATACGATCAAAACGCGCGCGTTCAACGTTGAGAATTTTACCCTTCAACGGCAAAATCGCCTGCGTTCCACGATCACGACCGGTCTGGGCAGAGCCTCCAGCGGAATCACCCTCCACGAGGAAGACTTCGGTTTTGGCCGGATCTTTTTCAGAACAGTCTTTAAGCTTACCTGCGAGGAAGTTCACATCCATCGCCGTTTTGCGGCGAGTCAATTCGCGGGCCTTCCGCGCCGCTTCGCGGGCCAATGCGGCCTCTACAATTTTGCCAACCACCTCTTTAGCGATCTGCGGGTTTTCTTCGAACCACTCGGACAGCTTTTCCCCGACAAGCGATTCCACCGCAGGACGAACCTCGGATGACACCAGCTTGTCCTTGGTTTGCGAGCTGAATTTCGGATCAGGCACTTTCACCGACAAAACACAGGTCAGACCTTCACGCGCGTCGTCGCCCGTAAACGAAACTTTTTCCTTTTTTGCGATGCCGGATGATTGGGCATAGGCATTGATTGTGCGGGTCAACGCGCCACGGAAACCGGCCATATGGGTGCCGCCATCGCGCTGTGGGATGTTGTTGGTGAACGGCAGAACCATTTCGTTATAGCTGTCGTTCCACCACATCGCGACCTCGACGCCGATGTCGTCTTTTTCACCCTTCACATAGATGGGCTCTTCCATAACGGCGGTCTTGGAGCGATCCAGATATTTGACGAATTCTTTAACGCCGCCATCGTAATACAGTTCGGTGCGCAAATGCTCAGCAGGGCGTTCATCGGTCAAGATGATCCGCACGCCAGAATTCAAGAACGCCAATTCCCGCAGACGCTTCTCCAAGGTTTCAAAGCTATAATCGCGGTTGCTAAACGTATCGACAGAAGCAAGGAAACGCACCTCGGTCCCCTTGCGGCCATTCGCATCACCCTCAATCCGCAGGCTTTCGGTCGTATAGCCACCCTCGAACCGCGCATAGTGTTCTTTGTCGTTACGCCAGATGCGCAGCTCTAAATAGTCGGAAAGCGCGTTCACAACGGACACGCCCACGCCGTGCAGACCGCCAGACACCTTATACGAATTGCTGTCGAACTTACCACCAGCATGGAGCTGGGTCATAATAACTTCGGCCGCAGAAACGCCCTCTTCTTTGTGCATATCGACAGGAATACCGCGCCCGTTATCGCCCACGGAAACCGACCCGTCGTCGTGGATAATCACATAAACATGGTCCGCATGTCCAGCCAGCGCCTCGTCAATCCCGTTGTCAACAACCTCATAGACCATATGGTGCAGACCAGACCCGTCATCCGTGTCACCGATATACATTCCCGGGCGCTTACGAACAGCCTCTAAACCCTTCAAAACTTTAATAGAATCGGCGCCGTATTCGGCGTTTGTTGGCTGCTCGTCTGACATCGGTGTAATCCTGCTAATTCACCCACCAAATATAGGCGTTTTCACAAGGATTGTCACGGCGAAACCCCTATATTTTGCGTTACAGAAACGGGATCGCAAACCCGACCAGAATAAGCAAAATGCCCGACGTGATATTGGTCCGGCGCAAAGCGGCTGGAGATGTCAAAAACGCCTTTGCACGGTGAATAGAGGCCGCCAAAATCAGGTTGCCGATCAATGGCACCAAGAACGATAGAAAGCAAATCGCGGCGATGTCCCACCACGTCAGCACCGTCAAATCAAAGAATCCCGGCAACATCCCCATGTAAAACAAAATCGCCTTAGGATTCCCCAAAATGACCGCAAGACCCGCAAGAAACCCTGCCCACATACCGGGCCTTGTCAGGCGGCTATCGGACGCAATGGTTTTGTCGGCCGAACGTAAGATCAACCCGCCCATAATCAGAAACGTCAGGCAAGCGATCCATTTAAGCGCGACCAAAAACCCGCCATAGACCGACACGATCCAAGTGACCCCCAAGATCGCCAAGAACGGCCAAAGCACATCTCCCACAACCACGCCCAATGCAAGCGGCCAGGCCGCATGAAAGCCGCCAGACAGGGCGCGTGCAATCAGCGCAACCCAAACAGGCCCCGGTGTCAGGAACAGCACCAGCAACGCACCCGCGTAAAGCAACAACTCACTCGTCGAGATTGTCATGCCCCACCTGCTTGGGTCATAGGCTGGTCCTTTCGGTCAATGATGAAACGCCGTCTACTTCGGACACTTCGGCGTATTGCGCCCGCGGTCCCAGTTCGGCGAATAGCTCTGAACCGGTGCCCGTCATAAACGCCTGCGATCCCAATGCGCAGATTTCGTCATAAAGCGCGGCGCGGCGACCCGCGTCAAGATGTGCTGCGACCTCATCGAGCAACAAGATCGGCGGCGCACCGAAATCCGCAATCAACGCACGGCCATTGGCAAGGATCAGACTTATCAACAATGCCTTTTGCTCGCCCGTGGAACAATCCTTGGCCGACACGCCTTTGGCGGCAAATACGGCCTGCAAATCCGCGCGGTGCGGCCCCATTAGCGTACGCCCAGCTGCCATGTCGCGGCTGCGGTTGTTTTGGAACGCAGCGATCAGCGCCTCTGGATCATCGGGGGCCTCGATCGCAGGGTCTGGGTGGACCAATTTTAAAGTAGCCGTTGGAAATGCGGTTTCCGTGGCGGCTTGCGCTGCCGTCAACGCGCCAATCGTCGCCAAGCGGTTTGTGTGAATACGCACCCCCGCCTCTGCCATTTGTCGCTCAATCGCAACATACCAATGGGCATCGCGGACCATGTCTTTTAACAAGCGGTTCCGCTCTCGCATCGCCTTTTCATAGGTCAGCACAGCCTCGGCATGGGTCGGCTCGAACGACATGGTGGCACGGTCCAAAAACCGGCGACGGCCCTCGGCCCCTTCGATCCACAAACGGTCCATCGACGGGACAAGCCACAATACACGCCCGATCCGACCTAACGCAACCTGCGGAGCCGCCTTGCCATCAATGCGCACATTGCGCGATGATGCGGGCTCGGCCCATGTCTCAATCTCATGGGTCTGCTGCAATGATTGCAATTCTGCTGTAACTTTCCAGCCCAGCGCCTCTGGCCTGCGGATCAAGTCATCCGGTGCCGCACGCCGCAGACCACGACCGGGCGACAGCAACGACACCGCCTCCAACACATTGGTTTTTCCCGCGCCATTGGCCCCATAAATCGCGACAGGCCGACCATCACAGGCCATCACCGCCCGCTTATGCGACCGAAAATGCGACAGGGTGATTTCAGACAAAACGAGGGCCGACATGCACCGACCCTCAGCTTTTTCTGAGTAAAAATGTGTGAATCCAACCCATCGACGGGCGCTTAGACCCGCATAGGCATCACAACGTAGATAGCAGAGGTGTCATTCCCCTCGCGCATCAGCGTCGGATCACCGGAAGAGTTGAACATGAAAACAGCGTTTTCGCGGTCCACTTGGCTGGCGATTTCCAACAAGTATTTCGCGTTAAAACCTATTTCCAAACGTTCGTCGCTATAGGCCACGGCCAGTTCCTCTTCCGCGGCACCGCTGTCCGGCGCATTCACGGATAGAACCAATTTGTCTTCACTTAAGGACAATTTCACAGCGCGAGACCGTTCAGATGAGACGGTCGCCACACGGTCAACGGCCTTGGCGAAATCGGATGCGTCGACTTCTAATTTGCGCGTATTTCCCTGCGGGATCACGCGCGTGTAGTCGGGGAATGTGCCGTCGATAACTTTGGACGTCAACGTAATGTCTGGCGTCGCGAAACGGATTTTGGTTTCGGACACGGACACCGCGATCTGCATATCGTCATCGTCTAATAGCTTGCGCAACTCACCAACAGTTTTGCGCGGTACGATCACGCCTGCCATATCACCAGCGCCATCGGGCAAGTCCGCATCAATGCGCGCCAAACGGTGGCCATCAGTTGCCACACAGCGCAAGACCTTGCCACCGTCGCTGTCCGCAACATGCATATATACACCGTTGAGATAATACCGCGTCTCTTCCGTCGAAATCGCGAATTTGGATTTGTCGAACAAACGGCGCAGCACTGGCGCCTGGGCCGAGAAATTCGCGGCGTAGTCAGACGTGGCCATCACAGGAAAGTCTTCTTTGGGCAATGTCGCCAAAGAGAAATTCGAACGGCCCGCCTCGATCGTCAAACGACCGGACGCCCCATCTTCGGTCAATGTGACCAGCGCGCCGTCAGGCAATTTGCGCACAATTTCGTTCAACGTCACAGCAGATACTGTCGTTGCACCAGCGCGGATGACTTGGGCCGCCGCGCGGTCGACCACTTCGATGTCCAAATCGGTGGCGCGGAACTGAACGTTTTCGCCTTCGGCCTCGATCAGAACGTTGGCCAAAATCGGGATGGTATTGCGGCGCTCAACAACGGATTGGGCCTGTGCAACGGCCTTTAACAGGCTTGCGCGTTCAATACTCAGTTTCATGTCCCGTGCTCCGGATCTTAGGTCGTGGGTCTGGGCCCATCTAGGATGGTTAAGCTACCTTATTTTACGCAGGTCACAAGCGGTTTTACAACTGCTGCGGCGGTCCTATTCGGACAAGGCGCGGCGCAGCAGCTCCACATCATCAGCGATCTGGCTATCGGTCACCATCAGTTCGGAAATACGTTTCACGCCATGCATAACTGTCGTATGGTCACGTCCGCCAAAACGACGCCCGATTTCTGGCAGTGAACGGCTTGTCATATGCTTGGCAAGATACATTGCCAACTGGCGCGGACGCGCATAGGCGCGCACGCGCTTTGGGCCGATCATTTCGGACAGTCGGATGTTGTAATGCTCTGACACACGGCGTTGAATTTCTTCGACGGTGACCTTGCGATCAGATGCTTTGAGCACATCGGAGAGGCAGTCTTGGGTCAATTCCAATGTGATTTCCCGACCGACAAGGGATGCAAAGGCGAACAGACGGGTCAAAGCACCTTCAAGCACGCGGACGTTGGTCGAAATGCGATGCGCGAGGAATTCTAACACGCCATCGGCGATCTCAAGGTTCGGATATTGGGCTTCATAGATGTTGACCTTGGATTGCAGAATACCCAGACGCAATTCGTAATCGGTTGGGTGCAGATCAACCACCAAGCCGCATTGCAGGCGGGATTTGATCCGCTCTTCGAGGTCTTTGATCTCGCCCGGTGCGCGGTCGGCAGAAATAATGATCTGCTTGCCCGCATCAACGAGCGCGTTGAAGGTGTGAAAGAACTCTTCTTGCGTGCTGTCCTTACCAGCCATGAACTGGACATCATCAACCATCAACACATCGACAGAGCGGAAAATGTGTTTGAAATCCATCATCTTGCGGTCACGCAAGGCGGTGATGAAGCGGTACATGAACTGCTCAGCAGACAGATAAAGGACATTCAATTCTGGGCTGCGGCGCTGCAATTCATGGGCAATCGCGTGCATCAGGTGGGTTTTGCCAAGGCCAACACCACCATACAGAAACAGCGGATTGAACGTAACTGGGCCACCTTCGGCTACGCGACGCGCGGCGGCATTGGCCAGCTCGTTCGGCTTCCCCACGATGAAGCTGTCAAAGGTAAAGCGGGCATCCAGTGGGGCACCTGCGATTTCGTCGATGCGGGTCGGCTTGGGCGCCGCACTGCGTTCTGTCATGGTCGGGCGTGGGGCACCGGATGGTTTAAACACCAAACGCTGCACGTCCTGCCCCTGACGGGACATCTGATAGATGATCTGATCGCCAAAGTTTTGCTGAACATAGTTGCCGATAAACGTCGTGGGGACATTGAACGTGGCGACACCATTGCTGGCATCAACAAATTCCAATGGCGCGATCCAATTCGAAAAATTGTTCGCACCCACAGTTGATTTGAGTGCGTCCATTGATGTCTGCCACAGTTCGTTTGTCATATTAGTCCCGACCAGTTTGTATTTTCCATCACCGGCTCCCCCCACAGGCAGCCACGAATTCCACCGTCATTCGCCCAACACACTGGGTTGCGCGGTCAGCGCAAGCAGCAGGTCGTCAGCAATTTCTGGGATATGGGACAACCGCCGATGCGGCACCAAACAGTGCAGCATTAGCGGATACAAGACGCATAGAATAAAAGCGGACACCCGCCTCTTTTCTACACACCCCGCATGAAGAACCAGTCACGGGACCGTGTTGGTCGATCCTCAAATCAACCTTCCATCCGCGCGCTATGTCCACTCATATCCCCCCGGATCGATGTGAATCGCATTCATAATTTAGCAAGGTGTTTGGACGCGTTTCAACACAACAACGCGCTTGACTCTGGTCCGGACCAAAAAGAATCTCTGACCCCCTTGAAAAGACTTAAAAAGTCCGTTTTTGCCTTATAAATGACAAAAAGGCGCACCCAAATGGGTACGCCTTTCATCTGGTATTGCGGACCAACTTGGCCCCAATATGTAGTTAGCCGAGTGCTTTTACACGGGATGCCAAACGGGACATTTTGCGCGCTGCGGTGTTTTTATGCACCACACCTTTTGTCACACCGCGCATCAATTCTGGCTGTGCTGCTTTCAGTGCTGCAGCGGCCGCGTCTTTGTCGCCAGCTGCCAAAGCAACTTCAACAGCTTTCAAAGATGTGCGGATACGCGAACGGCGCATTTTGTTGACTTGAAAACGGGCTTCGTTCTGACGTGCGCGTTTTTTAGCTTGTGGAGTATTTGCCATGGTGTCGTTCCCTCGGTTTGGGTCAATAAAAATTATCTGCGCAATTGGCCCAACCGGGTTTCAGGAACCGGTGATTCTGGTCTAGCGGACCGCACGCGCATATCTGACGGTGTCTTTAGGCCAGTTAAGCCATAAAGAAAACCCTTTATTTGTCGCGGAATTGCGCCTCGCGCTTGCCGACGAAAGCGGACATGCCCTCTTTCTGGTCTTCAGTCGCGAAAAGCGATTGGAACAGGCGCCGTTCATAGTTCACGCCTTCTGCCAATGTGGTCTCAAACGCGCGGTTCACCGCATCCTTGGCGGCCACTGTGGCGATCAGCGATTTTTCAGCGATTTTCCCAGCGGCCTTGGACGCTTCTTTGAGCAATTTGTTTGCAGGCACCACGCGGCTGACCAGCCCGGAACGCTCTGCTTCTTCGGCATCCATGAAACGACCTGTCAGGTTCATATCCATCGCCTTGGATTTGCCGACATAGCGCGCAAGCCGCTGTGTGCCGCCGATCCCTGCAATGACGCCAAGGTTTATCTCTGGCTGTCCAAATTTCGCGGTATCAGACGCAATGATAAAGTCGCACATCATCGCCAATTCACAGCCCCCGCCCAGCGCATAGCCGGACACCGCCGCGATGATCGGCTTGCGGGTGTTGTTAAACCGCGTTGTTTCTGACGCGAAATAGTTGCGCGTGTACATATCGACGAATGACTGATCGGCCATTTCAGTGATATCTGCACCCGCAGCGAATGCTTTTTCCGATCCGGTGATCACGATGCAACGCACCTTGTCGTTTACATCGGCCTCTTCCAAGGCTTGGCACAACTCGCCCAGCAATTTCCCATTTAGCGCATTCAGCGCATCTGGTCGGTTCAGCGTAATCGTTGCAACGCTATCCGCAATATCGACGATGAGTGTTTCAAAGGCCATGTTCAGTCCGAAGTTACCGCTATCAGACCTGTTTGATGAAACAACTACGCGGCCTGATCAAGCTATCTTTGGCATTGCGCACAAAAGAAAGATGATCTTCCCGATTGCACGATTCGGGCAATTTTCTTTTGACATCCGTCGGTTGGGCACGGATTCCCCTCTTGATCATAAACCGCAAAATTATGCTGAAAATAACCCAACTCGCCGTCCGCTTGTCGATAATCCTTGAGCGAGGACCCACCTGCTTCAATCGCTTCGCCTAAAACATCGCGGATGAGGGGGACCAATGACCGGATCCGTTTGGCACTAATCCCGCCTGTTTTGCGCGCTGGATGAATGCCCGCGCGATATAACACTTCACAAACATATATATTGCCAAGCCCCGATACGATCCGCTGATCCAACAGCGCGGATTTGATCGGCGTGTTCCGGCCTTTCAGCCGCGCGACAAGGTAATCGTCATCGAACGCATTGCCCAATGGCTCTGGACCTAAATCGCGGATCAGCCAGAAATCATCCTCTGCGCCGGTGTCCATGAGGTCCATCGCACCAAAGCGACGGGCATCGTTAAACGTTATGCGCGCATCATTGGCCATATGAAACACGACGTGGTCGTGTTTGGCTGCGGCCGGATGCGGATGATAGAAATCACCGACCGTATGCCCTGAAATTGTCATGCGCCCGGACATACCCAAATGCACCAACAACGTCTCGCCACTGTCCAAATCGGCAAGGATATATTTGGACCGCCGCCTCAAACGCAGCACGGTCTTACCTGTCAAACGATCTGCCATACCGTCAGGAAACGGCCAACGTAAATCAGGGCGGTTCACATCGGCGCGGGCGATTTTGACGCCTTCCATCACGGGGGCCAGCCCGCGACGAACCGTCTCTACCTCTGGTAATTCGGGCATCGGACACTTTCTATCATATAGCAGGCGTTATATAGCCCAGTTGACCCTATAGTTGGTCGAACCGCAAAGGACGACAAGCCCAATGACCGAAAACACCACACACTTTGGCTTTGAAACCGTAAATGAGGCCGACAAAAAGGGACGCGTGCAAGGCGTGTTTACCTCTGTCGCAAGCAAATACGACGTGATGAACGATGTGATGTCCGTGGGCATTCACCGCATCTGGAAACAGGCGATGATGGATTGGCTGGCCCCGCGTGCCGGACAAAAGCTGTTGGATGTGGCCGGGGGGACCGGCGACGTGTCGTTCAAATTCCTAGAGCGCGCTGGATCTGGGCACGCGACGGTCTGCGATATCACCGAATCCATGTTGATTGCGGGGCGCACCCGTGCCGAAGCTGCGGCCATGTCGGACAGTCTTGATTGGGTGGTCGGCGACGCGATGGCCTTGCCGTTCGAGGACAACACATTCGACGTTTACACAATCAGCTTTGGCATTCGCAATGTCACCCGCCCACAAGAGGCATTGAACGAAGCCTACCGCGTGTTGCGTCCCGGTGGCCGTCTAATGGTGCTCGAATTCAGCCAGCTGCCGAACCCAATGATGCAGGCCGCCTATGACGCCTATTCGTTCAACGTGATCCCGCAAATGGGCAAAGTCATCACGGGCGACCGCGACAGTTACCAATATCTGGTGGAATCAATTCGCAAATTCCCCGATCAGGACACGTTCCTAGAGATGGTGAAAACCGCCGGTTTCGAGAATGCGAAATATCGCAACATGTCGATGGGAATCGCGGCGCTGCATTCCGGTTGGAAACTATAAATGCGCGGCCCGCATAACATCATCAGGCTGATCCGCACGGGCGCCACACTGGAACGCACGGGTGCTATGACAATCATCCTTGATGCGCTTGAGGCCGGGCCGGTTTTTCGGATTGTTGCACGTACATTGGTGTGGCCATTCCAATGGCTCGGTTACAAAGGTGACGTGACAATGCCCCCCGCGCCGCGCGCGCTGACCGCACTGGGGCCTGCTTATATCAAATTCGGACAGGTGCTTTCGACCCGCCCTGATGTGGTTGGCGAAGAACTCGCCGTGCAAATGCGGGTTTTGCAAGACAAGCTGCCCCCGTTTTCAATGGAAGAAGCGCGGGCCGAAGTGTTGCGCGAGCTTGGGCAATCGACCGAAGCCCTTTTTAGCAGCTTTTCTGCCCCCGTCGCCGCCGCATCCTTAGCTCAGGTGCACAAAGCACATCTGGTAGAGACCGGAGGTGCAGTCGCCGTCAAGATTCTACGGCCAGGAATTGAAAAGGCTTTCCGCCGCGACATCGACGCGTTCTATTTCGCTGCGCGCGCTGTTGAAATTTTATCCCCGTCGTCGCGCCGCCTGCGCCCCATGGATGTGATTACCCATTTCGAAGGCGTCGTGATGGGGGAATTGGACCTGCGATTGGAAAGCTCTGCCGCGGCGGAATTCGCCGCCAACACTGAAACCGATGAAGGTTTCGATGTGCCCCGTGTGCGGTGGCATATGTCGAGCCGTCGCGTCATGACAATGGATTGGGTCGAAGGCACGAATATCGGCGACAACGATGCGCTAGATGCGGCCGGCCATGATCGACGTGAACTGGCTGCACGTGTTTTACAACTCTTTTTGAACCACGCCCTGCGTGACGGATTTTTCCATGGCGATATGCACCAAGGGAACCTGAAGGTCAGCGCCAACGGCGATATCGTTGCATATGATTTTGGGATCATGGGTCGCATCGATGAATATACGCGCCGTGTTTACGCCGAAATCCTATTTGGCTTTATCCGTAAGGACTATCAACGCGTCGCCCAAGTCCATTTCGAAGCGGGCTATGTCCCAGCCCATATGGACGTCGATGAATTCGCGCGCGCGTTGCGTGCTGCTGGCGAGCCTATTTTTGGTATGGATTCAAACCACATTTCCATGGCGCGTTTGCTGACATATCTGTTCGAAGTGACCGAACGGTTTGGTATGGAGACCCGCACAGAGCTGATCTTACTACAGCGCACAATGGTTGTCGTCGAAGGCGTCGCGCGTTCACTGGATCCGCATATGAACCTTTGGAACGATGCGCGCCCAGTCGTCGAAAGTTACATTAAAGAGTCCATTGGCCCCAAGGCACTGGCAAAAGATCTCGCTGAAACCCTTCGCGTTTTGTCACGCTTTGGTCCTTTGCTACCCAGGCTGGCGGAAGAGGCATTAATCCGTCAAAATAATCCAACACCCGCCCCGAAGTCCCAAGGCCTACGCGCTCGCTTGGCTTGGATGGTGACGGGGTCAGTGGTGACGGGTTTGATTATTCTGGCACTGCAGCATCTATAAGTGTCGGGTCGCGAAGCGCGTTGACTTGGCTTGCTGCAATTGCTTCACCACCGCTTAAAATTAGAATTGCTTCGCCGTCTTGCGAGCGGACCTCTGTTACAGTGCTGTAAACGTCGACCGCGATTTCATCCAAGATCTCTTCTCCCGAAAAGCTCGAAAGCGTGAAGTCGTATAGCCCCGTGGGATAAGGGTTTCCGTCGCGATCAATCCCGGCCCATTCCATCGGCTCGGCACTAATTGGGACATCAAATCGATCAATCTCATCACCTGCTTGATTGGTCACAACAATCTCTGCCCGATCCGCCGCACTGACTGGATTTGGGGCAAGAGAGACGGGGCTGCCATCGAAGTAACCTGCCGCGGGCGCGCGCGCCTCGCGCCCGACCCAAGCCGCCATTTGCGCCATACTGCTTGATCCCATTTGCGTGGCCAAGTCGCGCAAAAGATCATTGGTTTGGACCTGTTGTTCAACGCCGGAAAACGTCGCCAATTGCACAGCGTAATCCGCTGAATCGACCGGATTCAACGGATCTTGATTCTCCATTTGCACAGTTAACATTCGAAGAAATGTTTCAAAATCAGATGTAACCGCCGTCGATGCCGCTGGAGCAACAGAAGTCGACGGCGTAGATTGTGCGTTCGTAATTTCCATTTTCGGTCCTTTTAAAAGGCGCAAGTCCAAGCCGCTTGCGATTATGTAGGTCGATTCAATTTCTTGTGTTCCATCATCCACGTTCTCTTCATACGGAGCCTCTTTCTCGCTGAGCCATTCTTTGCCGGCTGCTGATTGGTCCCCTTCAAAAGAGAAACCGACATCGCGATAACCTAGCGCACGCATTTCTTGGGCAAGCGTTTCAATATGGCGGCGGATCAAATCTTGCGTTTCAGCTCGTTCTGTCGCGACCGCAAGCATCATAGTGCCATCAACAGATGTCATGGAAAGCCGTACACGGCCCAACTCTTCAGGGTTCAAGGCAATGTCAGTCGTGCCACCAGATGTTTGATGCACTGCGATCGCAATTTGCTGGGATACAGCCGCAGCTGGAAATTGCGCCACTTGCCCTGAATTGGACGACACGTTCACCATCGGAGGCAGTTTGACACTAGTTTCGGTTGGAACTGGGGATGTAATGGGGAGTGAGAACTTCAAAGGAAGTTCGAATTGAGTACTCTTTGCATCTTGAAGGTTTTGCTGTGCTTCGTTCGGTTTTGCATCCAGCTGATATGCGGATTGCGCTGGCGGTATGGCTGGCTGAGACGTCTTGAAGCTTCGTCTATTTGGCAAAACATCCGACCTACGTCATCGATCACGGAACGCGTTTTCGATCCTGACACGCGCGTCGCGATCAGCACCGATGTCACAGAAAGCAGCGAGAAATCTCAAGACAGTCGTGGAGGAGACGTCACAGTTGCCTCAAACTTGCCCGGAGGGGATGCCGCCGGTGGTGATGGCTCCTCCAACAATGAAAACTCCCAAAGCCGCGCGCTAACAAATTATGAGGTGAACGAGACGCACCGCCAACTGACCGGTCTACCTGGCGATATTCGTCGGATTACAGTCGCTGTTTTGGTCAACGACGTCACAACGACAGATGATGCTGGGGCGCAGGTCGTTACGCCACGTAGCCCCGAAGAATTAGCCGATCTAGAATCGCTTGTGGCGTCCGCCATTGGCTTTGATGCAGAGCGCGGCGATGAAATCACATTGAAGTCGATGCCGTTCGAGCCGCTAGCGGAATTGGGTTCTGTGGCGGCAACAAGCGTCACGACGCCGCTCAATTTGATGCAATTGATCCAAATCGGCGTTCTGGCGATTGTCGCGCTTATCCTCGGATTGTTTGTGGTTCGGCCCATATTGGCTCCCGCGCAGATCGCACTACCAAAATCCTCTGATCTGCCACCGCCAATGCTCCCTGGTTCAACGGGTGATCGAGCCATTCCAATGAACCCCGCCCAAGATATGGAATCGGGCTCAAGTTTCCCAGCCATCGAAAATGATCCCGTCGAGAAACTTCGCCAAATGATCACAGAACGGGAAGGTGAAACAATTCAAATTCTGCAAAGCTGGATGGAGCAATCCGACGAGGTTGAAAAAGCGCAATGAGCCAAGTCCTCTATCTTGAATCGTTCGATGGCTCCGCGTCGGTGACGACCGCAAAGCATCCAGAATTTCTTCGCGGATTTGCCGAAGGGCGCAAAGACGCTGAAAACTCGGCACACGCGCAGGCGCTGGAAAAGATGCATCAGCTCACTGATATTTTGGATGCGGCCCAGTTCACCTACGCAGAAGCAAGAATAGAAGCGATTAATGACCTCAAGACGGTCATTAATGTTGCGTTGTCCGAATTGCTTCCGGCGGTCGCAAGCATTGGTCTGGCTGAAAAACTCAAGGAATTGGTCGAAGAAGCCCTGATGCAAGAACCGTCAGGCATCGTAACCGTCACGGTGCCGCAAAGTTTTTCAAGCCTCTGCGGTCAGCTTGGTGACGAAATTCCGCTGCGCATTCAAGACGATGCCGAAGAAGGAACCGTATCGATCAAAGTGGATCAGCAAGAGACCCTTTATAGTCTCGAAAGACCATTGGCAGCCACCAAAACCGCATTGGACTACCTCACTTTGGAACCCACAAGGATAGCAGAAGATGGATGAAAATAATCAGCCCGAAAATGGGGCTCACCCTTTGCATGACATCCCGATTGAAGTCACCGTTTCGGTCGGCAAGGCCAGACCATTGGTAAGGGATCTATTGCGGCTTGGCGAAAACACAATCTTGCCCCTAGATCGCAAAATTGACGATCCCGTCGAGCTATACGTAGGTGATCGGCTTATTGCACGCGGCGCGCTTCAAGAAGTGGAAAACGGCGAACCTGGGCAGTTGGCAATCAAGTTGACGGAAGTCGTATCCCACAAAGGAGACTTCCATTAAACACCTTGCGATCATTTGCATTGTATTGACTATTGTCGCTTCTCCCTTGTCCGCGCAAGAGCTGACATTGGCGCTCGGAGAGTCGGACACGTTAACAACGCGGTCCGTCCAATTGTTCGTTCTGATAACCGTTTTGTCACTGGCGCCGGGTTTCGCAATCATGGTCACCTGCTTTCCGTTTGTCGTGACAGTGCTTGCAATTTTACGCCAAGCAATCGGTCTGCAGAAATCCCCACCAAACATGCTGATTGTCTCGCTGGCGCTATTCTTGACCTATTTCGTAATGGAACCCGTTCTGTCTGCGGCTTACGTGAATGGGATTAGCCCCTTGCTCGACGGGTCGATCGACGTAGAAGAGGCGTTCTTGCGGACAATGGATCCCCTGCGCGGGTTCATGTCAAACCGGATCGATCCCACAACTTTTTCGGACATGCTTTCAATCAGAACAGAGGTTCCCGAGACCACAGAAATCGTTGATGCACCTTTGTCCATTCTGATCCCTTCATTCATGCTCAGCGAACTAGAAAGAGCATTTCAGGTAGGCTTCCTTATCTTTTTGCCATTTCTGATCATCGATCTCGTCGTCGCCGCAGTACTGATGTCGATGGGCATGATGATGGTTCCACCCGCTATCGTGTCGTTGCCATTTAAACTGGCGTTCTTCGTCGTCGCAGACGGCTGGAGCCTTGTCGCAACAAGTTTGGTCCGAAGTTATACCTTTTGAATTTAGGACTACCCCCTTAGAGGGCCGATTTATTCGCAGCAGGGTTTGGTCAACATTTCTCATTTCTTGAGATACGTCATTTGAGCGGTGACACAAACGGCCCAACTAAACCCGCATAAGCCGGACCAAAGACTGCCAGCCCCTTTTCCGTCGTGAACGGAGCCGGCGCTGGCAGAATGACAACCGCCACGGACTGACCATCCACGACATCTGGGTTTGCAATCGGCGCGCCGGTTTGCCTATCGAAAAGGCAAATCAGATCTGGAATTGTTGCAACAACTGCACCGTCTAATGTGCAGGTCATGTTTTCATTTTTGACGGTCACCGAAATTGTCGCCTTGCCATCCGTCACCGTCATTTCGCCGACGGTAAAGCCTTTTTCTGTCGCATATTTGACCTTGCTGACTACTCCGGAAAATAGGACGATCCCGTTACCAGCAGCAGCGACTTCAGCGGGGGTGTCCTTGCCTTCGGCGCTGGCTTGGCGGCAAATTTCGCCAAGTTTGATTGCCTTGGAAATGGTGCCCGGAATCAATACATCGCGCAGGTCGCGCATTGGTAAAGCATGGTCAATTGCCGCGATTGAATTACAGCTGACCCGGCTTAACGCCCGCACCAGAGTTTCCGCCCGCTGATCGTCCTTTACCTTGTTCAATAAAAACGATTCACCGAATTGATTGACCGCATAGATGGGCGCAGCCGGTAGACCTGCAAGGTAATAGGTCGAATGCGTGATCTCCGGCACAGCGCGCCCCGCCGGGTCAGCATCAATGATCTTGTGGCCATTCATGACCGCAGGAAAAAACGCAGCCACCGTATTGGACCCGCCCAATTCGCAGGCTGTGGTGCCATAGAATTCTTGCCCAAGATGGTCCTGAAATTCGGTATAGGCTTGTAGCAACGGGTTGGTGTCACTGTCCTTTAACCCGTCATAGAGCTGCGCCTCTTCAGCGCTCATCGGGGTGATCGCGCCTAACAAATAGGGGGTGCAGACCAATGCGTCGTCAGGCACCTCGTCGAGGCTGACAAGGTCAAAAGATCTGCCCGCAGCAAAGGCGGCTTCAATCATCTCGCGCCCCTCGGACAATTCGCCGCCGCCGCCTGCCCCAAGAATGACAGCGCCCAGAAGCAGGTCTTCGAGGTTTTGCTGTGTCAGTGTTTTCATCTCAACTGTCCTTGGAAGTTCCGAAAAGCGCGACAAGGTCGGTGACACGTGACAGGACCAAAAGGATCGTCACAGTTAGCGCAACAAACACCATGGACGCCGCAGCGACCACCGGCGAATAGCCATAGCGCACATTGTTGAAAATCTTGATCGGCAGGGTTTCGACGACGAATCCAGAGATCATGTTTGCGATCAAGTATTCATTGACACTGATAATTGTAACCAATGCAAAGCCTGTGAAAACATACGGTGCGATCAACTGCAGCACGACCGTGCGGAACACCTGCATTGGTCTTGCGCCCATCATCTGCGCTGCCTCGATCACATCGTCCGTCAGGGCTGCAAAGCCACGCGCAATGATAACCAAGGGCAAAGTCACAAAGAAGATGCCGTGCGATACAATCGTTGCTTCGATCCGCCCGTACCAGCCGACCTCTGCCCAGAACAGGCTCGCGCCTAAGGCCAAGATGATAGGCGGCAACAGAAACGGGCCGAGGCCTAGCGCGAAGGTGAGTTTTGCAAAACCCGACCCCGTTCGCCACAGCACATAATTGATCGCCAATGCAACGGTTGTTGCGATCAGCCCAGCGATCACCGCAATCAGCATGGACCGCCCGATGGCCGCCAGCCAATCCGGTTCAGTCAGCAACTCGCGGTACCACGCGCTGGTCAATGCCTCTGGCGGAAAGGAGATGTTTTTGGACGCGCCAATCGAAACACCCAAAACGACAACAAAGGGCGCAACTAGCAAAAGCGCGATGATCCAAAGGTAACCCGCTCTCATGCCACGCGCTTTCTGGTGAACAGTGCAGATGCGAGCAGCACAATCACCGTCACGATCAACATGACAACGGCGAGCGCTGCGCCCAGCGGCAGGTTCGCATCGCCCAGCGCTTTATCGCTAATGATCACGGTCATGGTCCAATCCTTTGGACGGCCCAGCATCGTAGGCATCACAAAAACACCAAGCAGATAGACGAACGTGGTGAGCGTTACAGACAATAGGCTGGTGCGGAACGTTGGTAGTAGGACTTTGAAAAACACAAATGTTGGCGGTGTGCCTAAGGTGATCGCAGCCTCTTCGATGCTGCGGTCACGGCGCGCGACAGACGGGAACAGGATCAGTGACACGATGGAAAACCCAAGGAACACGAGCCCGATCATCATCGCGCCAAAGCTGGGCGACAACGACCGCGGGTCATCCCACAGCCCAATCCAGCCCAAGAACCGCGGGATGCCTGCGCTTTCGGACATCAAGATTAACCATGCAAAGCCGATGATAACTTCGCTTAGGCACATCAAAGCCAAGAGCAGGATGATCCAGAACAGCTGCGCCTTGCGGCCGAGGTCAGATACAAACAAGACTAGCGGAAATGACAAAACAACGACGAGAACCGCGCCGAGCGCCGAGGAATATAGGGACCGGAAGGAGACCGTATAATAAAAGCTGGAAAAGAACTTGGCGTAATTTTCCCAGACAAAATCGACCTTATAGAACCCCATGGGGTCGGGCTGATAGAAGCTGACGACGACCATAAACAACATAGGCACAACAAAGAACACAGCAAGCGCCGCAAAGGCTAAACCACCGATCAAGCGCGTGCCAAAGGATGCAGCGTGGATCATGCAGGTATCACCCAAGCTTTGCGCGCGTCCCACGACAGTGTCACGGCGGCACCATCATCAAAAGACCGACCCGTTCCGGCAATTTCGCTTTGGTGAAACGTCTTATCTCCGACCAGTATCTCACGCTCGATCAAGGCGCCAAGCCGTCGTTGCCGCATAATCTGGCCTTGCAAACCAGCGCCTTTGTTGACCAGCTCAATCGCCTCTGGCCTTACGGCGATGGTCCCTCCTGCGTCGTTTTCAATGA
The DNA here is from genome assembly GCA_965660685.1 of Yoonia sp. Taxonomy (GTDB): domain Bacteria; phylum Pseudomonadota; class Alphaproteobacteria; order Rhodobacterales; family Rhodobacteraceae; genus Yoonia. Next base: position 191,535 of record CBFIAX010000001.1, on the reverse strand, counting down.
TATTGTTGACCCCAATAAACTCGGCGACAAAACGGGTCGCGGGGCGGGTATATAGATCTTCGGGGCTGGCGGCTTGTTCGATGACCCCATCGTTCATGACAACAATACGGTCGGCCAAAGCCATCGCCTCGCGTTGGTCATGTGTTACGAAAACAGTTGTGACGCCAAGGTCTCGCTGAATGCGTTTCACCTCGATTTGCATTTGATCGCGCAGGCCCGCGTCAAGCGCAGAGAACGGCTCGTCCATCAAAAACACTTCGGGTTGCAAGGCCAAAGCCCGCGCAATCGCGACCCGTTGACGTTGCCCGCCAGACAGGGCCGTAACCGGACGTGCGCCCATGCCGGCCAGACCGACAAGGTTCAACAAACGGTCAACTTCGGCCTGAATTTTACCGGCTGACGTTCCGCGCAGGCGCATACCGTAAGCCACATTGCCCGCAACATTCAGATGCGGGAACAGCGCCAAAGATTGGAACACCATCCCAATGTTACGTTTGTGGCAGGGTATTTGGGTCAGATCGTGACCGCCCAGATCAATGCCACCTTCATCGTGGACCTCAAGCCCAGCAATCAGGCGCAGCAAGGTTGTTTTACCACAACCAGAACCGCCCAAAAGACAGATGAACTCACCATCCTCAACCGCAATGGAAATATCGCGCAGCGCTGTAAAAGTGCCAAAAGATTTTCGCAGGTTGGTGATGGTCAATGCAGCCATTGGGACGTCTTTCCGAAATGGCGGCGGGGCGCGATCACCCTGCCGCCGTTAGTATTATTGCGCGATCATTTCTTGGTATTTTGTCTCTAACCAATCGCCTTCACGCAGGTGGATGTGCGTTTGCACACGAATTGGTGTGATGTCGCTGCCCACGGCTGAAAACTCTTCATCCGTTAAGTCCGTGCTTTCGCGTGGCACCACAGGGAACGTGCCCATCATGCGCGCCATCAAGGCTTGGGTCGCGGGGCGGCTCATGAAGTCGAGGAACTTTTCAGCGGCGTCAACATTTTCGGAATCGCGCGGAACAACCCAATATGCGTCCGACACGATGCCGCCCTCTTTTGGGAATGTGGATGCAACTGGCAGCCCGTCCCAAATCGACAACATAGTGACGTCATGGTAATAAAGGCCCGCGTTCAGCTCACCGCTTTCGAGCGACTGCTGGAACTGACCTTCGTCACGATACCACAGGCTAACTTGCGGCTTTAGCTCTGCGATTTTGGCAATCACTTGCTCGATGCCATCACGTGTTTCCAAGATGTCCACACCGCCAAAGAATGTCGTCGCGGTCACTTCGAGCAGGCCAGAGTTTGGCGTTGTTACGACGCCCAACTTACCGTCCCATTTCGGTTCCCACAGCTCTGCCCAGCTTGTCGGTGCGTCGGCGGCGTAATCCGTGTTTGTCACAAACGTGGTGTAGAACGCCAATGCGCCCACGGCGTAAGCATTGCCTGCTTCGTTCAGCTTAACATAGCCGTCTTTCAATGCATCCGTACCCGCCATATTGGCAGGGTTCAATTCGGCCCAAAGACCGACTTCATTGCCGCGGATCAGCACCTCATCAACGACCAATGACAGGTCGGCAGGGGCTTGCTTAGCGCGGGCGGCGGCCATCAGCTGTGTCATCCATGTGGAATCCTCTGGCTGCGCGATGGATTTCACTTCGATCCCCGTTTCAGCTGTGAAAAGTGGGTAAATCTCTGCCGCGAGCGTTTCTTCAAAAAAACCGCCCCAAGCGCTGACGGTCAGTTCTTCGGCGTGAAGCGCGGTTGTCAGGCTCATCAAGATGCCAGTTGTTGTCAAAATTTTTGGTGTCGTTCCCATAGATAGTCTCCCGTTGTTGTCGGTTATTTGTTTGGAAAACATGCTAGGGTGGATAACGCAGCGAGACCATATCGAATGATTGATGTTTGCATAACCTGTTCGACAAAATTCCCTCGGGCTGATTTGATGACACCCGAACAACCAAGGTGTCCTGACCGTGAAGTTTTCAGATATCGATTTGCGATTGCTGCGCGTGTTTCAGGCTGTGGCCGAAGCAGGCGGATTTGCAAAGGCCCAAGGCGCATTGGGCATATCGCAACCCGCGATCAGCGCACAGATTGCCAAGCTCGAGGATAGGCTAGGCCTTCGATTGTGTGACCGTGGGCCGAAAGGTTTTGCGTTGACGCCCAATGGCAGTGAGGTCTTACAAGAAGTCACAACCGTGCTGGACCAAATCGATGCGAGTGCCACACGCCTAAATGCGATCGGTGCGCCGTTGACGAAACGTGTGCGGTTTGGCGTTGTGGATTCTATGGTCAGCGATCCTAATAACCCCCTGATCGCCGTTTTACGCGACCTGCGCCAACACGATCCCAACCTGCGTGCCGACATCGGCATTTTTGACTACCTTGATTGTTTGGAAGAATTGCGGGCAAACCGTCTGGATATCGCGATTGTCGGCATCGCAGGTGAAGAACGTATCCCATCCGAAACCGAAGCGTTGCCGCTTTATCGTGAGGCAAGCAATCTTTATTGTAGCCCCGATCACCCCTGCGCGCAGGTGTCGGGTGCAGAGACAATGAAATCCGTGCTCACACAATCAGACATCTCTGCCCATAGCTTTGTGTTCAACCCGATTGATAAGAGTTTGGACCCCAAGCTGTTGGATCATTCCGATGGCATCGCCCAAGACACGATTGAATTGACCGCCTATCTGGCCTTGTCGGGCAGCCATGTTGGCCTGCTGCCCGATCACTTTGCCGCACCTTGGGTGGATACTGGGGCATTGGTATCGCTGGCCCCTATGACCCCGACGATCCATTCGGATTTCCACGCCATCCGTCTGCGGCCAGACCGACCGAATGGGCCGCTTGAATTCGCATGGCAAGCGTTGAAGTCGCGAACCTAGGTCGCCGCAGCGACCCCTGCCAATCGCCCGAACACCGCGCCTGACGTCAAACCTGAACCCCCGGGATAGCCGTTTAAGAACACGCCGCCGACCATTTCACCACAGGCGAACAGCCCGCGAATGGGGGTTCCCGATGCGTCCAAGACCTGCGCGTTTTCCGACACTTTAACGCCGCCATAGGTGAATGTAATACCGCCCGTAACAGGAAACGCGCGGTACGGCCCTTCGGCCAATTCTTGCGCCCAGTTCGATTTGGCCAGTCCCGCTGATTGCGCTGATTTACCGTCCTTGATTGTTGGATCAAATGCGGTGTCGCCATCCACAGTTGCGTTAAATTCGGTTAGGGTCGCCAATGCGGCCGTGCTGTTCAAACCATTACATTGGTCCAGTAGGTCTGGCAGATTATCCGCCTCGACAAAATGCGCATCGTGGAAACGGTACTCTGCATAAAGAAGATCGAACGTTTTGGCATCGAATATCTGCCACGCCCGCTGCCCCGGTTGTTGCAAAACAGCACGTCCGAATTGGGCATAGGTATAGTTACGGAAATCGATGCCCTCGTCCACAAACCGGTCGCCGTTTTCATTCAGCATAACACCCAGAAAATAGCTGATCTTACGATAGTTTTTCCGTTCTCCATGGGGGATTTCAAGGTTGCCAAAATCCTTCATGAAATAGTCCATCGGCGTCGCATGACACCCATCGAAGCGCCCGTATTTCTGCGCGCCCAACTGCCATGCCGCTGTCAGACCATCGCCAGTGTTATGCGGCGTGCCGCGCACCTTGGCCTTTTCCCATTCAGGGCCAATCAGGTCGACGCGCATTTCCGTGCTGCTTTCGAACCCACCACAGGCAAGGATCACCGAACGGGCACGAATGGTCGTGCCATCAGCAAGGGTTAATCCGCAAACAACGCCATCTTCGACGATCAGATCAGCGAACTCCGCATCATATTGGATCGCGCCACCAAGGCGCGTGAAGGCCGCAAGCTCCATATCAAACAGCCCAACACCTTCGTTTTCGGCAGCCAGCGTAAGCCCACCCCAAAAAATGATTTTACCGTCTTTTTCAAAACTCTGCCGTGCCCAAATGGGTTCATAGGTCACGCCATGTCCGGCCAACCAATGCATGGTGTCATAGCTTTGCGTGACCAGAATGTTCTGTTCGGGGGTTAAGGGCGCACCGTCGTTAAACCCCAAAAGATCGGTTTTGAACTTCTCTTGCGTGTAACTGCCGAAATCTGATCGGGCGACCCGTTCATCATCTGGATGGGCCAACAAAGGGATCAACGCGTCGCTGTTTTCATAGGCGAACCGCATCGCGCCCGCCGTGTATTTGGTATTGCCGCCAGACATATCTTGATCGGCTTTTTCTACGATTAAAACCTTGGCACCTTTTTCAGATGCGGCGATCCCTGCGGTCAATGCCGCATTGCCAGAGCCCACGATTACGACGTCCCAAATATCAGCCATGATTGATTCCTTGTAAATTGTATCCAAGCGTATACAATATGTTCAGAAAACAGCAAGGCCCGATATGACCACACCCTATGACCACCTGTTTCAGGCAATTGAGCAAGGCGAACTAAAACCTGGCGATCGATTGCTTGAAACCGAACTTGCCCAGCGTTTCGGCGTTAGCCGTACCCCAATCCGCGAGGCGATCCGCAGGTTAGAGGCTGACGGCATCGTCGTGCATCAGCCCCGTGTCGGGGCCGTGGTACGCACCCTTGGGCAGCAAGAAATCGTCGAACTCTATGAAATGCGGATCGTTCTGGAAACAACAGCGGCCGCGATGGCAGCGAAACATGCGTCGGATGCAGAGATTAGAACACTGACGAAGCTGAATGCGGATATGTCCCACGCCCACAAGGACCCGATCAAAGTCGCGCAGCTGAACCGCCAGTTTCACCGGTGCATCATGGACGCTGCACGCAATCAGTTTTTGTCCCATAGTTATAAGGCGCTATCCTATGCGCTCATCTTGCTTGGCAAAACCACGCTAGAGACATCTGCACGAGTCGAAACCGTCGTAATGCAACATGCGCAGATTATAGACGCTCTTGGCGCAAGCGACCCAGACGGCGCGAGTGCGGCTATGAGACAGCATATGGAGACCTCGTTGGATCACAGATTACAGGCTCTGCACATTGTATCATAATTATATCTACACTCATCTCATCAGCCTCGTAGGCGCGATTGTGTTCCTATGGCTGGCGCTACCATTGCCTTGGTTATTTGGGCCCATGGCCAGTTGCTTGATCGCGGCGCTTTGCGGCATGCAACTTCGCACGGTTAAACTGTTGGGCGATGGGATGCGCACCATTTTGGGGGTTGCCGTGGGCGCAACAGTGACTTGGGCATTTTTGATTTCACTACCGTCGATTTGGGACACATTGCTGCTCATCCCCATTATGGTCATGGCGATTGGACTGGGGGGCGTTTGGTATTTTCAACGCTTTGCCGGCTACGATTTTCCAACCGCTTATTACGCCTCTATGCCCGGCGGCCTGCAAGACATGATCGTATTCGGCGAAGAAGCAGGCGGCAATGTGCGCGCGATTTCGCTGATCCACGCGACGCGCGTTTTGGTGATCGTTGTCTTGCTACCAATCGTTCTGACGGCCCTTTGGGACGTCGACCTATCGCGGCCTCCTGGTGCATCAATTGCGACATTTACGTTGGACCAGCTGGGCATTCTGATGGCCTGCGCAATCATTGGCTGGCGCGTGGCAAAATGGTTTGGCATGTTCGGCGCGTCGATCCTTGGACCACTAATCCTTGCGGCGATTGCCAGCCTATCTGGCATCCTCCAAACGCGGCCACCGGCAGAGGCGATCTGGGCCGCGCAATATTTCATCGCTATGGGCATCGGCGTGAAATATGTGGGCATCACCGCGCAAGAGCTTCGTCATGACGTCGCCGCAGGCCTTGGATTTTGCATAGGGCTTTTGATCCTGACAACCGTGGCGATTTTGGGCGTCTTGGCATTGGATCTGGCGCCTGCGGTCGAGACGATCTTGTCACTTGCGCCGGGCGGTCAGGCAGAGCTTGTCGTGCTTGCATTGATCGTGGGCGCGGACATGGGGTTCGTCGTGGCACACCACTTGTTCCGCATCTTCTTCGTGATCTTGGGCGCACCCGTTATGGCGCGACTGTTTGCTTCCAAACGGTCGGGTTGATCATGTGGATCGGCGCCTCGTCACGGTAAGCCGCCACCTGATCGAAGATATCCGCGAATTGAAGCTCAAACTCATCCTCTGTCACGAAACCGATATGCGGGGTGCAGGTCACACGCGGATGGGTGATCAACGGGTCATTCGCCCATGTGATCGGTTCCACATCAAACACATCTAGCGCCGCTGCCCCCGGTCTTCCTGCGTTCATCGCATCCAGCATCGCACCCTGTTCAATCAAACCTGCCCGCGAGGTATTTACGAACAAGGCATCGGGGCGCATTTGCCCCAGATCAGCCGCAGTAATGATTCCCTTTGTCGCGGGTTTCAGACGCACATGAACCGACACGACGTCAGGTTCGCGAAAGAACGCCTCGCGACTGCTGGCGATGGTTTCGCCATCCGCCTTTGCCCGCGCGCGGCCATCCTCGGACGACCACCAAACGACGTTCATGCCAAAAGCCCGCGCATAACCAGCGACCGTCTTCGCAATCCGGCCATAGCCATAGAGGCCAAGCGTACGTCCCTGAAGCGTCTTGCCGACCCCCATCTGCCAGCGCCCTGCTTGCATATTGGCCATCTGCTGCGGGATCTGACGCATCGCGGCGAGGATCAACCCCCACGTATGCTCGGCCGCAGCAAAGCTCGGCGTGCCGGCGTGCATGTTCGAACACAATAGAATGCCATTCGCTGTGCATGCATCAACATCAACATGCGGATAGACACTGCGCTGTGAAATCAGTTTCAGGTTCGGCAGCTGATCCAAAACATGCGCGGACATCTGGCTGCGTTCGCGAAACAGGACAACAGCGTCAAAGGGTTTGAGCCGCTCTGCCAGTTTATCCGGGTCAGGTTCATGATCGGTGAATACAGTGACATCAATACCATCGAGTTTTGCAAAACACGGCAAGCCGCGCAGCGTATCGAACCAATCGTCTAGAATTGCGAGTTTCATTCATGCCCCTTCCAAACACTGGCGGGGATGAACAAATCACCTGCGGCCAATTTGCGACAAGTGCGGATCAGCCCCGCAGATTTGTGCACGAACTGTCCGTCCGCTAGTTCAAAATCGATCAGCACATCCATCAAGCCCATGGGATGTTCCAAGGTTACCATCGCTGGCCCTGTGCTTGGACGGTCCAACGACCCGTCGGCCACAGTGCCCGGTGTCAAGGCACAGGAAGCAAGGCATTGGCTACCTGTGACGGCCATCGTCGGATGTGCCGTCCACGGCATGAAATAGCGTGTGGCGATTGTGCCGCCATCGCGGGCCTTCGCCAGCAACCCGAATTTCGGGGTCACCGACCCACTGACATCCCCCATGCCCATTGCGCGACCCGCCTGCAAACGCACCGCCTCCATTCTGGTAAAAAACTCCCGATTGGCGTCCAATTCTTCACGGGTTTCATACCCCGTAAGGCCAAAGTCCTGCGCCTTGGCGATCACCATCGGCATCGCGACATCCATGCAGGTCACGTCGATACCATCAAAATTGTCAGTCAAATTGCCTGTCGGCAAAAACGCCCCCGTCGACGACCCTGCCACTTTCATAAAGTTCAGCGCAACAGGAGCCGCCGTTCTCGGAACACCATCGATCGCCATGTCACCGTCATAGGCCACCACGCCATCGGGTGTCTGGACTTTTGCAACCACCTGCGCACCGGTGTTGACCGCACGAATGCGCACTTCGGTTTCGCCCGAACTTGCCTTCATCAGGCCCATATCAATCGCAGCAGAGGCCACGCCAGACAGGATATTGCCGCAGGTCGGTTTAAAATCCACCAACCCGTCTTCAACGCTAACCTGCGCAAAGAAGTAATCGATATCAGCCCAGTCATCATCCGACTTGGACAGCATCGCGACCTTTGTCGTCACAGCATTGCCGCCGCCGATTCCATCGATGTTTAGCGGATGCCCTGACCCCACAGCCGCGATCAACACAGCCGCGAGTTCGTCCAAATCACTGGGTAGATCAGCACGGTTGAAATATGGCCCCCGAGAGGTGCCCCCGCGCATAAACAGGAACGGAATTGCAGTTTGTGTCATGAGAACGGCCATGGAAGATCAAAGTAGGATTGCAAAATTCCTGGTGGGAAATCGCGGTTCAAAAGCCATGCCATCGTCAGCATGAACATGATTCCAAGCACGGCGTATAGGATGGTGTGGACCCAGCTTAGACCCGCACGAATGCGCAGGAACGACACAAGGAACACGCCCAAGGCGATGATAAATCCGGTCACCGCGGATAGCGCCAAAAGGAACGCGAACCATGCCAAAGTTGGCCATAATCCATACGTGTTTTCTGTCGCCTCGGTGCCGATTTCCTTGTCGGCAAACAGCGTGTGGGTTTCGGGAACCAACATCATTTGGACGAGCAAAATTAGGGCACCGACCAGTGATACGCTGGCCACAAACACGGGGAACACGCGGTCTGTCCAAGCGTAATCAGGGATCGTGGCCGCATCATAAAGCGCATAGGAAATGAAGCCCAAAATCGCGAGTAGGAACACAAATGGCGCACGTTTGCCCCCCGATGGAACCTCCCCCTCGGCCAGAATATTTTTGGCTTGGCGCAACCCGATGACGACGGACAAGACGGTGATCACAAGCAAGGTGATCGTGATGCCGGACAGGATATACTCCATTCCGGTTTCCCAGCCTTGGCGGAACTTAATCCGTTGGATTTGATAAGCGTTGTTCGAATAGTTTTCGACCGGAGTGGACAGTACAAATCCAATCAAAAACGCGGGCCGCGACCAATCAAACCGCCGCATCATGATGCCCAGCAAACCAATCGCAAATAGTGCCACAAGGTCCATCAGGTTCTGTCCACTTTGGAATGCGGCAAAAGCGATAACCATGAAAATGAACGGAGCGATCAGGGCGAAACGGATGTTTGTCAGTTTTGCAATGCCACCTGAAGCCGCGATACAAAGCACCGTGCCGACGACATTCGCAAGCGCGAGCAACCAGACAATGGAATACACGAAATCAAGGTTGTTTTCGAGCAGGCTTGGCCCGACATCAATGCCGTTGCCCAAGAGCGCCAGCGCCCCAATGAAGATCGCCATCGACCCTGAACCGGGGATGCCGAACAACAGCGTGGGAACAAGCCCCCCGCCCTCTTTCGCATTGTTCGAGCTTTCCGGCCCGATGACGCCGCGGACATCGCCCTTGCCGAATTGGTCCTTGCCTTTGGCAGTTTGGATCGTGTGACCATAGGCGATCCAATCGACGACCGACCCGCCAAGTCCTGGGATCACACCAACTGTGACGCCGATCAATGAACAACGCGCGGACAACCATTTGTTCGCCCACCAATCTTTGATCCCATCGATCCAGCCACCGCCCAAAACTTGCCGGTCACTGATCGCTTTATCTTTGCGCAGCAACGCCACAATTTCAGGAATCGCAAAAATACCAAGACCCACGATCACCAGCTTCAACCCGTCGGTCAGATAAGGGTAGTCATAGCTCGACATGCGCAATTCGCCGTTAAACGGTCCCTCACCAATGGTGCCGATCAACATACCAACACCCGCAGCCACGATCCCTTTGATCGCGATCCGACCTGCCAGAATGCCAACCATCGACAGACCAAAAACAGAGACCATCAATAGCTCTGGCGACTGGAATTTCAGGACCAGTGGCCGCGCCACAAGGATGAAAAACGTCAAGAACGCAGCGCCGACTAGACCGCCAAACAACGATGAAGCAAAGGCAGCTGAGAGCGCGCGCGACGCCTGCCCTTTTTGGGCCATTGGGAAACCGTCAAGAACCGTAGCTTGGGACGCCGAGGATCCGGGGATGCCCATCAAAACAGAAGCGAAGGTATCAGACGTCGGCACCACGGCAACCATGCCGATCATCAACGCCAGCCCCAGTAATGGGTCCATGCCGAACATAAATGGCAGCAAAAGCGATAGCCCTGCAATTCCACCTAGCCCCGGGAACACGCCAATGGCGAGCCCCATGCACACGCCGGCCACCAAATAGCCCAGCACAACCGGTTGCAATATTTGTCCCCACGCAGACCCAAGGGCTGGCAGGGCTTCTAGAAAAATGTCCATGTGAATTGGCCTTACTGGTTGTAAAAACGCCCCATGCACGCAGGCACAGGGCGTTCATAAACCAGTCAGATTAGTTCAGCTCGACGCCGAAATCCTCTTTCAGCCAGTTCTGGACCCACGCACGTGCGCTGTCCTCAACGGTGATCGCTGCTTTCAATGCGCTTGCTGCATCATCGCCCGTGTACATTGGGTACTTACCCAAACGCGTAGCAGAGATTTCAGCGAAATCGTCACGTGCACCGATCGCTGCAAATGCCGCGCTAAATGTGTCGACGATTTCTTGGTCTGTGCCTGCTGGCAAGAACGCGATTTTCTGGGATGGGAAGCCAGCGACAAAGAATGCTTTCCAAGCGTCCCACTGATCGCCAGATGTTTCACAGCCGTCTGTTGCTTCGCAGACTTCTTTGAATGTTGGCATATCTGGGAATGTTGGGTCACGCACGATGTTGCCTTCGGCGTCAATCGAACCCCATGTCATCATTGGCACGGCTTTGCCTGCTTCAACCAATGCGGCCGAACCACCAAGGTAGCCAGAAGATGTTTGATAATCGATTGTGGCTTCGCCGCTTTCGAACATTTTGCGGCCATCACCACGGCCTTTGATGCCAAGCACGTGCTCTACATCCATACCCAGCATTTCCCATGCCAAAGCAGGGATCAGGTCAAGACGTGTTGCGCCTTGGTTGCCATAGATGAATGTCATGTCCTGCAAGTTGTTCGCAGAGCCGTCGAATTTCGCGCCTGCTTCGGCGTTCAGATACGCCACACCGCCGGTGCCGGATGCCATGACAGGGTTCCAGTCGTTATATTCATAACGCACGCGTGGATCGCCCAGCAAATATGGGAATTGAGTGGAGCCTGAAGAGCCGAACAATACTGTGCCGTCACCGCCCGTTTGCTCTTGGAACCAGTTCGCGCCTTTTGTTGAACCAGCGCCTGGCATGAATTTTACAACAACTGTTGGATTGCCTGGCAGTGCTTCTGACAGAAGTGGTGCAAAGAAGTTGGCCCATTTGGCCGAACCGCCTGTTTCTGAGAATGGGATCGTCCATTCGATAGTTTTGCCAGCCATGTCGACTTCGGCTTGTGCCGGCATTGCGAAAGCAGCCGCAGCCGCCACGCCCATCGCTACGCGACGTGTGAATTTAGAATAGGTCATTTGTTTCCTCCCGAGTGCGCCGAATGTGACGCGTATTCATCGTGTGCGAGTCAGATTAAACTGCACTTGATTCTTGCACTTTGCTTGCCCAACCTTGCGCCAAGCTTTCAATGGGATGAAAAATGCGGTTTGCAGTCGTAGAAGATAACGAAACACTGGCCAATGGCATCGCGCACCAGCTGCGTGACCAAGGGCACTCGGTCGATGTGCTGCATGATGGGGCAGAGGCATTGACGTTTTTGCGTCAGGACAGCGCCGACTTAGTCATTCTGGATGTAAATCTACCTTCATTGAACGGTCTTGAAGTGTTGCGAAACTTACGGGCAAACGGCAGCGCGATTCCGATTATTCTGCTAACCGCACGGAGCGAAGTGAACGACCGTGTGTCAGGCCTTGATGCAGGTGCCGATGACTATTTGACCAAACCGTTTGATATGACAGAGCTTGATGCGCGCATTCGGGCGCTGATGCGGCGCAAACCACTTGCGGGCAATAATGAGGTTACCTTTCATGGACTTACCTTTGATCGCGCCGTGCGCAAACTGTCCTGCGACGGGGCCGATATCGCCCTGACGATGCGCGAATTAGCCGTCTTTGAATGCCTATTCGAACGGGCCAATACAATCGTGTCCAAGGCCCAGATTGCCGACCACCTGTATGGCGTCGGCGCCGAAATTGAAGAGCGCGTCGTGGAAGTTTATGTGTCTCGCGTTCGCAAAAAGATCGCCCAAAGCAACGCAACAATCAAAACAGCGCGTGGGCTGGGCTATATGCTTGGCGGGACCGCATGAGCTGGCTCGGGGGGTCGCTCCGCCTGCGGCTTTTGGTTCTGATCCTTATACCGTTGTTGATCGTTTCTGCCTTTGTCGTGTTCTTGCGGTTCGAAAATGCCCGCGCAACCGCAGAGACAATTTTTGATCGCAATCTCGTGATGCTCAATCTCGCCGTATCGCGCGATGTGTCCAATTCGGGGGGCGACACGCTTTCGGAAACAACATCGAACCTGTTTCGTGATGCGACAGGCGGAACTGTGTTTTACCATGTCTACGGCCCTGACGGCACATTCGTGACCGGCTATTCCGCGCCACCCGTGCGCCCCGCTGATGTAACGCTCGCCCCCAATACCCCTGTACTGTTCGACGCCAGCCACCAAGGGCAACCGGTACGGGTTTCGAGCCTTGCAGAACGCGTCGACATCGACGGATTGCGCGGGCTGTCAGTGATTACCGTGTGGCAGCAGCTACAGCCACGTGCGCAATTTGCACGGTCACTTGCTTTGCAAACACTGCTGATCGCATTGGCCTTGCTACTAACCGTGGCTGCGGTTGTGTTTTTTGGTATCAGACTTGGCCTTCGCCCTTTGGATCAACTCGAAGCCGCGATCCAGAAACGGTCTATCGCCGATCTAAGCCCGATTGAGCGCCGCATTCCGGTCGAGGCACGCGGGATTGTCCAAACGCTCAACTCCCTGTTCAGTCGACTGACCGAGGCGCGCGACACACGTGAACGCCTGATCTCGAACGCGGCCCATCAGCTGCGCAATCCGGTCGCGGCTATTCACACAATGGCCCAAGCAATCGAAGCCGCAGGCTCATTGGAAGACAGCAAAGCACGTGCTGCAGAGCTCATAACGGAAACACGTCACACAATGCGGCTGACCCAGCAGATGCTGTCGCTTGAACAGATCAACGGCAAAGAACCGGAATTAGTCACAACACAGATCAATGCCTTCGTGCAAAAATTCGCTGCCCGCGTCGGGCCGCGGATCATGACAGCAAATATCGAATTTGAACTTGCGCTTTGCGACGACCCGATCACTGCAAAAATCGACCCTGTGTTGATGTCAGAAGCGCTGGTAAACTTGATCGACAATGCATTGCAACACGCGGGACCAACACTTTCATTGATCAAACTGAGCACGTCGAAAACCCGCGATCGCGTGATCATTTCGATAGAAAACGACGGTGCAAGCATTGCGAACTTAGACACGAGCAATCTGTTCGACAGATTCACTCAGGGAGCCGAGAGCAAAGGCGCCGGGCTTGGACTTGCCATCGTGCAAGAGGCAGTCACACGCCAGAATGGTCAAGTCACATTGACCACCACGCCGCGCACGCGGTTTGACATTTCCGTGGCGAAACAGCGGCCCTGAATCGCCCCTTGATGCTATCAGAATAGAGCAGGTTTTCAGTTGAAAAACTGCTCTATCGTTTGATTACAGTTATCCTGCTGCGATGGACTATTTGGTCTCGCCAAATCCTTTTGGAACCGCCAAATTTGGCAGACTAGCCGCACGTTTTTGCAACGCGCGCCCGATCACCATGCGGCTGATTTCGGTCGTGCCATCAACGATCCGCAGCATCTGTGCAAGGCGGGACAATCGGTCCATGCCATAAGGCTGCAAAAGCCCCATTCCACCCAGCACTTGGGTGCAAGTATTGGCGGCCTTTACAGCCGCATCGGGGACAAAACGTTTGGCATGTGCGGCCATCAATGGACCTTCTGGCGTGCCAAGCGCTTCGGCAGCTTTGCGGTAAAGCAACTTTGACGCCTCAAGGTCAGTTGCGACTTCGCCTAGCATCCATTGAATTCCATCAAGGTCGAGGTTTTTGCCCCCGAACATTTTTCGGTTTTTGGAATAAGACAGCGCGGTGTCGAGCGCGGATTGCATCAACCCACAACACCCTGATGCGATGGACACGCGCGCGATATCAATGGCCATCAGCGACCCTTGGAGGCCCTGACCAACCGGAAGGATGATGTTGTCCTCGCTGACGACGACCTTATCCAAATACATCTCTGACATTGGCAGGAAATTGTAAGACGGCGTGTCATAAAGCGGACCAAAACTAATCCCGGGTGCATCGGCGGGAATGGCAATCATCGCCATGTCCTTGTGGCCCGCTGCGTCGCTGGTTTTCACCACTGTGAAATAGACGTCCGCCTCTGTCGCCAAGCTAACCCACGCCTTTGACCCACTGATTGTCCATGTGCCGTCGTCGTTGATCGTGGCGCGTGTGTACATCGTCATCGGATCCGATCCGGACTGCGGTTCAGTCAATGCAAAATTCGCCAACTTGCGGCCAGAGGTCAGGTCACGCGCCCATTTTTCCTTGAACGAATCCGTTCCATAGCCGCAACCTGCAAAGGTGCAGATGTTATGCATCGACAGCGCAAAGGCATAGGCGCCATCACCCAGCCCAAGTTGTTCGTAGACCTGAATGCCTTCTGACAATGGCAAACCCTGACCTCCCCATTCCTCGGGGGCATAAAGCCCTGTCAGGCCAACAGCACCCGCCTTATCTGATGCCGCGCGGGGCCATGACTTTGCGGCGTTCCATGCGTCCACATTAGGGGCAATGACATCGGTGGCATGCGCATGGGCTGCGGCAAGAATGGCGGCGAGTTTATCGGACATCGGATAGATCTTTCAGATAGGTGTACATTGTCATATCTCGCCGATTGCAGGCAGACAGACATAAAACGCACGGGGTGAAGGTTTTTAGATGAAGTTGCTAATGCGCTAAGTTAATAACACCTTGCACGGCTTGGCCCTATATCGTGAGGTGACAGTCTATTGTCGAAAAGTGACAATATCAGGTGCTGGCCGATTGACCTCGTCGATATGAACTGGGCGTATTGCCTGTCCATCTTTGAAACGCTTTGTGGAAATTGGCGGCAGACGAAAACCCCACCTCCTGCGCAATCGCTTCAACCGAGTATTGCCCCGTTTGCAAATGACCAATTGCGATATCGCGGCGCAAGGCATCTTTAATGGCCTGAAAGGTTGTGCCGTCCGCCTCTAACTTACGGATCAGCGTACGTGAGGTCATATGCATCGCATTTGCAGCGGCTGCGAGGTTCGCACAATCCCACTCTGCTTGGCTCAGATAACGACGCACGCGCAAGGACTGGGTATGCTGCAGGGACCGCGTGAAAATCCAATCTCGCGGGGCGTTTTCCAAGAACCGGTCTAGGTCTTCCGAAGAGCGCGGCTGAACTGTCCCCAAAACATCCAACGAGAATGTGATCGAAGTCGCGACCTGATCGAACAGAACCGTCGCGGGAAAGATCACGGCATAGTCTTCTTCAAACGCTGGCCGCTTAAAAGCAAACCCGACACCTGCGACAGGCACCTCGTATCGCGCAAGCCATGACAGCAGACCATGGGCCAGTTTCAGGATGAGCAAATGCCCAAACCGTTGGGCGATCTGATCACCTTGGGGGTCCAGCCGCAGCGTCAACGCGCCCTCACTTTCAATCAAAGTGAACTGATAGTCATCAAGCAGCAAGTTCCAGAACGTCGAAAACCGAAACAGCGCAGAGGCCAAAGACGTAGCCTCTTGGACCGAGGTTAGAAGATGCTGCAAGGCACGTGGGCGAATGGGGCGCGACCAAAGCCCCATCATTTCATCTCTGGTTTCAACCGCAGCCTGCTGATAGAGCGCAACGATCTGATCCAACGTCACCCGTTCTTGCGAGGGCATCTGATCACTAAGGAGGTCAGAACGCGTCAAAAGCGAATGGTATTCAGTGTCCGTGCAAAGTGGACGCAACGCAGCAAGCCAATCCGCGATGAATTGGCGAGATACTGTTGAATAATGCGTTGGTGCGATTTTTGTGCCCATAAAATACCGGATATCATCGAACAACCCCATGGTGAAGTTTGGGCCTTGGCCGCTGCGTTACTTATGAACCAATGTCGGTAGACTCAGGAGCTAGGGCCATGACCGCATCGTATTGGGACAGAAAGACTTCACCATTAAGGTCACCCACAAGATGCGATGTCTTTAGCCTATCCATGACCGGTCCCTTCACCTCGGACAGGTGAAAACCAACGCCCATGTCTTTTAGCCGCAGATTGATAGCTTCCAGACTTTCTAGAGCCGAGTAATCGACCTCGTTTACGGCGGAAAACATCAACACGACATTGCGAATTTTCGTGCCCTCTGTGACGCGAGATTGGATCAAATCCTGCAAAAATCGCGCATTGATGAAAAACAGGCTTTCGTCGACACGCAGCGACAAAAGTGATGGATCCGTTTTCACGCTATGACGATGGATATTGCGGAAGTGTTCGCTGCCGGGAACAAGCCCGACCTCCGCCACATGGGGGCGTGATGTCTTATAAAGATGTAGCAGGATCGAAATTGCGACCCCGCTTGCCACGCCGACCTCTACCCCTAGTGCAAGAGTGAGTACGATCGTGGCCAATACCGCCACGAAATCATCACGGTTATAGGCCCAAGTCTTTTTCAAGATGGATAGGTCCACGAGGCTAAGCACCGCGACAATGATTGTCGCAGCCAGCGTTGCCTTGGGCAGGAAATATACCAACGGCGTCAGAAATAGCGCGGCAATGGCAAGCCCAATGGCAGTGTAGATACCGGCTGCAGGCGTTTCCGATCCGGCGTCAAAGTTAACGACAGAGCGAGAAAAACCACCCGTCACGGGAAAACCACCGGTGAAGGCCGCGCCAAGATTAGCTGCACCAAGCCCGATCAATTCTTGATTGGGATCAATTTGCTGGCGTTTCTTGGCAGCGAGCGTCTGGGCGACAGAAATGCTTTCGACAAAGCCAATGATCGAAATCAGGATCGCGGGAACGAGTAGCGCGCCCAGAAGATCGGGCGAAAAGCTAGGCAGTGTCAATGGTGGCAGGCTCTGTGGAACATCGCCCACGATCTTCACGCCACGTTTCGCAAGATCAAACCCCCAAGCGGCCACCGTGGTCGCAACGACAGCGGCAACTGGCCCTGCCTTGGTCAAAATATCAGCCAACAAGGGCGACAGACCAATCCGCTTTAGGAATGGCTTGAGGTTCTTGCGCACCCAAAACAGAAAACCCGTGGCTGCCACGCCAAGCGCAACAGTAATCCAATTGATTTGTCCAAGGTGTCCAAAAATCGACCCCAGCATTTGCGGCAGGGTATGCCCGTGCGCATCAATGCCCAGAATGTGTTTCAGCTGGCTTGTCGCGATCAAAATTCCCGACGCCGTTATGAAGCCGGCGATCACAGGATGGCTTAGGAAATTTGCCAAAAAGCCCAGCCGAAAGATGCCCAGTAACACCAGAAAACCGCCAGAAAGAAATGCCAATGTCAAAGCCGCCACCGCATAGCCCGCCGTGCCCGTTTCAGCCACTTGTCCAATGGCAGAGGCGGTCAAAAGCGAGACAACCGCAACCGGACCAACGGCCAAGGCGCGGCTCGTGCCAAAGATCGCATAAAGCACAATTGGCACGATGGATGCATAAATGCCTGCTTCTGGCGGCAAACCGGCGAGCAGCGCATAGGCCAAGGACTGCGGGATCAACATGATCGTGACGATCAGCGCGGCGATCATGTCATTCGACATATCATTGCGATCGTAGCGACGACCCCATTCTAGAATTGGGAGATACTGAGAGATGCGTGGCATTGGGACAATCCAAAGAAAAATGCGGTCGAAGGCGCGAGGTCTTCGACCGCCAAGTAAAAGCCTGAAAGAGGAGACAAACAGACCTATCAAAATGACTGACCAAGGGGGTCAATCAGGGGTTCGTGTTACGACGCTTTGGCATTGATATCTTCTGGTTTGGCCATCCACTCTTTACCCTTCAACATGGCCTGCCAATAAATCGGCGGCAGTAGCTTTTCCTTCAGGAACCACGCCGCACGGCTTGGTTTCGTGCCATCGAGAATGAAGGAAGGGAAGCTTGGCTTCAGCGCGCCGCCATAGCCAAATTCGGCCAGAACGATCTTACCACGCTCCACTGTTAATGGGCATGAACCGTAGCCATCATATTGCGCAACGGGCAACCTGCCATTGATATCGGCCACGATGTTTTCTGCGACTGTTGGTGCTTGTTTGCGCGCTGCTGCCATCGTCTTGGCATTCGGCGCATTCATCACGTCACCCAACGACCAAATGTTGTCGAATGTCTTGTGGCGCAGTGTCGCTTGGTTGACATCCACCCAACCCGCGGCATCCGCCAAGGCAGATACACGGATGAAGTCCGGTGCGACTTGTGGTGGGCACACATGCATCATGTCGAAATCAACTGTGACCTCTGTCGGGGTCGTATCTGGCTTTGCCACTTTAAACGTGGCTTTTTTGGCAGCCCCATCGACCGACGTCAGCGTGTTGAAGAAATTCAACGTCGCATCATATTTTTCGACGTATTTCATTAAAGCAGGAACGTATTCCTTGACCCCGAAGAGCACACCGCCTGCGTTCATGAACTGAATGTCGATGTTTTTTAGGGCACCGTTACGGAACCACGCATCGCCAGACAAATACATTGCCTTTTGCGGCGCGCCCGCACATTTGATCGGCATCGGCGGCTGAGTGAACAGCGCGCGACCTTCTTTCAGTTCCTGAACCAGTTGCCACGTATAGGGCGCAAGATCGTAGCGATAGTTGGACGTAACCCCATTGCGGCCCAGCGTTTCCTCCAACCCTTCGATCGCACCCCAATCAAGCTTCAACCCGGGCGCCACAACAAGGCGGTCATAGGTAACAACCGTGCAACCTTCGAGTATGACGGCGTTGTTTGCAGGTTCGAATGCGGCAACAGCAGATTTAATCCATTTAACACCGCGAGGGATCAAAGACCCCATTGTCTTGGCGGTTTCGCTCGCTTCAAATACGCCGCCCCCAACCATGGTCCACCCTGGCTGATAGAAATGCACGTCAGACGGGTCGATAATCGCAATCGAAAGACCCGAATGACGGGCAAGCAGGCTAGATGCAGTCGCAATGCCACCTGCCCCACCGCCAACGATGACAACATCGAATTTGGCATCACCTGTTTGTGTCGGTGTTTTGCCGCCATTGGCAACCCGCCGCGCGACGCCGTTCATATCGTAACCTGCAGCTTTGGTAGCTGCCAGAATTTCCGGCAGCGGACGTTTCTCTGCCTCGTGCAACGACCAAAGCGTGGCCGAGCGCGTGCCAGATCGGCAATACCCAAGCAGTGGACGCGGCAGGTCCTTTATGGCGGCGCCAAAGTCCGCCACGTTTTCATCCGTGACCATACCTGTTTCGACAGGAATATAGGCCGCGACAAGGCCAGCTTTTTTGGCCGCCTTTTCGATTTCTCCAAAGCTAGGCTGATCCGCACCTTCCCCATCGGGACGGTTGCAAATAATGGCGCGAAATCCCGCCTTTTCAATCTCTGCCATGTCTGTTGCTGCGATTTGCGGCGAAACAGAAACCTTGTTTGTAATTCTCTTGATTTCCATGATCTTCTCCAAATTACAGGGTGTTGATCGGCACTTTAAGCATCGGGTTGCCGTCCTCGTCGGTCGGGACTTCGCCTGCGCGCATATTGACCTGCAAAGATGGGATAATCAGTTTCGGCATTGCCAATTGCGCATCGCGTTCGGTGCGGAATTTCACAAAGTCATCCTTGGTTTTCTCGCCGCCTACATGGATGTTGCTGGCTTTTTGATCGGCGACCGTTGTCTCCCACGCAATCGCACGGCCATTCGGACCATAATCATGGCACATAAACAGGCGCGTTTGGTCTGGCAGGGCTAGAACTTTCATGATCGAGTCGTAGAGAACACCTGCGTCACCGCCCGGAAAGTCAGCGCGCGCAGACCCACCATCTGGCATGAACAATGTGTCACCTGCAAAGGCGGCATCGCCCATGACGTGCACCATGCAGGCTGGCGTATGTCCGGGTGTAAACATGGCGAATGCGGGCATGTTACCGACCATATAAGTATCGCCATCTTTGAACAGTGCATCAAACTGGGATCCGTCGCGCTGGAACTCAGTTCCCTCGTTGAACACTTTCCCAAACGTTTCTTGCACAACCATGATGCCCTCGCCGACACCAATTTTGCCCCCCAATTCCTCTTGGATATAGGGCGCGGCGCTAAGGTGATCAGCGTGAACATGGGTTTCGATTATCCACTCAAGGTTCAGCCCACGCTCTTTGATACGTTCGATCATCAGGTCGGCGCTGACATGGGTGATCCGGCCAGCCGCATAATCGAGATCCATGACGCTATCGATGATTGCGCATGAATTGGATGTCGGGTCTTTTACGATATAGCTGATGGTATTCGTCGGTTCGTCAAAGAATGCTTCGACGTCTGGGGTGATGTCCATATTTACGGGATATTGTGTCATCTTTGGTCTCCGGCAGTTATTTGGGGGTAAGTCCAAAACGTTGTTAGTGTCTGGCGTTACGAGGCAGCACTTAGTTTTCGGTAAGCATTCAAGCCGCCCGCGATGTAGTGGGCATTTTCATAGCCCATTGCCTTCAGGCTTGCGGCGGACAAAGCGCCGCGATTGTTGGCATTACAGTAGCACAGGATTTTGGTGTCCAAGGCAGGCAATTCGCCCTCGATATTCATTTCAAGCTTGCCACGGCTGATGTTTACCGATCCTTCGATATGGCCTGCATCGTGTTCTTCTTTGTCGCGAATATCTAATGCAACGGCACCTTGGGCCAGCAACGCATCAACTTGCGCTGGGTCAACAGCGGCGACTTTAGCCTGAGCTTGGTCAGCCATGGTTTGAAATTTCTCTGTGTAAGCCATGCCTAATTCTCCGATTCTATTTAGTGTCCGTGTGTACGGCCTTCGGCCGCCATCATTTCGTGTACTGCCTGCATGCCGCGATCGACCATTGCACTCACTTCGGCAGCGTGCGTATGCAATGCGGCAACGAGATCAGGATTTTCAGAGGTCTGGATCACAACCAGCCCTTCATCCTCGACGGACACCTCCGAAATGATGTCCCCTCCGCGCACAAAGAAAATATCCAGCGTGGGGCTTTGGATCATGACTTTGGGATCATCCGACTGCCCAACACGGTCGATCATCCCGACAGAGTGGTTGACCAAAGCATCCATTACATCTGGATCAGATGACCGAGTGACGGTGCGAATACCGTTAGGCAGGTTTTCGACCTCACGGGTGATCGTCTCAAAATTGCGGAACAAGACAGCCATGTCTGCGCTCTCTGCAGGCGTTGTGTTTTCACCGCGCAGGCCGGGCATATTGACTTCATCATGCTCCATACCATCGCCGTGATGTTGCTGCGACATTGCGCCATGATCCATCAATCCACCATGAGACGACATCGCAAGATACATGCCCCCAGCGCCAGCGACGACCGCCAAAACGACAGCAGCAAGCTTAACTTTCAGTTTGTCGTTGCGCGCCGTTGTCATGAATTCGTTCCCGTAGCAGCGACCGGCATCGCCGCAAAAACTCGACGCACGTAAAACCCGACGGTAACAGCCACCAGAAACAATGCCACTTCCCAGCGGCCGGTTCCAAGCGCAGGAATTGCAGCACCTGGGCAGAACCCAGCGATACCCCAGCCAATCCCGAACAGGGCCGACCCACCGATAAGGCGAGCATCAATGTGGCGAGACGTCGGAACTTGAAACCCGTCGCCAAACAGTGGGACGTCGCGACGCCAGACCAAGCGGTACCCGATAAAGGTCGTGATCACCGCACCGCCCATGACAAATGCAAGGCTTGGATCCCATGTGCCCGCAAGGTCGAAAAAGTTGAAAACCTTGGCCGGATTCATCATCCCAGAAATCGAGATTCCGATGCCAAACACCAGACCCGTGAAAAGTGCGAATAACAGTTTCATATCTTAAGCTCCAAACACGTGACGGATGAGGTAAACGGTGATGGCCGCAGTCAGCATAAATGTCGGAACAGCGACAATGGACCGAACCGAAAGTCGCGACAGACCGCAAACGCCGTGGCCAGACGTACAACCGGAGCCAAGGCTCGCGCCAAGCCCAACGATTACGCCGCCTGTTGCGATCATCCATGGGCTGACAGGGATGGACAATTCTGGCATCGCACCAGTGGTCAAAAAGATCAGGCCAGGTGCCAAGATCATGCCGACGACCATTGCCGCTCGCCATGAGAATTCATCTCTGCTTTCGGCGAAAACAAGACCGGACATAATGCCAGTCGCGCCCAGAATACGGCCAATACCTAACATGAGAAGAACTGCGCCAAGTCCGATGAGCAGTCCGCCACCGAAAGAGGCAAATGGTGTGAAAACAGTCTCCATCTTAAAAATCCTGACAGGTCTTGAGACCGAGGATCGAATAAAGTGGACATAGCTTAAAGGCAGAGGTTGCCAGCATAACAATACCAACGATCGCCGCGCCGTATTTGAACAATGGCGCCGCGAACAACGCAATGCCGCTGAAAAACGCGAGATATAGCAATATCGCGCCCAAGGCGGCACGTAAGATGCGGTCAATGGTTCCAACATTGGGTGTCATAGTATTCTCCTGAATCATAACTTAATTCAGAGATATAACTTTCCCGGCTCATTGTTGGTGACAATGTCACCTAAGTGTCAAATTTTGGAAAATGCCTCATGCCGAATTGGCAATCGCGCCCAGCGCAGCCTTGTTTTTAAAGGTGATCAACCCACGAGATTGTTCTATCAGCTCGCGTTTTTGAAAGTCATTCAAGACCCGTGATATCACCTCACGCGCTGTCCCAAGTTCGCTAGCGAGGTCTTGATGTGTTGCGTGTACTTGCTTCATTCCTTCGCCCAGTTTGAGCAACCGTTCAGCCAAACGCACATCAATGCGACCAAATGCAACGTCATCAACGACCCGCAGCAAATCGATTAACCTTCGGGAATACGCGGCGAAAACGAAGTTTCGAAAGCTGTCTTCTTCCGCAGCCAAACGATCAAATGCAGGTTTAGGAAGACTAACGACAGTCACGTCAGTCTCGGCGATACCTTCTGCATTATACGCTTCTTCGGCCAGCATGCAGGCCGTCGTCAAAACACAGCTTTCGCCCGCTTCAATGCGGTACAATACAATGTCGCGTCCTGCGTCAGAGGTTTGAGAAACCCGTATTCGTCCATCATAAAGGAAGAATAGGCTATCAGGGATATTTGCGGGGCCAAAGACCTGATCGCCCTTTTTCACATGAACAACACGCGCTGATTTATTGAGACGTCCCCGAACACTCAATGGTAATGCCACAGTGCCCGCGAACCTTTCCGTCCAGTCCAATTTCATCATTTTGCATGCCTTTTCGGTGCGACGATTCCATCATCCAAAGGCGCGATGCGCGCCAGTAAGTCGGCCTTGTTCGACGCGATATCAGCCAGACTTAGATCATCAAGCACCGCCATGAATGCCCGCGTCGCGTCCTGAAGTGCGCGGGATAATTTGCAGATGCCGATCAACGGACATGTGTTTTTGGTCGGATTAAAACATTCAACCAACTCGAGCGGACCTTCGGTCAGTCGAACGACCTCGCCGATGCAAATATCCTCCGCCGGACGGGCAAGCCGGAACCCGCCCCCACGCCCCCGCTGCGTCGTGATGTACCCTGCTTGTCCAAGCTCATGGACAATTTTCACAATATGCGGCCGCGCAAGACCATGAATGCGCACAACGTCATCCACGCGTATCAAGTCAGGTGATTTTAACGCCGCCAATTGTAACGTACGCATCGCAAAATTTGTATATGACGTAAGCTTCATGGTGCCTCCTGATCAAACATATAACTGTTTTGTATCTTTTAGCAAGTTGAGTGACTTTGTCACTGAACGGCTTGCGTGACCGTCGTAGGTCAAAGCGAAGCTAATCAGGAGACGACAATGACACTACGACTTGGTGATACCGTGCCAGACTTTCAGGCAGAAACGACAACTGGCTCCATTTCCTTTCATGACTGGATCGGATCTGAGTGGGTGTTCTTTTTTAGTCACCCGGCAGACTTCACGCCAGTTTGCACGACAGAGATGGGCCGCACGGCACAACTGTCTGCCGAATTCGCCGCGCGCAACGTCAAACCCATTGGGCTAAGCACGGATACCGCCAGCGAACACCTCAAATGGATCGAAGACGTCAACGATACGCAGAACACAACACTGCGGTTTCCAATCGTGGCAGATCCAGATTGCGAAATTGCGACGCTCTACGACATGATTCATCCGGGCGAATCTTCAACCGCCGCTGTCCGGTCGGTATTCATCATCGATCCCGACAAGAAATTGCGCCTGACAATGACCTACCCGATGAGCGTCGGCCGCAATTTCGATGAAATTCTGCGTGTGATCGACGCATTACAAATCGGTGATGAAAAAGGTGTGGCCTTGCCTGCAGACTGGCAGCCCGGTGATCGCGCGATCATTCCGCCTTCTGTTTCAAATGCCGAAGCCGCCACAAAATTTCCACAAGGTTTCGACGAAATCCGCCCCTATCTTCGCACAGTTGCCATTTAAGGAGGCCACCAAATGAAAAAATTATTGATCTTAGGCATTGCAATGTGTCCCCTTTACGTAGCTGCGGAAACCGCTCCGGGCTCTCACTTTATCGAAAACTGGGATGGCAACAGCGACGGCGTCGTCACGCTTGATGAACTACGCGCCAAACGTGCCGATGTGTTTTACACTTTTGATTCCAATGATGACGGGTTTTTGGACGCCGAGGAATACAGCTATTTCGACGGTGCTCGAAAATCCGACATGGAAAACCAACCTGCACATGCGGATGGCAAAATGGGCCGTGTTCAGGACGGCATGGTGTTGACATTCAACGACACCGACGGCGATGGTCGTGTGAGCAAGTCAGAGTTTTTGACCAAAGCCGCCGCATGGCTCACAATGATTGACCGCGATGGCAGTGGCGACGTCACCACCGCAGACTTTGGCCCACGTGGCTAGTCACATTTCTCGGGATCCGGCGACGGGCCCCGATTACCATTTCTGATTCAAGAGGCGCCCCATGTTGGAAAGCTTTACCGCCGAAACCCTCGCACGGATGCAATTTGCGTTCACTGTGTCGTTTCATATCATCTTCCCAAGCTTTTCAATCGGGCTTGCCAGCTATTTGGCCGTGCTCAATGGGCTTTGGATAAAGACACGGGATGACACCTATCTTACGCTTTTCACTTATTGGAAAAAGATTTTCGCGGTCGCCTTTGGGATGGGGGTCGTTTCCGGCATTGTGATGTCCTACCAATTCGGAACCAACTGGTCCGTCTTTTCGGATAAGGCAGGGCCGGTGATCGGGCCATTGATGGCCTACGAAGTAATGTCCGCGTTCTTCCTCGAAGCGGGTTTCCTTGGGATCATGCTATTTGGACGGGAACGTGTCGGTGAAAAGCTGCACATGTTCGCGACGGCAATGGTGGCATTTGGCACGCTGATGTCGGCCACTTGGATTTTGTCGGTGAACTCTTGGATGCAAACGCCCGCAGGCTTTAGCATCAATGACGTCGGTCAGTTCGTGCCTGAAGATTGGTGGGAAATCGTGTTTAATCCGTCGTTCCCATATCGTCTTGTTCATATGGTTATTGCGGCATTCTTGACCACCGCACTTGTTGTTGGTGCGGTCGGTGGCTTGCACCTGCTGCGCGACAAAACTGACGCCGAAGCGCGACGCATGTTTTCTATGGCAATGTGGATGCTGGCCATTGTAACGCCTCTGCAAATCCTTGCGGGGGATGCACATGGCCTGAATACGCTGGAACACCAACCCGCCAAGATCATGGCAATGGAAGGCCACTATGACAGCCACCCACACGGCGCACCCTTAATCCTTTTTGGCATTCCAAATGCTGCGGAAAAGCGGATCGACTATGCCGTCGAAATTCCCAAACTCAGCTCACTGATTCTCAAACACCATTGGGACGCGCCGCTTGACGGGCTGGATACAATCCCTGACGAGGATGAACCACCAGTCGCCATTGTTTTCTGGAGTTTCCGCATCATGGTTGGTCTTGGCTTTGCAATGCTTGGACTTGGTATTTGGTCATTGTTTGCCCGTTGGAGAGGCCAACTTTACAATGCGCCATTGTTGCACCGTGCGGCGATTTTAATGGGACCAACTGGCTTTGTGGCCGTGTTGGCAGGTTGGGTGACCACAGAAGTTGGCCGCCAGCCGTTTACAGTTTACGGCCTATTGCGCACCTCTGACAGTCTTGCCCCTGTGGCTGCTCCTGCTGTCGCTGCCTCTCTCGTTGCTTTCATAGTGGTTTACTTTTTCGTCTTTGGCGCAGGTACATTCTATATCCTTCGCATGATGAACAAACGCGCAGCAACCCCGAACCTTGGCCTCAAAGACGGCCCAATTCGGACGGCGGGCATCACGCCCGCTCCACAGGTCGATCCCGACTTTATTCCAGGCAAATAAGGAAACCACTATGATATTCGATCTTGCATTCATTTGGGCCGGCCTGATTGCATTCGCCGTGCTTGTCTACGTCATCCTTGATGGTTTCGACCTTGGCATTGGGATCTTGTTTCCATTTGCCCGCTCTGAAAAGGATCGCGACTTGATGATGAATTCCGTCGCCCCCGTTTGGGACGGAAATGAGACTTGGTTGGTCCTCGGCGGCGGCGGATTATTCGCTGTGTTCCCGCTGGCATATGCGATTGTTATGCCCGCACTCTACATGCCGATCACCATCATGCTTCTCGCTTTAGTCTTTCGCGGTGTGTCGTTTGAATACCGATGGCGCACGGTCCGTTGGAAGGGCTTCTGGAATTACGCCTTCTTTGGTGGGTCCATCGTCGCGGCATTTGCGCAAGGCGTTTCCTTGGGCGCGCTCGTTCAGGGTATCGAGGTCACGGGCCGTGCCTATTCAGGTGGTTGGTTTGATTGGCTGACACCATTCTCAATCCTAACAGGGTTTGCCGTGGTGGTCGGCTATGCACTTTTGGGGGCAACATGGATTGTGTTGAAAACCGTGGGTGACTTGAACGTACAAATGCGTCGCTATTCTTGGGTTTTGGGCGCGGCAACGCTCGGCCTGATCGGCTTGGTCAGTATTGTTACGCCTTTCTTGGATCCCATCTACTTTGACCGCTGGTTCAACCTGCCGGGCAGTCTGGTGTCGATGCTGGTGCCGGTCGTGATGCTCGGCCTCATCTGGCTATTCTTTACCGGCTTAAATGACGGCAAGGATTTACAACCCTTCCTGTCTGCCCTTGGCTTTTTCATCGTCAGTTTTATCGGCATCGGGATCAGCTTTTACCCCATGATGGTGCCACCGTCGCTTACCATCTGGGACGTCGCGGCCCCCGACAGTAGTCTCGCATTTGCACTGGTTGGTGCCGGAATTTTGATCCCGATCATTCTCGCATATACGGCCTACGCATATTGGGTGTTTCGTGGGAAAATGGACCCCGCAGAGGGATATCACTAATGAAATATCCTCTCTTGTCGAAATGGGCATGGTTTTTGGCACTATGGCTTGCCAGCGTCACTGTTCTAAGTGTGGTGGCATTCGCAATCAAACTGGTGATTTAGTCGTCACTCCCGGCAATTTGACCGCGACTTTTCGCACGTCGCGACATGGCATGCGTCATTGATATCGGCATCTTCGACAAAACAAAAGTTGATACAGCTTTCTAATGAAAACCAGCTCTACATAAAGGACTGGAGAAGCTAGCGGCAATGCGCCAACGTACGAATGTCTGGTTTGGCGGGCCGCGCGGCAGCATCCTACCTATTCGGTGGACGTCCGCATTGGGCCGTTAGCGCAAATTCTGAAGGCTTCCAGTTTTCTCTTAACAGTGCTTTGTTTCACGGCAAGCGGTTTGAGGTGGGACTTGTCGAGCCATTTTCGCTTCGCTGATATATTTTTCATTTGGAGGCATCATCAGCGGGTACTACGCTCTAGCAACATTTCTAACTCAAATTCTTCAATATCAATCGTGGTATAGTCCTTGTGTGCTGGATCACGCGGTAGAAGAGCAAATCGAACAAAATCGGCTCCCAACTCTTGAAACCGGTTAGTGAGCGCTCCAACTTCATCAATGAATTCGCTACGATATTGTTGTTTTTGAAAAATCCAGATTGGATCTTCGTAATCAATTCTGACGACTATATCGTTGTTCTTCTTATACAAAAATACAGTATCTATTCCCTCAAAAAGGGCACCGGGCATTGTACATCTCGTGCCGGATCGGGGAAAATCAGATTCTGGACAACGCATCCCGGATTGCAATAGGACGTTATAGATATTGATTGCTAGTTTAGGGTTGCCTGCTTGTTCTAACCAATGAAAATCCACCGCAGACCGGACAGACCCACAACCGGACAAGCTCCCAAAAAATAGAAGTACAACTGAAAACTTTAAAATATTCACCTTCTTATGCCCATTTTTTCCAAAACTATGTTCATGCTGTGAATTGTTGGCTTGTACCACCGTTGACAACGCGTCTCCAGAGACAAAAAATCTGTTATATCCCTAGCCCTAAGTGCTGCAGTTCGTACGAACTGCAGCTCATGGGGAAGTGGCGTGTTGGATTTTGCTGAACTCGAATGGCTGGTTAGGGCCGATAGTTTTCGACGCGTCATACAATCTAAAATGACCTTGAGTCATCGGCTTTGCTACCAAAGTCTTTTCACCTCTTTCAAATTGCTGACGCCGCGCAACATAGACGCGTGACTACATACAGTGCCAATTGCCACTTCGATTCTTGCGACATGGTGCTTCCGTATTGATTCCGGCAACACACCAACTTTGTGACACACCAAAGGTATACTCGTTAAGCATATGAGAATATTGATAAAATGGTGAGCCGTGATGGGTTCGAACCATCGACCTACTGATTAAAAGTCAGTTGCTCTACCAACTGAGCTAACGGCCCACTGACGCGGTATCTAGAAATTGATGGGCGCGGGGTCAACCCTGAAATGCGCCTTCTACTGGATTCATTTTGGCCGAGGGTCTATATGCCCGTTTATGACCGAAAAAAACTCGACATATCTACCATTTATGAAGATGCATGGCCTTGGAAACGACTTTGTTGTCGTCGACGAGCGGGGAATCACCCCGTTGGTGGATGCGGATGTCGCAGTTGCCATCGCTGACCGGCATCGCGGTGTGGGATTCGACCAGTTGGCGACATTGTCAGACCGTGACGGATTCGATGTGCATATGACGTTTTGGAATGCCGACGGGTCACAATCTGCGGCTTGCGGAAATGCGACCCGTTGCATCGCGCGTTTCTTAATGGACGAAACCGGCAAGACCGACCTGACCCTTAGCACGGACCGCGGCACATTGTTGGCGCTTGATGCGGGCGACGGCTTGGTGTCGGTCAACATGGGCCAGCCACAGCTTGCTTGGAACGAGGTGCCGCTTGCGTCCAACACCGACACATTGCACTTGCCAATCGAAGGCGACCCCGTAGCCACAGGCATGGGTAACCCGCATTGCACGTTCTTCGTCGATGATGCCGAGGACGTTGATCTCACCACGCGCGGTGCAGCGACCGAGCATCACCCAATTTACCCCGAACGCACGAACGTACAGTTCGCCTCGCTGGTCGGACCTGATCATCTACGCATGCGGGTCTGGGAACGCGGCGTAGGCGTAACCCT
The DNA here is from genome assembly GCA_965660685.1 of Yoonia sp. Lineage (GTDB taxonomy): Bacteria > Pseudomonadota > Alphaproteobacteria > Rhodobacterales > Rhodobacteraceae > Yoonia. The sequence goes on along the minus strand of CBFIAX010000001.1, from coordinate 161,900 downwards.
TGCATCTGGCTCCTCTTCTTGCGCAACGGCCGTCGCAGCCGCACGGCGTGGCATCACTGGGCGCAAAGTCCAGATTGATCTCGACGGTGGCACGCTTTGGATTGACTGGCGCGATGATGGTGTTTGGATGACCGGCGGGACAGCGCACGTGTTCGACGGGATGTGGCGCCTATGAAGCCCCCAGTCTTTTCGAACCACGGTTGTCGGCTTAATGCCTATGAAACCGAGGCGATGAAAGACCTCGCCACGACGGCTGGGGTGGAAAACGCGATCATTGTGAACACCTGTGCGGTGACCGCAGAGGCAGTGCGCAAAGCCAAACAAGACATTCGCAAACAACGTCGCGACAACCCGGACGCGCAAATCATTGTCACAGGCTGCGCGGCGCAAATCGAACCAGCAACATTTTCTGCCATGGATGAAGTCAACGTCGTCCTGGGCAACACCGAAAAAATGGACCCAAGCACATGGGCCGGCCTTGCGCCCGATTTGATCGGCAAGACAGAAGCCGTGCAGGTGAACGACATCATGTCTGTGACGGACACCGCCGGTCACCTGATTGACGGTTTTGGCACCCGCAGCCGCGCCTATGTGCAGGTGCAAAACGGCTGCGATCACCGCTGCACGTTCTGTATTATTCCCTACGGTCGTGGCAATTCACGCTCTGTTCCGGCAGGCGTTGTCATCGACCAGATAAAACGCCTCGTGGATCGGGGCTATAACGAGGTTGTTCTTACAGGTGTTGATCTGACAAGCTGGGGTGCCGATCTACCCGCGACGCCGAAACTGGGCGATTTGGTCATGCGCATCTTGAAATTGATCCCCGATTTGCCGCGCCTGCGGATCAGTTCAATTGATAGCATCGAGGTTGACGAAAACCTGATGCAAGCCATCGCGACCGAACCCCGCCTGATGCCGCATCTGCATTTGTCACTGCAGCATGGCGACGACATGATTCTGAAGCGGATGAAACGGCGGCACCTGCGTGACGATGCGATTGCATTTTGCGAAGAGGCCAGCAAACTGCGCCCCGATATGACCTATGGTGCAGACATCATCGCGGGCTTCCCCACAGAAACGGACGCAATGTTTGCGAACTCGTTGAAACTGATCGACGACTGTAACCTGACTTGGCTGCACGTTTTCCCCTATTCCGCACGCACCGGCACCCCTGCCGCGAAAATGCCTGCGGTGAACGGAAAGATCATTAAAACCCGCGCCGCCCAATTGCGCGCCGCAGGCGAGACACAGGTGCAAGCGCACCTGACATCACAAATCGGTAAAACCCACCGCGTGCTGATGGAAAACGCGCATATGGGTCGCACGGAACAGTTTACCGAAGTCCATTTCGATGCGCCGCAACCCGAAAGCCAGATCATCGCCACCACGATCACTGGCACCCGTGACAACCAACTCCTCGCATTGTCTTAAATACTCCCGCCGGAGGCTCAACAAATGCAACAACTCCCCATCCTCTGGTCATTTCGCCGCTGCCCCTACGCCATGCGAGCTCGGCTCGCGATTGCGTCCAGCGGGCAAAAGGTCGAACTGCGCGAAATCCTCTTGCGCAATAAACCCGCCGCTTTTCTTTCAACATCTGCAAAAGGCACGGTTCCCGTGCTCGATTTGCGTGGTGAAGTCATTGCAGAAAGCATCGACGTGATGAAATGGGCGCTGTCGCAATCAGATCCCCAGGGCTGGCTCGACATGCCGAGCAATGGTCATGATCTCATTGCGCAAGCCGACGGCCCATTCAAGACCGCACTCGATCACTATAAGTACCACGTGCGTCACCCTGATGGCACGCGCGCCACCGCCCAAGGTGACGGCGCTGCATTCCTACGTATCCTTGACGACATGCTGGCAAACCAAACATGGCTCTATGGCAAACAATCCCTTGCCGATATGGCCATTCTCCCCTTCGTGCGCCAATTCGCAAACACCGACCGCGCGTGGTTCGATGAACAAGACTGGCCGCATCTTCTGCGTTGGCTGAATGATTTTACCGGCAGCACCGGTTTTGCAAACGTCATGACAAAATATCCACCTTGGCATGCGGACCAAGATCGCGTCTTATTCGGCTAACCCAAAACAAAGGATTTCAGCGATGCAACTACTGATGTCAGGCACCTCCCCCTACGTGCGCAAGGTCCGCGTTATGCTCCGCGAGGCAAACCTGCTCGACACCGTTGAAGAGGTCGCAGTCGCAACAACACCGCTGGATTCGGACCCTTCTGTCGTGGCGGCAAACCCGACCGGCAAAATCCCTTCATTGTTGCGCGGCGACGGACCTGCAATCTATGATAGCCGCGTTATCACCCGTTTCTTGGATGATCACGCGACAGCAAACCTCTACCCGCAGTCGCGCCTATGGGAGGTTTTGACGCTAGAAGCGACTGCCGATGCGATAATGGATGCAGCAGTTTCGATGACCTACGAGGTCCGCATGCGCCCAGAGAACATGCACTATCATCCTTGGATCGGCGCACAATGGGCCAAGATTGCCAATGCTGTGGGCGCCATCAACAGTCGATGGATGAGCCACCTGTCTGGCCCACTTGATATGGCGCAAATCGGGGTCGGCTGCGCATTGGCCTATCTTGACTTTCGCCACGATGATCGGGGATGGCGTAATGGCAATCCGGCGCTTGCTGCATGGTATGAAGAATTTTCGGAACGCGACAGCATGAAGGCCACAGCGCCGTAGGATGGGTTTTGACCCATCACCGCGTCAGAATTGGAAACTGATCCCAACGTTGACCGCATTGGTCACAATATCAGTTTCCAATGTGCCACCGGAATAAAGGTCCGCAGCGTTTTGGCTGTATGTACCTTTGTATTCCCCAAACATTGACCACCTGTCGTTGATCGGAAAACTCGCACCCGCGATCCATGCCGCCGCAGGGCCGGTCACTTGATAACCCGTGGTCTCTGATTCCCCGTTGATAACCTCAACATGGGGAATTGCGACGCCCAAACCGGCGCCGACATAGGGTGTCATCGGCCCGAGCGAATTTTCCCAACGGCGATAGCCATTCAATGTCAGCGTGTTCAACCCGTCCGTGAACTCCAACCGGTCATATCCTGCCGGAAGCGTTTCAGGGTAAACCTTGTTATGCGAAAAATCGAGGCCATAGCCAAAACTGTCCGACGTCCAAACCGTCGCGCGAATTCCGTAATAAATCGGCGCATCGAATGAACGGCCAACCCATGTCACGGTATTCGTATTATCTGGAATCGACGTATCGCCGAAAACGTCCACTTCGGATGGGGACGCAATCTGCGTACCCCCATAATAGCTCAGCTCAACCTCCGCCATTGCGGTGGCTGGCAAGGCAATAAAGCCGATAGCTGAAAAGATATGGCGCATGACATGATCCGACATTGGTTCAAGGCGATAATACCATGCCATCTAGTCATTTACAGCCATCAAAACAAGTCACGGTGAATCTAAGGTCAGTGATCACGTCTTGGTTGGTCTTCCAAGCATCACGCATACACGCCCTCATTTTCCGAAAATTGCCACCAGAATTCACCTTCTATTGGTCCTTTTCAGTCATCTGTGCGCTCGATAAACACCCTGCGCCTTATTGTCCGCTGGACTGACGCGGTTTTCAGAGCTAAACAGCGCCAGAATAGGTGTTGGGAAACCAGCGCCAGTCTATTTCGTGCGGGTCATTCGGCCCCAAACATCGGAGATGCACCCGTGTCACATGCAGACGACCACCAGGGCACACGCCGCGACTTTATCTACTATGCAACCGCTGGTGCGGGCGCTGTAGTTACCGGCGCGGCCGTTTGGCCCCTAGTTAACCAAATGAACCCTTCAGCTGACGTTCTTGCGTTGGCATCGATTCGCGTCGATGTTGCCGCAGTTGATCCTGGGACACAGATCACTGTTCTGTGGCAGGGTAAGCCAGTTTTCATCCGCAACCGGACAGAAGCAGAAATCGCTGAAGCCCGCGCTGTGAACGTGGACGATCTGCCTGATCAAGGCGCGAACAACAACAACCTGCCAGCCGGCACCCCAGCGACGGACGATAACCGCAGCTTGGACGAAGATGGCAAATGGTTGGTTCAAATGGGCGTTTGTACCCACCTTGGCTGTGTGCCTTTGGGTGACGCAGGCGACTTTGGCGGCTGGTTCTGCCCTTGTCACGGGTCCCACTACGACACCTCTGGCCGGATCCGCAAAGGTCCAGCGCCGCGCAACTTGCCTGTTCCCGTCGCCGAATTCGTCGACGCAACAACAATCCAACTCGGTTAAGGAGAGAGATCCATGTCTGGTATTCCCCACGACCATTACGAACCAAAGTCGAACTTCACCAAAGGTGTCGAATCTCGTCTTCCAATTATTGGCCTGCTGTATTCGACGCTGACTGCACCAACGCCAAAAAACCTGAACTGGATGTGGATTTGGGGCATTGTCCTGACGTTCACACTTGCGCTGCAAATTGTGACAGGCATCGTGCTTGTCATGCACTACACGCCGCATGTCGATTTGGCGTTCACATCTGTTGAGCACATCATGCGTAACGTGAACGGCGGGCACATGATCCGCTATTTCCACATGAATGGCGCATCGCTCTTCTTCTTTGCCGTCTACATGCACATTTTCCGTGGCCTGTATTACGGGTCATATAAGGCACCGCGCGAAATCACATGGATCATCGGCATGCTGATCTACATCCTGATGATGGGTGCGGGTTTCATGGGCTACGTTTTGCCTTGGGGTCAAATGTCGTTCCACGGGACTGCTGTGATCACCGGCCTGTTCGGCGCAATCCCATTCGTCGGTGACAGCCTGCAGACCTTGCTCTTGGGTGCCGGTGCCGTTGGCCAGCCAGCGCTGAACCGCTTCTTCTCGTTGCACTATCTGCTGCCATTCATCATTGCGGGCCTTGTGATCGTTCACATCTGGGCCTTCCACAACACAGGCAACAACAACCCAACAGGTGTTGAAGTGCGCCGTGGTAGCGTTGATGAAGCCAAAAAAGACACACTGCCATTCTGGCCGTACTTTGTGATCAAAGATTTGTTCGCTCTGGCGGTTATTCTTGCGGTGTTCATGGCAGTTGTGGGCTTCATGCCAAACTACTTGGGTCACCCAGACAACTACATCCCAGCCAACGCGCTGGCGACACCTGCGCACATTGTACCTGAATGGTATTTCTTGCCATTCTACGCAATCCTGCGTGCGTTCACTGCAGACGTCTGGGTCGTTCAGATTGTCGAATTCCTAAGCTTCGGCATCATTGATGCGAAATTCTTTGGGGTTCTGGCCATGTTTGGCGCGATCGTTGTGATGGGTCTGGCTCCATGGTTGGACACATCGTCTGTCCGCTCTGGCCGCTTCCGTCCGATGTTCAAATGGTGGTTTGCACTGCTCGTCATCGACTTCATCGTTCTGATGTGGGTCGGCGCGCGTCCTGCGGAATCCCCATACGATATCATCTCTTTGATCGGCGCAGCTTATTGGTTCGCTTACTTCTTGGTCATCCTGCCAATCTTGGGTGTGATCGAAAAGCCGCTGGCAACGCCTGCAACAATCGAAGATGACTTTAACGCCCACTACGGCCCTAAAGATGGTGGCTCTGCTACCACTCCGGCTGAGTGAGAAAGGACAAACAATGATGTTCCGTAAACTCACCCTTGCTGCCGTCATGGCTGTAACCGCTTCAACCGCATTCGCGGCATCCGAAGCGCATGTCGAAGACTTCGACTTCTCCTTCGAAGGGCCATTTGGTGCCTACGATGAAAACCAACTGCAACGCGGCCTGAAGATCTACACCGAGATTTGCTCTGCATGTCACGGTCTGGAATTGGTGGCGTTCCGCAACCTTCACGACGAAGGCGGCCCTCACTTTCCAGAGGATCAAATGCGCGCCTATGCCGAAAACTATGAAGTTTTCGACCAGGCACTGCTTGATGGCGAAGGCGACTTTCGCACAGCGACTCCAGCGGACAAATTCCCTGGTTCGGCTTTGTCTTCGGCACCTGATCTGTCTCTGATGGCAAAAGCACGCGCAGGTTTCCACGGCCCCTACGGCACTGGTCTGAACCAGTTGTTCAAAGGCATGGGTGGCCCAGAGTATATCGCGTCCTTGATGACCGGTTACGTCGAAGCACCCTCTTGCGCGCCGGAAGATTTCGATGGTCACTACAACTCGGCATTCGCATCTGGCGGCTATCCAGAAGAGTGTAAATACGAAGACGGCACGCATAAGTACCCTGGTTCTTGGATCTCAATGGCACAGCCGCTTTACGGCGATGACGTTGAATTTGACGACGGTCACAACAACGACCTGCATCACGCATCCGAAGATGTTGCTGCATTCTTGATGTGGGCGGCAGAACCGAAAATGATGGCCCGCAAACAGGCTGGCCTGACTGGTGTGATCTTCTTGATTGTTCTTTCCGGTCTACTCTACCTGACAAACAAACGTCTGTGGGCACCGCATAAGAAAAAAGACTAAACACAGCTCCTGTGATTGACATAACAAAAGGCCCGCCAATTGGCGGGCCTTTTTCGTAGGATGGGTTTTAACCCATCTCCCCCAGATATTGACGAAGCCCTGCCGGGGGATCGACAAAAATTTCACTGGTCAGGCGCGGTGAAGCGGCGACACCATCATCCACCCAAACCACATAATCCGCACTACGTTTCGCATCTGACGGATCATGGGTGACCATCAAAACGGTCGCGTCCCGGGATCCAAGCAAAGTCGCACGCATTAAGTCCAACATCTCATCTTTTAGCGCTGGCCCAAGCGCCGAAAACGGTTCGTCCAACAAGGCAACCGGCAACTCTGATAATAATAACCGCGCTAAGGCCACGCGACTTTGCTGTCCACCAGACAATTGTGCGGGCTTACGCTCTTCAAAATCTGCCTCAATCCCGACGCGGCCCAAAACCTCAGTCACGGCTTCCTTCTCGGATGGTTTGAGCGCACGATTGCGACGTAACCCCAGCCCCACATTCTCGGCAACGCTAAGATGGGGAAACAGATTATTATCCTGAAACAATACGCTGACCGGCCGCTTGCCAGGTGCAAGCGTCGTAATGTCTTGACCGTCATAATACACGCTACCCGATGCAGGATCGGCGAACCCCGCTATTGCCGCCAATAATGTCGACTTCCCAGCGCCAGACGCGCCCATTACGGCGGTTACCGCGCCTTTGGGTAAACCGATATTCGCAGTTAGGGAAAACGCCCCCTGCGCGATGGTCAGGTCATTACAGGTCAGCATCGACACGGCCTCCTTGATCGCAAATCCAAAAGATCACAAAGCTCAGGACAAGCAACAATAACGCGGCCCCCGCCGCGGCCTCCATCCGGTAGGCGCCCATCAATCGATACATTGCCAGCGGCAAAGTTTCTTGAGCATCTCCAGCGAACAACGCGATCACCCCAAGGTCACCCATCGACAAAGCCGCGGCAAGACCCGCTGCAAACCCTAACGGTCGGCGCAATCGCGGCAACACGACGCGCAACATCCAAACACGCGCAGACATATCCAAAATCGCGCCCAACCTTGCGTAATCCGCCGTGATCTTGTCCACCGCTGGCGCGACGGATCGTAGCGCGAACGGCAACGCCAGAACTGCATTCACAATCGCTGTCACCGGCAAGGCCAGTATTGCGGGGTTCGCGAATGGAAAGACGATCAAAAACAGCCCTGTCCCCACCACCAACGATGACGCAGCAAGTGGCAACACGCCAACAAGGCTCACAACCCAACCACCACGCAACGCCAGCGCCAACGTCATGACGATGCACAAACCTGCCGACATGATGGCCACAACGACAGACCGCAGCGCGGCTTGCCAGATATCCGCTGGCAAAGCTACCAATCCCGGCAAACCCCGCAGGCAAATCATGACCATCGGGACCAAAAGAAACGCGGCCGCGAGCACGATCACAATGCCGTCCAAGACGCGACTTCCGTCCCAACGGTCTACATTCCGGTCTAGGCCGCCGCCCATGGCATCCACCGCCGTAAACCGCCATGCCAACACGCCCGCGCAAAGGCATAGACTAAACTGAACGAGCGCCAGCATCGCCGCGCGGCCGAGGTCAAAATCGAATCGTAGCGCTTGATAAATCGCCAATTCCACCGTTGTGGCGCGCGGTCCACCGCCGAGCGTCAGCGCAACGGCAAAGCTTGTGAGGCAAATCAGAAAAACAACCAAGAATGCAGAAGGCAGAACACTCCACAACATTGGCCGTTCCAGCAGGCGGCCAATCGGCGCGTTCAAGCTTGCGGCCAGACGAAACCGCTCTGCCGGAATTGATAGCCAACCTTGCAAAATCAATCTGGTGGCCAAAGGCAGATTGAAAAACACATGAGCGAGAACGACACCATGGAACCCATAGATCGATACCTCTGGTAAACCCAACGCCGCCAAGCCGCTATTCAGCACGCCGTTACGCCCAAACACAGCCAATAGGCCCAGCACGGCCACGATGACGGGTAGTAGGAATGGCGCGCCTAACAGGGTCACCAGTACAGACCGCCCCCAAAACCTGCGCCTTGCCAATGCGCGAGCGACGGGGATGGCAAGCAGGCAGCTTAGCATCGCTGAAACAAATGCTTGTAACACCGTGAATTTGATCGCGGCCCAATCGGCGCTGTTCAAGCCGCGCCCAAAATCTGCGCGCCACGCCACAGCCGCAAGTGTGCCGAGCGTCAGCGCCAAAACCAGCCCGACGGCAATACCGCCGGGCCAGCGCGGGTTTATTGTGATAGCGCGTTGCGCCATTCGTCCAACGCATTTTGGCGTGTGGCCAATGCATCCTCTGGCGTCATCAACAGTGCTTTTGCTGGTGTGATCAGCGTGTCGAACCCTTCAGGTAGACCCTCTGCTGTGGTGGTGGCAGGATACATCCAATTGGTTGTTGGAATGATGTTCTGGAACGTGTCCGACACCATGAACGCAAGGAATTGATCCGCCAATTCCGGCACATCAGTGGTCGCAACTTTTCCTGCGACTTCAACCTGCATGTAGTGGCCTTCGTCAAATGCCCAAGCCACCTTGCTCGCGTCTTCTTCGGCGATCAAGTGATAGGCGGGGGATGTGGTATAGGACAGCGCGGCATCCGCCTCGCCTTCTAAAAACAACCCGTAAGCTTCGGACCAGCCTGGTGTGACCGTGACGATGTTGTCAGCCAGATCGGCCCAAAGGCTTGCAGCTTCATCGCCATACGCCGCCCTCACCCACATCAACAGACCAAGGCCCGGTGTAGATGACCGTGGATCTTGGATCACGACCTTGATGTCGCTGTCGGCCAGCGCGCGAAGGGAGGTTGGCGCGTCGGCACCTGCATTGCCGACAAAGGCGAAATAGCCCCAGTCGAATGGCAGAAATTCGGTGTCAGCCCAGTCAATCGGCAAAGACAGATCAGCCGCAACGCCGTGCGGGGCGAACAAGCCGGTTTCGCGCGCAGCTGCGGTCAGGTTTGTGTCCAGACCCATGACCACATCCGCATCAGTGCGCGGACCTTCGAGCTGCAACCGCGCGAGCAGGGCCGCACCATCGCCGGCACCCACAAACTGCAGATCGCAGGCACAAGTTTCTTCGAATGCGGCTTCGACCGCCGGGCCAGGGCCCCAATCAGACGTGAAGCTGTCGTATGTCATAACTGTCAAAACAGGGGTCTCTGCGGTGGCCGCGGTGGCCATGCAAAGTCCCGCGACAGTCGTCAGAATGATCGGTTTCATCATCATATCCTCCAAATGCGACGGGCGAATGGGGGGCAGCATGATTGCTAAACCTTCCCTCCGCCGGTCTTAACCGGTTCAGGTTCAACGGGTCCGCTTGCGCATCTCAGCCCTTGTCAGGCCCCCCGAGGTAGGGCTTAGGTAGCGCGAGCGCATTCAAAAGGCAAGAACATGACCGATCAGCTTAAGGGTATCTTGATCACGACCTTTGGCATTTTGCTGGTGACACCCGATACAATCTTTGTGCGGGTGATCGCGGCGGACCCGCTGGTCATCAGCTTTTGGCGTGGTCTTTTGTCGGGACTGGTCGTCTTGGGTTTGGTCGCGGCCATCGAAGGGCGTGCCGGATTTCGCGCCGCATTTCAAACCGGATGGCTCGGCGCGCTTTATATCGCGCTGATCGGATCCACGACGTTTGCGGTTGTGCAGGCTGTCGAACACACCAGCGTGGCCAATGTTGTTTTCATCTTTGCAGCCATGCCGATTTTCGCGCTGATTTTTAGCCGAATTATTCTGGGAGAACCAATAAGAACGCGGATGGTGTTGACGATGATTGCCGTCATCCTTGGGTTGGGTGTGATTGCATATGGATCACAATCATCCCAGATCGCATCGCTGAAGGGCGACTTATGGGCGGTCTATGTTGCAGTCGCCTATGGGCTGGCTTTGACCGTTTTGCGATTGCTCAAGGGCACATCCATGGTGGCAGTAATTCCAGTGGCCTATATTGGTGCCGCGGCCTTGATCGCGCCATTTATCGACCCTATTCCGGCGTTTCTGGAGAATTACGAGCTGTTCATTGCCCATGGATTGTTTATCGGTTTCGCGACCTGTCTGCTGACAATCGGCCCCCGCTATATCAGTGCGGCGGAGGTTGCGCTGCTTGTGCTTTTGGAATCTGTTTTGGCGCCTTTGCTAATCTGGGTGATCGCAGATGAGCACCCGGGCATATGGGCAATCATCGGCGGCATTATCGTCATTGGGGCCTTATTAGTTTCTAATCTGGTTGCCTTACGCCGTGCCAAGTAGGTCCCGCGCGATCTGGTGAAAGATGCTAACTCCAACGGGTATCAAATCATCAGGAAAGTCATAGTCGGGATTGTGCAAAGACGCGAAATCCTCGCCGGGTCCAAGGCACAGCATCGCGGCTTTCGCCCCCCAACCGAACACGCCGAAATCCTCTGATGCGCGCATCGGCAGGCCCACGTCGCTATGCGGCACGGCAAGGCGATCCATCGCGGTCTGTGCAACTTGCGTCGCAGCGGCGTCATTGATCGAAGCCTTGAAAACATCATGGTCTTCGAACGCCACATCCAGCCCATGATCCTGTGCCACCTGCGTGGCCATCTTGCGCGCCGCATCCATCATGCCATCCATCGCGCTGTCATCGGCTGCGCGAAGCGTCGTGAAAATCTGCCCTTCTGACGGGGCGATGCCAAATGTCGGTTCGCCGATATGCACATGAGTGACGGTGACTAGTTTGAACGCCTCTGTCAGCGCACCACCCACGCCCAAGGCACCCAACGCAGGGATCAACGCTGCAATTGCTGGCGCAGGTGACACGCCCATTTCCGGTTCCGCCGCATGGGCCGTTTTGCCAGTGAGCTTAATCGCCAAGCCTTGGGACGCGCAGTTGATCAATCCGACCCGCGTGGACACGTGTCCGAACGGCCGCCCTGGTTCATTGTGAATGGCAAATGCCCAATCCGGCGCAATTTGTGCGAACGCATGGTCGGCAACAACCGCACGCGCGCCGCTCCCGTCCTCTTCGGCGGGTTGGAACATCAGCACGACCCGCCCCTTGGCCACTGGGTTTCGTGCGATCAAGCGACCCAAACCCAAAAGCATCACCATGTGCCCGTCATGCCCACACAGATGTCCCTTGCCAGCGACTTGGGACACCCATGGATTACCGGAAATTTCTTGGATTGGGAGCGCATCAAGCTCGGCACGAAATAAAACCGTCGGACCATCGACGCCACTATCAAACACAGCGGCCACGCCATGCCCACCCAAACGGGTGATGATCTCAGTCGGGTGCAGCTCTTGTAACAGCTCCACAATAGTCGCGGCGGTTTGCTCTTCCTCGCCAGAAATTTCGGGCTGCTGGTGCAGGGCACGGCGGGTGGCGGTCAGCGCCACGATATCGGAATTGGTTAACATATATGCACTTCGGTCACATCTCGCGTCGCTGTCAAGCATGCAGGGCTTTCCCCGCCGCCCCATTTGCAATATCTGAGACCCAAGCAACGGAGAGCCCCCATGTCAATCAACAGCTTTGGCCATCTTTTTAAGTTCACCACATGGGGCGAAAGCCACGGGCCTGCCTTGGGCGCGACTGTCGACGGATGCCCCCCGAATGTGCCGCTGGATGCGTCAATGATCCAGCAATGGCTCGATCTGCGCCGTCCCGGCCTAAACAAAAACACTACACAGCGCCAAGAGGCTGATGCAGTGAAAATCCTGTCCGGCGTCTTTGAAGGCCGGACGACAGGTACCCCTATTCAACTGATGATCGAAAATACTGATCAGCGGTCCAAGGATTATGGCGATATCGCCAATACATTCCGGCCGGGTCACGCCGATATCACTTATCACCAGAAATATGGATTGCGCGATTATCGCGGCGGCGGGCGGTCATCGGCCCGTGAAACGGCCAGCCGCGTGGCGGCAGGTGGTGTCGCGCGTGAAGCGATCGCGGCCATTGCCCCAAACGTCCAGATCAAAGGCTATATGACCCAAATGGGCGCCAAGAAAATCGACCCTACTAAGGTTGATTGGGACCAGATCGACAAGAATGATTTCTTTTGCCCAGATGCGGACGCTGCCGCGGAGTGGAACGACTATCTTGCTTGGCTGCGCAAGGACGATCATAATTCCGTTGGTGCGATCATCGAAGTTGTCGCGCGTGGCGTCCCCGCAGGTATCGGCGCACCGGTTTACGCCAAGTTAGACACTGATTTATCCGCTGCGATGATGTCGATTAACGCGGTGAAAGGTGTTGAAATTGGCGAAGGCATGGCCGCTGCGGCCCTGACAGGTCGCGAAAATGCGGATGAGATTTTCATGGGGAACGACGGGCAACCGGTTTATTCGTCTAACCACGCGGGCGGCATTCTTGGCGGGATCAGCACGGGCCAAGACATTGTCGTGCGGTTCGCTGTGAAACCAACATCGTCGATCTTGTCCCCGCGCCAGTCAATCCGCATGGATGGCACCCCAACAGAGGTGGTAACCAAAGGTCGCCACGATCCTTGCGTCGGCATCCGCGCCGTGCCTGTAGGCGAGGCGATGATGGCTTGTGTCATTCTTGATCACTTGCTGCTGGACCGCGGTCAAACGGGCGGTATTCGCGGCAAAATCGGATGAGCCTGCGCGACGACCTACGCGCCCATCTGACATCTGCGATCACCAGTGATGCTGCCCATGACGTGGCGCACACCGACCGCGTTTGGGCCAATGCGCAGATCATCGCAGCGGGTGAGGACCCGTGTGACATGACGGTACTTCTAGCCGCATGTTATTTCCACGATCTGGTGACGCTTCCGAAAAACAGCCCCGATCGCGCGCGCGCATCCCAGATGTCTGCAGATGCCGCTGCGCCGGTTTTACGGCATATGGGGCTGACCGAGAAACAAGTTGAAAACGCTAGCCATGCAATCGCCGCCCACAGCTTTTCCGCGAATATTCCTTGCGAGACACCAGAGGCCAGGATCCTGCAAGACGCCGACCGGATAGAGGCCTTGGGTGCTATAGGCATTGCCCGTTGTTTCGCAACCACCGGCGTTTTGGGCGGCGCGTTGTTTCACGGCCTTGACCCCTTTGGCACTGATCGGGAATTGAACGACAAGGCTTATGCCGTGGATCATTTCAAAATCAAATTGCTGAAACTGCCCGACACCATGCAAACCACATCAGGCCGCGCCTTGGCCGAAAAACGCGCCGCCGTTCTGCGTGATTTCCTAGACCAATTGGCTGTTGAATTGGATACGGCCCCTAGCGGCTGGTAGGCTGTTTCGACAATTGCACGGCCAAAATGCCACCTGCTATAATAATCACGCCGATAACGTCGAACGGACCTAGCTTTTCGCCGAGCAAAACCGCCGCAACCGCGACACCGAAAAACGGGTTAAGGAAGTGGAAAGTGGATGCCTTCACCGCGCCGATCCGCCCGACCAATGTGAACCAGACCCATGTCGCAAGCAGGCCAGGCACGATGGTGGTATAGACAAATGCCACGATCAGCTGCCAATTCCATGTGATGTCAAATGTCTCGAATGCAAACGCCGGCACCCATAGAATTGCGCTGCCAACAAGCATCTGTAGTCCGACGATCATCAACACATTTCCACCAGAGCTTGCCCCCAAAACGGCGAGTGTGGCGATGGTCAGTGATACCACCCCGATCACACATAGCACGATGCCGTAGACATCCACTCCGCCTTGCAACCTTGCCCCCATAATCAACACTACGCCAATCACGCCTGCGATCAATCCAACGACGCCAAGCGGTCGCAATTTTTGGCCCATGAACACCCATCCTGTGACCGCCACCAGCAATGGCATCGTGGATGCGATGATCGCGGCAAGTGAGGCTTCGATCGTTTGCATGGCGACGAAATTCACCCCGAGGTAAAGCGCGTTCTGGCAGACCCCGAAAATCAATACGCCTGTCCATTGGCGCCGCGTCAATCGCATCGACTGGCCCATCATCCATGCAATGCCGACCCCGATGCAGCCCGACACCAAGAACCGGACCGCCAACGCTGTCAGCGGAGGTGCAAATTCCACGATGACCCGCGCAGAGGTAAACGCCGATGACCACATCGCGGCGAAGGCGACGCCCATCAAGATTGCTTTGATATCCATGGGTCGACAGTTGCCCATCGGCGGGGATCGCGCAATGCAAAAAGGGCCGCCCGCGATGGACAGCCCTTCTAAAATCGATGTGTAAAACGACTTAGTCGTTTACGGAATCTTTCAGCGCTTTCGCGATTGTCATTTTGACAACCTTGTCAGCTTCTTTCTTAATCTGCTCACCCGTGGCTGGGTTGCGAACCATACGCTCTGGGCGTTCACGGCAATAGATTTTGCCCACGCCTGGCAGTGTCACAGCGCCGCCGCCTGCAACTTCGCGTGTGATCAAAGCACATACTGCTTCAAGAGCTGCGCCTGCAGCTTTTTTGTCCTGGCCCATTTCGTCTGCAAGTGCTGCGACAAGCTGTGCTTTTGTCATTGGTTTAGCCATTTTCTGGTCTCCCTTGTTCGCCCAATCTGTGGGGCCTCATATGCGCATAGTTAACTGTATCTTGTGGGTTATCACAACGATTACCGCGCGTTTTTCTCAAAAAAAGCGGGTTTTTTGGCAGTCCGCGGGGTTAGAGAAAGGCGGTTTCTTCAAAACTGCGCAATTTCCGGCTGTGAATCCGTTCCAATGGCATCTCTCGCAGGATTTCCATGGCTTTGATCCCGATCTGTAAATGGCTGGCGACTTGGGTTTTATAGAATTCAGAAGCCATGCCGGGCAGCTTCAATTCGCCATGCAATGGTTTGTCGCTGACACATAGCAGCGTACCGTAAGGCACCCGAAACCGGAACCCGTTCGCGGCGATTGTGGCGCTTTCCATGTCCAACCCGATCGCGCGCGATTGCGACAACCGTTGCACAGGGCCAGAGTGATCACGCAATTCCCAATTGCGGTTATCAATGGTGGCCACGGTGCCCGTACGCATGATCCGTTTTAGCTCATATCCCTTCAATTTTGTCACATCAGCAACGGCGGTTTCTAATGCAATCTGAATTTCAGCTAACGCGGGGATCGGCACCCAAATCGGCAGATCGTCGTCCAATACGTGATCTTCACGCAAGTAAGCATGGGCCAGAACGAAATCGCCCAAGCGTTGCGAATTGCGCAGCCCAGCGCAATGCCCGACCATCAACCAAGCGTGGGGTCGTAAGACTGCGATATGATCCGTCGCTGTTTTCGCATTCGACGGACCAACGCCAATATTGACCAGTGTAATCCCGCCGCCGCCTTCACGCTTTAGGTGATACGTCGGCATTTGCGGTAGCTTTGGCGGGATCGGCATTGGCGCATTTGCATCGGTAATTTCGATGTTCCCTGTCCCGACAAAGCTGGTGTATCCGCTGTCTGGGTCAGCGAGCATTTGGCGCGCATAAGCTTCGAATTCTTCCACATAGAATTGGTAGTTTGTGAACAGAATATGGTTCTGAAAATGCTCTGCCGCCGTGGCCGTATAATGCGACAACCGCGCAAGAGAATAATCGATCCGCTGCGCGGTGAACGGTGCCAAGGGCAGCGCACCGTCGGGGTAGGTAAAACCAGATCCATTGACGATATTGTCATGTGTTGTCGACAGGTCCGGCACGTCAAAAACATCACGCAATGTGAAATCCAATGTACCATCTTGTGGCACCGACACGTTCACATCATTGGCAACTGCAAAATGCACGGGCATTTCTGTTGTAGATACGCCGATCTGGACCGTCACGCCGTGGCTTTGCATTAATAATGCGATTTGTTGTTCCAGATATGACGCAAAAAGATCGGGACGCGTGACAGTCGTCGCATAGGTTCCGGGTTCGGCCACATGGCCGAATGACAATCGGCTGTCGGTCTTGGCATAGCTCGTGGTGACAATGCGGATTTCGGGATAATATGCGCGCATCCGACCCGTTGGTTTCACCCCAGACAAAGCATCATTGAACGCATCACACAGGAACTTCGACGCGATTGCATAGATCTCTTGCAGACGGACAACCGCGGCGGCAGGATCATCAAAACTTTGTGCTGCGGGCACGTCGGGTGTCGTCATCTTAATCGTCATTTAAGTATCCTCGAACAGGTCGGTAATCTCGAATTTGGTCACATCGACCAAGCCCAGATCAGAAATGCGTAACGCGGGAATGACAACAAGCGCGAGCAGCGAATGTTGCATATAGGCGTTGTTCAATGTGCAACCACAGTCGGCCATAGCGGCAACCATCTGGTCCGCATTTGCTGCGACTTCGACGGCAGGTTGATCAGACATCAGACCCCCAATCGGCAGCTTCACAAGTGCGATCTCTTTGCCGTCTTTCCATACAGTGATGCCGCCCCCGACGTCCCCCAATCGGTTTGCGGCTGCGGCCATCATCACCCGATCCGTGCCCACCACGATCATGTGGTGACTGTCATGGGCAACTGTCGAGGCTATCGCCATTTTGCCCGAATAGCCAAAGCCCGACACGAATCCGTTGACCACCTCACCCGTCGCGCGGTGTCGTTCCACAAGCGCGATTTGGCAGACATCGGCTTGACCTTCAACCACGCCGCCAGCAACGGGCAAGACGGCTGTCAAAGCCTCTGTCGGGGCTTGGTTTTCGACGACACCGATAACTTTTGCCGTGACTGTTTCGCGCCCATCGGGTGCGATGATTTCGAAGTCTGACGCGCACAACGCCTTGCCCAAATGCACCGTCTGGCGCGCTTTTTCAGGCCAGTCGAAATGTGGACAGTCGACAGTGATTTTGCCGTCCAGCGCCACGGTTTGACCGCGCGCAATCACATGCTCTATCGGCAGCGTTTTCAGGTCGGATGTCAGGATCAAATCCGCCCGTCGACCGGGCGAAATAGACCCTAACTCTCGCTCAAGTCCAAAATGCGTGGCCGTGTTAATCGTCGCCATTTGAAGTGCAACAACCGGATCGCATCCACAATCAATCGCGTGACGCACCACGCGGTTCATGTGCCCGTCATTGACCAAAGTACCGGCCATACAATCATCGGTGCAAAGGATAAAGTTGCGCGGGTCCAGCCCTTTTTCCGTCACCGCAGTGATCTGGCTTTCGACATCATACCATGCGGACCCAAGACGCATCATCGACTTCATGCCCAGACGCACGCGCGCAATTGCGTCGGCCTCTGCTGTGCCCTCGTGATCGTCTGCAGGACCACCTGCAACATAGGCGGCAAAAGGGATACCTTTGTCAGGGC
This sequence comes from Yoonia sp., assembly GCA_965660685.1. Taxonomy (GTDB): domain Bacteria; phylum Pseudomonadota; class Alphaproteobacteria; order Rhodobacterales; family Rhodobacteraceae; genus Yoonia. Next base: position 144,181 of record CBFIAX010000001.1, on the reverse strand, counting down.
TGGCATAATGCCCGCCTACAGTTTTGCCCGCGTTCATTGTCGCGGCGATCTCTGCCAACATCTGCGGATCACCGTTGATCACACCAGGGAAATTCATCATCTCGCCCAACCCAATGATGCCAGGCCATGCCATTGCCTCGGCCACATCATCCGCTGAAATTTCAAACCCAGTGGTTTCCAGACCCGGGGCAGACGGCGCGCAAGACGGCATTTGGGTGTAGATGTTTACGGGCTGCATCAGCGCCTCGTCATGCATCATGCGGACGCCATCTAGGCCAAGCACATTCGCAATTTCATGCGGATCGGTGAACATGGTCGTGGTCCCATGGGGAATCACAGCCGCGGCGAATTCCGCGGGGGTCAGCATGCCGCTTTCGATATGCATATGACCATCGCACAGGCCAGGGATCATGTAGCGGCCATCGGCCTCGATCACGGTCGTGTTCGGTCCAATGCAATGAGACGCATCGACGCCAACATAGGCAAAGCGTCCATGAGAGATCGCAACCTGCCAGCCGTCCAATATTTCGCGGGTTTGCACGTTGACCAACTTACCGCCGCGCGCAACGGTATCCGCTGCGGCACGGCCGGCGGCCACAGCAACAAGATGCGGGGCAACTTCAGCCCATGATGTAATGTGATGTTCCATCCCCAATGGTTTCACCGAAATCAGGGACGTTCAAGGGGGTAAGCAAACCTACCCCCTTGTTTGGCTTATTCGCTGAATGTTGCGAGATAGGCGTAAATGTCTGCTGCCTCTTTGTCAGACCGAACCTTATAGCCCATTTTGGACCGCGCGCGCCGGTTGTCCAATGTCTCACGTAACCAATCCGTCGGGTTTTGGATGTAAGCGACAAAGTTTTCTTGGGTCCATGTCGCACCAGCTTCACCTGCCTGCACGATGCTATCGCCATAACGGAACCCGTCCACCGTGCCGACGACACTGTCTGCAAGGTTATAAAGGTTTGGACCCGCCTTTGCAGTTCTCCCAGCCAGCACATCGCCATCATTGTCGCGGACAACATGGCAGGCAACACATTGGCGGCTGAACTGGGCTTCGCCATTCGCCACGTCTCCCTCTGCAAAAACAGGGGACGCTAGTCCGACGAGCATTACAAAAACAGCTAGATTTCTCATTTGTCAGATCCTTCGATCATTTCTTTATGATTGATAAATAGGTCCGCACTGCGGGATTACCAGCCTAGTGGTTGTGGCCTTCTTCCATGGTTTCGACGTTGAACGTGATTTCAACCTCGCCCGCCTTTTCAAAAACCAAAACCGCCGGAATTTCTTCACCAGCTTCAAGCGGGTCACCATTCAGGCCCATGAACATGACATGCTTACCACCTCGGGCCAATGCAACACTTTCGCCTGCTGGAATCGGGAGATTGTCGAGATGGATCATCGCTGCGACGCCATCTGTAACTTCGGTGTCGTGGATCATGACGCGCGGGAAATCGGCGCGAACTTCTAGCAGCACATCATCAGTGTCACCGTTGTTCGTGATCATGAAATAACCGGCACCCGCCATCGCGTTTGCTGTGGTTTCTCGTGCAACAGGGTGATCAATGACCAAATCGCCAACTTTATAGTCGTGTGCAAACCCAAAAGTCGGCAATACAGTCAAAGCTAAGGTCAGAAGGGTTTTCATATGTCTCGTCCTTTTGGGTGTTTCTAGGCGACAGCTAATACTCAGTCCCCTTGGATGCCAGACCTAACCCGCCGTCAAACTGTCGCACCCGCAAAGTTTCGCCGAATGTCGCATTTGACCTGTGCCATGTCCGAACTCCTACTGACTTTCCGAAACGCTAGGCCCATCGTGGTTCCAACAAAAGTGAGACACCATGCGCTATTCCGGCTTTCAAGTGATCAAAGAGGCATTGACCGGCCATAAAGGCTGGAAACCGGCGTGGCGTGACCCCGCACCGCAAGCACATTACGACATCATCATTATCGGCGGTGGCGGGCATGGATTGGCAACCGCATATTACCTCGCAAAAGAGTTCAAGGAAAAGAAGATCGCGGTATTGGAAAAGGGCTGGATCGGCGGCGGCAATGTGGGGCGCAATACGACGATCATCCGCTCGAATTACCTGCTCGACGGGAATGAACCATTCTACGAAATGTCGCTGCAACTATGGGAGGGGTTGGAGCAAGATTTCAACTACAATGCCATGGTCAGCCAACGCGGCATCCTGAACCTGATCCACTCAGACGCCCAGCGCGATGCCTTTACACGGCGCGGCAACGCGATGATCCTGAATGGGGCTGACGCAGAGATGCTTACGACCGAACAAGTCCTTGCGCGTTACCCATTCCTAAATGTCGACAATGCACGCTTCCCGATAAAGGGCGGACTTGCCCAACATCGCGGCGGCACGGTCCGCCACGATGCGGTGGCATGGGGTTACGCACGCGGGGCGGATCAGCGCGGCGTCGACATCATCCAAAACTGCGAGGTCACAGGGTTTCGCATTGAAGACGGCAGATGTCTAGGTGTCGAAACCTCTAAGGGTTTCATCGGTGCCGCTAAGATTGGCTGCGCAGTCGCCGGATCATCCTCGCGCCTGATGGCCAAGGCGAATATGCGTCTCCCGATGGAAAGCCACGTGCTGCAAGCCTTCGTTTCCGAAGGTCTCAAACCCGTCCTACCCGGCGTGATCACCTTTGGCGCGGGCCATTTCTATTGCAGCCAATCCGACAAAGGCGGACTTGTATTTGGCGGCGACATCGACGGCTATAATTCTTACGCCCAACGCGGCAACATGCCCGTTGTCGAGGACGTCTGTGAAAGCGGCATGGCATTGATGCCCATGCTCGGACGCGCACGTCTGCTGCGGATGTGGGGCGGAATCATGGATATGTCGATGGATGGCTCGCCCATCATCGACAAAACCCATATTGACGGGCTCTATTTCAACGGCGGCTGGTGTTATGGCGGGTTTAAGGCCACCCCCGCGTCAGGTTTCTGCTTCGCGCATCTTTTGTCCCGCGATACCCCGCACCCCAACGCCCGCGCCTTCCGTTTCGATCGCTTCTCTCGCGGGCTCATGATCGACGAAAAAGGCATGGGCAATCAGCCCAATTTGCACTGACGCTATGCCTCGCATTGTTCCAAATACTCAAAAAACGCTCACCACGAAGGGCAGCAAATGATCATCAATCATCCCCTCCTCGGCCCCCGAGACGCGGCAGAGTTCACCTATCTTGGTGACGCCAAAATGATCAACCGCCCCGACTGGCTAGCGGACACGGCCGCCAGCGATTTCTACGAATACGCCTACTTGCGCGACAACCCCGCAGGCGAACACCGTGAACTTTGGTTTCATGAAGCAGGCGACCGATCATGGCTCGTCGTCACCCGCAACACGGTGACCCACGACATCACCAAAGTTGAGCTGGCACGCGATGTGGCACGTTCTGAGGGGCGCAGCAAATGACCCAGATCAACCGTCTTAAAGGTGGCCAAGTCAATCGTGATCAGCCGCTGAATTTCACCTTCGATGGCAAGTCTTATTCCGGTTTCGCGGGCGACACGCTCGCCTCCGCCCTGCTCGCCAACAATGTTCGCCTCATGGGACGCTCGTTCAAATATCACCGCCCGAGAGGGCCGCTGACGGCTGGCAGTGAAGAACCCAACGCGCTTGTTGAACTGCGCACCGGCGGTCGGCAAGAGCCCAATACACGCGCCACGACGGCCGAACTTTACGATGGCCTCACCGCGCGTAGCCAAAATAGGCTCGGCTCGCTGAAATTTGACCTTTTGGCCATCAACGACCGCCTGTCCAATTTCCTAACCGCTGGCTTTTACTACAAGACATTTATGTGGCCCGCTGCGTTTTGGGAAAAGCTGTATGAACCCATTATCCGCCACGCCGCAGGTCTCGGGTCATTGTCCAAAATCGACGACCCTGATCTTTATGACAAAGGATTCTTGCACTGCGACCTGCTGATTATCGGCGCGGGGCCTGCTGGCCTTGCCGCTGCCCTGACCGCGGGCCGCTCAGGTGCACAGATCATCCTTGCTGATGAAGACTTTCGCATGGGCGGTCGGCTGAACTCTGAAACTTTCTCAATTGGCGAGGTGTCCTGCGGCGATTGGGTGGCCCGGACTGTGGCGGAGCTAGCAAGTATGCCAAACGTCCGCCTTATGCGCCGTACTACCGTGATCGGATCATTTGACCACGGCATATTTCCCGCTGTCGAACGCAACGCTGATCACCTGGCAACACCGGCTACAGGCAAGCCGCGGCAAACCCTGTGGCGCATATACGCAAAATTATCCCTGCTTTGCGCCGGTGCCACGGAACGGCCCATCGGGTTTGAAAACAACGACCGCCCCGGCGTCATGCTGGCTTCTGCGATACGAACTTACGCGAACCGCTGGGCCGTCACCCCTGCCCAGCGGATCGCGGTTTTTACCAGCAATGACGACGGGCATCGCACCGCCACAGACCTACACGCTAAAGGTATCAAAACCACAGTCATCGACATCCGCCCCGACGCCCCCAAATCGCTCGACTATGAAGTTCTTGCCGGTGCGCAAGTCGTCGATACAAAAGGCCGCCTCGGACTTACATTCGCGGACGTCAGACTTGCCGACGGTTCCGCGCGCAAGCTTGAGGTCGGCGCGCTGGGCATGTCTGGCGGCTGGAACCCGAACGTGCACATGACCTGCCACCAACGCGGACGCCCCACATGGATGCCTGACATCGCGGCATTCGGTCCCGGCAAGGTTCTGCCAAAAGGCATGGCCGTCGCGGGCGCAGTAACAGGTGCGTTTTCAACGGCCCACGCGTTATCAAGCGGGTCAAAAGCAGCGGCAGCGCAACTGCGTAACCTTGGGTTTCAACCCAAGGCCCCCCGCCAGCCTAAAACCGAAGACACCCCAACAAAAATCACGCCATTCTGGTACGTCGAAGGTTGCAACCGCGCATGGCTCGATCAGCAAAACGATGTCACCGTCAAGGACGTCAAACTGGCCCATCAAGAAGGGTTCCGTTCGGTCGAACACCTTAAACGCTACACCACTTTGGGGATGGCTACAGACCAAGGCAAAACATCCAACATGAGCGGCCTTGCGATCATGGCGGAGCTGGCGGGCAAGTCGATCCCAGAGGTCGGTACCACGATCTTTCGCCCCCCTTATACACCAACCTCAATGGGCGTTCTGGCAGGGCGATCCGTCGGCAAGGACTTCCACCCAACACGTCTTACTCCATCCCACGCATGGGCCGAGGAGCAGGGTGCCGTCTTCGTCGAGGTTGGCAACTGGATGCGCGCGCAATGGTTCCCGCGCGCAGGCGAAACACACTGGCGGCAAAGCGTGGATCGCGAGGTTCTCGCCACGCGTAATTCCGTCGGCGTCTGCGATGTGACAACACTCGGCAAGGTCGATGTCCAAGGCACAGATGCGGCGGATTTCCTGAACAAGGTATACTGCAACGGTTTTGCAAAACTGGCCGTGGGCAAGGTACGCTATGGCCTGATGCTCCGCGAAGACGGCATCGCAATGGATGACGGCACCGCCGCGCGCTTGGCTGATGACCACTTCGTTGTCACGACCACAACTGCCAACGCATTGCCCGTCTATCGCCACATGGAATTCGTGCGCCAGTGTCTGTTCCCTGATATGGACGTGCAGCTGATATCCACGACGGAGGCGTGGGCGCAATACGCTGTCGCAGGTCCAAACAGCCGTAAGGTTTTGGAAAAAATTGTCGATCAGGACATTTCAAACGACGCCTTCCCCTTCATGGCGTGTGCGGAAATCACTGTCTGTGGTGGTTTGCGCGCGCGGCTTTTCCGTATCTCTTTCAGCGGTGAATTGGCTTACGAAATTGCAGTGCCCTCCATCTATGGCGACGCCATGATGCGCCGCATTATGATTGCCGGTGCAGAGTTCGATATCACGCCCTACGGCACCGAAGCCCTTGGCGTTATGCGCATTGAAAAAGGCCATGCTGCCGGCAATGAACTTAACGGCACCACCACAGCACGGAACCTTGGCATGGGGCGCATGGTGTCCAAGAAGAAGGACAGCATCGGGTCTGTTTTATCGGAACGCGAGGGCCTCAACCGGCCCAATGACCTACGGCAAGTAGGTATAAAACCCGTCAACCCCGACGACCCTGTTCCTGCCGGTGCACATCTGATGAATGCCATGGGGCCAATCGACGCCGCCCATGACCAAGGCTACGCCACTTCAGCGGCCTATTCACCTCATCTTGGCCATATGATTGCGCTTGGGTTTCTCAAAGACGGTGCAAACCGGATGGGCGAGAAAATGCGGCTTGTCTCCCCGCTTACCGGCGTCGAAACTGTGGTGGAAATCACGAGCGCACATTTCATTGACCCAAAGGGAGACCGGCTTCGTGCATGACCTGACCACAACCACCGCATTGGGTGGCAAAGCGACGCGTGTTGATATGTTCGACCACATCACAATCACAGAAAACGACGGCGTTGCATTCGCTTCAGTCACGGCGCGTTTGGGGCAAGAGGCCGCCTGCGCAAAAGCGATGACTTCTCTGCTAGGTGCGGTGCCCGATATCGGTCGCGCGATTTTGCGTGATCCAGAGGCAGGGTTTGGCATGGGTCCAGATCAATGGATGCTCGGCGCACCACGCGCAACACATGAAGACCTCTCTGATCAGCTCAAATCCCGCTTCGGCGCATCTGCATCTGTCACTGAACAAACGGGCGCATGGGTGGTGTTCGACGTCACCGGCCCCGCCATGCCTGACTTGTGTGAACGCATCTGCAGCGTGCCGATCCGCTCCATGACCGCAGGCGATGCGCGGCGCACGATCATTCACCACCTCGGTTGCTTTGTCATCAAACGCGAAGCTGACGATCACATCCGTATCCTTGGCCCTCGCGCATCAGCCGGATCGTTACACCACACCTTGCTTGCCGCAGCCCATTCAATAGCCTAGGCGTTGCGCCCGTAAAAACCCATCTGCTCGGTCGGGGTGAACATCGCGCCGGGCTGTTCGTAATATGTGAGCACCGCAATCATCCGCGCAACATCACCGACAACTGGCGTGACACGGTGGGGTGTGTTGACCCCGCGAAACACATTCAGCGTCCCTGCGACGACATTCATCTGCTGCATCTTGGGGTCGTTACCGTTTAACAAATCGGCCACACCATCATAGTTTGGATCATCCGGCGTGCGCAGGTCCGTGCGATATTCAAACACACCACCTTCCTTCGGTGCCTGCAGCAACAACGTCACCGTAAATTCCGAACGGTCGAAATGCCAGTTAAGCGCTTGCCCCTCTTGATACCGCATCACATTAAACGCGGCCAACGGATCGGCCATCGGATAAAGCGCAGGTTTCCCCATCACCTCGGCCAGAAACGCCTGAAGCGGTGGCCATTCATAAATCTGATGCACAACGCTGCCCTGAAGCTGATCCGAACACAGGGTATTATTGGAGGTCTGAAATCGCTTCAACGCCGGATGATCGTCATCCAATCCAGGCACTTTTTTCAGGAAATAGACGTTGTGCTCGCGTGCATGGTTAAAACTCTCGGTATCCATTTTCGGCGTATGGGCAACGGCCTCTGCCTTTGCATGGTCGGCCCGCAAGAAACCATCAAGATTGAACATGCCACCACTTGCCATTTCTGCCTGACAACGCGTCACCAATTCGCGATAGGCATCACTTTCAGTTCGGTCGATAGGAAAGCTATCTAGGTCCAAAAATTCACGCATCACACTGCCTCGCATTGTTCAAAATACTCTGGGGTCTGGTGCAACGCCCCAGCAAAATCCCTATCGCTAATTCACCGACTGCCAAATGTAATTCTCGCAAATTGCGAAGAAACAGCCGGACACGTTCAACGCACCACCCGCGATTTCCATCTTGGAACTAAACGTTCGATCACGGATCGGGTCCCAGATTTTACCACCGGACCAGCGATTGGCACCATCGGGCATCATGTCCCAAATCATGCGCCGCCCGACATAGGGATGATTGGGGTCGCTTTCGCCCTTCAGGTTCATCGCCTTCACAATCGTCCCACATAGCGCGGCCCCACAAGGCGCGACACGTACATGTACAAAACCCGCGTCGTTGGGATGCGATTGCCATGTGCCAACAGCGCTTTGCGCAGCTAACAGCGTTGGCGCAATATTTAGAAAAATCGCGAGCGCCTTCATGCGTAGGCCGCGTCGACGATAAATTCGACCTTCAACTCGGCGCGGGCTAGCTTCGCTTCGCCGCAGGCGCGGGCGGGGGCGTGCCCTTCTGGCACCCAAGCGTTCCAGACCTCGTTCAGACCAGCAAAATCAGACATATCTGCCAGCCAAATTGTGACGCGCAACATCTGTTCGCGTGAAGATCCTGCTTGAATAAGAAGCGCATCAATCTTGTCCAAGCAAACCTGCACCTGCTCTTGGATCGTGTCACCTTCGGCTACTTGGCCCGTGATATAAGCCACGCCATTGTGCTTCACGATTTTAGAGGACCGAACCCCGGCATCAATACGTTCAATCATGCATCTTTTCCTTTTGCGTCTCGTCTGATCAACAGTAGCCGGACAAGCAGACACAGGGCCAGCTAATTCGCGCGAAGTGTCTTGACCCTACTCGCAATTCTGTCCCTTATCTCGATGATCAAACAATGGATAAACACATGCCTGGAATCATCCACGACACGACCGACATGATTGCGGGCATGACGCCAGAACTACAAAGCGGAACATTTGTATTTGCGCTTTCTGAAAATGCAAAATTGATCAGTCAGGCAATCTGCACATTCAAAGAGTCAGAGGGCATGTCATTGATCCTGCCCATAGCCATAGCACGAGACGCTGGCTTGGACTGCAGCGCACCGATGCGGTGTATCACGCTAAACGTCTACTCGTCGCTTGAAGGTGTGGGGCTCACCGCTGCTGTCGCGACCGCCCTGTCAAACGCGGGCATCGCCTGCAATATGGTCGCCGCACTTCATCACGATCATGCCTTTGTACCTGCGGATAAAACAGAAGCGGCCCTGGAAATTCTTAACGCATTGCAGAACGGACACTTATGACAAATCATCAAATCAATTTCATCGGTTGGATCCTATTTGTGATTTCAGCAATTGGGTTCTGCATCGCCAGCATCGGGTCGTTTTGGGCCATGTTCGGGTCTGTTTTTTTCTTGGTCGCATGCCTTGTGTTCATGATTCCGTTCTTTCGGTCAGATAAATGAGCGCACTGACGCTTGGCATCATTGCCGCCTTTACGTGGGGTTTTCATGACATCTGCGTTCGATGCTAAGCCAACGCACACCGCTCATGGCATCGCTCCTGACGGTGCTAATTGTCGGTTTAGCATTTCACCTTGCGGTCATGATGATCGAGGGCGGGTTCACGCCCCTGACAATCCAAGACACATGGCTGGCCTTAATCTTTGGCGCGTTCTTTTAGTTGGCTAGTCTGGGGCTATATGCCGCGTTCCGACGCGGACCGGTAAAGCTGGTAGCACCCATCATCGCAAGCTATCCGGTCCTGTCTGTCGGCTGGGCATTGATGCGCGGTGATTGCGGTTGTTGTCGGCGTGTCCTTGGTCGCAGCTTTGGCGCAAACGGACGATGCAGACTTGCCGCCCGCTGGCCCCACCATCGGATTTGCGTTGCTTTCCGCGGTAGGGTTCGCAGGCACCTTTGCCATTGGGCAATTCGCGGCGGAAACATCGGGGCACTTGCCCGTCACATTGGTCACCCGCCTGACCGCCATCGCATTGTTGGTTGGTGGCATGGGCGCGTTGCGTCTGCCGTTTTGGGCGGGCAAGCACGCATTGCCAGTGTTATTCTTAATGGGGTTGGCCGACGGAATCGCACTGCTCTGCCTCATTTCTGCAGGCGGATTGCCAGACGCGCAATATGCTGCCGTGGCAGCATCCTGTTTCGGTCTATTGACCATTGTGATGGCATGGGCGTTTTTGCGCGAAGCAATGAGCCTCGCGCAATGGGCCGGGTGCGCAATCGCCTTTGCAGGAATCGGCTACCTCGCCCTTTGATTACTCCGCCGCGACCTGGCCCTCGAATTTCTCGACCTTCACAGCAGAGAATTTAAACTCGGGAATTTTGCCAAACGGATCAACCGCTGGGTTGGTCAGAATATTGGCAGCCGCTTCGACATAGGCGAATGGCAAGAACACCATGTCAGGTGACACCGCGCGGTCCATCCGCGCCATGATCACAATCGATCCGCGCCGCGTGGATAATCGAATTAAGCCGCCGGCCTCGACACCCAGTTTACGCAATGTGCTGGGATGCAAGGAACAGTTCGCCTCTGGCTCCAACCCATCAAGTACCTTTGACCGACGCGTCATCGATCCCGTATGCCAATGCTCTAGCTGACGACCTGTTGTCAGGATCATTGGGTAGTTTGCATCTGGCGCCTCATCGGGGGCAATCACATCTGCTGGCGTGAATTTCGCGCGGTTGTCGTCGCGCGGGAAGCCGTCGGCAAACACAATCGGCTGACCCGGATCGGTTGGCGTCAACGACGGGTACGTCACCGCGTTTTCATTTTCCAAACGATCCCAAGTGATGTTGTTGAACGATTTCATCAACTGGCCCATCTCGGCAAAAACCTCGGACGGGTGGGTATAAGTCCAGCCAAGCCCAAGACGTTTGGCAAGCTCGACCTCAATCCACCAATCCTCTTTCGCCTCACCAGGTGGTGGGACGGCAGGGCGACCCATTTGGACCTGACGGTTGGTGTTTGTCACCGTACCAGATTTTTCCGCAAACGCTGAAGCAGGCAAGATCACATCCGCATAGTTCGCCGTTTCCGTGATGAAAATATCTTCCACAATCAAATGCGACAGTTTCGCCAAAGCATCGCGCGCATGTTCAACATCAGGGTCTGACATCGCGGGGTTTTCGCCCAGAATGTACATGCCGTGAATATCGCCTTCATGGACCGCATCCATGATTTCAGTGACTGTAAGTCCCTTATTAGGGTCTAATCCTTCGTTCACGCCGCCATGCTGCGCCCAGACTTCGGCGAATGCATTGCGCACGCCTTCGTCGGTCACAGTTTGCATGTCAGGCAAGAACATCGGGATAAGGCCAGCATCAGATGCGCCTTGCACGTTGTTTTGTCCACGCAGTGGGTGAAGACCCGTGCCCGAGCGTCCAACATTGCCAGTCATCAGCGCAAGACTGATCAAACAGCGCGAATTATCGGTGCCGTGGATGTGTTGGGACACACCCATGCCCCAGAAGATCATGCCCGCCTTAGCGCCCGCAAAGGTGCGTGCAACATCGCGCAAGACATCGGGTTCGATGCCGCAAATCTTGGACATCTTTTCCGGTGTGAAATCTGCAAGGTGCTTTTTCTCGGCCTCCCAGTTTTCGGTGAACTGGCTGATATATGTTTCGTCGTACAAGCCTTCTTCAACGATCACATGACAGATCGCGTTGAGCATCGAGACATCCGCACCAGGGCGGAATTGCAGCATATGAGACGAGTGCCGCTTTAGCGCCTGACCGCGTGGATCCATCACGATTAGCTTGCCGCCACGTTTGGCAAATTGCTTAAAATAGGTCGCCGCGACAGGGTGGTTTTCAATCGGGTTGGCCCCGATGACAATTGCCACATCGGCGTTTTCAATTTCATTGAAAGTCGCGGTTACTGCTCCGGAACCGACGTTTTCCATCAATGCCGCCACAGACGACGCGTGGCACAACCGCGTGCAGTGATCGACGTTGTTATGGCCGAACCCTTGCCGGATCATTTTCTGGAATAGATAGGCTTCTTCATTGGTGCATTTCGCAGAGCCAAAGCCCGCAACGGAGGCACCGCCCTTGTCTGCCTTAAGGTCCAACAACCCCTTGGCCGCGAAATCCAATGCCTCATCCCATGATGCTTCACGGAAGAATTCTTGCCAATTGCCCGGATCCACATTCAGGCCCTTGGCAGGTGCATCTTGGCGGCGGATCAAAGGTTTTGTCAGGCGGTGGTCGTGGTGGATGTAGTCAAATCCAAAGCGACCTTTCACGCACAAACGACCTTCGTTTGCAGGGCCATTGATGCCCTCGACAAACTTCACTTTGTTGTCTTTGACCTTCAGCGAAATCTGACAGCCAACACCGCAGAAAGGACAAACGCTTTTGACCTCTTCGTCGTAATCAGCGCTGTCGCCGACTTGGTTTTCATCCGTGACAGTCGCGGGCATCAAGGCACCCGTTGGGCAGGCCTGCACACATTCACCGCAAGCCACGCATGAGCTGTTACCCATTGGGTCGTCCATATCAAAAACCGGATAGGCATTGTGGCCACGACCGGCCATGCCAATCACGTCGTTGATCTGTACTTCACGGCACGCACGCACACAAAGGCCGCACTGAATACAAGCATCCAAATTCACCGACATCGCAACATGCGATGAATCGAGCAATGGCACGAAATCAGTGTCTAACTTGGGGAAACGGCTCTGTGTTACATCTTGCTTTTCAGCCATGTCCCACAGATGGGATGACTTATCATGAGCCACGTCTTGCTCTGGCTGGTCAGCTACTAACAGTTCCATGACCATCTTACGGGCCTGCACTTCGCGTGGCTGGTCCGTTGTAACAACCATGCCTTCGGACGGTTCACGAATACAGGACGCGGCAAGGTTCCGTTCGCCTTCAATCGACACCATACAGGCACGGCAGTTGCCATCGGACCGATAGCCCGGTTCAGGTTTGTGACACAGGTGTGGAATGATCAAACCACGGCCATTTGCGGCCTCCCAGATGGTCATGCCCGCGTCGACTTGGACCTGTTCCCCATCAAGGGTGAATGTAATTTTATCGGACATCAGATTTCATCCTTAAAGTGGGTCATCACCATTTTGATCGGGTTCGGGGCTGCTTGGCCCAAACCGCAAATCGACGCATCAACCATGGCCGTCGAAAGATCGGTCAGCAGCGATTGGTCCCATGTTTCGGCTTGCATCAGCTTGACCGCTTTTTCACAACCAACACGGCACGGCGTGCATTGGCCACAGCTTTCATCCTCGAAGAATTTGAGCATGTTGATGGCTGCATCACGCGCGCTGTCATCTTCGGACAAGACAACAACAGCGGCAGATCCGATGAAGGTTCCATGCGGTTGCAACGTGTCAAAGTCCAACGGGATGTCGTTCATGCTAGCAGGCAACAAGCCCGATGACGGCCCACCAGGTTGGTAGGCTTTGAACACTTGCCCGTCGGCCATGCCGCCCGCCGCCGCAATCACATCCGTAATTGTCGAACCCGCAGGCAGCAAATAGACGCCGCCGTTTTTGACGCGCCCCGATACGGAATAGCTGCGCAGACCTTTGCGGCCATTCAATTCGGTCGTGTTTAGAACCTCCGGCCCCTCGCGGCAAACCCGCGCGATCCAAAGCAGGGTTTCCACGTTGTGAACCAATGTCGGGCGGCCAAAGATACCGACTTGGGCCACATAAGGCGGACGGTGACGCGGGATCCCGCGTTTGCCTTCGATGGATTCGATCATCGCGGATTCTTCACCGCAGATATAGGCACCCGCACCACGGCGCAGATCAATATATCCTTTCTCGACAATACCCGCATCTTCAAGCTTGGCGATCTCGACCGCCAAAATGTGCAGGACTGCTGGATATTCGTCGCGCATATAGATGAACGCTTTTTCCGCCTCAACGGCCCATGCGGCGATCAACATACCTTCAAGGAACAGGTGCGGTGTGCGTTCGAGATAATAGCGATCTTTGAACGTGCCCGGTTCGCCTTCGTCCCCGTTCACGGCCAAATAGCGTGTGCCTTCGTTTCCACGGACGAAGCCCCATTTGGTGCCGGACGGAAAACCAGCGCCACCTAGGCCGCGCAATCCGCTTTCTTTTACCTTCGCCTGAACGACTTCCCAATTGCCACTGTCCCGCAGAGTTTTCAGCTCGGCGTAGCCACCATTCGCATTGTAGGCCTCGAAAGTTTCGTAATCGGGAATTACTGCATGCGTGTGGCCGCCCGCAATCGCTGCCTCGACCTTTTCTACTGTGGCATTGTCGATATGGGCATGGCCCAATTCCAGTACAGGCGCGGTATCGCAGCGGCCCATACACGGCGCACGCAAAACGCGGACTTGGGATGCGTCCAGCCCGTCTTCCAAGGCTTTTTGCAAAGCAGCGGAGCCAGCTAGTTCACAAGACAGGCTATCACAGACGCGGATGGTCAAGGCGGGTGGCACTTCCTCGCCTTCTTTGACCACATCGAAATGGGCGTAGAAAGTTGCGACCTCATAGACCTCTGCCTGCGACATGCGCATTTCTTCGGCTAGGGCACGCAGGTGAGCGGCAGATAGACAACGGTATTCGTCTTGGATCAAATGCAGGAATTCAATCAGCAGATCAGCACGACGCGGCTGATCGCCGAGCAAGGCCAAAACTTCGGCATGCGCCGTATCATCAAGCTGCCGACCTTTGGTTGTGTGGCGGCCTTTGCCCTCACCAGATTTCCAAACGCCCTTGCGGTCATCGAGTGCCATAATCCTGCGTCCCTTCGCATTTCGTCGGGAACCAGTTTTAACGGACAGCGGCGTTGACGACAGCGCAAATGCGACACTCATGGGCCGAGTTGCGTTCAGATCGGGCGTGGATCGCGACAAAAGTTTCGTATTGGCGCGAAAACGCTATGTCAGTCGCACAATAATAGCATCAACTGTCCGCTGATGAAGCGTTTCAGTGTGTCACGCCATCACCAGCAAGGGTTTTTAGCTCATCAGTGTTTCTGTCGAGGCAAAGAACATCGCTTGGCTAATCGCAGAGGTGACTTGTTCTTCTTTGTAAGGTTTCGAGATCAGAAACGCGGGTTCGTGGCGGTCGCCCGTCAACAAACGTTCAGGGAAGGCGGTGATAAAGATGACAGGCACGTCACTCATTTCAGCCAGCAAATCGTTGACCGCATCAATACCGGACGAATTATCCGCCAACTGAATGTCCGCCAGAATGAGGTCAGGGCGGTCAGATTCGCCCAAGGCCACGGCTTCTGTCCGTGTCCGCGCAATGCCCGTGACGGTATGTCCCAAACCGCTCGCAATTTCATGCAGATCAGCAGCAATAATCGCCTCGTCTTCGATAATCATAATCTTGCCAAGGATGCTTTTTTCCATGTCCGCACGCGCGAGGCTAATCAGATGGCGGATCTCGTCGCGGTCGGTATCCATAATCATAGCGATGTCAGAAATGCCAAATTCTTCCAATGTGGACAGCAGCAATGCTTCACGGGTATTGGTGGCCAAGCTAGACAAATGGGCCTGCGCCTTGCCCAATATGCCAGAGCTATCTTCAACTTCGGATGCACCAGCGCTGGTCCAAATCGCGTGGAAGCATTTGAACAATGCGACACGCACGCCCATATCGTCACCAAATATTGACCGATCACTCAGGATAGCCTCTAGCGTCGCAATCGCATAATTGTCACCACTTGTTTGTGATCCGGTCAGCGCTCGGGCATATCTGCGCAGGTATGGCAATTCTGCAGCAATTTTGTCGGACAGATCGACCGCGCTAGAAGTATCGGACATTATTTTTAGCCTTTTTTCGTTTATTTATGGAACCCAACGCAGAACCAGCCGTTAAGTTCCTGAAAAGTTGCACAGCAAGACAAGCCCAGTGCGCGCATAGAGAGATTAGATGGATCATAATGATAAAGATCAAGACCCTCGCATAGAGGCATTGATAGATCAAAACCTAAAGCTTTGTTACCCTGATCTCGGGCAAGATGAATTGCCAGATCGCTTCAAAGACCTTTTAGCGGTGCTGAAGGCTCAAGACAAAACTGCGAAACCAAAGGAATGAGCGCGGATTCATTAAAGGACGAGCTGGTCACACATTTGCCCGCTCTTCGGTCCTTTGCCCTAAGCCTGACACGCAACAGGTCCACCGCTGATGATATGGTACAAGACACTGTCGTAAAAGCATGGACCAGTCTTGAGAAATTCAAAGAAGGCACGAACATGCGCGCGTGGTTGTTCACGATCCTGCGCAACAATTTCTATTCCAGCCGCCGCAAACTGAACCGCGAGGTCGCGGACGTGGATGGCGTGTTCGCTGGCACCCTGTCTGTCAAACCAGATCATGACGGGCGTATGCAGCTGGCAGAATTTCGCACAGCGTTTGAGCAACTGCCCGACGAGCAGCGCGAGGCATTGATCTTGGTTGGCGCATCGGGGTTTTCGTACGAAGAAGCAGCAGAAATGACAGGGGCCGCGGTTGGCACGGTCAAAAGTCGCGCGAACCGTGCACGGGCGCGGTTGGCGGAAATGTTGGACTTGAACGGTGACGATCCGTTAGAAATGACAGACTCTGCAACGATGGCCGTTGTGGGTGGGGGCACAGGGCGCACAACGTGATTAGCGACGGATTTCAGAAAAGCCGATTTTACAACAGCCTTCGCCTGCGCATGATCTTGATGATGACCCTTGCCTTGCTGCCCATCGGGATGATCGCTGTCACGATGACAACAGGGGTAACGCGGGCCGCACAGCAATCGGCGCAACTGTCCCTCAAGCTGATGACCGAACAAGCCGCGTTCGAGGAACGTCTGCAAATCGAACGGGCCATGGCGACAGTCGAAGTCATCGCAAATCAGGCGAACACATTGTTGGCGGACCCTGACAGTTGCCAATTGGTTTTGGGCAGAGTTGTTAGCCGCCATGAACGGTTCAGCAACGCATCAATTGTCCCAGTATCTGGCATCACCAATTGTACATCCACTGGCGAAACCGTGGACGTGTCTGACGTGTCGACGTTTTCTGAAATTGTCGCGGCGGCAGCCCCTGCGATTACGATCAACACCAATGGTCCACTGTCCAACTCGTCGGTGCTTGTCGTCAGCACACCTTATCTGACCGATGGGCAGATCGCTGGCTTTGCCTCTGTTTCGATCCCACATGCATCTTTCAAATTGAACCGCGATGACATTTCCAAGGAAGGGCTGATCAACCTGATCACGCTGCGCGCCGATGGGGCGATTTTGACGGCAAGCAACGGGTTGCAGAACGCGGCTGGGTTTTTACCGTCGAACGATGTGAACCAAGATTATCTTCAAGGCTCTCGCAATACATTCTATGCCCAAAGCAGAGCAGGAAGAGAGCTGCTTTATTCCATCGTGCCAGTTCCAAATAGTGCCATTTTTGTGATGGGCATTTGGTCACCCGATGCGGATATCAACGACCAATTGGTATCCGGTTTTCCGGCCGGTTTCTTCCCTGCGCTCATGTGGATCATCAGCCTAATCGTCGCGCTATTTGCCGTGAACCGATTGGTCACGCGGCACATCCGAATGCTTGGCCGTCAAATGGCACATTTCGCCAAGAACCGCCGCGCGGTAAAAGCAATTTCAACCGATGAAATGCCGACCGAGCTACGTGATATTCAGGACAGTTTTCTTGAAATGGCGGATTCGATTCTGAAAGATGAAGCCAGTCTCGAAGATTCTGTACGCGAGAAAAACGTTCTGCTGAAAGAAATTCACCACCGCGTGAAAAACAACCTGCAGCTCATTTCTTCGATCGTGAACATGCAGATCCGCAACACACCGGATCAGAACACCAAGACGATTTTGCGCCGCATCCAAGACCGCGTTCTTAGCCTCGCGACAATCCACCGTGATCTGTATCAAGGCACGGACAGTGGACGAGTGAACGTTGGTGCCTTGGTCAAAGAGGTGATCGAAAAGTCCGTGGATATCGGTATTGAAACCGAAACCGACATCAATCTGAAAACCGCCATTGCAGACGTACATTTGTTCCCTGATCAAGCGGTGCCATTATCCCTACTTGCGGCAGAAGCGGCCACAAATGCGATGAAATACATGGGGGCTGCTGATGGCAAACAGCCCTATCTGAATGCGCATTTGTCGCATGATGATGGGCAGTGCGAACTGGTGCTGGAAAACTCTATCGGCGAGGCAACTGGCGCAGAAAGCACCGGCCTTGGCGCGCAGCTGATCAAAGCGTTTTCAATTCAACTGGGTGCAACGCTCGAGGTTGACCAGACCGACACACTGTACCGCATGCGAGTTGTGTTTAAGGCTGTCGATTTCGTGCATGACGTGGTGAACTATTAAGCCCAGCGCATCGCGATTCCAAACACGACGTAAAGAGTGGTTAACAATGCCGCGACACCGGCAAGGAATACACCCGCAGCTGCAACAAGCCCGGTTGCCCCACCAATTACAAGCATTGGCGCACCAGTTACGGCCTGTGCCCCCAATGTCGCCGCAAACAACCCCATGATGCCCAATGCACCCAAGCCCGATGCAACGCCCACCAATTTGGAACGTCCCATGCGGCCCAGCGCCCGTTTCGCCGCCGTTGTTTGCTTGGCCACATCGGCCTGCATTGCCATCAATGCGGGCACCATCATCAACACCAACACCATGCCAAACCCAAGCCCGTAAACCAATGTGATGACCGTTGGCTTCAAGAATTGTGCTTGGCTCGATCCTTCGTATAGCAGCGGCGCAAGACCCAGAACTGTGGTCAATGTTGTCAACATCACGGGACGCAATCTGTCGGCCGTGCCGTCAATAATGGCGGGGATCAACCCGCGTTCTTCGGCGTAGTCGTCAATCGTTGTGACAAGCACAATGGAATCGTTGATCACAATCCCCACCATGCCGATGACCCCTACGACGGTGAAAATACTCATCGGTACATCCCAGATGTAGTGACCGTAAATTGTGCCGACCAGCCCAAACGGAATGATTGCCATGACGACTAGTGGCCGTGTCCAGCTAGAAAAAATCCAAGCAAGCGTCAGAAAGATGCCGATCAAGCAAAGGATCAGCCCATCACGCGCATCGTTCAGGAAATTTGAGGATTGTTCCGACAGGCCGGACAGATTTGTTTTCACGCCATAGGTCGCCTGAATATTCGGCAAAATTTCGTTTTCGATCTGCTCCATGACCGCAACCGCACGCGCGGGATCGTCTTCGGAGACCGACCCAGTGACCGATATCAACTGTACGCCATTCTCGCGTCGGATGGTCGAAAATCCGGTGCGCTGATCGACGGATACGATATCGGCCAAAGGCACATAAACGCCTGATGGTGCGCGCATTTGGCTGCGGTCCAAGAAATCGGCGGTTAACTCTCCGGTCGGCAATTCAACGCGGATGGCCGCCGAACGAGGACCATCAGGATATGTCGCTGCCTCGATCCCGCCCAACCTATTGCGCAATGTGCGTCCAAGCTCGTCAATGGTAAATCCCAAGGCTTGCCCCTGCGGCGTAAGCTGCAAGATCAGTTCTTCTTTGTCATAAGCAAGGTTATCCTCGACTGCGGACACTTCGGGGAACACGCTCACTTGATCTTTCAGGTCCTCTGACGCGGCCTTAAGAACCTCTGAAGATGCCCCGCTGATTTGCACGTCAAGCGCGTCACCCCCTGGTCCGCTACCCCAACGGCGGAAGCTAACAGTTTCAACAAGCGGCTGCGATGACACCCGTTCTTGCAATTCGCCAACAAAGGCAAAGCTGGAATAGGGGCGCAAATCGGCGTCAATCAATTCGATTGAGATCGCGCCAAGCTGATAGGATTCCTTGGTGTCGGCCCCCGCAATCCCGCGCCCTGCATTGCCGCCAATTTCTGCCATAACAAATGAAATCGGGTTGGCGCCGTGGCGGTCTTCGTATTCTTTGCCCAAGGCCTCGGTCACGCGCTGCAGTTCGCGCATCATTTCCAAACTGTCTTCGCGGTCCGCAGTGGAAACCATTGCAAAATTGCCGGTAATCGATCCCTGCTCTGGCGAGCTAAAGAACCGCCAGTTTACATCACCGTTAATGAACAAAACGGCTTGGGTCGATAGCACGACGAACATACCGGCAATAACAGGATAGCGCGCCCAGACGATGAAGGCGGTGAAGGGCCGAAACAGACGGTCACGAACCCATTCAAACCCACGATTCACGACACGGCTGGGGGCGTCGTACCAGTGATCTTTGGCGGAATGAGCAATTGCATGCGCCATGTGACGCGGCAGGATCAAGAAACATTCGACCAGACTGGCGGCAAGAACAACGATGACCGTAAATGGAATGTCAGAGATCAGACTGCCAAAACGCCCACCAATTGCGACCAATCCGAAGAAGGCGATGATGGTCGTCATTGTCGCTGAAAACACAGGGCTAAACATCCGCCGCGCCGCATTTTCGGCGGCCGTTACTGGATCTTCTCCCAGCACGCGGGCGCGGTAATCTGCATGTTCACCGACCACAATTGCATCGTCGACCACAATACCCAAAGTGATAATCAACGCGAAAAGCGAGATCATATTAATCGTCAGCCCCGCCATATACATCAGCGCAACTGCGGCCAGCATCGCCACCGGAATCCCTGCTGCAACCCAAATCGCTGTGCGTGCATTCAGGAACAAGAACAGGAGAGTCACGACAAGCCCGAGGCCCATCAAACCGTTTTCCAACAGGATGTTCAAACGACCGGTAATAAGTTCGGCACGTGTGCGGATCAGGTCAACAACCACGCCGTCTGGCAATGTGGCCTCTAACGCATCGGCCACTTCTTGGACACGGTTTTGCAGGTCAATGGCGTCGCCTTTGTCTGACCGGTCCACACGGATCGAAATTGCGGAATTGTCGCCGACGAAATAGGCGCGGTTACGGTCGACGCCGCCTTCGGAGATCACTGCGATATCGCCGATGGTCAGCACAGAGTTGTCCGCATTCGTGCGTAAGGCAATGCCAGAAATCTCTTCGGCACTGCGTTTGGGTGTACCTGTGCGCACGCGTGCTGCCCCCGCTACGTCGCCCGCTGGATCAGCATCAGCTTCGGCCGCAATGGCCGCGGCGATCTGGGCCAGTGTCACATCATATTTGATCAATGACAGCGATGGCACTTCGACCAAGGTTTCGCCAGCCGCGATGCCGCGCACGGTTGTTTGGGTAACGCCTGCAGCGAACAACCGCACGACCATATCATCGGCAAATCGCGCCAGTTGATCCACGCCCACAGGGCCGGTAATAACCACATCCGTCACACGGTCAGACCAGCGGCCACGCCTGACCACCGGATCATCTGCAGCGGCGGGCAAATTGCGCACGCCGTCAATTGCCTGTTGCACATCGTCCGTTGCGCGGGCCATGTCCCAACCAGCATCGAATTCCAACCGAATTGACGCGCGCCCCTCGGTCGAGGTTGCTGTGGTGTCAGTGACGCCCGAAACTGCGAGCAGTGTGGGTTCAATTACTTGCACGATGGCGCGGTCGACATCCTCTGCACCTGCGCCGGACCACGCGACTGATACAGTCACGTTGTCGATGATCACATCGGGAAAGAATTGCGCCCGCATGCGTGGAAAGGCCGCGATGCCAAGGCAAATCAAAACCACCAGCAACAAGTTGGCCGCTGTTTTATGGCGGGCGAAATAAGAAAGGATTCCTGTGGCTCCGGCGATCTGGCGCATCCGATTTATCCCCCGCGGCTTTCAAGACGGGCAAGCAAGGCTGCTGGCACTTCGTCTTGTTTTAATTGCTGCAGAACACGGTCTTTTGCCGCGGCGGGCATGCGGGCATTGCCTTCAATGCGTGCGATCAGTTCTGCGCGTTTTTCAGGGGTCAGGGCCACCATCTCTGGCGCCTCTTGCACGACTTCGCCATCTGCCGAACGGCGCAACGGGTTCACCTTAATACCTGCTCCAAGGATCGGGGACCGCTGGGCGACGATATCTGCCCCGTTTAATCCGCGCGCACGCAGGATCACGTCATCACCTTGACGGCGCAACACATCCACAGTGGCCAATTCCAAACGGTCATCCTCACCAATCACAAGGACAGTATTATCCGCAGCCACAGCCGTTGATGGGACCAAGGCGACGCGGTTCAAGGTCGGCTCTGTCACGGTGAGAGTTGTGAAATCGCCAGGCCGGAACCCGCGCGGAGCGTCCAATGTGGCAAAGATCAGACGGCCTGATTGCCCCTCTGCCACTGATGCGCTTTCGCGGCTTATGGTGGCTTTGGCGGACAGGTCCACACCTTGCACATCCAAGGTCACGTCGACATCGGCCAATATCAATTGACCCGCGTCATCAAGCAACCGCGCGTATTGGGCGGTGGACACGCGAAATGCGACCTCTAACTCTGTTGGGTCGATCAGACGGGCAAGTAGTTCATTGGGGGAAACGCGCCCACCCGTCACAAGTGTCACGTCCGATAATGTGCCAGCAAACCCTGCGGTAATCGTAGTGTCGGCCAACGTACGCTCTGCCTCTGCGAGGTTGATCTGCATACGCGTTTGGCGGGTTGACGCTTGATCAACACGGGCCTCGGCATTGGCGATGGACTGGCGGCGGGACAAGACTGCTTGGTTCGCGGATGATACGGCAAGTTCGGCGGCTTCGACCGCCGCTGAAGTGCCCACCCCGCGGGTCTGCAAATCATTCTGACGGGCAAGCGCATTTTGGCGCAAGGCCAACTGTTCGGTCGCAGCGGTCAGTTCATCATTGGCCAAAACCAAGGCCCGCTGCGCATCACGCAGTTCAGCCGCCGCATCTTGTACATCCACGGCGATCCGGTCGAGAGCAGCTTGGGCATCTGTGGGATCAATGCGCAATAGTACATCACCGGCCGCAACAGTGCCGCCATCGCGGAAGTTTGTGGCAACCTCGACAACGCGCCCGCCAGCCGACGGCCGAATGTCGAGGGTGCGGGTGGCGCGAACCTCGCCGAAGACTTGCATCTGCGGGGTGACTGATCCCATTTCAACGGGAATCGCATTGACGATCTGTACCGTTTCACGCTGCGGTCGGCTGCGCGGTTCTTCGTTCATCTGGGCCTGCACAGCGTTATAAACCGAAACGCCCGCCACGCCGAACAACGCAAGGGTCGACGCCAACAAAAACAAACCCACTAAGCTGCGCCGCAAAAACCGCATGACCGTCTCCATTTTTCCCAAGGGATGCCTCTAACCTAGGACAACTTTAAGGATTTCCCATGATTAAACGTAGGCGCAACAGGTTTACGGCGCAGAAATTTTAATTTCTGACCAATTTGTAGTCAGGATCATATGGTCCATCATCAATTATAGTCGCAGCTACCATCTTGCCTAGAACATCCACTTCGATTGGACCATCAAGGTTTGGGTCTACGAATGCATAAGCAATGTTCTTGCCAATGCGATGGCCCCAATCGCCCGATGACACTGTCCCGACAACCCGTCCATTTTGCATGACGGAAGCGCCACCGCGCGCTGGGGCATCGGGACTGTCCAAGATCATGGAAACGCGGGTCTTGCGTGGTCCGTTTGCTAGATTTTTCTTAAGGGCGGACTTTCCGACAAAGTCGGACTTGTCCATGTTGACGAAGCGCCCCACGCCCGTTTCAAACGGATCAAATTCGGTCAGCAGGTCAGCCTTCCAATGCAGATACCCTTTTTCCATGCGCATGGATTCGATAGCCGACGCGCCAAATAGGTGATCCACGCCAGCGTCGCGTAGCGCGAGATATGCTGCATAGAGCGACGCGTTGGGCACGTGGATTTCATAGGCCAGTTCACCCGAGAAGCTGACCGACATCACCGTTGCGGGTGCAAAACCGATGAAACATTCACGCACGGACAACCATGGGAACGCTTCCTTGGACCAATCAGCGCGGCTGACTTTGGCCATGATTTCACGCGACTTTGGTCCCGCCAGAACAAGGATCGTTTGGTCATTGGTCAGCGATTTGATCTGCACATCCTCATCGCCAATATGCGACGTTAGCCAGTCCATGTCGTGCAGTTCGGCGGCGGCAGCGGAACCATACCAGATGCGATCAGGCCCACGATCGGACGCTGGGATATTTGCAATGGTAGCTTCTGTTTTCACGTTGCCTTGGTGGTTCAGTAGATAAGCGAGGCCTACCCGACCGGGTCGTTTTTGCAGACGGCCACAGATCATGCGGTCAAGGAAGTTTTGCGCATCCGCACCTGTAATCTCAAATCGGTTAAAACCGTTGACCTCTGCCAAGGCGACATTGGTTTGCACGGCCTTCACATCGGCGGCCACGCGGTCAAAGCTTTCGTCGAAACCGAACCCATGGGTCACGTGGAAATCAGGGCTTGGTTTGATGTATTCCATCCGTTCCCAACCGTTCACGATCGTGAAATGTGCACCTTCGGCAGCCAGCACTGGGGTCAGCGGCGTTGTCTTGGCATTGCGTCCAGCGGGGCGGTGTTCATTGGGGAAATGAAACCGGAATTCGTTTTGGTAATCTTCAATTGCTTTCAGCGCGGTCAGTTCGACATTCGTATGTCCAGCAAAGCGGCGCGGGTCGATGCACCATGTGTCATAACAGGCTTCACCATGCACGACTTGTTGGGCCAGCAGCCAGCCATGACCGCCGCCCTCACCCAGACCCGCACGCAGGCCGATGATGCAAAACGCATTGCGCTTACCGGGGATTGGACCAACCAATGGCGCGCCATCAATCGTATAGGTAATCGGTCCGTTCACGATGTTTTTGATGCCGACTTCCATCAGGGCTGGCATCCGTTCGAACGCCCCTTCGAGCACATCTGTCACACGGTCAAGATCGTCTGGGCAAAGGTCATTGGAAAAGTCCGGCGAAATGCCATCCATGCCCCATGTTTTACAATCTTGCTCATAGAACCCAAGCAGCAGCCCGTTTTTTTCCTGACGGCAGTAATAGTCACTGATCGGGCATCGGAGCAGGGGCATACGGTGCCCAGCGTCGACAATGCCTTTGATTTCGTCAGTCACGAAATACTGGTGTTCCATCGACATCACAGGGTGATGAACACCCATCATCGCGCCCACCTCGTTTACGCGGTAACCACAGGCGTTGATCACGACCTCACAGTCAATATCGCCCTTGTTGGTGTGCACGGTCCAAGTGTCGTCTTTATGCTGTGTCAGACCGGTCACATTGGTGTTGCGATACACCTCTGCACCTGCTTTACGAGCACGCCGCGCCAGCGCTTGGCAAAGCGACGCGGGATCAATGTCACCATCATTACCGTCCCATAAACCACCCACAAGATTTTCAGTGGAAATCAGCGGATGACGGCGGGCACATTCTGCCGCGTCGATAACTTCGAATTCGACGTCCATGCCGCGCGCCATAGACGAGAAGTGGCGATAGCCATCCATCTGCGCCTCTGTGTTGGCCAAGCGGATGCCACCGTCGCCATGGTTATACTGCACAGGATAATCGGGATCGTCGCGTAGCTCTTGATATAGATTGATCGAATGGGTTTTCAGACCGACCATCGTCTGGTTCATCCCAAAATTCGTGACCTGCGCGGCAGAGTGCCAAGTGGTCCCGGACGTTAGCTCGTCACGTTCTACAAGCACGACATCTGTCCATCCTTCTTGGGTCAGATGGTACAGGGTCGAACAACCGGCGATCCCGCCGCCAATAACAACAGCACGTGTTTGGGTTTTCATGGCAGCGCTCCTTTGAGGTTTGGTTTAGTGCAACAGAACGCGCGCGTTCTGGCAACAAATTCGACGCAGATCCGATGCGATCAAATCATTAATTCAGGTTTACTGAATAATGGTCAGTTCATTCCCAAGGAACCCCAACCTGTCCGCCGCCTCAGGTAAAATACGTTCTGTAATACAAGCCCTGAGGTCATTGGCAATCATGGTCGGCAAATCCCCCAATGCACCCGCACGAGCATGCAATTCCAACTGCCGTGAAAATCGCGGGGTGTGCAATGGCTGCGGAGTCACAAGATCATGGGCCAACGGGGTGCCAAGATAGGCTAGCGCCGTGGTGATGGCCCAGCCGCGCAGCTCTGCTG
Organism: Yoonia sp.; assembly: GCA_965660685.1. Classification (GTDB taxonomy): domain Bacteria; phylum Pseudomonadota; class Alphaproteobacteria; order Rhodobacterales; family Rhodobacteraceae; genus Yoonia. Next base: position 118,406 of record CBFIAX010000001.1, on the reverse strand, counting down.
TCATCGCGAATAACGCTTGATTGGTAGAGAAAGCAAATCCGCGCGCAGGGGTCGGCCCTGCACGTCTTAGGTGAGCCTCAATCTGACGGCCGATTTGCAGGTTTTGTTCATATCGGATGAGTGGCGCCGTGTTCAGGTCGGGTGACGCGCCTTTGGCACTGACTAAAATGAATGGATCACGCAGGATCGGGTGGCGTTCGACCCAATCAACCTTGGCAACAGTATCCACAGAAAGGGTCATGTCGACGGCCCGCGTGCTAAGCGCATCGTGGTTTTCATGACTGGCACCGCTGGTCAGCGACAGCGCTGCTTTTGGAAACCTGTCCGCCAGTCGCAACAACCACGGGGCGGTGACGGTCGCGTCGAGCTCTTCGAGCGATGCAATGCGCAGCGCCAACGGCGGGGTTTGATCCGCGAGAGCCAACCGGACCTTGGCCGCACCGACATCATCCAAAATCGCCTTCGCCGGTTCCAAAAACAATTCGCCCGCGCGTGTCAGGCGAAATTGCCGCGCCGTCCGCTCAATCAGCCGCGCACCGAGCGAGGTTTCCAGCGCGGTCAGTTGTTGGGATACCGACGACGGGCTTGTGCCAAGCAGATGCGCGGCACGGGTAACAGATTGTGCCTCTACGGCTGCGACGAAATTTTGCACAGCGCGAAACGTGAAAGGCGGGTCATTCTGGTCCATATCGAAATCTATCATTCAGTTTTGGTGTATGTCAGCACATTTTCTTGCCAGACGACCAATGGCCATAGACGGTGTCCCTATGACAAATGCACCCAAACGATCCGGCGGAAGGCGCGCACGCGTCGCCATGCGCGCTGCACCGCTCGAAACGAACCCCGCACCGGCTGGTCAAATCGGCGGGCAATATCGCCCCTTGTCCGACGCGGATTTGCAGGGAATTTATGATGCCGCGCTGCGGCTTTTGTCCGAACTGGGCATGGGGGAAGTGCCTGATCGGTTGTGGAATGATCTAATTGCCGGTGGTGCGGTCGATCTGGGACAAGGGCGCATTGGGCTGCCAAAATCCCTTGTGGAAGACACAATTGATGTCGCCGCAAAAACGTTTCCATTGCACGGGCGCGATCCGGCTAGAACCATAGAAGTGGGCCGGAATAGGGTCTATTTTGGTACTGGGGGTGCCGCAGTCAACACATTGGATTTAGACACTGCGCGGTACAGACCGTCCACGCTACAAGACCTGCATGATTTTACACGACTGCAAGATACACTTGATAATGTGGCGTGGTTTACGCGTTGCTGCATTGCTACCGATGTACCCGAGATTATCGATTTGGATGTGAACACGGCCTATGCGTTGATCAAGAATACAACCAAGCCTGTCGCGACCGCCTTTACCGTGGCCGAAACCGTCGATCCGATTGTGCATATGTTGGATATCGCAGCCGGTGGTGAAGGAAAATTTGCCAAGCGGCCGTTCATCAAAACCCACATCTCGCCCGTGATTTCACCGATGCGTTTTGGTGAAGATGCGGTCGAGGTGGTGTATAAATGCATCGAACACAACATCCCGATGTCCTGCATTACAGCAGCGCAAGCAGGGGCGACGGCGCCTGCGACCCTCGCGGGATTTCTAGCCCAATCATTGGCAGAAACCCTTGCCAGCCTTGTGATGGTCAATGTGATTTCCCCGGGTTTTCCGATGGTTTTTTCCAACTGGCCGCTGGTGATTGATTTACGCAGCGGTGCCTTTGCCGGTGGTGGCGGTGAAACCACATTGATGAACGCAGCCTCTGCGCAGCTGTCAAACTGGCTTGGTCTGCCGTCAGGTGTGGCCGCATCCATGACCGACGCAAAGGCGATCGACGCGCAATATGGTGTGGAAAAGGGGATGACTTCGCTTGCTGCGGCCTTGGCGGGCGGAAACTTGATTTACGAAAGCTCTGGCATGACGGCGGCCTTGTTGGGCGCGAGTTTCGAGGCCTTTATCCTCGACAACGACATGCACGCGATGACCTATCGCACCCTGCGCGGGGTTGAGGTGACGGAAGAAAACCTTGGGTTTGATACCATCGTCGCGTCGGTGTTGGGCGAGGGCCATTTCCTTGGCGCTGATCAGACATTGGCCGCAATGGAACGGGATTACCATTATCCCGAAATGGCAGACCGCGAACAGCCGCGCACGTGGGAAGAGGCGGGATCACAAACCGCATGGGATCGTGCGAATGCAAAGGTGCGGGAGGTTTTGGCTAGCCATAGACCTGCGTATCTAAGCGCGGATCAGGACAGGCAAATAAGGGATGCGTTCAACATCCTGTAAGGTGTCGGGCGGCGCATCACACGCCGCCCGTTTTGATTATTTCAGATCAAAGCGATCGAGTTCCATAACCTTGGTCCATGCAGCCGCAAAGTCGGCCACAAATTTACCCTTGGCATCGTCGGCTGCATAAACTTCGGCAAGGCCGCGCAGGACAGAATTGGAACCAAAGATCAGGTCAACTTCGGTCGCAGTCCATTTCACGTTGCCATCCGCGTCACGGCCTTCAAATGTGTCGCCGGATTTGGACCACTGGGTGCCCATATCCAAAAGGTTCACAAAGAAGTCCGTGGTCAATGCGCCGACGGTGTCGGTGAACTGGCCGTGTGTATCGGCACCCGCGCCAAGCACACGCATACCACCGACCAACACTGTCATTTCCGGCGCGGTCAACGTCAACAGCTGGGCACGGTCAACCAACATTTCCGACTGAGACCGCAGTAGACCAGATTGCGCGTAGTTGCGGAAACCGTCAGCCTTGAGTTCCAGCGCTGCAACTGACGTCACATCAGTTTGCTCTTGTGTTGCGTCCATCCGGCCCGCCTTGAATGGCACGGCGACAGCGTGACCAGCATCAGCTGCTGCTTTTTCCACGGCAGCGACGCCGCCCAGAACAATCGCATCAGCGAGCGAAATTTTCGCGCCGCCTGCTGCGTTGAACGCTGTTTGCACGGCTTCGATTTTGCCCAATGCGTCGGCCAAAGCCTGTGGCTGGTTCACGCCCCAGTCTTTTTGCGGGGCCAAACGTACACGCGCGCCATTGGCACCGCCACGTTTATCGGACCCACGGAATGTGGCCGCCGATGCCCATGCGGTTGACACCAAATCAGACACTGACAAACCACAATCGAGCAGTTTCGTCTTCAATTCAGCCACATCTGCGTCAGAAACCAGATCATGGTCAACTGCCGGAATAGGATCTTGCCAAAGCTGGGCTTCTGAAGGGACCAATTTACCCAAGCCCAATTCATATGGACCCATGTCGCGGTGTGTCAGCTTATGCCAAGCACGTGCGAATGCGTCTGCGAATAGTTCAGGGTTCTTGTGGAAACGCTCTGCGATCTCGCGGTAGATCGGATCTTCTTTCAGCGCGATGTCGGAGGTAAACATTGTCGGCAAGTGCTTTTTGCCAGCGACATGCGCGTCTGGCACGGCCGCTTCCACACCCTTTGGGTACCACTGGTGTGCGCCACCGGACCCTTGACCCAATTCCCATTCGTAACCCATTAGGTTGTCGAAATAACCATTGTCCCATTGAGTTGGGTTGTTCGTCCAAGCGCCTTCAAGACCAGAGGTGATTGTATGTTCGCCGTGGCCTGAACCATAGCTGTTCTTCCAACCAAAGCCTTGCTCTTCGATTGGCGCACCTTCTGGTTCTGCGCCAACGTATTTGCCTGGATCAGCGGCGCCGTGGCCTTTGCCAAATGTGTGGCCACCAGCGGCGAGTGCTACAGTTTCTTCATCGTTCATCGCCATGCGCGCAAATGTTTCGCGTATGTCTTTTGCCGACGCCAGTGGGTCGGGATTGCCGTTTGGACCCTCTGGGTTCACGTAGATCAAGCCCATTTGAACCGCGCCCAAAACACCGATCAACTCACGCGGATCTGTGTAACGTTCATCATCCAGCCATTCTGTTTCTGGACCCCAGTAAATGTCTTCTTCTGGTTCAAAAATGTCGGCGCGACCGCCCGCAAAACCAAAGGTCTTAAAGCCCATTGATTCCAGCGCGACATTGCCCGTCAGAACCATGAGGTCAGCCCAAGACAAGGACGCACCGTATTTCGCCTTAATCGGCCACAGCAGACGGCGGGCTTTATCAAGGTTGCCGTTGTCAGGCCAAGAGTTCAGCGGCGCAAACCGCAGGTTGCCAGCGCCCGCACCACCACGGCCATCACCCACACGGTAGGTGCCAGCAGAGTGCCAGGCCATGCGAATGAAGAACGGGCCGTAATGGCCATAATCCGCTGGCCACCAGTCTTGGCTGTCGGTCATCAACGCATGCAGATCGGCAATCACCGCATCAAGATCAAGCGCCTTGAATGCTTCGGCATAGTCGAATTCGTCGCCCATTGGGGATGTATCTGGCGTATTTGCAGACAGCATTTTCAGGCTAAGTTGATTTGGCCACCACTGTTGGTTTGCTGTCGTGCCTTTCGCATTTTGCTGATGGGCAGCGCCCATAACGGGACATTTCCCTGCTGTATCGGTCATTTGGATTCTCCGGTGAGGTTAGAGTTTGGAATCATTCTAACAAACTCACACGAAGGGTATAGACCAAATCATCGTCTGCAGCGTGATAAGTTGCGCGGCCCCAAAAGAGCCGCGCCAAGGATTTAGTCGTCCTTTGCTTCGACGACCTGTGCTTCGACAATCTCCACTGCGGTCGTCTCTTCGGAAGGACCAACAAGAAGTGGTAGCATTTCAACGCCTGCTGGCATGGCAACTTCGGATGTTGGTGGCGTGGTCCATGACAATGTGTCGAACGACCCGCAATTGTCGCAGGTCGGCGCCCAAGCGGGGTGAATATGCTGGCAGCTATCGCAAATCCATTGCGGGCCACGTGGTGCGGTCAATGCACGTGTCAACCAACCACGCACAACACTGTCGTCGGCACCTTGGCCACGTTCAATTGCTGCCATCAACGTCAAGCTACGCGCCGTTGGGTCAGTTTCAACCAAATCGCCCAGCGCACGTTTTGCGGTTGGGAAGTCTTCGGCTGCGATGTTCAGCTCGGCCAAAAGCATCATCGTTTCAGGATGCTTTGGTGCTTGCTTGGTCAGGGTTTTGAACCGTTTCAAACGGGCTGCGGGTGTTTCATCAGGTACAATTGCCGCAAAAGCGGCGGCCAAATCAGGGTGCGGTTTGCTGGCCCAAGTCGCGGATAAAACACGGGCCGCATAACGGGCGTTATCTTGGGCGACGTAGCCTTCGGCAGCCATAACAGCAGCAGGGATCAGGTCAGGGGACAATCGATTGGCTTCAATCGCGGCTTCGCGGGCTTCGATTGTTTTGCCTTCTTCCATAATGTCGCGGGCTTCGGACAGGGCAAGAACCGCATCACGACGTTTGTGCACATCACGGGGCAGATTGCCTGTCTTCAGTTTAGCACCCAATGTTTCGCGGGCCCCTGACCAATCTTCTTTGTCGGCTTGCAGCTTTAGCAAAACATCTTGAGTTTCCACGTGCTTGGGTTTCAGCGCGAACGCCTTTTCTGCCAGCTTCAACGCTGTATCCGTATCACCAGTTTCCAGCTTCTGCTTCATGATGCCACGCACACCAACGAATTTGGTCTTATCGTCTTCGAGAAGCTTTTTATACGTCGCCTCTGCGGTGCGTTTGTCACCTGTCATTTCGGCGGCCTGAGCCGTCAAAAGGTTCGTCAACTGCGGTTGCTTAAGCAGCTTTTCTGCACGCTGCGCTTTGGTCATCGCCAAATGGCCTTCGCCAGATGCAAGCGCCATCATCCCTTCGGACAAGGCTTCGAACCCTTTGCGTTCACGATTTCGGTCAAAGTAACGCGAAATCGCTGTTTCATCGCCGTTCAGGAATTTGAACGAAGCAATAAGGAATTTAATCAGTTTCAAGCCCAGCCAGACCAGAACAACCAGCGCGACAAAGGCAAAGACAAGTTGAAGAGGCGAGAATGACAATTCAATGCCCGCAATTGCTATCGTCGCGCCACCGTCGACTTCCATCAACATGGTCGCACCGAAAGTCAGCGCCATAACAACGGCGACAAACAAAATAATTTTGATCAATGACATCAGCATCAGGGGTCGCCTTTAATTTTCGTTCAGGGAGGTAGAGAGGGTCGAAGCAGCCGCCAACGCATCCGCGCGGGTTTCAGCCAACGCAATCCAGTCGGACAATTCTGCGCGCGCCACTTCTGGCAGTGCGCCGACTTCGGCAAGTGTGTCGGTCAAGCGTCCATTGCGCAGGTTGGATTCTGCACGCGACAAAATCGCGTCAACGCCGTCTCCGTCTTTTGGTGCCACAGAGCGCACGTCGAATTGATTGCGCAAGAAGCTGGTAAAGCCACCCTCTGCTTCGCCAGAAACACCTTCGGCACGTGCGGTGCTAAGTGCGGCACGGGCGAGTTCAGGGAAATCCGCTTGCAAGGACGCCAATGTCGGCGTGCCATCACGTACAGCCGCCAGTCCGGTGGGCACATCAGATTGCAAGGCATCTGCCAAATCGTCCAAGGCTTCGCCAAGTGGCGCGCCTGTTTCCATGCCTGTTTGCACACGCGCAAGGGCGGCACGACCAGCCGCAGCGCGCGCCGCAGCTTCGGCGTTGGCTTCGATAGATGCAGCCTGTTCGCGGGCCGATGACAATTCAGCGACCGCGGTTCCGCGCAGATTTTCCATTTCAGCGCGCAAGGCGTCCAATTCGGCCTCATAGGCGGCGGATGCGATTGAACCGCTATCGCCAGCACGGCTGCTTAGATCGTCAAGGCGGGTTTCTAACGCCGTGATTCTCACATCAAGCATTTCGGTTGCGGCTGCTTGCGATGCCTCAATGGCAGAAAAGTCAGGTGCTGGGATCGCCGCGATTTGGTCGCGCAGACCGGCGATTTCAACCGATTGGGATTTTATGGTCGCGGGCAAAGTCGTGTCAGGCTTGGGCAACAGGAAATACGCCGCGCCAAATCCGATGGCCCCGGCAACGACGCCGCCCAAGATTGCGGGCATGGTGGAACCGGATGATTGCGGCTCTATCACTGGGGTTTCGAGCGTGGATTCGACAACCGCTTCTTCAACGGTTTCGACGCTAACCTCTGGTTCGGGCGTATCTGCAACCTCGTCAACTTGCGGTTCTTCGACGATGGGGGTTTCAACCACCTCGGCTTCTATCACCTTTTCGACCTTGGCTTTTGCCGCCTTCGGCTTGGCTGGTGTCTTGCGCCCTTTGGCCGGTTGTTTTGCCACGTGCAAACCCTTTCATCACTTCACTGTCCCTGACGGGAATTCATCGTATCGTATATCGGCCTGACCAGACCCTCAAGCGGGGTTCCGTTATGTCACAATGCCGCACATCGCCTTGCGGTTGCGTCATACATCGCATCCCCATCAGGCCTGTCCGCAACAATGGCATGGTCCCCAAGGACGGCGGCCACAGCAGGGCTGATCGCGATAAGGTCTGCATGGTCAGGCAGTTTTATTTGTTCAAGAAGTAGCGCAGCAGCACGCGGGGAAAACAGGGGAATGATAAGCCGTTCGGCCCCCTCAATTGCGGCGACAGCCTCGGGAGTTAACGGGATTGGCGTCTGTTGATATGCAATGCAATCGGCGCAATCGATCCCTTTGGCGCGCAGGCGGGGCGCAATATCGCCACGCGCATCGCGGCCACGGATATGTGCAATCGGGAATTGCGGTGGATCTGACAGAATCAGCGCCAGCAGGTCTTCGGCGTTGCCTTGTGCGGACAACGCATTGAAACCCGCGCGAGTGGCTGCCTGCGCCGTCCGGTTGCCGACACACCAAGCTGGGCCAGAGGTCAGCCCAAGACGCTTTGCCTGCGCTACCCCGTTGGTCGAGGTGAAAATCACACCCTGCGCGGAACAAGTTACATCAACAGGATCGATCCGTTGCAAAGGGGCAAGGATCGCATTGACGCCCGTGAACCGCGCGGCGAATTTCGCGCCATCAGGGGCGGGTCGCGTGATGATTAGGGTGGGTTGCATCGGCGCACCATTGTTTGGAACCTGCCCAAGTGTTACCTGCCTATCACCAAACCGCAACCGGAACGCCCCATGACACAAACATTAACGATCCTTGGCATTGAAAGCAGCTGTGACGACACCGCTGCCGCCGTCGTGCGGCAAGCCGGCGGAAGGTCCGAAATTTTGTCTTCAATCGTACATGGTCAAACTGCGCTGCATGAAGATTTTGGTGGGGTTGTGCCAGAAATTGCTGCCCGGGCGCATGTTGAAAAACTGGACGGCTGTGTCGCGCAGGCGTTAGACGCTGCCAAGCTGCGGCTGTCGGATATGGATGCTGTCGCCGTGACTGCTGGGCCAGGCTTGATTGGTGGCGTGGTATCCGGTGTAATGCTCGCAAAAGGGATTTGTGCCGCGACCGGACTGCCGTTGATCGGGGTGAACCATTTGGCGGGCCATGCGCTAACCCCGCGTCTGACCGATGATGTGCCATTCCCTTATTTGATGTTATTGGTATCGGGTGGGCATTGTCAGTTTTTGCTGGTTAAGGGCCACGATGATTACACGCGGCTTGGCGGCACGATTGACGACGCACCTGGTGAAGCCTTTGACAAAACTGCCCGTATCTTAGGGCTGCCACAACCCGGTGGACCATCTGTACAGAAGGCCGCCACAACGGGTGACGGCAAACGGTTTAAACTGCCGCGTCCGCTGTTGGGACAGGATGGATGCGATATGTCATTTTCTGGCCTTAAGACTGCGATGATCCGAGCGCGCGACGCGGTTGTGGCCGAAAAGGGCGGGCTAACCGTGCAGGACCAAGCCGATTTAAGCGATGGTTTCCAAGGCGTCGTGGCCGAGATTATTGAACGCAAATCGCGTTGGGCAATGGACCAATATATGGCGTTGAACCCTGCGCGGCCCGTTTTTGCTGTTGCAGGCGGCGTTGCGGCAAATACGGAAATTCGGGCGCGGTTAACTGCGCTATGTGCCAAGCGGTACATTGAATTTGTGGCACCCCCCCTCGCGCTTTGCACAGACAATGCAGCGATGATTGCGTTTGCTGGGCTGGAACGGTTCGCAGCTGGTCAAACCGATGACATGACATTGTCTGCGCGGCCACGCTGGCCTTTGGATCAAACGGCTGCCCCTATGTTAGGATCGGGTAAAAAGGGGGCGAAAGCATGAACATTGCAGTTGCAGGTGGCGGTGCATTTGGGACCGCGCTGGCGGTGGCCTTGGCGCTGGATGGCAAACCCGTAACGCTATGGGCGCGGGATGCAACAGCGGTGGATGTAATGCGATCCACCGGCATGAACCCACGTCTGCCCGATGTAATATTGCCAGATTTGGTGAGCGTGACCCATGATCTGAATGACCTATTTGCAGCGGACATCATTATGTTGGCGACCCCTGCGCAAACGCTGCGGGGGTTTTTGGAAACACATGCGATGGCGCTGTCAGGCAAGGCGTTGATTGCCTGCTGTAAAGGCATCGACCTGACAACCATGACCGGCCCTGTTGCGACAATTCAAAAGGCGGTGCCGAATGCGGTGGCTGGGATTTTAACAGGCCCCAGCTTCGCCGCGGACATTGCGCGGGGATTGCCGACAGCCTTGACATTGGCTTGTGCAGACGAGGCTGAAACCTTGCAAGCGACACTCTCGACACAGACGCTTCGGCTTTATCGAACGACCGATACAATCGGGGCAGAACTTGGCGGTGCCTTAAAGAACGTCATCGCTATTGTGTGCGGTGTGTGCATGGGTGCGGGGCTGGGCGAAAGTGCACGTGCCGCATTGATCACACGCGGATTTGCGGAAATGCAGCGGCTGGCAGAACGCTTGGGCGCAGACCCCGATACATTACACGGGCTATCCGGCTTTGGTGACTTGGCGCTGACATGCACATCGGATCAATCGCGCAACTACCGGCTTGGCCATTCCATCGGATCAGGCACGGCCTTTGACAAAACGACCACGGTCGAAGGTGCAGCGACAGCGCAAGCAGTCAAGCAACTGGCCGCGACCCTTGATATCGACTTGCCGATCTGCACAGTGGTTGCAGATCTCACCACAGATAAAACCGACGTGGCAACAGCGCTGAAATCACTGCTGTCGCGCCCATTAAAGGAAGAGTAAATGCGCGTTGCATTGATGACAAAAGACAAAACTGGCGCCCTGCAGACACGGCTAGATAACCGCGACGCGCATCTGGCCTATATCAAGGAAACTGGTGTGGTCGAGATGGCCGGACCTTGCCTTGATGCGGACGGACAGATGTGTGGTAGCTTGATCGTGCTCGATGTGGCCGACATGTCAGCGGCGCAGGCTTGGGCCGACAAAGACCCCTATGCCATGGCGGGATTGTTTCAATCTGTTGAATTGATCGAATGGAAGAAGGTCATCGGCTGATGGCGAAATGGCTGTTTAAATCCGAACCCGATGTGTTTGGCTGGAATGATCTGGTCGCCAAGGGCGACGCAGGCGAAGAATGGGATGGCGTGCGCAATTACCAAGCCCGCAATTTCATGCGCGAAATGGCTGTCGGCGATTTGGGGTTTTTCTACCACTCTCGTTCCGGCCTTGAAATCGTGGGCATTGTCGAAGTGATCGCGAGCGCGCACCAAGACAGCACCACCGATGATGCGCGTTGGGATTGCGTGGATGTGAAAGCCGTGCGGCCCTTCGTGGAACCGGTCACGTTAGACACAATCAAAGCGACAGAGACCCTGTCCGAAATGGCATTGGTCAAAAGCAGCCGACTGTCCGTTGGACCGGTAACAGATGCAGCATGGGATTTGATCTGCGGCATGGGGCAGACAAAACCCTAGTCGACGACGGCAGTTCGGCCCATACTACCCCCACCTAAATAACAGGAGGGGAAACGATGGGATTTCTATCAGTGATTGTCGCGGCAATTGCCGGATTTGCGTTTGGCGCTGTGTGGTACATGGCACTGTCCAAACCGTGGATGGCCGCAGCCAATATCGAAGTCGATGAAAATGGCAAACCCAAGAATGAATCCGCTGTGCCATATATCATGGCGTTTGTTGCCATGATCCTAGTGGCTGGGATGATGCGGCATGTGTTTGCGTTGTCTGACATTACGACCCTAAGCAAGGGACTGGTTTCGGGTCTAGGTATCGGGCTGTTTTTCATCAGCCCTTGGATCATGATCAACAACGGCTATGGCGGACGGCCATTCAAGCTGACCTTGATCGACGGCGGCTATGCGACATTTGGTTGTGCCGTCATCGGCGCCGTCTTGATGATGTTCTAAAACGAAAAACGCGTGCCCCAATCCACTGGGACACGCGTCAACTTGGGAATAGCAAAGCGGTTTAGCCGTATACGGATTCTTTGCCGTAAAGCTTGCAAAGCATGTAATAGACAACAGCGCGGTATTTGTTGCGCTCTGACTTGCCATACACTTCGATAACCTTGTTGATGGATTCCATCAGCTCCGGGCCGTCTTTCAGGCCAAGCTTTTTGATGAGGTAGTTGTTTTTGACTGTCTCAAGCTCGGACGCTTGGCCGCCAGCAACAGTCTGCGCGTCTTTATTATAGATCGCAGGGCCACAACCGATGGTAACCTTCGTCAGCAGATCCATGTCTGGCATCATGTTGCATTTGTTCTTTAGATCGTCCGCATATTTTGCGATCCAGTCGTCTCTCTTACCCATCAGATGGTCCCCGTTAATTAATTTGAGCCTATAAGGCTGTTAAGCGCGTATTTCGCCGCGCGCGTGCGGAAAGCGTAATGCGCCGAACCTATCTGGGTAAAGAAAATTCGGGGGGGAAAAATTCGCATGATGTAACCCTTCCCTAACGGCAAGCGCCCCACCCGCGGGACTGAATATGAAAGTGGTCCGCGTGCAACCTGTTGTAATCAGGCGAAAGCGTCAGACGAAACCAATCACAAGCCCCGTCCCGTGCGGCCCGAAGAAATGCAGCGTTCGCATCCCCAGCCGTCCAGTCATCGAGCAATTTGGTGCGTGATCCGTCGGCGAATTGAAACCCTGCGATGTCAATCGCCTCTGCGGTGGCATGGGTGCTCATCCGGCCAGTGGACCCAGAGGTGCCGCGAATTTCGCGACAATTGTAGCTGCCGATATGGTCGATGCCTGTAACTGTAGTGTCTAGCAGTTCTGCGGCAGCGGGTTGCAGGCTATGCTGTTCCCACATCGCCATACGCAGCCCGATTGCGCAGGTCGTTTCTACCTTGCGCAAGCGCGACCCGCCGACGCCCGCCAGATCAATGCGCGGACGGATATGACATTTCTCTGACGGTTCAAAATCCGATAAAACGTCAAATGTACCAGCAGTGTTGAGCGCAGCGATGCAGGTTTCTGGCGATTTAAGCGCCTGTTCCAAACGCCAGTTCGTAATCAATGTAACGGGTTCGGTAACATCCAATGGGGATAGCGGATTCCACTGTGGCGGGATCACACGGTCGGCCCTTACCACGATCAAAACCGCGCCCCAAATAACAGCCGCCATGCACAAACGAAAAAGCACGCCCAAGATGCGGGCGTGCTTTGTTGGTTTTTTGGCTCGTTTGCCAAGTTAGTAGCGGTAATGCTCTGGCTTGAACGGACCATCGACAGTGACGCCGATGTAATCCGCTTGTTCCTTATCCAGCGTGGACAGTTTCACGCCAATACGATCAAGGTGCAAACGCGCCACTTTTTCATCTAGATGCTTGGGCAAGATGTAAACGCCCGGCTGGTATTCATCGCCTTTAGTCCACAGCTCGATCTGCGCAAGGACTTGGTTCGTGAACGATGCCGACATCACAAACGACGGGTGACCTGTCGCGTTGCCGAGGTTCAACAAGCGGCCTTCGGACAGCAGGATCAGACGGTTACCATTCGGCATCTCGATCATATCGACCTGTTCTTTGATGCTTGTCCACTTGTGGTTTTTTAACGCGGCCACTTGGATTTCATTGTCAAAGTGACCGATGTTCCCAACAATCGCCATGTCCTTCATTTCGCGCATATGCTCGATGCGGATCACGTCTTTGTTGCCTGTGGTGGTGACGAAAATATCGGCGGTCGCAACCACATCTTCCAGCGTGGTAACTTGGAACCCGTCCATCGCCGCCTGTAATGCGCAGATCGGGTCAACTTCGGTCACGATCACACGCGCGCCGGCACCGGCCAAGGACGCAGCAGAGCCTTTACCAACATCGCCGTAGCCCATGACAACGGCAACCTTGCCAGCCATCATCGTATCAGTCGCGCGGCGGATGCCGTCGACAAGAGATTCTTTACAGCCGTATTTGTTGTCGAACTTGGACTTGGTCACACTGTCGTTCACGTTGATTGCTGGGAACGGCAGTTGGCCGTTTTTGTGCAAATCGTAAAGACGGTGAACGCCGGTTGTTGTTTCTTCAGACACGCCCAAAATCGCGGCTTTGGTTTTTGCGAACCAACCTGGAGTTTCGGCCATACGTTTCTGGATCTGCGCCTTGATCACCGCTTCTTCTTCGGATGTTGGCACAGCAAGAACGTCTTCGCCCGCTTCCATGCGTGCGCCCAAAAGCACATACAATGTCGCGTCGCCGCCATCATCAAGGATCAGGTTCGCGCCTTCTGGGAATGCAAAGGATTTGTCCAAGTAATCCCAATGCTCTTCAAGGCTTTGCCCTTTGATCGCAAAGACTGGTACGCCGGATTGGGCGATGGCCGCAGCTGCGTGGTCTTGGGTCGAAAAGATGTTGCAAGACGCCCAGCGCACATCAGCACCAAGTGCGACAAGTGTTTCGATCAATACAGCCGTCTGGATCGTCATATGCAACGAACCAACGATACGTGCGCCCGCCAACGGTTTGCTTTCCCCGAATTCCGTCCGCAGCGCCATCAGCCCCGGCATTTCGGTTTCAGCAATATCAAGCTCCTTGCGGCCAAAGCCCGCGAGTGCGATATCTTTTACAATGTAATCTGTCGCCATCTGGCACATCCTTTTTCATCTGGTTGAGTGGCATTTAGCACTGCGACCCCTTTTCGACAATGGTCATGAGGTCACACATGAAACAGCCACGCGCTTGGCAACGTATGTTATCGGGTCGCAGGTTGGACCTGCTCGACCCCACGCCGATGGATATCGAGGTCGAAGACATCGCCCATGGGCTTGCATTTGTGGCGCGCTGGAACGGTCAGACAGTGGGTGATTTTGCCTATTCTGTCGCCGAACATTCGCTGCTCGTGACGGATATCTTTACGCAGATGAACCCAACCGCGCCAGTCAAATGGCAGCTCGCCGCATTACTGCATGACGCGCCGGAATATGTGATCGGTGATATGATTTCACCGGTGAAGGCCGCTGTCGGTCCGGGGTATGAGGTGCTCGATGACCGGCTAATGGCCGCGATCCACATTCGTTTTGGCCTGCCCGCCCAGATTCCGATAGCCGTGAAAAAACAAATCAAAAAAGCTGATAAGATTTCTGCATGGTTAGAGGCCGTTCAGATTGCCGGTTTTACCACAGCCGAAGCCGATAAGTTCTTTGGTAAGATAGATTCTAATTTGGCCAAAAGCCTAGAAATCCGTTTGCGACCACCGGTTGAGGTGCGCAATGAATTTACCAGCCGACATGCACAATTGATGGAGGCATTATGATTATGCTCAACACGCGGGTCCGGCCCGCCGTGGCGGGGGATGCCGCACAGATGGTCAAGCTGTTGAATGATGTGATCGCTGCGGGCGGCACGACCGCGCATCAGACGCCATTGGATGTCGATAAAATGCGCAGCCACTATATCGCGCGCGATAGCAAGGTAGCTTGTCATGTTGCCATTTCCAACGGACGCCTGTCGGGGTTTCAATCGCTCAACTGGGCCAGCGATAGCGACCCAATGCCTCAAGGCTGGGCCGTCATCGCCACCTTTGTTGCGCCGGATCGGGCGAAACAGGGGATCGGGCAAAAACTGTTTTCCGCGACCCGATTTGTCGCTAAGGGCGCAGGTGTGACCACAATTGACGCAACCATTCGAGCGGATAACGTGGGCGGGTTAAAGTACTACAGCGGGCTTGGGTTCACCGACTATACTGAAATCCCCAACCTGCCGTTACGAGATGGCACTCCAGTGACGCGTGTGCGCAAAAAGCTGATTTTAGACTGAGTATAACGGATGGGGCGACCCTATTCTAAATCTGAATGCGCGACTATACTCCGACGCTGGGGCGGCACTTATTCCAAACTTAACGCGGGCTGCGTTTGGCTAGAATCCGTTGCAACGTCCGTCGGTGCATGTTCAGCCGCCGTGCGGTTTCAGATACGTTCCGGTCGCACATTTCGAACACGCGCTGAATATGCTCCCAACGCACACGGTCCGCGCTCATTGGGTTTTCGGGAGGGGCTGGCAGTTCGCCTTCATGCGCAAGCAGCGCGTTTGTAATGTCGGTCGCGTCGGCAGGTTTCGCCAGATAATCTGTCGCGCCAATTTTCACTGCAGCCACAGCGGTGGCAATCGCCCCATATCCGGTCAGCACGACAATCCGCGCATCTGGGCGGCGCGCGCGTAGCACCTCGACAACATCCAGTCCATTGCCATCGCCAAGCCGTAAATCACAAACTGCATATGCGGGGGGGCGTGCCGTCGCAATCGCCTTGCCCGCCGCAACAGAAGATGCCGTTTCTACCGTAAACCCGCGCTTTTCCATGGCTTTGGCCAAACGTTTCAAAAACGCCTCGTCATCATCCAAGATCAAAATCGACGGATCATCGCCAAGATTCAGTTTCGCGGCTTCCATGGCACCAAACTCCTGTGGGTCGACACACAATTAGCTTTGAAACCGAGCGCGTCAACTCATTAAGATGCCGCAGCGAAACAGGCCACGGTGTCGGCCACTTTTTCGGGGCTGTCTTCTTGGCGGAAGAACTCGACAAATCCGGTTTCGGGCATTGTCAGATAACTGAATGTCGAATGCTGCATCAGATAGTATTCAGGGTCGTCGTCTTGTCTCGCATAGAAGGTCCGGTAGGCTTTAGATGCGGCGGCGATTTGGGCGTCGGACCCGGTTAATCCTATCATATCAGGATGAAAGTTATCGGTGAACTCGCCAACGACTTCGGGCGTGTCACGGGCTGGGTCAATCGTAATGAACACTGATTTCGCATCAATGCCCCGTTCCGCCAGTATATCCATCGTGATCGCATTGCGTTGCACATCAAGCGGGCAAACATCGGGGCAGAACGTATAGCCGAAATAGATCAGTGTGGGCTCTGTAATAATATCTGCGTCGGTTACGGTTTTGCCCGTTTCATCGACCAGCTCGAACGACCCACCAATCGCGTTTTCAGCCACCGCAGTCGCACCACATTCTGCGAGCGTCGGCGTGCTTAATTTCGTCACAGCAAAGGTTCCACCAACCACAGCCACCAATGTAACCGTTGCCCCAATCGCGATCATCTTTGACATAACAAGTCCTTTCAATTGCTCGCATTGATGAACCAACGCACTAAGCTTAACTATGGATCAGGTTGTCGCAGTCAAGGGTGTGTCATGGCGAACGTCGAGTTTGAAATGTTTGATGAGCGCCAGCGCAGCGACTGGGTCCGGCTACGTACGCTCGTCACATTGCGATGGTTTGCAATTGTTGGGCAGGCGCTGGCGCTGATCACCGCAGTATGGCTGTTCGATTTCCAGATTGAAATCGGGCTGGCAAGTATGACTGTCGGCGCGTCTATTATTCTTAATCTCGTATTTGTTTTTATCTTTCCCGAAAATCGCCGCCTTACAGAAGCAGAAGCATTCTATGGCCTTGTGTTTGATATTGTTCAGCTTAGCATATTGCTGTTTCTCACAGGTGGTTTGCACAACCCATTCGCAATGCTGTTGCTAGCCCCAGTCACAATCGCCGCAACCGTTTTGCATTTGCGTAGCACCGCGCTGTTGGGCATCGCCTCTATCATTCTGATTTCGCTTCTCAGCATGTTTTACCTGCCCATTCTCACGGCGGATGGCAGCCCATTGTTACTGCCCCAATTGTTCCAATTCGGTTTTTGGCTCGCCCTGGTCATTGGAATCGTCTTTCTCGCGATCTATGCCCGTCAGGTCACCACCGAAATGCACAATATGGGAGAGGCGTTGCTGGCAACCCAGCTTGCATTATCCCGCGAACAGAAACTGACAGATTTGGGCGGCGTAGTTGCCGCCACCGCCCACGAACTTGGTACACCTTTGGCTACGATTATGTTGGTAAGCCGCGAGCTGCAAACAGAGCTATCCAATGATCCCGACGCCTTAGAAGACGTAAGCCTAATTCACGATCAAGCCGCCCGTTGCCGCGAGATTTTGCAATCTATGGGGCAGGCGGGCAAGGATGATAAACTAGTGCAGAACGCACCGATCGAAGCCATCGTGCGCGAAGCCGCCGAACCCCATTCCAATCGCGGCAAACACATCACCTATGTCGCTGGACCAGAAGAACCCGACGACACCCATCACCCAATTATGCCGCGAAGACCTGAAATCATTCATGGACTGCGCAACCTCATTCAGAACGCTGTCGATTTTGCCGACAGCACCGTGAATATTGCGATCAGCTGGTCCGAGACGGAGTTACGCATACAAATCGCCGATGATGGCAACGGGTTTCCTGCTTCCGTCATCGGACGAATTGGTGATCCGTTTGTTGGCCGCAAACGCAGCAATATCGACGGACAAAAGCGGCCAGGCTATGCGGGCATGGGACTTGGTTTGTTTATCGCCAAGACATTGCTCGAACGATCCGGTGCGCGAATCGTGTTCCGTAACGGGCCGCGCGTAGAGCTTAAACAAGGGGGTGCCGTAATCGATGTAATCTGGCCCCGTCCTTCAGCCAGCGGCGAAAATGGCGTAAGTCTAGGTGAAAATGAACTAAACCCGACGCATTAGTGCGATTTAACCGGACATTAACCTTCCTGAATGACCCTCGCTTTGGGGCATCTAGAACGGACATAGGTATGTCATTAGGATTATTAGATTTATTACTCGTCGCGGGAATCGCATCATGCTGCGCAACCGTTTGTATATTTGTTGGGCGACTCTTTTCACCACCGAATAAACTGGCGCAAACCACGGAAAGTATTGTTTTCATTTTCACCGATGGTGACATCGTTGATATGTCGGATGCAGCCAGCGTTTTGCTTCAAAAATCCGGTTTCAATGACCTCTCCCTTGGCGCCGTCATTGACCTGTTTGCGCCCAGCTTCCCCAATCTGCAGGCAACCTTGGATACGCAACTCGATGGTCCTGTAACGCTTTCATCCGATGATGGGTCGGCCACATTCTTGTCCATCCAGCCTTATCGCGAAACCCTGCGTCTAACGGTCGGTCAGCATTCCGAAGACTGTGTTCGAAAAATGGGCACGCTGCGTTTTGCCAGAGAATCTGCCGAGCTGGCGGACCTTCGTGACATCGTGAAAAACGCTCCAACGATGATGTGGCGTAGCGATGAAAACGGCCAAACCCAGTGGGCCAATGACTCCTATTTCGAAATGGCCGATGCCTGCCGTGAAACAGAAAACGGCCTTCCTTGTCTCGCAAAGGCGCCGCTTTTTTCTGAACTCGACAGCATCGTAATTGGTGGAAAATCTACCAACCGCTGTTCGTTACAGAAGTCGACCGATGATACGCAACGCTGGTTTGATGTGACGACCCACCGGACGGACAGAGGGACATTTCATTACGCAAATGACGCCGACCATATTGTGCGTGCCGAGCTTGCACAGCGCAAATTCAAACAAACACTTAGCCAGACGTTCGCACAGCTTTCCATCGGGCTCGCAATTTTCGACCATCGCCAACAGCTCAACACTTTTAACCCTGCAATTCTGGATATGACGCGGTTGAGTTTCGAATTTCTGTCGGGCCGTCCGACATTGAATTCCATTCTTGATCGGCTAAGGGAATCCCGCATGTTGCCAGAGCCGAAAGACTATAGCTCTTGGCGTGACCAGTTCACGCAAATGGAAAACATGGCCAAAGACGGCACATATTCCGAAAATTGGAACCTACCTGACGGCCAAACTTTCCGTGTTACCAGCCGGCCGCATCCCGATGGCGCATTCGCCCTATTGTTCGAAGATATCAGCGCCGAAATTTCGCTCACCCGTCGGTTCCGATCAGAAATTGAAACGAGCCAAGCGGTGCTCGACCACTTTGATGACGCCGTTGTTGTGTTTTCCAGCGGCGGACATTTGGTCTTGGCCAACGCGGCCTATAGTGATCTTTGGGGCACTGATTTGACCAATGGATTGGCACATTTCGACCTGCGTATCGAAATACGCAAATGGCAGGACCGCTGCACGCCAACCCGCATCTGGACAAACTTGCGGGAATTTTCCGATCAAATTGGGCGACGCGTGTCGTGGCAAGATAGCGCTATTATGGATGATGGTCGCCATATCACATGCCAGGCAGATCCAATTTCGAATGGCATGACGCTGATCCGGTTCAGGTTTGACAAACCAGTGAAACCTACGATTCAGAAACTTACCCAGGTTGATCCCGCTTTGATGACTGCAAAGCGTTGATTTGACTTGCAGGTCAGGCCCAAGCCCATAGTCTTGGGTCATGGAAACCTATGATGTAAATCTTCGCGACGAAGCCGCGACCGCGGATCTCGCAGCGCGGCTCGCGCCGATACTTGAAATCGGTGACTGCCTCCTGTTGGAAGGGCCGATCGGGGCAGGAAAAACGGCATTTGCTCGGGCGTTAATCCGCGCGCGTTTGGGCCGTATGGAGGACGTTCCATCGCCCACCTTCACTTTGGTCCAGACCTATAACGACCCAATGGGCGATATTTGGCATTGCGATCTTTACAGATTAACCCACCCTGATGAGGCATGGGAGCTTGGCCTATCAGACGCGTTTGAAAACGCGATTTGCTTGATTGAATGGCCAGATAGACTTGGGTCAGACACGCCCAAGGGTGCGATGATCCTGTCATTCTTGGCAGGCGAAAACGCGCATCATTTGAAAGCGATCGTTCCATCCCGTTTCGCTACGGCGTTCTGCAATGCGTGAGTTTCTGCAAGGAACAGCGTGGGAAAGCGCCAAGATTTCCCCAATCGCTGGCGATGCATCGGCGCGCCGTTATGCTAGGCTGTCTTCCCCCAATGCTATTCTTATGGTCGACCCTGAAGGGGACACGCAAAAATTCGCGGACATCGCAGCAATTCTGCAGGGTGCAAACCTATGCGCCCCGCAAATTCACACGCATGATTTGGCACAAGGCACAATGATTATATCTGATCTTGGGCCCACAGATTTTGCCAAACATCTCGAACGACACCGGACGGAGGAACCGATTTTATATCAAGCCGCCATTGATATTTTGGCGCAACTGCATCACATTTCGGACCAACCAGAGCTGCAGCGCATGACCCATGAAAAAGCCGCCGATATGATTGATCTGGCGTCGCTACATTACGCGGATAACTCCGAAGGGAAAGAAGCACTACGTGCCGCTGTTTTGTCCGCATACGACAAACATGTCGCCCCGGAATTGCATTTATGCCTACGGGATTTTCATGCAGAAAACCTGATTTGGCGGTCCGATCTTTCCGGGTCTGATCGCGTCGGGCTGCTCGATTTCCAAGATGCCTGCATGGCCCCCCTTGGATATGATTTAATGTCCTTCATCCGCGATGCGCGGCACGATGTTGATGCTGGCGTAGCACAGAGCGTGACCAAACGGTTTTGCACGAGTATCGGATCCAACGCGCAAGCATTGAGCGCGCATCTGGCATGTGTGGGCGCACAACGAAACCTTCGTATTCTGGGCATTTTCGCCCGCCTCGCCAAATCAGGAAAACCGCAATACCTCACGCTTATTCCACGCGTTTGGCGACACCTTCTCACTGATCTGTCGCACCCAGCCCTGCGAGATTTGAAATCTGTGGCACTACGTTATTTGCCCGAACCCAACGCGCAAACCTTGTCCCGATTGGAAAATGCATGACCGTCCCAATTCTATTGTTCGCCGCAGGGTTCGGCACACGGATGGGCAATTTGACTGCCGATCAGCCAAAGCCATTGGTCAAGGTCGCGGGTAAAGCCATGATCGACCACGCGCTGGATTTGACCAACGGCCAAAGCATCGGCCCAAAGGTCGTGAACATTCATTATAAAGGCCAAATGCTGCGCGATCATTTTGCGGGAACCGACATCCAATTTTCCGATGAAAGCGATGAAATTCTGGAAACGGGTGGTGGCTTGCGCAAGGCACTTTCTATGCTTGGCGGCTCTCCAGTAATCACTCTTAACACTGATGCGATTTGGCATGGTCCGAACCCGATTGCTGCGCTTTTGGATGCTTGGCATCCAGACATGGAAGCGTTGCTGATGACTATTCCGACTGCGCAAGCGCATGGGCACAAAAGCACGGGTGATTATCTGATTGATGAAAAAGGTGAGCTGACCCGTGGGGCCGGCGAGATTTATACGGGCCTTCAAATGCTACGCACAGATGATCTGGTAAACATACCAGATACTGCGTTTTCCCTGCGATCGCTTTGGGATCGGATTGCGGCACGCGGCGACATGAACCGCGTGTCCTATACAGGCCAATGGTGCGACGTTGGTCGGCCCGAAAGCATCGGAATCGCGGAAAAGATGATTGGCCATACCAATGTTTGAACCCACCGTAACACCACGTGTTTTCGGCATGCCCGCTGGCGCAGATTTCGCGACATCACTTGTAAATGGATTACAAGCATTGGGTACCGAATTGGCACCGTTGGATTGGGCGCGGGTCGAGGTTTTCGTGAACACCAGCCGGACACAGCGCCGGATCAGGTCCGTATTTGATGCTGGTCCAGCACGCCTGCTTCCGCGCGTTCGCCTCATCACCGATCTTGCGAGTGATCCCACTGTTGACGTCGGGCAATTGGCCATTTCACCGTTGCGACGTCGATTGGAATTATCTCAACTTGTCGCCGCATTGCTTGATAGTGACCCCACCCTTGCACCGCGATCAGCGCTTTATGACTTGTCCGACAGCCTTGCGACACTCATGGAAGAGATGCACGGCGAGGGCGTCGACCCTGCGGTTTTCGACACACTAAATGTCGCAGACGAATCCGGTCATTGGGACCGCGCATTGAAGTTCTTGCAAATCGCGACCCAATATTTCAACACTGATGCAGCCCCTGACAAAGAATTGCGCCAGCGACGGGTCGTGACTGCTCTTGCTGAAAAATGGACGGACAATCCGCCTGATCATCCGATTATCGTTGCAGGGTCGACTGGTTCGCGGGGGGCCACTTCCTTGTTGATGCAAGCCGTCGCCAAACTGCCACAAGGCGCTGTGATCTTGCCCGGCTTTGATAACGACCTGCCAGCGGATGTCTGGTCGAGTATGACGGATGAACGGGTGTCCGAAGACCACCCGCAATATCGGTTTCACCAGTTTTTGGAAAAGCTCGGCGTCACCCCGGCGGCCGTCGAAATGTGGCCAGACGCCAAGGCACCCAGCCAAGCGCGCAATAAGATGGTGTCGCTTTCGTTGCGGCCGGCTCCCGTCACTGATCAATGGTTGCGCGATGGTGAAACGCTTGGGAATTTGATCCAAGCCACCGAAAACATGACAATGATAGAGGCGGCGTCCCCGCGTGCAGAGGCAGAAGCAATCGCGTTGCGCCTGCGAATCGCAGCGCAAGACGGAATCACCGCCGCGCTGATTTCACCAGACCGGATGCTTACCCGTCAGGTCACCGCCGCGTTGGATCGTTGGGACATCAAACCCGATGACAGTGCAGGCTTGCCATTGGCACTCTCACCGCCGGGCCGGATGCTCCGCCACACTGCTGATCTGTTCGGTCAGGTGATCACAAGCGAGAGCCTTTTAACCTTGTTAAAACACCCACTGTGCCATTCCGGCGGTGAAGATCGCGGGCCGCATTTACGATTTACCCGTGAATTGGAATTGTCGTTGCGCCGCTATGGCCCACCCTTTCCAAGTGCGCAAACTTTGGCTGCTTGGGCCGCCAAGACCGAAAACGAAAATGGTGCCCGTGCAGATTGGGCAGAGTGGATTGGTGGTTTGATTGACGGTCTGGAACAGATCAACACCCGCAAATTAGCCGCGCATTTGGATGCCCATCTTGCGTTGTCTGAACAGCTTTGCGCGGGGCCATATATAGATGGCAGCGGTGGGTTGTGGGATCAAGGCGCCGGACGCGAGGCGCGCCGAATTTGCGATAACCTGACCACCCATGCAGAGGTTGGTGGCACGTTAACAACGCGCGAATATGCATCACTATTCGGATCAGTGTTGTCCGGCGGCACCGTTCGCGACCGCGATGCGGCACACCCGAATATCTTAATCTGGGGCACGCTAGAGGCCCGTGTTCAAAGCGCCGATTTGGTCATTCTTGGCGGCATGAACGAGGGCGTCTGGCCAGAAGCCGCGCGCCCTGATCCATGGCTTAATCGCAACATGCGCAAAGAGGCGGGGTTATTGTTGCCCGAACGCCGGATCGGATTGTCCGCGCATGATTACCAACAGGCCGTCGCCGCCAAAGAGGTATGGATCAGCCGCGCAAAACGTTCGGCGGATTCTGAAACTGTCCCATCACGCTGGGTAAACCGTTTGATCAATTTGCTCGGCGGGTTGCCGGACCAAAACGGGCCAGACGCATTGAAACGTATGCGAGCAGAAGGCGACATGTGGTTGGCCCAATCCGCCGCGCTTTCGGTTCCCGAGATTACGGAATCCAATGCGCACCGCCCATCGCCACAACCACCCATCGCGGCACGCCCAAAGTCGATTTCAGTGACACAAGTCAAAACCCTGATCCGCGACCCTTATGCGATTTATGCGCGCAAGGTTTTGCGGCTAAATCGGCTGGATTCCCTGACACCACGGGTTGATGCATCGTTGCGCGGCATGATCGTGCATGAGATTTTGGAAAATTTCGTCGCCCAACAGATTGACGCCACCGCCCCTGATGCCCGCGATCAATTGATGGGGATTGCGCAAGAGCTTTTCGCACGTGACTGTCCGTGGCCAACAATCCGCGCCCAATGGCTGTCGCGTCTGGACCGTGTTGCCGACATTTTCATCGCAGGCGAAGTGGACCGACAGGCGCTTGCACCGAAACAATTGCTGGAACAAGAAGGAAAAATATCTGTCGGAACGACAGGTGTTGATTTGACCTGTAAAGCAGACCGCATTGATCTGACACTTGATGGCTTGGCCTATGTCTACGACTATAAAACCGGCATGGTGCCGTCGAAAAAACAACAAATCTCGTTCGACAAACAACTGCTGTTAGAAGCCGCGATGATCGAGCTGGGGGCGTTTACAGATGTTGGCCGAAAACCTGTAGAGGGCGCATCATTTGTCGCGGTGAATACCGATATGCGCGATGTGCCTGCACCCCTGAAAGATCATCCAGCGATGCAGGTTTGGGACGAATTTCAGACCCTATTGTTAGAATATCAGCAGAAGTCACGGGGCTATAGTGCGCGCCTTGCGATGTTCGCCACAACGGATCGCAGCGATTATGATCACCTATCGCGGTTTGGCGAATGGGACACCAGCCATGATGTTGTGTCGGAGGATTTGAAATGATCCGCGACGACGCGACCCAAGCCCAAGTCGACGCCGCCGACCCCCATGCATCCACATGGCTATCCGCGAATGCGGGGTCCGGCAAAACCCGCGTGCTAACCGACCGTGTGGCCCGATTACTGTTTGCAGACGTGAACCCGCAGAACATTTTGTGCCTGACCTATACCAAGGCCGCCGCCGCAGAAATGCAGAACCGCTTGTTCGAACGCTTGGGCAAATGGGCAATGATGCCCGATGATAAATTGCGCAGCGATTTGGCCGATCTTGGCGTCGACCGACAGATCGACGACAAACGGTTGCGTCACGCGCGCCAGCTATTTGCCAGCGCGATCGAAACCCCGGGTGGTCTGAAAATTCAAACAATCCACTCTTTCTGTTCGGGTGTTTTGCGCCGCTTCCCGTTGGAAGCAAAGATCAGCCCCCAGTTCAAAGAAATCGAAGACGCAACGGCCAAAGACCTGCGCGCCGATGTTGTTGACAGGATGATGGAAGGCCCCGACGCGCATTTGGTCACCGATCTATTGCGCCATTTCACCGGCACAGATTTGACGGATTTGACGGCAGAGATCGCAGGCAAACGTGGACAGTTTTCGCGTGATCTGACCGATGCGGAATTGAACGCCGCCCTCGATCTTCCAGCAGGGTTGCAGCGTTCCGATCTACCCAACCTTGCGATTGATGGATCAGGGGACGGGTTGGTTGAAGAGATTGTTCAAGGCTTTGCCGGACAGTCGAAAACCTACATCAACTTTGGTAAGTCTCTGCAATCGCTCAACTTGAAATCGCCAACATGGGCCGATTATCAGGCCATCGCCAAACTGTTCCTTTACGCCAATAGCGCGCGGTCAAAATCCACGAATTTCCCGCAAAGCAACCACAAGAAAGCCGTCGAGGCGGCAGAGCCATTTGCCGATGATTTGCATGGCTGGATGGACCGCGTTGCACAGGTGAAGAACCACGAATGGGCCTTGGACGCAGCTGACAGAACCCGCGCGCTTCATGCATTTGCGACTGTATTTTTGCCGGCCTATGAGGCCGCAAAATTGGCGATGGGGATGCTGGATTTCGACGATCTTATCGGCAAAACAAAACAGCTTTTGACAGACCGCGATGTGGCGCAATGGGTGTTGTTCCGTTTGGACGGCGGGATCGATCATTTGCTTGTCGACGAGGCCCAAGACACAAGCCCAACACAGTGGTCGGTCATCCGGCAATTGACCCAAGAATTTTCCACGGGCGATGGTGCCAAAGCAGATGAGGAGCGCACGATTTTTGTTGTCGGTGATCGCAAGCAATCAATCTATTCGTTCCAAGGCGCCGCCCCCGAAGCATTCGACGAAATGCGCCACCACTTTGATGATGCACTGTCTCATGTAGACCGCCAATTGATGAACAGGTCGTTGAACTATTCGTTCCGGTCGTCTTATGCGATTTTGCGCGTTGTCGATGACACGTTCAGCGGGCCCCGTGCATTTGGCATGGAATTAGAAGCAGGGCACTTAGCGTTTAAGGATAAAATGCCCGGCCGCGTCGATCTGTGGCCTGTCGAGGAAAAAGTAAAAGACGAAGATGACCGCAAGTGGTTTGAACCCGTCGACACGCGCAGTTCGACGAACGAAAAGGTCGTGCTGGCCGATAAGGTCGCGGCGCAAATTCGTCATATGGTCGATCATGAAACCTTGCCTGTCGAGATTGGCCGCACGGGTGAATACAATCACCGGAAAATTACCGAGGGCGATATTCTAATCCTTGTCCGCGGTCGCAAAACTGGTTTGTTCGACGAAATCATCCGCGCCTGTAAAGCCGCGAAACTGCAAATCGCGGGGGCCGACCGTTTGCGCGTTGGGGCCGAATTGGCTGTGCGAGATCTTGCGGCGCTTTTGTCGTTTCTTGCCCTGCCAGAGGATGATTTGTCCTTGGCCGCTGCGTTGCGGTCTCCTTTGTTTGGTTGGACCGAACAGGATTTGTTCACGCTGGCGCATCATCGTCCCGAAGGCGGGTTTTTGTGGTCAGCCTTGCGCGACACTTTGCCAGATCATCCAACCAAAGCCGTGCTAGATGATCTGCGGAAATGGGCGGATTTTCTGCGCCCCTATGACCTGATCGAACGGATTCTAACCCGTCATGATGGACGGCGTAAACTGCTTGGACGGTTGGGCATAGAGGCCGAGGATGGCATTGATGCATTGCTGTCTCAGGCGCTGAATTACGAAAGCCTTGGGGTGCCGAGCCTGACAGGTTTTCTTGCTGCCATGGAGACGGATGACCTAGAGGTTAAGCGTCAGATGGACAGCCAAGGCGACCGCATTCGCGTCATGACCGTTCACGGCGCAAAGGGGTTAGAAGCCCCGATTGTGTTCATGCCAGACTGTGCCAAACGCGAAAATAACGTCCGCGATGATTTGCTGCCCGCAGGCGACCATTTAATCTGGAAAACCAAATCAGATGCGTCGGCGGACAGCGTGACCGCCTTAAAAGACAAAATCGCCGATGCGCAGGCAGAAGAAAACAAACGTTTGCTTTATGTCGCGATGACGCGGGCAGAAAAGTGGTTGGTTGTTGGCGCCGCTGGAGATGTGGGCGACGCGCCCGACGACAGTTGGTACAACATGGTTGCCGACGGGATGAAAAAATCTGGGGCCGGTACGGATCAATCTGGCGAGGTTCCAGTGCAACGTGTCGCCCATGCTGCTTGGCAATCGGGTGACCTTGAACCCAAAGACACTACGAGAGCGGACCAGCCTGCCCCCCACCCATTGGTTCCGTTGCCCGAAATTACGACCGTCAAAACGATGTCACCTTCTGACCTTGGTGGCGCAAAAATCCTAGCTGGGGATAGGGCCGAGCTGGATGAAGACGACGCGAAACTCCGCGGTACAGCGATCCATCTATTGCTCGAACATTTGCCCAACACCGCGCCCGACAAACGCGCCGCAATTGGCGAAGCATTACTTGTTGGTCTTGATGCCGGTGCGGTTGTTGCCGATGTGCCGGGTCACGTTGAAAGAGTTTTGAACGCGCCTCATTTGGCGCATCTATGGACACAAAATGCGCTAACCGAAGTGGATTTCACCGCTGATCTAAATGGTGCGCGGTTTCACGGCGCGATCGACAGATTGTTGGTGACCGACACACATGTTTTGGCGATTGACTACAAATCAAACCGGAAGGTTCCCGAAACACCTGAACAAACACCCGACGGGTTGCTACGCCAGATGGGGGCGTATCATGCCGGACTGGCTTCAATTTACCCAGATCATCAGATCGACGTGGCGATCTTGTGGACCCACACCGCTGAATTGATGAAAATTCCACATCATCTTGTGTCTGAAGCATTCAATCACGCAACGATGACTTGACCATTGGCCGCACCGTTCATACGTTCCCATCCTAATCATTTTCGTCAAGGAGAGCCCTAATGGCCACCGTAGCAGTCACAGACGCCACATTCGACGCCGAAGTCCGCCAGTCCGATATCCCAGTTGTTGTGGATTTCTGGGCAGAATGGTGTGGCCCATGCAAACAGATCGGCCCAGCGCTTGAAGAGCTGTCCGCAGAGATGGAAGGCAAAGTCAAAATCGTCAAAGTTGACGTAGACGCCAACCCAAATTCGCCTGCTCAAATGGGCGTGCGCGGCATCCCTGCCCTGTTCATTTTCAAAGACGGCGAGGTTGTGTCCAACCAATCCGGTGCAGCGCCAAAAGCGTCGCTGGAAAAATGGATCAACGATTCCGTCTGAGACCACGCAAAATTGCGACAAATCGGGCGTCCCTTGGGGCGCCCTTTTTTATATCCAACCGTGTTCAACGAACCGTCTGCGAATAGCTGATTTTGCATCCGGCCGTCCGGCATTGATCGACCTTTCCTGCAAAAACCAATAAACATATGCCGCAAAATCAGGGCGGTGGTCTGGGGCCGCCTTAATCGCGGCTTTTGCACCCATATCATCAACACTTAGGGCGATGTGATGAAAGTCAGACTTCCCAAATAGGACCAATGGTTTGTGAAAAAAGTAGCCCATAAGACCCGCGCTTGAATTCTGCGTCACGACATAGTCGCAGCGCATCAAATTTTCCTGCATGTTCCCCATTTCGACCTGTAGCCTTGGGTAGTCTGCCATCAATTGTGCAAGGACCTGTTGATCCGCGTCATCATATTTTTCTTTCGGGTGGAGCGTGGCAACGACATCGCGGTTTGTATCCGTGGCCAGAACTGTTTTTAACATCTCAATCGGCGAACAGGTTTGAAACGACCTTCGATCACGCAAAACACCTTGTAACGGAACATAGACGGTGCCTTGGCTTGGGCGTTCAAAATCACATTCCGAAAACAGCCGTTTGCGCCACGCTTTGAAAAACCGGTTGGTTTCAACGACGTCTTGAGGCGTTTCAAATTCCGAACGCGCAACATCAAACTTCCACCGCTTGGCCTGTGTTTCGATCCGCCAGAATGGCGCGATATATGTCTTTCGAAATGTCAGCCCCCTCTCGTCCAATGGCGCTGTCATATAAACCAAGCTTCGCGCTGTTTGTTGCTCCAAGCCAAAGTCGAAACCCGGCTCTTTTCGCAGGACGGTCGCCGGGATCTCGGCGTCCTTCAACACAGACAGAACCAGATTTAAAAAATTGAATTGCCCATTCTCATACTGTCGAAAGACAGATGATGACAAATAGATTTCGACAGGAATGGGATTGGTCATTCCAAAATTTTAGACACGCTGAAATGACTTCGCAAGCGAGTTAGGGTTGTTTGGTTAGGTCGTGACCGCCATATATGACGTAATCAACAACGAGGAACCCAGAATGGCAGATAATGAATTCCCTGGCTGGCACGGCACCACAATCATTGGTGTGCGCAAAGGTGGCCGCGTTGTGATCGCAGGCGACGGGCAAGTTAGCCTTGGCCAAACCGTGATCAAAGGCACCGCCCGCAAGGTACGCCGCCTGACCGCTGGCGGCAAAGACGTGATCGCTGGGTTCGCAGGGTCGACTGCTGATGCGTTTACTTTGCTTGAACGGCTCGAAAAGAAATTGGAAGCAACACCCGGCCAATTGGCCCGTGCATCCGTTGAATTGGCAAAGGATTGGCGCACCGACAAATACCTGCAAAAGCTAGAGGCGATGTTAATCGTGTCCGACGGGTCCGATTTATATGTCATCACCGGCGCAGGCGATGTTTTGGAACCCGAACATGACGTGGCCGCAATTGGGTCTGGTGGCAATTTTGCCTTGGCCGCGGCGCGCGCATTGATGGACACCGATCTGGACGCAGAGGCAACGGCCCGCAAGGCCATGGCGATTGCATCTGACATCTGCGTTTACACCAACGGTAACCTGACCGTTGAGGCAATTGACGCATGATCGAACGCGATGATCTTCGCGCGGCAGTCGGTGCTGGCATCGTGTCCGAAGCACAGGCTGCGTCCCTTTTGGGCTTGGCCGATAGCCGTCGCGGCGCACGATCTGATTTGGCCGTGGGCGATGAACCGTTTGAGTTGTTCAAAGGTTTCAATGAAATTTTCATTATCATTGGCCTGATGATCTTGGCCTTTGGCTGGTATACATTTGTCGGCGTGGCCTATGCCGCACAGATTTCGAACCCAGCACAAACCGCTACACTTTACGGCAGCATTGGCGCGGTTGTGATTTGGGGATTGTCCGAATATTTCATTCGCAGCCGCCGCATGGTCGGGCCAGCAATTGCGCTGTCCGTTTTGTTCGCCGTGAATGCCGCGATTTCGCTCACCGCTTTCTTCGCGCAACCGTTCATGATTGCCCAAGAAGATTATGCATCTCTCCCTCTTCCGTTTGCGATCGGGACGCTTGTTCTCGGCATTTATTGGCTGCGTTTCCGTGTGCCGTTTGCGATGGCGATGATCGCTGTTGGTTGTTTCATCGTCGCCGTCTTGATGGCCGCAACATCCCAAGGCACACCGCAAAGCCCAAGCGAAATGTTCCTTTTGTCCGCCGGTGGACCGTTTGCGTGGATCACGCTTGTGTTGGGCCTTTTGGTTTTTGCCGCTGCTATGGCGTTTGATATGTCTGATCCACATCGTGTTACACGCCGCGCGGCCAACGGGTTTTGGCTGCATGTTGTTGCCGCCCCTGCGTTGGTGAATACCCTTGCGCTAACCTTGCTCGACCGTGATGCGCATTTGGCGTTGCTCGGCGTTATGCTTGTGTTCGCATTGGTGGCGATCATTATTGATCGCCGGTCGTTTTTGATCGCGGCAATTGGATATATAGTGGCCTTGGCCGGCACCGTATTTGACGGTGAAACCACCGCTGTGACAATCCTCGCGCTTGGTGTGATCTTATTGCTGCTTGGCGCGTTTTGGGAAAAAATTCGCGCCCAATTGTTACGCCTGATGCCGCGGTTTGTGCCGCTGCACCGGCTCCCTCCTTCCAACATTTAAAGGTGTGATATGACAGACCTGACCCCCCGCGAAATCGTGTCCGAATTGGACCGCTTCATCATCGGCCAAAACGACGCCAAACGCGCCGTGGCTGTGGCCCTGCGTAATCGTTGGCGGCGCAAGCAGTTGGGTGATGATTTGCGCGATGAAGTGTACCCAAAGAATATCCTGATGATCGGGCCGACTGGTGTGGGTAAAACCGAAATTTCCCGTCGGCTTGCGAAACTTGCACGTGCACCGTTTATCAAAATCGAAGCGACGAAGTTCACTGAAGTTGGCTATGTTGGTCGCGATGTCGAACAGATCATCCGTGATCTGATTGAAACTGCGATCAACGACACCCGCGAACATATGCGCGAAGACGTGAAATCCCGCGCCCGCGAAGCTGCGGAAGAACGTGTGATTACTGCTGTTGCTGGTGAAGATGCGCGTGGCGGCACCCGTGAGATGTTCCGCAAGAAACTAAAAGCTGGCGAGCTGGATGATACCATCATCGAACTTGAATTGGCCGATACATCCAACCCAATGGGCGGTTTTGAAATTCCCGGCCAACCTGGTGGCATGGGCGGTATGATGAACCTGGGCGAATTGTTTGGCAAAATGGGTGGCCGCACCACCCGCAAGAAAATGTCTGTCGCTGACAGCTATGATGCGTTGATCGCGGACGAAGCAGACAAATTGCTGGACGATGAAACCGTGACCAAGGCCGCATTAGAAGCGGTCGAGCAGAACGGTATCGTGTTCTTAGATGAAATCGATAAGGTTTGCGCCCGCGCCGATGCCCGTGGTGCCGATGTGTCCCGCGAAGGTGTTCAGCGCGATCTATTGCCATTGATCGAAGGTACAACAGTTTCCACCAAACACGGCCCCATCAAAACCGACCACATCCTGTTCATCGCATCGGGCGCTTTCCACGTGGCGAAACCGTCAGATTTGCTACCCGAATTGCAGGGCCGCTTGCCCATCCGCGTCGAACTGCAAGCCCTGACCGAAGATGATTTTGTACGCATCCTGACCGAAACCGACAATGCGCTGACATTGCAATATTCCGCATTGATGGCGACCGAAGAAGTGACGGTGACATTTGCGGAAGACGGGATCAAAGCACTGGCCAAGATCGCGGCGGAAGTGAACGAAAGCGTCGAAAACATCGGGGCGCGTCGTCTTTACACCGTGATCGAACGGACGTTCGAGGAACTGTCATTCAACGCCCCTGACCAAGCCGGTCAATCGGTGACTGTGGATGCAGCATTTGTCGAACAACATTTGGGCGAACTATCGCGGTCCACCGATCTGTCCCGCTACGTGCTTTAAGGGTTTTCGCCCCTGTCATTCAGGCGCATGAATGGGGCATGGATACCGGATACATCAAATTCATTCGCGACAACGTGCCTTTTCTTTTGACGGGCGCGTTGTTGTCGTTTTTGTCCAGCTTTGGGCAGACTTTTTTCATCTCTATCTTTGGCGGAGAAATCCGCGAAGCTTATGGCCTGTCTAACGGTGACTGGGGCGTTTTGTATATGATCGGGACAACAGCGTCGGCCGTTGTAATGGTATTTGCCGGCGGGCTTGCAGATATGTTTCGTGTTCGGACTTTGGGCATTGCGGTCGTCTTGGCGCTTGGCGCGGCTTGCGTTGCGATGGCCGTGAACACGTCGATGATCGGATTGGTTCTGGTCATTTTCGCGCTGCGGTTCTTTGGCCAAGGTATGGCGACACATATGTCGGTTGTGGCGATGGCACGGTGGTTTGTGGCAACACGCGGACGCGCCTTGGCGGTGGCTGGCATGGGGTTCATGTTGGGCGAGGCTTCATTACCATTAATCATGGTTTGGCTGAAATCATTTACAGATTGGCGCACGCTTTGGTTACTTTTCGCGTTGGTTTGCGTGGTTCTGGCCGGGGTCTTGTTCCGGCTTTTACGGCTAGAACGCACCCCCCAAGCCGAAGCAAACGAAACCGCAGCCGTGGGATTGTTGGGCAAACATTGGACTCGCAAAATGGCTTTGCGCCATCCGTTGTTCTGGTTGATGGTGCCAGCGATCGTATTCTTTTCGGCATTCGGCACCGTTTTCTGGTTTCATCAGGTGCATTTTGCAGCGGTCAAAGAATTTTCACATCTATCTTTGGTCGCTGTGTTCCCATTGAGTACCATTGCGCTTGCGATTTCGACGATCGTTTATGGCTGGGCGATAGACCAATACGGGGTCCGACGTTTGATGCCATTTTATATCATCCCCTATATCATCGCGTTTTGTTTGCATTGGTACGCGCCAAATTTGTTTTGGAGCGCGATTGCGATGATTTTGATGGGCATTTCGGGGGGTGGCCAAGCAACAATTCTATCGGCTTGTTGGGCAGGATTCTATGGAACGCGCTTCATTGGATCGATCAAAGCAGCCGCGGCCGCATTGATGGTATTAGGATCAGCCATCGGACCAGGGTTAAGCGGTATCTTAATTGACGCTGGTGTCGGAATTGAAAACCAAATGCTAGGCTATGCCGCTTGTTTTGTCTTCGCGGCGATCATGATGACGATGGCGGCAAGGCTTGCAGGTCGTCTAACGGATCCGGCGTAGATAAACGTAGTAGGCACCCTGCCCACCGTGAGACAAATGCGCTGGCGTAACTTGTAAAATCGCGGATGATAGCGGCGGCAGCGCCATCCATTGTGGGACCTGATGGCGTAGAATGCCGTGGCGGACAGGGATCGGGCCACCATCATCGCGCATTTTGCCCTTGCCTGTGATCACCAAAACCAACCGGCGTCCCATGGCTTGAGAATTCAGAATGAAACCCATTAATTCAGGATGTGCCTGATCCATGGTCATGCCGTGCAAATCGATGCGGGCTTCTGGTTTCAGCTTACCGCGTTTCATCTTGGTAAAGGCTTTGTTGTCCATATTCACGGGTGCTTGAGACAGGCGTTCCGCGATACCGGGCAGGATATCATGGGCGCGGTGATGGTTGGCCTTCGCACCCACCTGAAATTTCGGCAAAGGTGCGGGATTGACCACTGGTTTTTGGGGGGCGGGTTTGATCTCTGGTGCGACAGGTTCTGGTCCCGCAGGGTTCAATGGCTGCGCCGTTTCGGCGACACGATCCCACAGCGCGCGTTCTTCGGCTGATAAATGGCGCGGTCGTCTCATTTGATCGTTTCAGGCAACAATGCATAGGCCATCTGGATCGGCAAAAGCCGGATCATACGACCGCCATCCTTTATGCGGCCCGCGGTACGACCTGCCTCATCACCAGTGCCGAAAAAGATATCAGCGCGTTGCGCGCCCTTGATCGCTGACCCTGTATCTTGGGCAATCATCAAGCGATGCATCGGGGCGGCGCCCTCTTTCTCAATCCAAACCGGCGTGCCGAGTGTAGTGAAAGACGGATCAACCGCGATGGACCTGCCCGTGGTGATCGACCGGTTCATCGCACCCAGCGGACCTTTGTCTGCGGGGACTTCGCTTACTTCACGGAAGAAAACATAGGATTTGTTGACCCACAAAAGCTCTTTGCCATCTTCGGGATTTTCACGCACCCAATTCTGAATCACTTGGGCGGAAACCTGATGTGCGTCAAAGGTACCGCGCCGTACAAGTTCCTTGCCGATAGACGAATATTCGTGGCCATTCTTGCCACCGTATCCGACCCGCATCCCACCGCCATCTGGCAGACGAATGCGCCCAGATCCTTGGACTTGTAAAAAGAACAAATCGACCGGATCAGTCAACCAAGCAATTTCCAAACCTTGACCAGCAAGTGGTCGACCATCCTCGATTTCTTGTCGCGTCAGGTATTCTTGTCCGGCGACATGATCGGGAGGCAATTTATAGATTGGATACTGATAAATGCCACCTTGGGTTTTTGACCCCATCAGTTCAGGTTCAAAATAACCTGTGAACAGCATCGGTTCGCCGTCTTCGACCAAAACCGGCTGAAAAAACGCCTCGAAAAATGCGCGGGCGTCTGGGGCAGATTTTGCAAAGGCGCAAATACTCTTCCATTCGGGGTCTTTAAGATCGCCGCAAGTATCGGTGAAGGTCGTCAGCGCCGCGGCGTGATCGTCATTTTCCCAATCGGTCAGATCGGAAAACGGCAGCAAGGTGTATTTTGGTTCCGCCATTGCCGCCCCCGTCGTGGAAAGGCCAAGGGCAATTGCCCCCAGCCATGATTTTATCATTCGCCCGTCGCAACAAGACGCCAGTTCGGATCATCGGCGTCCATGTCGCGGGCAAAGGTCCAGATGTCAGTCTGGCGTTTCACTTCGTCTGGTTCACCTTCAACAATGTCGCCACCGGCATCACGCACAACATATGTCGTTTCTGCCTTAAACAAGACGGTCATTTCCGCCTCTTTCGTGGTTTCATCCAAAGTTGCGGATTTCAAACGCAGGCTGCTGATCCCGATAAAGTTCGATTCAATCGTGAGGCCTTGCTTTTCGCGTTCGTCGACAACGGTTGCGAATGCTTCGTACACGTCTTCAGAAATGAAGGGCAGGACGGTCGCCAAATCGCCGCGATCGAATGCAGTGACAATCATTTCATATGCGCCACGCGCACCACCCAAGAATTCGCCAACATTGAACGACGGATCAACGCGCTTCATTGCGGATAGCGCCTTGGCTGTGTCAGACCCTTCATCAGCGTGATCCAACACATCGAGGTCTGGGCCGCCTTCGATCACTTCGAAATCATCGCGACGGCGACCACTGGCAGCAGGTGTGTTTGGCACCTGCGGTTTTTCAAATCCTTCTCGAGTGCCCAAAACGGACCGCAGCTTGAGGATCAGAAAAATTGCGATACCGGCAAGCACCAGAAGTTGAATAATCGGAGAGTTCATCGGGGCCTCTTTCAAAAAGGTCATGGAATTCGCTATTACCATCCTTATGTAGGTGAGGGGTTAGGCCAAGTCCACCTTCGGCCCCCTGACAAAATGAAAGGTCTACCATATGTGGCTGCTAATTGCGTTTATCGCGGTTCCCTTGATCGAAATTGCCCTGTTTATTCAGGTTGGCGGCTTTATTGGCCTGTGGCCGACCCTGTTGATTGTGCTTGTCACAGCTGTTTTGGGATCTTGGTTGGTACGTAGTCAGGGTGCGCGCGAAATTTCGCGGCTTCAGGGCGCGTTTTCTGATTTGTGCGACCCGACAGAGCCGCTGGCCAATGGAGCGATGATCCTGTTTGCTGGTGCGCTATTGCTGACGCCCGGCTTCTTTACGGATGCCGTTGGTTTTGCCCTGCTTTTCCCGCCATTCCGTACGGCAGCGTTCAAATGGGCCAAGACTAAGGTGAAGGTTCAGCAATTTTCTATGGGTGAAGGTCCGGCCCGCCCGCATCAGCCCGATGATCGTGTGATTGATGGCGAATTTGAGGATGTTTCCACCAAACGCCCGACGCACGAACCGTCTAAATGGACAGAGCATTAATCGTGATTGAGGACAGGCGACACAACTGATAACAATTCGCGAACCTATTTTACACGCCGGAGCATATAATGGCCGATACACCACAAACAGGCGCGGACACAGCTGCCGCACCACAAGTTTCAAACCGCGTTTTGGCACAATATGTGCGCGATATGTCGTTTGAGAATATCCTTGCCCAAAAGGGTGCGGGCGGCGACGCGACGCCAGAGATTAAGGTTCAGGTGAACCTCGATGCGCGCAAGCGCGGCGGCGACGATCAGTATGAAGTCATCACCAAACTGAAAATCGACAGCACTGCGAAAACCGGCGGCGAGCCATTGTTCGTGTTAGAGCTGGAATATGCTGGCGTGTTCGAAGTGAAGGGGATCCCTGACGAACAAATGCACCCGTATTTGTTGATCGAATGCCCGCGCATCACATTCCCATTCCTGCGCCGCATCGTAAGCGACGTCACCCGCGACGGTGGTTTCCCGCCGCTTAACCTCGAGACTATTGATTTCGTAGCGCTGTATCGTTCCGAAATTGCACGTCGTCTTGAGGCTGAAAAAGCAAAAGCGACAGAAAACTAAATCAGTCGCGATTCCAAAGCACGCCGTCGCCCAGACTTTCAATGAAAGCAGTATGGGCGGCGGCTTCTTCATTTGTCAGCTTTGACGCCAATGGTGTGGGCCGCGCGGATGGGCGCCAAGTGTCGGACGTATCACCAGATTGCGTTGTTTTGGTTGTATCGGCCGCAAGCCCAAACCCAGGTTGCCGCCCGCCGATCAATTCCAGATAGACTTCGGCCAGAATTTCACTGTCTAGCAACGCGCCGTGTAATGTCCGGTTGCTATTATCAATATGAAACCGGCGGCAAAGCGCGTCTAGCGACGCAGGCGAACCAGGGAATTTGCGCCGTGCAATAGCCAGCGTATCCAATGATTGCGTCATTGGTAAAAGCGGGCGGTTAAGCCAGCCGAGTTCTGCGTTTAGAAATTTCATGTCAAACGACGCATTATGAATGACCATCACGTCATCGCCGATGAAGTCGAGAAAGTCTTGGGCGATGTCGGCAAACACGGGTTTATCACTTAGCAAAACCTGACCAGGTTCCGGTTTTTGCGGTGGTTCCAACAGATCGGGGCCGATGCCATGCACGCCAAACGCGCCAGCAGGCATGGACCGCATCGGGTTGATGTACTGGTGATAGGTTCGGCCTGTCGGCACGTGGCCGATCAGTTCGACCGCGCCGATTTCCACAATGCGGTCGCCTTCGGCAGGCTCAAAACCTGTGGTTTCTGTATCAAGAACGATTTCACGCATGATTTGCTCTAAGTTGTTTCACGATATCTCGCACGGCAGCGCGGGCGGTTTCAAGGGAAAGGGTTTCAACGATATAATCGGCGCGTTTCCGTTTTTCGGCATCGGGCAATTGGCGGGACAGGATCATTTCAAAATCCGCCTCTGACATTTCGCCACGCGCCATAACGCGGGTACGCTGAGTGTCGGCAGGGGCGGTGACCACAACGATCACGTCACAAAGATCGGCAGCGCCGGTTTCAAACAGCAGGGGGATATCGAGCAGAATAATATCGCTCGTTTGGTCCGCAATGAAGGCGGCACGATCCGCCGCAACAAGCGGGTGCACCAGAGATTGCAGTTGATCAAGGACGGTGGAATCAGTGGCGATAAGATCACGCAGTTTTTCACGTGACACCAATCCATTCTCGATCACTTGGGGAAACTGGGCCGCCACAACAGCCACGGCAGCACCGTTTTTCGCGTAAAGCCGGTGCACTGTGGCGTCAGCGTCCCAAACGGGAATGCCTTCGTCGGCAAACATTTTGGCGGTCGTGGTTTTGCCCATGCCGATGGACCCCGTAAGCCCAACAAGAATGGTCATGCTAACATGACCCGGCGCAAATCTTCGTCGACTTCTGGGCGTTTACCGAACCAACGTTCAAACCCGGGCACGCCTTGATGCAGTAACATTCCTAGCCCATCGACGGTTACGCACCCAGCGGCGTCAGCTTTTTCCAAAAATTGCGTTTTCAGGGGGGTATAGACCAAATCGGTGACCAAGGTGCCAGCGCGCAACCCGTCTAGCGGAACGCGTAATTCGGGTTGGCCTGTCATACCGAGCGATGTTGTATTCACAACGGTTGCCGCGTCTTCAATCATATTGCCAGCTTGTACCCAATCGACCACTTGAATACGGGCACCGAATTCTGCGCGCAGGGCATCCGCCTTGGCGCGAGTGCGATTGGACAGTAAAATTTCGGTTACCCCTGCATCGGCCAAAGCCACGATAACGGCGCGGGCGGCGCCACCCGCACCAAGCACGGCAGCGGGTCCTGATTGCGGATCCCAATCTGGGGCATGCTGACGCAGGTTCGCCATGAAACCATAGCCATCGGTGTTGTCGGCAAAAATTGAACCGTCGTCCTTGAAGATCAGTGTATTTGCAGCACCGATTAACGTGGCGCGGTCACTGACTTGATCCGCGAGTTGCATTACTTCGACCTTATGCGGAATGGTAACATTTGTGCCCACGAAGCCCATTTTGGGCATGTTGCGGACAACGGTTTCCAAATCGACAGGGGCAACGTGTAAAGGGACATAGTCACCGAGCAAACCGTAGCGGCGCAGCCAGTGTTTATGCATACGCGGCGATTTGGAATGAGCGATTGGGTGACCGATGACACCTGCGAGGGGGATATGCTTTTTCATCCGGCGATTGTTCCGCGAAGTGAGAGATATGACAAGAGCTCTAGAAGTGGCATGCCAAGAACATTGAAATAGTCGCCTTCAACGCGGGAAAAAAGGCGCGCGCCTTCTTCTTCTAATTTGTAGGCGCCAACAGCATGACGGATGCTGTCCCAGTTGCGATCAACATAATCTGTCAGATAAGCGTCAGACACATCTCGCATGAATAAGCGAGTTTGCCCGACGTGCCGCCATTGCGGTTTGCCTTCAGCATAAATCACCGCCGCGGATAGTAACTGATGTGTTTCACCGCGCAAGGATTTCAATTGAACGAGTGCGTCATCGGGCGTTTTGGGTTTCGACAGCATGGTGCGTTTATGGGCGAGGACTTGGTCGCAGCCGATTACGATTGCCTCGGGGTGCTTTGTGGCAACGCGCAGCGCCTTCATTTCAGCGAGTGCATCGGCTATATCCCGGGGGGATGCTTCTTCTGACAAGAGCGCGGATTTCATCGCATCCTCATCGACGCGGGGTATGACAACGTCAAAATCAACTCCGGCGTTGCGCAGCAAAGTGGCACGTATCTCGGAGCCAGAGGCAAGGATGATCGGATCAGTCATGTGGATAACCTATGGGATAAAACCGGTGTGATCTTGGGGTCAGTTTAGTGGATAGCAACTACGAGGAAACAAGCTGTGTGTAACCCCAGTGTTATGCGAGGTTTCACGGTTCTTTGTCCACTGTGTGTAAGGATAATTGCCAGTTGTGGGAGAATCTGCTGTTTGAGGCGAGTCAATATCGATTGATGACCATTTTGATTTTTTGATAATGTTTAAATTATTGAAATAATTATACTTTTTTTTTCATTGAGTTGCGTCGGTTATCCACGAATTGTGGATAAAAGCAGGGATAAAACAACAATCCACAGAAAATAGTGACACAACACACATCATCATCTTTCTTATCTATAAATATTTATTAAGAGAGAAGTGAGTAAGGAGAATTGATCATGGCTGAGATTTTGGGAATTCTATATCCTTGGGTGAAGGCACTGCATATCATGGCTGTAATTTCATGGATGGCAGGGCTGTTCTATTTACCGCGCCTATTTGTCTATCACGCAGAGCGGGCCACTGTTGGATCAGAATTAGATCAGACGTTTCAGGTCATGGAACAAAAGCTATTAAAAGTGATTATGAATCCGGCGATGATCGTTGCTTGGATTTGCGGATTGATCTTGATTGGAATGGGGGCATTTGATTTTGGCTCCGCTTGGTCATGGATTAAGATTGCGGGCGTGATCGGTATGACCGTGTTTCACATGTGGCTGGGAAAAGAACGCAAAGCGTTCGCAAATGGTTCAAACCAGCGCAGTGGGCGGGGCTTTAGATTGGCGAATGAGGTGCCAACTGTCCTTATGCTGATAATTGTAGTGATGGTCGTGGTACGGCCGTTTTGATTGACTCGGGGTGCTTTGCTGCTTAGAAGTTCAATCGCTACCCGTCCGGGATAGCGTTTTTCCATTTTCGACCTGCATGATGACTGCCCGCGCTCGGCAGCAATTGGATATGTTTATGAATCAAGACCGTTTGAACCTTGCCGATCTAAAGGCGCAAAGCCCAAAAGATCTGTTGTCACTTGCTGAAGAGCTAGAGATTGAAAACGCATCGACGATGCGCAAAGGCGATATGATGTTCGCGATCTTGAAAGAGCGTGCGGACGAAGAATGGATCATCGGTGGTGATGGTGTTCTTGAGGTTGTGAAAGACGGGTTCGGGTTCTTGCGGTCGCCAGAGGCCAACTATTTGCCGGGTCCGGACGATATTTATGTATCACCAGATATGATCCGGAAACATTCGCTGCGCACCGGTGATACAGTGCAGGGGATTATGAAAGAGCCGAATGACACAGAGCGTTACTTTGCGTTGACTGTGGTTGAGGCGATCAATTTCGAAGAACCGGAGAAAGCGAAGCATAAGGTTGCGTTTGATAACCTGACGCCGCTTTATCCAGACGAGCGTCTGAACATGGAAGTTCAAGACCCTACAGTGAAGGATCGGTCTGGTCGGATTATTGATCTGGTATCCCCAATCGGGAAAGGCCAGCGTGCGTTGATCGTTGCGCCGCCGCGGACCGGTAAGACTGTCCTGTTGCAGAATATCGCAAACTCGATCGAAAAGAACCATCCTGAGTGTTATTTGATCGTGTTGTTGATCGATGAACGTCCAGAGGAAGTAACGGACATGCAGCGGTCTGTGAAAGGGGAGGTTGTGTCTTCTACTTTTGATGAACCTGCGGATCGTCACGTTGCCGTTTCCGAGATGGTGATCGAGAAAGCGAAGCGTTTGATTGAACATAAGCGTGATGTTGTGATCTTGCTGGATTCGATCACACGTTTGGGCCGTGCGTTTAACACGACTGTGCCATCATCAGGTAAAGTTTTGACCGGTGGTGTGGACGCGAACGCGTTGCAACGTCCAAAACGTTTCTTTGGTGCCGCGCGGAACATTGAAGAGGGTGGTTCGTTGACCATCATCGCGACCGCGCTGATCGACACAGGTAGCCGGATGGATGAAGTTATCTTTGAAGAATTCAAGGGGACCGGTAACTCTGAGATTGTGCTGGATCGTAAGGTCGCTGATAAGCGCGTGTTCCCTGCAATCGACATTCTGAAATCTGGTACGCGGAAAGAAGAGCTGTTGGTTGAGAAGGGCGATTTGGCCAAGACCTATGTGTTGCGCCGTATTTTGAACCCGATGGGTACCACAGATGCGATTGAATTCCTGATTGGGAAGTTGAAGCAGACAAAGACGAATTCGGATTTCTTTGATTCAATGAACACGTAACTTATTGTTCAAAAACAATGGGTTGAATGAAATGGACACGATTTTTGCCTTAGCGACGGCGCGGGGACGCGCAGGTGTGGCCGTTGTCAGGATTTCTGGCGATGGTGCCGCGGTTGCGGCGCGTCGATTGATGGCGGATGTGCCTGAGAAGCGAGGGTTGCGCCGCTTAAGTGATCGTGACGGAGCTCTTTTAGATGAAGCGTTGGTGCTGCATTTCCCGCAAACACAGAGCTTTACCGGAGAGCCGGTCATCGAGCTGCATCTTCATGGGTCAGAGGCCGTCGTTAGTGCTGTTTTGCGCGTCCTTGGTGATGATCCGGAACTGCGCTTGGCCGAGGCCGGTGAGTTTACCAAACGGGCCATGGAAAACGGCAAGCTTGATTTGGCGCAGGTGGAAGGGCTCGCTGATCTGATTGATGCGGAAACCGAAGCGCAGCGCAAGCAAGCGGTGCGTGTTTTGGCAGGGGCTCTTGGCGATTTGGCGGAGGTTTGGCGGAGCAAACTGTTGCGCGCAGCGGCCTTGATCGAAGCAACGATTGATTTTGCTGATGAGGAAGTCCCGGTTGATGTGTCGCCGGAGGTGATCGGTTTACTTTCAGATGTTCAGTCGAGCCTAGCTGAGGAAGCGAATGGCGTAGTATTCGCGGAACGTCTGCGCAAGGGGTTTGAAGTAGCGATCCTTGGTGCGCCTAACGCTGGTAAGTCGACATTGCTGAATCGTCTAGCAGGACGAGACGCGGCGATTACGTCGGAAATTGCGGGTACGACACGAGATGTGATTGAGGTTCGTATGGACCTGAACGGGCTTCCTGTGACTATTCTGGATACGGCAGGATTGCGGGATACAGATGACGTGGTCGAAAAGATCGGTATTGAACGTGCGTTAGATCGGGCGAAAGAAGCAGATGTTTGCGTTTATTTGAAATTGCCTGATGATGTTTTGGGAATCGATCTTGGCGATGACGGTATTGTTTTGGACGCGAAAGCTGATGTTGCGAGTAGTGGGGGAATTTCGGGCTTAACCGGAGCGGGTGTTGATGATCTGGTGGATCAATTGACGATGATCCTTGAAAAACGCGTTGCTGGTATTGGTGTGGCTATGAGAGAGCGTCATAGGCTGGCGATGATCCGTGCTGCAGATTGTCTTGGCGTTGCAATGGGCGCGATTGAGAGCGATGATTTTATGGCTGATCTCGTGGCAGAGGATTTGCGGACAGCTGGTCGTGCGATCGATAGTTTGCTAGGTCGCATTGACGTTGAAGATATACTCGGGGAAATTTTCTCGAGTTTTTGCATTGGTAAATGAGGATTGTTTCACGTGAAACATTTTGATGTTGCGATCATTGGTGGCGGGCATGCTGGAACAGAGGCGGCGTTGGCTGCTGCGCGACAGGGTGCTAAGACTGCGTTGGTTACGCTTTCTGCGGAAACTATAGGTGTGATGTCCTGTAATCCAGCAATTGGTGGGCTGGGTAAGGGC
This sequence comes from Yoonia sp., assembly GCA_965660685.1. GTDB lineage: Bacteria > Pseudomonadota > Alphaproteobacteria > Rhodobacterales > Rhodobacteraceae > Yoonia. The sequence goes on along the minus strand of CBFIAX010000001.1, from coordinate 75,044 downwards.
CATTTGGTGCGCGAAATTGATGCGCTCGATGGTGCAATGGGCCGTGTTGCTGATTATGCCGGCATCCAATTTCGTCTATTGAATCGTAAGAAAGGCCCGGCGGTGCAAGGGCCGCGTGCCCAAGCAGATCGTCAGCTATATCGCGAAGGAATGAAGGCAGAGATTGATAGCGCTGAAAACCTCACGGTGGTGGTGGGTGAAGCGATTGATTTGATCATGGAAAATGGTGCCGTGCGTGGTGTCACACTTGCGGATGGAACTGATCTGAAAACTGCCGCGGTCGTTTTGACCACAGGCACATTTCTTCGTGGCGTCATCCATATTGGTGACGTGTCCCGGCCTGGTGGGCGAATGGGTGAAAATCCTGCGGTGCGGATGGCCGAACGGTTAGATAGCTTCGGGCTGCCCTTGGGACGACTGAAGACCGGTACACCGCCGCGCTTGGATGGGCGGACAATTGAATGGGACAAATTGGAAATGCAGGCGGGGGACAATGACCCGAGCCTTTTTTCGTTTATGTCAGAAAAGGTACAAGCCCCACAGATTTCCTGCGGTATCACGCATACCAACGAAAAAACGCATGAAATCATCGCGAAAAACCTCGAACGGTCCGCGATGTATGGTGGTCATATCGATGGGGTGGGGCCGCGATATTGTCCATCGATCGAAGACAAAATCGTGCGTTTCGCAGATAAGACTTCTCATCAGATTTTTCTGGAACCAGAAGGCGTGAATGATTATACCGTTTATCCCAACGGAATTTCGACGTCTTTGCCGGTTGATGTGCAGACCGACTACGTTTCATCGATCTTCGGATTAGAAAACGCAGAAATTCTACAACCCGGATATGCGATTGAATATGATTACGTTGATCCACGCGCCCTTCAGGCGACGCTAGAGCTTCGTGATGTTCCTAATCTCTATTTGGCTGGACAGGTCAATGGTACGACCGGCTATGAAGAGGCCGCAGCGCAAGGTTTGGTTGCGGGTTTAAACGCGGCACGGCGTGCGTTGGATATGGAACCCATCTATTTTGAACGCCGTCAGTCATATATTGGTGTCATGATCGATGATTTGACGACACGAGGGGTAACGGAACCTTATCGTATGTTTACTTCACGGGCTGAATTCAGATTGTCGATGCGGGCTGACAATGCGGACCAGCGGTTAACAACTTGGGGTCGGGACCTTGGGATCGTAGCGGATGAACGCTGGACACGCTACGCGACGAAAATCAAAAAGATTGAAGGGCTTCGTGCGAAGCTATCCGACATTTCGTTTTCTGCGCGACAGATTTCTGGTTTAGGCGTTAAACTTTCACCCGATGGACCTAAACGCACTGCTATAGATGCTCTTTCTCTCGCTGACTTTGGTTTTTCTGAAATTGAAGCGTTGTTGGGTCAGCCAGTTGATGAAGGCCCAGAAATTCAGCGCCAAGTCAAAAACGATGCTCTTTATGCGCATTATGTGGCGCGTCAGTCAAAGGACATCGCAGCCATGGTGCGCGATGAAAAGCTCGTTTTGCCGACAACCATGCAATACAGCGAGGTGGTTGGTCTATCAACGGAATTGGCCCAGAAATTGCAGCGTGTTCAACCACATAACGTTGCTCAGGCGGGTCGAATCGACGGTATGACCCCCGCAGGTTTGATGTTGATCGTTGCATGGTTAAAACGCCAAGACAACGCGCCAAAGGCAGGTTGATAAATGCGAACGTTGGATCAATTCGATGTTTCACGTGAAACAATCGCGCGATTGGAGGTTTTTGAAAGCTTGGTTCGAAAGTGGAACCCCAGTATTAACCTCATCGCGAAAAGCACTCTTCACGACATCTGGGAGCGGCATATCGTGGATTCTGTTCAACTTCATCAATTTGCACCGCCAGATCCAGATACTTGGCTAGATATTGGTAGTGGTGGCGGCTTCCCTGGCATCATTATGGCAATTATGTCATCGGGCGGAGGTTATCAGACGAAATTCACCTTCATTGAAAGCGATCAACGCAAATCTACTTTCCTTCGTACCGCTGCGAGAGAGGTCGGTCTCGATATCAAGGTTTACGCGGATAGAATTGAAAAGGTTGAACCAGTCGGAGCAGCGGTTGTTACAGCGCGCGCTTTGAAGTCATTGAACGAATTAATGCCGTTTCTGCACCGGCATATGCGCCCAGATGGCATTGCGATCTTGCCCAAGGGCCAAAACTTTGCGGCGGAGATTCCTGATGCAAAGTCAAATTGGCGCTTTGATCTGGCTGAACATCCCAGTAAAACAAATAATGACGCCAGAATCCTAATAGTGAAAGACATTGCCTGTGATTGACCTAAGTCGTACCAGCAGTCCCCGTATTCTAGCGATTGCTAACCAAAAAGGTGGCGTTGGTAAAACGACAACAACAATCAACCTTGGCGCTGCGCTCGCGGAATCTGGCAAGCGCGTTTTGCTCGTTGATCTTGATCCACAAGGGAATGCATCCACTGGCCTTGGCGTCGGTTATGACAACCGTGACACAACCGCATATGAACTGATAATCGGTGACGCGACACCAACAGAAGCTATTCAGCCAACAAACGTCAAAGATCTATGGATCGTTCCTGCGACGACGGACCTTAGTTCTGCTGATATCGAGTTGATAGCCAACGAAAAACGAAGCTTTCTACTGCGCGATGCATTGCGTCAGACCGGTATAGATGGCTTCGACTTCGACTACATCTTGATTGACTGCCCACCTTCTCTCAACATTTTGACCGTAAATGCGATGGTTGCCGCCGATGGTGTCATTGTTCCACTACAAAGCGAGTTTTTCGCACTTGAAGGTTTGTCCCAACTAATGCTGACCATCCGTGAGATCCGTGAAACGGCAAATACAGCGCTTCGCATAGAAGGGATTGTTCTCACGATGTATGACCGTCGGAATAACCTGTCTCAACAAGTAGAAGATGATGCGCGCGAAAATCTTGGGGATCTTGTGTTTAAGACAATGATTCCACGCAATGTCCGGTTAAGCGAGGCGCCTTCATTTGCTGCGCCCGTCCTGACATATGATCCCACATCAAGGGGCAGCGACGCCTATCGCTCGCTCGCAAAAGAGCTGATTTCAAACAACAATAAACGCAAAGCGGGGTAATCGTCATGGTTGATAAGAAATTAAAAACACGCGGTCTTGGACGTGGTTTGTCCGCGCTGATGTCCGACGTAAACCAAGACATCGCGCCACAAGCCAACGATACGCCACGCCGTCCTGACATGTTTGTTCCGGTTGAAAAAATTCATCCAAACCCCGATCAGCCTCGTCGCGCATTTGATGACGACGCGCTACAAGAGCTTGCAAACTCCATTGCGGAAAAGGGCGTTATTCAACCGCTGATCGTTCGCAAACATCCATCCAAACAAGATAATTACGAAATTGTCGCTGGCGAACGTCGTTGGCGCGCATCTCAAATTGCGAAAACCCATACTGTTCCTGTCGTTGTACGCGACTATACTGATACCGAAGTTCTCGAAGTTGCGATTATCGAGAATATTCAACGTGCCGATCTGAACCCAATCGACGAGGGCGCTGGCTACCGCCAGCTAATGGACAAATTCGGTCATACCCAAGAACAACTATCCACCGTCCTTGGTAAAAGCCGCAGTCACATTGCGAATGCGATGCGGTTGCTCAATTTGCCCGACGGTGTCCGTAATTATCTTAGCGAAGGCAAACTTACATCTGGCCATGCACGTGCCTTGGTCGGCCATGACAATGCCCAACAATTGGCAGACCACATTATCAAGAATGGCCTGTCAGTCCGTGATGCTGAAAAACTCGCAAAACAGGGACTAAACAAGCCGAAAGCACCAAAATCCACCACATCAATCGCTAGCGAAAAAGATGCGGACACTATTCAGATCGAAGGCGAACTCTCTGCCAATCTTGGCATGAAAGTTTCCATTGATCATAAGGCTGGGACAGAAGGTGGTCGATTAACCATTTCCTATCGCGACTTAGAGCAGCTCGATGATCTTCTTCGTGCGCTATCAGGCGGTTAAACGTCAAGTAACTGGCGGAGCACTTCATTTAGTATCGGCCGTCCTACAGGCGTAACAGTTAAGCGGTTTCCATCAAGCTTCAACATACCGATATCAACTAACCTATTGATATTAAAAATATAAATATCTCTATCAACAATACTAAGCCGCGACAGATCTACGCCTTCCACAAGGCGAAGCCCCATCAAAAAGAACTCTGTCGTTACATCGCTCGCGGAAACTAGATTGTGCGCACCTTCACCGGAACCAGTTGACTGAACTTGCTTTAACCATTGCCCAGGTGCCAAAGGCGCCACTGTCGCATATTTCTGCCCGCCTAATGTAAGACGCCCATGCGCCCCAGGGCCAATACCGACATAGTCTCCATAATTCCAATAGATCAAGTTGTGCACACTCTGCGCACCATCTTTGGCATGATTAGACACTTCATAAGCAGGAAAACCGGCGGCTCCACAGACATCTTGCGTCATTTCGAACATGTCAGCGGATTGATCTTCATCGGGTAAACCACGCAACTTACCCGCTGAATACCGATCCCCAAAGGCTGTCCCAGATTCAATCGTCAGCTGATAAAGAGACAGATGATCAATCGCCATAGACAAGGCCTGATTCAACTCAGCTTCCCATTCTGCCAAAGTTTGATCTTGTCGCGCATAAATCAGATCAAAACTAACACGCTCAAATTCATTCCGCGCCACATCAAACGCCGTCATCGCCTCTGTTGCTGAATGCAAACGGCCAAGCGCCTTGAGATCGCGATCATTCAACGCCTGAATACCCATTGAAATCCGGTTCACACCCGCTTGCCGATATCCAGCAAAACGCCCGGCCTCTACCGACGTTGGATTTGCCTCCAAGGTGATTTCGATGTCGTTTGCGATCGTCCAAGTATCGCGAACCTTGCGCAAAATTTGATCGACAACATCCGGGTCCATCATGCTGGGCGTCCCGCCGCCGAAAAACACAGACCGCAAAATCCGCCCTTTCGTCAGCGCGCCAACACGCTCAATTTCAGACAGAAACGCACGTGCCCAAATCTGTTGGTCAATCCGCGCACTTACATGGCTATTGAAATCACAATAGGGGCATTTCGCCTGACAAAACGGCCAATGGATATACAGGCCAAAGCCAGCATTCTCCCAATCTTCAGGCAAAACAACCGGCCACAAGTTTCGTAAATGCATCAGCACGATGGCTAATCTTGTTCTTTTCCCAACGATCCATCTCGCCGAACGTTATGTCATAGCCATCCGGTTGGAAAATCGGATCATAGCCATGCCCCTGTTCACCCCGCATCGGCCAAACAATCTGCCCAGCCATCACGCCCGCAAAAACCTCGTCATGCCCATCGGGCCATGCGAGTACCAGTGTTGAACAGAATCGCGCTGTTCGCGGAAACGGTGCTTGAACCGCCTCTAATTCATTCCAGCTCCTCGTCATGGCCATCACAAAATCTCGGCCATTCGGTGTTTCTGCCCAATCCGCCGTGTAAACACCGGGCGCCCCGCCCAAACCGTCAATCTCGATCCCGCTGTCATCGGCGAGCGCAGGCAAACCCGTCGCCTTAGACGCTGCATGCGCCTTAATCCGTGCATTTCCGATGAAAGTGGTTTCGGTTTCATCAGGCTCCGGCAAATCGTGATCCGCGTTGGATGACAATTCGACGCCATAGGGTTTCAGCAAATCTGCAATCTCAACGAGCTTTCCCGCGTTATGCGTCGCAACAACCAAATGAGGTTCGGTAAACTTCCGCATCTTAGGCTACCGCTGCCAATTGGATCGCCGTTAGTTCGCCAACGCCCTTTTCTGCGAGATCAAGCAGCCCGTCCATTTGTGCACGGCTGAACAATGATCCTTCTGCCGACATCTGCACCTCGATCAATTTGCCTTCAGTCATGATGAAGTTGCCATCAACGCCCGCTTCGGAATCTTCTGGGTAGTCTAGATCAAGCACCTCTTGGCCTGCGTAAATACCGCAAGAAATCGCAGCAACCGGATCAACCAACGGGTCAGAGGTCACAAGACCGGCCTTCATCAATTGGTTCACAGCCAATTTCAGTGCAACCCAACCACCGGTGATTGACGCGCAACGCGTTCCGCCATCAGCCTGAATCACATCACAATCCACGACAATCTGACGTTCGCCCAAAGCAACACGATCAACGCCCGCTCGCAGCGACCGCCCAATCAATCGCTGGATTTCTTGTGTCCGGCCAGATTGGCTCGTCTTTGCCTCACGGCGCATGCGTGTGTTTGTTGCGCGTGGCAACATTCCATATTCAGCAGTGACCCAGCCAAGGCCAGATCCTTTGATAAAAGACGGAACACGGCTATCGATAGATGCAGTGCAAAGCACATGGGTATTCCCACATTTGATCAGGCAAGATCCCTCGGCATGCATTGTCACGCCTGTCTCAATCGTGACTTTGCGCATTTCGTTGGTCTGACGGCCGGATGGACGCATGGAAACTCTCCTGAATATGGTTGTATTATGGGGATACGCTGCCCATCTGTGAAATCCAAGCCCGATTGACTAGGCAACCCGCGTTGCCCGCGCTAAACAGATGCCCATGTCAGACACACAGCCGCCATTTTCCGATATGAACGACCGCTCGCGCGAGGTGTTTCGCCGTGTCGTCGAAGGCTATCTTGAGAATGGCGAGCCTGTTGGGTCGCGCACGTTGACCCGCACATTGTCAGAGAAGGTCAGCGCCGCCACCGTCCGCAACGTGATGCAGGATCTTGAATTTCTTGGATTGCTCGACAGTCCACACACAAGTGCGGGGCGCGTTCCCACTCAATTGGGTCTACGCATGTTCGTTGATGGCATTCTGGAAATGGATAAAGTTAACGGTGCGGATCGACGCCAGATTGACCAGACATTTGGCAATACCGATCAAGATGTGACCAGCCTACTTGATACTGTCGGCACAGCGCTTTCATCCATGACTCAAGGTGCCAGCCTCGTTTTGACGCCTAAACATGAAGCGCCCATCAAACACATCGATTTTGTTTCGCTATCACGCGACCGCGCTTTGGTCGTTTTGGTTTTTGCTGACGGCCGCGTCGAAAACCGCTTATTCACACCACCGCCTGGGCAAACCCCATCATCGATGCGCGAGGCAGCGAATTTCCTCAATGCGATTGCAGAGGGACACACACTGTCCGATCTTGGCGCCGTTATCGCGCGCGAAATCGCTGCGCGTCGTCAGGAAATTGATACGCTCGCTGCCGAACTCGTCGAAAGCGGCTTTGCCACATGGGAAAACGAAGGCCAAACCACCGAACGCCTGATTGTAAGAGGCCGTGGCAACCTGCTGTCGGAAACCGAATCCGAAGCCGATCTTGACCGAATTCGCACCCTGTTTGACGACCTCGAACGTAAACAAGATATTGCCAATTTCCTTGATCTGGCCGAGGGCGGTGACGGTGTGCGCATTTTTATTGGCTCAGAGAACAAATTATTCTCACTTTCGGGTTCATCTTTGGTCGTTTCCCCTTATATGAACGCCGACCAACAGATTATTGGCGCAGTGGGTGTTATTGGTCCCACACGCCTGAACTATGGGCGCATTGTGCCCATCGTGAATTACACCGCACAGCTGGTGGGCAAAATGATTGCCGACCGCTCATGACAGGACGAACACATGACTGACGAAAACGTCGAACCACAAAGCCTTGATGAACTCGCAGCCGAAGGTGATGCGCAGGACGATCTGATTGGTAAGCTTGCCGATGCAGAGGCAGAGCGAGACGAAATGCGCGACCGCTTCATGCGCGCGCTCGCCGACACCGAAAACATGCGTAAACGGTCCGAGCGTGATCGCCGCGAGGCGGAAAATTATGGCGGATCCAAACTCGCCCGCGACATGCTGCCTGTCTATGACAACATGCGTCGTGCACTCAACGCAGTTGAGGACTCCGAAAAAGAAGTGAACTCCGTCCTTCTTGAAGGGATCGAACTCACAATGCGCGAACTGATCACCGTATTCAAAAAGCACGGCATTGACCCGATTGTACCAGAAGTCGGCGATCGGTTTGATCCGAAAATCCACGAAGCAATGTTCGAGGCCCCAGTGCCCGGAACCAACGCAGGCGATATCATCCAAGTCGCGGCCGAGGGTTTCATGTTGCATGATCGCCTGTTGCGCGCGGCCCAAGTTGGTGTGTCATCCACTCCGGCATCGTAGAATGATGGGCCGCAACAAACGGCCCATTCTAACGACTGTCTTGCTGTGGCTGGTCCTGTCGATCCAAACCGCCACGGCGCAGACATTTCCAATCCGAAATGATACTTATGTCAACGACTACGCCAGTCTGTTGACCGTAGAAGACGAACGCGTCCTTCAAAACACGCTTCAAGAACTGTTTGACGCGCTTGACATCGAAATGACAGTTCTCACGGTTAATCGACGTTCCGCCTTTCAACGTTCCACAACGAATGAAAAATTCGCAACGGATCTTTTCAATCATTGGGGCATTGGCGACAGACAACGCAACGACGGCGTTCTTTTCATTGTTTCACGTTTTGACCGTGACCTGCGGATCGAGGTTGGATCGGGCTATGGCCGGGCACATGATGGCCAGATCAAACAAATCATCGACCGTGTGATTATACCCCGCTTTCAAAATGCCGATTTCGCCACCGGTATCCATAACGGCGCTCGTCATACCATTCGGGAGATTACCGGACACTGGCCCGGCCAATATGACACAAATCCAATCATCCGTTGGTGGACAGATTTCCGTGTCTGGGCGGGTGGGTTTATATTTGCAATTTTTGGGATCGCCGGTCTGGTGATCTGGCAGTTTTATCAAGCCGCACGTCGGCGCGCACCGCGCCGCTGTCCAAACGATGGATTATGGATGCCGCGTGTCTTGGATGAATTTGAACACAAACATCTGAATGACGGACAGCAGACCGAAGAAGAAATGCAAACAGTCGACTATGACGTTTGGATTTGTCGCGAATGCGGCCACACCACAATCACAGGGCAACATCGTTGGTTCATCAAACAAAAACTCTGTTCAAAATGCGGGTTTCATACGTTGGAAAGCACCGGAACAGAATTTGTACCAAAATCCAGCATCAACGGTCGTTCCGCCACCCGTACACACTTCAAATGTAAACATTGCGATGCGACATCAACCAAGATCAAATATCATCGGGATAATTCCAATTCTGGCGGCGGCTTTCGATCATCTGGATCGCACCGTTCATCAGGCCGGCGTGGGGGTCGATCAAGAGGCGGCGGTGCATCTGGCCGCTGGTAATTACTTCTCCAGCAAGTCACGCAAATCGTAAATCAGTGATAGCGCCTCTTTGGGCGTCAATTCATCCGGCAAAATTTCCCGCAATTTCTCTTCCACACCTGATGGTTTCTCAGCCACAGAAATTGGCGCAGGTGTCGCGGAAAATAACGGAAGATCGTCAATAACAACTTTCTGTTTGCCTTCTCGTTCACCCTTTTCCAAGGCCTCCAAAACAATTGATGCACGATCCACGACAACTTGCGGAAGACCCGCCAATCGGGCCACTTGCACACCATAACTCCGATCCGCTGTGCCCTTTTTGACCTCGTGGAGGAACACAATGTCGTCTTCCCATTCCTTGACCGTCACGGTGGCATTGTCGACGCCATCTAGTTTCGCCGAAAGCTGGGACATCTCATGGTAATGCGTCGCAAACAATGCGCGACACCGGTTCACATCGTGCAAATGCTCTAAAGTGGCCCAAGCAATGGACAACCCGTCATAAGTCGCCGTGCCTCGCCCGATTTCATCAAGGATGACAAGCGCGCGGTCGTCTGCTTGGTTCAAAATTGCGGCCGTCTCGACCATTTCAACCATAAAGGTAGATCGTCCCTTGGCTAAATCGTCCGATGCGCCAACACGGCTGAACAATTGACTGACAATACCGATATGCGCTGACGCTGCGGGAACATAGCTTCCGATCTGGGCCAAGATCGCGATCAATGCGTTCTGGCGCAAAAACGTCGACTTACCCGCCATGTTGGGGCCGGTCAGCAACCAAATGGGCGTGTCCGACAAACCGCAATCATTGGCGACAAATGGTGCGCCAGCTTTTTGTAATGCGGCCTCGACCACGGGATGGCGACCACCCGATATATCAAATGCGCGGCTGTCGTCGACTTGTGGCAAACACCAGTTTTCCGTTGTTGCCAAATGCGCCAATGCTGTCGCAACGTCGAACTCTGACAAGCCGCGGGCCAATGCGCCCAATGGGCCAGATTCATCGACAATCTCCCGTGTTAGAGCCTGATAAATCCGTTTCTCGATTTCCAAAGCCCGACCGCCGGCGTTCAAAATGCGGGTCTCAATCTCTGATAACTCCACAGTCGTGAACCGGACTTGGTTCGCGGTTGTTTGTCTATGAATGAAGGTCTCATTCAATGGCGCGGCAAGCATCTTTTCCGCGTGGGTTGTTGTGGTTTCGATGAAATAGCCAAGCACACTATTGTGCTTAATCTTCAGCGACGAAATCCCACTTAGCTTTATAAAATCTGCCTGCATCGACGCGATGACAGACCGGCCTTCGTCACGCAATTTGCGCGCCTCGTCCAGTTCGTTGTCATAGGACGGCGCAACAAAACCGCCGTCGCGTGACAACAACGGTGGATCTGCGACCAAGGCGTCGTCGAGCAGGGATAAGAGTTCTTCGTGTCCGTCCAGTGCCTTTGCCGCGTTCACCAAAACAGCGGACAAGTCATCCGGCAACCGACCGCGCAACGTATCGGCCTGCGCAATTGTGTTTCGGATGGCCGCCATGTCGCGCGGTCCACCGCGATCTAGTGCCAAACGCGACAATGCGCGGTCAAGATCATGCACACTGCGCAAAGCATCGCGGATGTCTTCGGCCAACGACCGGTTTGCGATGAAATAACCAACTGCGTCGTGTCGTTCCGAAATTACATAAAGCGCGCAAGACGGACTGGCCAGTCGTCGTTCCAAAAGACGCGCCCCACCTGCAGTCACAGTCCGGTCGATTGTCGCCAAAAGCGATCCGGCTTTGCCGCCAGTCGCGCCTTGGGTTAGTTCCAACGACCGCCGTGTCGCCGTGTCTATTTGCATCGCACTTGCTTGGCCTTCGATCACGGGCGGGCGGACCAGAGGTAGTTTCCCCTTTTGCGTGATGTCGAGGTATTCAGCCACGGCGGACATGGCCGAGATTTGGGCGCGGTCAAAGCTACCAAAGGCATCTAATGATCCAACGTTAAACAGGTTCAGCAGTCTTTTTTCACCCGCAGTGCTATCAAACGCAGCACCCCCGAGTGTTGTCAGGCTTGCACCAGAATCAGACACTATTTCTGCGAAGTCAGATTCTGATCCATCGACAAGGATGACTTCTCGCGGGGTCAGACGTGCCAGTTGTGGCCCGAGCGAAACGCGCGGACATGTCATCACATAAAACGCGCCCGTGGAAATATCGATCCAAGCAATCGCGCCTTCATCGCGCACCTCTGCATAAGCTGCGAGGTAGTTGTGGCGGCGCGCATCGAGCAGGGAATCTTCGGTCAATGTGCCGGGCGTGACCAGCCGCACAACATCACGTTTCACAACGGACTTCGACCCGCGCTTTTTCGCTTCTGCAGGGCTTTCCATTTGTTCACAAACCGCAACGCGGAACCCTTTGCGGATCAGTGTGAGAAAATATCCCTCTGCGGCGTGATGTGGAACACCGCACATGGGGATGTCATTGCCGTCGTGTTTGCCGCGTTTGGTTAGCGCAATGTCCAATGCACCCGCTGCCGCGACTGCATCGTCAAAGAACATTTCATAGAAATCGCCCATGCGGTAGAACAGCAAGGCGTCTGGGTATCCGGCTTTGAGTTCCAGATATTGCGCCATCATTGGCGTCACGTTTGTAGCGGCAGCAGCCATGAAATCCCCCGATATCAATTGTCGCGACAGTATCCGCGCAATGTTAGCGACGAAAGTGCTAAAGTCGGGCGTTGCGACCGCGCCGCACTTACCCTTAGAAAGGACCGACTAGAAAATGAGGACGGCACATGGCCAAGACCAAATTGACCCGCGAAGACGCATTGGCGTTTCACCTTCAGCCAACCCCAGGAAAGTGGGAAATTAACGCAACTGTGCCGATGACGACGCAGCGCGATCTGTCGCTGGCTTATTCCCCTGGTGTTGCGGTGCCTTGCGAAGATATCGCGGCGGACCCTTCTGTCGCCTATGACTATACCAACAAGGGTAACTTGGTAGCGGTCATTTCAAATGGCACAGCGGTACTTGGCTTGGGCAATCTTGGCGCATTGGCGTCCAAACCAGTGATGGAAGGTAAGGCGGTTTTGTTCAAACGCTTTGCCGATGTGAATTCAATTGATATCGAACTCGACACCGAAGACCCTGATGCATTTTGCAATGCCGTGCGCCTAATGGGGCCGACGTTTGGTGGGATTAACCTAGAAGATATCAAAGCGCCGGAATGTTTCATCATCGAACAGCGCCTGAAAGAGGAAATGGATATTCCCGTTTTCCATGATGACCAGCATGGAACTGCTGTTATCTGTGCGGCTGGTCTGCTGAACGCGCTTCATATTTCTGGCAAAAAGATCGAAGACGTGAAAATCGTTTTGAATGGTGCTGGTGCGGCGGGGATTGCTTGTCTTGAACTGCTCAAGGCGATGGGCGCCAAGCATGACAATTGCATCATGTGCGACACCAAAGGTGTGATCTATCAAGGCCGGACCGAAGGCATGAACCAATGGAAATCTGCCCATGCCGCGACCACGGATGCGCGCAGTTTGGCGGAAGCGATTGACGGCTGTGATGTGTTCCTTGGCGTGTCCGCCAAAGGGGCTGTGACTCAAGACATGGTTGTCAGCATGGCACCGAACGCGGTGATTTTCGCGATGGCGAACCCTGACCCCGAAATCACACCCGAAGAGGTGCACGCCGTGCGCGAAGACGTCATTGTTGCCACGGGCCGGTCAGATTATCCGAACCAAGTGAACAACGTGCTTGGTTTCCCGTATTTGTTCCGCGGCGCCCTTGATATTCATGCCCGTGCGATCAACGACGAGATGAAGATCGCTTGTGCCCGTGCCCTTGCTGAACTGGCCCGTGAAGATGTGCCTGACGAGGTCGCAATGGCATATGGCACAAAGCTGTCGTTTGGCCGAGATTACATCATCCCAACACCTTTTGATCCACGCTTGATTTACCGCATTCCGTCGGCGGTTGCGAAGGCGGGGATGGATACCGGTGTCGCGCGTCGTCCGATTGTGGACATGGACGGATACGAGGCATCGTTGAAGGCGCGGATGGATCCAACAGCCAGCATTTTGCGCAACCTAAACAGCCGCGCCCGCGCCGCCCAATCGACAATTGTTTTTGCCGAAGGTGACGACCCGCGTGTTTTGCGTGCCGCTGTGCTTTATCAACGTTCGGGGCTTGGAAAAGCCATGGTCGTTGGGCGCGATGATGATGTGAAAGCAAAACTTGAAGCAGAGGGCTTGGGCGAAGCGTTCGCCGAACTCGAAGTTGTTAACGCCGCTAAAACCGAGCATTTGGAAACTTACAAATCCTTCCTTTATGACCGCCTGAACCGCAAGGGTTTCGACCGTCAAGATGTGCACCGCATGGCTGCCCGCGATCGCCATGTTTTCGCATCCTTGATGATGGCACATGGGCATGCGGATGGGATGGTTACCGGTGCGACGCGCAAGTCCGCCCATATTCTTGAGTTGATCAATCATGTGTTTGACGCGGGTCCACATGATGGTGCTGTCGGTGTGACGGCAGTTCTGAATAAGGGGAAGATCGTTCTGATCACAGATACATTGGTGCATGAATGGCCCGATGAAAATGATCTGGCGGACATCGCCGAACGTGGTGCTGCGGTGGCGCGCGATTTGGGCATGGACCCGCGCGTCGCGTTTGTATCATTCTCGACCTTTGGTTATCCGGTGTCTGAGCGTGCAGAGAAAATGCACATCGCGCCCGACATTCTAGACGCGCGTGGCGTCGATTTCGAATACGAAGGCGAAATGGCCGTTGATGTTGCATTGAACCCTGCCGCAATGGAACACTACCCATTCTCACGGCTTACTGGGCCCGCCAATGTTCTGGTCGTACCCGCGCGGCACTCTGCGTCGATTTCTGTTAAACTGATGCAGGAAATGGCAGGCGCGACTGTCATCGGTCCGATCCTGTCGGGTGTCGGTAAACCGGTACAGATTTGCTCTACCGGATCGACGGTCAACGACATCTTGAACATGGCAGTCATTGCCGCGTGCAAGGTCGGCTGATGGCGGTTTGGAACCTTGGGTCGATCAACGTCGACGTCGTCTATTCCGTGCCCCACATTCCGGCACCCGGTGAAACGCTTGCTTCGACAGGCCGCGATATTTTTCTGGGTGGAAAAGGGGCGAATATGTCTGTCGCGATTGCCCGCTCTGGCAGTCGGGTAAACCATATCGGGGCCATTGGCCCTGATGGTGTTTGGACCGGTGAGCGCTTGTTGGAATACGGCGTCGATACGCGGCACATCACCATCGAAGACGTGCCCACATCACAGGCGATTATCATGGTCGATGACCATGGTGAAAATGCGATTGTCCTCGCGCCCGGTGCCAGCATCGAGATCCCACAAACCACATTGCAAACGGCATTGTCAGAGGCATCGACGGGCGATTGGTTCATTACGCAGAATGAAACGAACCTGCAACGCACAGGTGTCGCGCTCGCGAAAAAGATGGGGCTAAAGGTAGGCTATGCTGCTGCCCCGTTTGAGGCGGATCGCGTTGCGGCCGTGCTCGAATATCTCGACTTTTTGATCTTGAATGAGGTCGAAGCAGCGCAGCTAACAGAGGCGACTGGTAAGACCCCAGATGCGCTGGGCGTTGCAGATGTCATCGTGACATTGGGCGCAAGCGGGGCCGATTGGTTTGGCGTGGATGGCAAACAACATTTCGACGCTATGCCTGTGACGCCAATCGACACAACAGGGGCGGGTGATACCTTTACCGGTTATGTTTTGGGCGGCTTGGATCAAGGCATGCCCATGGCCCAAGCCATCGCAATGGCGACAAAGGCGGGGGCATTGATGGTTACCCGTAAAGGCACCGCCGATGTGATCCCCGACCTGTCAGAGGTTCGTGATTTTAGTGGTTGATAAACGGGGCGTCTGATCCCCAAAGCGCCTCTACCCGCGCATCGCGACCACAGCCTTTACGGTAAAATTTATACGCATTCGCCTGAGATTTTGGTCCGCCACGGGTGAGAACAATGTTGCTGCCCTTATAGTAATCTTGGTGATAATCCTCTGCGTCGTAGAACGTTGCCGCTTGCAGGATCGGGGTGACGATTGTTTGCCCAAGCTCTGATTGCGCTGCGGCTTTGGCTTGTTGGGCTGCGGCCTGTTCGCTGGCGTTGGCTGCAAAAATTGCGGTCCGATACACGGGGCCACGATCGCAGAACTGACCGCCCGCATCTGTTGGATCGACTGACCGGAAGAACAGGTTCAACAATTGCGGATAACTCACGCGATCTGCGTCATAGGTGATTTTCACAGCCTCATAATGGCCCGAACCGGCCAGCGTTTTATAAGTTGGGTTCTGTGTCGCCCCGCCGGTATAGCCTGACACGACTTCGACAACGCCAGCGACGCTTTCAAAATCGCTTTCGATGCACCAGAAACATCCGCCTGCCAAAACTGTTGTTTGGATGTCGCGGGCCTGTGCTGTGGTGCCAGACAGCAGTGCGCCGACGCCGATGGACACTGCAAGCAGGGCGGTTTTAATCGTGTTGGTCATGGGTGTTCTCCTAAACGTTGACCCGACCTTGCGCTCCATCTGCGCATGGATGCAATTCACGGCGTGGTGATATCACGCGCTGTTTACCTCTTGGAACATTTGAAAACGGGGTCTAGCGTGGCGTCAAAGGGGACTAAAATGACTGATCATGTGACCACACACCAAGCCGAAGACGACCAGCGCAACCAATCAATTTTGATCTATGTGGATGGTAAACTAGTGCCGCGCGATAAGGCCGTTGTCAGTGTTTATGATAGTGGCTTTATGTTGGGCGATGGTGTCTGGGAAGGTTTGCGGCTTTATAACGGCAAGTGGGCGTTTCTAGATGAACATATGGACCGTCTGTTCGAGGCTGCCAAAGCGATTGATCTCGACATTGGTATGGATCGAAATGGTGTCATTTCCGCCTTGTTAGAGACGCAAAAGGCCAATGGCATGACTGAAAACGCCCACGCGCGTCTGATGATCACGCGGGGGGTCAAGGTGCTGCCATTCCAGCATCCATCCTTGTCCCAATCCGGTCCGACATTCGTGATTATCATGGAACATTCACAGCCAAAAATCCCGCGCCCTATTACCCTTGCCACTGTTCCGCATCTGCGCGGATTGCCGATGACCCAAGACCCGAAACTGAACAGTCATTCGAAGTTGAATTGTATCCTTGCCTGTATCGCTGCGCAAAAGGCCGGTGCGGATGAGGCGTTGATGTTGGATGTGCATGGGTTTGTGAATACGACCAACGCTTGTAACTTTTTCATCGTCCGTAAGGGTGCTGTTTGGACCAGCACCGGTGATTATTGCATGAACGGGATTACGCGTCAGAAGGTGATCGACCTGTGTCGCGCCAATGACACTCCAGTTTTTGAGCGGAATTTTAGTCTGGTTGATACATATGGCGCGGATGAGGCGTTTTTGACAGGCACATTTGGTGCGCAAACACCTGTCAGCACGCTAGACGGTCGGGTGATTGGCTCTGGTGAGTTGGGCCCAATCACCACGCGCATCCGTGGGCTTTATAAAGACCTTGTCGCACAGGAGTGCGCTTAATGCGGATCGCTATGTGGTCAGGCCCGCGCAACCTGTCGACGGCGATGATGTATGCCTTTGACAACCGCGCGGATTTCGCCGCTTGGGATGAACCATTCTATGCGTCCTATCTGAAAGCGACGGGTCAAGATCATCCGATGGCGGCGGAAATTATCGCTGCACATGAGGATGATCCACAAAAAGTTGCGGCGCGGTGCTTAGACACTATTCCAGCCCAAATGCCGCATTTTTATATGAAACACATGCCGCATCACATGATTGATGGCTTCCCGTTGGATTGGGCAAAGGAATGCGTGAATATTCATCTGATCCGGCATCCCGCACGCGTTATTGCCAGCTATGGTGTCAAACGTGAAACGATTACCGACTATGATATTGGTTTCACAACGCAGGTCGCTCTTTACGACAAAATCGGTGGACTGGTGATCGACAGCGCCGATATCCGTCGTAATCCTGAGGGGATGTTGCGCAAGCTATGTGCCGCAATTGACCTGCCGTTTGATCCGGCGATGTTGTCGTGGAAAGCAGGGCCGCGCACCGCCGACGGCGTTTGGGCGTCGCATTGGTATAATGCGGTGCATCAATCAACAGGTTTTGCGGGGGCAGAGGGGCCGTTGCCGGAATTGGCGGGCAAGCAGGCTGATCTGTTGAAAACCGCGCTGCCAATTTACGAAAAACTGGCAGCGCAGAAGATTTAGCCTTTGACGCGACGCTCGCGCGCGGCCAGCAGTTTCAAACGCAAGGCGTTCAACTGGATGAAGCCTTGGGCGTCGGTTTGATCATAAGCGCCGGCGTCTTCTTCGAATGTGACGTGGGCTTCGGAATAAAGCGAATGATCGGACCAACGGGCCACAGTTGTGGCGGACCCTTTGTAAAGTTTGACCTTCACCGTGCCTGTCACGTGTTCTTGTGATTTGTCGATCAGGGCTTGCATCATCTCACGCTCTGGCGAGAACCAGAAACCGTTATAGATCAGCTCGGCATAGCGCGGCATGATGCTATCTTTCAGATGCCCAGCGCCAGAATCCATGGTGATCTGTTCGATACCGCGGTGGGCTTCGAGCAAAACAGTACCGCCTGGCGTTTCATAGATGCCGCGGGACTTCATGCCGACGAAACGGTTTTCTACGAGGTCCAAACGACCAACGCCATGCTTGCCGCCAAGTTCATTCAGCTTGGTCAGGATCGTCGCCGGAGACATCATTTCCCCATTGATAGACACTGCATCGCCGCGTTCGAACCCGATTTCGATAAACTCTGGCTCGTTTGGCGCATCCTCTGGGGATACGGTGCGCTGATACACATATTCCGGTGCTTCCTGCGCCGGATCTTCCAAAACTTTACCTTCGGATGATGTGTGCAACAGGTTGGCATCGACGGAAAACGGGGCTTCACCACGTTTGTCCTTGGCAACAGGAATTTGGTGCTGTTCAGCAAATTCGATCAGCTTGGTCCGGCTTGTCAAATCCCATTCACGCCACGGCGCGATGACCTTGATATCTGGGTTCAGCGCATAGGCGGCCAGTTCAAACCGGACCTGATCGTTGCCTTTGCCAGTCGCACCATGGGACACAGCATCGGCCCCTTCGGCAGCGGCGATTTCAACAAGACGCTTGGAAATCAGCGGACGGGCAATAGATGTGCCGAGTAGATACAGGCCTTCATATAGGGCATTGGCGCGGAACATCGGGAAAACGAAATCGCGCACAAATTCTTCGCGCAGGTCTTCAATGTAGATGCTGGACGCACCCATCATTTCCGCCTTGGCGCGTGCTGGTTCCAGCTCTTCGCCCTGACCAAGATCGGCGGTGAAAGTGACCACTTCACAGTTATATTCGGTTTGCAGCCATTTCAGGATGATCGACGTATCAAGACCACCGGAATAGGCGAGGACGACTTTTTTAGGGGCAGACATAAGACTGGGCCTTTGTTTGATGCAGCATTTGCCCTGCGCGATAACGGGTTTTGTAATGTGACGCAAGGAAATGGCGTTGACTGGGTAGGGTGCGCGGTGCGACCAAAGGCCGAACGATTGGCGCACAAAGGAAATTCATCATGGCTTGGAATATCGTACGACACGCATTCATCATTGTTTTCGGGAATTTTACGAATGCCTTGCGGGCATCTGTGGTGCCAAGCCTGATCTTAATCGGGACGATTGGGGCATTTGCCATGACCGCCGATCTTTCAATGTTTGAAGAAACTTTTGATCCGACGGTGACATCGCTTCCGACGATGACGGTGATGGGCATTTTTGCGATCGCGGCATTGGCAATGATTGTTTTCGCTTGGGTCGCGGTGACGTGGCACCGGTTTATTTTGCTAGAGGAATATCCGTCCATCTTTCCCGCGTTCGGTGGCCGGCCCGTTTTTCCTTATGCAGGGCGGACCTTGATGATCGCATTGCAGATGTTTGTGGTGATGATTCCTCTGATGCTCCTTACCGGTCCACTGTTTCTTGCCTCTCCAGCTGTGGCAAGCTTAGCCGTTTTTGCCCTTGGCATTCTGCTGTCGTTTTTATGGTTGCGTGTCTGTGTGTCGTTGCCGTCGGTTGCGGTTGGGAAACGTATGGGCAGCGTTGATGCTTGGCGAAAAACGAGTGAAATCTGGCAAACTATTTTGGGTGTTTGCGCGATTACAACTTTGTTGAATTATGGCGCGAACCTTGGTGTCACGCTCATTGCGTCAAGCCTTGGGTTTGTTTTTGATATTCTTCAGATTGCCGTGCAGTGGGTCAGCATGATGGTTGGGATCAGTATTTTGACAACAGTTTACGGTCACGTCATTGAAGGCCGCCCATTGTCAGGCAACTAGAACGACAGGTTCGCCACAAACGCCGCGTCGCCATCGTTAGATAGCTCTTGGATGGCGTCGCTGGGATACATCCAAACAGGTTCATGCCCTGCTTCGGTCGCGGGGCCGTGCCTGCGCACAGGGATTGCCGTGTAGATATGGCACAGCTTTTCCGCGTGCATGTCATATTCTGGCATCCACACGAAACGGCGGAACGCGCCAAGGCGGCGGGGTTTTGCGATAGACCAACCCGTTTCTTCAAAAACTTCGCGGTGCAGCGCCTGAATTGGGCTTTCGCCTGGATCAATTCCGCCACCGGGTAGCTGGAACTCATCGTGAGGTCTGCCTTGAAACGTCAGCAACAATTGCCCTGCATTTGGCAAAATGGCATAGGCCCCAGCCCGCATTTTATATGTTTGACCGGCTTTCGGTGCGTTTCCATAGCGTTTGATCATCATTGCCCCCTTGGACCACGGCTTGTCCTGCCTATATAGGCGCGGTATGCCACTTCCGCACATGTAAGGAAAAACCATGACCCAAGGCAAGATCGCTTGGGACGATACCGTCCTGCCGTTTCAACTCGACCGCTCTGATATTCGGGGGCGCGTTGCCCGTTTGGATACGGCGTTTGAAGAAATTCTCGCGCAACACGACTATCCAGCCGTGATCGAAGGCTTGGTTGCTGAAATGGCGCTGCTGACTGCAATGATTGGTCAGTCGATGAAAACCCGCTGGAAATTGTCGTTGCAGGTCCGCGGCGATGGTCCGGCGCGTTTGATCGCGACTGATTACTATGCGCCAACAGCCGAAGGTGAGCCCGCCCGCATCCGCGCCTATGCGTCCTATAACAAGGATACGCTGGATGAGGCTGCAGACGGGTTTAGCCAGATCGGCAAAGGGTATTTTGCAATTCTGATCGACCAAGGTAATGATATGACCCCGTATCAAGGGATCACCCCAATCGCGGGTGGGTCATTGGCCGTTTGTGCGCAAACCTATTTCTCGCAGTCCGAACAATTGCCGACACGGTTCGAATTGTCCTTTGGGCGTAGCCAAATGCCCGGCGAAGCAGAGCATTGGCGCGCGGGTGGTATGATGTTGCAACACATGCCCAAAGCATCGCCTGAAGTATCCGGTGATGGTGGATCTGGTGAAGACGGTTTGCTTGAAGCTGATGACATCCTGACAGATGACGAAAGTGAAAACTGGACTCGTGCAAATGCGTTGCTGGATACGGTCGACGAGCTGGAATTGATTGGTCCATCTGTGACGCCGTCAGATTTGTTGGTGCGTTTGTTCCACGAGGAAAAGCCGCGCATTTACGACCAACAGCCCGTCAAATTCGGGTGCACCTGTTCGGCAGATAAAGTGCGCCAATCGCTGTCGATCTATTCGGCCAAGGATATCGAGCATATGACGACGCCGGAAAACACGGTCACTGCTGACTGTCAGTTCTGTGGGTCGCATTATGTGTTTGATCCAACGACCCTTGGGTTCGAGGCGAAAAGTGACGGCGCTTAATCTGCGCGAAACCTTGATCGATGCGCTGTCCCGAACGGGCCGCGCATCGTCTGACTACGACTTGAATAAGGACGTGGTCCTGCCTGCAGATCGCAAATTGACCCCTGCGTCGGTTTTAATCGCGGTGCGGGCGGACACCGGCAATGTGATCCTGACAAAACGGTCAGCGAAGCTGAAACATCACCCCGGCCAAATTGCCTTTGCGGGCGGTAAACAAGATGCGGGCGACGCCGATGCGGTCGCTGCCGCCTTGCGTGAAGCCGATGAAGAAATCGGTCTGCGGAGTGCCAATGTCGAAGTGCTCGGAACTTTGCCTGCCCATGAAACTGTCACCGGTTATGCGGTTACGCCTGTCATAGCCTTGGTGCACGGCGTGTTCGATCCGGTGCCAGAAGAGGGCGAGGTTTCAGAAGTTTTCGAGGTGCCTCTGTCACATCTGTCAAACCCCGGCATGTTCCGCGTTGAGGGCCGACGCTGGCAAGGCCGCCGCCGCCAGTATTTTGTCGTCCCCTACGGCCCTTATTACATCTGGGGTGCGACGGCCCGTATTCTGCGCGCTTTGGCGGATCGTATGATATGACCCAAATCGATGCTCCTTGGCTCAACGGACCGGCGCGCGCTGTTTGCGAAATGCTCGAACGCGCTGGGCATCAGGCGTGGTTTGTGGGCGGGTGTGTGCGCAATGCGTTGATCGACGCGCCTGTGTCCGACCTTGATCTGTCTACTGATGCCCTGCCTGACATGGTGATGTCGTTGGCAAATGACGCTGGCCTAAAGGCCATTCCCACAGGCATTGACCATGGCACCATCACGGTCGTCGCGGATGGTGTGCCTGTAGAGGTAACAACTTTCCGTCGCGATATTGCGACCGATGGGCGTCGCGCTGTTGTGGCATTTGCCGACAACATGCGCGATGATGCGCTGCGTCGCGATTTCACGATGAACGCGCTTTATTGTGATATGCGCGGGCAGGTCGCGGACCCGTTGGGTGGCTTGCCCGACCTGATTGCCCGCCGCGTGGTTTTCATCGAAGACCCTGCCACCCGCATCAAAGAAGACTATTTGCGTATCCTGCGGTTTTTCCGGTTTTACGCTTGGTATGGCGACATGGATGCAGGCATTGATGCCGATGGTTTGGCGGCCTGTGCGATGTATGCGGACGGAATCGACGGTCTTTCATCCGAAAGGGTAACCGCCGAAATGCTGAAACTGCTTGCCGCCCCTGATCCCGCACCGGCCATTGCATCAATGGGGCGGTCAGGTGTGTTGATGCATATCCTTGTGGGGGCTGCGCCGGACGTGATGGCAGTGCTTGTTCATTTGGAAAATGAACTGGGAATCGCGCCTGATCCCATCCGCCGTTTAGCAGCACTTGGCGGTGATCCAGAACGTCTGCGCCTGTCGAACGCGCAACAGCGGGCGGTTGATATGCGAATGCTTGATTTGCCCCTATCGGAATTGGCGTATCGGCATGGCGCGGATGTTGCGACGGACCGGTATTTGATTGAACAAGCAAGTATGTGCCAGCCAGTTGATGCCGCCCGTTTGGATGATTTTGCAAATGCGGCTGCACAGGTGTTTCCGCTGAATGCCGCCGATCTGATGCCAGAGATTTCAGGTGCAGAGCTAGGCAAAGCGTTGAAATCTGCGGAGGCAAAATGGATCGCTTCCGGCTTTACCCTGACCAAAGCAGAGCTGCTGTGACCCCCATCTACCTGATGATGGGCTACGTGTTTTTCGGGCTGTTTTCACCGGGGCCGAACGTCATTTTGCTAACAGCATCTGGCGCACGCTTTGGGTTCCGCGCCACGGTTCCACATATTCTTGGCGTCGCGCTGGGCGTGGGGATTATTGCGGGGCTCACGGGCGCAGGCATTGGCGCGCTATTGCTGGCTGCGCCATCGCTGATGTTGATTCTTCAAATTGCTGCGTCGGCGTGGATTTTAAGGATGGCATGGGGCCTGTGGCAGGCACGACCTGTCACCCGCCGCAACACTGGCGCACGGCCATTCACATTTGTCGAGGCCGTGTTGTTCCAAGCGGTGAACCCTAAAATCTGGGTCGTTGCCTTGGGGGCTACAGTCTATGTGGCGGGCTTCGGCCCGACAGAGCAGGCGACTCTCCTCGCCATGGCATTTTCAGGCATCAACCTTTTTGTCTGCTTGTTTTGGACATGGGCCGGTACATTGCTGTCGATCCTTCTAAACAACCCCGCAGCATGGCGTGTTTTCATGCGGGTCATGGCGGTCGCTTTGGCAGGGTTTTCGCTGGCGGTTTTCCTCTGACCTGAACCACGCTATGTCTGAGGGATACAACCAAAGGCAGTAGTGATGTTCCGGTTTTTCGAAGACCTCATCGACCCCTATGCGAGTTACGATGAAACTGACACGCCGCCCAAGCGGCTGGCCCCGTTTCTGCTTGCCTATATCCAACCGTTCAAGCGCCTGTTTTGGATGACGGGCATTGCTGCCGTGGTCATTGCCGCAATGGAAGTCTGGTTGATTTCCTATCTTGGGCGGCTTGTCGATATTCTGTCCGCTGGCACCGCAAACCAAGTCTGGGCGCGGTCTGGGTTCGAGCTAATCTTGGTCGCGGTGTTTATTCTGACCTTGCGCCCTGCGTTGCATATTTTCCAAGTCGCATTGCTGAACAATGCGATCCTGCCCAATATCGGGACGCTCGTGCGATGGCGGGCCCACAAACATGTTCTTCGCCAATCTGTTGGTTGGTTCGAAGATGACTTTGCCGGCCGGATCGCCAACCGGATCATGCAAACCCCGCCTGCCGTGGGCGAAGTGGTGTTTCAGCTGTTTGATGCGATTGCATTCGCGATGGCCTATGTCATCGGGGCTGCGATTTTGTTGGGCGGCGCTGATCCGCGGTTGATCGTGCCGCTGCTGTTTTGGCTAATCCCGTATCTCTTTTTGTTGCGTTGGGTCGTGCGCCGGATTGGCCCCGCGTCAGAAGCCGCATCAAATGCGCGCAGCGCCGTCACAGGTCGTGTCGTTGACAGCTACACCAACATCCACGCCGTCAAAATGTTTGCCCATCATGACCGTGAATTAGAATACGCCAAAGAGGTGATCGAGGAATCCCGCCGCACGTTCAAGATCGAGATGCGGCTTTATACGATCATGGACATTGCCCTGATGGTGATGAATGGATTTTTGATCGTGGGGGTCACGGGCTGGGCGATTTACCTTTGGATGAATGACACCGCATCGATTGGCGTCGTTGCCGCCGCAGGTACGATAGCGTTGCGCCTGAATTCCATGTCCGCGTGGATCATGTGGGCGTTCAGCAATTTCTTTCGAAACCTTGGTGTCGTGTCCGAAGGGATGCAGACAATTGCGCAGCCGATTACGCTCTTGGATGCGCCGGATGCCAAGGCGTTGGAAATTGGCGATGGCGGGATGGAATTGCGTGATTTGTCGCATCATTATGGCAAGGATGCTGGTGGCCTTGATCATATCAATCTGTCGATTGCAGCAGGACAGAAAATCGGTCTGGTGGGCCAGTCGGGTGCCGGAAAATCGACCCTCGTAAAGCTGATTTTGCGGTTTTACGATGCAGAGCGTGGCGACATTTTGATTGATGGCCAAAAGATTTCAGGACTGACCCAAGAAAGCCTGCGGTCCGCGATTGGCATGGTTCAGCAAGATAGCGCATTGTTGCACCGGTCCGTGCGCGACAACATCTTATATGGTGATCCCACCGCGACGGAGGATCAGGTCATCGCTGCCGCCAAAAAGGCGGAAGCTCACGATTTCATTCTTGGGCTGGAAGATAGCGAAGGCAACACAGGGTACGATGCACGCGTGGGCGAACGAGGCGTGAAACTGTCGGGTGGCCAAAGACAGCGGATATCGCTGGCTCGTGTGATCCTCAAAGACCCGCCAATTTTGATTTTGGACGAGGCCACTAGTGCGCTGGATTCTGAAGTCGAGGCCGCGATCCAAGAGACCCTTTATAAGATGATGAAGGGTAAAACCGTCATTGCGATTGCACACCGTTTGTCGACCATCGCGCAGATGGACCGGATCATCGTGATGGATCAAGGGCGCGTGATAGAGGACGGGACACATCGCACCTTGCTTGATCAAAACGGGCAATATGCAAATTTCTGGGCGCGTCAGTCCGGCGGCTTTTTGGGGCAATCATGATGCTATTAAACTGGATCAAACCCTTTGCGCCAGCTGATGGGCCGCCGCCCAAAACGATGGTGCGGTTTATCAAATGGGGCTTGAAAGGCGGGTATCCCGCGATTGCTGCAGGGTCTGGCGTTTCTGTGATTTCGGGTCTGATAGAGGTCGCCTCTGCGCTTATGTTAGGCATGGTGATCGATGCGGCGTTAGCCGGATCATCCAGTGGATTTTTCGCCGAAAATACGGGTCTAATACTGGTTGTTTCCGTGTTTTTCTTGGTTTTCCGCCCCATGTGGTTGTGGTTATCAGGCATCATGCAGTCGGTTGTGATTGGCCCCGCAATTTCCACGTTGATCCTGTCGCGCCTGCACCGCCACACGCTTGGACAATCGGTTACATTCTTTGACGATGATTTTGCAGGCCGCATTTCGCAAAAGCAGATGCAAGCGGCCAGTGCGCTGACCAATTTGGTTGTGGATTTTGTCCATACAGTTGTCTTTGCCTTTGCATCCGTCGTGGGGTCGTTGTTGCTTGTGTTGACTTTGGATTGGCGGGCAGGCGCAGCGCTGGCGCTATGGTTCGCGGGCTATGTTGCGTTTTTGCGGTTTTTCATGCCGCGCATTCGGGCCGCGTCGCGCATACGCGCAGGGGCAGCTGCGACCGTTTCTGGGCAGATCGTTGATACAATCGGCAACATTAAAACCGTCAAATTGTTCGCGCATGACAAGCACGAAGATCAGGCTGCGATCAATGCGTTAGAAGATGCGCGTTTGGCGGGGGTGAAATGGGGTTGGGTATCGGCCAGTTTCCGTGGATCGCTGATGGTTGTGTCCGGCGTTTTGCCGTTGCTACTTGTGGGAATTACCCTGATCGCGTGGCAAAATGACGTGGCATCAGCGGGCGATATCGCCGTGGCGGGCACGATTGGGTTGCGATTGGCGCAGATGACCGGCTGGGTAAGTTTCACGCTGATGGGCATGTATGGCAATGTCGGCGTTCTAGAAGATGCGATTGGGACCCTGTCAGGTGATAGCACATTGATCGATGCGCCGGATGCATCGGTTTTGGATGTGCAGGCGGGGGCGATCACGCTGGAAAATGTGACCTTCGCCTATGATGGCAGTCGCAATGGTATTCATGATCTTTCGCTAACGCTGAATAGCGGGGAACGCATCGGCATTGTTGGCGGGTCGGGCGCAGGGAAATCGACGCTCGTTGCGTTGTTGCTGCGGCTATACGATGTGAACAGCGGGCGGATTTTGATCGACGGTCAAGACATCAGCGCCGTCACCCAAGAAAGTCTGCGCCGTCAGATTAGCATGGTCACCCAAGAGACTGCGATGTTTAACCGCTCTGCGTTTGAAAACATCGGTTACGGGTCACCGGACGCGTCGCAAGACGACGTGATCGCGGCGGCGAAGAAGGCCGAGGCCCATGCGTTTATCAGCGAGCTGAATGATTTTAAGGATCGTAGCGGCTATGATGCGCATCTGGGCGAACGCGGTGTCAAACTGTCTGGCGGGCAGCGTCAACGTATCGCCATTGCGCGTGCTATTCTAAAAGACGCGCCAATTTTGGTACTGGACGAGGCGACAAGCGCGCTCGATTCAGAAGTAGAAGCAGCAATTCAGGCAGCGTTAGACACTATTATGGATGGTAAAACCGTGATTGCGATTGCCCACCGTTTGTCGACATTGGCGCGCATGGACCGCATTATTGTGCTTGACGCGGGACGGATCAAGGAACAGGGAACCCACGCCGACTTGCTGAAACAAGACGGGCTATATGCGCGGTATTGGAACAGGCAGTCGGGCGGATTTATTAACGTCGATGATGCGGTGGATTGAACGATGGCAATGATTGAAGGTTTGACCCACTTGGGTTTGGGTAAGGTTGATGACGGGCGCACATTGTTGCCGCGTGTTCTGCCTGGTGAAGAGATCGAGGTTGCCCAAGACGGCGGTGTGCGGATCATCACGCCCAGCGCTGACCGTGTTGCGGCCCCGTGTCGCCATTTCAAAACCTGCGGCGGCTGCGCGATGCAGCATGCGACGGATGCTTTTGTTGAAAACTGGAAACTGGAAATCGTGCAAAAGGCGCTGACGGCCCAGCGGATCGACACGACATATCGTGATGTGCTGACGTCGCCTGCCAACTCGCGGCGGCGTGCCAAGATTGCAGGCAAGCGAACCAAGAGCGGGGCAATGCTGGGGTTTCATGCCAAGGGCACCCATAACTTGATCGCCACGCCGGATTGTCAGTTGCTGACACCTGGGATCATAGATGCGTTTCCTGTGCTGGAAAAACTGGTTGTGATCGCCGCGTCGCGCAAGGCAGAGATTGCGCTGACCGTGACCGAAACCTTGGCTGGTCTGGATATTTTCGTGGATACCGAAACGCCTTTGACGCCGGAACTGCGCCAAACGCTTGCCAGCTTTGCCCAAGATCACAAAATTGCGCGGATTGTTTGGCCGGATGAACCCGTTGTCACAATGAACCCGCCACAACAGTTTTTCGGCAACACACGCGTGACCCCGCCGTCTGGCGCATTTTTGCAGGCGACCAAACATGGCGAGGCGTCGCTTTTGGGTGCTGTTGATGAAATCACGGCTGGCGCGAAGCGGATCGTTGATCTGTTCGCGGGCTGCGGCACGTTTACCTTGCCGCTATCCGCACGTGCGGAAATTCACGCGGTTGAAGGCGAGGCGGAGATGATCGCCGCACTTGATCGTGGTTGGCGTGAAGGGCGCGAGCTGAAGCGCGTGACATCAGAGGTGCGCGACCTGTTCCGCCGTCCTTTAGAGCCAGACGAGCTGCGCAAATTTGATGCCGCTGTGATTGATCCGCCGCGCGCAGGGGCAGAGGCGCAGATCGCCACGGTTTGCGCATCGGACATAAACACGATTGCGATGGTGTCGTGTAATCCGGTGACCTTTGCCCGCGATGCGGTCCAGTTAGAAAAGGCTGGGTTCACATTGCATTGGGTGCAGGTCGTTGATCAGTTCCGCTGGTCCCCGCATGTGGAAGTTGTTGGAAATTTCACGCGCAAGTAAAAATGCTGTCCCAAGGGGCGGCAATTCGTGTATTGTGAAAAAAACGGCATAGACCCGGGCAGTATGATGAAGATTTCGCGACGCGTAATGGTGACAGGTGCGGCCCTTGGGCTGGCTGGATGCGCGACCCCACGGGGTGCGAAATTTAAGACCTATGATGGACCTAAAGTGACCCGCATTCAGGTTTTGAAAGGCAAACGCATCATGCAGTTGTTTCACAATAAAACGCTGTTGGAGCAATATGACGTTGAATTGGGTTTTTCGCCGGTTGGCCACAAGGAAACCGAAGGTGACGGTCGCACGCCAGAGGGCGCGTATTTGATTAACCGGACCAATCCAAATAGCCGGTATCATTTGTCGCTTGGCATTTCTTATCCGGATCGCAGGGATTACAACAAAGCGCGCGCCATGGGTAAATCACCCGGTGGCGAGATCTTTATTCATGGCACGCCAAAAAACTACATTGGCGAAACTGACTGGACATGGGGTTGTATCGCTGTGACCGACGAAGAGATGGAAGACATCTATGCGATGGTCGACGTCGGTACGGTGATTTACCTTTATCCTTAAAGGCTGCCGAGCTGGAATTGTGTTTCTGGGCTAAACTGTAGACCGGCTGCGTTTGGCACAGCGGGTGTTGCGACAGGTTGCTGGGATGCGATCGGGCCTGTGCCCATGTTCAATGTCCACCACATTTTTCCAACGGAATCTTGGAACCATGCGATGCCCATGCGGCGAGCTTTTTGGTCTAGGATGACGGCGCGAGAATTGGATTGGTTCATCCACGCGGCGAGTGTTTCCAGCTCTGTCTCGTAGGATTCAGAAATGTTTTCACCCAGAACGCGCCCGTCAAACCCAACACGGCGTGCACGGTCCAGTGGGGATGATCCGTCTGATCCGAACACCCATGGCCGGTTTTGACCAGACATATCGCGTGAATGGGTTTCAGCGGCCGCGTTCAAACGCGCATCGAGTTCAACAGGTGGCACGCCAGCAGCACGGCGCAACGTGTTCACACTGTCGAGCATACGAAACTGAATATCGTCCACGTCTTCGGGTCCGATGTTGTAAATCTGCGGCAGTGGTAGCCCATCAGGCCCAATGCGTGCGGCTACATTCGAGTTGGAGCATGCACCAAGACCCAATAAAACCAATCCGGACAGAACTTTACGACGATTCATGCGTTCACTCATTTCAATACTGTTTCGCTCTCTTAGCGCCAAAGGGGGCATATTTCAAATGCAGTTCGGCAACGGATCGCTTGTCTAACGATTGTTTGAATTGCATGAAACACGCGCTGGGCGTAAATAACACGGGAAATGATCAGCTTTTGTGCCTGATGGAGTAATAAATGACGACGTTTGATAGTAAATCCATGTCCCGCCGCGGGTTCATTGCGGCATCTGCTGCGGTGGTCGGCACTGGCGCAGTGGCCCAGACCAACAACAGCACAGAGATCGAGGCCGATATCTCATCGCGTGTTGTGCGCAATATTTCGAGTTTTCGGTCGCTGGACTGGCAGCCGTATTTCAGCAATTTGAAGAACGGCGCGATCTTGGTCGATCTGGAGAGCCGTGCACTCCATTTCTGGAACGAGGACCAAAGCATCTATAAGCTTTATCCGACGTCTGTGCCGTTGACCGATGATTTGACCCGCAAGGGCCGCACGTCTGTGGTGCGTATGGTCGAGGGGCCAAGCTGGCGTCCGACACCGTCAATGCGTAAACGAAACCCTGAATGGCCAGAGTTCATCGGCCCTGGACCTGAAAATCCGCTGGGGTCACATGCACTATATCTGACCTGGCAATATTACCGCATTCACGGCACCCATGACACGCGCAAGATTGGTCGTCGGTCGTCAAATGGCTGTATCGGTTTGTTCAACGAACATATCGCCGAACTATATGGCATGACGAAAAATGGCACACAGGTGTTGTTGATCTAAGACAAACGGCGGGGCATGTCCCCGCCTTTTTTATGTCTGATGGGTTGAAACCCATCCTACTTCATTGCGTGTGGTTTTAGGTGTTTACCCAGCCCGCAAGGTTCTCGTCGATCACACCGCATAGCGCTGCGATATGCGCAGGGTTGTCGTTGAGGCATGGGATATAGAGGAAGTCTTCGCCACCGGCTTCTTCGAAGCTTTCTTTGATCTCTTCATTGATCTCTTCGAGTGTTTCGATGCAATCGGCAGAGAAGGCTGGCGCGCAGACGGCGATGTTTTTGATCCCGTCTTCTTCGGCCAAACGCGCGACCTCTTTCACGGTATAAGGCTTCAACCACTCTTCGGGGCCGAATTTCGACTGGAAGGTCGTCTTGATCTGGGTGCCGTCCCAGCCCAACCGTTCCTTGAGCAAGCGCGTCGTTTTCTGGCATTGGCAGTGATACGGGTCCCCTTCATGCAGATACCGTTCAGGCACCCCATGGTACGAACAGATCAGCATTTCGGGTTTCTTGTCTGCATCCGCGTATGCCGTTTCAATCGACTGCGCCAGCGCGTCAATATAGGCGGGATTTTCAAAGTAGGGTTCGACAACCCGCGCAATTGGTTGCCATTTTTCGTCCATCAATGCCCGAAAGAATTGATCATTCGCTGTCGCTGATGTGGCCCCTGCGTAATGCGGGTAAAGCGGGAAGAACAGGATTTTGGTGCAGCCTGCCTCGACCATTTCGCGGACCTTGGATTTGGTCGATGGATTGCCGTAGCGCATGCAATAATCGACCATGACATCGTCGCCATAGCGGTCCGCCATCGTCGCCTTGATCGCGGCCGTTTGGTTTTTGGTGATTGTCAGCAGCGGGCTTTCATCCGCTTCGTTGTTCCAGATTGACCGATAGGCCGCGCCGGATTTTGACGGGCGTGTCGTCAGGATCACCAGCTGCAAAAGCGGCTGCCAAAGCCATGCCGAATAGTCGATCACACGCTTATCAGACAAAAATTCGTTCAAATACCGGCGCATGGACCAGTAATCTGTTGCGTCGGGTGTCCCAAGGTTGGCCACAAGAATGCCAACTTTTGCTGGCTTAATCTTGGGGTGGTCCGCTTGCGCGTGCACAGGGCATTTGGCTGTTGTGTCTGTCATCTTAAAATCCTTTGTCTCCGCGAACCTAGCGGTCGCTTCCCAATGGTCAATCGTTCCCGCGTTTTAAGGGCGTTTCAATCGCGCCCAGCGCGTCGGCAAGACGATTTGTCGCGGACCCCGGTCGCAGCGGCTTGGGTTGCGTATCCGCAGGGGCCCAGCCGGTCAGCATGATAATTTCGAATGTTGCATCCACTCGCCCATCATCATTGGTGAAATGTTCGGCGTAAAGCGTCGCGGCCTCTGTCAGGATATTGCGCATGGTGAAGCTGCGTGGGCGGTGTTCCAGCGCGCTGACCTCTCCCATCTGCCGTAGATCATGCATCAGGTGAAATGCGTTGGCGTAATTCACGGTGAGCGGAATGCCGTCGGCCACAGGAAGGGCGAAGTTAGCGCGTTGTAAAAGCGCCCCAAGGTCACGGATTTCACCCATGGGCGCAATGCGAGGGGACAGCCCACCTGCAACGACGGCTTCTGCCTCTGCCAAGGCGCTGCGCAATTCATGCAAGGTTTGCCCACCCAGACAGGCCGCGAGCAATAACCCATCAGCCTGCAGCGCGCGTCGGCATTGCACCAATTGCCCCACCGGATCATTCGCCCAATGAAGCGCCATGACGTGCAGCACCAGATCATATGCGCCTTCGGCCAGTTCAAGTGTGTCGTCATCGGAAACAACTGTCGCGTCGGGGAATGCGTTTTGCCAAAAATCAGGAAACCCGGTCACAATCGCCACGGATTGAAAGGTTCTGTTAACTTCTTTCAGCCTTTCATTGATCTCATCCACGACGACGTCGTGCAGGAACAATGCCTCTGGCAGGGCGCGCGCGCGGTTGCGCAATAGGGCGGGTCGGTCGGTTAGCTTTTCCATAACGGACCATTTAGGGTGCAATCATGCAGATGCAAAGGATCATTCGTGCGATTTACCCTGCCCAATGTGTGGGGTGTGATACGCCGACAAACGATGATCACGGGCTTTGTGGTGTTTGCTGGTCTGACACAATGTTTATCAGTGGGACGATTTGTGACCGTTGTGGTGCCCCTTTGATTGGGGATGTGGATGATGAACACGTCCAATGCGATGATTGCATGCGTGTTGCGCGGCCGTGGTCGCGGGCGCGCGCGGTGATGGCCTATGGCGGTGTGGCGCGCCGATTGGTTCTTTCGCTTAAACATGGGGACCGGACGGATTTGGTGCAGCCTTTGGCGCGCTGGATGGTGCCCAAAGCCCAGCCATTGATCCAACCCGATAGCGTTCTTGTGCCTGTTCCGTTGTATTGGTCACGACTGTTGCGGCGACGGTATAATCAGGCTGCGATGTTGGGGAATGTGTTGGCCAAGCTGTTGGATCGTGGCATTTGCCCCGATGCACTGATCCGCCCACGCGCGACAATTCCACTAGACAAACATAGCCGCGCAGACAGGTTTCAGGCGCTTGACGGGGCGATCCGACCTAACCCGAAACGACAGCAGATGATAGAAGGGCGGCCCGTGCTTCTCATCGATGATGTGATGACTTCCGGTGCGACGCTTGGCGCCTGTGCAGATGCTTGCTTGGCGCCTGTGCAGATGCTTGCTTGGCGGCGGGTGCATCGCAGGTTGATGTCGTGACACTGGCAAGGGTCGTTAAAGATGCTTAGGTAGGGGTCAAACCTGCTACCAAAGGATTATCCGATGCAAACTGTCGAACTTTATACCACCAACACCTGTGGCTATTGTCATGCTGCGAAACGTCTGCTGACCAGCAAAGGCGTGAGCTTCGCCGAGGTGAGCTTGAATGCACAGCCCGAACGCCGTGCTGAAATGATGCAACGCGCCAATGGTGGGCGCACCGTCCCGCAGATTTTCATCGGGGACACACATGTTGGTGGCTATGATGATCTACATGCCCTGGAAATGGCAGGCAAATTGGATGCATTGCTAAAAGGATGAAAGCAGCCCTGCTTCAGCTAACAAGCGGTGATGATCCCGCCGCAAACCTGACCCAAACGTTGACCGCGATGCGCGATGCGGTCGGGCAGGGCGCGGAGTTCGTTCTGACGCCGGAAGTCACAAATTGCGTGTCCACAAGTCGAGCACATCAGCAAATTGTTCTGCAAACCGAGGCGGAAGATCAGACCCTTGCCGTATTGCGATCAGAAGCGAAGGCGCTGGGCGTGTGGCTTTCGATTGGGTCGATTGCGTTAAAAACAGACGATCCCGACGGGCGCTTTGCCAATCGGTCGTTTGTGATTGACCCTGATGGACAGATCACTGCGCGCTACGACAAAATTCACATGTTCGATGTGACCGTGTCTGAAACAGAAACTTATCACGAGTCTGCTGGTTATCGCCCGGGTGATCGTGCGGTCATAGCCGATACATCGTTCGGTAAGCTGGGTCTTTCAATCTGCTACGATCTGCGGTTTGCCTATCTATATCGTGCATTGGCGCAAGCGGGCGCTGACATCCTATTGGTCCCATCTGCGTTTTCTCCAGTGACGGGTGCCGCGCATTGGCAGGCTTTGCTGCAGGCGCGCGCCATTGAAACCGGTTGTTATGTTTTGGCGGCTGCACAAACTGGTGACCATGGTGGTCGCCAGACTTTTGGGCACAGCCTTGCAATTTCGCCTTGGGGTGAGGTTTTAGCGGATGCAGGCACATCAAATTGCATCACACTCGTTGATATTGACCGCCAGTCAGTGTCTGATGCGCGCAAACGTATCGCGGCGCTAACTCATGACCGCACATTCGAAGGCCCCTGATGTCGGACTCGACCCAAAACCTTGCCGTTTCGCTGTTTAGCGAAATTCTCGCCGTTGATCAGTTGGCGCGGAGCAGTGTCGCACGCGTGCTGCCCAAGGGGATGGAGTTGTCCCATTTTTCGGTGCTGAACCATCTGGCCTATGTTGGGTCCGAACGGTCGCCCGCGCAACTGGCCAATACATTTCATCTGACACGTGGGGCGATGACAAATACTCTGTCAAAATTAGAATGGGCTGGGTGGGTGCACGTGCGCCCAGATTGGGAAGACGCGCGGCGCAAGATGGTGTCGATTAGCCCGGCTGGCATCGCTGCGCGCGATACGGCCCTTGCTGCGATTGCGCCTGTCATTGCCAAAGTGGTCGAAACCGTTGGTGATGATAAGGTGCGCACTGCATTGCCCGTGTTGCGCGAAATGCGGGTGCAATTGTCCAAGGTCGAATGATGTTGCGGTCCATTGGATTGCAAAGTGATCTGTTGAGCATGAAAAGTGTCAGCACCCTTTCACCTTGTCCGCAGGGTTACATTATGCGCACCCAGGCCGAACCAACATATTGGAGCGGCAACGTCCTGATCCGCGACACCGATACGGTTCAACCTGACACAGACATTGCCGCTTTTCAGGCAGCATTCCCCGATGCGACACATATAAAGGTCCTTTGGGACATTCCTGATTTTGATGTGCAAGTCATGGCCGATGTCTTTCCTGATTCCATGACTATCGAGACCTTTGATGTTTTGACAGGTGACGGCGCGCGCGCGTCTGCCCCGCCGGAAGGCATTCGGATACGTCCGTTACGAGGCGATGCCGATTGGGCGGCGTCAGAAGCCCTCGCCGCGCAAATCGCGATTGAGGAAGGGTATGACCCAACTGTTCACACGCCATTCTTGCGTAGGCGTAATGTGACGCGGCGTGCGCAAATCGCAGATGGTCTCGGCGCATGGTTTGGCGCATTTGCCGGGGATCAATTGGTTGGGCAAATGGGCATTTTGCATGACGACACAATTGCCCGTTTTCAATCTGTTGAAACCCGCGCCACCCACCGGAGACGTGGGATTTGCAAGGCACTTCTGGGACATGTCAGCGCATGGGCAAAGGACCGTGCGCCGGAAGCGACGCAGGTGATCATTGCCGAAGCCGATAGTGATGCGGGCAGATTGTATCGTCGCGCGGGCTTTGCCCTGACAGAGACTTTAGTCGAGGCAACTAAACGTGGCTATTAAGGCTTCAGCGCTGCGGTGACATAGTTCACCGTGAGGTCTTTGTCCGAAATCGACCATGTGAATTTCGCGAAATTGAACACATATCCTTTGCGGTCGACAGGTTCCATGCCTGCCTTTGTGATCAGCGCGAACAGCTCGTCTGGTGTGATGAACTTGGCCCATTCATGCGTGCCTTTTGGTAGCCAGCGCATGACCCATTCCGCGCCCACAATCGCCATGGCAAAGGATTTTGGGTTGCGGTTAATCGTCGAACACAGGTGCAGACCGCCAGATTTCAATAGCCGTTGGCAAGCGGTCAGATAACCCAACGGGTCGGCCACATGTTCAACAACTTCCATGTTGATCACGACATCGAATTCTTCACCTGCGTCTGCCATCGCTTCTGCTGTGGTATGCCGGTAATCGATATTTAGCCCTGATTGTTCCGCGTGGATTTTCGCGACAGGAATGTTGCCTGCCGCGGCATCAATGCCCACCACTGTCGCCCCAAGCCGCGCCATTGGTTCGCACAGCAATCCACCACCGCAGCCGATGTCGGCGATGCGAAGCCCATCGAACGGCGCAGGCCCGTTCAGGTCACGCCCGAATTCGGCAGCGATCTGGCGCGTGATGTAATCCAACCGCACGGGGTTCATCATGTGAAGCGGCTTGAACTTTCCTTCCAAATCCCACCATTCTGCGGCCATGGCCTCGAATTTGGCGACTTCGGCGGGGTCAACGGTGTTTGTGGTCATGATCATGGCTCCGGTTTGCGCCCAGGTTTCGCATAGTCAGGCGTTTATGCACACTATATAGGTTGGAAATGGACAAGGTCTTAGGTCAAAAGCGCGCGGTTGCGCATCTTTATTCCCCAATCGACCCATTCGACCAGCGGATGTTGGACGTGGGCGACGGGCATCACGTTTATGTTGAACAATGCGGGCGGCCTGATGGTATTCCGGTTGTGGTTTTGCATGGCGGTCCAGGCGGTGGGTGTAGTCCCGCGATGCGCCGGTTTTTTGATCCTGCGATTTACCGTATCATCCTGTTTGATCAGCGCGGCTGTGGCCGGTCGCGCCCCTATGCCAGTGTCGAAGCGAATACGACGTGGCATTTGGTGGCAGACATTGAATTGATCCGTGAAACTCTTGAGATCGACCGCTGGGTCGTGTTCGGTGGAAGTTGGGGCGCAACCCTGTCGCTGATCTATGCCCAAGCCCATCCAGATCGCGCCATGGCATTGGTCCTGCGTGGTGTATTTTTGATGACGCAAACGGAACTGGACTGGTTCTATGGCGGTGGCGCGGCGGCGTTTTGGCCTGATCTTTGGGCCGGTTTTGCCGATTTGATTCCCAAAGAGGAACAAGATGATTTCATCGCAGCTTATCACAAACGGCTGTTTTCCGGTGATATGACAAGCGAAGTCCGCTACGCGCGCGCATGGGCGTCGTGGGAAAATGCGCTTGCGTCGATCGAAAGCAATGGGCCGAGTGGGCAAAGCCCTGCGGAATATGCGCGCGCCTTCGCTCGGCTGGAAAACCACTACTTTTATCACGGTGGATTCTTGGGGCCGGATCAGCAGATTTTGGACAATATGCACAAGATTTCCCATATCCCTGGGTTTATTGTGCAGGGACGTTACGACATGATTTGTCCTCCTGTGTCGGCCCATAAATTGGCCACACTTTGGCCCGACGCGCAGCTGACACTGATTGGCAAAGCCGGACATGCGCTGTCTGAACCTGGTATCACGGCAGAACTGGTGCGGGTGACAGATAAATTGGGTTTAGGGTTTACAGGTTTTTGACAGTCGTTAAGGTCGGACCCCAAGCCACTAGGGAACTTCAATTTTGGGCAACGTCCTAAGCATTATCTTGCAACGCCTCGCGCTGGGCTTTTTGACCCTTCTGATTGTTTCCATCGTGATCTTTATTGCGGTCAACATGTTGCCGGGTGATTTTGCAGAATTGATTCTTGGTCAGGGCGCCACGCCAGAAGCTGTTCAAACAATTCGTGAAGACCTAGGGCTCGATCAATCATTGGTCACGCGGTATTTTGGTTGGCTTGGCGGAATGCTGACCGGCGATCTGGGATCCAGCTTTGCGCAGTTGAACTTTCAGACCAATCTAGGTGGCGGCGAGGGTAAGACTGTCGCCCAACAGATTGCCCCACGCTTTGCCAATACGATGTTCCTTGCGATGGTTACGGCGGCGATTGCGGTGCCGGTGGCGGTGACGCTAGGCATATTGGCCGCACTGTACCGCAACACGATTTTTGACCGTGCCGCGAATATTTTTACACTTAGCTCGATCAGTAGCCCCGAATTTTTCATGGCTTATGTGTTGATCCTGTTCCTTGCGGTATTGAACCCAATCTTGCCATCGCTTTCGAATATCTACGAAGGCATGGATTTCAGTGACCGTTTGGTGAAATCGCTATTGCCTGCGCTGACGCTGACCTTGGTGGTGACCGCGCATATGATGCGCATGACACGTGCAGCGATTATCAATTTGCTGGCGTCCCCGTATATCGAGATGGCGCGACTGAAAGGCATGTCGCCGATGCGTGTGATTGTGAAACATGCACTGCCGAATGCCTTGGCACCGATCATCAACGTGATTGCGTTAAACCTTGCCTATCTGATCACGGGCGTTGTCGTGGTCGAGGTGGTGTTTGTGTATCCCGGCATCGGTCAGCTGTTTGTTGATAGCGTGAAGATCCGCGACATCCCCGTGGTGCAGGCCTGCTGTTTGATCTTTGCCGCTGCTTATATCCTTTTGAACCTGACAGCAGACATCTTGTCGATCCTGTCCAACCCACGTCTGCGGCACCCGAAATGAGTATGAAAAGCTTTTCCTTCTGGTTGCGCGTCACGATGCTAGTCGTGTGTCTAATTATGCTCGTGGGTGTATACGTGATCGCCATTTTGCAAGGCTCGCTGAGCGCACCCAAGTCTTTTGGGGACTTACCTTTTTACATACAGACTATAGTCGTGATGGTTGTTCTTCCAACTGCGGCTTGGGCGTTCCGCCAGTTGGGTCGGTACGGCACAGGCAATGCCCCAGCGTTCCGCGACATGTCGTTTGGGGTCGCGTTGGGCTATGTGCTGGGGCTTGTTGCCTTGGTCTGGTTGGCGCTGGCCTATTTGGAATCGCACAGCAGCGACCCAGCTGTGGCGAATAAGTATTTCTTCCTTGGCCTCGCGATTAATGGGTTTGTCCTGTTTTCAATCGCCGCATGGCTATTCCGCCTGTTTGGCTGTCATGTCGGCACAGCGGGCACGCGCAAGCTGTTTCGGGCGATGCCCCTGACCGCATCGTTCGGCATTTTGATGATACTGGTCTACGCGGTCTTGGCGATCTTTGCAGGTGTCATCGCGCCTTATGGCCAAGACGAGATTTTGCAGGGTGTCGCTGCGAATATCATTGCAGGTGGTGATCCGGCGCTGGGCGGGAACCCTGACTTCCCACTTGGGACAGATCAAATTGGTCGCGATATCATGTCGCGTTTGATTTACGGCGCGCAGAATACAGTTGGCATTGCGTTTGCAACAACTGTGCTTGCCTTTGTCCTTGGCGGAACGCTAGGGTTCTTGGCGGCGACAGTTGGTGGCTGGACGGATCAAGTATTGTCACGTGGCGTTGACGTTTTGATGGCGATCCCATCGCTGATTTTCGCGCTCTTGCTGATGACAATCGCATCTGTCTGGGCGTCACGTTTGGGCATTCCGCTCACAGTGTTCATGGTCGTGATCATTGCCGTGATCGACAGCACGCGTGTGTTTCGTTTGGCCCGCGCCGTTGGGCAAAACATTGTGGTCATGGACTATATCGAGGCTGCAAAATTGCGTGGCGAGGGCATGGGATATCTCGTGTTCAAGGAAATCTTGCCCAATGCCACAGCGCCATTGCTTGCCGAATTTGGCCTGCGGTTCTGTTTCGTGTTCTTGACCATTGCTGCGTTGTCGTTCCTTGGCGTGGGTATTCAGCCACCGCTCGCAGATTGGGGCACAATGGTGAGAGATAGCGCTGCGTTTATCAACTACGCGCAGTTCGCTCCCAAGGCGGCATTGACGCCACTTCTGGCCGCTGGTGCGATTGCGTTGCTTACGGTTGCCGTCAACTTTGTCGTTGACTGGATGCTGCACAGATCATCGGGGTTAAAAGAATGACGGATACATTGCTGAACATCCGTAACCTTCATTTAGAAGGCCGCGCCGATGAAACATGGAACCCGATTATCAATGGCGTTGACCTGACGCTGAAACGCGGTGAAGTGCTTGGCCTTATCGGCGAATCCGGTGCGGGTAAATCCACGCTTGGCTTGGCCGCAATGGGGTTTTGCCGTGATGGTGTGCGAATCTCCGATGGTTCGGTGGAATTTGATGGGATCGACCTGCTGACCGCATCTGCCGCTGTGAAACGCGGGTTGCTGGGAAAACGCATCGCCTATGTTGCGCAGTCGGCGGCAGCATCGTTTAACCCCGCGCACCGCATTATTGACCAGCATGTTGAGGCACCGACACAGCATGGTGTCATGTCTCGGGCTGATAGTGAAGCAGACGGTATGTTGCTTTATGAAAAGCTACGTTTGCCGAACCCTGACCAGATCGGTTTCCGCTATCCGCATCAGGTGTCTGGCGGACAATTACAGCGGGCGATGACCGCGATGGCGATGGCATGTCGTCCTGATTTGATCATCTTTGACGAACCTACGACAGCGCTAGATGTCACCACGCAGATCGAGGTTTTGGCGTCCATTCGTGATATCGTGAAGGATTTTAACACCGCTGCGATCTACATCACGCATGATTTGGCCGTCGTCGCCCAGATGGCCGACCGCATTAAGGTGCTGTTAAAAGGTGACGAGGTTGAAACCGCCGACACCCGCACAATGCTATCCGCGCCGACACAGGAATACACAAAATCGCTTTGGGCCGTGCGCAGTTTCGAGCGGCCTCTCAAGGCGCCTGTCGTGGCCAACGCCGTGCCTGTTGTGTCGATGCAAAATGTTGATGCGTCCTATGGCACCGTTCCCGTTCTGCATGACATCAGCTTTGATATGCACAAAGGTCGTACTGTGGCCGTGGTTGGCGAATCCGGGTCAGGTAAATCTACCGCGGCGCGTTGTATTACGGGGCTGTTGCCGCCCAAAGCCGGGCAGATTTGCGTCGATGGGCAGGTGATGCCCGCCGACTATCGTAAACGGTCCAAGGACCAGCTTCGCCAAGTGCAAATGATCTATCAGATGGCCGATACCGCCCTGAACCCGCGTATGTCGGTTGGGGACATCATTGCACGGCCGGTAGAATTTTATCTGGGCCTGAAAGGCCGTGAAAAACGGGCAAAGGTCGATGCGCTGTTAGAGCAGATCGAGCTGGAACCGACGGAGTATTACACACGGCTTCCGTCTGAACTATCGGGCGGGCAAAAGCAGCGGATCGGGATTGCGCGTGCGCTCGCCGCAGAGCCAAAGTTCATTATTTGCGACGAGGTCACTTCCGCGCTTGATCAACTTGTCGCCGAAGGCATCTTGCGTCTGCTTGCTAAATTACAAGATGACCTTAAACTGTCATATATGTTCATTACCCATGACCTTGCGACTGTGCGCGCCATTGCGGACGAAGTCGTTGTTATGAAGGACGGGCGTGTCGTAGAGGCGGGCCCGAAGCGAGAAATGTTCACACCACCACATCACCCATACACAGATTTGCTGTTGTCCTCGGTGCCTGAAATGGATCCTGACTGGCTGACAAATCTGTTGGATCAGCGCGGCGTTGATAACATCGGCGATGCCGCTGTGGGTAAAATGTAATTACGAATCGCCGTGCAAGCGGCGGAAATAAAGGGTCGCAAAGGCCCATACGACCAACTAGGGAGAATAAAATGTTACATGGAATTAGCAGACGTGGTCTGATGAAGTCTGGTGCAGCCGCAGGTGTTTTGACACTGACCGGTATGCCAGCAAAGGCCGCGACACGTGGCGGAAAACTGACCGCGGGTTTGGGTGGTGCAAACACATCCGACAGCTGGGATGCGCGCACGCACTCTGACATCTTTATGATTGCGGCCTGCCACGGCACCGTTTTTGATTGCTTGACCGAAGTCGCGTCTGACGGTTCGCTTGTGGGCGAGTTGGCTGAAAGCTGGGAAGCATCTGCGGATGCGAAAACTTGGACGTTCAACCTGCGTTCAGGCGTGACGTTCCACAACGGCAAATCGTTCGGCGCAGATGATGTGATCGAATCCTTGCAGATGCACGTTGGTGAAGACAGCAAATCAGCGGCCAAGCCGATTGTTGAAGCCATCGTCGATATGACAAAGATGTCCGATACGCAGGTTCAGTTCACGTTGGCATCCGGCAACGCGGATTTCCCATATTTGATGTCTGACTATCACATCGTCATGTATCCTGCTGGCCAGATCGAAGATGCGATCGCGAACGGTATCGGTACAGGACTTTACGCTGTTGAATCGTTTGACCCAGGTGTGCGCATGGTCGCGAACCGCGTTGATGATCACTATAAAGGTGACAGCGCAGGTTTCTTTGATCAGGTCGAATTCATCGCGATCAACGACAACACGGCCCGCATGAACGCGCTGATGACTGGTCAAGTCGACACGATCAACCGGATCGATTTCAAAACCGAGGCCCTGTTGAAAGCCAACCCAGCGTTGCGCATTCAAGAAGTGACTGGGAACCAGCACTATTCATTCCCAATGCTGACCGACACGTCGCCGTTTAACGATGTGAACATCCGTAAGGCGTTGAAATACGGTGTGAACCGTCAGGAATTGGTCGACAAGGTTCTGCTTGGTCACGGTGCTGTTGGTAACGACACCCCAATTGGCCCTGCGAACCAGTACTATAACGATGAAATGGATCAGCTGGCTTACGATCCTGATAAGGCCAAATACTATTTGAACCAAGCAGGCATGGACAGCATCAACATTGATGTGTCCGCTTCCAACGCGGCATTTGAAGGCGCGGTAGACGCAGCGCAATTGATGCAGGCGTCTATGAGCGGTACGGGCATCAATCTGAACGTTGTACAGGAACCTGCCGATGGTTACTGGTCGAACGTTTGGCTGAAGAAAGGCTTCTGTGCTTGCTACTGGTCTGGTCGCGCAACCGAAGACTGGATGTTCGCGACAGCCTATGAAGCTGGTGTTCCATGGAACGACAGCCAGTGGGACGAGAAAGACAGTGCACGTTTCCAAGAGCTGTTGTTGTCTGCCCGTGCAGAGCTGGACAGCGACACACGCAAAGCCCAGTACTTCGAAATGCAGGAAATCCTGCGCGACGAAGGCGGCACATTGATCCCAATGTTTGCCAACTACGTGCAGGCCGTGAACAACCGGATCAGCAGCCCTGATCAAATCGGTAACCTGTGGCAAATGGATAACGCTCGCATGGCGGAACGTTGGTCCGTGGCGTAAGCCTAGCCCACTTAAGCAATCAGAAACGCCTCGCAGTTTGCGGGGCGTTTTTTGTTTCGCCCTTACGGCGCGTGCTTTAACCAAAGCGAGGAGGGGTTGCAGACTCACCCCGCCTGATCTATATGACGTATCAACAGCGGCGCGCTGGCTTCCACCCCCAGCGCCCAACCGGAAATTCGTAACGGGCCGTGCGCCCGTTTTTTTGTGCTTGGAGCACCCAATGAACGATCTGATCGCCAAAGCGGCCATTGACCGCCGTATCGCCGAGATTGTGACCCCTGTTGTCGAAGACATGGGTTATGAAGTCGTGCGCATTCGTCTGATGACTGGCAAGGAAAGCATTCTGCAAATCATGGCACAAGGCCCTGATGGCACAATTGAAGTGGATGCTTGCGGCCAAATTAGCACGGCAGTGTCTGCTGTGATGGATGTCGAGGATCCTATCCTTGATGCCTATACGCTTGAGGTGTCTTCCCCTGGTATCGACCGCCCGTTGACGCGCTTGAAGGATTTCGCGCAGTGGGAAGGATTTGAGGCCAAGTTAGAGACTGACGAATTGATCGACGGGCGCCGTCGTTTCAAAGGCCCGCTTGCGGGTGTTGAGGGCGACGAGGTGTTGATCACGATCGCCGAGGGCACAATCGGCCTGAAATTTGAATGGCTGTCAGATGCCAAACTGGTCCTGACAGATGAATTGATCCGCGATGTTTTGCGCGGACGTAAAGATGCGGGTCAGATCGACGAGACCCAATTTGATGAAATCGAAACCATCATTGATGGTGAGGAGAAAACCTGATGGCAATTACTTCAGCAAACCAGCTTGAGCTTCTGCAAACAGCAGAGGCCGTGGCCCGTGAAAAGAACATCGACGCAGGTCTGGTGGTCGAAGCGATGGAAGAATCCCTCGCGCGTGCTGCAAAATCCCGCTACGGCGCGGAAATGGACATTCGCGTGTCTATTGACCGTTCTACCGGTAAGGCGACGTTCACACGCGTGCGCACAGTTGTGGCGGAAGAAGAGCTTGAAAACTATCAGGCTGAATTCACGGTTGAGCAAGCCAGCGATTACATGGAAAACCCAGAGATCGGTCAACAGTTGGTCGAAGTCGTGCCACCAGTTGAACTGGGCCGTATCGCTGCGCAATCTGCTAAGCAGGTGATCTTGCAGAAGGTCCGCGAAGCCGAGCGTGACAAGCAATACGAAGAGTTCAAAGACAAGGCAGGCACCATCATCAACGCCGCTGTGAAGCGCGAAGAGTATGGCAATGTCATCGTTGATGTGGGGTCTGGCGAGGCGATCCTGCGCCGCAACGAAAAGATTGGTCGCGAGGCATACCGCCCGAATGATCGCATCCGTTGCTATATCAAAGAAGTCCGTCGCGAGCAGCGCGGCCCACAGATTTTCCTGTCGCGCACAGCGCCGGAATTCATGGCCGAATTGTTCAAAATGGAAGTGCCTGAAATTTATGAAGGCGTGATCGACATTAAGGCCGTTGCCCGTGACCCGGGTTCGCGCGCGAAGATCGCCGTCATTTCCTATGACGGTTCGATTGATCCAGTGGGTGCCTGTGTTGGTATGCGCGGGTCTCGCGTTCAGGCGGTTGTTAACGAATTGCAGGGCGAGAAAATCGACATCATTCCATGGAATGAGGACATGCCGACCTTCCTTGTGAACGCATTGCAGCCAGCAGAAGTATCCAAGGTTGTTTTGG
Organism: Yoonia sp.; assembly: GCA_965660685.1. Lineage (GTDB taxonomy): Bacteria > Pseudomonadota > Alphaproteobacteria > Rhodobacterales > Rhodobacteraceae > Yoonia. The sequence goes on along the minus strand of CBFIAX010000001.1, from coordinate 30,492 downwards.
ATGAAGAAGCCGGCAAAATCGAAGTTGTTGTCCCAGAAGAGCAGTTGTCCTTGGCAATTGGCCGTCGTGGTCAAAACGTGCGTTTGGCGTCTCAACTGACAGGTCTTGATATCGACATCATGACCGAAGAAGAAGAGAGTAAGCGTCGTCAGGCCGAATTCGAACTGCGCACAAAGCTCTTCATCGACGCGCTGGATCTAGACGAATTCTTTGCCCAGTTGCTGGTGTCCGAAGGCTTCACAAACCTAGAAGAAGTTGCCTATGTCGAAGTTGACGAGCTGACAGTCATCGAAGGAGTTGACGAAGGCACTGCATCTGAATTGCAGGCCCGTGCCCGTGATTACCTTGAAGCCATCAACAACAAAGCAATGGAAGCTGCCCGCGCGGCAGGTGTCGAGGACAGTCTTGTTGGATTTGAGGGACTGACTCCATTGATGCTGCAGGCGCTTGGCGAAGACGGCGTTAAAACGCTCGAAGATTTCGCAACCTGTGCGGACTGGGAGTTGGCCGGTGGCTGGACCACAGTGGATGGCGAGCGTCACAAAGATGAAGGCGTTTTGGAGAAGTTCGATGTGTCTTTGGAAGAAGCACAGAACATGGTCATGACAGCCCGCGTTATGTTGGGTTGGGTTGATCCGGCCGAACTGGAAGTTGGCGACGAAGAAGTAGAAGAGGAGGCCGAAGCCTAGGTTTAGGTTTCGGAATAACCCCTGATGGCACGCGGTCAAAGCAAAGCAAAGAACGACGATGTGGAACGAAAATGCATCGTCACCGGTGAGGTCGCCCCAAAGGCTGGCCTGATCCGCTTTGTCGTGGGACCGGAAAACATGGTCTATCCGGACGTCTTGGGCAAATTGCCTGGACGTGGTATGTATGTGTCGTCGACTCGCGCTGCCTTAGAAGAAGCTGGCCGTGGTCAGTTTTCGCGCAGTGCCAAACAGGCCGTGACCGTTCCTGATGGTTTGGCGGATGAAGTTGAACGTCAACTTGCCCGCCATGCCTTGGAAATGATCACATTGGCCCGTAAGGCTGGTCGTGCGGTTTGCGGGTTTGAAAAGGTTAAGGGCTGGCTCGCTGGTGGCGAGAACGTCCGTGTTTTGTTGCAGGCCTCTGATGGTTCAGAGCGCGGCAAGGCAAAGTTATGGACCCCTGAGGGCGCCCGATATTTCGGTTGCTTCACCTCAGAGGAATTGGGTTTGGCATTCGGACGCGGAAGTGCAATACACGGCGCGCTCTCGACTGGAAAACTCAGCAACCGTGTTGTAGAGGAAGCCACAAAGCTACGTGGCCTACGCGAGATAGACGGCGACGATACGTCCGCCGGAAAGGAAATGAAGCCAGATGAGTGATAACGACGGCAAAAAGACATTGGGGCTTGGCGGTTCGCGCCCAAGCAATGTGAAGCAAAGCTTTAGCCATGGCCGCACCAAGAATGTGGTGGTCGAAACCAAGCGCAAGCGCGTTGTGGTGCCGAAACCTGGTGTTCCAAAGACAACTGCGGCTGGTAACACAGCCCCGCAAATCGGTGGTGACCCCTCCAAGCGTCCCGCAGGCATTTCTGATGCCGAGCTAGAGCGCCGGATGAAAGCTCTTGCGATGGCGAAAGCCCGCGAGACAGAAGAAACAGCCAAACGCGAAGCCGAAGAAAAGGCCCGTGCCGCAGAGCGTGAAGCACGCCGTGCAGAGCAAGAGGCCAAAGAGGCCGAAGACCGCGCCCGTGAAGAACGCACCAAGGCGAAGGCCGAGGAAGAAGAGCGCAAGCGCGAAGAAGCTGCGAAGGCAAAAGCTGCCGCTGCTGCACCTGTTGCTGCACCTCCGGGCGAGACATCAGTGTCCCGTCCTTCGTCCGCGCCGCGCAGCCCTGATCGTGAAAAAGCGAACCGTGGCAATGACAATACCAAGGCCAAGCCACGCGGTGGCGACGACAACCGCCGTTCCGGCAAGCTGACGTTGAACGATGCGATGGCGGGCCGTCATGGTGGTCGTCAACGTTCTATGGCTGCGATGAAGCGCAAGCAGGATAAGGCCCGTGCCAAGGCAATGGGTATCTCTGCCGAGCGTGAAAAGGTTTACCGCGAAGTGTCCTTGCCAGAAGCGATCACCGTTTCCGAATTGGCTGCGCGTATGACAGAACGTGTTGCGGATGTTGTAAAGGCGCTGATGACCAACGGCATCATGGCGACCCAAACCCAAACGATCGACGCGGATACTGCAGAACTGATCATCGAAGAGTTTGGCCACACTGTTGTGCGTGTTTCTGACGCGGACGTCGAAGATGTGATCGAACAAGACGCAGACAAGCCTGAAGATCTGGAACCACGTGCGCCGATCATTACGATTATGGGCCACGTTGACCACGGCAAAACATCTTTGCTTGATGCGATCCGTAACGCCCGCGTTGTGGCTGGCGAAGCAGGCGGCATCACGCAGCACATCGGTGCCTATCAGGTGACAACCGAAGGTGGGCAGGTGCTGTCATTCCTCGACACACCGGGCCACGCGGCGTTTACGTCCATGCGATCACGCGGCGCGCAGGTAACTGACATTGTTGTGCTGGTTGTTGCTGCGGATGATGCAGTGATGCCACAAACAATCGAAGCGATTAACCACGCCAAAGCTGCAGAAGTGCCGATGATTGTTGCGATCAACAAGATCGACCGTCCGGCTGCTGACGCGATGAAGGTCCGCACGGATCTGCTTCAACATGAAGTGATCGTGGAAGCGATGTCCGGCGACGTGCAGGACGTTGAAGTGTCTGCCATCACGGGGCAAGGCCTGCCAGAACTGCTCGAAGCGATTGCGCTTCAGGCGGAATTGCTGGAGCTGAAAGCAAACCCGAACCGCGCTGCATCTGGTGCCGTGATCGAAGCACAGCTCGACGTGGGCCGTGGCCCAGTTGCGACTGTACTTGTGCAAAACGGTACGCTGAAAACCGGCGACATCTTTGTTGTGGGCGAACAGTGGGGCCGTGTGCGTGCCTTGATCGACGACAAGGGCGACCGCATCAAAGAGGCTGGCCCATCTGTGCCTGTCGAGGTTCTGGGCCTGAACGGCACACCAGAAGCGGGCGACGTTTTGAACGTGACAGAGACAGAAGCGCAAGCGCGTGAAATCGCTGAATACCGCGAAAAAGCAGCCAAGGACAAACGTGCGGCGGCTGGTGCTGCGGTGACGCTTGACCAGTTGATGGCCAACGCCAAGCAGGACGAAAACGTCAGCGAATTGCCAATCTTGGTCAAAGCCGACGTGCAAGGGTCTGCCGAAGCGATCGTGCAAGCCATGGAAAAAATCGGCAACGATGAAGTCCGCGTGCGCGTGCTGCATTCCGGCGTTGGTGCGATCACCGAATCCGACATTGGTTTGGCCGAAGCATCGGGCGCGCCTGTCATCGGCTTTAACGTCCGTGCAAACGCATCGGCGCGGAACACGGCCAACCAAAAAGGCGTCGAGGTCCGTTATTATTCCGTAATCTACGACCTTGTGGATGACGTGAAAAAAGCTGCATCTGGCCTGCTGTCCGCCGAGATCAAAGAAAAGTTCATCGGTTACGCGACAATCAAAGACGTGTTCAAAGTGTCCAACGTCGGCAAGGTCGCGGGCTGTATCGTCACCGAAGGCGTCGCGCGCCGTTCGGCTGGTGTGCGCTTGCTGCGTGACAACGTGGTGATCCACGAAGGCACGCTGAAAACGTTGAAACGCTTCAAGGATGAAGTCGCCGAAGTCCAATCCGGTCAGGAATGTGGTATGGCGTTCGAAAACTACGAAGACATCCGCGCCGACGACGTGATCGAAATTTTCGAGCGCGAAGAGGTCGAACGTAACCTATAATTCACGCAATGAACTGGATTTTGAAAAGGGCAGCCCGAAATGGCTGCCCTTTATGCTTTCTTCCGACGGAAAACTGCGGCTGGGCCGTTGAATAAACAACACGGGACCAAATAAGGACAGAGACCATGAACTTCCGCGGAATATCGACACTTACGGGGGTGTTGCTCCTTTCACCCCTCTCAGCATTCGCCCATGTAAATGAAACATCGGTTTCCGAGAGTGCATTGGTGGGTACGCCAGCAATCGTTGATTGTACGTTAGAAAACGGTGAGGCCGCGCAATGTGCCGAGTTCACGGTGAAATACATTCCTGATGGGCTTGAGATTGGCCCTTTCTGTCCTGCAACAATCGATGATGTCGGTGGTATTTGGGATTGGACCGGTGAGCAGCCCGGACTTTACCGTGTTGACCGCGCGTTCTTTGAAATGCTTGACGAATTGGGCTACCGGTTCTTTGACGATGACGGAACGGTACACATCGCAGATATTGCAACAGCACAGCCCGTTGATGATCATGCATGTATCAACGTCTCTGAAGACCCGACCGTGACAATGACCGTTTTAATTCCAAGTGAGCCCATGATGGCCAAAGAGCCAACAGCGCTAGGGACAGTTTCCAAGGTCGGCATCGGGATCGACGGCGTCCCAATTTTCTCGGATGCGCCATCAATCCAGCAAACGGGCCATATGCCGGCATTGGATACGTGTGGTGGCCATGTCGATCCAGGGGGGTGGTATCACTGGCATGCAACGTCTTCGGATATTCAAACGGTTTATGACGCGGCTGATGTCGATGCAGAGTGTGGTCTGACACAAAATAGCGCGGCATTGTTCGGCTATGCGTTCGACGGGTTCCCAATGTATGGAAGCACCAATATTGACGGTACGTCCCCGACTGATCTTGACGAATGTCAGGGACACTTTGGCCCGACCGAGGAATATCCTGACGGCATTTACCACTATCACGCGGGCACAGAATTCCCGAATCTGCCGACATGTTTGGTGGGTGAATTGGCCCAAGCCAATTTTACAACAACGGCACAAGCTGGCGTTGGCGCACAAAATGCCGGTGCAGGTGGACGCAATGAACCGCCCCGTGGCGGAGGGAATGGCGGAACACCTCCGGGTTTTGAAGAAGCGGCCGAAGTGCTTGGCGTTTCTGCCGAGGACCTATTTGCTGCCATGCAAGCGGCTGGCGGCCGAGACGCCGATCTGGCACCCGTGGCCCAAGCGCTCGGCATTTCAAAAGACGACTTGCTTGCCGCCCTGCCGCAACCACCCCAGTGAGGCTTACTTAATCCGGGCTATTCGTTCACTTTCGTCAAGGATGACGTCGCCAAAATCCAATCCGGTCAGGAATGTGGTATGGCGTTCGAAAACGACGAAGACATCCGCGCCGACGACGTAATCGAAATCTTCGAGCGCGAAGAGGTCGAACGTAACCTGTAATTGGGTGCGATTAGAATGAGGAAAGGGCGGTCCAATCTGGCCGCCCTTGCGCAATCTCGCCTCTATGGGTCAAAGTAAGGCGTGATTCACATAATTTGCCAAAGGGATCAAATTTGCTTCGGTTTCTGCGGAATACTACATTTGTCATTTGGCTTACCATTTCACTCGCGTCATTCGCAGTCACTGCGACGGTTTGGGCTGTAAGCCAAACGCTGCGAGTAGCCGCGTTGACAAAAACCGTGGCCACTCAGACTTTTCAGAACCGGAAACAAATTGCGAGGCTGAAAGCTATTGCAAGGCTTAGACGCATCGCCACGGCTGTTCCAGTCCTTGGGCTAGGGACTGCGGCTTATTTCGAGGAAACTGACAGACGAGAATGGCTCGAAGACAACCCAGGAAAGACAAACGCGGATTATGCTTGCGAAATTGCGGACTTAACAGCCGAAGTTATGGATGAGGTCTTGGCCGAATTGCCTAGTCCGACCGCCCTTCCGGAATGGGCAATACCCGAGTGCCGACAGGAGAATTAAAGCCAATCTCGCAAAATGGGGATAAGCGGCACGTCCGCCGCTGGCATTGGATAGTCTTTCAAATCCTTCGCGTGTACCCATTTCAACGCTTGGTTTTCGCGTGATTGCGGCGTCCCTTCCCATTTGCGACAGGCGAAGAGCGGCATCAGCAGGTGGAAATTATCGTAAGAGTGGCTGGCGAATGTCAGGGGGGCCAGACAGCTTTCCCATGTGTTGATGCCCAGCTCTTCTTCCAATTCGCGGATCAGGGCGACTTCGGGCGTCTCCCCTTCTTCGACCTTCCCACCTGGAAATTCCCAGAGGCCAGCCATGGATTTGCCTTCGGGGCGTTGGCCGAGCAACACGCGCCCGTCTACATCGATCAGGGCGACGGCAGATACCAGAATTGTTTTCATGACCGATAATCCGCATTGATGGTGATATAGCCGTGGGTCAAATCGCAGGTCCAAACCGTGCTGGTTCCACTTCCAAGCCCAAGGTCGACGCCAATCGTCAGGTCCGCGTTGCGCATATAGGCGGCGGCGTCGTCTTCGGAATAGTCAGGGCTGCGCCAACCGTTTTCGGCCAGCACCAGATCACCCAGCGAGATCTTCAACAGATCACGATCTGCTTGTGCGCCCGATTTTCCGACAGCCATGACGATGCGGCCCCAGTTCGGGTCCTCACCGGCAATCGCGGTTTTCACCAGCGGCGAATTCGCCGTGGCCATCGCCACCAGCCGTGCGTCGCTGTCGGATGCGGCACCCGTGACGTTGATCGTTACAAATTTGGTCGCCCCTTCGCCATCGCGCACGACCTGATGGGCGAGGTCTTGCATGACGCTGTGAAGCGCTGTGCTGAAGTCCGCATTGCCCGTGACGTCCACGCCAGACGCCCCCGTCGCGCCAATGATCAGCGTGTCGGATGTTGATGTGTCGCTGTCGACGGTGATGCAGTTGAAGGTCATGTCGTTATGGGTCGACACCAAGGATTGCAGATCGGTTTGTCCGATTGCGGCGTCGGTGAAGATATAGACCAGCATCGTCGCCATATCGGGGGCAATCATGCCGGACCCTTTGGCGATGCCCGCGATTTCGACTGGCTTGCCGTCGATGAAGACAGTGGTCGCCGCACCCTTGGGGAATGTGTCGGTTGTCATGATCGCCGCGGCGGCGTCTGCGATGCCCGTTGGCGATTGCGCTGCGTTCAACTCGGACAGTTTGGCGGTGATTTTGTCGTGGGGCAGCGGTTCACCGATCACACCCGTTGACGATGTGAAAACGCGCGCCGTGTTGATGCCGGTTGCTGCCGTGACGGCCGCGGTCAATGCGTCAACGGCGGCGGTTCCATTTTTGCCGGTGAAGGCGTTTGAATTGCCAGAGTTTACAAGAATCGCCGCGCGCCCTGTGCTTGGTCCGGTGATTTTCGCTTGGCAATCAAGCACGGGCGCAGACCGCGTGGCGGACCGTGTGAACACGCCCGCGACTGTCGACCCTTCGGCCAAAATCGCGAGCATGACATCGGTGCGGTCTTTGTATTTCACCCCTGCGGCAGCGACAGCGAATGTGACGCCATCGATGATGGGCAGGTTAGGAAAAGCCTCTGGCGCAAGGGGTGAGATTGGCATTTAGTCGTCCAACAAATCAAGGTTGCTAAGAAGCGACGGATCGAATGCGCCTTCTTGAGGTTTGACGACATTCGCGCCATCTGTCAGTTCTGCCAAACGGGCTTGGATCGCAGCCTCTTGAATTTCGCCGAACAGTTCTTGGCGTGTTTCTTCTAGTGTTGGGATGTCCTTGTTGCGTGTTTCAAGCAAGGTCACCACGTGCCAGCCAAACTGCGTTTGCACAGGATCGGACACGTCGCCAATCGAAAGCGCCATTGTTGCGGCTTCGAACTCGGGCACCATCTGGCCAGCGCCAAACCAACCAAGGTTGCCGCCGTTCGGTCCGGTTGGGCCAGTGGACACATCACGGGCCACATTGGCAAAGTCTTCACCACCGTCAACGCGGGCTTTGGCTGCAATGGCTTCTTCTTCTGTTTCTACAAGCAGATGTGACGCGTTGTATTCTGTCGCTGGTGCCGCATCCGCAAATTTCGCGTCATAGGCTGCTTTGATCGCTTCATCAGTGACAGCACTGTTGGTGATGTTGTTGATCGTCTCGCCAGCCATCAGGCTACGGCGTTCGTTGATCACTGCGTATTCAACGCGGCCTGGTGCATCGCCCAAGGCGTCGGCCAAAACCTGTTGTTGGATCAGCTGGTCAAGGATGCCGGTGAACAGCACATCATCCGGCAATTGTGCATATTGTTGTGGCAGTTGCGCGCGCGTGATGATCATTTCACCCAGCGTGATTTCCGTATCGCCGACTGTTGCGATGACTGTGTCTGCAGTCACATCTTCTGACCATGCGGTGGTGGCGGCCAATGACAGGGCCAAGGCCCCCAAATATGTTGCATGTTTCAGCATTAAACGTTCCCTTGATGCTCCGCGATGGGTCGCGGCGTTGACAGTGTATATATGCGCCCTTACATCGAAAGTAAGCCTTCGAGGGGGCTGTCTTGGCCCTTTTTGTAAGTGGCCCGCGCGTGGCCCACAAGCGACCTCCTCTCAAATTGATGTAAGTAGCGCGTGATAACGCCGTCGGAGAGAATATGCTGGGTTTAGGAACGATTGCCAAAAAGGTATTTGGCACAGCCAACGACCGTAAAGTCAAAGCCACGCGGGGTGTGGTCGCCAAGATCAACGCGCTTGAGGCAGAGTTCGAAGCATTGACCGACGAGGGCATCAAACAAAAGACCGAAGAGCTCGCAACCCGCGCAATGGGGGGCGAAAGCCTTGACGTCTTGCTGCCAGAGGCGTTCGCCAACTGTCGCGAGGCTGCGAAACGTGCGCTTGGTCTGCGGGCATTTGATACGCAGTTGATCGGCGGGATTTTCCTGCATCAGGGCAATATTTCGGAAATGAAAACCGGTGAGGGCAAAACGCTTGTTGCCACCTTCCCTGCTTATCTGAACGCGCTGATGGGCAAGGGTGTGCATATCGTGACCGTCAATGATTACCTTGCCAGCCGTGACGCCGAATGGATGTCAAAAGTTTATGCAGCCCTTGGCATGACTACCGGCGTTGTAGTTCCAAACCAAGCCGATGACGAAAAGAAGGCTGCGTATCTCTGCGACGTTACCTATGCGACGAACAACGAGCTGGGTTTTGATTACCTGCGCGACAACATGAAATCCGAACTGTCGCAAATCGCGCAGCGCCCGCATTTCTTTGCCATTGTGGATGAGGTCGACAGTATTTTGATTGACGAGGCCCGCACCCCGCTGATCATTTCCGGCCCCGCACAGGACCGTTCCGAAATGTATCGCCAGATCGACAAAGTCGTGCCTGATCTGATGCCCGAACATTACGAGATTGACGAGAAGGCCAAACAGGCGACGTTCACCGACGAAGGTAACGATTTCCTAGAACAGCGCCTGTTGGCGGCTGGTTTGATCCCCGAGGGTCAATCGCTCTATGACCCTGAATCCAGCACATTGGTGCACCACCTTTCCCAAGGTCTGCGTGCCCACAAAATGTTTGAAAAAGACAAAGACTATATCGTGCGTGATGGCGAAGTTGTTCTCATTGATGAATTCACCGGTCGCATGATGGCAGGCCGCCGCTTGTCTGACGGTCTACATCAGGCGATTGAGGCCAAAGAAGGCTGTGACGTGAAGGCAGAGAATGTGACGCTCGCCTCTGTCACATTCCAGAACTATTTCCGTTTGTATGAAAAGCTGGGCGGGATGACCGGTACGGCCCTCACCGAAGCAGAAGAATTCCAAGAAATTTATGGGCTTGGTGTTGTGGAAATTCCGACAAATCGTCCAGTTGCACGAAAAGACGAGCATGATCAGGTTTACCGGACTGCCGTGGAAAAATTCCAAGGTGTTGTGCGTGAAATCAAAGAGGCCAATGAAAAGGGCCAGCCTATTTTGGTCGGCACGACGTCTATTGAAAAATCCGAATACCTCGCGCAATTGCTGACCGCCGAGGGCATCACGCATAACGTTCTAAATGCCCGCCAGCACGAGCAAGAGGCCCAGATTGTGGCCGATGCGGGTAAGCTGGGTGCGGTCACAATCGCGACGAATATGGCGGGTCGCGGCACCGATATTCAGCTTGGTGGTAACGTCGAGATGCGCGTTTTGCAGGCGCTTGCCGATGATCCGAATGCTGATCCTGAAGAAACCCGTGCGCGCATCAGCGCAGAGGTGGCTGACGAAAAGGAAAAGGTCAAAGAGGCTGGCGGCCTGTTCGTATTGGCGACAGAACGCCACGAAAGCCGTCGCATCGACAACCAATTGCGTGGCCGTTCCGGCCGTCAGGGTGATCCGGGCCGGTCATCGTTCTTCCTGTCACTCGAAGATGACCTGATGCGCATTTTTGGATCAGAGCGTTTGGACAAAGTGCTGTCCAGCCTTGGCATGAAAGAGGGCGAAGCGATCATTCACCCTTGGGTCAACAAATCGCTGGAACGTGCACAGGCCAAGGTCGAAGGTCGCAACTTTGACATTCGTAAACAGCTTTTGAAATTTGACGATGTGATGAACGAACAGCGTAAGGTGATCTTCTCCCAGCGCCGCGACATCATGGAAGCATCCGATGTGTCCGAAATCACCGCCGACATGCGGGCGCAGGTCATCGACGATCTTGTGCACGATCACATGCCGCCGAAATCCTATGCCGATCAGTGGAACACCGAAGGGCTTTATGCCGATGTGATTGAGACGCTTGGCATCGACGTGCCTGTCATTGCATGGGCCGAAGAAGAAGGTGTTGATGACGACGACATCCGCGCGCGATTGGAAGAAGCATCCGACGCGCATATGGATGAAAAGACAGCCGCGTTTGGTGAAGACACGATGCGCAATGTTGAAAAGCAGGTACTGCTACAAACCATTGATGGCAAATGGCGTGAGCACTTGATCACGCTTGAACATTTGCGTGCTGTCGTTGGCTTCCGTGGCTATGCGCAGCGCGATCCGCTGAACGAATATAAGACAGAAGGTTTCCAGTTATTCGAACGCCTTTTGGACAGCCTGCGCACTGAAGTGACCCAAAAATTGGGCCAAATCCGCCCGATGTCGCCTGAAGAACAGCAGCAGATGATTGCGCAAATGCAGGCGCAACAAGCCGCCGCGGCAAAGGCCCAAGAAGATGCGATCGAGCGTGCGACCTCTTCCCCAGGTGGTACTGGCGCAACGCCGCGTACGGGTTTCGTTGAAGACGACCCAAGCACTTGGGGAACACCAAGCCGGAACGACGCCTGCCCCTGCGGGTCGGGTAAAAAGTTCAAACATTGCCACGGCCGTTTGGCTTAATACCGCCACAATCGTGACACGCTAAAACCTTTGGGTGGTCCTTATGGGGCCACCCTTTTTTGTGACCTTGTCTCTGAACGAGATGGGTAATGGAGGCATCAAATGTCCCGCAAAAAGCAATTTGTCACCGCGATGACCACGTTTTCCGTGGCGCTTGGCATTGGTTTTGTCATGCAATACGGCGATGCGGTTGCCGCACGTTTTCAGCCAGAGTCGTCAACACTGACGCCCGCGCAAGTTATGCCATTGCAAGAGGCGACGGTCATGGCCGTTGTGCCAAAACCTAGCATGCTATTGGACATTCTGGTCCCACAGGTGGCCGACGTTCAATTGGCGTCGCTGGACGCTGACTTGTCTGAATTTGCTGCGCCAGAAATGGTGATCCCTCAAGAAGCCCCAATCGTGGTTTGCGATGTTGTCATGGACGCAACAGTCCTGCCGCTTGCCATCGTGTCGTTGTCAATTGCTGCACCATGCCAGTCCAATGTACCTGTGACCGTACACCACCAAGGCATGATGTTTTCGATCATGACGGATGACGCAGGGCTGGCGACAACACTTGTGCCGGTCTTGTCAGAAAACGCATTCTTTATTTCTGAATTTGCAGATGGTGACAGTGCGACAACCTCTGTGAACGTCCCCGAGCTCGCGCAATTTGACCGCGCTGCATTACAATGGGAAGGCGTCGAGGCCGTCCGTTTGCACGCGCTGGAATTTGGTGCGACCTACGATTCCGAGGGCCATATTTGGGCGGCAGCGGCCGGTGAATTGGACTTTGTGAACCCGCCCGCATCGGGCTTTCTGATCGAGCTGGGTGACCCAGGCATTCCAACGCCAATGCTGGCAGAGGTCTATACCTTCCCATCTGGGACCGCGTCCCAAGATGGTACAGTCGCGTTGAGCGTCGAGGCGGAAATCACTGATGCCAACTGCGGCCAAGAGATTGCCGCGCAAAGCATCCAAATCGATCCCGTATTGGGACCAAATGCCATCGATTTGACGATGACTATGCCAAATTGCGATGCAATAGGTGAATTTCTGGTGTTGAAAAATATGTTCAAGGACCTGACACTCGCCGCGAAATGACGCGTTGTGAATCAGGCCAATTTGGCAGACTTCTGAAACGTGCGGTGCTGATGAGTGCCGCACTTTTCATTTGTGCGCCTGCTGCTTTTGCACAGGACATTACCCTGCGCTCTGCCGGAGGCGGACTAGAGCTGAGTGGTCGCTATATCGGATATGATGGCGAGAATATTCAGATTGATTCTGACTATGGTCCGCTAACGCTACGCTATGACAGCGTCGATTGCGAAGGCGAGGCCTGTCCCGCGCTGGACGGTTATGTGCCTGAACTGCGGCTATCGGGAGCCGCGCGGATGGCTGATATTCTGATGCCCGCGCTCGTTGACGGGTTCGCACGGTCCAAAGGGTTGCGGGTTGAGGCAGAACAGGTCGACCCATCGCACTTTGTCCAGACTTTGATCGACGATAATAGTGAAACGCCAGTTGGGCGCTTTGCATTCCGGACAACGAATACTGATGAAGGCTTTGCCGATCTGATGGCATTCGAAGCTGATATGGTCATGTCTGTGCGTGAAGTACGAGACAGCGAGGTGCGCGTCGCCGCTGAAGTTGGGCTGGGTCAATTGGACGATGCCAAACAAAGCCGAATCGTGGGTTTGGATGCTTTGGTGCCCGTTGTGTCGTCGCGGGCCCGCATTTCCGCGGTCTCGCTCGAGGCGCTGTCACTTGCATTTTCAGGGGAAACGATTGATTTGGGACAAGGCGACGTCCCGTTGTCATTGCATCTGGGCGACGTCACTAATGGGCAGGCACAGCGGTTTGTTGATGATCTGGTGCGCGGTTCGGGACGCAAGTTGTCAGACAGTGTGATCCGGCACGCGACCAATGAATTGCTTGCCGATGCTGTTGCCGGTGATCCTAATGCGATCGGTATAATGCCGTTTACAGATGTGGGTCGCACCCAGCCGATTGCGTTGCGCGATAACTGTGGGTTTATTTCTGCGCCACGTGTGACATCCCTCAAGACAGAAGACTATCCACTGACTGCGCCAATGTTTTTATATCTGCCAAGCCGTCGGTTACCGCCCTTGGCGGACGAGTTCTTGGCATGGATGCGCGGCCCACAAGCGCAGCTTGTGGTGCGGCGCGCAGGTTTCGTTGATCAGGGCGCCGTTCCTATTTCCTTGGATGCCCAAGGGCAGCGATTTGCCAATGCGATTGTAGCGGCGGGGGAAGATATGCCCTTGGCTGAATTACAACGTATGGTGCGCGTACTGGCGGCCCGTGTCCGGCTGTCGACAAGTTTCCGGTTCGAGGCGGGATCGACACGTCTAGATGCACAATCACGGTCCAATTTGCTGGCGCTGGCCCAAGCGATCCTTGATGGCCGCTATGATACGCGCCCGCTGATGCTCGTCGGGTTTAGCGATGGGCGCGGTGGGGCGATTGCGAATAGGGATTTGTCACGTGGCCGGGCGCAATCCGTGTTACGCGCTTTGAAATCACTATTGGGCGGTGATTTACCCGATGGCGTGACCGTGGAAACCGTTGCGTTTGGTGAAGCGCTGCCAATGGGATGCGATGACACCGCATGGGGGCGCCAGATGAACCGACGTGTGGAGCTATGGGCGTCACAATAAGCCCAATGCGCGAAAACTGGTTTCGCAGGATTTTCCGACAATAATGTGATCATGCACGGTGATTGCCATGGTTGATGCGGCATCATCAATCTGACGGGTCATGTTGATATCAGCATCCGACGGCGTCGGATCACCGGATGGGTGGTTATGCACTAAAATGAGCGATGCGGCGTTGAGTTCTAGCGCACGTTTCACGACCTCGCGTGGGTAGACGGGCACATGATCGATGGTGCCTTTCCCTTGTTCTTCATCGGCGATGAGTGCGTTTTTCGTGTCGAGAAATAGAATACGGAACTGTTCGGTGTCGCGGTGAGACATCACTGTGTGGCAATAATCCAAGACGGCGTCCCAACTGGAAATCACATGACGTTGCGTGATGCGGGCACGGGCCAACCTATGGGCCGCAGCTTCAATGATTTTCAATTCCGTTATGACAGCGGGCCCGCAGCCTTTCATCTTTGTCAAATGCACGGGGGATGCAGACAAAACGCCGTTGAAATCGCCAAATCTATCGATCAACATTCGGGCCAGAGGTTTCACATCTTGTCGCGGGATCGCACGGAATAGAACCAGTTCGAGCAATTCGTAATCGGGCATGGCCGCAGCGCCGCCCAGATTAAACCGTTCGCGCAGACGTTTGCGATGGTCGGTCAAATAGGAAGGCGCGCGCGATTTGGGGGTAACCGCCACATCATCGTGGTTAGAGAAAAGAGAGTGTGATTCTGCAAAATGATCCATAAGATCATCTTGCAGAACATATAGTGAACGACAGGTTAACCCTTCATCGAGTCCCAGAAGCTTTTTACTGACTTGAAAAAGCTGGTACTGTTGGGGTTGTTCTCTGCTTCAATCTCGTCGAATTCCTTTAGGATTTCTTTTTGACGCGCGGTCAGATTGATGGGGGTTTCGACAGCAAGTTCGATATACATGTCACCCGTGCCATTGCCCCGCAGGGCCGGCATGCCTTTGGCGCGCAAACGCATCTGGCGACCAGATTGCGATCCTTCGGGAATTTTCACGCGAGACCGGCCACCGTCGATTGTAGGCACTTCGATTTCGCCGCCCAACGACGCCTTGGCGATGCTGACAGGAACCGTGCAAAACAGGTTCACGTTGTCGCGTTCAAACAGCTTGTGGTCGGCAACTTCGATGAAAATATACAGATCACCCGTTGGTCCGCCGCGCATGCCTGCCTCGCCTTCACCAGCGAGCCGGATACGCGTACCGGTTTCAACACCCGCAGGGATGTTCACGGACAAAGATTTCTCTTTCTCGACGCGGCCCTGACCGTGGCATTTGTGACATGGATCTTTGATCGTTTGGCCCATGCCGTTACACGTCGGACAAGTGCGTTCGACGGTAAAGAAACCCTGCTGCGCACGAACCTTGCCCATGCCCGCACAGGTCGGGCAGGTGACTGGTTGAGAGCCGTCTTCTGCACCGGTGCCATCGCATGATCCACAAGACACAGCCGCAGGCACGTTGACGGTTTTCTGCATGCCAGAGAACGCGTCTTCGAGGTTAATACGCAGGTTATAGCGCAGATCATTGCCGCGTTGCGCACGGTTGCGACCGCCGCCACGTTGACCACCGCCAAAATTACCGAACAGATCGTCAAATACATCAGAGAAGGCAGAGCCAAAATCACCGTGGCCACCGCCACGCTGTTGGCCGCCACCGCCACCCATGCCGCCTTCAAATGCGGCGTGGCCATAGCGGTCATACGCTGCTTTCTTATCGGCGTCTTTCAACACCTCATAGGCCTCGTTGGCCTCTTTGAATTGGTCTTCGGCCTTAGGATTATCGGCATTGCGATCGGGGTGCAGCTCTTTCGCCTTTTGACGATAAGCTTTCTTGATCGTTGCCGCGTCGGCGCCCTTTTGGACACCAAGCGTCTCGTAATAATCGCGTTTTGCCATGGTATTCTTTTCCCTTTGGGAATGTAAAAAGACCGGCCCGGTTCAAGGGGCCGGTCAATTTTGTCAGGCTGTGGGCTTAGCCACGCTTGTCGTCGTCGCCAAGATCTTCAAAGTCGGCATCAAGGATTTCATCCTCATCTGCGCTCTTTGGTTCACCTTCGCCGTCTTCTTCCTCTTGCGCGGCCTTATAGATGGCCTCGCCAAGCTTCATGGCGGCTTCGGTGACGTTCTGGATGCCAGACTTGATCTTATCGGCGCTATCACCTTCAAGATCGTCTTTCAGCGCGGCGATTGCCAATTCGATGGCCTCAACCGTGGTTGGGTCCACCTTATCAGAATGCTCTTCCAGCGACTTTTCAGTCGAGTGGATCATGCTTTCGGCTTGGTTCTTGGATTCGATCAGCTCGCGGCGTTCTTTATCCGCATCTGCATTTTCTTCCGCGTCGCGCACCATTGCCTCGATGTCGTCGTCGGACAGGCCGCCAGACGCTTGGATCGTGATCTGCTGTTCCTTACCAGTGCCCTTGTCTTTGGCGCCGACGGACACGATGCCGTTGGCGTCAATGTCAAATGTCACTTCGATCTGTGGCATGCCGCGTGGTGCTGGTGGGATGCCTTCAAGGTTGAACTGACCAAGGATCTTGTTGTCCGCAGCCATTTCGCGTTCCCCTTGGAAACAGCGCAATGTCACAGCGTTTTGGTTGTCTTCCGCAGTCGAGAAAATCTGGGATTTCTTCGTTGGGATCGTTGTGTTGCGGTCGATCAAACGTGTGAACACGCCGCCGAGGGTTTCAATACCCAAGGACAATGGTGTCACGTCCAAAAGAACAACGTCTTTGACGTCGCCTTGCAGAACGCCGGCCTGAATTGCGGCGCCCATGGCCACAACTTCATCAGGGTTCACACCTTGGTGCGGCTTCTTGCCAAAGAACTTTTCAACTTCTTCCTGAACCTTTGGCATACGTGTCATGCCACCAACCAGAACAACTTCGTCGATGTCGCCAGTGGACAGGCCCGCGTCTTTGATTGCGGCCATGCATGGCTTCATGGATGCTTTGATCAGGTCAGACACAAGGCTTTCCAGCTTTGCGCGTGTCAGTTTCATGACCATGTGCAACGGCTGACCGTTTGCGCCCATGGAAATAAACGGCTGGTTGATTTCCGTGGAAGAAGAGGAAGACAATTCGATCTTCGCTTTTTCTGCCGCTTCTTTTAAACGCTGCAACGCCATCTTGTCTTGGGTCAGGTCGACTTGGTTCTCTTTTTTGAACTCGTCGGCCAGATAGGACACGATGCGCATGTCAAAATCTTCACCGCCAAGGAACGTGTCGCCGTTGGTGGATTTTACTTCGAACAGACCATCGTCGATTTCAAGGATGGTCACATCGAATGTACCGCCGCCAAGGTCATAGACCGCGATGGTTTGAGTTTCTTTTTTATCCAGACCGTAAGCAAGCGCAGCAGCTGTCGGCTCGTTGATGATACGCAGCACTTCGAGGCCGGCAATCTTGCCCGCATCTTTGGTCGCTTGGCGCTGTGCGTCGTTGAAATACGCAGGCACGGTGATAACCGCTTGGTTTACGTCTTCGCCGAGGTAGCTTTCAGCGGTTTCTTTCATCTTGCCAAGGATAAAGGCAGAGATTTGCGAAGGAGAGTACTTCTCGCCTTTGCTTTCGACCCATGCGTCACCGTTGCCGCCGTCGACAACATTGAACGGCATGTTCTTGAGGTCTTTTGCAAGATGCTTGTCGTCAAAACGACGGCCGATCAAACGCTTTACAGCGAAGATGGTGTTTTCTGGGTTGGTCACGGCCTGACGTTTTGCAGGCTGTCCAACAAGACGCTCATCATCTGTGAAGGCTACGATCGACGGCGTGGTACGCGCGCCTTCAGCGTTTTCAACAACACGTGGCTTAGAGCCGTCCATGATGGCGATACAAGAGTTAGTGGTTCCGAGGTCAATACCGATGACTTTGGCCATATTTCAAATCCCTTACGTTTCGGCGGTTTGAGCGGCGCGAACCCATTTCGGCACCCGCGCCTGATTAACTTGGTATGCGGCAGAGGCAATTGCTCGTTTCGCATGATCTTGGCGTATATAGGGATGCATTTTCAGGCCTGCAAGCGGTGCACTTGGATCAAAATCACCAAAAGTCACCTAACTGCGGATTATTCGGCCATTCGTACGGCTTTAGATGCCTGCGCTCCAACTGGCCGATGCAGATTTACGGGTATAGAATTCGCCCATGAGGCCCAACATCAACAATCCAACCGCCACATAAAGCGGATAAGTCGGCGAAGAGAAATGCGGGTTATAGTGCAAAAAGATAAAACCACGGGCCTGATCAATCGCATGAAACAGCGGATTCCAATCGAACATCGCTAGCATTGTTGATGGCAAAGAATTGGCGACGAACATCTTACCGGACGCAATCATACTGATCCGGCTATAAAGGCTAGTCAGAAGGCGGGACGTTTCGGGTGCCCACGGTTTGAGCGCCAGAAAGATCATGCCAACTGCAACACCACTAAACCACGCGACAAGCATCATCCCCATTGCACCTGCCGCATGGTCGATCACCAATGGGGTGACGGCCACGTGATAGACGAATAGCACGACGACCAGCGACAATACTTGCAAATACAATGTGGAAAGCGCTGCGGACATGATCGCGATTGTTGTGTTCATCGGGGCGTGCTGCATCATGGCAGATGCTGGCCCTTCCGATCCGGCCACAGCGCCAACGGCCTTAGTGTGGCACATGTATAAGAAAATACCCGACATAATATACATCAGGAAATCGCCGCGAATTGCGCTGCCCCGCATGCCCATAATCGAAAACATTGCAAAGAACGTCATCACAAGCATAACAGTTTGCAGCATGTTCATAAACAAGCCAACGAGCGCATTGCGATGCGTTTTGCGAATTTCGCGCACGACGGAATGATACACCAGCTCGGCCATTCCAAAAATGGTCCGTGTCTTTGACCGTGGGGCGTCTGGGTGAAACATTTTGAAACCTGCGCATTGTCTGGGCCTGGCCCATGATCACGAAATTCTTGCTGTTCGCGTTGGCCTTGATCATAAGGGGTCAAACCCGTTTTTTCAATCAATAGAACGGGCGGCATAACGAAACGTGAAGGAATAAGAGCATGGATTTTGAGAAACTGACCACAGTCATGCGCCGTTTGGCGTTGGAAGCTGGCGATAAGATCATGGAAATCTATGCTGATCCAGATTTTGAAGTCCGGTCTAAATCAGACGAAAGCCCCGTAACCGAAGCCGATGAAGCCGCAGATGCGATCATTAGCGCGGGGCTGCGTGCCGCGTTCCCTGACGTACCACTGGTGACAGAGGAGCAGGCCGACAGCCACGGCCAATCTGTCAGTACATTCCTAATCGTCGATCCACTGGACGGCACCAAAGAGTTCATCAAACGTCGCGGCGATTTTACAGTGAACATTGCCTATGTCGTTGATGGCACCCCGATCCGCGGCGTGGTTTACGCACCCGCAAAGGATCGCTTGTTCATTACTGACGCCTCTGGCGCATCACTTGAAGAGACTGGTGACTTCCCAAAGGACGCCATGGGTCCCGCAACGCCGATTAACGTGTCGACGCCAGATAATGATGCGCTTTTGGTCGTTGCGTCGAAATCCCACCGCGATCAGGCGACGGACAATTACATCAATAAATACGCTGTGAAGGATAGCAAAAGTGCTGGCTCGTCACTCAAATTTTGCCTGATTGCGACAGGCGAGGCGGATATTTATCCGCGCGTTGGCCGCACAATGGAATGGGACACGGCGGCTGGTCATGCGGTTCTGACAGGGGCAGGCGGCCAAGTGGTGCGGTTCGACGACCACACAACCTTGCAATACGGCAAAGAAGACTTTGCGAACCCGTTTTTTATCGCTTACGCGCCGGGCGTTGATTTGAAAAAGCCGTAATTCCCCGTTCTGGCGGGCCAATTGCCGCGGTAATCAAGCCATAGAATTGACTGAATCTAACGCTAAACGAAGCTGAAGCTAAAGGCATGGTTTCAATATTTTGCGTTGGAAACGGCAAAAGCCATGTTACGCAAGTAGCAATACAGACTAGCGGGACGTCGAGAATGAAAAGAAAAGTCACCAAAGCCATCTTTCCCGTTGCAGGATTGGGCACGCGATTTCTGCCGGCCACCAAATCGGTGCCCAAAGAAATTATGACTTTGGTCGACCGCCCGCTGATCTAATACGCGATCGACGAGGCGCGCGCGGCAGGCATCAAAGAATTCATTTTTGTGACATCCCGCGGGAAATCCGCGCTCGAAGACTATTTCGACGATGCGCCGGATCTTGAAAACGCGCTGCGTAAGGCGGGCAAGGACGAGCTGCTGAAGCTTGTGAAAAACACAAGCATGGACAGTGGTGCGATTGCCTATATGCGCCAGCACAAACCGCTTGGTTTGGGTCACGCCGTCTGGTGCGCGCGGCGTTTGGTCGGAAACGAGCCCTTTGCGGTTATCTTGCCCGATGATGTGATCGCGGCGGATAAACCCTGCCTCCAACAAATGGTCGAAGCTTACGAGGAAACCGGAGGCAGCATGGTTGCCACGATGGAAGTGCCCACCGAAAAGGCCTCGTCCTACGGTGTCTTGGATGTTGCGTCGCAGTCTGGTCCGGTCGTTTCCGTAAAGGGCATGGTTGAAAAACCGCCCTTGGGCAAAGAGCCATCGAACCTTGCAGTGATTGGGCGCTACATTCTGTCACCTAAAATCATGCAAAACTTAAATCGTATCGACAAAGGTGCGGGTGGCGAGCTGCAATTGACAGACGCCATCGCACAAGAGCTTATCGAAGGACGCGATGTGTTCGGATACCGGTTTGACGGGCAGCGATATGACTGCGGGTCTAAGGCAGGTTATTTGCAAGCCATGGTCGCCTTTGCATTGGAACGCGAAGACCTGCGCGACGAGTTCGGCGGCTTTCTTGATCAGCTCGTTTCTGCGCGCCAAGCGGCGCAATAATCCTGTCGGTGCCGGCGGCCAGAACATCACGGGGCAAGCGAACAGATACGCTTTGGGCGGCTTATAAGCTACGGCTGAACCGGTTCAAATTGCTTCTGCGTTCGGCGCGGAAATTCAAGCAATTGCAATGTTTGAATGATCAAACAGGCAAGATCGCGCGAGATGACATTCTGTGTTTCGCTTGTATGCGCAACGAGGCTGTGCGGCTGCCTTACTGGTTAGACCACTACCGAAAATTAGGCGTTTCTCACTTCTTGATTGTTGTAAATGACAGTACAGATGGCACGGCGGACATGCTTGCGGAACAACCAGACGTGTCTGTGTGGACGACGGCAGACAGTTATCGAAAATCACGGTTTGGGATGGATTGGGTCGGGGCGTTGCAGCGCAAATATGCCCATAACCATTGGTGCGTTACCGTCGATGCCGACGAGCTTTTGATCTACCCGCATCACGATGAGAAAGATTTGCGCGACCTGACAGCTTGGCTCGACGAAAAGGGGCGGCGTAGCTTTGGCGCGACGATGCTTGATCTTTATCCAAGGGGGCCATTGGGCGCGGATCGTTATCAGGCGGGCGATGATCCGACGCACATTTTGGATTGGTATGATGCGTACCCTTATTGGGTGCAGTTACAGCCGAAATACTGGAACCTCTGGTTGCAAGGCGGACCACGCGCACGGATGTTTTTCCAAAAAGATCCGGATCGCGCGCCGACGCTGAATAAAATCCCTTTGGTACGTTGGTCGTGGCAATTTACCTATGTCAGCTCAATGCACACGATGCTGCCTCGCCATCTGAACCAGACATATGACGTACGTGGGGAGGTAAAGGCGACGGGGATTTTGCTGCATACAAAATTCTTAGATGAAATCATCGCAAAATCCGCAGAAGAGCGTCAACGCAAAGAGCATTTTGGCGATCCAGATAGGTTTGCATCCTACTATGATGCGTTGATCGAAGGACCGGTTTTATGGACCGAAAGCTCTGCCCGTTACAAAGGTTGGCGCGAATTGGTTGCTTGCGGGCTTATGGAAGCCGCAGATTGGCCAGATCAAGGGAAATAGACGCCCCAGGATCATTGAAAATATTGACAAAAACACCAATTACTGTTTCTAAATAAGTAACAATCGTTCGGTCGGAACGATTATTTTGACCCACTTAGGGTATCTTTAACAGTGAATGAATACACTGGTTTCATGAAGAAGGCGCAGGCGCGGACGTGAATATCTGGGAGTCCTACCGGTTAAGAGTTGCGCGCAGGCGTTGGCGCATCCGTGCATTGCGTAAATCGAAAGAGTTGAAATCGCTTTCGAACAACACCGCAAAAATTGCGCGCAATGATGTTCTTGTGTTCTCTACCTTTCGGAATGAATTCCCGCGGTTGCCGTATTTTTTGAAGTATTACCGCAGCTTAGGCGTAAAGCACTTCATCATGATCGATAATGGCAGCGATGATGGCGGTACGCAATTTCTGCAAGACCAGCCAGATGTCTCGCTTTGGTATACCGAAAGCAGTTATCTGAGTGCGCGATTTGGTGTCGATTGGATGAACCATTTGCTCAGCAAATATGGCCATGGTCACTGGACGCTGAACGTCGATCCAGACGAACTCTTTGTTTATCCATTCTGCGATACGCGCCCATTGACTGCGCTGACAGATTGGCTCGATTCCTGTGCTATCCGGTCATTTGGTGCGATGCTTTTGGACATGTATCCGAAAGGCCCTGTTGAAAATGCGATTTATACGCCGGGTCAAGATCCGCTTGAGGTGGTGAATTGGTTCGATAGCGGAAACTATGTGATTAGTCGAAACTGGACGCATTGGAACCTGTGGATTCAAGGCGGACCCCGCGCGCGTGTGTTCTTCCCTAATGAACCCTAAAAGGCGCCGGCCCTGAACAAGGTGCCATTGATCAAATGGCAGCGGCACTATGCATACTCCAGTTCGACCCATATGGTTTTGCCCCGCGGCCTGAACCTTGTGTTTGATGAAGACGGCGGCGAAAAAGCATCGGGTGTTTTACTGCACACGAAATTCCTTTCGACCTTTACAGATAAGGCGCGCGAGGAATTGGAACGCGGTGAACACTACGCCAATTCTGTTGAATATAAGGCCTATGCAGCGGGCAGCGATAGCAACCCTGATTTGTGGTGCAAGTGGTCCGAGAAATACATCAATTGGCGGCAGCTTGAAATCTTGGGGATCATGTCCAAAGGAAACTGGGCATGACCGTCGGTATCGTCATGTTGGTGCACAACGCGTTCGACCGTGCAGAGCAGGTGATCCGTCATTGGGTCAAGGGCGGTTGTCCGGTGGTCGTGCATGTCGACAAGAACGTCGATGATGCCCGCCATAATGCATTTGTTGCCGCGTTGGACGACCTGTCCAAATCGGTGAAGTTCTGCAAGCGGCACAGATGTGAATGGGGCACTTGGGGAATTGTTGCCGGAACACAATCGGCGACTACTTTGTTGCTGACAAGCTTCCCAGACGTTCGCCATGCGTTTTTGGCGTCAGGATCATGTATGCCATTGCGCCCCGTGCGCGAGCTTGTGCAATACCTGGACAGCCGCCCGCGCACTGATTTCATCGAAAGCGCAACTACTTCAGAGGTGTCATGGACCGTGGGTGGTTTGGACGCGGAACGCTTTACCATGCGGTTTCCGTTTTCGTGGAAAACCAATCGGCGGATGTTTGACGGTTATGTGAAATTGCAGCGCGCCGTACGGTTTAAACGCAAGGTGCCCGCTGGGTTGGTTCCCCATATGGGATCGCAGTGGTGGTGCCTAACGCGTCAAACGCTCACCGCAATTCTTCAAGACCCAGAGCGCGAGGTTTACGATCGCTATTTCAAACGTGTCTGGATTCCCGATGAAAGCTACTTCCAGACCCTTGCCCGATTGTATTCGGGCAACATCGAAAGCCGGTCCCTCACCCTATCGAAATTCGATTTTCAGGGTAAGCCGCATATTTTTTATGATGATCACCTACAGCTTTTGCGCCGGTCCGATTGCTTTGTCGCGCGGAAAATTTGGCCGCAGGCCACCCGTTTATACAAGATGTTTCTCACTGATGACGGTGACGCGATGCAGGGTGCCGAACCGAACCCTGGCAAGATCGACCGTATTTTTTCCAAGGCGGTAGATCGGCGCACGCGTGGCCGTCCTGGGTTATATATGCAAAGCCGGTATCCAAACCGCGATTGGGAAAATGGTGTGACCGCATCACCCTATTCTGTGTTCGAAGGGTTCACCGAATTGTTCGAGAATTTCGAACCATGGCTGGCCAAGGTCACGGGCAATCGGTTTCATGGCCATCTTTACGCGCCCGACCGCGTTGAATTTGATGGACGTCAGGGATCGTTCAGTGGTGCCTTAATCGATAATCCGATCTTGCGGGACTACAACAGCCAGATGTTTCTGACGAATTTGATCTGGAGCACGCGCGGCGAACGCCAGTGTTTTCAATTTGGTCCGACGGACTCGCAAAAAATAAGCTGGTTGTTAGCCACCGACCCGTATGCACAGGTGTCGGTAATTTCAGGGGCTTGGGCGGTGAAACTGTTCCAGTCGAACCGGAATTTTGCGGATATTCGGCAAGAGGCGGCCTATCTCCAACACGTTGAAAACGAACATCTGAACGCTTTACGGTCCCCTTGGGCCAATGCGCGGATCAAAATTTGGACTATGGCGGATTTCATTCAATCGCCCATGGAACCATTGCAGATGATTGTCGACGAAATGACGGGCAAGACCGTACGTCGCCTTACAGAAGCCCCGCGCATGGTTGACCTATCTGGGTTCGGCCAGTTCCTTCAGAATTTGAAAAACCAAGGCATGCATCCCTATTTGATGGGCGATTTTCCTGTCGAAGATGCTGCTGTCAATGTTACCCCTAAGCCCCGCAAACCTTATTTGGTGCGTTAAGTTATGACACAGTTTGATTATTTCGTCGTTTTTGCAGAAATGCGGACGGGGTCCAATTTTTTAGAAGCGAACATTAACGCCTTCGACGGTTTGGCTTGCCATGGAGAGGCGTTTAACCCGCATTTTATCGGCTACCCACAAAAGGAGCGCATCCTTGGGGTCAGTCAGGCGCAGCGCGATGCTGATCCTCAGAAGCTAATCGACCAGATCAAATCAGCGGAGGGTTTGAACGGCTTTCGTTATTTCAACACGCATGATCCGCGTGTGTTGGAAATTTGCATGGCCGACCGTCGGTGCGCCAAAATCATTTTGACCCGTAATCCTCTCGACAGCTATGTCAGCTGGAAAATTGCTGCAGCGACTGGACGGTGGAAACTCACCAATGTGACTCACGCCAAGACCCGCAAAATTAACTATAACCCTCGCGAGTTTGAGGCCCATTTAGATGCCTTGCAGCAGTTTCAGGTAACCTTGCTGAATACGCTGCAGAAGCTGGGTCAGACCGCATTTTATGTTGCCTATGAAGACCTCCAAGACGTGGACATCATGAATGGTCTGGCAGATTATCTCGGGTGCCAAAACCGGATCGCCGGTCTAGATAAACCGCTAAAAAAGCAGAATTCGACCGAGATGTCTGATAAAGTCGTCGACTTTCAAGGTATGGAAAAATCCTTGGCACGTATGGATCGGTTTAACTTGAATCGTACGCCAAATTTTGAACCGCGCCGCGGACCAATGACACCAACCTATATGTCCGCGCCCAAAGCTGGGCTGCTTTATATGCCGGTACGATCGGGTCCTGATGATGCAATTTGTGATTGGATGGCGCGGCTCGATGAGGCGACATTGGACGATATCGGGCGTGACATGTCTCAGAAAGAACTGCGCCAGTGGAAACGTAAACATGTCGGGCATCGTAGCTTTACCGTGTTGCGCCACCCGTTGGCCCGCGCCCATGCCGCGTTTTGCAATCATATCCTGACCATCGGCGAAGGATCATATGTCGAAATTCGCAAGACATTGCGCAAGGTGCATAACGTACCGCTGCCTAATGATCCCGCGGATGACAGTTATGACAACGCCGCACACCGCGATGCGTTTCTCGCATGGCTGGCGTTCCTAAAGGCAAACTTAAATGCACAAACAGCGTTGCGCGTCGACGGTGCTTGGGCCAGTCAGCTGGAAATGCTGCAAGGCATGTCGACATTCGGTGTGCCAGATATGATTCTGCGCGAAGACAGACTGCGTGGCGATCTTGCGATGCTTGCAGGACAGTTGGGGCGGACAAGTATGCCAGAACCGCAACACGACACCGACCCGCATATCGGGCGTTTGGCTGCGATATATGACGCGAAAATCGAACAGGCCGCCAAAGATGCGTGCCAGCGAGATTACATCGCGTTCGGCTTTGGGGCTTGGCAGCCGCGTTAAGCGGCCTGCGTGACCTGCAATTCAGTCAAGATCGTGTGGATCGTGCCGGCGTCACTGTTGGCGCGTAATTTCGCGCAAGTGTCAGGGTTTCGCATTGTGCGGGACACAAGTGCCAAGGCCTTAAGGTGATCAACACCAGCTTCCTTTGGTGCAAGCAGGGCGAAAACCAAATCAACAGGCTGACGGTCAATCGCGTCAAAATTCAACGGCTTTTCCAGACGGATGAACATACCGGACACGGATGTCACGCCATCCATGCGCGCGTGGGGCAGTGCAATGCCATGCCCCACACCAGTTGGACCAAGACCTTCGCGTTCAATCAATGCCTCGATCGTACGTGCCGCGTCGAGCCCATAGGCCCCTTCTGCCAACTCGCCAAGATCGTGGAACAGGCGTTTCTTGCTGGTGCAAGCGCTGATTGTCTTTACCGCAGTTGGGTGCAGGATATCGCCAAGGTTCATGTCTTTCGCTTTCTGACCATTTTAGCCGACTGGGCTAGCCCGTTGAACGCGGGTCAATCCAGCCAATATTTCCGTCGTCCCGTCGGTGCACGACGTTGACGCCGCCATGCTTTTCATTTCGAAACACTAACAAAGCCTTATTTGCTAGCTCCATCTGCATCACCGCTTCACCGACTGACAGGGATTGGATCTTCTCTTCCATTTCAGCCACGATAATTGGCGTTACAGGTTCATCTTCGGCCTCTTTCGACTCGTCTGTTGGTGCGAGGATATAGGAGGCTGAGTCCGAAAGTTCAACTGGTTGCGAGCGTTCCTTATGGTGATCTTTCAACCTGCGCTTGTATCGCCGCAGCTGTTTATCCATCTTTTCCGAGCAACCATCGAATGCGGCGTAAATTTCCGTAGCATGGTCAGTGGCTTGGGCCGTAAGACCCGTTGAAAGATGCACAACAGCTTCGCAAACATATTCATGGCCTGATTTTGAGAAAACCACGTTGGCGTCCGTCGGGCGCCCCGAATATTTTCCCAAAATATCGCCAAGTTCTGATTCGACATGGGTTTGCAGTGCAGTGCCGATATCAATTTGCTTACCACTGATTTGATAGCGCATCGTTTCTCCAATTCTTCTAATTTCGAGGACGTGACAAATGCATGGGTATTCAGCCCATCAAGGGGTCAAATCCAATCTGGTGAAAACGATAACTGCCCGATTTTGTTCAGCTTAATCTGCTTTGCAACTGCAAGGCTATTTCGAGAGAACAAGATAATAATCGGGTCTGTCATCTCTAACAGTTGGCGATATTTTTGGGGGTGTTGTCAATGGTGCTATCGTGAAAGTGGTTTCTGCTTAGGTAACGCGGAAGCTATTCCCAAGATAGACACGCCGCACATTTTCGTCTGCAACGACCTCTGCGGTGGTGCCGCTCATCAATACCTTACCATCATGCAGAATATAGGCGCGGTCTACGATTTGGAGGGTTTCTTGCACGTTGTGGTCGGTAATCAGCACGCCGATGCCCCGGGTTTTCAGGTCAGCGACGAGATGCCTTATCTCTCCTACTGCAATCGGATCAACGCCTGCAAAAGGTTCATCTAACAGCACATATTTCGGCCTAGCGGCCAAACAACGCGCAATTTCCACCCGCCGCCGCTCACCGCCAGAAAGCGCGAGCGCAGAGGCGCGGCGCAAATGTTCAATCGAAAACTCAGATAGCAACTCTTCAAGCTTTTCACGTCGTTTGCGTTTTTCCGAAACCGCGATTTCCAGAATCGCCATGATATTGTCTTCGACGCTCATCCCGCGAAAGATCGACATTTCCTGCGGCAGGTATCCGATTCCCATTTTCGCACGTCTATACATAGGAAGCGTTGTTACATCCCGCCCGTCCACGGCAACCTTGCCGCCTTCTGGCGTCACAAGCCCCGCAATGGAATAGAAACAGGTCGTCTTACCAGACCCGTTCGGTCCCAGCAGTGCGACGACCTCGCCCCGCCCAAGTTCAAGGCTCACATCGCGAATGACCACCTTCTTGCGGTAACTCTTGCGCAGATTGCTGATTTTCAGCCCCACGTCCCCATCTTGGACAGTCAATTTGGTCATGAGTTAATTGCCCTGCTGGAATACGGTGCGCACGCGGCCTGACATCTCGGCCGATCCCGTGTTCACATTCACAGTCATCTTTTCAGCAGACAATGCGCTCGCCCCTTGGGTCAACAATACGCTGCCTGTTAATGTCATGACCCCAGTCGTTAGGTTATAGATCGCGTTTTGCGCTTCTGCGGCTTCGGTGGCCGTTACAAATGTGACACCACCTGATGCCAAGAGGCGCGCTATATCGCCGGTTGCTTCGGAATAGATCACCTGCACGGTGCCGGCAGACAGACGCAGGTCGCCTTGGCCGATCACCACATTACCCGTGAAAACGGCGCTGCCGCTGGATTGATCCACGGTCAGGTTGTCGGCAGCCACCTCTACTGGGGCACCACTGTCCGCACGAATGCCGCCCAGATTGATGTTGGTCTGCGCAAATACTGGGCCAGCGAACAGCAAGGTCGCGGTCAATGCTATGATCTGTTTCATTCAGTGGCGTCCTTCGCATCTGCGTTATCTGCTGTGTATACTAGTCGGACGCCATGCGTGAACAAAATCTGTTGTCCTTGATCGGCGGAACCCGCCGAAAACGTCACCTTGCCTGCAGTCACGGTTCCAAATGGCGCGCGAATTTCCAACGCACCATCGGACACAACGCTCCCGGTTGCCAGATTCGCAGTCACGCCATTGGTTTCCATAATATAGCCCGTCGAGGTTTCCAGCCGCGTCAAACCATCCAACCGCGCGCGTTTCGCGCTACCGTTCAACGTGCCTTGGCTCGCGGTCACGGACAGGTTGCTTCCATCTGGCGCATCTACAGACAATGACAAATCGGTTGCCGTCATGATGGAGGTGTCGTCATCGCTAGGGCGCGCCGATTTCGCCCCGACCGAGATGATCGCGCCATTGTCCGCCACCCCAGAAAACTGTGGCGCGCTAATCCGTTGTTCGCGGGCCAAAGACTGGAGCTCAGCCATTGGAAGTTCAGAGGTATCATCATCCCCGCGCTCGAAAAGGAATAGTGTAGAAAAGATCGCAATCCCGCAAACGGGCAAAATGATCTTGGCCCAGGACACCAATACCGAATGGAAGTTATCAGATGGGGATTTCATGAATGTGCAAAGATATCGCTGTCGGGCCAGCCCGCAATGTCCAACTGTGCCCGCATGGGCAGAAAGTCGAAACAGGCCTGCGCCATTTCCGTTCGCCCTTCGCGTGCCAACATCACATCAAACGCATCACGCAGCTGATGTAGATATAGTACATCTGAAGCCGCATAATCCAATTGCGCCGCGGTCAAGACTGGCGCACCCCAATCGCTTTGTTGCTGGTGCTTGGATATGTCGATCCCAAGCATCGTTTGTATCAATGTCTTCAACCCATGCCGATCGGTAAATGTCCGTACCAGCCGCGACGCGATCTTTGTGCAATAGACTGGGGCGGTTACTACACCAAATGTTTCCAACATGGCTGCGATATCAAACCGCCCATAGTGGAACAGTTTCAACACATTCGGATTCTCAAGCATGGCCACCAGATTGGGTGCTTCGGTCTGGCCGATCGCTACTTGTATAAGGTGGCAGTCTCCGTCCCCCCCAGACATTTGTATAAGGCAAAGCCGATCGCGACCCGGGACCAAGCCCATCGTTTCGCAATCAATCGCGACGACGGGGCCAAGGTCTAACCCATCGGGCAGATCATTTTGATATAGGTGGTTTGCCATCACGGATCCCTTACTGAAGTGGTCCCAAGCAGATAAGCTGCCACAGGAATTTTCGCAACTTTCGGACAAGGTAGCAGGTTGTTCTTCGCTTACTACAAAAGCAACAGAACGCGGGTCACTATATACACCATCCAATTTATTGAGGGCCTTGAGTTGGAGCTCAAGGCGAGTCGGCGCCGATTCCGGTGCTTTGGGACATGAAACCAGCCTGAAATCTACCGGTGCGTGCAGTGTCATGTTGAAATGACCCAAATATGCAGTGGTTTCAGATCAAACTAGCACCACATAAACGCAGGCAGGCAATTAAAACTGTTTATTATCAATAATTTACTGTGTTTTTGCCAAAAGATTCACCTTTTCTGAAAAAAGGCCTTGCGGGTTCTGTCGAGTAACCTTAGAACCCCCCTTACCGGCGAGACAGAGAGTGTCACACGGGGCAGCGGACGGAACGAAGCGGCGACGCGGAGGGAAGGAAGCGAAGAAAGAATTCGGAGATTTGACTGGCGGCGCGCCACTTAGTTTAGGCGCATCGCTAGGTTTTTGTCTCCAACGTTGTTTGAAATTTGAATATCTGAAGAGATATGTGGGCGGTTTGGTTCAGTTCGATGGA